>JAWKOJ010000005.1:0-263268 GCA_041391245.1 Caldilineales bacterium
CGTTGGCGTTCTGGAAGGCGTCCGAAGCAGCCGAGCCGTCGTAGACCTCGATGAAGTCCAGCCAGACGTTGGCCTGCGTGCTGGGCGGGTCGGGGTTGCCCGTGACGCGCACTTCGACAGTGTGCGGCCCGGGGCTGAAGCCGCCGTACTGCACCTCTTTCACTTCTTCATTGGCGTCGTACAGGCCGACAATTCCCTGGCTGATGCCGTCCACCAGTACCTCGGCCTGGCCGGCGTTGAAGCGTGTGCGGAAGCCGATGTTGACCCAGGTTCCGCTGAACTGCAAGCTGACTGTGTTGCCGGCGGTGGAGGAGCCGATCACGTAACGACCGCTGGAGCGCACGTTGCTGTCCTCAGTGCTCCAGGACTGCGGCCGCTGGACGTAGGGGTAGCTGTCGTAGCTGAGAGCGGGGTCGTTCTCCTCGTAGCGCACGAAGCCGGTGTAGCTGGGTGGCGTGAAGAAGGGAGCGCTGCCCGGCGTGCTGAAGTTGTCCACCGTCTGCTCGCCGCGGTAGCGCGACACCTGCAAGACGTGCAGCCCCGGCCCCAGCCCGTCGAAAGAGAAGGTGCGAGTGACGATGTCGTTGCTGTACAGGTTGAGATAGCCCACGAACTGGCCGTCGATCCTGGCGACCGAGTCGGTGCTGGCGTTGCTGCGGGCGATGGCCTGGAAGCTGACGCTGTCGCCCGTGAAGGGGAACCACATCGAGGCTTCGTTGACCGATGTGCCGTCCTGGGCGAAGACCCCGCCGCTGGCCGCCGCGTTGACCACCGCGTCCCAGTTGTTGCTGCGCAGCACGCGGCCGTCGAACTCCTCGAAGGTGCCGTCGGGCAGCGTGCTGCCGTCCCAGACGTCGATGAAGTCCAGGTTGACGTCGTTGTTGGTGGCGTTGGGATGGCTGCTCCCCAGCACCTTGATCACCAGGGTATGCGGGCCGGCAGCCAGGCCGCTGTAGTACAGGCTTAGATTGTCGCGATCGCGCCGGTAGGTATCGACCACCCCCTGGCTGACGCCGTCGATGAAGATCTCGGCGTTGCCGCCCGCGTTGGTTGCCCAAAAGCCGACGCCCACCGTCACGCCGCTGAAGGCGAAGCTGATCTCGTCGTTGGCGGTTCGCGACCAGATCACCTGGCCATTGCTGGCGCCGAAGACAGTGCTGTTGTTCAGCCGCGTCCATGTGTTGACGGTCGCGGTGTAGGGGACGCCGTTGTAAAGAATGGCCGGCCAGTCCTCCTCGTAGCGCTGGAACGCGCCGGCGGCCGGCGGCGTGTAGAAGGGCGCGCTGCCCGGCTGGATGAACGCATTGACGGTCGCATTGGACTGCCAGCCGTGGACGCGCAGCACGTGCGCGCCCGCGCCCAGCCCGTCGAACGACCACGTCGGCGTGATGGTGCCTGCCGCGTCGATGTCGAACGTTCCCTTGTAGTCGTCGTCCACGTACAGCCGCGCCTTGCGCGTGCCGCTCTCGGCCCAGGCCTCCAAGCTGACCGTGTCGCCGGTAAACGGGAACCAGGCGTTGCCCGTGCCCGTGCGCAGGAACTGTCCCGGCGGGTTGATCGATGTGCGCAGGCTCCAGTCGTCGTCCAGGTAGAAGCGGTCGTAGTCGTTCCAGCCGTACGTGCCGTCGGTCAGCGCCGTGCCGTCCCACACATCCAGGTAGTCCACCCGCACCTCGCCATCGCCCACCACGGTGAGCGAAATGGTGTGCGTGCCGGTGACAACGTTGCCGATGGTGAAGCTCAGCGGCTCGATCTCGCGCCGGTAGGTGTCCACAACGCCCTGGCTGACGCCGTCCAGGAAGACCTCGACGTTGCCGCCATCGCTGTCGCCCATGAAGCCTACCGCGGCCCAGCGGCCGTCAAAGGTGAGAGCCGCGGTGTCGGACGCAGTAGTCGACCAGATGCTCTCCGCCGCGCTGGCGTAGCGCGAGGTCGCGTTGGTCTCGCGCGTCCAGGTGCGGGCCGTGACCGTGTACGGCTCGCCGTTGTAGAGCCACGCCGGGCTGTCGGCCTCGTAGCGCTGGAAGCCGGCGGGCGGCGGGTTGGGGTCGGTCCAGGGCGGCGAACCAGGCTGCGAAAACGCATCCAGTGTGCCCTGGCTGTTCTGGCTGCTCACCTGCACGACGTGCAGCCCGGGGCCGAACCCCTGGAAGGAGTACGTACGGGGCACGGCGTTCCAGTCGAACAGGTTCAGCTCCGTCAGATACACGTCGTCCACGTAGAGCCGGACGGTGCGGGCGTCGTTGCGCGTCATGGCGTGATAGGTGAAGGAGTCGCCGCTGAAGTAGAACCAGGCGTTGCCGTTGGCAGAGCGGATGTACGAACCGCCGCTGGCGTTGGCGTCGTTGACGTTGCTCCACCCGCCGCTGAGCAGCACGCGCGGGTCGGTCTGCTCGAACAGGCCGTCAGGCAGCGCCGCCAGCCGTCCCAGGAGTCAATGTAGTCGATACCGACAAACTCGTTGCCGCTCTTGGGGTTCGCGGTACCCAACACCGTCAGCGAGATGGTGTGGGTGGCCGAAATCAGCCCGTCGAAGGTCAGGGCAAACGCCGTGTCCTCGCGTCGATAGGTGTCGATCAGGCCCTGGCTGGCTCCATCCAGGAACAGTTCAGCCTCGCCCGATTGATTGGTGCCCAGCAATCCCAGCGTCACCCACGTGCCGCTGAAGTCGTAGCTGACCGTGTTGCCGGCCGTCTGGGAACGGGCGTAGTTGTTCCCGCTGGCGCGGTTGCTGGTGATCGTCTGCCAGCTTCCGCTGTACACGAAGCCCGCATCCGACTGTTCCGCCCGCGACACAGCCGCCAAGAGCGACCGCTCGTTCTGCGGCACAATCTCCTCGACCGGCTCCTCTACTGCTAGCGATTCCTCATCGATCACCTCCGCTTCCGGCTCTGGCCCCCTCTCCCCCTGGGAGACTGCGAAGCGTGGGGTGAGGGTAAGGCTCTCGCCCGACGTATCCGCCGCCGACACCACCTCCCCACCAGCTTCCTTTGTCACCACCCAATTCTCACCCGATCGCACATTCCTCGCCTCCAGCGGCGCCGGCGACTCGGGCTGTTCTGGCAGGATCGTGTCCACCAGGATCTCGGTGGTGATCGCGGTCGTCACCGTCACGTCGCCGGGTGCGACCACCAGCGGGCTGACGCTGTGGCTGGCGCCCAGCGCCTGGCCGACGCCAAAGGGCGCAAAGCCGTAGCCGTCAGGCACCAGCACATTGCCGGCATCCAGCAATTCCACCTCGACCGTGTAGACGCCGCTGGCCCAGCCGGAGGTGTTGACGGTTTGCAGCTCGTAGCTCTGCGGCGCGCCGGGCTGCACCGTCAGCGGCTGGTCGTCGCTGTAGGCTGCTCCGCCGCCGGCGTTCAGGATGGTCGTGCGCGCCGTCACCTCGCGCCGCAGGTTGGCCACGTTGGCCACGTCGATGCTCACCGTGGTCGAGCTGACACCGGTTTCCACGAAGGGCGGGTCGGGCGTCACCGACGTGATCTGCACGAACTGGTTGACCACGTTCAGCCCGGCGCTGGCCTGCGTCGACACATCGCCGACCACGTCCGGGCCGGTCGCGGCAACCGTTGCCTGCAAGACCTGGAAGCCCAGCGCGGGCGCCGTGAAGGTGTAGACCAGCGGCTGGCTCTCGCCGGGGAGGAGGCTCAGGCTGTCGACGTCCGGGCCGGTTGGCAGGGTCGCAGTCACGGCGTAGCTGGTGGCCAGCGATCCCTGGTTGGTGACCGTCAGCGTGTAGGTCGCGCTGTCGCCCAGGATCACGGCATCGATGGAGGGGGTGAACTTAGCTGCGGGCTGGTGCTGGGCCGACTGGCAGACAGCCACACCCAGTGCGGCCGCCGAGTCGCTCAGATCCGCCAGCGCCGCGCTGATGGCCGCGTTGCCGGAGGCCGACCCCAGCGCGGCTGCGTCCGCCGCGAGCGCGGCTGTGTCCACCGTGGGCCAGCCGACGTTGACCAGCGTCACCAGCGTGTCAGCGGCGGCGACTGTCGTGTCGCGCAGCGCCGCGCTGCACGTGCCGCTGTCGCACGACGCCTCCAGTTCGCTGGCGGCGCCGGCCAGGCTGGTGAACGCGGCCGCCAGCGCGCTGTCGTCGGTGCAGGCCAGCACGCCCGCGCCGGCGTCGTAGACCGGCGCGCTCAGCGGGCCGGCCAGGTAGACCAGCATCGCGGTGGTCGGCGTGTAGGCAATCGTCGGCGCCGGGCTGCTGACCGCAAAGGGGTAGTCCACGTTGCGCTGGCCGGTGGTCACCGCGAAGTTCAGCGTCTGGGTGGACGACTGGCCGGGGTTCAGCGCGATCGGGCCAGTCGGCGGTGAGACCGTCCAGCCGGGCGCGGGCGATTCAGCCAGCAGGTCGAAGGAGCCGGGCGCGTTGCCGACGTTGGTCAGGGTGACGTCGAACGTGCCGGCCGTGTTCTCGCCCAGGTACTGCTCGGCCGGGCTGACCTGGACGAAGGGGAAGGGAACCGCCGGCACGCTCCACGCGTCGCTGTCGCTGGCGGTCACCGCGCCGTTGTCCTGGGCGGTTGCCACGACCGTGAAGGGGTAGTTGGTGCCGATGGCCGGCAGCGTCGCCAGCGTCGGCAGGATGTGCAGGCCCAGCTGCACCTTCTCCCCAGCCTTCAGCGGTACAGCCAGGCTGGTGGCGCCCGGCTGGCTGCCCAGGATCGACCAGCCGGCCGGCAGGCCCGAGACGGTCACGTCGTAGGTGCGATCGACCGACGAGGCGTTGGTCAGATCGACCGCAAAGGACGCGCCGGTGAGCTGCATGCGCCCGTCGTTGACCGCCAGATCGTAGACGCCCGGCACCTTGTCGCCCCACGGCACGGTGAAGGTCGGGTCGACGAACACGTCCAGATCCACGCCGTCCACCGGGCTGACGGTGACCACATGCACCGCGGACACTGCCAGGTCAGGCGCGCCGGCCGGCTGGGCGAAGACCACGATCTGGTGCACGCCGGCAGCCGCGTCGACCGGCGATTGGGCGGTGACCTGGCCGCCCGTGTCGATGCCCACGTCCCAGCCAGCCGGGGCATAGACGGTCATGGTGTAGGCGTCGCTGACGTTGGCGCCGACACTGGCAGTGAAGCTGACTGAGCCGCCGGCGGCCGTGCCGCTGGCGTTGCCCCGCTGCTCAGGCCGAGCCGGTAGAAGTCGGCCGTGCCGTTGAAGACGAAGGTGTCGTCGTCACCGGCCGCGCTGGCCACGCTGGCGCTGCCGGCCGCGTTGCCCAGCGCAAAGCCGGACGATGCCGGCGCCGGGTTGCCGCCGACGGTGACCGTGCCGCTGGCGTCGGCGACCGTGTATCCGCCGCTGCCGGCCGTCGTCGCCAGGTTGCCGGCGAAGTTGGGGGCGGCCGTTGCGCCTGCGCCTGCCAGGCTGACAGCGTCGCTGGTTACCAGCCGCAGGTCGCCGCTGTAGTCGTTACCGCCGACGCTGACGACTGCGCCGCGCAGCGTCAACTCGAAGCTGGCCCCGCTGCTGAGGTCGGCGGTGTAGGACTCGCGATCGCTGCCCGCTGCCAGTTCCGGCACCGCCGCGCCGTGCAGCGAGAGACTGCCCGCGGCTGTGGCAGCGACGTCAATCAGGCTGCCGCCGGTGGTTGCCACAGCCGGGCTGCCGGAACTGGCCGGTGCGGCAGTTACCGTGCCGCTGCCCAGCAGTGTCGCTCCTTGGAAGACTTGTGCGTCTACAACCCAGAGATTGTCGAATTCGAAGCTGTTTTGGGCGTTGCTTGGCCAGGTTTCGCTGGTCGTGTGATGGACGCCGACCAGTGGCGTGGAGACGTTGATGGCGATGCTGTTGCCGGTCAGGTTGGCGGTCTGGTTGACCAGCGAGCTGGCGCTGGTGGTCGGATAGGTGACCTCGAAAGGCAGGTTCAACTGCATCTCCGGCAGCGGCGGGTCGGCGCGGTTGATGGCGGCGTTGCCGGCCGCAGCGCCCGCCTGAACGCCCACCTTGCACCACTTCTTGTCGGCCTTGGCCTTGCAGGCCTTTTCAGCCTCTTTGCCCTTTTCTGCTGCCACCTGTTTGGCCTGGGCTACGACGCTGCCGATGTCGGCGGGATCGATGGGCACCGCGCCGAAGAACGATCCCCAGAAGCCCATGGTGGTGGCGACGAAGCCCGCGCCGAAGCCGCCGACCAGGCTGCCCACCTTTTTGGCGAAATTGCCCAGCACCGCATACGAGACGGCCATGTGCAGGCCGTTCTCCATGACGTCGATGGTTTCCAGGGTGGTGTTGTCGATCTGCAGCCAGCCGACCGTGGGCTCGGCCGCGCCCGGCAGTGTCACCATCGCCTCGGGCACCAGCACGTTGAGGTCGGGGTTCTCCGTGAGCGCGGTGGAGATGCGCGCCTTGGCCTCGGCGGAAATGGGCAGCGCGTTCAGCTCGTCCAGCGTGCCGACGGTGTAGCGGGAGACCGGGATGCCGTCCAGCTCGGCCTGGTCCAGCACCGCGATGACGCTGATCACCGGCGTCGGCGCTGCCTCGGCCAGCACGGTGTGCTCCAGCGACAGGTCCAGCATGCCGCGCGCGTAGTTGAACGACTGCACGCCGGCCTCGGTCTGGCCGGGATAGCCCACCGCGCGCACGCGGTTGCGGCCCAGGTCGAAGGACATGGCGTCGGTTTCCGCCACCTCGTTGCGCTCCCAGCCAAGGGTGAAAAGTCGCGGCGTGGCCGTGTAGGCCTTGACCCGCAGGGCGCTGGTCAGGTAGTCGAGTCCGCTGTCGGAGGCGGTGTTGAACTGCAACAGGTGCAGCTTCTGGCCCAGACGGGCGGCCTGGCCAAAGGCACTGACTGCCTCCTGGGCCGCGGCGGTGGTCTCCGGCGAGGGGGTGGGATCGTCCTGGAGGCCGGCGATCTGGTCGTAGGCATCGCCGGAGGCCAGCCCCAGCGTCACCATCGACTGGTAGGAGTCGTCGATGGCGTAGACGGGTACGCGCGAGGTCGAGACCAGCGTGGCCCAGGACGACAACGTGCTGACGCGGGCCGTCTCGTCGCGGGCGATGTTGCCTGCCAGCCCACCGCCGGCGCGCGCGTCGTAGCCGATGTCGTCGAACAGCTCGCGGCGGTAGGTCTCGCTGGCGCCGCCCGGCTCGGTCACGGTGATGTCCAGCCACTCGGCCACGACGAAATCCTTGGCAAAGGGGAAGCTGCTGATCAGCTCGCCGAAGGATGTTCCTTCTATCAGTTGCTCGTTCTCGCCGACCAGGAAATAAGGCGTGTAGGTGTGCTCGGCGGTGAGGTAGACCATGCCGCCCTGGATGGTGCTCTCCACCAGGTGGGCGAAGATGACCGGCTCACCTACCAACTCGACGGTGTTGAACGTGGCCGATGCGGGCGATGGCAGGTCGTACAGATTGCTGCCGCCCAGAGGAAAGGCGTTGTACTTCTCGACCGCCAGGTCGAAGGTGACCTTGTGGCGCAGGCTGTCGGGCAATTCGGCAAGCTGGCCGCCGCCGGGCGTCCCGAAGACATCGCCCGGCTGGGCGGCCGCGAAGGAGGGATCCAGCGCTGTCCAGCCGCTGCCGGGCAGATACGCTTCGACCCAGGCGTGCTGCTGCGCTTCGGCGATCAGCGCCGGGTCGTTGACCGGATCGACGGTCGGCGCGCCGGCCGGCACATAGCCGCCGGTGGCGGGCCGGTCGCCGAACATGCTGGCCAGCAAGGACTGGGCGTCGGACTGGTCCAGCGCGCCGAGGCGGTAGGCGGCCGGGATGCCGGCGGCGCGCAGCAGGGCAATCAGCAGGCTGGCCTGATCGACGCCGTTGCCGGCCTCGCTCCACAGCGTACCGCGCGCGCCGCGCAGGCTGCCGACGTATGTTTCATAGCCCAGCCCGCGCACGTACTCAAACAGCGCGATCGGGTCGCCGGCCAGCGCGGCTGTCTGGCGCAGCACGTAGCGGTCAGTGCAGTTGGCGTCCACCGTGCAGACCAGGAACTGGGCGAAACCGTTGGGCGCCAGCGAGATTGGGACCGCATCGCCCGCGACAGGCCGTCCCTGCCAGTTGCCGAAGGCGCGCAGGCCCGTGTCCAGGTCGGTGAAGTCGGCCAGTGCGCCGGGAGCGCTGAGACGAAGCACGGCCTGCGCCGTTCCCTGTGGCGGCACGTCGCCCAGGTTGACCACCAGGCGGTCGCCGTTCTGATCGGCGGCCGGTGTTGCATCCAGCAGGTCGGACGAGGGGTGGGTCAGTTCGTCGCTGAGGATCACGTCGCGCAGGGTGTTGGGGTCGGCGGCGAAGTCCACCGAACGCAGCGCGGCCACCGTCTCGGTGATGTCCTGGCCGGCGCTAAGCGGCGGGACCACTACCGGCCCCAGGTTGTTGCGCACAGTGACGGTGACCACCAGCCCGCTGCCCGCGGCTGTGGCCGGGTCGAAGGTCGATTGCTGCAGCGAGACAGAGAGGGGTGTTGCCAACGGATCGATGGCGCTGGCAGAAGCCGGGTTGGTCCGAGACGCCACGGCCGTATCCGTGCTGGTCTGCGGGAGTTCGGGTGGTAAGGCGGTCGCCTCGACAGGCTCGGCGGGAAAGAACGTCGAAGTGGCTACCAATGCCAGCGCGAGCGCCGCATTGACCAGGGACATGGCGTTTCGGGATCTCATTCAGTTTCTCCTTCGGCAAGTGTCAGTTTTGGTTGGCGCGGGAAGCGTTAAAGCAAGCCGTGCGTTGGCAGTGGCTCAAGGCTGTCCCGAACCTTATATCTCGAATTGGAAGGCGCATGCGGATGCGCCGAAATTGCGTCGCGGGTCGTTGGTGGGAACGATGCGACTGGTTCAAGCGGGGTACCGGCATTATAACGAAGCGCATCGATAGCGCAAATTGCGGTCGGTCGCAGGTCGATTTTCCAAATCGACCGCTGAGCCTTCCCAATCATCCGGCAGGATGATTGGGAAAACCGTGCTACCGCGCGGACAAGCAGCTTCCGTGCAGGTCACCGGTGGCCTGCGCTGGAGGGCAGCCGGGACGATTTGGAAAATCGTCTTACGGTGTCTTGGTGCGCTGCAGCCAGGTTTGCAGGCCGGCCTCGTCCAGGAAGCCGGAGGCCGCACCGCTTTCCCCGATTTTGAACGACGCGAAGACCACGGATTTCCGTAGCGCGTCGTGCGGATTTCCCGATTTGCTCCAGAAATGCAGGAATGAGGAGAACAAGGCATCTCCCGCGCCGATGGTGTTGACCACCGGCCGCGTCGCGACCGCCGGCACGCGGACCGGCGTTTCGCCCTTGACGGCCAGCAGCGCGCCCTTCGTCCCCAGCCCGACGACGACGATGCCGTTGCCGTAACGTGCCTGAACAGCCGCCGCCCATTCTTCCGGTGACACCGGCAGCGCCTCGTCGCTCATGAACAGGATGTCGGCGGCGCGCATGAAGTCGGCGTTGTAGGGATCGTTCAGGTCGGCGATCGTGTGGACGTCGCAGGCGACCGTCATGCCACGGCGGCGGGCCAGCGTCAGCAACGGCCGCGAGAAGTTGATGTTGCACAGCGCCGCCAGCCGGCAGCCCGCGGCCGCCTCCTCGAACAGCGCCTCCGGGTACGCCGTTTCCTGGATGTCCTTGAGATCGACGTTGATCTGCCGTCGGCCGGTGTCGTCGTAGAGGATGGCGGATTGGGCGGTCTCGGCGATCTGTGACACGACATAACGATCATCAATGCCGATCTGCGCCAGCTCGCCGCGCACCAACGCCCCGGCCGCGTCCTGGCCGATCAGGCTCAGGAAGCGCACGTCGTTGCCCAGCGTCGCCAGCGCCTTGCTGACGTTGAGGCCGACGCCGGACACCGTGCTGCGCACCCCGAAGAACGGGTAGCGCACGGGAAAGTAGGGGATCGGAAACCCGTCGACACGGACGGTGGTCTCGATGTTGATCAGGCCGGAGACGAGGATGGGGGAGAAAGACATGGAAAGGAGGGAACAGAGGGAAAGCAGGGAAATGAGGGAAAGATGGGAAAGTCCTTTGGTCGGCGCCGTGTCAAACCTGACCTCGCATATGTCATCGTGAGATGCATAAGGCGCCGCGGCGCCCTTCGGATAGAGTGAGAAACTTGACGCAGGCTGTCACGCTGAATGGGTCCAACGGCCAGTACGCACGAGCAGTCATCGCCAATGAAGCGTCTCTCGGCCCGTGAGAGTCGAGACTCTTCACTGGCGGTTCGCTGAAACGAGCGTTGCGCGTAAGACTCGTTCAGAGTGACATAATCCAGTTTCTTAGTAGCGGCTCGATAGACCAACGTTGTCCAGCCCGGACCGAAGCGAAGGATCTCTCCGTTGCCGGGCGACCCGGCGCTAGTCCGCGATGATCGCGTCGGCCTCGATCTCCACCAGCATGGCGGGGTCGATGAGGCGGCTGACCTCTACCATGGACGTGGCAGGACGGATCGCGGCGAAGAACTCGCCGTGGGCACGGGCGACTGCCTCCCAGTCGTCGATGTCGACGACGTACATGCGCGTCCGCACCACGTGGCGCAGCTCGGCGCCCAGCGCGTTGAGCGCGCGCTCGACATTGCGCAGGGTTTGCACCGTCTGGCCGTAGACGTCGCCGGCGCGACCACGTTGCCGTGGTCGTCGGTGGCGGTGGTGCCGGACACGAAGACCTGGTTGCCAACCCGCAGCCCGCGAATAGCCGGCGATCGGTTCCCACGGCGTGTTGCTGCTGTAGCGTTGGTGGGTCATGGGCATTCCTAGCTCTCTTGACGTGATTAACGGGATTTGCAGGATCTCAGACTTCGAAACCGGTCGGGTCGCTTTTCCGGTTGATCCGGTAAATCCAGTCAGGCGTTCAGGAAGAATCTCCCGTGGTTGTCAGACCATCTCCGCGCGCACCTGCTCGGTGACACGCACCAGCGTCTCGTAGGGCTGGGCGCCGGAGACGAGGTACTTGTCCTGGAAGACCAGCGCCGGCACGCCGCCCAGCCCGTAGCGGTGGGCGAGATCGACGTCGGCCAGCACGGCGTCCTCGTAGCGCGGGTCGTCCAGCGCTGCCAGGAAGGCGTCGCGGTCCAGTCCCACCTCCGCGGCGATGCCGGCCAGCACGGCGCGGTCGCCGATGTCCTGCGCATCCTGCCAGTAGGCGCGGAAGACGGCGTCGTGGTAGGCGTCGCCAACGCCCGCAGCCTCGGCGAACTTGGCGCCGATCAGCGCGGCGCGGCTGGTGCCGTCCATCTTGCCCGGGTTCATCTCCAGGCCGTAGATCTCGCGCGCCATCTGCACCAGGCGCGGGCGACCGGCCTCGATCCTCGCCCGATATTCAGGCGGGATGGGCGGCGCGCCGGGCGGGCGCAGCTCAAAGGAGCGCCAACTGACGGTCACACCGTGGGACTGCTTCAGTCGCTCCAGACTGGAGGACACGAGGAAGCACCACGGTCAGACAAAGTCGGACCAGACGTCGATGTGAACCTGCGAGGGCATGATTGCTCCGATCTGCTTGAAGTGTCGGCGACAATTGTAGCACAGCGGGTGAAGCCTTGCAACGACGTACCCCTGCGCCGCCGGATGCGGGAAATGGGCCTCAAGAGCCGGGCCATGCGTTTTTCGCGTCCATGCTCCATTGCAGCCATCGGGGTAAACTCGTTTAGAATAGGCAGCATGAACACGCCGTTCGATACACCACTGATCTGTCCGCTGCTGGTGGGCCGCGCCGCGCACGTCGATCTCATGCGCCGGCTGGCAGGACAGGCGCAGGCCGGCGATGGCCGGACACTGCTGCTCTCCGGCGAGGCGGGCACAGGCAAGTCGCGCCTTGCTGCCGACCTGCGCGATTGGGCCGATCAGCACGGCTGGCTGGTTCTGGCCGCGGCCTGCTATGAAGCTGACCGGGGACGGCCCTATGCGCCGGTGCTGGATCTGTTGCATGGCGTCCCGGACGGTGCGTGGTCCTCGTCGCCGTTGCAGCCCGAGGTGGCCGCGCACCTGGTGGAGGCCGGACACGACCGCAGCCAACTGCTGCGCGCCGTCCTCGACCTCGTGCAGCGGCTGGCGACCTCTCGCCCGCTGCTGCTGATCGTCGAAGACCTGCACTGGTGCGACGACGCCAGCCTGGACCTGCTGCTCTACCTGGCGCGGCGGCTGGCGGGCCAGCCGGTGCTGTTGCTGTTCACCTATCGCAGCGACGAGACCGGCGGCGACCTGAGCGAATTTCTGGCCGCGCTGGACCAACAGCGCCTCGCCACCGAGGTGTCGCTGGCCAAGCTCAGCCGCCTCGAGGTCGAACAGATGGTGCGGGCCATCTTCGACCAGCCGCGCCCGCTGCGTGCCGAGTTTCTGGACTATCTCTACCGCCTGTCGGAGGGCAACCCGTTCTTCGTCGAAGAGATCCTGCGCGCCATGGTTCGTTCGGGCGAGATCTACTTCGACCAGGGCATCTGGGACCGCAAGCCGCTGGCCGAGCTGCACATCCCGCGCAGCGTGCAGGAGGTGATGCGCCGTCGCCGTGAGCAGCTCAGCCCGCTGGCCCGGCAGGTGCTGACCACGGCCGCGGTGGCCGGCCGGCGTCCCGATTTTGCCCTGCTGCACCGCCTCACCGATCTGGACGAGGCGGATCTCATCGCCGCCCTCAAGGAATTGATCGCCGCGCAGTTGCTGGTCGAGGAGAGCGGCGACCGCTTCGCATTTCGCCATGCGCTGATCCAGGAAGCCGCGCAGGCAAACCTGCTGGCCCGAGAGCGGCGGGCCATGCATCGCGTCGTCGCCGCGGTCCTTGAGCAACAGGCAAACGAGGCCGGGGAGACGCCGCTGGCCGACCTGGCCTATCATACCTTTCTTGGCCAGGACTGGCAGAAGGCGCTGGACTACTCGGCGCGCGCCGGCCGGCAGGCGCTGGACCTGCACGCGCCTCATACCGCTGTCACCCACTTCAGCCACGCGTTGCAGGCCGCCGCTGCGCTGGGACAGGTGACGCCGGCGGAGATCCTCCTGGCGCGCGGCGATGCCTACATGCGGCTGAGCCAGTACGACGCGGCCCTGGCTGACTACGACGGGGCGCTGGACGCGGCCACCCGGCGCGGCGATGGCGAGCTGGCCTGGCAGGCAACGCTGGCGCTGGGACACCTGTGGGCCACGCGCGACTACGAACGCAGCGGCGAATACATCGCCGAGGCGCTGCGGCTGGCGCGCCAACACAACGTTCCGCAGCGGGTCGCAGTCAGCCTCAACCAGATGGGCAACTGGCGCATGAACCGGGAACGGCCCTTCGAAGGCCTGCGCGACCACCAGGAGGCGCTCGCGATCTTCGAGCAGCTGAACGACCGCGACGGCCTCGCCGAGACGCTGGACCTGCTGGCGATCACGCGCTTCAACTGCGGCGACCTGATCGGCGGCCGCGCCGACTGCCGGCAGGCGATCGCCCTCTGGGAAGCGCTGGACGACCGGCGCGGACTGCTGATGAGCCAGGCCGGACTGGCGCTGGCGGCCGATTTCGAGCTGGAGTTCGACGACGAGGCAGTGGCCGAGAATCTCCCGACGGGCCGGCAGGCGGTGGAAACGGCGCGCGCCATTACCTGGCGCTCCGGCGAGGTCCTGGCTACGATCTGCCTGGGACTCGCAGAAGGCCGGCGCGGGCAGTGGGGCGCAGCGCTGGACATCCTGCACGCTGCCCTGGACGCGGCCATCGACATCGAGCACAAGGAGTGGATCGTGGACGCCCGGCGCGCGCTGGGCTGGCTGTACAACGAGATGCTGGACTTCGAGCGGGCCGAGCAGATACTGGCGCCCGCGCAGCAGATGGCGCGCGCCATCAACTCCGAGATCTGGCAGCGCCAGACGGCCGCAGCGCTGGCCACGGCGCTGATCGGGCAGGGTCGCTCGGACGACGCGCAGGCGGCGCTGGACGCGGTCTGCGAGCCAGGCGGACCAGCCCGCACCCTGCAGGAGCGGCTGATCTGGGCGGCGCGGGCGGAACTGGCGCTGTCCTGCGGCCAGGCTGACAGGGCGCTGGATATCGTCGAACGTCTCATTGCGACCGGCCAGAATATGACCGACGCAGGGCGCGTGGTGCCGCGGCTGTGGTGGATGCGGGGCGAGGCGTTGCTGGGCCGCGGCTGCTTCGACGAAGCGGACGCAGCGCTCGGCGCAGCGCGGACAGCCGCGCAGGCCCAGGGCCGGCTGCCGCTGCAGTGGCGCATCGAACTGGCCCTGGTGCGAACGCATCTGGCCCAGCGGCGCCGCGCCGACGCAGCGCGTGCCGCGGACGCAGCACGCGCCAGCCACGCCGCGCTGGCCGCCAGTCTACCAGACGACCGCGAGCCGGGACACTCGCTGCGTGCCGGTTTCCTCACACGCGCCCAGGCGATGCTGCCGGCGCTGCCTGAGGCGTCGCCGCGTGACGCTGCCCGGCAGCGCTATGGCGGCCTGACCGGAAGGGAGCAGGAGGTGGCGACGCTGGTGGCGCAGGGGTTGTCCAACCGCGACATCGCCGGCCGCCTGACCATCAGCGAGCGGACGGCCGAGCGCCACGTCGCCAACATCATGCTCAAACTCGACTTCAACGCCCGCGCCCAGATCGCGGCGTGGGCGGTGGAGGTGGGGTTGCTGGTGGGCGCGAGCTAGCCCAACTGTTCCGTCAGCGGGGGCATCAGAAACCGGGTTTTTTTCTCCAAGACGCCGCTGGTGGCGCAAGAGACGGTCTGAGATTCATAAGGCGCCACGTTGCCTTTTGGATAGCGTGAGAAACTTGGCGCAGGCTGTCACGCTGAATGGGTCCAGCGGCCGGTACCCACAAGCGGCCATCGCCAATGAAGCGTCTCTCGGCTCGTGCGAGTCGAGACTCTTCATTAGCGATTCGCTGAACTGTGTGTTGGGTGCACGACCCATTCAGAGTGACATAATCTAGTTTCTTAGGAGCGGGAACGACGATCAATCGCGCCTGAAAACCCGGTTTCTAAACCACACTGGGGGTTCCGCCAAATCTGCGTACTGCGTACCGACAACCTGCGTAGTTTCCCCGATGAGCGGGAGGGGGTTGATCTGATATGCTTCGGGCACGATAAACAAACGCGACGGCCGGCCAGTGGGCTGCCGTCGCAACCTTCGTGCAAGGAGCAAAACGATGACACCTGTAACTATTATTGAGAAAACGGCGCCCAACGGCGCTGCAAGCGGGCAGTTGGGGCAGACCTTCCGCGGCCAGTTGATCCGGCCCGGCGACGAGACCTACGACCAGGCGCGCCGGGTCTGGAACGGCGCGGTGGACAAGCGGCCGGCGCTGATCGCCCGCTGCGCTGATGGCGGGGACGTGGCCGCGGCTGTGCGCCTGGCGCGCCGCGAGGGCTGGCCGGTGGCGATCCGCAGCGGCGGCCACAGCGGCAACGGCCTCTCCCTGGTGGACGACGGCCTGGTGATCGACCTGTCTCAGATGAAGGGGGTCGCGGTCGACACCGAGCGCCGGGTTGCGCGCGTCGAGCCAGGCCTGACGCTGGGCGAGCTGGTGCAGGCGCTGGAGCCGTACGGCCTGATCACGCCCACGGGCACCTGCGCGGGCAACGGACTGGGCGGCGCGACGCTGGGCGGCGGCATCGGCTGGCTGATGGGCAAGTACGGCCTGATCGTCGACAACCTGCTGGCCTGCGAGATGGTCACTGCCGAGGGCGAGCTGGTGCGGGCCAGCGCCACGGAGCGGCCCGACCTCTTCTGGGGGCTGCGGGGCGGCGGCGGCAACTTCGGCATCGTCACCGCGTTCGAGCTGCGGCTGTACCCGCTCGATCAGGTGTTGGTGGGCACGTTCATCTACCCGCTGGCGCGGGGCAGGCAGGCGATGAAGCTCTACCGTGACGTGTCGGGGGAGGCAGCCGACGAGCTGGCCGTGATGGCCGTGCTGGCCACCATGCCTGAGATCGGTCCGGCCGTCGCGCTCTTTGCCTGCTACAGCGGCGACGACCACGAGCAGGGCGAGCAGCAGATGGCGGCCTTCGGCGCGGCAGAGCCGCTGGTGGCTGTGGTCCAGCCCATGCCCTATGCCGGCCTGCTGGCGATGATGGACCCGGCCGCGCCCGACGGGCGCAACTACTACGACGCCGCCTACACGGTGCGCGACTTCAGCGACGAGGCCATCGATACGCTGGTGGCCTGGGTGGAACGGCGGGTGTCGCCGCTGTCCAGCGTGGTCATCCAGCACATCCACGGCGCCGCCAGCCGCGTGGCGGTTGACGCGACCCCGTTTGCGCTGCGTTTCGACCACTACGCCGTGCTGCACTCCAGCGCCTGGGAGACGGGGCCGGCAGGGCCGCACCAGCGCTGGGCAGATGAGAGCCGCGCTGCCATGGCCCGCTTTGCCGGCGATGGCGTCTACGTCAACTTCTTGGGCGACGAGGGCGATGCAGCCGTGCGCGCCAGCTACGGCGCCAACTACCGCCGCCTGGTCGCCCTGAAAAACAAGTACGACCCGACCAACTTCTTCCGCCGCAACCAGAACATCACGCCGACGGTTGACGGCAGCCGCGGGCTGTGAGGTGATTGTCATGAAACAAACGCTGTCTCGCATCTTTCTGATCGCCGCGTTGCTGGCTGCGGCCCTGGGTGTACCGGCCACGACAGCGCAGGCGCAGCCGCCCGGCCCGCGGCGGGTGTTCCTGCCGGTCGTGAAATCAAGCGGGTCGCTGGTGCTGCTGCCGATCACCATCGTTCCCCACGGATCGCCGGTGGACTCGCAGGCGCACTTCGAGCAACTGCGCCGCCGCAGCATCTTCGCCACGTTCTATGCGCCGAACACGGCACAGGCCATGGCCACCATGGAAGGCCGCGAGGATCAGGTACGCCAGGCGCTGCTGGACCTGCTGGGTGATGGCCCGGTGCGGGCGGCCAGCGACGGCGGCGGCAGCGTCACGCTGCCGCCGGTAACTGCCAGCGGCGTCACCTACAACAACCGCGGCGCCATCGCACAGATCAACAGCAACGGCAGCTACGGCATGCAGCTTGAGACCGACACCCAACTGGCAAACGGCGAGTCGGTCAGCTTCAAGGATGCCTACTCGGGCAGCTTCGGCACCTGTCCCGACGCCGGCGGCGTGTTTGAAGGCACCGTCAGCGGCGAAGCGCTGCTGAGCGGCAGCCGGGTCGATGGCAACGTGCGCACCGACTTCCGCTACCGTGAGACCCTGGAGGCAACCGTGACCGCTCACGTGGCCATGAACGCCCGGATCAGCCACTACGACATCGACGGCATGATTGTAGTCGAGACCAGCATCCAGGAGCGGCGGGCCGACAATGGCCAGTTGATCACCAACGCGACCGAGGTGTTTCGCAGCCGGATGACCGGCAGCCACCTCGATCCGCACTCGGACAACCTGGGCGCGGCCCAGTTGTCATGGCAGGTCTGGGGACCGGGCGGCGGCGTGCCGGGCGGGCTGACCGGCGGCGTGCTGCGGGCTGAGGTGTCCGAGGCCATTCTGGAGTTGAGCGCCAAGGCCGTGGGCATCGCCGACGCGTACCTGCTGGAGGCCGAAACGGGCTGGTACGACAACGGGAAATGCGTCAAGCTGGCCTTCGATCCGCGCCATCTGACCCTGGCGCCGGCCGCCAACGGCCAGATGGCCGTGACCTTGAAGGGCAAGGACGACAACAACGACGTGGCTGCCAACATGACCGTGACGATCAACCACGGCGCGGCCGTTAGCCCCGGCAGCGTGACCAGCGCGCCCGGCTCGCCGGCGCAGTTGACGGTCACCGCGCCCGGCACGCCGTGGGAACCGCCCGACGACCCGGTGCTGACCGTGGAAGCCACCTCGCGCCGCGGCCGGGCCGTCGATCATAGCTGGGTCGATATGCAGGAGGCGATCATCGATGTCAACCTGCACGGCGGGCAGCAGGCCAGCTACACGGTGGACGAGAACTTCACCTTTATCATGTTCACCGATGACCACGTCCGCTCGGTGATCGTGACCAACCCGTATCCGGCCAACATTGCCACGGTGTCGGCCTTCCTGCACTACGAGCCGGCCCAGGGCGTCGACGTCTACGTCGATGAGGACTGGACGGGCCGCAAGGGCAAGCCGTTCTGCCGCGACATCCGCGACGAACGCATCTCCGACATCGATCTCTGGGTGCAGTTCGCGCCCGGCGTCACGCCCGATCCCAGCATGCGGCCAAAGGTCTACGTGACCAACATCGGCTGCTGGCGCTGGCAGGGCACGGCGACCGTCAGTTCCGTCGAACGACCTTATCCGGGCTACGATGTTGCCGATCAGACCAGCGCTACGGTGACGTTCGAGCGAACGCGACTCTACGACATCAACGCGCCGTTTCAGCCTGAGTTCTACCGGCCGATCAGCGGTTCGGTGCATTGGCAGGCTTCAGGTTCTATCAGCGGCTGCACCTACAACGCCGGGCCGGCAACCGCGCCGATCCTGCCTGAGGACGGAACGCTGGCGATCTACAACTACCTGACCCAGGGACCGGAACGACGGACCTACTCGGGCAGCGCTGAGACCGAGATCCACACAACGGAGATTCTGGTCTTGTCCCGCGGCACCACCACCGGTCCGGCCGACGTGTTCCGGCCGTGGCCGTCGCTGCCGGCTGTGGATCTGACTGAGGTCGAGCCTTCCGGCGACGTCATCTACTACACCTACGAAGAGATCGGCGGCGGCATCTCGATCACCTACGAGTGGGAGTTCGTGGCACTGCGCCAACCCTGACAAACGACCCGGCCCGGTGAAGCTACTCCAGGGTAGCCCGCCGGGCCGGGCTTTGTGGTTTTGCGGATAAGCATCGGGGGCTGCGTAACGCCATTCGTAACGATTGGGGAACGGTAAGGGAGTATCCTATTGGCGCGCAGGAAAGCTATGAGCACTGCGTTGAACTGTTATTGGATGGCGATGTGAGGCGAAACGATGAGCACGAAGACGGCTGCCAGATCGGGATGGCTGCTTGCGGCGATTACGCTGGTTTGTCTGGCGATTGCCGGGTACCTTTCTATCAGAAACGGTCCCGTCGCGCAACCGAATTCCAGCTCGAATCCGATTCTGAACGCAGTCGTTCTGACGCTACTGGCGTTTGCGATCATGGGTGCACTGATCGTGGCGCGCCAGCCGGGAAATGCGATCGGCTGGATCTTCTCGGTTACCGCATTGCTCACGTCAGTTGGCGCTCTGGCCGATGGATATGCTGAGCGTGCGTTGGTGGTGGCGCCAGGCTCACTGCATGGCGGTCTGACTATGGCGTGGCTGGCTTATCTGTTCGAGGGGCCGCTGCTTTTCAGCGTCGTTATCTTTGTCTTGCTTCTGTTTCCAGATGGGCGGCCACTCTCACCACGCTGGCGTTGGGTCGTTGGACTGGCGGTCTTCATCACCATAGCAGAGATGTTCGTGATGGCGTTCATACCAGGACCGCTCAACAACTCGGCGTTTGACCAGTTCACCAACCCCTTTGGTGTGTCGGTCCTGGCAGGTTGGGGAGATCAGCTCAACCACCTGCTTTCTCTGCTCACCCTCGCGTTGATTCCATTGTCCATGGTGTCACTGGTTCTGCGCTACCGTCGATCGGCCGGCGCGGAGCGTGAGCAGATAAAATGGCTGGCCAGCGCCAGCGTGCTCATCGCTCTGGCGCTTCTAGCTGGCCCGGTCATCTGGTTCACTCCCGCGCTTAGCAGCACGCCCCTCTGGCCAGTCCTGTTTGTCACAGCGGTGACACTTATCCCGGTTTCTGTTGGTATCGCCATTCTCAAATATCGTTTGTACGACATCGACCTTATTATTCGCAAGACTCTGAGCTATGCGATCTTGACCGCGCTGCTGGCGTTGGTCTACTTTGGTTCTGTCGTCCTACTACAAGAGTTTGTGGGCCAGGTGTTTGGCGTGGATAACTCGCCGTTAGCTATCGTAATCTCAACATTAGTCATCGCTGCGCTGTTTACACCCTTGCGCCGACATATCCAGGACTGGATTGATCGGCGTTTCTTTCGCAAGAAATATGATGCCCAGCAGGTGCTGGCGCAGTTTGCTCTCACAGCGCGTGACGAGACCGACCTGGACGCGCTGACAGCGGAGCTTGTCCGTGTCGTGCAAGAGACGATGCAGCCCGAGCGAGTCACTATATGGCTCAAACGGTAGAAGAAATCCGGGAAACAAAGGCAGATGGCGGCACATAGACGTTGATTTCTGTGCATGAGGGCATGAAATGGCGGCTTCCATGAAACCATACAAACTGCTGGCGTACGGTGGGTTCGCTTTGGTCGTAGCGATTAGTATCGCCACCGTAGTGTTGATCTTACTTCCCGGACCGGCTAGATTGTCCGATCCGGCAGAGGCGCTTACCGACGTGACCATGGTGTTGGATGCGACGACGATCGCCGCGGTCGGCGTTGTCATTGGTGTGAAGCTTCCCCGAAATCCTATCGGGTGGATACTCCTTGCCGTTGGTCTGGCGCTGGCGACCCAGTCCTTTCTCAATATCTTCACCCTGATGGCGTTCTGGACCGGTACGAATGCTGTTTGGGGAGGTATGGCTGCGGCCTGGCTGGCCAACTGGATATGGGTGTTCCCGTTCCTGGGTATACTTTTCCTGCTGCAATTGTTTCCCACCGGCACGTTTCTTTCGCGTAGGTGGCGTCGGGCCACTGTTGCGTTCCTTGCCCTGTACATCGTGATCGCGACGGCGATGGCACTCTCGTCACAGATCCAGGTTGTCACGCAGAAAGGCCCGCTGTTGATCCAAAGCCCGGTGGGGATTCTGGTGTTCCCTGATTGGATATACCCCTGGCTATTTCAGCCCTTTGTGGTTTGCGTGCTTTTTGCGATCAGCGGCATGATCTGGCGTTTTGTGCAGTCGCGCGGGGTTGAACGCCAGCAGATGAAGTGGTTCGTCTATGCGACGGCCGTGTTCGTCGCCGCCATCGTATTCTCATACTACATTAAACCGCTGATCTATCAGGTCTTTGTCAACGTTCTGGCGCTGGGCGTGCCAATCTCGATCGGCGTTGCCATCCTGCGCTATCGCCTGTACGATATCGACTTCATCATTCGCAAGACGCTGGTGTACGCGGTATTGACAGGGCTGCTGGCGCTCGTCTACTTTGGGGTTGTGGTGTTGTTGCAGCGGCTGTTGGGGGCTGTGGCGGGCGTGGAAAACTCGCCGCTGGCTGTGGTCATCTCCACGTTGTTGATCGCTGGGCTTTTCAATCCGCTGCGCAGCCGCATCCAGGCGTTCATCGACCGGCGCTTCTATCGCAGAAAGTATGACGCACAGCAGGTGCTGGCACAGTTCGCCCTCACCGCCCGCGATGAGACCGATCTGGACGCACTGACGGCAGAGCTGGTGCGCGTTGTCAAAGATACGATGCAACCGGAGACTGTGAGCGTGTGGCTCGGGAAACAAGAGGCCCACGAGCATAGAATCGGGACCAAAAGCGAAACGACGCACGTTCAATGGAATCGTAACGATTCTCGTAACGATTGGTGAACGCTGGGATGGTACATTTGAGGCACGGTGTGCGCTGGCTGTGCCCGAGCAAGACGACAAGGTGGTTTGGCAAGCCTTGCTGGGGAGGCTTTCAATAGCTGGGTTGCTGGTAGCTCTATTCTTGAAGAACAATAGCCGGAGCTATATGACATCCATTTCTTGGCGCCGCTGGCGCACCCATCGATTGTTTGCCTGGCTGTGGGTTGCGGCAGGACTCCTGTTGCTGGCGGTGTCTATGGCATTGCTATCTTCGCTGTCGCGAAACATTTTGTTGGAGAACTGGCAGTCGTGGCAGGGACGGGCCATTGCAGCGTTTCCGATGATTATGGTGTTGTTGAGCGGCGGGTTGATCGCGGCACGCTTGCCAGCGGCAACCGTTACGGGTGGGTGCTGATCGGTTTTGGATTGCCTGGGGCAGCCTTACGACCTTTGGCGGCGCCTTGAGCTTCTACGCCTTTGCGCACGACTGGCCGGTTGAGATCGTTGCCCTGGGCAGCCACATCGATGATACAGCCTGGGTGATCGGCGTGATGCTGACGAGCTTCGTGTTGCTCTTGTTCCCAACCGGCCAGCACGTTTCGTCTCGCTGGCGCTGGGTGGGGCGGGTCGTGATTGTCACGGCGTTGTTTGGCGTCCCGATGAACTGGATCGTGCCAGGTCCGATGACCTTTGGGCCGCCTATTGACAACCCTTTCGGCCTCGCGGCGTTGAGCGGTCTCGACTGGAAGCGACTGGTCGTGCCACCGGTAATGGTGCTGTTCCTGGGCATCTTGCTGGAATCGCTTCACTATTCGTGCGCTACGGGCGGGCCGGAGTGCATCGGAGCGCCAGCAGATCAAGACCTTCGCTGGGCGGGCTGGTGTTTGGCGTCCTGATGTTTACGACTTTCTTCTACGAGTTTCCCGGTCTGTGGAGATCGTCCGCCAGTCGTTGGCGCTTTGCAGCGCTGCCGGTTGCCATTGCGGTAGCCGTCCTGCGCTTCCACCTGTGTGGACATCAACGTGGTGGTGCGCAAGACGTTGGTCTACGGCTCGCTGACCATTCTGCTGGCGCTGGTCTACTTTGGCTGCGTCGTGCTGTTGCAGCAGCTACTGGGACGGATCACCGGCGTCGAGCAGTCGCCGCTGGCAATCGTGGTCTCGACGCTGATCATCGCCGCGCTGTTCACGCCGCTGCGCCGGCGCACTCAAGAGGGAATCGACCGGCGTTTCTTCCGCAAGAGTACGACGCCCAGCTGGTGCTGGCTCAATTTGCGCTGACCGCCCGCGACGAGACCGATCTGGATGCGTTGACGGCAGAATTAGTGCGGGTGGTGCAGGAGACGATGCAGCCGGAGAGGGTTGGTATCTGGCTGCGAGACCGTTAAGGAATGGCCCATGCGTAAGTCTTCTTTTGCGATATTCATTGTTTTGGTCACCTTGCTCGGAGGGTGCGGCGATGCTGTTTCCGGTCCATCCTGGAGCCGTTCCACCGGAGGGCGTCCGACACTCACCGGCGACTGGCTGGGCGAGATGCCGGTGAGCGCCGACCGGGCGGCGGTGCTGTTCGTGCACCTGGAGGCGCCGCCTGTGATCGATGGCCTCAATCTCACCGGTTCGGCCAGCTACTGCATCGGCGGCGAGGCTGGCGAGTTCGAGGTCTGGGGCAACGCGAACCGCGACGGCCAGGTGGATGACCTGCGCTTCGTGCCTCAGGAGGACCAGCCGCTCTGGCTGTTGTACTATGTCAGCAGCCGCTGGACTGGCGACACCCTGACGCTATCCGGAAGTTACAGCTATGATCCCTCCCGCCAGCACATTGCCCGCTCTGACGAGCCGGAACCAGCGCTGGCGCTGGCGCTACAGCGCGGCGAGCGGGCAACGTTCGAGCAACGATGCGCCGGTGCGAACCGCTGATTGGTGCACGGGGACAGCGTGTGATTTCTTGATGTGCAGGCTGCCTGGGGCGCAAATCTAGCGCGGGCAAGCCTCCATGTGCAGGAAGCGCTGGCACTCGGCCTGAGTGAGCGGGCGGGTGACGCGCTCCCTGGCCAGCGTCAGCAGATCGTCAAGGGCCGTCGCGTAGATGTGCACGTTGCCGCTGCCGCTGGTGGTGGCGAGGAAACGGCCGTCGGGGGTGAACGCCAGATCGGGGCCGTTGTTCTCACCGCGCAGGGTCAGCAACTCCTCCCCGGTCGCCGCGTCCCAGAGCCGGGCGGTGCCGTCCCAGCTCAGGGTTGCCCGCGGTCGCCCATCGGGTTGAACGCCGCGTCCCAGACTGAACCAGTATGGCCGACCAAGGTTTGCGTCAAGATGGCCCCTTGCGCCCCATCCTGGGTGATCAGGTCCCAGAGACGCGCCGCGCCATCCGCATGGGCGGTGGCCAGGCGGTGGCCGTCGGCGTTGAACGCGACCGACTTCACCTGGCCGCCGTCTGCGGCCAGCGTCTCCAGCAGCTCGCCGGAGCCGGCATGCCACAACCGCGCCGTGCCGTCCCAACTGGCGGAGGCTACGGTCTGCCCGTCAGGGCTGAACGCGACCCGGTGGATACGGTCGCTGTGGCCGTCCATGGTGTGCAGCAGGTCGCCCGTCCTTGCATCCCAGATCTTGGCCGTTCCTTCAGAGCCGCCGGTCACCAGCCGCTGCCCGGCACTGTCCCAGGCGACGTCGATGTCCTGCGGACCGTGCGCCGCCAACTCGCGGATGAGCTGTCCGGCGACGCTGTCCCAGATACGCACGACGCCGTCGTAGGCGGCCGTGGCCACCCGGCTGCCATCGGGGCTGAAAGCAACACGAGCGATGCTGTCCGGGTGCTCCGGCAGGCTGGTCAGTTGCTCCCCCGTATTGGTGTCCCAGATGATGGCTCGCCGATCCCAACTCGAGGTAGCCACCCGGTTGCCGTCCGCGCTGAAATCGACGCTGTAGACAACGCTGTCGTGGGCCGGCAGCGTCAGCCGTTCCCTGCTGCCGGCGGGTCCGAGATTCCACAGGCGGGTGGTTCCGTCGATGCTGGCCGTGGCCAGCAGGGCGCCGTCCGGGCTGAAGTCGAGATTGGTGACCACGCCGTCGTGGCCGGGCAGGCTGAGCAGCAGTCCGCCGGTGGCCGCGTTCCACAGCCGCACCATGCCGTCGTCGCCGCCGGTGGCGACGCTCGATCCGTCCGGGCTGAAGCGGATCGAGTAGATGGGCGCCCTGCTGTCGAAGCTGGCCAACCGGTTGCCCGTCTGCACGTCCCAGATGGCGTTGTCGCCGCTGCCCTCGGCGATGGCCAGCCGGGCGCCGTCGGGACTGAAATCTGAATCTCTGGCGCCGCGCGCGGGCGCCAATGGACCCGATCTGCCGCCCCGTCTCGGTGTCCCAGATCGCTACAGCACTTCCGTCGGCGAGAAATGCGGCGATGGCCAGACGAGCGCCCGCGGATCAAAAGCGATCCCGGCCGCATTGGGTTGGCGTATGACCAGGAGGTTCTCTCCTGTGGCGGCGTCCCAAAGTCGCACCGTGCCGTCGGCGCTGGAGGTAGCAATGCGTTGCCCGTCAGGACTGAACTGGGCCTCGTAGATGTTGGCGATGTGGCCGCGCAGCCTGAGGAGTTCAGTCCCGTCGCTGGCGTCCCAGACCGCGGCCGTGCCGTCAGCGCTGGCCGTGACAAGCTTGCGGCCGTCCGGGCTGTAGCCCACGCCGACGCCGTGGCGGTCGCCGCTGTGGCCGGTGAAACTGAGCATCGTCTCGCCGCTGGCAACGTCGCGCACAATCGCGGAGCTGTCGGGACCGCCAGTGGCCAGTTGCTTGCCGTCGGGGCTGAAGGCGACGCCGTAGGGGCCGGGCAGCGTTCGCCATAGGCGCGAGGTCAGCAGCGCCTGATGCAGCGCTTCCTCGGCCTCTTTGGGCACCGGCAGGTCTGCGTCGCGGGTTTGCGAGACGGCCGCCATGGCCAGCAGGATGCTGCGTTCCGGGTCCAGCGGCAGGTTGGAAACGGAGGCGGCGGCCAGCTCCCGGGAGAAGGCGATCTGCCTTTCCTGCTCGGCACGGAGTGCGTTGGCGTCGGCCCGCAGCACAGCCTGTTGAACTTGAGCGCGCAGGAACAGCGCCAGACCGGCCAGCAGCAGGGCGACTGCAAGCGCCGCGGTCAGGAACAGCGCGCGGCGGCGCAGTTGAATCAGAGCCTGTCGTCGTTCCTCCGCGAGACGGCTCTCCATCTCGGCCTTTTGCCGCTGCGTCTTCGCCAGCTCTCGTGCAGCCGCCAACTCGCGTGCCTGCTGCGCAGCCAGCTCGCGATCCCGTCGTTCGGCCCGCTCGACCGAAGCTGCCAGAAAGTGTTGCTCCAGAGCGTTCAGTTCGCTGCCGTGAGCGTCGGCCCATTCCTGCGCCTGCGCCAACCGCGCGCCGCTGTAGAGTTCGCCCGGGTCGCGGTCCATCTCTTCCCAGGCCCGCGCTGCTTCGGTCAGGTGGCGATGGAGGCGCAGTCCCTCCCGGTCGTCTGCCAACCAGCCGCGCAGCGTGGGCCACTCGCGGATCAGCGCCTCGTGTGCGATCTCTACAGTGTCCTGGTCGACGGTGATGAGGCGGGCATCGCTGAGAATGCGCAGGACGTCCGCAATTGCCTCCTGCGAGCGGAGGTTGGAGGCAAGTTCGTCCAGCGTCACGCGGCGGCGTGTGTCGATAACGTCGTCGCCCAGCTCGGTCAGCCGCAGGAGGATGCTGCGCACCAGCGGCTGCTGCTCCGACGTGACCCGGTGGTTGTAAACGGTCTCGGCTGTGCGGGCGATGGCGCCATGAACGCCCCCGGCTTCGGCATAGGCCTGCAGGGTCAGGACGCGTCCCCTGCGCCGCAGCCAGGTCTCCAGCAGCGCGTGAGAGAGCAGGGGCAGCGCGCCCGGCTCCTCACCCGTGTCGCGCAGGATCAGGTCGACCAGACCCGGCTCGAACTCCCAGCCGCCGTAGGCCGCCGGCGCCTCGATGGCACGGCGCAGTTCCTCGGCGTTCATGGGTCCGATGAAGGCCTGGTGGACGGCCAGAGCCTGGCGCAGCGCCGGGTACTGGCCGCATTGGGCGTAGAAGTCGGCGCGCACGGCAATGACCAGGCTGAGCAACGCGGGCGTCGCCGAGACCGCGGCCATCAACGCATCGACAAAGGCTCGCCGTTCTTCAGCGCTGCGGCACAGGGTGAAGAGCTCCTCGAACTGGTCGATCACCAGCAGCCGCCGGTCCTCGGCCTGGACCGTATCTTGGAGGAAGGCGCTGAGTTGGGCAGGATTTTCGGAGATAGCCGCGGCCAGCGCGTCGACTTGTTGTGTCTTGCCAAACGGCACCAGAACGGCTGCCAGCGCCGCCAGCGGATGAGCCGTGGGCGTCAGAACGGCGACTCGTTGCCGCCAAACGGCGGCCTGTGGATCTGGCGCAGCACCCTCCTGATCCGTCAACGCAGGCACCAGGCCGGCCCTGATAAGCGAGGATTTGCCGCTGCCGGAGGCGCCGACGACGGCCAGGAATGGCTGACCGGACACAAGGCGGCTGGCCAGCTCGGCGACGACGCGCTCGCGGCCGAAGAAGAGGGCGCTGTCGGTCTCGTCGAAGTAGTGCAGGCCCTTGAAAGGAGGCTCGCCCGGCGCCGGCGCCTCGTCGAGCAGGTCGGCCACCGCGGCGCCGGCTACAAGGGTGTCAGCCTGGGAAAGGTCTCCCAGCGCGGCCGGGCGCAACTGCGGATTGCGCAGATTAGCATACAGCGCCACGGTCTGCGCCGAAGGCTCCACGCCCAGATCGCTCCAGAGCGCTTCGGTGCAGCGCTGGTAGGCGGCGTTCATGGCCGCCAGGTCACCCAGGGCGGCCTGGGCGAGCATCAGGGAGCGGTAGGCGGCTTCCGGGTATTGCCCAGGGCAATCCAGCGGTCAGCCCAGCCTGCGGTCTGCACCCAGTCGCGGTCGGCGATCAGGCGTTCCAGGAGCTGGCCCATGCGGCGCTCGAAGACGGCCTGCAGGCGTTCACGCTCCAGCACGGTCCATTCGTCGTAGAACCCCGGCAGCAGTTCGCCACCGTAGACGGCGACAATCTGAGCCAGCTGCACGGCGTCTGCGTCAGGTTCGACCGGCTGCGCCAGCGCTTCTGCGTCCAGCCAGTATGGCTGTTCTGCATTGAATGCGATGGAGAGGTCGTCCGTCAGGAGATAGTCGTTGTGACCAGAGCGGCCGTCTTCCAGCGACTTGCGGATACGCCACAACGCCTGGCGCAGGTTGTTGCGGGCGCTTGTTTCGCTGGCTTCGGGCCACATCATGCCGGCCAGCATCTCGCGGCGAAACGCCTTGCCTGGATGCAGACACAGGTAGGCCAGCAGCGACTGGGCAGGGCGCGAAGTCAGTCGAACGGGCGTGCCGTTCTGGAGGATCTCGAATTGGCCGAGGAATCGGAGCTCAAGCACCTGTTCCCTCACTGGGTGATCTGTCAACTGACGACGGAAAAGCGGCCCGATTATAGCACAGTGATCGCACAAGTCCAGCGAATAGCACCATGTTGTCACGACTTTTGGGTTTTTCCGGTAATTGGTCGGCTCAGAGACGCTGCGTTAACGGTCGTCGGGTATGGTAGGCCCGTCAGCCAACGACACCGATTTGCCGGGAAACAGGTCAAGCGCCTGCCGGCGAGACACCCTGACCCTTAATTTGAGAAGGAGAGACACCATGACCGCTAAGCAGACGATCGCAAAGACTCTTGGGCTGGGCTTTCTGGTCGCAGCCCTCGTTCTGGGACTGACAGCCTGCGCCGCCGCGCCGGCAGCCCCGACCGTCGCGCCCACTGCGGCGCCACCGCCCACCGAGCCGCCTCCCGCGCCGACCGCCACAGCTGTGCCGGAGCCAGCTGAGCCGGCCGCAGCAATTCTGGCCGCGGCGCGCACCTTCGACCTGGACGTCAAGCCCCACGACATCGCCGTCGATGGCGACGGCCATCTGTATGCCGTGGACCTGCAAAACGCCGAGATCGTCAAGTATGACCTGGACGGAAATCGGCTTGCTGCCTGGGGCGGGCGGGGCAGCGAGGAGGGGCAGTTCGAGTTCCTGGCGCCGCCTGACGGCCCACCCCTCGACGGCGGATTTGTCACGACGGATGGCGACGGCAACGTCTACGTCTCCGATAGCTTCAACAACCGGGTGCAGAAGTTCGACTCCGACGGCAATCTCCTGGCAGCCTGGTCAACCATCGGCGCAGAGGACGCGGTCTTCAACCTGCCTGGCCCGATCAGCATCGACGCGCAAGGGATCTTGAACGTCGCGGACTTCTCAGGGGTGCAACAGTTCGATCTCGATGGCAACTTCATCGGCGCCATCTCAGCCGCCGGCGAGACCGCGGTGAACAGCCAGGGAACTCGCTATGTACCGCTGGCCTTTCAGAACCTTGTCTTCAAGATGGACGAAGACAATCAGGTGATCGGTCAATGGGGCAGCCAGGGCGCCGGCAATGGCCAGTTCGACACGCCCATGCTGCTGGTGATCGACAGCCAGGATGGCGTGTACGTGTCCGACCACACCGGCCGCATCCAGAAGTTTGATGCCGACGGCGTGTTCCAAGGGGCCTGGTTCCCGGAAGCCGACAGCGGCGAGCCAACGCCCCTGCTGCTGGCCATGACCATCGACGGCGATGACAACATCTACGCCGCAGCCAAGGACCGCACGACCGTCTACGTCCTGCGCAGGTCGTAAACAGCCCTGGAAAGCTTCGATGAGCATTCCGGCGCACGGAGGATCAACCAACACGCCGTGCGCCGGACGCCGTCGAGTTGACTTGAGAAAACGTCACAGGGATCCAATCCGGTTGCACAGTGAAACTGTTTCGTAACGTTTTCGTTGTGCCGGCATGGTACCGTGGATTTAGCCGGCCTCTGCAAGCTGCGCTATACAACCCGGCATATTCTCACAATCAACCGCGAAAGATTGACTGATATGATAGCGCCAACCACCCCAAACGCCGCCAGCCGACATCGGCTGGCTCGCGTGATTTCCTGGCTTCTTCTGATGCTTGCGGTGCTGACAGTCGTTGCCACGGTGGTGCTGCAGGCTGTTGGCTGCCGGGTGCTGATCGATCCGACCCACGCGGAGCCAGCTCTGGCTTTTGGCACAATGATGTTGCCACTGAATATTCTTGCCTTCGCTCTCCTGGGGACGTTGATCAATACGTTTCGACCCGAAAACCGCTTTGGCTGGCTAGCCAATCTCTACGCCACCGCCATGGGTTTGGCCTTATTTGCAGACAGCTATGGTCTTTGTGGATTCGAGGCACGAGTGATCCTACCGGGAAGCGATTATGCCGTCTGGACTGCCCGGCTAATCGAGTTATATGGGTTTCTGTGCCTGGCTTTGATGCCTTGGCTGTTTCCTGACGGCCGCTTCGTGTCACCTCGCTGGCGGACGCTAGGCCTCGCGGGAGTGGGGTTGATATTCCTGCTGAATCCACTGCGGGCTGTGTTGACCAGTCAGCTGAGGGTGGATTCATTTGGCAGGCAGTGGATCGAGAATCCGCTGGCGCTGGATCTGCCTGGTTCGACATGGATGGCAAGTCTCAGGCAAAACCTTGACTTCATTATCATGGTGATGTTTATGGCGGGAATCGTCTCGGTTCTGCTGCGGTGGCGACGTTCCAGCGGCGAGGCGCGCCAGCAGATCAAGTGGCTCGCTTTCTTTTTCGCCATCTCAGGATTCCTGTTCCTCGGCGTCGAAACAATCGGGCAAAGTGTCTATCCGGCCATCTTCAACGGCTGGTTCTACCTCATTGTGCTGGCGACCTTCTGGTTGGGCCTGCCGCTGGCGATGGGACTGGCTGTGTTCAAATACCGGCTATATGACATCGACCTCGTCATCCGCAAGACTCTGGTCTATGCTATCCTCACAACCGTGCTGGCGCTTGTCTACTTCGGCAGCGTCATCCTGCTCTCCGGCATATTATCCCAGCTCACCGGGCAGCAGTCGGCGCTGGCAATCGTGGTCTCGACGCTGATCATCGCGCATTGTTCACGCCGCTGCGCCGCCGTATCCAGGACTGGATCGACCGCCGCTTCTTCCGCAAGAAATACCGATGCCCAGCGGGTGCTGGCACAGTTCGCGGACTGCGCGGACGAGACTGACCTGGACGTTGACGGGGCGTTGGTGCAGGTGTATCAGGAGACAATGCAGCCGGAGCACGTCAGCGTGGCTTATCGATCCCGGTCGTGGCACGGATAGCCAGGAGGGTCGATATGACCAGCGCCTGTGCTGGCATCTGCCCTGACCGAGGATCTGACGCTGCAACGCGGGCAGCCATTGTCGAGGCGTGTGTTGCCGGGATGGGGAGGAGGACTTCCGCAACCTGTTCAGCTACGTTCAGTCGGGCGGCTGGCATGTGCTCGCCTACTGGGGCGGGCAACTGGCGAGCCATGCGGTGGTGTCCACACGCTGGTTGCAGCCGGCCGGGCAACCGGTTTTGCGGACTGCCTACGTCGATGCCGTCGCCACTTTGCCGGAGTTGCAAGGACGCGGTGCGGCAGCGCGGTCATGCGGCGACTGGCCCGCGGGTTGCCCGAACCCACGAGATAGCCTGTTCTCGAAACGGGAGATAGCAGGCTTCTATCATCGGCTGGGTTGGCAACTTGGCGCGGCCCACTGGCCGGCCGCAGCGACCATGGGTTGGTCCCAACACCCGAGCAAACCGGGATCATGGTCCTGCAACTCCATGATACGCCCGTCCTGACCTTGATCTCTGTTGACGATAGAATGCCAGGGAGGACGGATCTGGTAACCAAATGTCCGAGGAAAGATCATCATGGCGGAAATCGTAATCGCCAGCATCGACCACGTTACACCCGCGTGGCTCACTGCCGTTCTCCGTCGCAGCGGTGCGCTGACGCGCGGCGCGGTGGCGGCGTTCGACGCGGCCGCGGGGAGTGGCAACTGGTCCACCAGCAGCACGCTGCGGCTGCGCTACGCCGCGATGCCGAGGGCGAGCAGCCGGCGCGGCTGTTCCTCAAGATGGTCGCTACCGATCTGGGCGATGGCGAGTTCTTCGGTCCCTCCGAGGTTGACTACTACACCCGTGACTATGTGGACGTGCCCGACGCGCCGCTGCTGCGCTGCTACGATGGTTGCTACTCACCGGTCAGCAGCGCTATCACCTGCTGCTGGCGGACGCTCTCGTCCACCCACGTGACGGCGCTCGAAAAAGTGCCGACGCTGGCGTATGGGCTGGCGCTGGCCGAGGGGTTGGCCGCGCTGCATGCGCTGGTGGGGCGAGCGTGGGCTGGCGGAGGCCGGCGCACCGGTCCACGACACGGACTTTATCCGCCGCTTCGTCGCGGTCGCCGAGCCGGGCGTGGACAACATCGTCGGGCACTTCCCCGACCAATCCTGAGCCGCACTGGCCGGAACTGATGCGGGGGTGTTCACCCGGCACTTGTAGGGCGTTGATTGCCTGCAGCGCAGGACGCTGTTGGCTTTGCCCTGATTCACGGCGATCTGAACTGCACCAACATCATGGTGCCGCAAGCCGGCGACCGGCCGGTGTACGTCATCGACCGCCAGCCCTTTGACTGGAGCCTGACCACCTGGCTGGGCGTCTACGATCTGGCGTATGCCATGGTGGTGGACTGGCCCAGCGAGCTGCGCCGGCGGTGGGAGATCCCGATCCTCCAACGATATCACGCTTGCCTGATCGAGAGGGGTGTGCGGGGCTATTCCTGGGAGCGTCTGTTCGACGACTACCGACTCTGCGCCGCTATGGGCGTCTACGTCGACCGAGTGGTGCCGCGGCGGCCCGCATGTGAGCATGGCGCACATCTGGATGCCGATGCTGCAACGCTCGCTCACCGCCTGCGAAGACCTAGCGTGCAGCGCCCCTGTGGAAAAAGGAAGACACATGAAGACAGTCATCTCGACCTTCGGCGTGGCGGTGACGTGCAACCCTATCTGGCGCTGGCGGTCGGGTTGCAAGCCGCAGGGCACCAGGTCACGCTGGCTACATCCGACAGCTTCAGCGACTGGATCGAGTCGTACGGGGTGGCAACGCACGCGGCGCGGTTCAACGTGCAGGCGGCGCTGCAAAGCCCGGAGGCGCAAGCCATTGTCAAGGGCCGCAACTACCTGGCCCAGATCCGGCTGATGCGCGATGCGATGCGGAAAAGCCCGGAAGCGCAGGACGTGACCTGGGAGGCAATGCAGGACGCCGACTTAGTGATCCAAAGCCCTTCCGGGACCGGCGCTATGGAGGCGGCCGCGGTGCGCGGCATTCCGGCCGTCTTTGCGTCGCCCGTCCCCTGGGCGCCGACGCGCTTATCCGTCGTTCTTCCTCGGCTCGCGGCGCTTTCGCTGGGCGGGCGCTACAACCTCGTGACTCACAAGCTGACGGACCGCATGTTGTGGAGCGCGATGGGCGCGCCGATGACCAACCACCTGCGCAAGAAACTGGGGCTGCGGCCCTGGAAGTCGTTCGGCGACATGCTGGCGTACAGCCGTAGCATCGGGACGCCGGTGCTCTACGGCTTCAGCAAGCACGTCATCCCGCGCACCCGCCGACTGGGACGCCTACCAGCACATCACTGGCTACTGGTTTCTGGAGGCGCTGCCCGGCTGGCAGCCTTCATGGCAACTGGGGCCTTCCTGGACGGCGGCCCGCCGCCGGTCTACATCGGCTTCGGCAGCATGAGCCACGAGGACGGCCAACGGATGACGACGCTCGCCCTGCGCGCATTGGAACTGAGCGGCCAGCGGGCGTGCTGCTGACCGGCTGGGGCGGACTGGCGCGCCGGGATGCGCCGGGAGACGTGCTGTTCGTGGACAACGTGCCGCACACCTGGCTCTTTCCTCGCATGGCCGCGGTGGTGCATCACGGCGGCGCGGGCACCACGGGCGCGGGGCTGCGCGCCGGCGTGCCCAGCCTCGTCGCTCCGTTTGCGCCCAACGACCAGCCGGCCTGGGCCGAGCGGGTGGCCGACCTTGGTGTCGGAGTGCATCTTCCCGCCGCAAAGAAGCTGACGGCCGACACGTTGGCCGTATGATCCGAACCGCACTCAGCGATGCTGAAATGCGCGCCCGCGCCGCCGCGCTGGGCGAGAAGATCCGCGCCGAGCACGGCGTAGCCCGCTTGTCGAGTTGATCCAGCGGCGCACCAACGAGGCATAGGTGGTTGCGCAGCGCGAGGTGCAAAACGGACGCGCGAATGCGTCTCGTAACGCTGTAACGTTTGGCGGACGATGGCATGATAGCCTGTCAGCCAGGTTGGTCGAACCAAAGGTGCACGGCTGCGCGAGGTGGAGTGGATCAAGGAGATGGAGCGATGACTTGGCAGGACCATGATAGAGAAGCCGGCGATGTGTTCACCAGATCCAGGTGGATGGTGGCCGCCTTCGCTCTGGGATTGCTTCTCCTGAGCGCTGCCAATTTGGTCTATCGCTATACATTGCCCACCGACGGTTGGTCGGTGTCCACGACCGACATCACACCTGCCAACTGGGTATACGAAGTCAATCTGGTCGGAGCCGAATCTGCTCTGGAAGCTGGCGATGAGCTGCTGGCGGTGGAGGGTCGGTCTGTCCGCGGTACGGCTACCAGTGAGTATGTCGACCCACCCCCGGCTGGCAAGCAGGGCAATACGTGATCATGACTGTTGTGCACGCAGGACAGACGCTGGACGTTCGGGCGCCAGTGGTGTATTGAGGCTGATGGCTCTCTGGCGTTATAGCGCCAATACGCTGGCCGATGTTTTCGCTCTGGTGAGTGCTCTTGTTTTCACGGCCGTAGTGCTTCACCTTCTGGCGACGACCGACTACCCCGAGCGCCCAGGCGCTCCTGATTCTGAGCGCGGCTATTGGCGCCAGCGTACTAAGCGGTTTGTTGCCTGACGGTCTTTCGGCTCAATTCAACAGATTTGCCTTCGCTCTGACGTTCTTCTTACAGCTACGTCATCTGGGGCATTTTGGATTGGCCCTGCCTTGCTGGCTTTCGCTCTGCTTTTCCGCACCCCAAACGAGCAATTCGACGCCACCCTATCCTCGGATTGATACCGGTGCTGATCAGCGTACTGGTTTTCATCGCCGTGGTCATCCTGAACCGGGGCATTCTGGGGTGGTTCGCCACATTGGCCATGATGCTGGCTTCGGTCATCAGTTTCATCCATTCCGCCTTCACTCAGCGGGATGCAGTCAGCCGGGCGCAACTGAGGTGGGCGGTGGGCGGGCTGGTGGTGGGAATACTCCTGTTCTTGATCACTTTTCCATTGGCGTTTCAGTGGATCACCGATCCACTTCTCGTCTCCGTGCTGAGCGGTTTGACCAACCCGGGCTTTGCCGTTATCGGAGTCACTTTTGCCATTGCCATCTTGCGCTACCGGCTTTACGACATCGACGTTATCATTCGCAAGACGCTGATCTACGCCGTACTGACAGTGCTGCTGGCATTGGTCTACTTCGGGAGCGTCGTTTTGTTGCAGCAGGCGCTAGGGCGCGGACCGGCGTCGAGCAGTCGCCGCTGGCCATCGTCGTCTCGACATTGATCATCGCCGCGCTGTTCACGCCGCTGCGCCGCAGCATCCAGGAGGGGATCGACCATCGCTTCTTCCGCAGGAAGTACGACGCCCAGCAGGTGCTGGCGCAGTTTGCTCTCACTGCCCGCGATGAGACCGATCTGGATGCGTTGACGGCAGAACTGGTGCGTGTGGTGCAAGAGACGATGCAACCGGAGACCGTGAGCGTGTGGTTGTTGGACCGCGAAGAGGCGAAATGACGCGAAGACGGTGAGCAGCGCGGTCGCGAAACTCGCCTTTGCGCTGCTTCGTGGTTTCGTGATGCGAGTCTCTCCGTAACGATTCCCGTAACGCTTAGAACACGAATGGGTGGTACATTACGTGTGGATGACGCAATACACCGCAGCGGTTCGTTGAACATGGTGGCCGCGAAGCTCGGCACAGGGACGAGGAGACAGGAGGTTGACATGACCAACGCTTCGTCGGAAGACCATCGAACGCTATTCAATCCTGCCATCGGCCACCGGGTGACGTTCCTGTCAGCGGTTGCTGCGTCCGCCACTGACCCACTGTGCCTCGAATATGTGGTGGATCGACCGGAGGAGCTCCTGCGCAACATTCCGCTGCATTTCCATCATGTTTCCGAAGAGCGGTTCAAGGTAACTGCCGGTCGCCTGGGTGTTGCGTTAGACGAGAAAACCAGCCGTGAGTACCCGAGCCTGGCCAGGAGATCACCATCCCGCCTGATCGGGTGCATGCATTCTGGAACGCCGGTGACGGAGAACTGCGCTTTGTCACCGAAATCCGCCCGGCCGGCAACTTTCGACTATATTGGGAAACCGTGTTTGGACTGGCAGCTGACGGCAAGGTCAACGATCGAGGTATTCCAGGCGCATTGCAGGTCGCCGTATTGCCCGCGAGACAGACGTCTACGCGGCAGGTCTGCCAGTTGGCGTGCAGGATGCGCTGATTGGCGGATTGCTGGGCTCGATTGGCCGGTTGCTGGGTTATCGAGCACGCTACGTCAGGTACAGCGGGCCGGCCCAGGCCGGCGTTCGTAATGGTTGGCCGACGGGCGAGTGACGAAGTGACCGGCAAAGGAGAGCGACAATGACTACCACAACCTTGAGTTCAACCGCGCAGACGTATGGCCGGGTTCGGGAGGCGGCTGGCCCGCGTGGCAACCTGGTGCTTGGCAACACCTGGCAGTTGCAGCACGATCCGCTGGCGTTCCTGATGCAGGCAGCGGCCGAGTACGGCGATGTGGCCCGCTACCGGCTGGGCAACGTGACCTTCCACCAGATCAACCACCCGACGGTGTGCAGCGCATCTTGCAGGACAACCGCCACAACTACCTCAAGGGCGATCTGTTTGACATTATTCGCATGGTGGGCGGCGATGGCCTGTTCACCAGCGAAGGCGACCTCTGGCTGCGCCAGCGGCGGCTGATGCAGCCGTCCTTTCACCGCCGGCGCATCAACGGATTTGGCGATGTCATGACCCGGCACACAGGAGATGCTGGCGCGCTGGGACGACCGCAGCGATACCGGACAACCGCTCGACGTGGCCGACGAGTTGACCGGCCTCACCATGGCGATCATCAGCGAGACGATGTTTGGCAACCGGCTGGACAAGGATACCCATGCTGTCAGCCAGGCGATCACGGTGCTGTTGTCCGACATCAACTTCCGCTTCATGATCCCGTTCTACCCGTCGCTGCGCTGGCCGACGCTGCGCAACCGGCGCACGCTGGCGGCCATGCGCACTGTGGACGAGGTGGTGCTGGCCATCATCGAACGCCGGCGCAGCCGAAGCGGCCGGCGAACCCGGCCACGACGACCTGCTGGCCATGCTGATGGAGGCGCGACGAGGAAACGGGCGAGGGGATGCCGGACAAGCAGCTGCGACGAGGTGGTCACCATCTTCGTGGCCGGCCATGAGACGACTGCCGTGGCCCTGACCTGGACCTTCTACCTGCTGGCACGCCATCCCGAGGCGGAGGCGAGGCTGCATGCAGAACTGGCAGAGGTGGTGGCGGGGCGCCTCCCGACGTCAACGACGTCCCCAGGCTGCGCTACACGCGCATGGTGGTGGACGAGGCGCTGCGGCTCTACCCGCCGGCGTGGATCACCAACCGCCAGGCGGTGGCCGAAGACGTGATCTGCGGCTATCGCATCCCGGCCGGCGCAGCGGTCGCCGTCAGCCCCTACATCATGCACCATCTGCCGGCCTGCGGGGCCGGAACCGTACTGTTTCGACCCGCAGCGCTTCGACCCCGACGTGGCGCACGACCGGCCGCGCTTCGCCTACATGCCCTTCGGCGGCGGGCCGCACCAGTGTATCGGCAACACCTTTGCGCTGATGGAGGCCACGCTGGTCCTGGCCGCCATTGCGCAGCGCTACCGGTTGCGATTGCCTGACAGCGCCGTCGTCAAGCCGCTGCCCGAGACGACCCTGCGGCCGGATGGCGGCGCCGATGCTGCTCGAACGACGAAACTGGAGATCACCAGTAACCAGTGTTGTTGGAAAAGAACGAGAGTGGCGGAACGGTCAGTTCCCGCCGGGTGAAGCAAAGACCGGTTAGAACAATTACGTGATTGGCATATGAATGTATCGAAACGGGACAAGCGATCGGACGTCTCGCCTGGCTGCTGGCCGGCCTGGTCATAGTGGTTGCGGGGGCGGGTTGCTGTTCAAACGCGGCAGAACTTTGCTTCGCCGGGCGCCTGGGTGTCCGGCTGGCTTGGGGGTGGGAATTCCGTCGGCCATGCCGTGCTGGCGGCGGTGATCATCAGTCGGAAGCCGGGCAACCGGGTCGGTGGCTGATGCTACTGGTCGGATTTGTGGTGCAGGCAATACTCCGGCAGGGACGATCCTTGGGATGATGCCGGCGCCGGCGGCGTTCACGCCTGGCCTGTGGTTGCTGGCAACGGTCGACAACTGGGCGTGGATACCGCTCATCTTCGCCATCTTCCTGATCCCTTCTACATTTTCCCACCGGGCGGCCGCCGACCCCGCGCTGGCGATGGGTGAACTGGCTGGCGGTGGGCATGGCCTTGTTCTTTATTGCCCTAGTTTCTCTTGTCACATCGCTTGGCCCATTCGACGAATCCTGGATGTTACCGAACCCGGTTGGTTTCATCCCTGGAGTGGGTCAACGGGCCGTTCCTGCTCGTCTGGGGAGTTGGCCTCGTGACGGTGGCCGGCTCCAGCGTCGCTTCGCTGTTTGTGCGCTTTCGCCGTGGTTCGGCTGTTGAGCGCAGCAGATCAAGTGGTTGTTCTATGCCGGCGCGCGCCCTGGTGGTCTCCTATGCGCTGACGTTCTACCTTACGTCTCCCGATGCTACCAGCGATGCCTGGGGCAACCTGCTGCTGACTGCGGCTATCCTGGCGTTGCCGGTCGCGATCGCCATCGCTATCCTGCGCTATCGGCTCTACAATATCGACATCATCATCCGCAAGACGCTGATTTACGCGATGTTGACGGCGCTGCTGGCACTCGTCTACTTCGGAAGCGTGATCTCTCTTGCAACGGGTGCTGGGCACATTCACAGGTATCGAGCTAATCGCCGCTGGCCGTCGTGATCCGACGCTGATCATCGCCGCGCTGTTCACGCCGTTGCGCCGGCGCATTCAGGACTGGATCGACCGGCGCTTCTTCCGCAAGAAGTACAACGCCCAGCAGGTGCTGGCGCAGTTTGCGCTGACCGCGTGACGAGACCGACCTCGACGCGCTTACGGCGGAACTGCTCCGAGTCGTCCAGAGACGATGCAGCCGGAGCGGGTGAGCGTTTGGTTGCGTGATACAAAAAGCCCGAGAGCGGATGAAGCCTCGGGCAGTAATGCGGAACTAGCGGTTGGCGTGTCCAGAACTTCACACAAACTGTGGCGCTTGAATGTCTGCTTCCCAGTGAACCTGCCGGATCGTGCGTACCCGCTTCTTCATTCTGACGTGGACGCGCTGGCTCCTGCGGGTAACGGAGTCGCCTCCGCCAGGTCGATGTTGGCCTGATTGAACTCCGGGTCGTCGGCATCCAGCAGGACCAGCACGGCCTTATCAGGAATGCCGTCGAGAACTTCAGGATGCTCGAAGACGTAGCGATTGAACTGTTCGCTCAACTCGAAGATCTTGTCCGCAAATGATTCCTTGTTCATTCTGTGCTCCAGCGCTCGAAGCGTTCAATGTAGAAGCGGGAATTCGTTCGCAAGTCCTGAAGCGCGAAGTTGAAGGCGTCTTCGTTGTTGGCAAAGGCCATCGGTGGCGTCTTGATTTGCGAGCCATCAGGCTTGAGATCGTCTCGATGAACGAACTGATGGGCGTTGTCGTAGCGTACGATAGGCCTCCAGTCGCGCTCGATAAGCACCTCCAGTTGGACGACAAAGCGCAGTATCCGGCCGCGGTCCTTCAGATACCGCACGCGCAGCGCTGCATCGTCCGGCAATGGGATGAAGAACTCGCATTCGTTCATGGGTACGAGATTTTACCCCAGCGACGGTGATTCGCCAAGCGCATGGCACGCGGCCGCTGTGCGAAGCGCTTCCAGTATCACCTCGCGCGCCGATGCGCCTGGCGCAAGGTTCTCTGCCAGCTTTGCCATGGCGCTGCACGCTGATTCTGTCTGATCCAGCGGCACGGCCACCACCAACTGCGGATGTCGCGCATCTTGGGTATCCAATCGTACATCTGGCTGGTAACGAGACGACAAGCGTATTCACTCCATGTTCGGTATTCCGGTCTCTCTCCGAGATGAGGCCATTATAACACGGCTATGTGGGCAGCAGAAGCAGCGTGTATGCTGAACAATGACTCCATTGCGCAGCGCTGGGTATCTGCACGCATGATAGAATAACCTGAGATTCGGGTATAGTTTCTTCGTTCGTAACGCTTTTCGTAACGATTTCGAGACGGTCGCCGTCTAGAATGGGGCCATATGGCAAGCATAACATCGCGGTGGCGCAAGAAGAACAAGAATACAGAAGAGGTGGCCGCTCCGAGCACGGTTGTTGCGCCGGTTGCGCAGCAGGCTGTGGTCGAGGTGATCAACGTCGATGTGGACATCGCTCCCACCGATCCGCTGCTGGCATACCTGCAGAACGCTTCCAATCCTGTGGAGCTGGGGCGGCTGAACCTGCAATCGCCCGCGCTGGATGCGTTGCGGGCAGCCGATGTGGCGGTGGTGGTCCCCCTGGTCAGCCAGGGCGAGTTGATCGGCATCGTCAACCTGGGCCAGCGGCTCAGCGAGCAGGAGTACAGCACCGACGATCGCAAGCTGCTCAATGACCTGTCCACGCAGGCCGCGCCGGCCGTGCGCGTTGCCCAACTGGTGCGCCAGCAGCAGATCGAGGCCCGCGACCGTGAGCGCCTGGAGCAGGAGCTGCGGGTCGCCCGCCTGATCCAGCAGACGCTGCTGCCCAAGGAACTGCCGCGGCTGCCCGGCTTCAATGTCGCTGCCTACTACCAGCCGGCGCGGCAGGTAGGCGGCGACTTCTACGACTTTCACTATTTCGACGACGGGCGGATCGGGTTGGTGGTGGGCGACGTGACCGACAAGGGTGTGCCGGCGGCGTTGGTGATGGCAACCACGCGCACCATGCTGCGCTCGGCTGCCGAGCGGCTGGAGTCGCCCGGCGCCGTGCTGGAGCGCGTCAACGACCTGCTGGTGGAGGACATTCCGCCCAAGATGTTCGTCACGTGTCTCTACGCCCTTCTCGACCCGAAGACGGGCCGGCTGCACTTTGCCAACGCCGGGCACGATCTGCCCTACGTGCGCACGGCCGACGGGGTCCACGAGATGCGGGCCACCGGCATGCCGCTAGGGCTGCTGGGCGGCATGGGCTACGAAGAGCGGGAGATCATACTCAAACCGGGCGACACAGTGCTGTTCTACAGCGACGGTATCGCCGAGGCGCATGCCCCTGACGGCGACATGTTCGGCTTCCCGCGCATGCACGCCCTGATGGAGAACTACCCGGGCGATCCCGATCTGGTGCGCTTCGTGCTTGACCAGTTGGGTGCCTTTACCGGTCCCGGCTGGGAGCAGGAGGACGACGTGACCATGGTGACGCTGGAGTATCTGCGGCAGGCGGCCGCCGGCATGCGCGCCGTCGAACCCGGCTGGCAGGTCCTGGATGAGTTCGAGGTGCCCAGCGCGGTCGGCAACGAGCGCATCGCCATGGAGCGGGTGGCCCAGATCGCCGCCGGCACGCCGCTTGCCGCCGACCGCGTCGAACGGCTGAAGACCGCGGTGGCCGAGGCAACCATGAACGGGATGGAGCACGGCAACAAGTACCGCGCCGAGATCCCGGTGCGGGTGCGCGTCTGCCGGTCGGACGACGCCTTGTCGGTTACGATTACCGACCAGGGCGGCGGCCAGTTCATCCGCGAGGCAGAGGCGCCAGATCTCGACGCCAAGTTAGCCGGGTTGCAATCGCCGCGCGGTTGGGGCCTGTTCTTGATCCAGAACATGGTTGACGAGATGCGTGTGACCAGCGATGATCTGCATCACACGGTCGAGTTGATCATGAACTTTCAATAGGAGTCCACTATGGCTTCAGGGTTTAGCGAGTTCCAGGCATCCGTTCGGCGGCAGGACGGCACGGCCATCGTCGAGATGAGCGGCGTGATGGACGGTTCGGCCGAGCAGTCCCTCAACAGCGCCTACGCCGAGGCGACCTCGTCGCCGGCTGACCGGCTGCTGCTCAACTTCGCCGACGTCGATTACATCAACAGCACCGGCATCGCGCTGATCGTGGGCGTGCTGGCCCAGGCGCGCAAGGCGCACCTGCCGCTGGTGACAGCCGGCCTCAGCGAACATTACCAGGAGATCTTCAGGATCACCCGCCTGGCCGATTTCATGAGTATCTATCCGGACGAGGCTGCAGCTCTCGCAGCCGCGTAGCAAATAGGGAGACCAGTCAATGCCAACCGCCAACATCACTACGAGTGTTCGCCGTGTCAACGGCGCCAGTGTCATCGATATCGTCGGCGAGGTCAACGCCGCGGCCGACGATGCGCTTTCAGCGGCCTTCAACCAGGCCAGCCAGGACGGCGTCAAGGTCATCGTCATGAATTTTACCGGCTTGGAGTACATGAACAGCTCCGGTATCGGCGTCCTGGTGACGTTGCTGATCCGTGCCCAGCGCAACAAGCAGAAGCTGCGCGCCTACGGCCTCAGCGACCACTACAAGCAGATCTTCGCGCTGACGCGGCTGAACGAGGCCATCGGCATCTATGACACGGAAGCTGAGGCGGTGTCTGCGCCGTAGGTGGTGATAGGGTGACAAGGTGACAGGGCAAGATCGGTGAGACGTGCCAGCGCCCTTTCCTTCTTTCCCTCCCTTCCATCGATTTCCTTCCCGTACGAGGTATGAACCATGACTGACGAGACAGTACAGCAAACGAACCGAGATGATGCGTGGGCCAAGCCGGTCGACAAGCTCAAGGTCGATGCGGCGCCCACGGGTGCGATGAACCTCAACGTGGACGGACGCGGGTTGACCGGGCCGCTGCAAGGCTTTGGCCAGCTATGGCAGAAGACCTACCGCGTGCCGCTGACGGGCGCCGAGGTGACGCCGCAGGACGTGGTTGCCTGGTGGAAAGCTAACCTGCCGAACCTGATGCCCGACGACAGTCGCTTTTACCCCAGCCTGACCGGCGTCAAGCCGGGCGAGGTGCTGCTGATCAACGCGACGCTGCCGGGGATGCCGGGCGGCATGCCGGTTTCGACGGGCGTGTTGATCCTCTACGCCGACGACGAGGCGTTCTCGGTGATGACGCCTGACGGCCATCCCGAATCGGGCTTTAACACCTTCAGCGCCTACGACGAGGACGGCGTCACCGTTGCCCAGATCCAGTCCCTGGCGCGGGCCAACGATCCGGTGTACGAGTTCGGCTTCCGCTTCATGGGCGGCGGCGCGCAGCAGGAGCGCATCTGGCGCCACGTGCTGACCGGACTGGCGGCGAACTACGGCGTCACCGCAGAGGTTGAGATGAAAAAGGTCTGTGTCGACAACCGCCTGCAATGGGGGCGCGCCTCCAACGTACGCCACAACGCCGTGATCCGCACAACGCTCAACGCGCCCGTGCGCGCTGTCAGACGGCTTTTTGGCAGCAGCAATGCCGCAGCACAGTGAATGCCATCCTGATTGTTTGTGTCAGGGGCATCGTGAAACGTGACATGGTGAAACGTGACATCGTGAAACCTGATTCGTGGCAGTCACGTTTTCCGTTTCACGTTTCATCCCGAACACCCAACCGTATCGTTAGCAAGACTCTTCACGGCGACTGCACGCCTCTATGACAAAACACTATGATGCCGTCGTCGTCGGCTCCGGCCCCAACGGGCTGGCGGCGGCGATTACCCTCGCCCAGGCCGGATGCTCGGTGCTGGTCATCGAGGGCAAAGAGACCGTTGGTGGGGGACTGCGCTCGCAAGAGCTGACTCTGCCCGGCTTCATCCATGATCCCTGTTCGGCGGTGCACCCGCTGGGTATGGCGTCGCCCTTCTTCCGCAGCCTGCCGCTGGAGCGATTCGGCCTGCGCTGGATACAGCCCGACGCGCCGCTGGCGCACCCGCTGGACACGGGCGAGGCAGGCGCGGTGCTGGTCGAGCGATCGCTCGACGCAACGGCCGCCCGGCTGGGCGTCGATGCGGACCGCTACCGGCTGCTGATGGAGCCGCTGGTTGAGAGCTGGGAGGACCTGCTGGGCGACATCCTGGGACCGCTGCGCGTGCCGCGCCATCCGCTGCTGTATGCCCGCTTCGGCGCGTCGGCGGTGCTGCCGGCCAGCGCGCTTGCGCGCAATCTTTTCAAGGCTGAACGGGCGCGGGCGTTGTTAGCCGGGCTGGCCTGCCACTCGATCATTCCGCTGGAGCGCCCCCTGAGCGCAGCGTTCGGCGTCACGCTGGGGCTGCTGGCGCATGGCGTCGGCTGGCCGATCCCCGCGGGCGGCAGCCAGCAGGTGACCGACGCGCTGGTTGGCTATCTGCGCTCGCTGGGCGGCGACCTGGTGACCGGCTGGACCGTGCAGCGGCTGGCCGAACTGCCGGCCGCCGACGCCTACGTGTTTGACATAACGCCAAGGCAACTGTTGCAGATCGCCGGCGAGCGCCTTCCGTCGGGCTACATCCGCCAGCTGCGACACTTTCGCTACGGTCCCGGCGTCTTCAAGCTCGACCTTGCGTTGGACGGTCCGATCCCATGGACGGACCCGAACTGCGCGCGGGCGGGCACCGTTCACGTCGGCGGGACGCTGGCCGAGATCGCCGCGGGGGAGCGGGCGGTCTGGCAGGGCCAGCATCCGCAGCATCCCTTCGTGCTGTTGGCGCAGCAAAGCCTCTTCGACCCCAGCCGCGCGCCCGCTGGCAAGCACACCGTCTGGACCTATTGCCACGTCCCCAGCGGATCGACGGTGGACATGACCGAACGCATCGAGGCGCAGATCGAGCGTTTCGCCCCCGGCTTTCGCGAGCGCATTCTCGCCCGCCACACCCGCAGCGCGGCAGCGATGGAAGCCTACAACCCCAACTACATCGGCGGTGACATCAACGCCGGCGTGCAGGATCTCCGCCAGCAGTTCACGCGGCCAGCGATCCGCCCCGTTCCCTACACCACGCCCGACCCGCAGATCTACCTCTGCTCCTCATCCACGCCGCCGGGCGGCGGCGTCCACGGCATGTGCGGATACTGGGCTGCCCAGGCCGCGCTGCGCCGAATTCGTTAGCCGGCCGGGAAGCGACCGGATTTGGGTGACAGTCACTTTCCGAAGGTGACTGTCACCTGGTCAACGCGCGTTCAGCGAACAACGCGTTTGGTCTTTCTTCGGGGAAGTGGTAGCATATGCCCGTCAGATTTCGGCGCTCAAATCAGGGAACCTATCCAACGTAAGAATCGCCCTGTTACGGGTTTCAAGCGAAGAGGAGAATTCACCATTCCATGAAGACAAGCAATCCCGCCACAACTTCAGCGCGCGGCTACCTTGTGTTGGTAGCCATCATCCTGCTGGCGTTGGCGCTCAGTGCCTGCGCCGCTCCGCCACCGGCAGGCAGCCCAACGGCCGAACCTGCCGGCGGCGATGCTGCCTCCACGACCCCGCAGCCGGCCGCGCCCAGCACGCTGCGGGTCGCCACCGAAGCACCGGTACAGCTCGATCCGGCCTTCGCCTCCTCCGACAGCGAGATCGCGATCCTGAACGCGGTCTACGACTATCTGGTGGATGTGGACGAGAACAACCGCCTGCAGCCGCGGCTGGCCCGCACGGTCACCGCCAGCGACGACGGCCTGACGTACACCGTTGAGCTGCAGCCCGACGCGACCTTTCACGACGGCTCGCCTGTGACGGCCGCGGACGTGATCTACACCTTCGACCGGCTGCGCGATCCCGGGGCCGGGCTGCCGACCGCCGATCTGTACAGCAACATCGTCTCGATTGCGGCTCCGCAGGACGCCGACCCGGCCAGCAGCAAGACGGTGGTATTCACACTGGCGCAGCCCGATCCGTTCTTCCAGTACAACCTCAGCGACAACCACGCGCTGGTCATCAAGGCCGGTACGGAGGACCCGACGGCCGACTTCAACGGCAGCGGCCCCTTCACCGTCGTCAGCTACAGTCCTGAGAATCGCATGGAACTGGCCGCCAACGACGCGTATTTCGTTGATGGCAAGCCGGGCGTGGACGCGCTGGAGTTCATCTTCTTCGCCGACCAGACGGCAGCGGTGGATGCGTTGAAGGGCGGCCAGGTCGATCTGGCCATGCGCATGGCGACGCCGCTCTTCCTGTCGCTCCAGAACGAGCCGGGCATCGTCACTTCGTCGATCCCGACCAACGGCTTCGACCTGGTGCGGCTGCGGGCCGACCGCGAACCGGGCAACGACCCACGCGTCATCGAGGCGTTCAAGCTGGCCACCGACCGCCAGGCGATCTTCGACACGGTGACCCTGGGGCTGGGCGCGGTGGGCAACGACAGCCCCATCGGCCCGCTCTACGCCGACTATTACAGCACCGAAGCAGTCGCGCCGGCGCGCGATGTGGCCAGGGCGCGCGAGCTGCTGGCCGACGCCGGCTATGGAGACGGCCTGTCGCTGGACCTGTATGTGCCCGAATCGGGCGACCGCGTCGCGCTGGCCGAGGTGTTGCAACAGCAGTGGCAGGAAGCCGGTATCAACGTCGATATCAAGTCGATCCCTGAGAGCGTCTACTACGGCAGCGACAACCCGGACCAAAACTGGCTGGGCGCGACGTTGGGCATCACCGGCTGGGGCTCGCGGCCCTATCCGCAGTTCTACCTGGACGTGATGCTGGTGTGCGACGCCAAATGGAACGAGTCGCATTTCTGCGACGAAGAGCTCGACCAACTGGCCGCCACCGCCGGGACCACGCTCGACGAGCAGGCGCGCATTCGGGCCTACAAGGATATCCAGCGCATCCTGGTCGAGCGCGGCCCGGTGATCGTGCCCTACTTCTTCGCCCAACTGGGCGCGATCAGCGACCAGTTCGCCAATTTCAACATGAAAGCCTTCGCCGGCCGCACCGATCTGGCGGCCATCACGCCGGCGCAGTAGCCTGTGTAGTTGCGCTGCTCGAGTAGCGGGTTGATAGCTGGCCGCTGGCTCGGTCGGAGACCGGCCAGAGCAAGCATTCGGCTCTGGCCGGTCTCCGACCGAGCCAGCGCATCAGGTCGATCTCATGATGGATGGCTACACTGCAGGAGGCGGGTCTGATCCCGCCTCCCTTGTTTCACAGGATCGGCGGCGCAGCCTGCCGGCTGGCTTCAGCCGCGCCGGACGTTTACTGCGCGAGCTATATGCGCGCCCATCCTCCGCGCTGGGGACGACGCTGGTGCTGGTGTTCTTCTTCATGGCCCTCTTCGGCCCGCTGATTGCCCCGTACAGCGCGACCGAGCAGATCGCCGGCGCAGCCCGCCAGGCGCCCTCCTTGCAGCATCTCTTCGGCACCGACCATCTGGGCCGCGACGTGTTCAGCCGCGTCGTGCTGGGCGCGCGCGACATTCTGGCGCTGGCCGGGCTGGGGACGCTGATCGCGGTGGTCATCGGCACGCTGGTCGGCATGTTCAGCGCCTACCGCGGCGGCTGGGTGGACGAGATCTCGTTTCGCCTCTTCGACAGCCTGCTGGCGCTGCCGGCGCTGCTGCTGGCCCTCTTGCTGCTGGGCGTGGTCGGCCCGTCGCGCAACAGCGTGCTGGTTGTGCTGGTCATCGTCTACGTTCCCATCGTGGCGCGGGTGGTGCGCAGCGTCGTGCTCTCTACCAAGCAGAAGGGCTTCGTGGAGGCCTCGCGCGTGCAGGGCGAGAGCACGTCCGCCATCGTCCGCCGCGACATCTTTCCCTCGGTCACACCCGCGCTGACGGTGGAAGCCGCCCTGCGCTTCTCTTACGCCATCTTCCTGGTTGCGTCGCTGGGCTTTCTCGGCGTCGGCGTGCAGCCGCCCAACCCGGATTGGGGGCTGATGGTCAGCCAGGCCCGCCCGTACGTCTCGCTGACCCCTTGGGCGCTCTGGTTTCCGGCCGCAGCCATTGCGCTGCTCGTGGTCGGCGTCAATTTGGCGGCCGACGGCCTGAAGCGCGTCCTGCTGCCGGGCAGGCAAAGCTGATGAACAAGCCCTCGCCGCCGGTGCTGCAAGTCGACGGCCTGACGGTCGCCTACCGGCGCGGCCAGCAGTCGCTCGCCGCCGTGCGCAACGTCAGCCTTTCTATTGCGGCCGGCCAGGCCTATGGGCTGGTCGGCGAAAGCGGCTCGGGCAAGAGCACGCTGGCGCTGGCGGTGATGCAGTACCTGCCTGAAAACGGCCAGATCACCGGCGGCGCAGTCCGGCTGGCAGGGCAAGACCTGGCAACCCTGCCGCGCGAGCAGATGCAGCAGGTCTGGCGCGACCAGATCAAGCTGGTGCCGCAGGATCCGGGGGCGTCGCTGAACCCGTCGCTGCGCATCGGCGATCAGCTTGACGAGGCGTTGCGTGACGGTGGCGAGACGGGGCAAGAGCTTCGCTCGCGCTCTCTCGAACAACTGCGCCAGGTTCGCATCACCGATCCCGAACGGGTCGCGGCCAGCTATCCGCACCAGCTCAGCGGCGGGATGCAGCAGCGGGTGCTGATCGCCATGGCGCTGGCCAGGCAGCCGAGCCTGTTGATCCTGGACGAGCCGACCACCAACCTCGACGTGACCACCGAGGCTGCCATCCTCGATCTCGTGCGCGACCTGGTGCAGGACCACCGAACCGCCATCCTCTACGTGTCGCACAACCTGGGAGTCGTAGCCACTCTGTGCGACCGGGTGGCCGTGCTCTACGCCGGCGAGATGGTGGAGGATCTGACCACGCAGCAGCTGCGCCTCCGGCCGCTGCATCCCTACACCGCGGGTCTGCTGGACAGCGTACCGCGCGTCGGCCAGCGGGCGGGCGTCGACCCGCTGCTGCCGATTGCCGGCAATATCGCGCGGCTGGATGCGCTGCCGGCCGGCTGTGTCTTCGCGCCGCGCTGCCACCTTGCGCAGCAACCCTGCCTCGACGTCCGTCCTGAGCTGGAGGAGACTTCAGATGGCGGCCTTGTGCGCTGCCATCGCTGGCGCGAGATCGCCGCAGGCGAGGTGAGCGCAAGCGCGGCGCGGCCGGCCACGATTGTGGTGCAGAACGACGCCCCCGGGGATGCCAGCGCGCTCGCGATGACCGGGTTGGTCAAGCGCTTTCCCGTCCGGCGCTCGCTGGCTGAGATGCTGCGGCGCACGTCGGCCCGCCAGGTCCACGCGGTGGACGGTGTCTCGCTGCACGTTGCCCCCCGGCGCACGCTGGGATTGGTGGGCGAGAGCGGCAGCGGCAAGACGACCACGGCGCGCTGCGTCGTTGGGCTGGCGGAGCGCACCGGCGGCGAGGTGACGCTGTTCGACATCGTGCTGGCGCCCGGGCTGGACGCGCGCGACGCGTCCGTGCTGCGCCGCTTGCAGATGGTCTTTCAGAACCCGGACGAGGCGCTCAACCCGTACCGCACTGTGGGCGATGTGCTGCAGCGCCCGCTGCAACGGCTGATGGGGCTGTCGCCGGCCGAGGCGCGGGCGGAGGCTGCGCGGCTGCTGGAGGCGGTGCGGCTCAGCCCGGCCTATCTCGACCGGACGCCCGGCCAGCTCAGCGGCGGTGAGAAGCAGCGGGTCACCATCGCCCGCTCGTTTGCGTCGAACCCTGACGTGCTGATCCTGGACGAGTCGGTATCGGCGCTGGACGTTTCGGTGCAGGCGTCCATTCTCAATCTTCTGACCGAATTGCAGGCGGAGCAGGGCAGCGCCTATCTGTTCATCTCGCACGATCTGGCGGCCGTGTCCTATCTGGCCGACGATATCGCGGTGATGTATCTTGGGCAGATCGTCGAGGTCGGCCCGACAGAACTGGTGCTCCATCCGCCGTTTCACCCGTATACGGAAGCGCTGCTCTCGGCCGTGCCGCGCCTCGACGGCGCGACGGAGGAGTCCATCCGGCTCCCCGGCGACCTGCCCAGTGCGATCGATCCGCCGGGCGGCTGCCGCTTTCACACCCGCTGCCCGCGCCTGCTCGGCGACATCTGCCGCGAGCAGGAACCGCCCTGGCAGGAGGCCGCGCCCGGCCATCGCTACCGCTGCCACATCGCGCCTGACGAGTTGGCCGCCGTGCAGGTGATTGCCGAACAAAACGGCCGGCTGCGGCGTGAGATGAGTGGTGCCGGTCGATGAGCCGCTACGTTGCCCGCCGGCTCGGGTTCCTGTTGCTGACGCTGCTGATCACGTCGCTGATCGTCTTCGTTGTGACACAGTGGCTGCCCGGTGACGTTGCCCGGGTGATTCTGGGCCGCGAGGCCAGCGAGCCGGCGCTGGCGGCCCTGCGGGCCGAGCTGGGCCTGGACAAGCCGCTGCCCGTGCAGTACCTGTCGTGGCTGGGGCGTTTCGTGACCGGCGACTGGGGCACGTCTTACAGCACAGGCTTGCCGGTGCGCGATCTGGTGCTGGAGCGGGCGGGCAACTCGTTGATGCTGGCCGGGCTGACGCTGCTGATCGCCGTGCCGTTGTCGGTGTTTTTGGGCGTGGTGGCCGGGCTGAAGGCCGACAAGCCGCTGGATACGACTATCAGCGTCGGTTCGCTGGCGGTGGTGGGTCTGCCGGAGTTCGTCACCGGGCTGATCCTCATCGATCTGCTGGCGCTGCGGCTGCACCTGTTCCCGGCCAACTCGTCGATACGCCCGGGGACCGGCTTCGTTGAGGCGCTGCCGCAGTTGGTGTTGCCGGCGCTGACGGCGACGCTGGTGTTGCTGGCGTACGTGACGCGATTGACCCGGGCCGGCGTAATCGAGGAACTGCGGCAGGGTTACGTGCGGACAGCGACGCTCAAAGGATTGCCGCGGCGCACCGTGGTTGGCCGTCATGTGCTGCGTAACGCGCTGCTGCCGACGATCACGGTGCTGGCCATCAGCTTCGGCTGGCTGATCAGCGGACTGATCGTCATCGAGAACGTCTTCAACTACCCGGGGTTGGGCCGCCTGATGACGTTTGCCATCGACCGGCGCGACTTGCCGCTGATGCAGGCGATCACACTCCTCACGGTGCTGGTGTTTGCGCTGGCGAACCTGGGCGCCGACCTGCTGTACGCGGCGCTCAACCCGCGAATTCGGCTGGAATGATGGCTAAGGCTCTTGGATGGATGAAAATGGAAGTGGCACGGTCGACCCACTCCGGGGTGCTTCGCGAAGACCGGCCCGAGCGAGGCTCTGTTCATGCCAGGATGCCTGCGCCACAATCCAGAGTGTTGACACGCCGTTACGCGCGAGGTATCGATGGACACTGACAAGACAAACCAGACGCCGGGGAGCCGCTACGTCATCTTGATGGCGGTGTTTGCGGTCACGTTTCTCGTGTCGGCGGGCGCCGTGCTGCTGACGTGGGAGGCGGACGCGCGCGGGTTCAGCGGCGACCTGGTGGACGATCCGCGCCGTGCTGGGCTTAACGGTCATGACCGCGACAATCTCGCTGGCCGGCTTCGTTTCCACCACCTGGCTGGCCTGGCGCAAGGAGAGTGCGCGACTCGGCATCCTACAAGCTGCAAGTGGAGCGCCAGCAACTGGAGATCGAGCGGCTGCGGTTGGAGCTGGAGAAGGAGCGCGGGAAGCGGGCCGCAGGCGGTCCTAGCCGTACCGCAGGTGCAGGCGGCGTCCGCGCTTTATGGGGCGAGGTACCGGCTGGCCCAGGCCGCAATGACATCGCCGGCGTACCACGAATCGCGCTGATCGGAGAGCAGGTGGTCGGCGCTGTCGAGGGAAACAAAGCTCTTGGGGTGTTGAGCGCAGGCAAAGATCTCCGCTGCGTTCTCTATGTCCACGGTGTTGTCGCGGGGAGTGCAGGACCAGCAGCGCCCGTCCCAGGTTGTGGATGGCGCGCTGCATGTTGGTGCGTTCCAGATCGTCGAAGAACTGCTTCTTGAGGCGAAACGTCGCACCGCCGATGGTCACGCGTCTCGCCGGATGCGTCGGCCTGGCGTTTGGCGTCGGCCAGCAAGCCTGTCAGGTGTGAGGCTTCAAAGGGCGCGGCTATGGTCACCACCGCCTGGATCGACGGGATGACGCAGGCGGCCTGCAGCGCGGCTGACCCGCCCAGCGAGTGCCCAATGAGCAGCCGCGGCGCTTCGAACTCACGGGCCAGGTAGCTGGCGACGGCCTGCAGGTCGGCGACGTTGGAGGTGAAGTTGGTCTCGCTGAAGTCGCCCTCGCTCTCGCCCAGACCGGTGAAGTCGAAGCGCAGGACCGCGATGCGCTGGCGAGTCAGCGAGCGGCTGATGTGCGCGGCGGCCTTGATGTTCTTGGTGCAGGTGAAGCAGTGGGCGAAGATGGCGTAGGCCAGCGGGCTGCCCTCCAGCGGCAGGTCCAGCCGTGAGCCCAGCCGCTCGCCGGCTGCGTTGGTGATGGCAGGGATGAGAGTGGGCACAAGAAACGATCACTTCGCCCGATTGGTGTCCAGATCCAAAGCCATGAGGAGTGCCCGGTCGAGTTCCTGGAGCTTCGGGCGAGAGAGTTTGCCGGCGTAATTGGTCAGCATCGATTTTGGCAGACTCATGAGAGCATCACAGTGAATGCTGCTGTCATGGCGCAGACCTTCGTCAACACCGACCTCGACTTGGGTCATCAGGCCATCGTGAGAGGTGTAGACCGGAGCACAAATAACGGTTGAAAAGCGCGATTCGATCAGCGCAGGACGGCTGACAACTACGAAGAAGCGATGTTGCCTCGGATCGTTGCCCGGCGGCCTGGCAACGCGATAGATGTCGCCGCGTCTCATACCGGCACCTGATATGCCAGCGCTTCCATGACCTCGGCGTTCAGTTGATCGGCGCGACGGTTGATAATCTCGATATCGCGCAGGGTCTGTTCGTCGTGCTGCAGCTTTTCAATGAACGACCAGGCGGCCAGCTCGAGAAACGAAGACCGGTTGCGGTACGCATCAGGCAGCCGATCTATGGCGTCGATGAGCTCTTCAGAGAGTGTGATTGATGTCTTGATTTTCATACCACAATGGTATGGTGTAACCACTTTCTTGTCAAACCAGACGCCCTTTCCGGAGCAGCACATCTATTCGGTTGAGGGTGTTTCCTGGTCAGCTTTCTTTCGCCAGGGCCAGTGTCCTTCGATCTCGACCACCAGCGACCAGCTCAGGAAGATGCGGATCAGCACCAGCATGCCCAGGACCGCGACACTCTCCAGCGTCGCCTCCAGCGCCACCGTGCGTATCACGTCGGCAGCGACAAGTATCTCCAGGCCAAGCAGCAAGGACCGTCCCAGGCTTGCCCGGTAAACATCATAGCGGGTTTCAACGCTTTGGCGGCGGATCAACTGGTAGAGGTAGCGCGCTGTGGAGACCACAATCGCGATGACGATGATCGCGACCGCCAGGACCTCAACCCCAATGGCGGCATACTCGATCCATTGCAGGGCGACAACGCCCTGGCTGCTGTTGCCGATCAGGTGTGCTAACATCCGATACCTGCTTGACTGGACCCGCGGCGGCAGGTTAACTGGTTGGGTTGGTCTCGGCCATGTGCTGCACCGAGGCCGCGATCAGCTCCCGCAGTGCGGTCTTGTCCACATCCTCCAACCGCTTGATGTAGAGACACGACTTGCCGGTGGAGTGCTTGCCCAGCCTGTCCAGCAGCGCATCGTACTCGTCGAAGCCGGCCATGATATAGAGCGTCAGGTTCTGCTTGCGCGGCGCAAAGCCGGTGACGAACCAGTTGCCCTCCCGCCCGCTGGCATAGGTGTAGTGATACTCGCCGAAGCCGACGATGCTGTCGCCCCACATTTTTGGCTCCTCTCCGGTCACCTCCTTCATCATCTCCAGCAGCGCAAAGCTGTCTTCCCGCTTGCGGTCGTTCTCCACACTGTTGAGAAACGCGTCCACACTGGCGTCGTTTTTCTGTGTCTTCAGTTCGGCCATGGATTCCTCCTTGTTGACTGTCTGGTCTAGCGGCGCCACTGGTTGGCCCGGATGTTGTCACTCGCCAGTGTCACCGTCTCATCGATGCGCCGCGCCCGCGTTTCCGGTTTCCTGGCGTTTGCGATCCACTCCAGGATGCCGCGCTTGGCGGAGCGCGGAAAGGCTTCGAAATTCTCCCACGCGGTTGCTTCGCCAGCAAAGGCTGCTTCCAGATCGGGCGGGATCTCCAGCGCCTCGACGGCGTCCAGCGCCGTCCACGACCCGTCGATCCTGACTGCCTCCACCCTGGCCAGGCCGGCCGGCGCCATCCGGCCGGCGGCCAGCATGCGCTCGACACGCTCCTTGTTGGGGCGCGACCAGCCGCTGCCGGGCTTGCGCGGTGCGAACCACAGCATCGACCGCTGGTCGTCCAGCTTGCGCGGCTTGCTGTCGATCCAGCCAAAGCAGAGCGCCTCCTCCACCGCATCCTCGTAGTCGATGCGCGGCTTGCCGGTGGCCTTCTTGAATGTGATCAGCCAGACGCCCTCGTCGTTGGCGTGGTTTTGTTCCAGCCACGCCCGCCACTCGGCGCGGGTCAGCGGATGAAACGAGTTCGGCGGCGTGGTTGTCATAACGTTGTTCGGTCGAGATCAGGAGAACCTGTAATCCTGTCGATTTTCCGGCCGAGTGTGGTTGCGCGGGTCAGCGGGTCAGTGGACCGTTTCCATCTCCGCGATGACCTCTGACGGCTGCCTGGCTTCCTTGCCGGCCAGCACGTGCTTCAGGAACTGGCCGGTGTAGCTGCGCTCGGTGGCCATGACGGTCTCCGGCGTGCCCTCGACCAGGATGTGGCCGCCCTTGTCGCCGCCCTCCGGTCCCAGGTCGATCAACCAGTCGGCCGATTTGATCACATCCAGGTTGTGCTCGATGACTACGACGGTGTTGCCCTTGTCCACCAGGCTGTGCAGGACGCGCAGCAGCTTCTGGATGTCGGCGAAGTGCAGGCCGGTGGTCGGCTCGTCGAGGATGTAGAGCGTGCGTCCGGTCGCGACGCGGCTCAGCTCCTTGCTGAGCTTGACGCGTTGCGCCTCGCCGCCGCTGAGGGTGGTCGCAGGTTGACCAAGTTTGACATAACCCAAGCCGACGTGCCACAGCGTGCGCAGCTTCTTGCGGATCGACGAGAAGTTGTCGAAGAACTGCATCGCTTCCTCGACGCTCATGTCCAGCACGTCGGCGATGCTCTTGCCCTTGTACTGGATCTCCAGCGCCTCGCGGTTGTAACGCTTGCCGTGGCAGACCTCGCAGGGCACATATACGTCGGGCAGGAACTGCATCTCGATCTTGATGATGCCGTCGCCGGAACAGGCTTCGCAGCGGCCGCCCTTGACGTTGAAGCTGAAGCGGCCCGGCTTGTAGCCGCGCACCTTGCTCTCCGGCAGGCTGGCGAACAGGTCACGGATCTGCGTGAAGACGTTGGTGTAGGTGGCCGGGTTGGAGCGCGGCGTGCGGCCGATGGGCGTCTGGTCGATGTCCACGATCTTGTCGATGTGTTCCAGCCCTTCGATGCTGCCATGCCTGCCAGGCTTGTCCTTGGCGCGGTAGAGCCGCTGGGCCAGCGCCTTGTAGAGCACCTCAATCACCAGGCTGGACTTGCCGGAGCCGCTGACCCCGGTGACGCAGATCAGCTTGCCCAGCGGGAAGCGCACGTCCAGCCGTTTCAGGTTGTTCTCCGACGCGGCGCGGATGATGATCTCCTCGCCGTTGCCCGTTCGCCGCGCCCTGGGCACTGGAATCTCCTGCGCGCCGCTGAGATACTGGCCGGTCAACGAGTCGGGACACGCCAGCACGTCCTGCACGGTTCCGCTGCACACCACCTCGCCGCCATGCTCACCCGCACCCGGTCCCAGGTCTACGACCCAGTCGGCGGCGCGGATGGTATCCTCGTCGTGCTCCACCACCAGCACCGTGTTGCCCAGATCGCGCAGCCCTTGCAGCGTGTGCAGCAGGCGCGCGTTGTCCCGCTGATGCAGGCCGATGCTGGGCTCGTCCAGGATGTACATCACGCCCATGAGCTGCGAGCCGATCTGCGTTGCCAGCCGGATGCGCTGCGCCTCTCCGCCGCTCAGCGTCGCCGCCTGGCGGTCCAGTGTCAGGTAGTCCAGCCCCACGTCGTGCAGGAAGCCCAACCGCGCCCGCAGTTCCTTCAGGATCTGGTAGGCGATCTGCTGCTCGCGCCGGTTGAGCTGGGTCGGCGGCAGCGACAGGCTGTGTCCGTTGAGCGTGTCGGTGGCCTTCTGCCGTTCCTCCTCGGTCTGCAGCGATGCGACCCAGAGCAGCGCGTCGATGACCGATTTCGAGGTCACGTCCACGATGTTCAGGTCGGTGATGGTGACGCCAAGCGCCTCGGGGCGCAGCCGCTGGCCCTTGCAGGCGGGGCAGGGCCGGGCCGACATGTAGCGCTCCATCTCACTGCGCATGTAGTCGCTGGTGGTTTCCCGGTAGCGCCGCTGCAGGTTGGTAATCACCCCTTCGTAGGTCGTCTCGTAGCTGCGCTTGTGGCCGTTCTGGTTGACGTAGTTCAGCATCAGCTTCTCGTTGTGCGGCGCGCCGTAGAGGACGATGTCCCGCTGGCGGCTGCTCAGCTCGGCCACCGGCACCTTGGCATAGGGGATGCCGTGTTGCGCCGTGACCGCCCGCAGAAGCTGCTGGTAGTAGCCGTCCTGTTTGGAATTCTGGGCTCCCCAGCCTGGCGCCAGCACCGCGCCGCCTTCCAGGCTCTTGCTGGTGTCCAACACCAGGTCAGGGTCAAACTCCATCTGTGTGCCAAGGCCGGTGCAGGTCGGGCAGGCGCCGTGCGGGCTGTTGAAGCTGAAGGTGCGCGGCTCGATCTCCGGCAGGCTGATGCCACAGTTGACGCAGGCGAACTTCTCGCTGAAGAAGCGGTCAGACGGGTGGTCGCGGTCGGTGACATCGCTGACTACCAGCACGCCGTCGCCCAACCTGACCGCGGTCTCCACCGAGTCGGCCAGCCGCGTGGTGTCGATGCCGTCCTCGCCGCCGCGGATCACGAAGCGGTCCACCACCGCCTCGACGGTGTGCATCTTGTAGCGGTCGAGCTCGATCTCCTCGTCCACCTCGCGCACCTCGCCGTCAACCCGCACGCGCACAAAGCCGGCCTTGCGCACGTCTTCGAACACCTGCTTGTGCTCGCCCTTGCGCGCGTTGATCAGCGGCGCCAGCAGCAGCAGCCGGCTGCCCTCGGGCATCTCCATGATCGCGTCCACCATCTGCTCCACAGTCTGCTGGGTTATGGGCAGTCCGCAGTTGGGGCAGTGGGGTACGCCGACGCGCGCATACAACAGCCGCAGGTAGTCGTAGATCTCGGTCACCGTGCCGACCGTCGAGCGCGGGTTGCGGCTGGCGCCGCGCTGGTCGATGGAGATGGCCGGGCTGAGCCCTTCGATCTGGTCCACATCGGGCTTTTCCATCAGGCCCAGGAACTGGCGGGCGTAGGCGGACAGCGATTCGACATAACGTCGCTGGCCTTCGGCGTAGATGGTGTCGAAGGCCAGGCTGGATTTGCCGGAGCCGGAAAGGCCGGTCAGCACTACGAGCTGGTCGCGCGGTATCTCCAGGCTGATGTTCTTCAGGTTGTGCTCGCGCGCACCGAGAATGATGAGCTTGTCTTGTGCCATTGGTATCGTTTTCTTTTGCTAGAGGGTGGACAGGCGGTGCTGTCATTTTAGCACGAATGTGCTAGGAATGCAAGGAGCCGCAAACAGCTCTTGCACTGCCAGGACGGGCCACGACTCACGATTATAACATGCCTTGGGACGGTGTCTGTATATTCCCTCACGCGCGCCATCCCGGTGACGGAAAGTGCGCGCCGGTTACGTTTAAACTTGTACACTACCTGTTCCCGACATCGGGACATCACCCAGGCGACGATCGGGGGAGTCATCGCCGCAAGCTGTTGTTGCACAGAGCGTGGTTGTCAGCAGCGCCTGTGCAACGCCTCGCAGCCGGTTGATGGTCGCCCATCAACCGGCCCTTTCGACCCACGTTTCCCGGAAGAGACTCCCGCAAGTCTGATGCATGGCGCTTGATCTGTGAGACATGGCGACCCGCCGGGCGGTGATATGCTTAAGCCAGTCGAACGCAAGCCGTCCGGCTGACGAAACCGCACCGCCCCGTGGCGCCAGAACCGCTCAAACGAACAAGGAGACTCGTGATGACACTCAATCTTTACCCCGGACCGGGCCGCCATGCCCGACTTCTGATCATTGCCTTGCTGGCAGTCTGCATCCTGCTTCCGATACCGGCCGCGGCTGAGCCGGCTCAGCAGTCCACAGCCTGCCTGCCGGGCGATCCCTACGATCTGGACACCATGATCCAGGTCATGTCGCGGCCCAACCCGCCCACTGTGCCGGTCCAACTCAACGACGACCTCACCCTGGTCTATGTTGGGGTTGGCGACATGATCGCAGATGGTGAGGACGACATCGAGCCCGGACCGGCGCCGCGGCCGAATCCGCGTCCAACCGAGCCCGACCCGGCTCAGACCAGCTATGGCCCGGTGAAGATACGGGCCTTCAACAACGCCAACCGGTTCATGTTCGACATCATCATGTCCGAGCGAATGCTCAAGCGCATCGACCGCTGCCGCGAGGAGGCCGGCCTGACGTCGGCGGACGGCGGCGAAGATGGCTTTGGGCCGGCTGAGGGGCAGCACGTGTTCTTGCCGCTGCTGCTGAACGGTTCAGGCGCAACCGCTCCGGCTGCGGCCACGCGCGGCTGGAGCAACGGCAGCGACACCCGCATCATTCGCTCGCCGACCACCCTCTGGCCCTGGCGGACGATCGCCCAGCAGAGCTTTGTCGGCGACGACGAGTCGCGCTGCACCCAGACGCTGATCGGCCCGCGCCACATGGTCACCGCTGCGCATTGCATCGTCAACTTTGGCACAACCGCCTGGAAGACGCGCGAGTTGACGCCCGGCCGCAACGGCCCCGGCATCAGCCCCTACGGCATGACCACCATTACACCCAACCCGGCGCCGGGAGACACCGTCTGGTACTTCGTGCCCAGCCAGTGGACCGACCCCAGCACCAGCAACCAGTGGGTGTGGGACTGGGGCATGGTCGTCATTCCCGACTATCTGGGCTACCAGACCGGCTGGATGGGCTATGGCGCCTGGTCGGCTGGCGTGTTGAACGGCCTGACGCACCTCAACCGCGGCTATCCGCGCTGCAACGTGCCCAACTACAACGGCGAGCCGGCAGGCTGTGCCCAGGCGCGGCTCTACGGCGACACCAATGTCTGCGAGTTGGGCGACTACTCCGATCAATTGGCCGACGGCTGGAACCGCCGCATCAGCGTCTCATGCGACCTGAGCAAGGGCCACAGCGGCAGCGCCATCTACCACTATCGCTACGATCCGCATGTTGGCCAGAACGTGCCTGTGGTGACCATGGTCGTCTCGACCGAATCGTGCACCAACACGTGCTCGCCCACCAACGACTTCCCCAACGGCGCGCGTCGCCTGACCCCCGCCGATGTAGGTGTGATCAGCTTTTTCCGCGAGGCGTTCCCGTAGGCGAAGACGTTCGAATCACGAGGGCACGAAGGGCGGCTCTGTCGTCCTTCGTGCTTTGGTTGTCCAGCGTCGCCGCTCCAATCCCTATCGACCGACCGCAAACCACCCAATCACTGTAAGGAGAGTACTATGAAGACCTTTCGACTCATTGCGCTGGCAGGCATGTTGAGCTTGCTTATCCTCACGACGGGCGGCGCAGCCATGGCAGCCCCGCTCCACTCCGCTTCGCTGCCGGACCTGGTGGCCGCGCCATGTTCCCCCGGCGCCGTGTATGATCCGGCCTGTGACGTGGACCACGACGGCGACGTGGACGTGATCGACATCCAGCTTGCAGCTGGCCACTGGGGCCAGAACGGCGTGTGGACGGCCGGCGACTACTGGTCGCTGATGGGCAATGCCGGTACAAGCCCCGCTGTGAACTTTCTTGGCACCACCGACAACCAGCCGCTGGTCGTGCGCACCAACGGCGTCGAACGGGTGCGGGTCACCGAGAACGGGCTTGTCGGCGTCGGCATCGCCAACCCGACCGACCAGTTGAGCGTGCGCAACACGGGCGCCGGCCGGGCCGGCTTCTTCCAGACCAACAACGGCGCCAACAACGCGGCTGCACTGGCCGCCGTGGTGCAGAACGGCAACGGCAGCGCGCTGTTCGCCAGCGTCCTGGACCCCGGCAACAGCGCGCCCGGTATATACGCGACGACCCTGGGCACCGGCCCGGCGGCGCGGCTGGAAGGCAACACGCAAATCTGGAGCGGCCAGCTTGAGGTGCGCGAGGACAACCACCAGATCGCCATCGTGGACGATAACAACGGCAACAAGACCTGGACTTTGACCTCGCACCAGAACACAAGCGGCGTTGGCCTGTGGGAGGATGCGACCACCGGACGCTTCGTGGTGGCGGCCGGCGGCAACGTCGGCATCGGCACGCTGGGGCCGCAAGCGCCCCTCCATGTCAACCAAGTCGCGAACGACAGCACCGATGTGTTGGTGACCAGCCCGGAGTTCGCCCGTATGCGCATGATCGCCGAGGCGCCTGAGCCTGATGTGATGCTATCCCTCCAGGCGCGCGGCCAGTCGCAGTCGACCTGGGCCGAGATGGGCACGTTGTCGCGCCACCAACTGCGCTTCTACACCAACGACACCTTTCGCATGACGCTGGACGAAAGCGGCAACGTCGGCGTCGGCACAACCGCGCCATCAGCCCGGCTGCACGTCAACGGCAACAACGACGGCACCGACGTCTTCGTGACCGACGGCGAGTTTGCCCGCATGCGCATGGAGGCGTCGGACCCGGCGACAGACGTGCAGCTTTCTGTTCAGGCCCGTGGCAGCGCGGCGGTACAGCGGGCCGAGATCGGCACGGTGTCGGGCCACGACCTGGTTCTGTACACCAACGGCAACGTATTGATGTATCTGCGCGCCAACGGCGAGGTGTGCCTTGGCAGCGGGTGTCCGTAGGCTGTGGACAATCAAGCAGCTTGGAGGCGCCTTATGAACACGAGAACACTTTCACTGAGACGAATCGGCCTGGCTGCCCTGCTGCTGGCGCTGCTGCTGGCTGGCCCGCTGCCGGCCGGCGCAGCCCCGGCCGCCGCCTGATCTGCCGCCTTGCGGCCAGCCGCCGGCCGGCAACTGGACCATCAACGCCAGTTGCGATCTGACCGCCAGCGTCATCGCGCCGCAGAACGTGACGATCACCAACAACGCGCTGGTGACCGTGCCGGGCGGCCGCTGGCTCAACGTCGATTTCACCACCTACTACCTGCGCATCATGCCCGGCTCGGCGCTGCTAGTCCAGCCGGGAGCACGGGCCTACAGCTTCTTGCTGGGCCACACGTTCCTCAACAACACCGACGGCACCTTTGGCTACTACCTGAAGCGGGTGGGTGGCGGTGTGATGGAGTCGTACAACGCGACCTTTGCCTTCTACCCGGCCAGCACCATCAAAGTGTTGCAACATCTGCACGCCATGCGGGCCGTGGATGCCGGCTCGGTGACGCTGCTGGGCACCAACCTCAACGTCTGCTCGGGCGGCACCAACTGCACCGACAACCCCAACACAGCCGCCCTTTGCGGCGGCGCCATGGTCGTCGAGAACCTGCAAACGGCGCTGACCAACATGATGCAGCCGTCCAACAACCAGAGCACCAACGCGGTCCAGGAGCTGTTCGGCGGCGGCACGCCCAGCGTGGGCCGGGCGGCGATGAACACCACCGCCTCGGCAGTGGTCGGCATGAGCGCCTCCACTGCCTTGCAGCACAAGTTCGCCTGCGGCAACGTGTCCAACAACCCGTACAACACGCTGACGTTGGCCGACGCCGGGCTGCTCTACGAGCAGGTGATGACCAACAACGCTGTGCTGCCCGAGCCGACGCGGACCACCTTCCGCCAGATCATGCTCAACCAGGCCAACGACGGGTCGCTGGTGACGGCCATCAACGCGATCATCGACCAGGAGGCGGCGCGCTTCGAGATGCCGGCTGCGGATGTGCAGGCGGTCAAGAACGGAATGCTGTTTGCCCACAAGGCCGGCAACATCGGCACCGCCTACGAGTCGGACGCCGGCTGGCTCAGCCTGCCGGTCAACGGCGGCGCCGACACCCGCCAGTACGTCTTCGGGCACTTCGTGGACGGCGCGACAGTCAACACCCTGCCCAGCTTCGACGCTCGGACATCCGAGCTGCTGCGCACGGCGATCCGCGAGTCGCTGCCGCTGTATTAGATCTCGCTTCGTTCGATCCGCGGGCTGATGAGAAAATGCCGTTCTGCCGGACCTCCGAGTCTGGCAGAACGGCATCTTGTGGAACACGGCCACGCGTTCGATTTCGAGGCCCGGGAAAGCGCCCTACCTTGCATTGACAGCGGCCGGTGCTGTGCCCAGCCAGCCGGCCCGCTTTGTCATTACCCTTTCACCACGGCTATCGGCCGCAGGCGTGCCACCTTGCGGGCGATCCCGGCGCCGTCTACCACGTTGACGACGTTGTCTACGTCCTTGTAGGCGACCGGCGCTTCCTCGGCGAGGCCTTTCATGCTGCCGGCGCGCACGGCGATGCCGCGCTGCTCCAGCCGCTCCTTCAGATCGCTGCCGCGCACCTCCTTCTTGGCGCGCGAGCGGCTCATGGTGCGTCCCGCGCCGTGGCAGGTTGAGCCAAAGGTCTGGCTCATGGATCCCTCCGTGCCGACCAGCACCCAGGACGCCGTCCCCATGCTGCCGGGCACCAGCACCGGCTGGCCGATCTCGCGATAGTCGTCGGGCAGCACGGGGTTACCGGGGCCGAACGCGCGCGTCGCACCTTTGCGATGCACACAAACGCGCAGTTGCCGGCCGTCGATATCGTGCACCTCCAGCTTGGCCATGTTGTGCGCGATGTCGTAGACCTGGCGCAGGTCCCAATCCGCCACCCGGCCCGCCAGGACATCCTCGAACGCCAGGCGAATCTGGTGCGCCAGCACCTGGCGGTTGCACCAGGCGTAGTTGGCGGCTGCGATCATCGCGCCCAGGTAATCCTGTCCTTCAGGCGAGTCCACGGGAGCGCAGACAAGCTGACGGTCAGGCAGCACGATGCTGTACTTCTGCAACACCCGCTGGAAGCTCTGGACATAGTCGGTGCAGACCTGATGCCCGAAACCGCGGCTCCCGCAATGGATCTGCACCACCACCTGGCCCTCGTAGAGCCCCATCGCGCGCGCCGCCTCATCGAAGTAGATCTCGTCCACCACGTCCAGTTCGGCGAAGTGGTTGCCCGCGCCCAGCGTGCCGATCTGCGTCCGGCCGCGCTGCATGGCCCGCTGGCTGACCTTGGATGGGTCCGCGCCCGGCATTGAGCCGCTCTCCTCGGTGTGAACCAGGTCGTCCGCGCGCGCCATGCCCTGCTTCAGTGCCCAGCGCGCACCATTGCGCAGAACATCGTCCATGTCATCGTTGGACAGCCTGAGGAACCCACTCTCGCCCACTCCGCTGGGTACGCGCTGATACAGCGCCGTCGCCAGGTCGGAAAGATGAGGCCGCACCTCGCCCTCCTCCAGGTCGGACGCCAACAGCCGGATCCCACAATTTATGTCATACCCGACCCCGCCGGGTGAAACGACGCCGCCTTCCTTGGGATCGGTCGCCACCACGCCGCCGATGCTGAAGCCGTAGCCCTGGTGGATGTCGGGCATGGCCAGCGCGTACTTGACGATGCCTGGCAGCGTGGCCGTGTTGACCAGTTGCTCCAACGACTGGTCGTGTATGATCTGGCCCAGGAGTTCCCGATCGGCGTAGATGCGGGCCGGCACGCGCATGTCCTCGCGGTAGGATCGGGGAATCTCGTACAAGTACGGGCTGATCTGGTGAACGTTCTTTTTCTCGACCATGGTGCGCTCCTGCTGGTGTCCGGCCTTCTCAGGACAGTTGCTATCAAGCTGATTATACCTTGAACCAGGGCGGCGCTCAAGGCCATAACGAAATACTCCCCGCCCGAAGGCAGGGAGTTGTCGATAAGTAACTTTGCGATGCAGCTATTCTAACCGCTTTCGTCCCGCATACCCCGCATGCAACTCGTGCCAGTAAGCCACTTCCTGTTCGCCGTAGCGCCAGCAGAGGTAGACCTCGCGGCCGTCGGGCAGGCGGTGCAGGAAGTCTACCAGTCCCAAATCGGTGTCCTTCAGATGAACACCCAGCTTTTCGATCTCGGCTACTGCCTCCTCGAGACGCTGAAACTCCGGCAGCATGTTCCCGGCCTTCTTGCTGCCGCCGTTGCCGATGGACTTCTTAAGCACGGGCCACAATTCCGGCCGCGCCTCGACGATGGCCCGGCGCGCCTGCATGGCCTGATCCAGAAGCTCGATCAGGCGCGGCAAGAGCGCGTTGGCTTCTTCAGCGGTAAAAAAGCGTGCGGACATCGGTTGACCAGGAGGCGGCACGGTCGGAGACCGACCGCAGCGCCCGGGACGTGAAACGCGAAACGTGACCGCGGGGTAACCGGGTCACGTTTTACGCATCACGTATCACGGATGTTGGGAAACGAGCGATTTAGTGATAGCCGCAGCTATCGGCCATCTCCTCGCCCGTATGGCTTTGCTTGGTGCGGAACGAACTGCCGCAGCCGCATGAGGAGACGGCCTGCGGGTTCTCGATGCTGAAACCGCCGCCCATCAGGCTGTCCTTGTAGTCGATGACCGCGCCATTGATGTAGAAGAGACTGGTCGGATCGACGTATACCTTCATGCCATGCTGCTGATATACCTGGTCGCCAGGACGCTCGGTGTTTTCAAACGTCATGCCGTATTGCATGCCGCCGCAGCCACCGCCCTGGACGAAGACGCGCAAGCCGTGAGTCTCGGCCTGGCCCTTCTCCTGCAAGATGCCGCCAAGTTTGGCGGCGGCGTTCTCGGTGATCGTCACACCATCGACAAAAGTCACTTCCGGCTCGAGAGTCTTCACTGCTGTTGCCACGAAACTTACCTCCTGAAACGAGTTATGAATTGCCTTGCAGCCAGCCGGCTACAAGTGCGTAAAAGTCAAAGGTCGGGTCGTTGGGATTCCGGTGGTGAAACGTGAAGACGTGAAACTTGATGCTTGTCGATGTTCTGAGGTGTCACGACTTACGTTTCACGTTTCAGCCCGCAACAATATCAACCACACTCATCCTATTACAACTTGTCACTACCTTGCGGCCTAGCCGCCAATCTGCGACATCACACGCTCTTGCGGTACGACCCCGTCGGGCAGACCATGGCCCCAGGGCTTGTTCCACACCGCAGTGCGAACGATGTCCTTCAGATCATCTACTGTACATCCGTTGCGCAGCGGAGTGAGTAAGTCTACTTCCTTATCCCGCAGAAGGCAAAGCCTGAGCTTGCCGTCAGCAGTCAGCCGGTAGCGGTTGCAGCCGGCGCAAAATGGCTCGCTGACCGAACTGATGAAGCCGATCTGCCCGCGGGCGCCGGCCAGTCGATAGGGCCGCGCCGGGTCGGTGCCGTTCCCGGCTACGCGGTGCAACGGACCCAGTTCCGCCTCGATGAGCGCCCGGGTCTCGGCCGATGACACCACCATCTCCTGCTGGAAGTCCGCCACGCTGCCAAAGGGCATCAACTCGATGAAACGAATGTGCCAGGGCCGGTCGATGCTCAAGCGGGCCAGCGCGACCGCTTCGTCGTCGTTGAAGCCGCGAGTCATCACGGCGTTGATCTTCAGCGGATGCAGCCCGGCAGCCTCGGCAGCCGTGATGCCATCCCACACCCTGCCCAGGTCGCCCCAGCGGGTGATGCGCTTGAACTTGGCCGGATCCAGCGTGTCGATGCTGACGTTGAGGCCGCGCAAGCCTGCTCGCGCCAGCGGCTCGGCTAGCTCAGCCAGCAGCAGGCCGTTGGTGGTCATCGCCACCTGGGCAATGCCCGGAACGGCGGCGATGTTCCGCACCAGTTCCACGATGCCGGGCCGGATCGTCGGCTCGCCGCCGGTCAGGCGGATCTTCGTTGTGCCTAGCTCGGCTGCGGCGCGGACAATGGCCAGTATCTCGTGTCCGTGCAGCAACTCGTCGCGCGGCCGGAAGGTCATGTGTTCCGGCATGCAATAGACGCAGCGCAGATTGCAAGCGTCGGTCAGCGAAATGCGCAGATAGTTGATGGCCCGGCCAAAGCTGTCGACCATGGGGCCGTCGTATGCCGGCGCCGGCTCCAGCGCCGCCGCGCCGTTCTCGCTGAAGAGCTGAATTGCAGTGTGCATTGTAGAGTCAGCCAGGCTTGGTGCCGCTCAGGCCGCCACAAGGTCGTACAGCGGAATCGCAGTCCGCGGATCATCGCCGATGGCTGCGCCTTCCGCCTGATAGGCGCAGCGGCAGCCGCCCTCGGACATACGGTTGATCACGACCGCAGACGTGCCCAGCAAACGTTCCAACAGGCGCTTGTCCATCGCGCAAAGCTCCCGGTGGTGCTCGGCGATGCCCTGATAGGGACAGTTGAGCGTGTAGATCACGTAGCGATCGTCGGACAACTCGTAGCGCGCCAGGTAGCCCTTGTCGTTGAGGTACTCGACCGCCCGCTCGACTCGTTGTTTTGGTGTCGCGTCAGGCTGCAACGGGCGTGCGTCCGCTGCCAGTCCATCGGCCAGGCTCTCGAAAACCGACTGAAGCTGGGCCGGCGGCAGGATGGCCTTCAGCTCCTCCAGGAGCCGGGCGGCCAACATGCCATGGTTGCGCGGAAAATAGGCGTTGGCAGCCTCCGTCAGGGCGTACACCTGCCGCGGCCGGCCAACCGTGCCGCGCCGGCGGACGCGCGGCGAGCAGATCAACTGCTCCGCTTGCAGCACGTCCAGGTGATGGCGCACCGAGACCGGCGCCATGCCAAGCTGGCGCGCCAGTTCGGCGACGGTGAGGTCACCCTGCTCTTTCAATATTTCAAGGATGCGCAAACGGGTTGGTTGCACGATCTATGCTCGCTGTTCGCTCCGGGCAGCGCTCGACGGCGCCTGCAAGTAACGGCTGTGATTGTAGCACAGCCCCAGAGTCGTGTCAATTCTTATCATGAATATCATAGAAATTGCATGGGCTTTGTGTCCGGAAACACTTGACAGTGCCCGGACCGAAGGCTATAATCAGCGGTGAAAACTTGCACGGTATATGTCTGTTAATGTAAAATGAGGGCCGCCGGTACAGCCCGCTCCGTCCGACCCATACGGGGGCCACCGGCAGCGAAGAAAGGTCTCCCCTATCCATGGAGTCGATCACTGTCCCCGTTGACGACACGAAGATTGGTCCCCTTGCGGAAGTCAAGCAAGTCCTGGTAGGCGCTGATAGCGACGTCGCTCCGGTCAACGAACTGCTGGCCGGTGGATGGAAGCTGTTGCACATTGGGCACGCCGGCGACCAGACGGTGTACGTGCTGGGAAAACCGCCGGCGCAAGCCAAGCGGCCGACAGGCTTCGTGCCCTGACATTTGCTCCCACTGCTGCTGATCTTTCGGACGACGATGTCCTTCCATTTTGAGACACCGAACTCACCCGCAGTGTGACCTGACCGCGAGCCAAGATCGTTTCCTGGAGTGAAAGGACACACGAATGGCAGAGAATACCTCGACCACCGGCGCCGCGCCCGACGAACTCAGCGAAAACATCCTGATAACCACGGTTGATTCCGTCTACAATCTGGCCCGCTCCTACTCCCTGTGGCCGATGACGTTCGGTCTCGCCTGCTGCGCCATCGAGTTTATCGTGGCGGGCACGGCGCGCTACGACATGTCGCGCTTCGGCATGGAGGTCGCCCGTCCTTCTCCCCGCCAGGCAGACTTGCTCATCATCTCAGGCACCGTTACCAAGAAGATGGTGGTGCCGATCGTGCGTCTCTACAACCAAATGGCCGAGCCTCGCTACGTGATCAGCATGGGCGCTTGCGCGACGGGAGGCGGCCCGTTCAAGGAAGGCTACAACGTGGTGTCGGGCATTGACAAGTTCCTGCCCGTCGATGTGTACGTGCCTGGATGCCCGCCGACCCCCGAAGCGCTGATCCATGGCTTCATTACCCTGCACAAGAAGTTCAAGACACAGTCCGTAAAGACGGTTCCCTGGTATCGCAAGACCTACACAGGCGAGACCCCGATCCCGGTGCTGGGTCCTGACATTATCGACACGCATCCGGACGCGCTCAAGCGGGTGCGCGACGTCAACATGACGCGCCTGATGGCGGCCCGCTCGGCGGCATCCCCGCAGCTCAGCGCGGGCAACCCGGCGGGAACCATCGTCCTCCGCAACCCTGGCCTGACCCGCGACCTGACCGGCTGGACACTGAAAGGCGGGGACGAAGCTGAGACGTTCCATTTTCCGGCCGGCTTCGTGTTGATGTCGGACGGCATGTTGCGCGTTCACACCGGCCCGGCGGCCACTTCTTCCAGCGCCGGCGACATTGTCTGGCCCACCACAAAGGCGGTCGGCGCAGAAGCGGAGCAGGTCTCCCTTTTCGATGCCGATGGCAACACGGTGGCATCGTTCGAATTCGAGGCAACAACGTCATGAGCGACCAACCTGTTGAGACACCACTGCCCTACAGCGACGTCGTTCCCGGCGCTGTGCTGGCCGAAGAGACAGACCTGGATGGCACCAGCCTGGTGGTTGCCGCGGATAAATTGCCTGAACTGGCGACCTATCTGCGCGATCACGAAGACTACGACATGCTGTCCAACCTGACGGCGGTGGACTACCTCGGCTTCAAGGGACGCACGGCCGAGGACCGCTTCGAGGTCGTCTATCACCTCTACTCAACCACGAAGGGCGGCGGACCGAAGGTGTTGCGAGTTCGCCTGCCTGAGAACAACCCGGTTCTGCCCACCTTGTGCAGCGTCTACCGCGGCGCAGACCTGCAGGAACGGGAGGCTTACGATCTGTACGGCTTCCGTTTCCTGGGCCATCCTGCGCTGCGGCGCATCCTGCTCTGGGAGGGCTTTCACGGCCATCCAATGCGCAAGGACTGGCAGGAGCCCTATTTCGAAGCCGACGCAAAGCCGTTCAAGAGCCGCCACCCTGACGGCAACTATGCCTGGGCCGAGGACCGCAATCCGTGGGGGGCCAACGTGCAGTACCCTGATGGCTTCGATCCCATGTCATGGCAAGAGGGGGTCAGCCAGATCCCCTTGCAGAGCCACGCCGGCAACGGCGCGGCCGGCGCGCTGAAGACGGACCGGCTGATCGTCAACATGGGTCCACAGCACCCCAGCACCCACGGCGTGTTCCGCATGATCGTCGAACTGGAGGGTGAAACTATCACGGCGCTGGAGCCGGAGATGGGCTATCTCCACCGCAACCACGAGAAGATCGGCGAGCGCAACACCTATCTGATGAACATGCCATACACGGACCGGCTGGATTACATCAGCAGCATGTCCAACAACCTGGCCTACGCAGTCGCGGTCGAGAAGCTGCTGGGCGAGGACTATGTGCCGCCGGAGCGCGCCGAGTACATCCGTGTGATCATGGCCGAGTTGACCCGGATCGTCAACCACCTGTTCTCGGTCGGCACGTTCCTCAACGACCTGGGCGCCTTCTTCACGCCGCTGCTCTACGCCGTGCGCGAGCGCGAGTTGATCCTCGATCTCTTCGAAGCAGTCTCGGGCAGCCGTATGATGTGCAACTACCTGCGCTTCGGCGGCGTGACGCGCGATCTGCCCGACGGCTGGCTCGATCAGTGTCGCGACTTGGTCTTCAATCGGCTGCCTGGCAAGATCGACGAGTTGACGACCTACCTGACCGGCAACGAAATCCTGCAGGAGCGCTGTATCGGCGTCGGTTATCTGAGCGCCGGGGACGCAATCAACCTGAGCTGCACCGGCCCGCAGCTGCGCGGCTCCGGTGTGGCCTACGACATCCGCCGCGCCGAGCCGTACTCGATCTACGACCGCTTCGAGTTCGACATCGCCACCGCTGATGGCTGCGATGTTTACTCCCGCTTCCTGGTGCGCATGGAAGAGATGCGGCAGAGCGTGCGTATCCTGCAGCAAGCGATCAAGCAGATACCTGAAGGACCGGTCCAGTCAGAAAAGGGGCAGGGCAGCTATGTCGTGCGTCCGCCCGTGGGCACAGTCTACGGCCGCATCGAGAGTCCCAAGGGCGAGCTTGGCTTCTATCTGGTATCCGACGGCAGCGGCAACCCGTTCCGCTACCGCGTGCGCCCGCCCTCGTACATCAATCTGAACGCCCTCGCCCCGATGACTGTTGGTAACAAGGTTGCCGACTCGGTGATCATCCTCGGCGGTATCGACATCGTCCTCGGCGAGGTAGACAGATAGCATCTGCTGAGACAGGACTGACAAACCGCTGTGGCCGGTCTCCGACCGAGCCATCGATGGCTCGGTCGGAGACCGGCCAGCTCTTGTCGACACGCATTATCCGTAAGACGGAGGTCTCATGTTTGGAACTGGACTGATAAAGGGCCTTGGCGTCACCATTAAGCATTTCGTTGACACCTATGTCGACGACGTGAAGGCCATTCCCAGCCGTTACGCCTACGGCTACGATGCCGTACGCCAGATGCCTGACGAGGAGGGCCTGTTTACGATTCAGTATCCTGAGGAAAAGCGCGAGTTGCCCGAGCGGTTCCGCTACATCCCGATGCTGATCTACGATACCCCCAAGCAGGAAGATCGCTGCACCGCCTGCGGAATCTGCGCCAAGGTTTGCCCGCCGCAGTGCATCTGGATCGTGCGCGACAAGGATCCCAACGGCAAGCCGGTGCCGCGCCCGGCCGAGTTCTTCCTTGACGCCTCGATCTGCATGAGCTGCGGCTTCTGCGCCGAATACTGCCCGTTCGACGCGATCAAGATGAATCACGACTACGAGCTGGCCGTCTACGAGCGCTACCCGAACCTTGTGTACAACATGGCCGAGTTGACGGTGCCGGTCGAGTACTACGCGTCGATCTGGCCGACCCAGTATGCCGTGGAAGAGGAACGGCGGGCCGAGGAGGAGGCTAAGAAGGCTGCCAAGGCGGCCGCCAGGGCCAAGAAGTCAGACGCCAAGCCGGCAGCAGCCAAGCCCGCAGCGGCGGCAGCCGCCGTTGCCAAGCCAGCCGCCGAGGCAAAACCTGCGCCGGCAGCCGCGCCCCCTGCGGCCAAGCCAGCCGCCGCCGCGGTCAGTGCATCCGACAACCCATTCTACCGCCTTCCCAACCCGGCCAAGACCTCCGGCGGCTACACGGTCGAAGAGATTGCCAGGCGCCGGGCCGAGGCCTACGAGCGATACAAGGCGCGCAAAGGGCCAGATGCCAAACAACTGCACATCGGCGCCGCTCCGGCAGCCGCGGTTGCCGCGGCCGCGGTTGAAGCTGTTGCGCCGGAAGCCGCGCCGGCGGCAGAGGTTGAGCCGGCAGCCGCGGCCGCGCCAGAACCCGTCGCCGAAGCCGCTGCGCCCGCGGCCAGCGCGCCGGCGGCCAGCTCGGGCGGCGATCCGTTCCGCAAGCTGCCCAACCCGGACAAGACCTCCGGTGGCTACACCGTTGATGAGATTGCCGAGCGCCGGCGGGAGGCCTACGCCCGCTACAAGGAGCGCAAGGGCGCAGACGCCAAGGAACTGCATTAGTCCGGCACCGGTTCCTGCTCTGGCCGGTCTCTGACCGGGCCATCAGGTATCGTTTGTGCGACATTGACTGCCCGGGCCGACGGCGACTCAAATCGCGCCGGCGCCGTGGCGGGAGAGTGACCCATGACCTGCACCTACACCTATCACGGCCACGCCTGCTTCACGCTGGCAGGCGATGGCACAACGCTGTTGTTCGACCCCTTCCTGACCGACAACCCCGCGGCCAAGGTGACACCGGACGACCTGTCGCCCGACTACATCATCCTTTCCCATGGCCACTTCGATCACATGCCTGACACGGTTGCCATTGCCACCCGCAGCGACGCGACGGTGATCGGCGTCTTCGAGCTGGCAAGCTGGATGGGCAACCAGGGCGTCGCCAACGTCCATGGGATGCAGCCCGGCGGCGCTTTCAACTTCCCGTTCGGGCGAGTCAAGCTGACCATCGCCCACCACGGCACGATGCTGCCCGATGGCAGCTATGGCGGCGTTGCGGTTGGCGCGATCGTGGACATCGGCGGCCTGCGTGTCTACTTCACCGGCGATACAGCGCTGACCTACGACATGAAGCTTTACGGCGAAGAGGGCATCGACGTGCTGGTGTTGCCCATCGGCGACAACTTCACCATGGGACCGGACGACGCCCTGCGCTGCGTCAAGTTCGTCAACCCCAAGGTGGTCATTCCGCTGCACTATGATACGTGGCCGCTGATCGCTCAGGACGTGCAGGCATTCAAGGAAGCAGTGGACAGCCAGACTGATGCTACCTGCATCGTCGTCGGCGCAGCCGAGAGCGTCACGTTGTAACAAAACGCAGCCGATTCTCATCATCATTTCCGGGCAAGTTCCCCGGATGCTTGCGGGCTGGCGCAGGTCAGCCGCAGCGCCGCGGGAACTTGTTTGTTATCACCCAGAACTGGAAGGCTGCTGGCTGCGAACCCCGCCAATTTCGTGGTAAAATAGCAGAAGCAAGCGGGGCGCAAAACGATGTCACTTTTCACGTCTTCACGTTTCAGGACGTGCCGCCCGCCAGCATTTCATAGACCGACAGAGGTATTCCGTGATCAGCATGTATCCCAAGGCGGAGATCTTGTTCCCGCCAAAACTCATTCTTTCGTTGAAAGACCTGCGCGGCCCTGAGTGGGCCGAGTTGGTGACCCTGGTTGCCAAGCTGCCGGAAACCCATCCCGACGCGCTGGCTTTCTGCCACTTGATGATCGAACTTGACGGCTGCCTGAACTGCTATGCGGGCAGCTACAAGTTCATGCGCGGTTGTGCGGCCTGCGCCAAGCAGACCATCATGCAGTACAAGGGAACCGACGCCGAACTGCTGAAGATGTACAAGGCGTCGCAAAAGACGATGCACGCCTATCTCAAGAAGCAGGACCGGAAAACAGCGGTCGCTAAGGCGTGATGTGGCCGGCGTAGATGAGCGCAGGTGGCGCAGCCAAAACGCTCGCCCAATGATGAATGCTGGGCAGTTGGCAGGCGAGGGCCGCCCGACCGTCAACGGATCTGGCTACAAGATGGAAGGCCCTTCGGGCCTGCGGATCTCAGCCCTCGGAGGTCTTCCACCTCGTAGCCGGGAGGTTTTGCGCAGCATCCCGGCGGGCGTGTCGAGCCAATTAGCGACTCGAATTCTATAGGTTCATGAATCACCGACGGCGGCGTGGCATGATTCCCGTAACGACCTTCGCTCACGCTGGTGCCTCCGGAAGCGACTGAAGTCGCGACTACAGACCACCAAAACACTTCCGATGACAGAACCAAAACAAATTGCCATTGTCGGCGCAGGGGTGGCCGGCCTTTCCGCGGCCTATGACCTGCGCCAGGCCGGCCACGATGTCACCATCTACGAGGCAGCGCCCGAGGTCGGCGGCCTGGCAGCCGGTTTCAAGGCGCCCCACTGGGACTGGACGCTGGAGAAGTTCTACCACCACTGGTTTCAGGGGGATAAACACATCCTCGGCCTGATCGAACGGCTTGGCTGGAGCGATCAGGTCGTCTTTCCGCGGCCGTTCACCGTGGTGTACTACCAGGACAAGTTCTACCCCTTGGACAGCTACGGCCAGGCGTTTACCTTCACCCTGAGCAAGTTCGGTCCGGTGAATCTCGTGCGCTTCGGACTCGTCGGGGTGTTCCTCAAGCTGACGCCCAACTGGCAGGCGCTGGAGAAGCATACCGCCGACGCCTGGATGCGCCGCTATGTTGGCGACCGGGTGTACGACGCTGTGGCGGCCGATGCTGGTCGGCAAGTTCGGCGAGGAGAACCTGGACGTGGTCAACATGGCCTGGATGTGGGCGCATCAAGGCGCGCACCACCCGGCTGGGTACGTTCAAGGGCGGGTTTCAGGCGTTTCTCGACAAGCTGGCCGGTGTATTGAGAGCTGATGGCGTGGACATCCGGCTGAGCACGCCAGTGACCCGCATCAGCCGCAACGAGGCCGGATCCCTGGCCGTGGCGACATCTGAAGGAACAGAGGACTACGACGCGGTGATCTCCACCAGCTCGCCGGCGCTGATGGCGCGATTGGCCCCGGACCTGCCGGCCGGCTACTCCGAAGGCCTGCGCAAGCTGAAATCCATGGGCGCGGTGGTGCTGGTCATCACCATCCGCCAACGCCTGACGGAGTATTACTGGCACAACCTGCCCAAGGAAGCGGGTTTTCCCTTCCTGGCCATGGTGGAGCACACCAACTTCATCGGCCCCGAACACTACGGCGGCGACCACATCCTCTACTGCGGCGACTACCTGAACCCGGACCACGAGTATTTCAAGCTGAGCAAGGAGGAACTGCTGGAGCGCTTCCTGCCGGCCCTGAAGCGTTTCAACCCGGCCTTCGACCGCTCCTGGGTCAAGGATGTGTGGGTCTGGAAGACGGCCTATGCCCAGCCGGTGCCGCCGGTCAACCATTCGCAAAACATTCCGCCCAGTCGCACGCCTGTGCCCGGCCTCTACTTCGCCAGCATGAGCCAGGTCTATCCTTGGGACCGCGGCACCAACTATGCCGTGGAGATCGGGCAGAAGGCGGCGGGGCAGGTGATGGAAGATCTGGAGCGTAGTGCGTAATGCGTAATGCGTAGACTGTTGACTGGTGGCGTCGCCAATGTTCTGTTGCCACTACGCAAATTGCCCCCACCGTCGGCGTCTTGATAGTCCACAGGGCGAAATAACAATACACCCCATACATAATCCGCACTACGCAATACGCACTACGCATAACGCATCACGTTTCACGACACAAACATCCAACTACAGTATCATCAAAGGACTGCACAAACCATGTTCAACAAGAAAAACGGCAACCTGACCGACAAAGAGATTCTTGCGGCGCTTAGCACCGTGCAGGAACCGGAGTTGCACCAGGATCTCGTCAGCCTGGGCATGATCAAGGACATCCACATCAACGGCGGGCAGGTGGGTTTCACCATCGTGCTGACCACGCCGGCCTGCCCGCTGCGCGGCCAGATGGAGCGCGAGTCGACGGACGCGGTGATGGCGCTCCCCGGCGTCGAACAGGTTGCGGTGAAGTTCGACGCCAACGTGCGCGGCGACAACCGCATCGCCGGCCGGCTCAACATTCCCGTGCGCAACATCGTCGCCGTTGCCAGCGGCAAGGGCGGCGTCGGCAAGAGCACGGTCGCGGTCAACCTGGCTGTGGCGCTGGCCCAGCAGGGCGCGCGCACCGGCATTCTCGACGCGGACATCTACGGCCCCAACATCCCGACCATGATGGGGCTGACCCGTGACAGCCTGCCCGCGGCGCGCGATGGCAAGCTGGTTCCCCCGCTGGCTTACGGCGTCGAAGTGATGAGCATGGGCTTCCTGATCCCGCCGGGCGAGGCGGTGATCTGGCGCGGGCCGATGCTACACGGCGCGATCCGCCAGCTCTTCACCGACGTTATGTGGGGCGAGCTGGACTACCTGATCGTTGACATGCCGCCCGGCACTGGCGACGCCACGCTGACCCTGGCGCAGTCGGTGCCCGTCACCGGCGGCATCATCGTCAGCACGCCGCAGAACGTGGCGCTGGAGGACGCCGAGAAGGGGCTGATCGCCTTTCGTAAGCTGCAAGTCCCCGTGCTGGGCATCATCGAGAACATGGCCGGCGACGTGTTCGGCGAGGGCGGCGGCGAGCGAGCCGCACAGCGGCTGCACGTGCCGTTCCTGGGCCGCGTCTACCTGGACGGCAAGATCCGCCGCGGCGGCGACGCCGGCCAGCCCATTGTCGCCATCGAACCCGACAACCCGCAGTCGCAGGCATTCCACGAACTGGCGCAGGCCGTGGCCGCCCGCGTCAGCGTCATGAGCTTCCAATCCGCGCCGGAGCTGAAGATCATCTGACCCACGAGCCTCTGCCTGAGCCTGCTTCAGCAAGCTTCCGCTGTACCAGCCTGAGAATGAATTCTTAGGCGTCGCTGGCGCAGGCAATCTCAAAAAACAAAGACGTCGTCCTCGATGGCAACAAGGACGACGTCTTGCATTTCAATCGATCTTTTCTCGGTTCAGTCCACCGCAGCGGGCTGCAGCGATTTGGCGATGGCAATCAGTCCTTCCAACTTCTGGTCAGCATAGATGATGTGGTGAATCCCGTCCGCTTCCCACTGAAGCTGGCCGGGATAGGTGATGGTCTCGCCAGATCTGTCGTCCACCGCTGAACCTGCGCCGAAACCGGATGCAGAAATTCCGCCGAGGTCAACCGCTTCTGATTTGATCACGCCCAAACTTTGGCCGCCTGGCGCCTGATCACCGCTGCCCTGCACCGGCCACTGCATGATGTCGACACCGTCAGCATAGTGCAGGTGGACGACCGAGCGACCGGGTGTGGAGAGATGAGCAAACCGTACGGCTTCGAGAACAGGTCCATCGGCGGCTTCTGGCCGAGTAAGAACGGACATACCGGACCGCCGTGTGGCTTCGGAGAGTGTGACTGTCTGCCACGAAATCATGCCATCAGGAGCGTTTGGAGTTGTGCCGCTGCCATTGCTGCACGAAACGAGGGCCATCTCCACCACAACCAAAAATACAGCTACAATTATCGACATTCCCTTTTGCGAGAAAAGCTTATGAGACATGGATGTCACCTCTGCTGACCGAGAACGGATTGGAATCGCAGTATACGCCGGTTTGTGCCGGACTGCCAGATATTTCCCAGTCCGGCACCGATATAATAATCGCGCCTCGCAATATGCCTTCGTGGACCTCAATATCCAGGTCACGTTTCACGTTTCACGCTCAAGGAGGGTCGTATGACTGAGCCACCCATTGCTCAAGACGCCTACAACCAACTGGCCGACGACTACGCGGCGCGCATCGATTCGAAGGCTCACAACGCCTTCTACGACCGGCCGGCGGTCCTCTCGCTGCTACCGAATGTGACCGGCCTGCGCGTCCTCGATGCAGGCTGCGGACCGGGAGCATACGCCGAATGGTTGCTGGACCACGGCGCGCAGGTCGTCGCGATCGATGCCAACGAGAAGATGCTGGCTCACGCCCGCGAGCGCACCGGCAACCGGGCCGAGTTCCACCTGGCCAACCTCAACGCGCCGCTGGACTTCCTCGCCGACGGCAGCTTCGATCTGGTGGTCTGCCCGCTGGTGCTGGACTACATCCGCGACTGGACGCCGCTGTTCCGCGAGTTTCACCGGGTGCTGCGGCCGGGCGGCGTGCTGGTCTTCTCCCACGGCCACCCGGCCTCCGAGTTCTTCCTCTACTACGCCGACGGCAACTACCACGAGGTCGAGCAGGTGTCGTGGGAGTGGACCGGCTTCGGCACCGTGGTGACCATGCCCTCCTACCGCCGGCCGCTGGCAGCCGTCTTCAATCCGCTGGTCGATGCCGGCTTCCTGCTGGACCGGGTGCTGGAGCCGCGGCCGGTCGAGGCGTTCCGCGCCTCCGAGCCTGAGACCTACGAGCGGCTGATGCGCCAGCCCGGCTTTCTCTGCATCCGCGCGGTGAAACCATGATTCCGGCCGCCACCCTGATTGACATCGGCGGCTGGATCGGCGCGGTTGCACTGTTGCTGGCCTATGCGCTGGTGAGCAACCGCCGGCTGGCGGGCGACAGCATCCGTTTCCAGTCGCTCAACCTGCTTGGCAGCGTGCTGCTGGCGTTGAACTCCGGCTACCACGGTGCCATGCCGTCGGTCGTCGTCAACGGCGTCTGGATATTGATCGGCGCGGTGGCGTTGGTGCGGGCGCGGCGGGATAGAGGGCAGCGGGTCTTGGGGACGGAGTGACCGGAATGGTGGGCTTGTACGGCCGTAGGTGTGAAGGCAAGAGGAACTGCGTTCACTTGACAGCGCGCCCGTAGAGTGGATAATGGCGGCATTGCACCCTGTGTTGAAGACATAACCTGATCCCATGGACACCCTGCGACTGCGCGACTTTGACCTGGAGATTGGCCCTGGCGACGGGGCCAGCTACCCTGTGGCCGTGCTCAATTCGCCGTCGGGCCAGGCGCGGGCGACCATGGCGTTTCCATTTGCCGGTCCCGACGCGCTCGACGCGGAGTTGGCTGCCATCGAAGCTGCCGTCCTGGGGACCGGCGGCAAGGCGGCCACCGAGCAGGTGCAGAACTTCGGCGCCCGCCTCTTCCACGCCCTCTTCACCGACGAGATTCGCACGGTCTATGACCGCAGCCAGCAGGCGACGGCGGCCGCGGGCGAGGGGCTGCGCATCAGGCTGCGCATCAACGCACCCGACCTGGCGACCGTGCCCTGGGAGTTTCTCTTCGACCCGCGCCCGGCTGAGTTCGTCGCCCTCTCCCGCCATACACCGATTGTTCGCTATCTGGAACTTCCGCTGGCCGAGCCAGACCTGACGGTCAGCCCTCCGCTGCGCATCCTGGGTATGGTCGCAAACCCGGTCGGCGTGCCTGAACTGAACATCGAGGGCGAAAAGCGAAGGATCGAGAAGGCGCTTGAGCCGCTGGGCGACAAGGTCGAACTGGTGTGGTTGCCGGGTCAGACCGTTCAGCACCTTCAGACCGCGCTCCAAAGTGGGCCGTGGCACGTGTTTCATTTCATCGGACACGCTGCTGTGGACAGCAGCGAAGGCGTGCTGCTTCTGGCCGACGAGAAAGCCAATCCTGACCCGTTGACGGCAACACAATTGGGGCGCTTGCTTTCCGACCATCGCACGCTCCGGCTGGCCGTGCTCAACGCGTGCCAGGGCGCCAAGGGCAACGAACAGAGCCTCTTCTCCAGCCTGGCTGCCAGCCTGGTGCGGCGCGGGCTGCCGGCTGTGCTGGCCATGCAGTACGACATCAGCGACGGGGCTGCGGTCGAGTTCACCGGCAGCTTCTACGGCGCGCTGGCGGCCAATCTGCCCATCGACGCCGCCAGCTCCGAGGGCCGCAAGGCCATCGCCTCGCTGGACACCGCCGAATGGGGCACGCCACTGCTGATCATGCGCGCGCCCGACGGCGTGATCTGGGATGTGCGCGAGCCGCCAAGCTGCCGCTGGTTGCCATCGGCGCGGCAGTTGTGGCCGCGCTGGTAGTCATCGGCCTGCTGGCGTTCATCGCAGTGCAGGTGCGGCCGGCGCCGGTGCAGCCGATGACCGGCGCGTTCAACATCGCGGTGGCCGATTTCGGCGAGATCGATCCGGGCAACGGTCGCGTGAAGTCAACGCTGGCGGGTGCCCAGGCCAGTCAGTTCCTGTTCAACGGCCTGCAGCAGCAGTTGCAGGACAGTCAGGGAGATCGTTCGAGTTGAGCGACAAATCCAGATTCGCCAAGACAGCACGACACCCTTGATCGAGGAGCACTGCCGCCGAGCGCGAGAAGAATGTGGCGGAGCTGGCCCCGCGCCCTGAACGCCCAGATTGTGATCTATGGCAATCTGGTCTCAGGCGACAACGGTGACGACCTGCAGATCGAGTTTTACGTGTCGCCGCAAGAAAGCGAGAAGGAGTTCAACGCCCTGCTGGGCTCGCAGGCGCTGGGCGGCAGCGTCAGGTTGCCGGCATCTTTCAGCGGCGCCAGCGCACTGACAAACATCAGCGCCGACGCGCCACTCAAACTTCGTTCGCGCATCATCTTCTGGCTGACCGTGGCGTTGACCCAGGACCTGCTTGGCGATCCAGCCCAGTCACTGGCTACCTTGCAGCGGGCTGAGCAGGACTTGACCGACTGGCAGGAGAGCGACGGCAAGGAACTGCTCTATTTTCTGCAAGGCCGCGAGCATCTCTTTCTTGACCAATACGATGCCGCCCGCAGCGCGTTCGACCGCGCCGCGACCATCAACCCTTCCTACGCCCGCGCCGAGGTTGCGCTGGGCAGCGTGAACAGCGTCATTGCGAACAAAGAGGAGACAGACGCCGAGCGGGTTGCCGATGACAGCGCGCTGCGCCAGGCCATCGATGCCCAGCAGCGGGGCATCAGTGAGGCGCAGTCGGCCGGCGATGCATTCACGGCCGCGCTGGCCAAAGCTGCCCTGGCGCAGAGTCTGGACGTCCTCTGCATCAGCCATCTCAACCTGGGACAAATCGAACAAGCCGCAAACTCGTGCCAGGATGCGTTGAACATAGCAAGCGAGGCCGTCGTCTATTTCTCCGAAACGCAGGAGAATCGCATCTATGCACAGGCGCTGCTGGGCCAGGGGCTGGCGCATTTCGGCCTGAACTACGTCAGCGATGCACGCGGCGACCGCGAGCAAGCGCTGGCTGACCTGGCGGCCGCCGAGGATGCATTTACGGCGTGCATCGCCCAGGGCCCGCTGGCTGAGTTCGACAAGGTGCTACAGAAGGACGTTGTTGCTGACGCCTGCCAGCCGGGTCTGGCACAGGTGCAGGGTCGTTTGAAGCAGTTGCAGGAGAATTGATTATGTTGATCAAAAGAGCTTTGATGGTTTCATTGGTTCTCACCGCCGTTGCCGTGATTCTGGCTGCCTGCCCGGCGCAGCCCACGCCCGACGTGAACGCTGCTGTGCAGACCGCGCTGGCGCAAACGCGCATAGCGGAGGAAAGCGTTTCCCAGGCCGTTGCAGCCACACTGACCGCCAGCGCACCAACGGGCACCACGGGCCAGACACAAGCAACGGACACGGTGCCGCCAGCTGCCGATACACCAGCGCCAACCGCGGACGCGCCCACCAGCACGCCCATACCCGCCCCGCCAACTGACACGCCGGCGCCAGCGCCGACCGCCACGCCGATCCGCATCGCAATCAGCCCGGTTGATGGCGACGACGGCAACGACTTCCTGCGCGGCAGCAATGACAGCAACAACGGGCGCAACATCCTGCTGCCCGGCTTCGATCAGGAGGATGTCGGAGATGAACCAACGTTCCGTGACTTCATCAACTTCCGCGTCGAGGTGTTCGACACGCGTGCCGGGCTGTACGACGGCGCGGGCATCCAGGAGGTGACCTTCCGCATTATCGCCGACGACGGCACCGGCGACACCGTCTGGGAGAAGACCGAGGAGAACGCGCCCTATTGCGTTTTCGGCGGTGATGCACCTGACTGTGCACCAGCCGTCGATCTGCGCCCAGGCGCGCAGTGGCCCAATCCGTTCGCCGGACGAATCAACAACAACGTCTACCTGGCCGAGATCGACATCACGCCCGACAACGGCGAGGCAACCCAGTGGCGCTGGCGCTTCTTCATCGACTCGCCTGAGTTAGAGACAGAGGGCGCGCCGAACACCGCGCGCATCAACCAGATCTGGGTGGCCGATGGCCGTTATTTCGTGGATTTCGATACGTTTGGATTTACTCCCCAGTTGCCGGGCCAGCACGTGCATTTCTTCTGGAACACGGTGCCGCAGCAGCAGGCCGGCGTTCCCGGCAGCGGGCCGTGGCAGCTCTATCCGGCGCAGGCCGGCGGGACCAACACCAGCCCGTTCACCATGTTTACCGTGAGCGAGCGGCCGCCGCTGGCGACGGCGATCTGCATTCTGGTCGCCAACAACGACCACTCGGTCAACCAGGGGACGGGCAACTGCGTTGACGTTCCGTAGCTCCAAGCGGCGCGCCCATTCCTTCTCCCCAGCGAAGCCACACGCCCGCGGCGCGCGCATCCTCAGATGCGCCGGTCCGGAACCTTTCTCCCGCGGAGCGCGCATCCTCAGATGCGCCGCCGCGGGCGTGCTTTTCGATGACGCGTCCGCCGATCAACCGCTATCTTCCCCGCGCAGGTAGTCCACCACCCGCTGGAGAACCTGGTCTGCCGTCAGTCCGGTGGTGTCGATAAAAAGATTGGCGTGCTGGCGCGCATGGGCGAGACGTTGCCGTTGGCCGGCCAGGATATCCTCGGTCCAGTCCTGGCGGCCGCTGCGCTCCTTCTGGGCCTCGACGCTGACATCGAGGTAGACCAGATGACGAGCCGGGGCGAAGCGCTGCCAGGTGTCCGGCACGCCGGAGTGTTCCTGCGCGGCCGCGCGGGCCGGGATGCCCAGCGCGCGCAGGCCAGTGACCAGCGTCGTCTTGCCGGACTTGCAGGGCCCGACGACCTTCACCGACTGTGAAGACCTTGAGGTGTCGTCCATCAGAAGGGCAGCGAGACAGTCATCCGCCGCGCCTCATCGCCCTCGGCAGTGCGGTAAATGCCCAGCACGACCAGACTCATGTCGTCAACCGGTCGTCCACGGTCGAGTTCAATAGCCCGCATCAGGAGAAAATCAGCCAGCTCCTTCGGCTCGTTGATGTGTGCAGCAAAAGCCTCGCGTACGGCGAGCGGCAGGCTGATGCGCTGCCCGCTGCGCTCGCCGGCTGTCCAGATGCCGTCGGTAAACATGAAGACCAGCAGATCCGGCTGCAAGGGTATTTCAGTTGCGATGGGGCGCGTGCGTGCGTGAACACCGATGGCCTCGCTGGGCTCGTCCAGATACTGCCAGCCGTCGGGCGTCGTGATGCCGATCCAGTGTGGGTTGTAGAGAAGGGTGGGACAATGGTTGTTGCGCAGCAGCACCAGCGTGCGGCTGGCGAGATCCACCGACGCCAGGTTGAGTGTCGCCGAGACCTGGCCGCCCCGCTGAGTGCGCAGATAGTCGTGGGCCGCGCGTGCAACCGCGCCGTCGCGCACCCCGTCCGCCAGCAGCGCCATGGCCTTGCGGGCCACGATGTTGCTGATGGCCTTGGCCGACTTGCCGCTGCGCTGCCCGTCCACCATGACCACCGACAGCCCACCGTGTGGTCGCTCGACCACCTCCACAGTATCGCCGCTCTCGCTGGTCGCGTACTTGCCGACCTTGGCCACGGCCAGCTCCAGGGTCAAGCCCAGGCGCACTGCTGTTGGCATGCTGGCTGGTCAGTTGGCCTGGCTGGCCGTGGTCGCGGTAGGCGTTGCAGTCGGTGTGAAGGTCGGCGTCGCCGTGGCCTGCGATGTGGGCGAAGGCGTCGCCGAGGGCAACGGTGTAGCCGTGGGCAGGGTCACCACCACGCGGAACTCGTGGTTGTACTGCTCGAACGGCGGGCTTTGGCAGCCAGGACAGCGGCCCTGGACGTTGATGGTGGCAATCTCGCCGTCCACGAGATAGGCGGGCACGCGGAAGTTGAGGGAAACCGTGTCGCGGGTGCCAACAGCCAGCGTCTTGGCAGGAGCAACCGAGCCGAACTCACAGTCGTTGCCCCAGCAGAAGAACGCACCCCAGCCGATGGGGATGTTTTCGGTTCGCGACAGGATGTAATCGACCGGCCGGTTGCCGACGTTGCGCACCTGGATCTGGAACAGCGTGCAGCCTGAGCCGGTGCGACAACCAGACTCCGTGCCGTTGATCGAGGTGATGCTCAAGTCCTCGGCAAACGTGATGTCTATGAACGGCGTTGCGGTCGGCGAAGGTGTGGTGGTCGGCGTCGCCGATGGTGTCGGCGCTGTGACAGTCACGGTCTGAGTGAGCTCGACCACCGAGTTGTCGGTCTTGATGATGCGCAGCACGTAGGTTGTCGTCGTCAGCGGCTGTTTTGTCTCGCTGCCGCTGGGACCCGAGATCGCGCTGCCGTCGAGATAGATGGCTTTCACGCCGGTGACATTCCAGGTCAGCGTGGTGCTTTGGCCGTACTGGATGGCGGTGGGGCTGGCCGTGAACGATGCGGAATAGGGCTGCACCGTGCCGGTGGCAGTCACAATCGGGAAGGGCGTCCACGTCGGCGTGCTGGTGGCGCTGTTGCCGGTGTCAGGCGTGTTCGTTGGAAAAAACGTCGGCGTATCGCGCGGCGTCGGTGTGGCAAAGGGCTCGATTGTTGGGGTATCGGTCGGAAGCCCAAAATCCGGCGTCGCGGTCGGGAAGAAGAACTCCGTGGTGGGCGTTTCCGTCGGAATCTCAGCGATCGCGGTCTCGGTTGCCTCGGTCTCAGCGGTTGCCGTCACCTGCAGCGGGTCGGGTGTCGGGGTTGCTACGACCACCACCACGCCGCCGTTGGAAACCATGGTGCTGGTGATGACAGCCACACCGGACGGCGGGGTGATGTTGGCGCCAGGGCGCGGCGTGTCTGTCGGGTTGAGCGCGATCTCGGAGGTGAGGGCGCGCAGACCGAGCCACGACATGCTGAGAAACGCGCAGACCATCAGCACGCCTACCAGTGTGCCCGCCGAAAGCAGCAGCGGCCAGACGGGTCGCCGGTCGCGGCCGCCGGTCGATCCGGTCGTGGGCCAGACAAACGGCGGCAACGGCGGCGCAGGCGGCGAGTCGTCTGGCCGAAGGTCGTCCCATTCGCCGTCTGGCACTTGCTCCTGCCAAGTGAAAGAATCGCCGTCGACTGAGCCGGCTTCGTCTGCCAGTGAAGCGGCCATGGCCGCGGCCATGATGCTTTCAGGGTCCTCGCTCTCCAGTGCCTGTGGCGTCGATTGCAGGCGGGCGTGGCGTTCCTGATAGCGCGGGCAGCGCTCGCAGTTGCCGCCGATACAGAAGAAGGTCTGTTCGTTGAGGGAGATTGTCTCGGCGACCGGCGGCGCGTAGCAGCGGTTCTCATAGCTGGGATAGGTCAGATACGAGCCGCGGTCATCGACCAGGCCAAGATATGGGCATACGTCGTGGTCTTGTTCCATCAGCCTCTTCCGTTCGAAGCAACAGGGTGCGTCGCAAGCTCTGCGGCCAGCGACAGCGCCTGCTCGCGTGTCTCGATGTCACCGGCGGCTCGCGCCTCTGCAATTGCGTCCAGCAGCGTGCCGATTTGGCGGCCAGGCGCCAGATGCAGATGCGTCATCAAGTCGTTTCCATCCACCAGTGGCGGTGGGGCGATCACGTCCTGGCGGGCGTCAAAATAGCTGTCCAGCAGCGCCACGGCCGTGTCAAGCGCCGTTTGCCAGATGGCCGGCGTCAACGTCTCGCCGTACGTTCCCTGCACATCGGCCAGGCTCAACAGCGCCACATCGACCCCGGCATCGCCCAGGTCGCGAAAGTAGCGGTACGTAGCCCGGCGGGAGGGCAACCCGCTGGCAGCCAGCGTCAGCGGTCGCATGTGATGGCGGACGATCAGCGCCACCCGGCGCGTCTCGGCCTCGTTGAAGCGCAGCCGGCGCAACGCCTCGACCGCTAACTCAGCGCCCACATCGGGGTGCCCGAGAAATCGCCACCGGGACGCGCCGTCGTCGTCCTGTTCCAGGCGGGCGGTGGCCGCCTTGCCCCAGTCGTGGGCCAGGGCTGCCCAGACCAGCATCTGGCCGCGGCTGCGAAGCTGTGCGCCTTCGCCCTGCGCCAGATGGCCGGCCAGCTCAGCCCGCCGCAGTTCGGGCGTCTTTGAGAGGCTGTCAGCAACCCAGGGAAGAGACAGCCCGGCCAGCGCTTCATCGTCGCCGGCAATCCAGGCCGCCAACTCTTGGACGTGGTCCATGACGCACATGGTGTGGTTGAACACATCCCGGGTGTGGGGCGGCGACTGGCTCACGCCATGCAGGGAGGTCATCTCGGGCAGCACAATGTCCAACAGCGACAGGCTGTCCAGGGCAACCATCCAGTCACCCGGCCGCGAGGTTGCAAAAATGCGCACCAACTCGTCTCGCACCCGCTCGATGCTAACCTCCGAGAGCAGCGGCGCGAAATGCCGTATCTGGCGCTCAGTGTCTTCATCTAGACGAAAGCCCAGCGGGGCAAGTTCCGCCAGGAGCCTGACCGCGCGCAGAACGCGCAGCGGATCATCGGCCAGCGCACTGTCTGACGCTGCCCTGATCAACCGGCTTTGCAGATCGCGTCTGCCGTTGACAGGATCGACCAACTGCGGCCCTGCTTCTCCCAGCACAACCGCCATGGCATTGATTGTGAAATCGCGCAGGCGCAGATCGCCATCCAGCGTCTCCGCCCGCCACGCAGCCACGTCCACCACCAGCGACCCGGCGCCATCCAGATCCAGCAGCGCCCGGCCAGTGTCGCGTGCCGCGTCCATCGCGTAAAACGCACCGCCGAAGTGGTCGGCCAGGGCCGTGGCCAGCGCCAGCCCACCGTGCTGCACCGTCAAATCAAGGTCACGGGTCGTCCGCGCCAGCATCAAGTCGCGCACGCAACCGCCCACCAGGGCTACCGGCGGCTCCCATCGCGCCAGGAACGCCAGTACCGGTCCAGCCGGCGACGCCTCCAGTGGCTGCAAATCAAAGGGTGGATGGTGGGTCACGAATCGGTCTCTTCGGGGACAAATATGACGGCGGTGACGCGCTCTCGCGCCCGGCTGTGGTGCGCGGCAAGCCGGGCAGCTTCATCGCTGTCACCGACTCCCGCAATCTGGTCACCGATCAACGCTACCCAGCAGCCGCGGTAGGCGGCCAGACCGGACGCATGTTCTCCGCTGCCGCCCGCGGAATTGCTGGTTTGCTGCACGTCTGGATCACTCTCTGCAGCGCAGAATACGTGTTTTGCCCTGATGTGTCAAATCGCCAGAAATCTGCCCGTCTGCTCAGCTCGTAGCAGCGCTGATAGATCCGGCTTTGCTCTGCCTACTGCTGGGCTGGCGCGAGGTCCAGCGCGAGAAGGCTGCCGCCGGGGATGGCGAGCAGCAGCCGGCCATCGTCTGCACGCCACGCGCTCGCCGGTGTGGCCGAGACCGGGCCGCCGCCCGCGAAGATGTGCCGCAGGCTGGCGTCTTCGAGGTCGACGGTGTAGAGATCGACACGCGTCCCGGCGCGCGAGGTGTTCTGCGTCAGCATGACCGTCTGCGTGCCAGACCGCAGCAGATCGGAACTGCCTGCTGCCAGGCTGGCGTAGGAGCGATCCCAGAGCTGAGCGCCGCTGCCGTCCAGCAACATCAGCCGCCGGTCGGCCCGGTCGCGGTGCGCCAGCAAGATGCGGCCGTCGGGCAAGGGTAGGATCGCTTCGATGCCGGGCGCGGCCGGGGCCAGTTGCGCCACGATCTCGACCTCCCGGCTGTCCGGCTGCAGACGGTAGATCGTGTTTGCGTCGAAGCCCCACAACTGGTCGTCGATCACCGTAAACCGTGGGCTGACGTCAACCGTCCATTCCGCCGGTCCCTCACGGTCGATGGACCAGACGCGGGCATCGCTGCCGGAAGCCGCCAGAATCAGCTCGCTGCCGGCCAGCACCCAGTGGTCATCCCGCGGCTGCCAGTAGAGCGGAGCGGGCCGTGTTCGCTCCCAGACCACCTCACCCTCGGCCGATACCGCAGTCATCTGCCGCCGCCCCAGCAGCTCCCACGTGCCCTCACGCTCCTCGAAGTTGATCCCCCAGGTTGACACCAGCACGCCGCCGTCCGCCAGCGGCGCAAGGGTCGTGTCTTCGTCCACGGCCAGCGCAAGTTGCCAGCGCGCAGCCGATGGGTCCGGCAGATCGTACGCACTCAACACACCCGCGGTGTCGAGGACGTAAAGCGTCGATCCGTCGGCCGACCGGGTCGCACCGGCGACGCCCTCGTCCACGGGCAATCGCCAGCTTGCGGCGCCGGTGGCCGGTTCCAGCGCGGTCACGCTCTCGTCGTCGATGACCAGCGGCGCGCCGGCATCGGCCAGCGCCGCGCCGTTCAGTGGGCGCGACCAGGCGACACCTGGCGAGCCGGCCATGCGTTCGTTCCAGATATATTGCGACGGATTAGTCCATCCGGCCGCGCTCGGGTTGGGCCAGTAGCCGGGACCTGGTTCGTCGGGCAGGTGGCTGCGCATCTCGAAGTGAAGGTGAGGCGGGGTGCGCGGCTGGCCGATCCTCGCGATCTCCTGGCTGCGCTCGACACAGTCGCCGGCGCGCAGTGTGACGCTGGGTGGGTCCAGGTGGCCGTAGAACGACAGGATGCGGCTGCCATCGGCGAAGCGATGCTCGACGATGATGACCCCCTTGTCGCGGCCCCAACCCAACGGCTGCGCATAGGTGACCCGCCCATGGCCGATCGCGTAGACTGGTGCGCCCAGGTTAGGCCGGCCCAGGAGACCCCAATCCTCGCCTGCGTGCTGCCCGGCCGGGCGGCCGCCGCGCCCAAAACCCTGGATCAAATAGGCTTGCTCGGCCAGCGGCGGGGCGACGGGAAAGTCCAGGGTGTCGACGAGCCCGCACGGCGCGCCCTCCTGTGGAACCGGCGGGCTGGCCGCGGGCGGCCGGACAGCGTCCGAAACCCGATCGGGAGAGCCGTAGCCGTGGGCGTCGGCGTCGGGCTGGGCGTTGCAGTGGGCGAGGGGTGGCGGTGTGTGTTGGCGTCGGCGTGGGGGTCCGGCTGGCGGTCGGCGTCGGCGTGATCTCGGGGGCCGGCGTGCGCTCAGGCGGCGCGGGGTGGGGCGGCCGCAAGAGGCCAGAACCAGCAGCGTAAGCAGGGCAACGAGCAGCCAGATGGCGCGCCCGGGTCGCATGTCTCTCAACGCGCGCCGTCACCCGGAAGGTTGGAGCCGGCCCGCGCCAGCACGGTCAACAGCCAGTAGGTGAAGACCAGCAGCCCGGCGAAAAGCGCGGTCATGGCCCACGTGTGCCAGTGCTGGATCGGGTTGGCCAGCCGTATCAGAACGTCCTGCAACAGCAACTCCGGCCGCGTCACGAGATCCCAACTGTTCCAGCGCACGTATCGCCCCAGGTAGATGCCAAAGCCGGCCGCACCCAGTGTCCCCAGGACAAAGCACCAGCCGAGCCACCTGCCCCAGCGATGCGTCACCGCGCTTTGCATCCAGCGCAGCGAGACCAGCCCCAGCGCCAGCCCGTAGAGCGCGAAGGTGAACAGCATCACCGTGTCGAAGAGCACCGGCACGCGGCCGTCGGCGTCCAGATGCATCAGATCGGTGATGAGATAGGGTGCGTTGGGAAGGAAGCGCCAGCCAGGCCGCAGCCGGCAGGATGGCCAGGAGCAGGCTGCGCCGCTCGACCCAGATCGCCAGCGCCGCGAAGAGCAACGGCAGCCAGGCCAGGAACAGGTTCCAGATCAGGAAGGTAGCAGTGATCTCGCGCGCATAGAGGCTCCGGGCGACCACCAGCGCGAGGGGAAAGGCCGCGGCCAGTGTCAGGCGAGCGAAGGTTGCAAAGGTGTTTCTGGGTTCTGTCATGTGTCGTCCTCCGGTTGCGAGTTCCACTCGCCGCGGCCGCCAAAGGTTCAGCCGCGGCCGCTTGTCCGGCGTTGACGGCGATGATACAATCGCGGCACTTCGTTGTCAAGGAGGCATCATGACCAAACCACGGCTGCGCGACCTGGGAATCGTCATCGGCGACCTGCCCACAGGGCCGCACAATGCCATCACCGACGTGCCGGGCGTCATGGTTGGGCACGCAACCCTCGTCCGCGATGAGCCGCGCGTCATCCGCACCGGCGTTACGGTGATCCAACCGCGCGGCGACGTGCGCGACAACCCGGTCTTCGCCGGCTACCACGCGCTCAACGGCTGCGGCGAGATGACCGGCATGGCGTTCGTTGAGGAGTTCGGCTGGCTTTCCTCGCCGGTCGCGCTGACCGACACCACGCAGGTCGGTCTGGTGCGCGATGCGCTGATCCACTATGCCGTCGAGCGCTACGGCAAGGGCGCGCACTATCTGGGCGTGGTGGGTGAGACGTGGGGTGGTTGGCTCAACGACCGCGACGGCTTCGCCCTGACCCGCGAGGATGTGTTCGCAGCCATGGACGACGCGGCCACCGGCCCGGTTGCCGAGGGCAACGTCGGCGGCGGCACGGCCATGATCTGCTACGACTTCAAGGGTGGGGTCGGCACGTCGTCCCGGCAGGTCGAATTGGCCGGCGAGGGCTTCACGGTCGGTGTTCTGGTCCAGGCCAACCAGGGCGAGCGCAATCAACTGCGGGTGGACGGTGTGCCGGTTGGCCGCGAGCTGGGAGCGGAGATCGTGCCCCTGGCGTTTGCCAGCCCGCCCGCAGCCGACGCTGACGGGGCGTGGAGCGCACCGACGCAGACCGGCTCGATTCTCATCGTGATTGCCACCGATGCGCCGCTGCTGCCGTTGCAGTGCAAACGAGTCGCGCGCCGCGCCGCGATGGGGCTGGCGCGCACCGGCTCGGTGGCGCACACAGGCAGCGGCGACCTCTTCCTGGCCTTTGCGACCGGCAACGACCTGCCCTTTCCGGAAGAGCAGCCGTTCAGCCTGCGTGTTCTGTCCGACTGGAGCCTGGACCCGCTGTTCGACGCCGTGGCCGACGCCGTTGAGGAAGCGATTCTCAACGCGTTGGTGGCAGCGGAAACGATGACCGGTTTCGCCGGCCGCCGCGCGCCCGCCCTGCCGCACGCCGACCTGCAACGCGTGATGGCGCGCTATCGGCCGGGCGTTCAGTCGTAGAACAATTTTCCAAATTGTCCCGGCGCTCGTGGACGAGAGACGTGGCGTCAGGTGTTGGCTCGACAATTCAGAGAATTGTCTTACGACGGAGAGACGTTGCAATGCCAAGGTTTCCTGTTCGCTTTCCCCGTCCACCGGCCTTGACGCCAGTTTCGATCTGTGGCAAACTGCCTCCATCGACCGCCCGATTCGGATCGACAGGAAAGGAGTCGCCCCAAAAACAAACTTTGCGAGAAGCACAGCGCCAGGACTGGGATTTCTCCCAGTTGACGAGGTGGAGGTTCCCCGGCGCAGGCCGGGGGAAAATCGACAGATCGGCGGATGCCTCCAGGGCCATGCCACGGCCCTTCGCTTCTCCTCCAGACAAGCAGCGCCCTAAAGACGGCTGGCGACGGCCGGGACAACATGCGCTTGCAGTGGCTCCTGGTAGATTGAGGAACTGGTAGATTGGGAAACTGGTCCATTGGGATGCGGTGAGTCGTACCCGCGGCACCAGCCCGCCTGCCTACCGTCCAACCAATCTACCAGTCTACCTGTCTACCAATCTACCAAGAGGAGGAACACCCATGTGTGGTATCGTTGGATACGTTGGCCCGCGCGCGGCGACTCCGATCGTCGTGGACGGGTTGCAGCGTCTTGAATATCGCGGCTACGACTCGGCGGGCATCGCCGTGGTGCAAAACGGCGGCATCGAAGTACGCCGCGAGGTCGGAAAACTCTCCAATCTGGTGACCCTGCTGGGCGAGCGGCCGACCAACGGCCATCTGGCCGTCGGCCACACCCGCTGGGCCACCCACGGCAAACCCAGCCAGCAAAACGCTCATCCCCACAGCGACGCCAGCGGTGAGATCGTCGTCGTCCAGAACGGCATCGTCGAGAACTTCCGCGAGCTGCGCGAGGGCTTGCAGGCCGAGGGGTACGAGTTCCGCTCCGAGACCGACACCGAGGTCATCGTCTTTCTCATCGCCCTGCACTACACACCCGAAGGCGGGCTGGCAGAGGCGGTGCGCAAGGCGCTCGCTCACCTCAAGGGACCCAGCGCGATCGTGGCGCTGACCAGCCGCGAGCCGGACAAGCTGGTGGCGGCCAGACTGGGCAACGCCGGCGGCGTGGCTATCGGCCTCGGCGACGGCGAGTCGTTCATCGCCTCCGACATCCCCGCGATCCTGGAGCACACCCGGCGCATGATCTTTCTCGAGGACCGGCAACTGGCGGTGGTGACCCGTGATGGCGCTCAGGTGCAGTCGCTGAACGGCCAGCCCGCGCCCCGAAATCCATGACATCTCCTGGGATCCCATCTCCGCTGCCAAGGGCGAGTACCGCCACTTCATGCAGAAGGAGATCTTCGAGCAGGCGCGCTCCCTCACCGATACGATCCGCGGCCGGGTTGACTTCTCAGCCGGCGAGGTCTACCTGGAAGACATGCACCTGACCGCCGAGCGCGCCCGCAGCTTCAACCGCGCCGTGATCGTGGCCTGCGGCACGTCGGCCTACTCGGGGTTGGTCGGCAAGTTCGTGCTGGAGAAGATCGCCCGCATTCCGGTCGAGGTGGATTACGGCTCGGAGTTCCGCTACCGCGACCCGATCATCGACGAGCGGACGCTGATCGTGGCCATCACCCAGTCGGGCGAGACGGTGGACACGCTGGCAGCCATGGAGGAGGGGCGGGAGAAGGGCGCATACCTGTGCAGTATCGTCAACGTCATCGGCAGCCAGGCGGCGCGCATGAGCGACGGCGTGGTCTACATGCACTGCGGGCCGGAGATCGGCGTCGCCAGCACCAAGGCGTTCACGTCCTCGCTGGTGGACCAGTACCTGCTGGCGCTCTACCTGGCGCAGCTGCGCGACAGCATCGGGCCGGCCGCGCGCCAGTCTTTGGTGGACGACCTGGCGCGGCTGCCGGAGCTGGCCGGCCGCCTGCTGGACCCGAGCGACAACACCCACTATGAGGAACTGGCGGAACGCTTCCACCGCTACCGCAACTTCCTCTACCTCGGCCGCGGCATCAACTATCCCATCGCGCTGGAGGGCGCGCTGAAGCTGAAGGAGATCAGCTACATCCACGCCGAGGGTTACCCGGCCGGCGAGATGAAGCACGGCCCCATCGCCCTCATCGACCGCGAGATGCCGGTGGTGACGCTGGCGCCCCAGGACGATGTCTACGACAAGATGGTAAGCCAGGTGGAGCAGGTCAAGGCCAGGAGCGGCATCGTCATAGCGGTTGCCACGGAGGGCGACGAGTTCATCCGCAGCCGCGCCGACCACGTGATCCCGATCCCGGCCGCGCCGCCGCTGCTGACGCCTGTCCTGGCGGTGATGCCTCTACAGCGCCTGGCCTACGAGATCGCCGTCCGCCGCGGCGCAGACGTGGACCAGCCGCGCAACCTGGCGAAGAGTGTGACGGTGGAGTGATGCGTGATGGCGTGAAACGTGAAGACGTGAAACTTGAATCGTAGCAGGCGGGTGCCATGTTGAACGACCCATCGGACAGATGTTAGCTGTCTTGCGGCGAGGCCCGACCGCGGATGCCCACATCCAGCTCGTACAAGAGGGTGTCTAGCCGACTCTTGCCCGGGTGACGAGCGGGCATCTGCATCAGGACCGCGGATACTTCAGGCGGAGCGTGCTCTATTGCCCAGCGGATCTCCCCGTCGCCGATATCTTGATCGCCGGCGTGGTTGATCTCGATGGCCAGTGCGGCATAGGCCGCTGGTCCGACAATGTGCTTTGTCTGATGGACATGCGCCAGGGGATGCGTGTACGCGCTCGCTGCAGCAAGTCCCGCAGCGCGGGCGGCGGCGGCCGCCGCCGGATCGCTGACCTCCCGTGCGGCAGCATGCGCGTCCAAGGCAAGGGTGCGCAACTGCGCCGTGCGTTTTCCCCCACCGGCGAACTCGCGAATGCCTTCTATCGCCGCACGTGGCCGGGAATCTGAATCTGTGCAGGACTCATACACAGGCAATGCTCGCTCCGCGCAGTCCGCTGCCCAGCCTCCAATGGCCCTGAGCGATTCCAGAGTAAGCGTGAAGTAAGAGGTTGATACAACTCTCGTCATTTCAGGCGGTTTGCGATGAGCGAACGAACGTGTGTTAAAATGTGGGTTGGAAGAGGCTTTGAGGTCGCCATGCGGATTTTCTCGCTGCGATCTTAACATTGGTCTCATCTCACGTCAACCGTTGATAATCGAACCGGGACTCCAGCAGACCAACCGTACTCACACAACCCGCCGTTCCAAACTACGCATCACGCATAACGCATTGAGCGCAAGCACGCAAGGCGCAGTGATCAGTCCGTTCCGTACCTCATGACCCACATCCAACTACAAAACGTAACCGTCACCCTGGCCGGCGGCAGGCGCGAGACGAAGGCGCTGGACGATGTGTCGCTCACCGTGCGCTCCGGCGAGGTCATGGGCGTCATCGGTCCCACCGGCTGCGGCAAGTCAACGCTGCTGCGCGCCGTCGCCGGCCTGCTTCCGCTGACCTCAGGCCGGGTGCTGTTCGACGGCCAGGATCAAGCCAGTGTGCCGGCGAGGGACCGCGGCATCGGCATGGTTTTCCAGGACTATGCGCTCTACTCGCACTGGAAGGTGCGCGAGAATCTCTCCTTCTACTTCAGGCTGCGCAAGCGCGAGGCCGAGGCGCCCGAACACATCCGCGAGGCCGCAGCAATTCTCGGTGTCGATTTCACATATCTTCTCGGCAAATTCCCCAGCACCCTGTCGGACGGGCAGCGCCAGCAGGTAGCCATCGCCCGCTGCCTGGTGCGCGATCCGCGGGTCTTCCTGATGGACGAGCCGTTCTCCAACCTGGATGCAGGACAACGCCAGCACGCGCGTCCAGCTCAAGCGGCTCCTGCAGCGCTTCCGCGTTACCACGTTCTACGTCACCCACGACCAGGAGGAGGCGGCCGCGCTCTGCGACCGGGTAGCCTTCATGGACGGCGGACGCATCTGGCAGGTGGACACCTATCGCAACCTCATGGTCTGGCCCAAAAGCCTGCGGGTGGCCGACTTCGTCACGCAGCCCGGCACCCATTTCGTCGAAGGCGCGGTCATGGAAGACCACTTCGCGTGCCCGCAGTTCAGCCTGCCGCTGACGCCGGTCGTCCTGGCGCGCGTCAGCCCGGGGCAGGCCGTCACCGCGCGCATTCCTCCCTTGGCTGTGTCGTTGGCAGACACTTCGTCTCCGGCGGTGCGCTGCGAGGTGGAGTGGATCGAACCGCTTCCCATGCACCGCTCCCAGCGGATCACCTGCCGCGCCGGCGAGATCAAGCTAGCGCTTGAACTTGACCAGCAGCACCCGGTGGCCATCGGCGACCAGCTTGCGCTTGCCATCGACCCCGATGAGGTGCAGATCTTTGACACGCGCACCGGCGCCAACCTGGCGACTGCACGCCTGTGACCGACCCTTTGCGCGTAGCGATGCTGGCGCCGTTTGCTATCCACGGGCCGCGGGGAATGGCGCGCTGGCGCGTCATGCCGCTGGCGCGCGCGCTGGCAGCCGCAGGGCACGCCGTCCGCGTCGTGGTCCCACCATACGACAACCCGGCCGAGAGCGGCAGCCGCCGCAACGAGGCCGGCGTGGATGTGGTCAACGTCTCACTGCCGCGGCGGGGCGCGGAGACCGGTGCGCCGGCGCTGGTGGCAGCACTGGCGCGGGCTGCGGCCGATTGGCAGCCCGATGTCGTCCACTGCTTCAAGCCGAAGGGCTACAGCGGTCTGGCGGCGCATTTGCTGGCCCGACGCGGCTACCGGCTGGTGCAGGACAGCGACGACTGGGAGGCTGGCTGGAACCCGGTCGCGGGGTATCCGAGTGTCTGGCGGCGCATCTTTGCCTGGCAGGAGCGGCAGGGCCTGCGTCGGACCGCATCGATCACCGTTGCCAGCCGCTGGCTGGAGCGCCTGGCGATTCGCCTGCGCGGCTCGCCGGCCGGTGTCTTCTACCTGCCAAACGGCGTTGACTGCGGCTGTTCTTGTCCTGGTTCGCGTAGTGGCAACGCTACACCTGCCGGCAGTCAGGCGCTGGCCGATGCCGGTCCCCGCGTCCTGCTGTACACCCGTTTCGTCGAGACAAGCCCGGCCGCGGTGTGGCGGGTCTGGGCGGCGGTGCTGGCCGGCAACCCCGCGGCCCGGTTGGTGGTGGCAGGGATCGGCGGGGCAGGAGAAGAGCTGGCGTTGCGCGCGCTGGCCGTTGCGGCCGGAGCGTCGCATTCGGTCGTCGCCCTCGGCTGGCAGCCGGCCGAGACGCTGCCCGGTCTGCTGGCGGCCGTGGATGCGGCGCTGTTTCCCGTGGCAGACACACCACTGAACCGCGCCAAGTCTCCCATGCGGCTGCTGGACGCGCTGGCGGCCGGTGTGCCGGTGGCGACGCAGGCGGTGGGCGAGTATGGCGAGTACGTCATCCACGGCGAGACCGGTCTGCTGGCGCCGGCCGGCGATGCCGACGCGCTGGCCGGCGCCGTCACATGCCTGCTGGCCGACCAGTCCCTGGCGCGCCGGTTGGGCGATCAGGCCGCCCACCGGACAGCCGTCGAACACGCTTGGCCGCGGCTGGCGGAGACCGCTCTGTCGGCGTATGAGTTTGCGATCACCCGTCACACGTCGGCCCGCGAAGTGTGATAGCCGATCGCATCGAGTTCCGTAGATGACCGAAACCCCGGCAACGACCCCATCATCGCGGCGGCTTGCCTGGCTCTGGTGGCTGCTGCCGTTGGGCTGGATGGCGCTGATCTGGACGCTATCGGCGCAGTCAGACCTGCTTGCAACCGTCAACTCGCAACTGCGCGACATGCTGGCCTGGGTGGCGCATTTCAGCGAGTTCGCGGCGCTGGCGGCGCTGCTCTGGCTTGCGCTGCGCAAGACGACAGCCATCAGCCGGCAGACCATGCTCGGCGTGTCTTTCTTCGGCGCGGCCCTGTTCGCTGCCATCGACGAGGTCCACCAGGCGTTCGTGCCCGGACGGACGCCTGATATGCGCGACCTGGTGGTGGACGTAGCTGGCATTCTCGTGGCGCTGGCGGTCGTTCGCTGGCTGGTCGCTCGCCGGAGCGACGCGCGGGGGGAGGAATGACCGTCCTTGTCTGCAAGGTGAGTTGCTGGCGCGCGGTGGACAATCCCGTTTCGGAATCAGGACTGTCATTTCTTCCCGATCCTGGCAAAGAATCAGCGCCTTGCCTAATGCCTGCAGGCCGTGTACAATCCGGTTGACCATAAATCCCGCCACCGCGCAACATCACCACAGCACCGGGACGAGTATAGAAGGGTGCGCACCATGCCTACGAAAAGCGAAGCAAAAACAGCAGCTGCGCCGGCCAGCAAGAAGCCGCGAACGCCGTCCATCGACCTCGGCGACAGCTCGCTCTACCTCAACCGCGAGCTGAGCTGGCTGGAGTTCAACCGGCGTGTTCTCCAGGAGGCGCTCAACCCGGACGCCCATCCGCTGTTGGAACGGGTGAAGTTCCTGTCGATCTTTCACTCCAACCTTGATGAGTTTTTCATGATCCGCGTCTCCGGCCTCAAGCAGCAGGTGCAGGCCGGCGCGGTCAAGGCGCCGCCTGACGGCATGTTGCCCGCGGAGCAGCTCGTTGCGATCCGCCGCCGCCTGCTGCCGATGCTCGACGAGGGGACCACGACGTGGCAGAACGACCTCAAACCGAAGCTGCGCGACGCGGGCATCCGCATTCACGCCTACGAGGACCTCTCCGCCGCCCAGCGCACCTGGCTCTCGGAGTATTTCCTGCGCGAGGTATTTCCCGTCCTTACGCCGCTGGTGTTCGATCCCGGCCATCCCTTTCCGCACATCTCCAACCTCAGCGTCAACCTGGCGGTCAAGCTGATCGACCCGCCGTCAGGCGACGTACACTTTGGCCGCATCAAGGTGCCGGCGACCCTGCCGCGGCTGATTGAGCTGCCGCGCGAGCTGTTTCAGCAGCCGGCTGATGCGGGCAAGCGCCGCGCTAAGAGCAACGGCCGCGGGCCGGACCTGCCGCCCTCGCTGCCCGACGAGCACGATTTCGTCTGGCTGGAACAGGTGGTGGCGGCCAACATTGCGTCTCTCTACCAGGGCGTGGACATCAAGGAGGTCTACAGCTTCCGGGTGACGCGCGACGCCGACATGGAAATTCAGGAGGACGAGGCCGACGACCTGCTGCGCACCATCGAGCAGGGGATCCGGCTGCGCCGCTTCGGACCCGTGGTGCGGCTGGAGATCGAGAAAGCCATGCCGGCCCACATGCGGTCGCTGCTGATGCACAACCTGCAGGTTGCGCCCGACGATGTCTACGAGATGGAACTGCCGCTGGGCATGAGCAGCCTTATCGGGCTGATGGACATCGAGCGCCATGATCTGAAAGACAAGCCCTTTATTCCGCGCATGCCGGCGGCCCTCAGCTCCGGTGAGAGCATCTTCGCCGCCATTCGCCGCGGCGACATCCTGCTGCACCACCCGTACGACTCGTTTACGCCGGTGGTGGATTTCATCAAGCGCGCGGCCGACGATCCGCAGGTGCTGGCCATCAAACAAACCCTGTACCGGGTCGGCAGCAACTCGCCTATCGTCGAGGCGCTGATGCGGGCGCGCGAGAACGGCAAGCAGGTGGCGGTGCTGGTGGAGCTGAAGGCGCGCTTCGACGAGGAGAACAACATCGTCTGGGCCAGAGCGCTGGAGCGGGCCGGCGTCCATGTGGTCTACGGGCTGCTGGGCCTCAAGACGCACAGCAAGGTGGCGCTGGTGGTGCGCCGCGAGCGAGACGGCGTGCGCCGCTACGTTCACCTGGGTACCGGCAACTACAACGCCATCACAGCGCGCATCTACACTGACCTGGGCATGTTCACCTGTCGCCCCGACATCGCCGCTGACGCCTCAGAGCTGTTCAACTACCTGACCGGCTACTCCAAACAGCGCCACTACCGCAAGCTGCTGGTCGCCCCGGTCACGTTGCGCAGTTCGCTGTCCACGTTGCTGCGCCGCGAGATCGCTCACAAAAAGGCCGGCCGGCCGGCGCGCATCATCATCAAGATGAACGCCCTGACCGACGAAGACCTGATCCAGTTGTTCTACCAGGCGTCGCAGGCCGGCGTCGAGATCGACCTCATGATCCGCGGCATCTGCTGTCTGCGGCCGGGCGTGCCTGGCGTCAGCGAGACCATCAGAGTCACCAGCATCGTCGGCCGCTTCCTGGAGCACACGCGCATCTTCTACTTTGCCAACGGCGGCGACGAGGAGATCTACTCCGGCAGCGCCGACATGATGGAGCGCAACCTGGACCGGCGGGTCGAAGTGCTCTTCCCGGTCCTGGACCCCGCGCTGCGGCAGCACATCTACGACAACATCCTGGCAACCTATCTGGCCGACAACGTCAAGAATCGCCTGCTCAAACCCGACGGCGCGTACGAGATGGTCTCCGCGGACGGCGGGCCGCGGATCAGCAGCCAGCAGTGGCTGTTGGAGCACGCTGTGGGTCATCCCAAGGTGGCAAATGACCGATAACCTGTTTCAGACCGACAGCTCCCTGCGCGAGTTCGCCGCCGCAGTCGTCGGTGTCAACCCGGACGAGCGCGCGTTGGCCCTCGACCGCACGGCGTTCTATCCGGGTGGCGGCGGCCAGCCCAACGATCTGGGCGTCATCGTCGTTGACGGCGTTGCGTTGCCCGTGGTGAAAGTCAAGCGGGCCGGCGGGCAGATCTGGCACGTTCTCGCCGCGGATGCGACCCTGCCCGCAGTTGGCGCGCCGGTGACCGGCCGGCTGGACTGGGAGCGGCGCTACGCGTTGATGCGCACCCACACCGCGCTGCACATCCTCTGCGGCGTGGTCTGGCGCGACTACGGCGCCCAGGTCACCGGCGGCAACATGGAGCCGCTGAGCGGGCGGATGGACTTCGAGTTCGAAACGTTGCGCGCCGAGCTGGTGGGCGAGATCGAGGCCAGGTGCAACGCCGAGGTAGCCGCGGCGCGCGCTGTGCGCGTCAAGATCCGTCCGCGCGAAGAGGCGTTCCAGATCCCCGACCTGATCCGCACCAAGATCAACCTGTTGCCTGAGGGGATAACCGAGGTGCGCACCGTGGAGATCGTCGGTCTCGACCTGCAGGCCGACGGCGGCACCCACGTCGCCAACACCCGCGAGGTCGGCCGCATCCGCGTCACCGACTACAAGTCGAAGGGCGCGATCAACAAACGGATTTACATCAGCGTGGAATGACAGGCGAAGGTGCACCTTCGGAAACGAGCCTTTGTTCCTGTGTTACGACTTCACAGGTCCTTTTTCAGCCAGAAGTTGGTATGCCCGGGCGGGCTGTCCTCGATCTGACCGGCGATCTGGTAGCCGTGGCGCAGGTAGAAGTCGGGGGCCTGGAAACTGTAGGTGCTGGTGATGACGAGCGCGCAGCCGCGGCTGCGCGCTTCTTCTTCCACCGCGGCCAGCAGCTGCGCGCCGATCCCCTGGCCGCGCAGGCTTTCGTCTACCCAGAGAAACTCCAGTTCAGCCATGCCGGCCCAGGTGTAACCCGCGATGCCGGCGATGACCTCCCCCTGTTCGTTGCGCACAAAGGCCGCCAGCCCGCGCCCGTCCGACGCGCCGACAGCTTCGTAGTTGTGCTCGATGATGCGGTTCTCGAGAAAGGCGATGTCCTCGTGTGAGGGGTGGCTTTCGATGTGCATGTGCGTGTTGGTGGGTTGCATGGGTCTGAAGGGTATTGCGTAGTGCGCATTGCGTAGCTTTTGAGGTGGCTGGCAAGACTGATGTTCATGCGCAACCGGCAGATGGAGCGGCCACGAGACCGCACGGAACACTGCTCAACCGAGCGTACACACCAATCGCAACATACCAGAGCCGCACTCGGACTACGCAACACGCATTACGCATAACGCATTACTCACTCACGGCCTCTCCCGCCCCGGCTCGTCCGGCGCCATGCCGGGCGGTGGGGTGGTCGGTCCGGCTGAGCGGATGCTGTCGGGGATGATCACGTCGGCCGGGTTCATGAACGGGATCGGGTCGCAGTAGCCGCCCCAGCCGTCGCCGCGCTTGTTGGGATAGATGCGGATGCCGAAGTGCACGTGCGGGCCGCTGCTGTTGCCCGTGTTGTCGGAAAGGCCCAGGGTGTCGCCTTTGGCCACCGTGTCGCCCTGTTTGACGCTGACGCTCTTCATGTGGCCGTAGATCGAGTCGCCCCAGACGTGCTTCAGCTTGACGTAGTTGCCGAAGCCCTTCTCCTCGTACCCGACCGTGTCCACCTCGCCGTCGAAGGCCGCCAGCAGATCGGTGCCGTTGGGTGTGCCGAAATCGACGCCGTTGTGGCCGCGCAGGGGCACACCGTCGTAGGAGAACTGCTTGTAGAACCACTCGCGGTCGGCCATCAACTGGGTGACGCGCCAGTTGCCATCGAAGGGTTTGCCCAGGTGGATCACATCTTTGAACTGGACGGGAACCATGAAGCGCTCCCCCTTGGTGCCGATCTCGGCCATCCAGCCGCGCAGGGTCTGGCCGTTCACTGTGCCGCCGACCTCCCACCACGTCAGCTTGTCGGCGTTCTGCGGTCCAGCGGTGATGGTCACGACGCCGCCCGGCGGCAGCTTGCCGACGACATCGCTGGCCGGCTTGTCGCTGAAGCCGGCCGAGCTGCGGATGTTGACCGTGTCGTTGAACGCGTTGAAGATCACATTGCCGACCGAGAAGGTCTTGGTGGGCACGGGATCGGTGGGAGAGGGCGCCGGCGGCGGCGAGGTGAGGAGGAACGCCTTGCCCGCGCCGTTGCTCTCCGCCGCCCAGCCATCCAGCGAACGCCCTTCGAAATCGACATAACGTACCTGCCACCACGTCAGATCGTCGGCGCTGGCGGGGCCGCCCAGCACTACCATCTCCGCGCCGTGAGGCGCTTCCACGACGATGTCCTCCTCGCCCTTGTTGACGTAGCCGGGCGAGCGCCGCAGGTTGAGGAAGGTCGAGGCGAAGACGTGCTGGCCCGGCTGGAACTTGCCGCTCGCAGGGGGCTGCGGTTTGGGGTCAGGCTTTGGCTCGGGCTTGGGGCCGGCGCAGTTGTCGTCAGGAGGGCCGCGCCCGCGCCTGGCCTCGGCCGCCCAGCCATCGAATCGATTCCCCGCCGGGCTGATGAAGCGCACGCCCCACCACGTCAAGTCATCCTTTGCGGTCGGACCGTCGAGGATCGTCAGCGCCGAACCGGCGGCGATCTCGTAGATGATGTCGCCGGCCGGCTTGCCGGTGTAGCCGGCCGAGCGGCGCAGGTTGATCACGTCGGCCGCGTAGACGGTGTCGCCCTTCTTGAAGGCCGCCGGCTGCGGCTGCGGCTCCGGTTTCGGTTCCGGTTTTGGTTCCGGTGGATTTGGCTCCGGCTTGGGATCGGGCTGCGGCGCGGGATCGGGCTTTGGCTCCGGCTTGGGATCGGGCGCCGGCGTCGGCACCGGCTGGCCCGGCAGCGCGTACTGGGCATCGCCGGCTGCGGTGGTCTCCGCAGCCCAGCCGATGAACGGGTTGTTGTATCGGCTGACGTAGCGCACCCGCCACCACTTGAGGCTGTCCGCCTGCTCCGGGCCTTCCACCAGCGTCAGCTCGCCCTGGGCCGGTACCTCGTAGAACGCGTCGCTGGCCGGCTTGTTCTGGTACCCCGGCGAGAAGCGCATGGTGACCGCACTGCGTGTCACGGCGACGTCGCCGATCTTGAGCGGTTGCGCCGGCTGAGGTGGTTGCGGTTTTGGATCGGGCTTCGGCTCAGGTTTGGGCTCGGGTTTGGGCGGCACTGGTTTCGGATCGGGCTTTGGGTCCGGCTTCGGCTCAGGCTTCGGGTCCGGTGTGGGAGCCGGCGTCTCGCCCTCCAGCGCCAGCATCTGCGCGCCGGATGCTGTTGCCTCGGCCACCCAGCCGTCGAAGCGGTTGCCGTGTTCCGAGACAAACCGTATGCCCCACCACGTCAGCCCATCTGCCGCCGTCGGGCCGTCGAGGATCGTTGCCCTGGACCCGACCGGTATCTCGTAGATGACGTCGCTGGCCGGCTTGTTGGCGTAGCCCGCCGACTTGCGCAGGTTCAGCGCCTGCACGCCGACCACGGTGTCGCCCTTCTTGAACTTGCCCGTTGGCGGCCTGGGGTCCGGTTTCGGCTTCGGCACTGGATCCGGTTTGGGCGGCTGGGCGGGCACCGTCTTGGTCAGCAGCGCCACGCCGGCCGGGGTCGTCTCGGCCATCCAGCCGTCCACCTGCGCGCCGGCTACCTGGCAGCGCACCCGCCACCACGACAAGGCGTCGGCCGCGTTGGGACCGGCCACGACCTGGCAGCCGGTGTCCTTGGGCGCCTTGGCCTTAACATCCTCCTTCATGTATCCGGGACTCTCGCGGATGTTGACGTCCTGGGTGGTGTAGACGGTGTCGCCCGCCTTGAAGTTGGCTGCGGGCAGCGGGACGGGCGTCTCGCGCCAACGATAGTCGTTGCGCAGCGCCTCCCTGAAGTCCTCGATGACACCCGCCTTGCCCTCGATCACCCACTTGTCGATGTTGGGCCAGCGATAGAGGATCAGCGCCCGGATCTGCTGGTTGCCGGGCTGCTGGTTCCAGTGGTCGATCTCGCCGTAGGCCAGCTTGACCCAACCGTTGTTGCGGTTCTCCCACGGCTGATCCTGGTCGGTCTCGGTGATGTAGACCGGGAGGTGGCGCATGCCGGCCGGCACGGCGTTCATGAAATCGCGGTAGGTGCGGAAGTTGAACTGGTACTTCTGAAACGGCGCGTTCATGAACGTGTCGGTGTGGATCTCGTCCGGGTTGGAGGAGTGCGTGTAGGCGTGGATCGAGATGCCGTCGCAGTTGCCCGCGCCGATCAGCTTGAGAATGTCCTCGAAGTAGCGAATCCAGTCGCCGCTGGGGTTGCCGTCGTAGGGCGACAGGGTGTTCCAGGGTGCAACGCCACCCACAAGTACCTGATCGTCGGCGTGGCCGGGAACCGCATGGATGGCATCCCGGCACAGCCGGTAGCAGCGCGCGTAGAGCTGCGGCGTGATGACTTCGCCGGGGTTGAGGATCGCCATCCGCGAGCGCGTCGGCTGGCCGTCGTCGCCGTCCAGCGCGTTGAAGCGCCACGACACACTGCGTCCCCACGAGACCGGATCGGCCGGGCGAACGGTGCGCGACCAGTCGATCTGCACGTTGGGCCGCTCCACCGGGTGGTTCATCTCGTTGCCGATGATCCAGATCTTGCAGCCCTTGCTGGCCGCGGCGAAGTTGGCGCAGCGCTTGGCAAAGCTCTCGTAGCGGCTGCTGTGCGGGATTGTCCCGCCGGGGTAGTAGCCGTTGTTCAGCCGGCAGATGATGCCCAGGTTCTGGTTGCTCCACTGGCTGAAGTCCTTGCCGCCCGTGTCGTTGGCCTCCGAGCCGATGCCTTCGGTGAATACGATCCAGCCCGGCTTGCCGGCGTCGGTCATGTGCCGTTCGCCGCCCGGTTCGTGGATGCCGAAGATGAAGGGTGAGTCGAATAGTTTGCTTGCCATGGCTGCGTTGTCCTGAATCTATGATGGTGTCACCACTCTACCAGCTTCCAGATCTCCGGCTGCCAGCCGGCCGGCTGGACGGGCTGCTCACCGATCGCGGCGAAGATCGTCACCGCCTGCTTCAGATGCTCCATTGCCTCGTCCTGCTGGCCGGTCCGGTACAGCAAGTCGGCCAGATTGTTGTGCAGCGCCGCCTGGCGGTGCTGGTCGCCGACCTTCGTACAAAGCGCCAGCGCGTCCTCCAGATACTCGCGCGCCTGCGCGTCGTCCTCACAGTCATGGGCCGTCAGCGCCAGGGTGGTCAGCGCCGCGACCTGAGCAGGCAGATCGTCGAGCCGCTGCGCCGCGGCCAGGCTGGCGCGCAGCTGGCGGTCGGCGGTTGCCAGGTCGTGCTGGCTGCGCGCCAACACCCCCAGCACATTGGTAGCCCGGGCCAGCGAGCGGTCGTCGCCGGCTGCCTCGGCAATCTCCAGCGCCTGCCGGGCCAGCGTACCGGCGCGCTGGCTGTCTCCCTGGCGGTGGGCGCACAGGCTCCAGTCAGCGTAGAGCGCGGCGCGGCCGGCCGGGCTGCCGCCTGCCTCCGCAGCCGCAGCAAAGCGGCCGTCGGCCAGCTCCCACTGGCCCTCGCGCATGTGAACCAGGCCCATCTTGTGTTCGAGCTGCGCCAACCGGCCGGCGCCGCTGACCGAGGCAGCTGTCTCGTACGACATCACCGCCTGAGCGTACGCGCCTTGCAGCGTCTGCAGGTCGCCTATGGCCTCGTGCAGGTCGCCGGCGTCGGGCGCGCCGGGCGCCAGCGCCAGCGCTGCGGCATAGTGGTTGAGCGCCTCGTTGTTGGCGAACAGGCTGCGGGCGTGCGCCCCGGCCAGCCTGAAATAGCTTGCCGCCTCCGCGTCGTTGCCGGCCCGCCAGAGGTGATGCGCGATCTGGCCGGCATCGGCGCCGGCGCGCTGGGTGGAGGAGTGGATCAGCGCCTCGGCCGCGCGGCGGTGCAACAGGCGCCGGCGCGCCAGGCTGGTATCCTCGTAGATGACGCGGCGCAGCAACTCGTGGGCGAAATCGTAGCGCGGCTCGCCGGGCGTCTGCTCGCCGTCGCGCAGCTCGCGGACCAGCCCGGCGGCCTCTACGTCCTCCAGCCCGCCGATCGTCTCCTCTTCGCTGCGCCCGCTGACGCTGCGCAGGGCGTCAAACGCAAAGGAGCGGCCGATGATCGCGGCCGCGGTCAGGAGTTGGCGGCCCATGTCGCCCACGCTGTTGACGCGCGCCTGCAGCACCTGACGTACCCCGCCCGGCAGATCCCACGGTTGGTCGGCCGCTGCGGCCTTGCCCGAACTCACGCCCGCCAGGTATTCGACGACAAACAGCGGCAGTCCCTCGGTTTCGTCGTGCAGCCGCTGGGCCAGGCTTGGAGGCAGGTCGCCGAGGCTGCTCTGCGCAATCAATTCTTCGACATCCTGCGGGCTGAGCCGGTCCAGCGATCGGCGCGCCGTGGCCATTGCGGACGCTTTCGACCAGCAGGTGCTGCACGCTCGCCGGCCGCGCTCTGTTCGCTGCGCAGCGTTGCCAGAAACAGCAGCGGCTGGCCGCGCAGCCGTCGCGTCAGGAAGGTCAGCATGTCCAGCGTTGCCTCGTCGGCCCACTGCACATCGTCCAGAAGCAACACGCCGGGAGGGGCGCCCGCCAGCGCGGCCAGGAACGCCTGCGCGATGGCCTCGAAGAAGCGGGCCTGCGCCCCCGGCCCGTCCAGGTCGGCGGCGGGCAGCAGGCTTGGATCCAGCGCTCCGATCTCGGGCGCCATACGGCGCGCCTCGCTGAGCCACATGGTGGGCAGTTCAGCCAGCCGCGCCGCCTGATCTGGCGCGGCCAGCGCGGCCCGCAGCGCGTCCACAATCGGGCCGTAAGCCAGCCGGGCGTCGCCCTCGTAGCAGCGTGCGACCACCGTCGCCGCGCCCTGGCACGCCGCAGCCTGCACGAACTCCTCGGCCAGCCGCGTCTTGCCGATACCGGCCTCGCCCTCGATCACGACGAACTGGCCGGCGTCGGCGCGGGCGTACATGTCGTTGAGCGCCGCCAGCGGTTTGTCACGGCCCACCAGCGAGAAGACGCCGGTTGTCAAACGCGGCGCGGCGGGCGCTTGCCGCGCCGGCTCCGGCGGCGCGGGGTGTGCGTCGCGCGCCAGGATTCGCCAGGCGTCGGCCGTTGCGTGCGGCTCGCTCTCGGCCCGCTCGATGATCGCCTGGTAGAGCGCGGTGGTCTCCGGCAGCGGCGGCACGCCCAGCTCTTCGTCCAGAATGCGCACACAGTCGCGATACTGGCGCAGCGCGGCCGAGCGCTGGCCGTTCCAGGCGTAGAGCTGCATCAGCCGGCGGTGGCCTGGCTCGTGCAGCGGATCGAGGGTGATCCAGCGATGGCACATCTCGATGGCCTGCTGCCAGTTTCCCTGCGCGCCCTTGCCGCGCACCAGGCGTTCCAGCACGCCGCTGAACTCCTGCCGCAAGGCCTCGGCCTCAAAAAGCTGCCAGTCGTCGAAGGTGACGCTGTCGCGTAGGCTGAAGCCGGCCATGAAGTCGCCGGTGTAGAGCGCGGCCGCCTCTTCCAGCAAGGGCAGGCAGTCCTCGCACACCTCGCTGGAGCTGTGCCCGTGGCCTTTGCACCGGTCGATCAGCGCGCGGAAGCGCAGCACGTCGCACCAAACGGTGCCGCTTTGCAGCGGCAGGCTGACGCTCTCGCGGTTGCTTTGGAGGATGTCGGCGCCGACGCCGGCGCGCAGCGATGACAGGGTGCGTCGAAAGGCCGCCCGGGCGCGGTCCTGAGCGTAGTCGGGGTAGAGCAGCGCCGCAAGGGTGTCGCGCGTCTGCATGGCGCGCGGACTGGCCAGCACGAGGTAGGCCAAGGCGGCGGTGGCTTTGCGCGTATCCAACTCAACGGGCGCGCCATCGCGTTCGATTTTGGGTGGACCAAGGAAACGAAGGTGTAGGTCTGTCACGAAAACTGTCCCAGGCAGAAGTTGTGGCGTCGATTGTAACACATTCGCTGATGATGCGCAACGAAGAAATCGCAGTCAAGGCGCCTCGTAACGCACCGCCTTTGCGCGGTAGGCGTTCGACTCTTTTCGCAGAGGCGAACTGCTCGCCGCTTCATGCCGGTCTGTTCACGAAGTCCGGCTTTGCCGAAAACGCCGGACTTCGTGCAGCGCGAGATTCGACTCTGCGGCGACGATTGGCTAAAATCAGAACCGACGTCGGTACGCGGCAGGCGTCTTCATCCGTCTCATACGGCTGCTATGTCGAGGAGCTTTCCAGTACGTTGGCTCCTCGCTTGTTTTTGCCGGATAAGGAATCATGTAGGGGCTAAAGCAGCTCCCATAGGACATCCCATGGAAGTCTCACGCATCAAACGAGTGCTGATCGGCGAGCCGTTTCCCAGCAGCCACGAAAGCCACGAACGGCTCGACAAGGTGCGTGGTCTGGCCATCTTTGCGTCCGACCCGATCAGCAGCAACGCCTACGCCACCGAGGCGATCATGTCGGTGCTGGTCGTCATGGGCAGCGGCGCGCTGTGGATGACCATGCCGCTGGCCATGGCCGTGGCCGGGCTGGTGCTGCTGGTGATCTTCAGCTACATCCAGACGATCCGCCATTATCCCACCGGCGGCGGATCCTACATCGTCACCATGGACAATCTGGGGCGGTGGCCGGCGCTGGTAGCCGGTGCGGCGCTGCTGACGGATTACATCCTGACGGTGTCGGTGTCGGCTGCGGCCGGCGTGCGCGCCATCACGTCGGCGCTCCCGGAACTGCAGCCGTACAGCATCATCCTGGCCATCGGCGCGATCCTGTTCATCGCCTGGATCAACCTGCGCGGCATCCGCGAGAGCGGCTCGGTGTTTGCCATTCCGACCTACGCCTTCGTTGGCGGCGTGCTGCTGGTGATCGCCATCGGCCTGGTGCGCTATCTGGGGCTGTTCGGCGCGCCGCCCTTGCCGGTCGAGAACGTCGTGGTTCAGCCGCTGCATCCGGTGGAAGGAGCTGCGTTTCTGTGGCTGCTGCTGCGCGCCTTTGCCGGTGGCTGCACTGCGCTGACCGGCATTGAAGCCATCAGCGACGGCGTGCCGGCCTTCAAGAAACCGGAGTCGGTCAACGCCGCCAAGACCATGGTCGTGATGGGCGTTCTGGCAATGTCGCTCTTCGTCGGCATTACCTTCCTCTCGACGCACATGAGCCTCGTACCTTCGGAGGAGCAAAGCCTGCTGTCGCTGATGACGCGCGAGATCACCGGCGGCGGCATCATCTACTTCTGGGTGCAGCTTTTTACGGCGCTGATCCTCTTGCTGGCGGCCAACACGGGCTTTCAGGACTTCCCGAGGTTGAGCTCGTTCCTGGCGCGCGACGGGTTCATGCCGCGCTGGATGCAGAGCCGCGGCGACCGGCTGGTGTTCAGCTCCGGCATCGTGATGCTCACCGTCCTGTCGATTGCGATGATCGTGATCTTCCGGGCCAACGAGATCAAGATGTTGCCGCTCTATGCGCTGGGCGTCATGCTGGCGTTCACCCTCTCGCAGTCTGGTATGTACCGGCTGTTTGGCCGGATCGCCAGCCTCAAGCCGGGCGAGACCGTCAAGACCCACTTCACCGAGATCAGCGCCGAGACCGGAACCTCGTGGAAACGGACCCTCAGCCTGGTTGGCGCCACCGTCACCGGCATCGTTTTCTGGATACTCGTTGCCACCAAGTTCATCGAGGGTGCGTGGGTGGTGGCGCTGATCATCCCGGCGCTGGTGGTCATCTTCGACCAGATCAGCAAACACTACGACCGCGTCTCGCAGTCGCTCAGCACGCGCGGCTTGAGTGACAAGGACCTCATCGCGCTGGCCGACGTAGTGCTCGTGCCGATTGCCGACGTCCACAAAGGAACGATTCAGGCGCTGCAATATGCCAGGCGCCTCAGCAGCGACGTGCGGGCCATCTCGATCGTCACCTCGCCGGAGATGCACGAGCGGATGCTGCGCCGCTGGAACCGCTTCCCCGAGTTGACAAAGGACCTGCAACTGGTGATGATCGACTACGACTTCCGCGACATCCTGGAGCCGCTGGTGGAGTACATCGAACGGGTCAACACCGAGGAATTTCCCGACCAGAAGATCACCATCGTCATCCCGGAGTTCATTGCGACATCGGCGTTTGGCCGTCTGCTGCACAATCAGACGGCCGGCCTGCTGCGCAAGCGGCTGCGCAACCAGGAGGACCTCGTGATCATCGATGTTCCTTATCACATCCACGAAGGGAACGACGGGGACGATTTACCATGATGTTTACAAGCTGTTAACGTCTGATATGACGCGCATCATGGCGCGTTGCGCGGGGATCTGGGAAAATTGAGCGCGGAGATGCGCGATTTTCATGAAGCACTACGATTTTGTTATCGCCGGCGGCGGGCTGGCCGGGCTGAGCCTGGCATGCCGGCTTGCCAGGAGCACCCTGCGCTCGCGGCCGATTCTCGTGATCGACCACGCGGACAGGAGCCAGCACGATCGCACGTTCAGCTTCTGGAGCCAGGAGCCTGATCTTTTCGACAGTGCCGTATCGCATTCGTGGCACAAGCTGCGCGTGGCTGGCCGCGATGGCGACCGTTGTCTGGACCTCGGCGCGTATTCCTACCATACAATGCGCGGTGGTGATTTCCATCGCTGCGCCTGCGCAATCTTGCAGAGGTTCGGGGTGGTGGAGTATCTCGACGCTCACATCGACCGCATCGAGGACGGCGACCGCTTTGCAACGGTCCGAATGGGCGACCAGACGATCAGCGGCACGTGGGTGTTCGACAGCATGCTGGATGCCGGTTCACCGGTCGTGACCGGTAACGGCTGCACGCGACTCAACCTGACGTTTGTTGGCTGGGAAATTCAAACAGAGCGTGACGTCTTCCAACCCGATGTCGTGACCTTCATGGATTTTCGTACACCGCAGAAGGACGACCTGCGCTTCTTCTATGTTCTGCCCTTCGCCCCGAACCGGGCGTTGGTGGAATACACCGCGTTCACCGGAGGACGCCTGGCCGGTTCGGAGGCCAACGCAGCCCTGCTGACCTACCTGCGGGAGGCGTTCGCGCTTGACAGCTACCAGGTTCTGGCGCGCGAGGGCGGCTGTCTGCCGATCACCGATGCGCCGTATCCGCGCCGGTTGGGACGGCGGGTCATGGCCATCGGCGTGAAGGGCGGCTTGCTGAAGCCCACGACCGGCTACGCGTATTCGCGCATCCAGGACGATTCGATGGCTATCGTAGCTTCCCTGTTGACGCACGGTCATCCGTTCGACGTGCCGGCCGGCGACCCATCCTATCGCTGGCTCGACACAGTCATGTTGCGCGTGATGGCGCGCTACGGCGGCGACATGCACACGATGATGGAAACCCTGCTTGCCAGAAACCCCATCGAACGGGTTCTCAGCTTTCTCGACGAGGAGTCAAACCCGCTTGACATCCTGCAGATCATGGCGTCCCTGCCGCCCTCCAGGTTCATCGAGGCGGCGCTGCTGAACCACCAATGAAAACGAAGATGTCCACCCAGCCCGCTCTCAGTCGTTCGGATGAGTCGCTGCGCCAGATGTTCAAGGCGGGCAACCACTTCATGGTTCTCCTCTTTCGCCTGGGTCTGGGTAACTGGGGCAACCGCCCCGAAACCAGCCAGGTGATGGTGCTGATCCACCGCGGCCGCAAGACCGGCCTGCTGCGGCGCACGCCGGTCAACTTCGCGGTTGTGGATGGCGACATCTACTGCACGGCGGCGTTTGGCAGCCATGCCGACTGGTACCGCAATATCCAGGCCAGTCCCAACGTCGAGGTCTGGTTGCCGCACGCCTGGTATGCCGGCGTCGCAGCGGAGGTGCCGGCCGACGACCGGCGGCGCAACGACCTGATGCGCCAGGTCCTGATCGCCAGCGGCTTTGCCGCCCCACTCTTTGCCGGCGTGAATCCAAAAACCATCGGCGAGCGGGAACTGGCCGAGCTGTCGGCGAACTACCGGCTGATCCGCATCAAGCGAACCGGGCGCACGGCCGCGGCGGGCCAGGCGACCTGGCATGGGTGTGGCCGCTGGCAACCACCGTGCTGCTGGGGCTGCTGCTGGCCCGCCGTTTCAAACGAAGTTAGCGAAGCGCAAAGACTTGAACACCGCCGCCGGTCCGGCCGGTCTGGCAAGAAGGAAGGAAACTCATGGAAAACAAGGTACTTGTGGCCTATGCCACCAAATACGGAGCGACAGCAGAGATCGCCAAAGCGATCGGCGACACGCTGGCCGAGGCCGGACTGCCCGTCGATGTCCGGGATGCCGGCGAAGTCACGAATGTGTCGGATTACGGCGCGGTGGTGCTGGGCAGCGCAGTCTACGCCGGCCACTGGCGCAAGGAAGCGGTCGAGTTCCTCGAACAACAGGAAGCCGCGCTGGCGCAGCGACAGGTCTGGATCTTCTCCAGCGGCCCGACCAGCGAAGGCGACCCGGTCGAGGTGCTGGACGGCTGGCGCTTCCCCTGAGGGCCAGCAGCCGATTGCTGACCGCATCGGCCCCAAAGACATCGCGGTCTTCGGCGGCGCTATTGACCCCGACAAGCTGAACTTCGGCGAGAAGCTGATCATCAAGGCCGTCAAGGCGCAGACCGGCGACTTCCGCGACTGGGACGCCATCAACGCCTGGGCGCAGGGAATTGCCGGCGCGCTGCAGGCCTGAAGCATGCCTGTTGTCGGCGCCGTCGCCGCAGAAAGAGGAGGTGCAACCATGACAACCCAGCTTACATCTGCACAGGTCTGTCAGGCGCTGGAGAAGGAGATCTTCGCCGTCGTGGGCATGGTCAATGCAAACCAGGAGGCTCGTACGGTCGGTATCATGTACACCGTGCGCGATCGCAAGCTGTATTTCTCCACCGCCACCAGCGCCTGGAAGACACGCTACATCACGGCCAACGCTCACGTCTCTGTCACCGTTCCCATTGCCAAGCGCATTCCGGTCATGCCGTGGATCAAGATACCGGCGGCCACTATCACCTTCGCCGGGACGGCGCGCGTCTTTCCTGCCACCGAGGTGACGCCGGATCTGCTGCGCGCCATTCTCGGCCCGCTGGCAGACGACCTGCACGCGAGAGAGGAGACGTCGATAGTGGAAGTCACGCCGACCGGCGACTTCATCACCTACGGCGTCGGCGTGTCGCTGCGCGACATGCGCCTGCCGGAGTTGGCGCGCGGCCGCGCCGCGGTGGCGTGACGCGGACGGCAGACATGCCTGACAAGATCCTCGTCGCCTACGCCACCTGCACCGGGTCCACTGCCGGTGTGGCCGATGTGATCGGCGCTGCCCTGCGCCACGCCAGTTTCCCGGCCCGGCGGACTGCACCGCGGAGCATTCCTCTGCCATGACCCCCGACAGCATCACAGCTGCCAGGCTGGCTCGCCAGGCGGCACTCTGGCTTGATACGCTTTGTACAGGCATCGACAGCCGGCGGGTCGGAAGCGCGGGCAACCGGGCCGCGACCGATTTCTTTGCCCGGACAGCCGCCTCGTTCGGCTTTGAGGTGCAGCAGCCGGCGTTCGAGTGCATCGACTGGGCTGAACACGGCGTCGAACTGCGGGCGGGCGATGCGCTCTTCGAGGCGCAGGCCAGCCCGTACTCGCTGGGGTGCGACGTGCGCGGACCGTTGGCCGTCGTCTCAAGCGTCGCCGAGCTGGTGTCGGCCGATCTGCGGGGCAAGGTGTTGCTGTTGCGCGATGAGATCGCCCGCGAGCAACTGATGCCGAAGAACTTCACCTTCTACAACCCGGAGGAACACCAGCGGATCATCGCGCTGCTGGAGGAGAAAGAGCCGCTGGCGATCATCGCTGCCACGGGGCGCAACCCTGAGTTGGCTGGCGGGCTGTACCCGTTCCCGCTGATCGAGGACGGCGATTTTGACATCCCGTCGGTCTGCATGACCGATGTGGAGGGGAGAAGGCTGGCTCAGCATGCCGGCCAGGCTGTCGCGCTGAACAGTCGGGCGGAGCGTATCCTCTCCAGCGGCTGCAACGTGGTGGCCAGGAAAGGCGACATGGCGAGGTGGGTGGTCTTCTTCGCACACATCGACGCCAAGCCAGGCACGCCCGGCGCGCTGGACAACGCGACCGGCGTAGTCATTTTGTTGCTATTGGCTGAGCTGCTGGCGGACGGCTACGGCGGCGCTCCCGGCATCGAGATCGTCGCGCTGAACGGCGAGGACTACTACGCCGCGTCGGGCGAGATGCTGTGGCTGCGTGAGAACGACGGGCGGATGCACGAGATCATGCTCGGCGTGAACATGGACGGCGTCGGCTATCAGGAAGGGAGGACCGCCTGGTCGCTGTACGGTTGTCCGCCCGACATGGAGCAGATGCTTCGGGAGCTACTGGCCATCCGTTCGGGCATGGCAGAGGGCGACCCCTGGTATCAGTCCGACCATTCCCTCTTCGTCTTCAACAATGTGCCGGCGCTGGCGTTCACGTCGGACCACTTCAGCGCGCTGTGGACGGAGGTCGCTCACACGCCGCGCGATACGCCGGAACTGGTCGCGCCAGAGCGTTTGGTGGAGGTTGCGTCGGCGTTGCGTGAGTTTCTGGCTGCCCTCTGAGTCTCCGAGAAGACGGCCGGCCACCAGCGGGCCGGTGAACCTCGCTCAGGCCGGTCTCCCGACCGAGACTGTCGTTGCATGGGGGAAAGGGTGGCACGGTCAGAGACCGGCCACAGCGTGGGGAAGGGAAAAGGGCCACACGGTCAGAGACCGGCTACAGCGTGGGGAGGGGAAAGGGCCGCACGGTCAAGAGACCGTGCCACAGCGGCATTCGCGGAGTTGACACTAACTAGACCGGTCGTTATAATCGATCGTGGAGGCTAGCCGATGTCAACCACCCGCGACCAGATTATCGACACCACCTGCGGCTTGCTGGAGGCTCAGGGGCTACCACGCCACCGGCCTCAACCAGATCGTCGCCGAGAGCGGCGCTTCCAAGGGGTCGCTCTACCACTACTTCCCAGGGGGCAAGGAGGAGATGGCGGCCGAGGCTATCGACCGCACCGGCCGGCAGTTGGAGGAGCGGATACGTGCCAATCTGCCGCCCGATGTCGGGCTGGCCGATGCGCTGCGCGATTTCGCACACACCATTGCCTACCACGTCGAGGCGTCCGGCTTCCGCGCCGGCGGTCCGTTAACCGCAATCGCAATGGAGACCGCGACCAACAGCGAGCGGCTCAATCTCGCCTGCCGGGACGCTTTCGAGCGCGTCGTGACAGCCTTCGCCCATCGACTGGCGGAGAGCGGTGCGACGGCCGAGCGCGCCCGCGGCATGTCATTGTTCGTCACTGCCGCGTTCGAGGGCGGGATCATCCTCAGCCGCACCTACCACAGCGGCGATCCGCTGCGTCAGGTGGGCGACGAGTTGTTCGCCTACCTGAATTCGAACATGAATACACTGTCCCGTGCACCTGAATGATCACCACCGCCAACCGCGACACCGGGACGCACTGCAACACGCAACAAGAAAGGATCACCCCATGAAGCTCGTCGTATTTGGCGCCAGCAGCAAGAGCGGGCTGGAGGTCATCAAACAAGGTTTGGCGGCCGGTCACCAGATCGTCGCCTTTGTGCGCGATCCCGCCAAACTGGGGCCGCCCGCGCCTGGTGTGGCCGTGGTTCAGGGCGATGCCGGCAACGCAGCCCAGGTCGAGGCTGCGCTGGCAGGCCAGGAGGCTGTGATCACGTTGATTGGCCCGCCCGGGGGCGGTCCCAGGAGCGTGGCTGCACCGACCACCGAGAACATCCTCAACGCCATGAAGACCCACGGCCTGCGCCGCCTGGTCGTGGCGTCAGTAGCCGGCATCCCCGCACCGGGCGACAGCCGCGGCGCGCTGGCCGGTGTCATCGGCGGCGCGATCAAGCTGTTCATGCGCGATGCCTACGCCGACCGCGAGGAGCAGATGGCGCTGCTGCAAGCCAGCGACCTGGACTGGGTGGCCATCCGCCTGCCGCGCTTGACGGACGATCCGGCCAGCGGCTATGAGCTGGACTTTCCCAACCCCAGTCCCAGCCTGGCGGTTTCGCGGGCCGACCTGGCTGCAGCGATGCTCGACCAGGTGACCGACGATTCCTGGCTGCGCAAGGCGCCAATCATCCAGAGCAAGAAAGCAGCCTGAGATGATCCTCGTAACAGGCGCCACCGGCAACATCGGCCGGGAGGTGGTCAGAGAGTTGCACGGGCGCGGCGCAACGGTGCGCGCGGCCGTGGTCGACGGGGTGAACGCCAGCCGCGTGCCGGACGGCGTGGAGACAGTCACCTTCGACTTCGCCGATGCCGCGACTTATGGGGCGGCGCTGGCCGGCGTTGAGCGCGTCTTCCTGATGCGCCCGCCGCAGATAACCGACATGGCGCACACCCTCAACCCGTTCGTAGACGCCGCGCTGGCGGCCGGCGTGCGCCACGTCGTGTTCGTGTCGCTGCTGGGCGTGCAGAACAACCCGCGCGTGCCGCACTACGCGGCTGAGCAGCACCTGAAGACGCTCGGCGTGCCTTACACGTTTCTGCGTCCCAGCTTTTTCATGCAGAACCTCGGCACGACCCACCGCCGCGAGATCCAGGAGCGGGACGAGATCTACCTGCCGGTGGGCAAGGCCAGGACCAGCTTCATCGACACGCGCGACATCGGCGCCGTGGCGGCTAGCGTGCTGACCGAAACCGGCCACGATGGGCAGGCCTACTCGCTGACCGGCGGCGAGGCGCTGGACTACTACCAGGTGGCCGACATCTTCACCGAAGTGCTTGGGCGCAGGATCACCTACAAGGACCCATCCAGCCTGGCGTTTCTGTACTCGACGGTGCGTCATGGCACACCGCTCAAGTTCGCGCTGGTGATGAGCATGCTCTACCGCAGCACCAAGCAGGGGATCGCCAACGTGGTAACCGATGACGTGCCGCGGCTGCTGGGCCGCCCGCCGCGCACTTTCCGCCAGTACGTCATCGACTACGCGGACTCGTGGAAGCGGTGACGTTGGGCGTCGTGCGTACTGCGTGATGCGTATTTCGTGAAGGTTTATTCGTAAGTCTGGGTTGGCGATTCAAGAACGAATTACGCATCACTCATTGCGTAACATCGGCTACGCCATTTGGTCCAATTTCGTAGCCTGATGTATGATCGCACCAAATCCACAACCCCGGAGGCGCATGTGACGCAAGGCAACGAAACTCTGGTCGCCGAATTGACAACCGCACGTGATTATCTCGTGTCGGTTGCAGTGCAGATCGGCCCGGACACAGTGCTGAACTCTACCGAGAATCCGCTTTGGAACGTGCATGATATCCTGGCCCATGTCGCCATTGCGGAGCGCGGGCTGCAGGCGACGGTGAATCGGTTTCTGGCCGGCGGCCCGCTGCCCGACGAGTTTTCGCTGGACTACTGGAACGAGCGGCAGGTGGCCAAGCTGAGCGAGCGCTCGGTAGACGAGCTGCTGGCCGGCCTCGCCGCCAGCCGCCAGGACACCATCAGCCTGCTGGCCAGCTTGAGCGACGACCAGTTGGCGATACGCGGCATGCATCCGGCCGGTTTCGAGACCAGCGTCGGGGGCGTTTTCAGCGTGCTGGCCTGGCACGAGCGCGCTCATGGACAGGAGATCGCCGCGGCCATCGGGCTGGATGCGGGCGAGCCGGTGGACTGGACCGGGCTCTACGCACGCGCGGAGGCGTTGTCATGAACCGGGAATATCATCGCTGGTACAGCCCGTCGCTGGGGCGGGACATGGAGATGCTGATCTTCGGCCACGCCGGCGCGCGGCTGCTGGTCTTTCCAACTTCGAAAGGCAAGTTCTACGAGTGGGAAGACCGCGGCATGATGGAGGCCATGGGCGAGTCAATTGAGAAGGGCTGGCTGCAGGTCTACTGCGTGGACAGCGTGGACGAGGAGAGCTGGTATGCGCGCTGGAAGTGGCCGGGCGACCGGGCGTGGCGGCAGGTGCAGTACGACAACTACATCCGCAACGAGGTGTACCCGCTCACCCAGCAGAACCCCAACCCCTTCTTCATGGTCACCGGCGCCAGCTTCGGCGCCTATCATGCGGTCAACTTCGCGTTCCGCTACCCCTATCTGGTCGGCCGCGTGCTGGCGCTGAACGGCCTCTATGACATCAGCGACTGGACCGACGGCCACCACGACAACAACGTCTACTTCAACAACCCGGTGGAGTTCGTGCGCAACGAACACGACCCCGTGCGGCTGGCGCAGATGAAAGCCATGGACATCATCCTGGTGACCAGCGAGAACGAGACGCTGCGCGGCGAGACCGAGCGTTTCTCGCAGATACTGTGGGATCAGGGCATCTGGCACGCGCTGCGCATCTGGAACGGCTGGGCCCACGACTGGCCGTACTGGAAGCAGATGATCGGCATGTACCTCAACGGGTCCGACTAACTCTCCTACTCCTACTCTTACTCTGACTCTTACTCCTGCTCCTACTCGTACGCCGCGTGCACTCAATTGCAAGAGCTTGTCTTATCCTCCGGACAAGTACGAGGAAGAGTAGGAGTAGGAGTACGATGTCCTAACGCGGCGGGGCGAGGCGCACGCCAGCCGGCTCGCCGCCTTGCTCCTCGAACACCAGCAGCTCGTTGTTATCCTGTAGCCACGTAGCCGGGACTTTGTAGAACTCCTGCGGGCCGATCTGCCAGTAGCGGGCCAGGCTGCGACCGTTCAGCCACAGATGGCCCTTGTGCAGCCCGTGCAGGTCGAGCTGCAGGGGAGTGTTGTCGCTGTGCACCGGTGATCGGCCAAAGCGCGCCCGGTAGAAGCGCGGCAAGCCGGGCCGCGCCGGCGATGTTCCCGGCGTCACACCGGCGGCGAAACGCCAGTCGCCGGCCAGCTCGCCGCCGGCCGGATAGCGCAGCAGCGTGGCCTGCCACGGCAGCCCGGCGTAGTTCTCGATGTGCAGCGCCAGCACGTTGCGCCCCGGCCGCAGCCGGTGGTCGATGCCGCGCTTGAAATAGCCGCCGCCGTGGTGGCGCGAAAAGCGCGAGACCGCCTGCCCGTTGATGAACAGCGCGCCGCTGTTGCGGTCGCCGGTGACCTGCAGCACGACTCGTTCTCCCGGCCGCGCCTCGATTTCGCGCAGCAGCCAGACGTGCGCTCCCTGGAACGCAAACCGGCGCAGATCGACGCCCATCGCATCCGGGCGCACCGCCCACGGCTTGGCGTTGGCGATCGCCTCGCCCGCGAAGGCTGCCTCTTGCCAGAGCGCGATCCAGCCGCCGGAGATGTCCTCCTGCACCCCGCCCCAGGCCAGCGGCCCCAGCAAGCCCTTGCGCTCGCCGGTGTTGGAGCCGTAGTTGAAGCGGCCAAGGTTGTCTACCAACAGTCGCAGGTCGTGGCGGCCGGCCGGCAGGCTGAGCGGCAAGGTCCACGCCGGCCCGTCCGGCTCGACTCCCAGGACGCCCAGCCGCCGCCCATCCAGGAACACGGTGGCCCGGTCGCTGACCCAGGGCGCCGCCAGCGTTGTCTCCAGCGGGTGCTCAAGCGCAAACGTGACGCCGTACCAGCCGTAGCCCAGCCAGCATCCCATCTCCTCGAAAGATTGCGGACCGGCAATTGGTGCCCCCAACTCCCTGGCTTCGAGTTCTGCTACGCTGACCGCTTCCCAGGTCAGGGGGATCTCCTCCGGCGAACGCGCGACAGGATCCGCTGATTCGGGCAACGCGACAATTCGCTCGCCCGCGAGCCGGTAGAACGGTTTCACACCCTCTGCCGATACCCTGCTGTCGTCCAAAACCAGATCCGGGCCGCACAGCGCGCCGCCTTGCGCCGGCCACCAGCGTTCAGCTCGTTGCTGGGTCAGCAACACGACCGTGGCCCGATTGGTGAGGACAACCTGCGGGCGGTCGCTGATCCAGCCACGCAACGTCAACTCATTGCCCGCGACGGCGACCTCGGCCGCGCCTGCGTCGATGACCTGCCAGCCCTGCCCGCTGTGCAGTTGCGCCAGTCCGACCTCGCCCGGAAACCCGTACAAGGCCAGCAGCGGCGGCTCGTCGTCGTCCGTCCAGCATCCCAGCACCTGCCAGGTGTGGCAGCGCAGCGTGAGCTGGTCATCAAGCGGCAGGTTGAAGTACAGCGGCTTGATCGACGTCGCCTCGACCTCGACGGCCAGGTGCACCGCGGGGTCATCGTGAAAAACCTGGACGGTCTGGCGGTCCAGCCCGCTGTTCTGCACGAACGCGGCGGCAAAATCGCCGGTGCGGGCGACCCGGTGCGGCGCTTCGCCGCCGGCGGCGCGGCCTTTGACGCCCGTGGCAGCCAACACAGTCGGGCCGCCGTCATCGGCGTCGGCCAGCAGGCGCGACACCCGCGCTCCCAACGTGTCCAGGAACAGGTGATGCCGGCGCGCTCCGTAGAACTTGGGCGTGGTTCGCCCGTATTCGTCCACCGGCGCATCGTAGTCGTAGGAAGCGGTCATGTGGATGGTGTCGCCGCCCACGGTGCGGCCGCCCCACCAGCCGAAGTTGCTGCCGCCGGCCCAGACCCAGTGCGACAGGCCGCTTGCGCCCACCGCGGTCAGTTCGTGCAGGGTGCGGTCCAGCGAGGCAGCGGTCTTGCCGTTGTGCGCGCTGTCGCCCCAACTGTCGAACCAGCCCGACCACAGTTCCGAGACGATCATCGGGTTGTCGGGCCATACGTCGCGCGTCGAACGCAGCTTACCCGCGATGCCGCTCCACCCGTTGCGGAACTCGGCGAAATCGGTGCTGGCGCCCATGCAGGTGTAGAGCGGCACGTCGATGCCGCGCGCCTGCATCAGCCGGGCCAGGGTGCGCTGGTGGTCGTCGTGGCCGTAGACGCCGCTGGCCCAGTGCTCGTTCTCGATCTGTGCCAGGATGACCGGCCCACCGCGGCTGATCTGGCGTTCTGCGATGGGCGGCAGCAGCACGTCGAACCAGCGCTCGACGGCTGCCACGAAAAGGCCGGTCGTCGGTGCGCAGCCGCAGGTTCTGGCCGGTCAGCCAGGCCGGGAAGCCGCCGTTCTCCCATTCGGCGCAGATATACGGGCCGGGGCGCACGATGGCATACAGGCCCAGTTCCCGGCAGAGATCGAGATACGCCGGCAGGTCGGCTTCGTCATCGAAGTTGTAGCGGCCAGGCTCCGGCTCGTGCAGGTTCCAGGGAATGACCGTGTCGACGGTGTTCAGGCCGCCGGCTTTGGCCTTCAGCAGGATGTCGCGCCACTCGCCGCGGCCAGCGAAAGTAGTGGATCACGCCCGACAGCAAGTAGAAGGGCCGTCCGTCGATGGACAGCCCGTTTCGATTCAATGTAATCGACATAATGTGCACTCCGCTCGCTGAGAGGTGCCAGTCACTAGCCGCAAGTGACTGGCACTTGGATGTGATTTTGCTCGTTCACTGCCGCCACGACTGCGCCAGCCGCACGGCCTGTTGCCAGCGGGCGTAGCCGGCGCCACGCTGGTCCTGTGACCAGGTTGGCTCGAACAGGTCGCCTGCCGGGGGCAGGGCCGGAAGGGCGTCTACGTCGGGCCAGACGCCCGCGCCCAGGCCGGCCAGCAGGGCTGCGCCGCGGCCTGTGGCTTCCTGCTCTTGGGAGCGGCGCACCGCGATGCCCAACAGGTCGGCCTGGATCTGGCAGGCCAGATCGGACGCAGAAAGCCCGCCGTCCACGTTGAGTTGGGCGACGCTGACGCCGGTCTGAGCGTGGATGGTCTCAAGGATGGTGCGCAACTGGTAGCCGATAGCTTCCAGCAGCGCGCGCGCGATGTGGCCACGGTGCGATCCCAGCGACATGCCCAGGATGGCAGCCCGGGCGTGATGGTCGTTGTAGGGCACGTTGAGGCCGGTGAAGGCCGGAACGAAGGCGACGCCGCCCGAGTCGGCGGCAGTGCGGGCCACGGCGTCCAGGTCGGTCTCGCTCCCCAGCATGCCAGCCTGGTTTGCCAGCCAACGCACGGCTGAGCCGCTGGCGGCTGTGTCGGCTTCCAGACAATAGGTGTGGCGCAGCGTCCCGGTGGCGGGATCGGGCAGCGACCAGGCGTGGTAGACGTTGAGGCTGTCCAGGTCGGGCGGATTCCCCTCGACGACCACGTTGACGAAAGACATGGTGCCATGGGTACACTTGGCTTGCCCGGCGGCTCGGCAGTCCTGGCCGAAGAGCGATGCTTGCTGGTCGGCCAGCATCGCGGTCACCGGCACATCGACGCCGCGGATGTCGAGGACGCCAAAGTCATACAGCGTTGGCGCAGGGCACGGCAGACCGGCCTCGGCCACGCCCAACCGTTCCATCCACTCGCGCCAGTAGCGGCCGTTCCGGAAATCCCACAGGCCGGTCTTCTGCATCAGGGAGAGGTCGTGCAAGTGGCCGGCGGGCCTTCCCAGCGCTGTCAGCAGCCAGCCGGCCGCCATGCCGATACGGACCGACCCGTCCTCAACAGCAGCCCTGAACGCCGGCTGGTGCTGCATCCGCCAGGCCAGGTGCAGTCCGCCGCACCACGGGCCAGGGAAGTAGCCGAGACGGTAGCGGCGCTCGCCGGCGTGCTCCCAGCCGTCCAGTTCTTCGACCAGGGGCGCGGTGCGCAGGTCCTGCCAGGTTATGGCGTTGCCGATGGGTTGGCCGGTGCGGCTGTCCCAGACAAAGTCGCTGTCACGCTGGGAGGCGATTCCCACGGCGATGATGTCACCCGGCTGCGCGCCGGCGTCGGCCAGGGCCAGGTCGATGGCTCGGGCCGCGCCGTCTGCCACGGTATTGGGATCCTGTTCGGTCCAATCAGGCCGCGGGTGGAGCCGCGCCAGCGGGACGTAGCCCAGCCCGGCACGCTGGCCGTCGAGGTCCATCAAATACGCTTTTGTGCCGCTGGTGCCCTGGTCGAGGCCGAGGAGGAGTTGCATGGGTGACAGGATGAGTGGGAGAGTGGGAGAGTGGGTGACAGGGTGATGTATCGGCTCGGGCGGTTTCTGACCGAGCCTGGGATGCGACGGTCATTATCAGGGCAGCAGCTCGCCGATGTTGCGCACGACGTAGTCGGGCCGGATGGCCGAGCGCGCGGCATCTTCCGATGTCGTTGCACCGGTCAGCGTCAGCGTCGAGGCCATGCCCGCGTCGATGCCCATCTGCACATCGGTCTCCAGCCGGTCGCCGGTCATCAGGCAGGACTGGGGCGGCAGGCCAAGGACGCTCAGGATCGCCGTCGCCATGTGCGCCGACGGCTTGCCGACGACGGCTTCGATGGTCGTGTTGGTGCAGGCCTCGATCGCTGCGATGATCGCTGCCGCGTCGGGCTGGCCACCGCCAGGGACAGGGCAATAGCGGTCGCCGTTGGTGGCGAAGAAGCGCGCGCCGGCCCGGATGGCGTCGAACGCGGTTTGCAGCTTCCAGTAGGCGAAGGTGCGGTCGAAGGATGCGATGACGGCATCGGTGCGCCGGGCGTCCTCGCTGAGTTCGAAGCCGGCAGCCCGTAGTTCGACGTGCAGCGGCTCTTCGCCGATCACGAACAGCCGTGCGTTGGGCATCCTGCGCTGCAAGAAGTCGGCCATCACCATCGACGAGTTGACGATGTCCTCCGGCGGCGTTGGCAGACCCAGCCGCGTCAGCTTGGCCGCGTAGTCGAAGCGGCTATGGGTCGGGTTGTTGGACAGAAACACCGTGCGCCGGCCGGCTGCGCGCAGGGTCGCGATGCAGGCGTGCGCACCGGGCACCAAAGCATCACCAAGATACACGGTGCCGTCCAGATCGAAGATGTAGCCGTCGTAGAGCCGGTCAGGCCGGCGAAGAAAATGGGACATGGTGGCAATTTGCCGGTGGCAGATGGCAGATGGCCGATCTGGACCATTGGCTATTCCATCAGCTATCTGCCATGCGCAGTATGCTAACCCTTCACCGCGCTTCCCGTTGCGCTTTCGATGAAGAATCGCTGGGCCAGGATGAACAGGATCATGGGCGGGATGACCGAGATGGCCGCGCCGGCCAGCACCAGGTTCGGGCTGTCAGCCGCGCGGCCGCGCAGGACGTTGAGCGCCAGGGTCAGCACGTGGTTGCCGGTGTTGCCGGTGTTGATGATCACCAGCGGCCAGAAGAAGCTGTTCCAGGCGTACAGGAAGGTGAAGGTCGCGAGGGTCGCCAGGGCCGGCGTCGCCGCCGGGATGAAGATGCGCCAGAGGATCTCCAGGCGCGACGCCCCGTCGATCAGCGCCGCTTCCTCGATCTCGCGCGGGATGGTCAGGAAGAACTGGCGCATCAGGAAGGTGCCGTAGGCCGTAAAGACCCACGGGATGATCAGCGCGGCCAGGTGGTCGGTCCAGCCGATCAGCACCATCAATTGGTAGAGCGGCATGATCAGCACCACGAAGGGGATCATGATGGTGCCAAGATACAGGACGAACAGCGTGTCGCGGCCGGGAAAGCGCAGCCGCGCGAAGGCATAGCCGCCCAGCACCGACGTGACCAACTGGCCCAGCACCACCAGAATCGTGACCAGCGCGGTGTTGATCAGCGCGCGGCCCATGCCGTTCAACTCCAGCACGTCGCGGTAGTTCTCCGGGTGCGCTGTGAGGCGCGTCACCGGTTGGCTGAGGCGCACGTTGGCCAGGGTCTCGATGGTTGGGTCGTTAGGATCGACAAAGCGGCCGAGGGCGGTCTGGTTGACCAGCACCATGGGGACCACCTGTCCGTCAACCGGCACATCGAACAGCGGCTTCTCTTCACCGTTCACTGTGACAGTCGCCTGGTTGTCGGCGCCGCCGGTGGGGGCAACCGCGGTCAGCGGCACCGTGACCGTGGCGTCGGGGGCGTCGGCGGGGGCGTAGACGCCAACGCGCACCGTGTTCTCCACCAGCGCCATCTCGCGCGGCTGGCCGTCAACCTCGATGTTGTAGAGCGGGAGCGGCTTGTCATAACCGGCAAGCTCGATCGATACGGCGGCGCGCGGCAGCAGCCGCGGCGGATAGGAGAAGGTGTCGGCCGGCAGCTTCAGTGACGTGGCCAGCATCACCAGGAAGGGAAAGATGACGATGAAACCGAATACGATCAGCAGCGTGTAGGCCGCGATGTAGCTGATGGTCTTGCGCAGGCGATGCGAGCGGCGGGGCGGGTTGTAGACGTTGGCGCTGGCTGAGACAGCTTGCTGGGTCATGGTCGTTGCCTCCTCAAGCTTCATACGCGCCGCCGCGCTGGCGCCGGAACTGGATGACGGTTGCCGCGAAGATGACCAGGAACAGCACCCAGGCAATCGACGACGCGTATCCCTGCCGGAAGCGCTGGAAGCCGTTCTGGTAGAGATAGAGCACCATGCTCAACGTCGAGTTGTTGGGGCCGCCCGGCGGGTTGGTCATGATGAAGATCGGTTCAAAGACCTGGAACGCCTGGATCAAGGTCGTGGTCAGGACGAAGACCGTGGTGGGCGCCAGCAGCGGCAGCGTCACGTTGCGGAACTGCGCCCAGGTGCCGGCGCCGTCAACTGTGGCCGCCTCGTAGAGCACGGTGGGGATGCTCTGCATGCCGGCCACGTAGAGCACGGTGTTGAAGCCGATGGTCTGCCAGGCCACCATCAGCGCCACCGACAGCAGGGCTGTGTCCGCGCTGGACAGCCAGCGCATCTGGGGATCGACGATGGCCAGCCCCGTCAGGCCATTGATCAGGCCGATCCCGGAGGTGATGGCGTAGTTGATCCAGCCCACCGCCGCGTTGTACATCCACTGCCAGATCAGCGACACGCCGACTACCGCCGCGACGCTGGGGATGAAATAGACAGCCCGGAAGAACTTCATGCCTGGCAGCTTGCTGTTCAGGACACTGGCCACCAGCAGCGCCGGGATCACGCTCAGCGGCACAGCGATCAGGCAGAACACCGCCGTGTTGCGCAATGAGATCCAGAACAGCTTGTCCTGTGCGCCGACGATGAAGCTGTTGCCCAGGATCGAGAAGCGGAACAACTCGTCGAAGATGGCGGTGTCGATCACATCGGCGGCCAGTTGGGTTGGCGAGCTGAGCTGCGCAAAGGTCAGGTGCAGCAGCCGGGCGTAGTTGTCCAGACCGACCCAGTCGCGGGTGCCGAACGCGTCCCAGTTGGTGAAGCTGGTGTAGAGCGACAGCAGCAGCGGCCCGGCGAAAAACAGCAGGAAACCGAGAAAGTTGGGCGATAGAAATAGGTAGCCGCTGATGGTCTCCGCGCGAGCGTTGTTGACGCCCATGGCCTCGGCGGTGGATTGCTGCCACATGGCCCAGAACATGCCGCCGAAAAGCACCATCCCCAGCACCAGGGCGATGCGCAGCGGCTGCAAGACCTCACCTGCGAACGCTGGAATGCCGGCGAAATTGATGATGGCCAGCACGAAGAGCAGCAGGCCAGCCAGCATCAGCACGTTTCCAACCCGCTGGATGGTCCGTTGTCGTTGGGGGAACTGCTCGAAGCGGTCGCCGAAGGAACGGACAAGGTACCCGGCGAAGACGATCAGCAGAAAGGGAAAGCCGCGTCCGAAGCGTTGCGCCAGGTCGTCGATGCCGGTGAACGCGCCGATTGCGTCCAGCAGCACGGCCGTGCAGGCCAGAAAGCCCAGATAGTTGACCACCAGCGACAGCACCCGGCCGCGGTGGTCCCGCCGGTAGATCAACAGCACGGCTGCGGCGCTGATCACGGCCATTACCAGCAACACCCCGGCGACTGCGAAGCGCAGCCCTCCGCGCATGCTGCTGAAGGTGACAAAGGCGGCCACTACACCTGCAGCCGCCAGCAGCCCGTGCCACAACATGAGGACGAGCAGCCAACTGTCGGCCCGGGAACGCCTGGCGGGCACGGTCAGGGTTGTCATGGCGTGAGCTCCTTGGGAAGAAAGGTGACAGCCACTTTCCGAAAGTGACTGTCACCTTGTGGATACAAGAGTAAACTACTCGCTGAAAGCCTTGCCGGCCTCGTCGCAGATCGTCGCGCCGAAGTCGTCGACGGTCTCCTGACCGGTCATCAGCGCCGAGACACGCGCGTCCATCACCGACACGAAGTCTGGCCAGCTTCCTGCCCACAGCGGCCCCTCGGCCACCGCGTTGTCCTGCAGGCCGTTGATGAAGGCCTGGTTGTTGGCCGGCGGCGTGAAGGTCAGGAAGGCATCGATTGCATCCTGGCTGACGCGGCTGGGGATGTTGGTGCCCATCTCAGAGATCTTGGCTTGCACATCAGCCTGGGTCAGCGCTTGTGCCAGCTTCCATGCTTCTGCGGGATGTTCGGTGTTGGCATTGACGGCATAGGCGCCCCAGAACTGCCAGTTGCCGGCATCGCCCGCCGGTCCCTTGGGCAACTCAACAACGTCCCAGTCAAACTCAACGGTGCGGGTGCCGGGAGTAGCCCAGCGGCCGTTCTGGAACATGGCCACCTTGCCAGCGCGGTAGGGCGGCTCGCTGTCCTCGCCATACGGTACGGCGACATCATGAATCTGGTAGAGATCCTGCTCGAACTGCAGGCCAGCCAGCGATTCCGGCGCGTTCAGGTTGCAGGCGGTGCGATCGGCGTTGAAGAAGCCGCCGCCCGCTGCATTCATCCACGTGCCGTAGGGACCCCACCAGGCGTTGGCGCCGTAGCCATAGATGTCGCTGCCGAGGGCGCGCACCTTCTGGGCGGTCTCCAGGAAGGCATCCCAGGTCCACTCGCCATTGGCTGCCAGCTCGCGCGGGTCGGCCGCGCCCGCTTCGGCCAGCAGGTCGTTGTTGAGGTAGAGCACGAAGGTCGACACGTCGCGCGGCAGACCCCAAAGTGCGCCGCTGTCGGCGCCTTCGGCGCTGGTTTCGGGGTTGTGGGTCAGCGCCTTCATCGGGCCGGCGTAGAAGTCATCGACAGAGAATCCGTCGGTGGCGCCGGCCATATCAGCCAGATTCAGAATCAGGCCGCGCTTGGCGAAGTCGCCCACATCGGTTCCGGGGATCCAGAAGACGTCGGGCGCGGTCCCGGCGCCGATCTCGGTCTTGAGCACGTCCTGGTAGCTGGAGCTTTCGCTGCCGCCCGGCTCGTAGGTCAGGGTGATGCCGTCGAGCTGGCCATCAAGCTGGTCGCTGATGCTCTGGTAAACGGCAGCTTCCTCCTGGTTGTCGGGGCGGGTACGCCAGCGCAGGGCAACTTCGCCTTCCGCAGGCGCCTCGGTGGGCTGCTCGGCGGCCGTCGCCTCGGTGGCGGCAGGCTCGGCGGCAGCAGGTTCGGCGGCGGTTGGTTCGGCAGCCGGCTGGGCCGGTGCAGGGGTTGCTGCCGGAGCGCAGGCGCTCAGCAGCATGCCTGCGACCAACAGCAGGCTGGCAAAAACAAAAATCATTCGGCGGTTCATGGGGATCTCCTCCTGAAAGAGTCTCGAAACTTGGTGTCAGATCTGACGGTTGAACAACGGACGGCGCGCCGTCCTCGAATCGCGATGGGTGTCGTGTGTTTCCTGTGCTTCACCTCCTGTTGGCCGGTCAGGTGGACTGCCGCACCACGAGTTCAGCCGGCAGCAGCAGGTGCTGGCGCGGCGACTCGGGATGTTCGACGGTTTGGATGACGAGCTGCGCAGCCTGGCGGCCAATGGCGTACAGGTCCTGACGCAGCGTCGTCAGCGGCGGATCGAAATAGGATGCCAGCGGCATGTCATCCACGCCGATAACGGCCAGGTCCTCCGGGATGCGCAGCCCGCGGTCGCGCGCTGCACGCAGCACACCCACGGCCATGCGGTCGTTCTGGGCGAAGATCGCCGTTGGCGGGGAGTCGAGTTCCAGCAGACGGGCGAGGGCCTGGTAGCCAGAGGTGGCCGACCAATCGCCTTCCATGATCAGCCCCGGATCGCCGGTGACGCCGGCGGCTGCCAACGCATCCAGATAGCCTGACAGCCGGTCCTGGGTGCAGTCCTCCTCATCCGGTCCGCAGATCAGCCCGATGCGCCGGTGGCCGAGGTCCAACAGGTGCCGGGTAGCCAGCCGGCCCGCGCCCACGTCGTCCAGCGCCACCGATCCGACGCTTTCCTCGCGCGGCCGTGCGCCGACGAAGACGGTCGGCACCGTGTCGGGAAGCAGGGTGAAGCGTCTGTCCGCGTAGGGATTGATGACCAGTAAGCCCTCGGTGCGGCGGCTGGCGACCATCTGGTCGAGCAGCAGGTCAAAGGTGGCCTCGTCGGGCGCCGAAGCGGAGAAGAGAAAGTAACCCTGCTGGCGGGCTTCCTGTTCGGCCCCTTCGATGATGCAGGCAAAGGTATAGTCGGTCAGGTTGGGGGAGAGGCAGGTCAGCGTGTGCGTGCTGCCGGTCGCCATGAACTGGGCGATCGCGTTGGGACGAAACCCAAGCTCGTCGATGGCCGCTTCGACCCGGACTCTGGTGGCAGGACGGACGCCGTCGCTGCCGTTGATGACGCGCGAGACCGTCTGGTAGGATACTCCAGCGCGGGCGGCAACATCACGGATGGTTGGACGGCTCTGCTCGGCCATGGTGACAGCTTTGTCGATCTTCTGATGCGAAAGAGAATGGAGACAATGTGACCGGTCACAATTGTGACCGGTCACATTATAGCAAAGCGTGTCGCCGTTGTCAATACCCAATTTCCAGGCTTGCCAGACAGATGGGTCAACGACTGAAAGTCCTGGTCAACGGTTGATGCGCTTTCGCGCCAGACTCACACCGTTTCACGACAAGAGCTGTCGGTCGCAGCCACAATGGAACTTATCGGGTTTGGCAATTCGCGCCAGGTCGGCAATAATCGTGCTCGACTTGCAGCGAAAGGAGCTTCAGCAGAGAGTGATGGAACCACAGCCAACGCAGGAAATCACCAATCAATGGCACCGGCGATTCGCCGCGTCCTGCAACAACCGCGCCTGGGCGCTGAGCTGGCAGTCGGACCGCAGCGTGCAGGACAACCGCGAGATGCTGGACGCAGCCCACGCAGCCTCGTATCATTGGGACAAGGTCGGCACGGCGCTCAACCACGCCCGGGCCGATGTGACGCTGGCGCACGTCCACGCGTTGCTGGGCCACGGTGAGCTGGCGCTGGCCTATGCGCGCGCCTGCCTTGCCTACTTCGAGGCAGGCAACGGCGAGGACTGGGACCTGGCGTTTGGGCATCTGGAGATGGCGCTGGCAGGTTGGGCGCTGGGTGACCAGGACCTGCACGCCCGCCACTATGCGCAGGCGTTGCAGCTTGGCAGGGCGGTCGACGACCCGGAGGACCGCGAGGTGTTTCTGGACGAGCTGGCGCGCGTTCCACCGCCTGCCTGATGGATGCCGGCATCTTCGTGCGCGGGGTGGCTATCGGGCTCGCCATTGCCGCGCCGGTCGGTCCTATCGGGGTGCTGTGCATCCGGCGCACGCTGGCCGAGGGCCGGCTGGCCGGCCTCGTCACCGGCCTGGGCGCGGCCACAGCCGACACGGTCTATGGGGCAGTGGCGGCTTTCGGGCTGACTGCAATCTCCGCGTTTCTCGTCAGCCAGCAAGACATGCTGCGGCTGATCGGCGGCGCGTTTCTACTGTATCTGGGGGTGCGCACCTTCCTGGCCCGGCCGGTCGAACAGGCTGCTGTTGCCGGCGATCGCAGTTCGCGCACGCTGGCAGGCGACTACGGCACCACGTTTCTGCTGACCATCACCAATCCCCTGACGATACTCTCGTTTGCAGCAGTGTTTGCCGGGCTGGGGCTGGGCAGCGGCTACGACGACCTGGGATCGGCGCTGCTGCTGGTGGCGGGGGTGTTCAGCGGGTCGGCGCTGTGGTGGTTGCTGCTAAGCGGCGCAGTCAGCCTGTTGCGCCGCCGCATCACGGTCAACGCGCTGCGCTGGGTGAACCGGGTTTCCGGATTGATCATCGTCCTGTTCGGCATCGCCGCGCTGGCCAGCCTGCTGGGGTAGATCGGCTCGCGGATTGCGCGGATAACACGGATCTGATCTTCTTGATCCGCGCAATCCAGGCAATCCGCGAGCTTGTTCCAGGTCAGTTTTGCCGGCTCCGGTACCAGTCAACGGTTGCTGCGATGCCCTCGGCCAGCGGCGTGGGGTCGCCGCCGAACGCCCGGCGGAACTTGCTGTCGTCCACCACGTGTGGCTCGGCGAATTCGTAGTACATTTCCTTCATCTCGCGCATGTCGGGGACGAACAACCCTATCATCGTCAACATGCCTCGGCCAGCCGTGCGGATCTTGACTGGCTGGCCTGCTGCCTGTCCGACCATTTCGACGAACTCGCGGGTCGAGCTGGCTGGCGCGCTGGGCACGTGCCAGACCTGGCCCAGCGCCTCGTCGTGTTCGGCCAGGGTCACCAGCGCCTCGCCGAAGTCGCGGATGTAGGTATAGGTGTGCGGCAGGTCGATGTTGCCCATGGTGTTGACCGCCTTGCCTGCCAGCACTGCCTCGAACACGATGTCGCCCACTGCCGAACCCTCGACCCGCGGCCCGTAGAAGTCGCTGGCCCGACCGATGGCGACGCGTACCGTGCCGGACTGATGGGCGTCCAGCAGGTACTGCGCCATTTCGGCGCGCGTGCGACCCTTCTTGCCCGCGGCAGCGTAGGGCAGATCTTCGGTGATCGGCGCACCATGGGTTGGCCCGTACATGTACAGGTTGTCGCCGACGATCAACCGGGCGCCCGTGCGTGAGATCCCCTCGACGACGCCGCGGATAATAGGCGGGAACTTCTCCGGCCACTCGGTATAGCCGGGCTGTGCGCATTGAAAGACTGCGGCGGCCTGTGCAGCAAGGCGGGCCACATCGTCGGGATCGGTCACATCGCCGGCCATCACCCTGACGCTCGCCGGCAGCGGCTCGTCGACCGCGCCGCGGCGGTTCACCAGGGTGATATTCGTGTAGCCGCGCGTGACCAGCGCGTCCATCACTGCCAGTCCCAGCGGACCCGTTCCGAGAATAACCTGCTCGGCCTGCCTGTCGATATCTGTTCCGTTCGTGTGTGACATACCACTGTCTCCTGCTTCGAGAATAGCTCGTCGCTCGGGCCGGTCTCCGACCGGGTCCCGTTGATTTTTTTTCACCGGGGTGCCGGGTCGGCCCGTCCGGGCGGCTGTCCTGGTGATTTGTCGGTTGATTAATGCTGTCAGTGACAGGGTACACATTGACACGGTGTCAGAGTCAAGGGGTTGGCGATATTTCCATCGATACGATGGGAAGCTCGAACTCGATCACGGCAGAATCGACCACCTGGTGGCCGTCGGGGTGCGCTTTGCCCGACAGGTGCAGCTCACGCAGCGGCCCGGCCGGCACGTGTCCGTTCAGCCCGACCCAGTTCAGCAACGACAGAATGGCCGGCGTCATATCCTCGTAGGAGCCTTCATAGATCAGGGAAGCCGCCAGATCGTGAGCTGGCAGCCGGCGCACCGTCACGTCCTCAGCAACCGCGACCGCAAGGTGCTTTGGCTGGACCGGCACGGCAACTTCGACCTGAATGTCGGTTTCCTGGTAGTCTTCGTTGTGGTACAGGGTGATCTCGGGCTGTAACGGGGTGATGCCCGCCTGGCGCAGCCGCTTGTACAGGGTGGCGTAGAGTTGAAAGCAGAAGAAGCCCATCTCGTCGATGGCGGGGACGACCTCCGAGATGGAGGCCACCACCACCGCGGGTATTGGTTTGGCAACCACTTCGTAGGGCGGCGGCTGGCCTTCCAGCTCGATCTGCTTCAGCCTGGCTTCGACCCGTTTGAGCCGTGCCCGCTCTTCGGTCAACGTCCGCTCGATCTCGGCGCGGCGCATGACCAGCATGCCTTGCAGTTCGGCCGCCGACAGCCGGCTGTCTGTGCCCAGCAGTTCCCCGATTTGCTCCAGCGTGAATCCCAGCTCCTTGAGCGCCACGATCCGGTTCAGGTCGCCGAGCTGGTCGATGGTGTAATAGCGGTAGCCAGTCCACTGATCCACGTGTTTGGGGCGCAGCAGGCCCAACTGGTCGTAGTGGCGTAACATGCGCGGCGATACCTGGCCGAGCTTGGAGAAGTCGCTGATTTTGAACATGATGCTCCTTGCCTGAGGGTGTTGCTGCGATCATATACCCTGACACAGTGTCAAAGTCAAGTCGCCGGTTTGACAGGATGCCCGGCGCGCGCTACTCTTTGCAGACCAAATCCAACGACCCACAAAGGAGCGCCTCCATGGACGATCGAAAGGCAAAACTAAGCGAACGGCTGCTGCAATCCCGCCAGGATCTGCTCGCCTCCATCGGGGAACTGGCCCCGGAGGAGTTGGCGCAGCGCGCCGTGAACGATGGCTGGTCGGTTCAGGATGTTCTGGCGCACCTGGCATCGGCCGAGCGCGGCCATCAGCAGGTCATTGAGGCGCTGCTGACCGGGCGCGAGTCACATCAGCCCGGCTTCGATCTGGACGCGTTCAACGAGGCGGAGGTTGGCGCGCGCCGCAGCATGACGACGCAGGAGATCCTGGACGAACTCGACGCCAGCCGGGCTGCTTCACTGGCGCTGCTGGAGCAGATAGGGCCGGGCGATTGGGAGCGGTCGGGCTACCATCCGGGTGGGTTCGACACCACGGTCGAGGGCGGCTTTCGCGTCATCGCCATCCACGAGAAGCGCCACGCCCGCGAGATACGGCTCGCGCTGAACCCGAACTGAGGCTCGTGCCGGCGTCTCACTGAGCGGCGCTCTCGTCCCGGCGAGGATCGCCCGACCGCAAACGGATCGGGCTACGAGGTGGAAGGCCCTGCAGGCCTGGGCGTTGACGTAGCCAAAATTTAAGGTTGGGGGGCGAATTAACCTGCCGTTAACACTTGACTTCGGTACAATCTGCGTGCTATACTGAAAACGCTTTCAGAAAACGCTTTCAGCAAGCCTTTTCGCCATCCTCCCCTTCGTCTCGTTGACCTCATGACCGTGCAACGACCTGCCCGCAGAGCTACTATTACCGATGTCGCCCGCCTGGCGGGTGTGTCCATCGCCACGGTTAGCCGCGTTCTCAACGGAACGGCGCCGGTGGCTGACGATACGGTGCAGTTGGTGCAACAGGCTATCGAGGAGCTGAACTACACGCCGCACGCCGCTGCCCGGTCGCTGGCGGGACGCAGCACCGGGACCATTGGTCTCCTCCTTCCCCGTCTCAGCGGCGCGTTCTACCCGCCCCTGATCCGCGGCCTGGAAACCGGCGCCAAGGAATACGGCTTCGACCTGTTGATCCACGCGTCGGTGTATGTCCCTGAAGATGGCCGGCGCCGTCCGGTTCCGTTGGATGAGCGCAACACCGATGGCCTGTTGGTTTTCACCGACCGGCTCGACGACGCCGAGATCACCCGTCTCTACGAACAGGGCTTTCCGTTGGTGTTGCTCTACCGCGCCGCACCTGCAGGGCTGAAGATTCCCAGCGTAACGGTCGAGAACAAGCGCGGCGCACGCAGCCTGGTGGAGCACCTGATCACCGTCCATGGGTTTCGGCGCATTGCTTACCTGGCCGGCCCGGACGGGAACGAAGACTCGTACTGGCGTGAGCTGGGATATCGCGAGGCGCTGGCCGAGCACGGCATCGCCTTCGATCCTGACATGGTAGGTTGCGGCGAGTTCGACGACGTCCGGGCGCGTGCCGTGGTCGAGGAGTGGCTGCATCGCGGCCTCCGGTTCGACGCCATCTTCGCCGGCGACGATGAGGCGGCCAGCGGCTGCATCATGGCGCTGCGCCAGGCCGGCAAGCAGGTTCCTGTCGATGTCGCCGTCGTCGGATTCGACGACGTGCCGTTCGCCCGCCTGATGGCGCCGTCGCTGACAACGGTGCGTGCTCCGATCGAAACCGTCGGCGAAGTAGCGGTGCACCAACTGATCACGCTGATCCAGGGCGGCGAGCCGGTGCCGTTCACCCTGCTGCCCACGGAACTTGTCATTCGTCAGTCGTGCGGTTGTAGATGACCCGCGACCACTAGAGATGCCAACTTTTCCGAAAAGTTGGCATCTCTTCAACCTGTCGAGGAGGTGATCCACCCATTCCCATTTGATCGCAACGACACCGCCGGCCTGTGAACGTCGCAGGCCCGGAACCAGGCTAACCTTGCAGCTTGCGCCGGCTCACCCCTGAGCCAACGCCCGATTGTTTTCAACTCACACCCCCGGAAAGGAGTTTCTCGATGAGAAACAAGAGACTGTTGTCCATTCTTGGTCTGTTGGTGATTGCCAGCATGTTGATCGCGGCCTGTGGCGGCGCCGCCGGACCCGCCGCTGCCCCTGCACCGGCTGCCACCGAAGCGCCGGCTGCCACCGAAGCCCCTGCCGCTGCCGAGCCCACCGCCACCGAGGCGGCCATGGAAGAGCCGACCGCCACCGAAGAAGCAATGGCTGAGCCAACTGAAGAGCCAGCCGCCGAGCCCGAGGCGACCCTGACCGCCGAAGAGCAGGCCGCCCAGGCCAGCGCCGCCGCCGCCGAGGCAGTGGCCGCCGCCGAGGCCGCCGGCAAGACCCCGATTCGCTGGTTCGTCGGCCTGGGCACCGGCACTGACCCGGTGCAGATCGAGGCCCAGCAGGCAGTCGTTGATGCCTTCAACGCTTCCCAGGACCAGATCCAACTCGTGCTCGAGGTCGTTCCTTACGACGCCGGCCGCGATACGCTGGCCACCCAGATCGCCTCGGGCGCCGGCCCCGACATCATCGGACCGGTGGGCTGGGGCGGCTCCAACGCCTTCTACGGCCAGTGGCTGGACCTGACCCAGTACATCGAGGACAGCGGCTTCGACACCTCCGTCTTTGACCCGGCGCTGGTCGACTCGTACCAGACCGAGGAAGGACAGGTTGGCCTGCCGTTTGCGGTCTTCCCGTCGGCCACCTACTACATCCCCGAGATGTTCGACGAGGTGGGGCTGGAATATCCGCCGCAGAACTACGGCGACTCCTATGTGCTGGATGGTGAGGAAGTGGAATGGAACTGGGACACCTTTACTGAGGTGGCCAAGCGCCTGACCATCGACATCAACGGATTCAACTCGACCGAAGACGGCTTCGACCCGACCCAGATCGTCCAGGTCGGCTACAGCCCGCAGTGGCAGACCCATCCCAACTATGTTGCTGCATACGTGGCCGGCTCTGCCGACATCGTCGATGGCGACGCTCCGGGCAGCTACTCGGTGAACATGCCCGACAGTTGGAAGGAAGCAAACCAGTGGGCTTACGACGGCATGTACGGCGACCAGCCCTTCATGGCGACCGGCCCGATGTCAGGTGCACCTGAGTTCGGCAACGGCAACCTGTTCAACAGCGGCAAGGCTGCCATGGCCGTCACCCCGCTATGGTATACCTGCTGTCTGGCCAACCTGCGCGACGCCGGTGTCGAGTTCCAGGCTGGCATCTTGCCCACGGGCGCTGACGGCGTGGTCCACGGCCGCGTCGATGCCGACACCTTCCGGGTCTGGAAGGGCACCAAGCATCCCGCCGAAGCATTCACCGTTCTCTCCTACCTGATCACCGACGGCGGCGACACTCTGCTGCCCAACTACGGCGCCCTGCCGGCCATCGCCGACAAGCAGGAAGCGTTCTTCGCCCAGAAGTCCCAGGATTACCCCTTCGTTACTCAAGACACCTGGGATGTCTTCAAGGCCGGCCTGTCCTACCCCGACGCCCCCAGCGCCGAGCAGTGGCAGCCCAACTGGAACGAAGCCTGGGCGCGCGAGCAGACTTTCTTTGACCTGATGCAAAACACTGCTCCCGATTCGCTCGACTTCGATGCCGAATGGCAGAAGATGATCGACGACCTGAACGTGATCTACAACAAGTAACTCGATCCCTAGTCACGTGGGCGGGTCGGTCTTGTGAGATTTGACCCGCCCACCGTGGCCTGGCGTGAAACGTGAAACGTGAGAAGAATCGATGAATCACGTCTCACGTTTCACGCCTCACGTATCATCTTGCTTCGGAAACAACCCATGCCTGCCTGAATCGCGCCGAGGAGACGCCCCATGTTTCAAGAACTAAACCGCGGGATGCCTTCGATCCCGTCGCCAAGAGCGTACCGGTCGCTGACGCCTCTGAAACGCCGCGAGATGCGGGAGGGGCTGCTCTTCATTTCGCCGTGGCTGATCGGGTTCCTGATCTTCACCTTGCTGCCGATCCTCGCCAGCCTGGTGTTCAGCTTCATGGACCTCAAGATCACCGACGGCATCCTGAGCGCGCCAAAGTTCGTCGGCCTGGACAACTACCTCCAGATGGCCAAAGATCCACAGATTTGGTCGCTCAATAGCGGTACGCGCGGATCGCTGTGGATCACGGTCTTCTTTGGCATGATTTCGCTGCCCGTCGGGCTTTTTCTGCCGCTATTCATCGCCCTGCTGATGAACAGCCGGCACCTGAAGGGCAAGATGGCGTTTCGCAGCGCGTTCTACATGCCGTACATCATCCCCTTCGTGGCTGCCGTGTTTCTGTGGGGCGGTATGCTCAACCCCGAGAGTGGGTGGATCAACCGGGCGCTGGTCAGCATGGGCGTGCCGCGGGATGCCACGCCAAACTGGGCCAACGACATCAACTGGGTCTATCCCACCTATGTGATCATGGGCATCTGGGGCATCGGCAACCGATGCTGATCTTCCTGGCCGGCCTGCAAGGCGTGCCGACGGATCTCTACGACGCCGCCAAGGTGGACGGCGCCAACGGCTGGCAGGCCTTCTGGAAGGTGACCTTCCCGATGATCTCGCCGGTTGTCTTCTACAACCTGGTGCTGGGCGTAGTGTTCCTGTTCCAGTATTTCCTGGTGCCGCTGGTGGTCAACCAGGGGACGGGTCGCCCTGGAGGTGCGACCATGTTCTTCAACCTGTATCTGTACAAGACGTTCTTCACATTCCAGAACATGTCGTACGGATCAGCCATGGCCTGGTTGCTGTTCTTCCTGATCCTTATCGTCACGGTCTTTCTGTTTTGGTCAGCCCGCTATTGGGTCTATTACGCCGGCGAGAGCAAGGCATAGGAGCACAAGCATATGGCATCCACAGTTTCCCGCCGTGCCGGCAAGATCACCAAACCTGTTATTGTCACTGCCTTCACGCTGCTGCTGCTGCTGCTGTTTTTGTCGCCCTTTGCGTTCATGGTGTTCACCTCGCTGAAGACGCCGGAGCAGATCTCGATTATCGGCGCGCCGATCTGGCCGGCGGCCGTGGCCACGTACGAGTACAACGGCAAAGAGTTGGACATGTACACCGTGCCCATGGGACAGTGCGAGGGCAGCGAGGGTGACGCCGGCGACGGCAATCTGGCGCTGGTCAAGAAGGGCACGCGCGCCAGCACCTTTATGGATCCCGGCGACCTGGCGCGCGGCGAGTTCGTCTGCCAGGTTTCCTGGCGGGCGCTCGACCGCCCGTGGAAGTTCTCGCCCACATTTAGCAACTACACAGAGGTCTGGAACACGATCCAGTTCCCGCGGCTGCTGTTCAACACCTTCTTCTATGCGGTGATGAGCACCATCGGCGTGTTGATCTCGTGTACGCTGGTCGCCTATGGGTTCTCACGCTTTGACTTCCCCGGGCGTGACTTTCTTTTCGTCGTGCTTATCGCCACCATATTCCTGCCGGCCTTCGTCACCGTGATACCGACCTACACCTTCTTCCAGCGCATCGGCTGGGTCGGCACGTGGCTGCCGCTGATCGTGCCGACCTTTTTTGGCAACGCGTTCGACGTGTTTCTGCTGCGGCAGTATTTCATGACCATCCCGCGCGAGATGGATGAGGCAGCGATGATCGACGGCGCCAGCCGGCTGCGCATCCTGTGGTCGGTGCTCCTGCCGCAGTCCTATCCCGTGCTGCTGGCGGTGACGGTGTTCCACATCGTCTACGCCTGGAACGACTTCTTCGGCCCGCTGATCTACCTGTCTACCAACCGCGACGCCTGGCCGGTCTCCGTTGCTCTGAACACCTTCAACGGTATCTACGGTCAGAAGCCGCAGCTGATCCAGGCCGGCGCGCTGATGACGCTGCTCCTGCCGCTACTGCTGTTCATCTTCGCCCAGCGCTTCTTCGTCCAGGGCATCGTCATTACGGGCGTGGACAAGTAGGCAGGTGGCAAGGGGCAAGTGGCAGGTGGCAGGTGGCGACCGCTTCGGCCGGTCTCTGACCGTGCCGTCCCAGGTTACAGGCGACGCCTGCTCCGGCCGGGCAATGGCCAAGGCGGAGTTCGCATCCTCCGATGCGAACGGCATGCGCCCGGACCCGGCATCTGAGGATGCCGACTCCGCAAGCGATGGCATACGGTGTGGAGTTCGCATCCTCCGATGCGAACGGCTTGCGCCCGGACCCGGCGTTTGAGGATGCCGACTCTGCAAGCGATGGCATACGGTGTGGGTTCGCATCCTCCGATGCGAACGGCGTCCGCCAGGACCCGGCATCTGAAAATGCCGAGTCTGCGAATGATGGCTTCTGGCCAAGAAAGACAACCATGAAAGTTGCAGTCATCGGCGGTGGCTCCAGCTACACGCCTGAGCTTGTCAAGGGATTTCTCGACCGTTTCGACACGTTTCCGCTCTCGGAACTGTGGCTCGTTGACATCGATCCGCAGCGGCTGGAGATCGTCGGCGGGTTTGCGCAGCGCATGGTCGCGGCGCGGGGCGCCCCGTTCGCCGTGCGCCTCACCACCGACCGGCGCGCGGGCGTGGCCGGCGCAGGCTATGTCACCACCCAGTTGCGGGTCGGCGGCATGGCGGCGCGCAAGCGCGACGAGTATCTCGGCCGGCGCCACGGGCTGATCGGCCAGGAGACCACCGGCGTGGGCGGCATGGCCAAGGCGCTGCGCACCATCCCCGTGCTGCTTGATCTGGCCGCGGACATGCGCGAGCTGGCGCCCGGCGCATTGCTCGTCAACTTCACCAACCCGGCCGGGCTGGTCACCGAGGCGCTGACGCGCCACGCCCCCGACGTGCCCGCGATCGGCGTCTGCAACGTGCCCATCACCGCCAAGATGCACATCCTGGAGCTGCTTGGGCGGTTCGCATCTGAGGATGCGAACTCCGCATCGGCTGGGGATGCGAACTCCGTATCGGCTGGGGATGCGAACTCCGCGTGGCGGGGAATTGCGCCGGAGCGGGCCGAGCTGAAGACCCTGGGCCTCAATCACCTTTCGTGGCACCGCGGTTTCTCCGTGGATGGCAAGGACGTCTGGCCGCTGGTCATCGAGGCGACGTTGGCCGAGCTGCGCGCCAGCGATCACCCCGACTGGAACCCCGACCTGATCGAGACGCTGCGTATGCTGCCCAACTACTACCTGTCCTATTTCTACTACACCGCCAGGAAGCTGGCCGAGCAGGAGAAGTGGCCGCCTTCGCGCGCCGAGACGGTCATGCAGGTTGAGGCCGATCTGCTGGCCGAATACGCCGATCCCGCCCTGACCGAGCCGCCGGCCGACCTGATGAAGCGCGGCGGCGCCTGGTACTCGACCCTGGCGACCCAGTTGCTCAACGCCCATTACAACGACCTGAACGAAACCCACGTCGTCAACGTGCCGCACCGCGGCGCGGTGGCCGGCTGGCCAGGCGACTGGGTGCTGGAGATGCCCAGCCGCATCAGCCGCCGCGGCGCTGAACCGCTGGCGACCGAGCCGCTGCCGCCGGCCTGCTTCGGCCTGCTGGCCAGCGTCAAGGCCTACGAGCTGCTGACCGTGGAAGCGGCCGTCGGCGGCGACCGCCAGGCCGCCTACGACGCGCTGTTGGTCCACCCGCTCGGCCCGCCGGCCGATCGGGTGCAGGCCGTGCTGGACGATCTGCTTGAGACGAACCGGGAATTCCTACCGCAATTTGCACGCGCGTGAATCACCTCACCGCCGTTCGTACGGGCATGAATTGCGGCCGGACGAGCGTCCGATATTGCGGAGCGATCATGCCGCCATTCATGCCCCTACAATCATGAACCCATTCCTGCGTACCCTGGGATTCTCCCCCACCGACCGTGTCGTCGTGCTGCACGCCGATGACATCGGCATGTGCCAAGCGACACTGCCGGCCTACGCCGATCTTCTCGACGCCGGGCTGATCTCATCGGCCGCGGCCATGGTTCCCTGTCCCTGGTTCAACGCCGTGGCAGAGTTGTGCCGGCGGCGGGCCGGCGATGGGCGCCTGGACATGGGTGTTCACCTGACGCTGACCGCCGAGTGGACGGCCTATCGCTGGCGTCCGCTCTCCACCGCCGATCCGGCCAGCGGGCTGCTGGACGGCGAAGGCTGCTTTCCAGCCCGCGCGCTGCCGGTGCAACAGGCCGCCGACCTCGACGCCGTCCGCCGCGAGCTGGTGGCGCAGATCGAACGGGCGCTGGCGGCCGGCATCGACGTCACCCACGTGGACAGCCACATGCTGACCCTGTTTCAACCGCGGCTGTCCCACGTCTACATCGAGGTGGCGCAGCGATTCGGGGTGCCGCCCCTTCTGGTGCGCATACCCGCTTCCTGGCTGATCGGCATGGGCTACAGCGAGGACGAGGTCGAAGCGGCTGAACGCCAGATCGACGATGCCGCCCTCGCCGGGCTGCCGGTCTTCGACTACCTTGCGGTGCTGTCTTTGGACGAGTACGAGGACCGGCTTGGCGAGATCAGGCGGGTTCTGGACGAGGCGCCGGCCGGCCTGAGCATGATCCTGTTCCATCCGGCCGTGGACACGCCCGAACTGCGCGCCATCGCGCCCGACTGGCGCTGCCGCGTCGCCGACTACCGGCTCTTCTCTGGCGACAACCTGCGCCCGCTCCTGGACGCGGCCGGCGTTCACGTCATCGGCTACCGCGCCCTGCGCGACGCGATGCGGGCACGTAATGCGTAAGGCGTAATGGGTATTCGGTACACCCGTTCGCAACTCGCAATACCCAACACGTTCTGTCTGCCACCTGCCACCTGCAACCTGCACCTATGCCCTACTACCTCGGCGTCGACATCGGCGCAACCAAGAGCCACGCCATGATCGCTGACGAGAACGGGTGCGTCGTCGGGTTCGGCAGCTACGGACCCGGCAACCACGAGGTGGTCGGCTACGATGGGCTGCGCGCTGCGCTGGCGTCGATTGGCCGCCAGGCGCTGGCGGCTGCGGGCCTCGACTCGAGCCGGATCGCGGGCGCGGGTTTCGGCGTGGCCGGCTACGACTGGCCATCGGAGTTGGAGCCGACCCTGCAGGCCATCGCGCCGCTGGGGCTGCGCTGTCCGATGGAGGTGGTCAACGACACCATCATCGGGCTGGTGGCAGGCGCCGAGGAGGGCTGGGGCGTGGCCATCGTGGCCGGCACCAGCAACAACTGCTGGGGCTGGAACGCGCAGCACCAGATCGGCCGTGTCACCGGCAACGGCGGCATGTTCGGCGAGTACGGCGGCTCCGGCGAGCTGGTCGAAAAGGCGATCGCCGCAGTTGCCAGCCATTGGACCATGCGCGGCCCGCAGACTGCCCTCAGCGACGCCTTCGTCAGATACTGCGGCGCCAGGTCGCTGGCCGACCTGCTGGAGGGCCTGATCCAGGGCTGGTACCGGATCGGACCGGCGGCCGCGCCGCTGGTGTTCCAGACCGCCGAAGCGGGCGACCCGGTAGCCGGCGAAACGATCCGCTGGGCCGCCCGCGAGCTGGCCAGCCTGGCCGCCGGGGTCATCCGCCAGATCGGGCTGCAGGAAGAAACGTTTGACGTGGTGCTGGTCGGCAGCATGTACAACGGCGGCCCGCTGCTGCTGGAGCCGCTGGCGGAGGCCGTCCGGGCCGTAGCGCCGGGCGCCCGCCTGGTCCGTCTGCACGCGCCGCCGGTGGTCGGCGCGGTCCTGCTGGGCATGCAGGCCGGCGGGATCGATCCCCGGCCGCGCCGCGCAACATTGACAGCCTCCGCGCTGGAGCTGCTGTCCGACGGCCGCGACGACGAATGACCAAAGCGTTCGGCCTCACACACAACTTTTTTGCCAAACTGGAAGGTATGCAGTCATGACTTACGGTTACTTCGACGATGCCCGACGGGAGTATGTCATCACCCGCCCCGACACGCCGCTGCCCTGGATCAACTACCTGGGCAGCGAGGCGTACTTCGGCCTCATCTCCAACACGGCCGGAGGCTACTCGTTCTACCGCGACGCCCGCCTGCGCCGCCTGACCCGCTACCGCTACAACAACGCGCCTTTCGACACCGGCGGCCGCTACATCTACCTGCGCGACGACGCCACCGGCCGCTTCTGGTCGCCGTCGTGGCAGCCGACCCGAACCGCGCTCGACAGCTACACCTGCCGCCACGGCATCGGCTACACCGAGATCGCATCGGAACTGAACGGCGTCGCCGCCGAAACGCTCTACTTCGTGCCGCCGGGCGAGAACCTGGAGGTCTGGCGGCTGACGCTGACCAACCGGCGCGCGGAGCCGGTGGATCTGTCGGTGTTCTCCGCGGTGGAGTTCTGTCTCTGGGACGCCTGGGACGACCAGACCAACTTCCAGCGCAACTTCAACACCGCTGAGGTCGAGGTCGTCGGGGGCGTCATCTATCATAAGACCGAATACCGCGAACGCCGCGACCACTTCGCCTGGTTTGCGTGTTCGGAAGAGTTGCCGTCGAAAGAGTTGCCATCTTTCGGAAAAGATGGCAACTCTGGCGCTTTCCTCGCAGGCTTCGACACCCAGCGCGAGGCGTTCCTGGGCGCGTATCGCGGCTGGGACAGCCCGCTGGCCGTCGAGCGCGGTCACTCGGCCAACTCGCTGGCGCACGGCTGGTCGCCCATCGGCTCTCACCACATCCGCGTCAGGCTGCAGCCCGGCGCGGCTCATCGGATCGCCTTTGCCCTCGGCTACCACGAGAACCCGGTGGACGCGAAGTTCGACCCGCCGGGACCTCGGCAGACGATCAACAAGCGCACCGTGCAGCCGGTCATCGAACGCTATCTCGATCTCGACACCGTTGCCGAATCCTTCGACGCCCTGCGCGGGCGTTGGGACGGTTTGTTGGGCAAGCTGCACGTCGAGACGCCCGACGAGCACAGCAACCGCATGGTCAACATCTGGAACGCCTACCAGTGCATGGTGACGTTCAACATGTCGCGCTCGGCCTCGTTCTACGAGTCGGGCGTTGGTCGCGGCATGGGGTTCCGCGACTCGGCCCAGGATCTGCTGGGCTTCGTCCACATGATCCCCGAGCGGGCGCGCGAGCGCATCCTCGACCTGGCCGCAACGCAGCTGGAGAGCGGTGGCGCCTACCACCAGTACCAGCCGCTGACCAAGCGCGGCAACGACGCGGTTGGCAGCGGCTTCAACGACGACCCGCTCTGGCTGGTGCTGGCCGTCGCCGCCTACCTCAAGGAGACCGGCGACTGGTCGATTCTGGACGAGCAGGTGGTCTACGAGAACACGCCCGGCAGCGAGACGCCGCTGCTGGAGCACCTGCAGCGCTGCGTGCAGTACACGCTGGACCGCCTCGGCCCCCACGGCCTGCCGCTGATCGGCCGCGCCGACTGGAACGACTGCCTGAACCTCAACTGTTTCTCGGAGACGCCCGGCGAGCCGTTCCAGACCACCGAGAACCGCGGCGAGGGCAAGGTGGCCGAGTCGGTGTTCATCGCCGGCCAGTTTGTGCTGGCGGCGCGCGAGCTGGCCGAGATCGCCGGCCGGCGCGGCCTTTCCATGCTGTCGGCTGACTACCGCGACGCCGCCGCGCGCATGGAGGCCGCGATCCTGGAGCATGGCTGGGACGGCGCCTGGTTTCTGCGCGCCTACGACGCCTTCGGCAACAAGGTCGGATCCGGCGAGTGTGAGGAAGGCCAGATCTTCATTGAGCCGCAGGGAATGTGCGTCATGGCCGGCGTCGGGCTGGCGGATGGCAAGGCTGAGCAGGCGCTGAACTCGGTGGCCGAGCACCTGGCGACCGAGCACGGCATCGTGCTGCACCAGCCGGCCTACACCCGCTATCACGTTGAACTGGGCGAGATCTCCTCCTACCCGCCCGGCTACAAGGAGAACGCCAGCGTCTTCTGCCACACTAACCCGTGGATCATGGTAGCCGAGGCGATGTTGGGGCGGGGCGACAGGGCGCTGGACTACTACCATCGCATCTGCCCGTCGGCGCGCGCCGCCATCCCTGATACCCACCGCACAGAGCCGTATGTCTATGCCCAGACCATCGCCGGCGCCGATGCGCCGACCTTTGGCGAGGCCAAGAACTCGTGGCTGACCGGCACCGCGGCCTGGAACTTTGTCGCCATCAGCCAGTGGATACTGGGCATCCGTCCCAGCCACGACGGCCTGCGCATCGCGCCGGCCATCCCGGCCGACTGGCCGGGCTTCGCAGCTACCCGCATCTTCCGCGGCGCTACGTACCAGATCAGCGTCCGTCGCGCCGGGCCGGGCAACACCGTAGCACTGACCGTTGACGGCCAGCAGGTGACCGGCGACGTCGTCCCGCTGCCGGCCGGCCCTGCGTCGCGTGTCAGGGTTGAGGTTGTTCTTGGCTAGATCTTGCTCAACGCTGGAGTCCGCATCCCCAAGGAACCTGCATCACCGTGGAGTCCGCATCCTCAGATGCGGGGCTCTGGCCGGACCCGGCTCATTTCTTGATCGGACTGTCGGGCAGCCGTTGGGCGCCTGACTTGAAAATGACCTGCTGCGGCCGGTCTCCAACCGTGCCGCCTCGATTTTCATCCAGGTTGTGCGGTAGCGCATGGTCGTCTCAGATGCGGCTCTGGCCGGACCCGATCGGACCGCGGACGGCCTCTGAGGATGCCTACTCCGCTGGCTTGGGCGCCTGTGTGAACCCGGCATCAGAGGATGCCTACGTTACGATTGGATATCCGATGAAACGACATTACCTGAGCCCAGTTCTCCTCCTGGCGCTGGTGGCAGCGCTGGCAGTTGGCTGTGCAGGATCGCCTTCTCCTGCGCAGCCGCTGCCAGCGCCTGTCACGCCTGCGGCCACACCGGCCCCGGCGGCAAGTCGGGCGCCGGCAGCTGCCGTGTCCGTCGATCAGCGCGTCGACGAGTTGCTGGCGCAGATGACCCTGGCCGAGAAGATCGGCCAGATGACCCAGGCCGAGAAGAACAGCATCTCACCGAAGGACGTGACCCGTTACTACATCGGCTCAGTGCTCAGCGGCGGCGGCGGGTCGCCCGCCAGCAATACTCCTGAGGACTGGCTGGACATGGTCAGCGGCTACCAGCGGGCGGCGTTGCAGACCCGGCTGGCGATCCCGCTGCTCTACGGCGTCGATGCGGTGCATGGGCACGCGACGGTGGTGGATGCCACCGTGTTCCCGCACAACGTCGGGCTGGGCGCGGCCGACGACCCGGACCTGATGCGGCGCATCGGGGAGGCGACCGCGGCCGAGATGACCGCCACCGGCATCCGCTGGAACTTCGCGCCGGTCGTCGCCGTGCCCCAGGACATCCGCTGGGGCCGCACCTACGAAGGCTACGGCGAGGACCCGGCGCTGGTCAGCCGGCTGGCCGTGCCCTACATCGAGGGATTGCAGGAGGGCGCAGGCGAGCAGCTTTTCGGCGATCCTGCAACGGTGGTCGCCACCGCCAAGCACTTCCTGGCCGACGGCGGCACGGCGTTCGGCACCTCGACCACTGAGATCATCAAGCCGTACCTGCTGGACCAGGGCGACGCTCAGATCGACGAGGCGACCCTGCGCCGCGTGCATCTGCCGCCGTACGAGGCGGCCGTCAATGCCGGCGTGGGCAGCGTCATGGCCTCCTTCAGCAGTTGGAACGGCGTCAAGATGCACGGCAACCGCGACCTGCTGACCGGCGTTCTGCGCGGCGAGTTGGGCTTCGAGGGGTTCGTGGTCAGCGACTGGCAGGGCATCGACCAGCTTCCCGGCGACTACTACTCCGACGTCGTTACGGCGATCAATGCCGGCATTGATATTGTCATGGTGCCGTACGACTACAAACTGTTCATCGACACCCTGACGCGGGCGGTGGAACAGGGCGATGTTTCGCAGGCGCGCATCGACGAGGCAGTGCGGCGTATTCTGCACGCCAAGGCCGAGCTTGGCCTGTTTGACAACGATCCGCTGCAGCCAGGTGCGCCCATCGAGACCGTTGGCTCGCCGGAGCACCGCGATCTGGCGCGCGAGGCGGTGCGCAAGTCAGTGGTGCTGCTCAAGAATGAACGCGACACGTTGCCGCTGGTCCACGCCACCCCGCTGATCTATGTCGGTGGCGAAGGGGCCGACGATATCGGCATCCAGATCGGCGGCTGGGCCACGGAGTGGCAGGGCACGGCCGGCGACATCACCGCCGGGACCACCATCCTGGGCGGCATCGAGGAGGTCAGTGCGCCTGGATCGCTCGTCCTCTACGATGTAGCCGGCCGTTTCGACAGCTACACCAACGCCACAGGCGGTCAACTCATCGCCGACGTAGGGGTTGCCGTTGTTGCTGAACATCCCTACGCTGAGGGCGTTGGCGACTCGGCCGATCTGGCGCTGCCGGCGGCCGACCTGGCCATGGTCCGGCGCCTGCGGGACAGTTCGAACCGGCTGCTGTTGGTGGTGCTTGCCGGCCGCCCGGTGGACATCACCGAACTGGTCCCGCTGGCCGGCGCGGTGGTTGTAGCATGGCTGCCTGGCACCGAGGGGCAGGGCGTGGCCGACGTGTTGTTCGGCCGCTACCCGTTCACCGGCAAGTTGCCGTACACCTGGCCGCGTTCGGCCGACCAGCTGCCCTTCGACTTCAGCACTCTGCCGGCCGAGGGGCCTGACGCCCCTTTGTTTCCGGCGGGGTTTGGGCTGGAGGGGCGCACCACTAGCGAGTCCTGTCAGCTTGGTGGCGGCGCCGATTGATGAAAGTCAAGCATAGAGTCCGGCACGCCGTGTTGATTGTCGCTCTGCTGGCAGGTTGCCGGCCGCCTCAGCCAGCCGCGCCCGCCGCCCAGCCGGCGCTCACGGTCAAGCCGGAAATGATGAAAGCACTGACGATGGAAAACCTCATCCCGCTCCCGGTGGCGACCACCGAAACCGGCGGCACATTCACCCTTGCGCGCGACGCCGTTATCCTTGTCGCGCCTCCCTCCGACGAGATGCTCGCAGTCGGCCGATACCTGGCAGGCGCGCTGGTGCAGGCAACCGGGTTCGAGCTTGCTGTCGGGCCGCTGGCCGGCGAGCCGCAGCCGGGCAGCATCGTGCTGACCAGCGCCGGCGCGGACCTGACCCTGGGCGAGGAGGGCTACGATCTGACGATCACGCCGGATCGGGTCACGATTGCAGCGCCGGCGCCGGCGGGCGTTCTACGGCGTGCAGACGCTGCGCCAGTTGTTGCCAGCCGCGGTCGATCCTGCCGCCGCGCCGCCGGACAGCTGGCTGCTGCCTGCCGGCCTGGTCCGCGATCAGCCGCGCTTCGCCTGGCGCGCAGTCATGCTGGACGTGGCGCGCCACTTCTTTCCGCCGGACGATATCAAGCGGCTGATCGACCTGATGGCGCTGTACAAGCTGAACACGCTGCACCTGCACCTGACCGACGACCAGGGCTGGCGGCTGATGATCGAGTCGTGGCCGAAGCTTGCCGAGCACGGTGGGAGCACGGCGGTGGGCGGCGACCCCGGCGGCTACTACACCCAAGACGAGTACCGCGATCTGGTGGCGTACGCTGCCAGCCGCTACATCGAGGTCGTGCCCGAGATCGACGTCCCCGGCCACACCAACGCCGCGCTGGCGTCCTACCCTGAGTTGAACTGCGACGGCGAGGCGAAGGAGTTGTACACCGGCATTGAGGTCGGCTTTAGCTCGCTCTGCATCGACAAGGATTTGACCTATGCCTTCCTCGACGACGTGATCGGCGAGCTGGCGGCGCTGGTCCCAGGGCCGTATATCCACATCGGCGGCGATGAGGCGCACAGCACGCCGGCGGCGGACTATCGCCGCTTCATCGAGCGGGTGCAGCCCATCGTTCGGGCGCACGGCAAGCAAATGCTGGGCTGGGCCGAGATTGCCCAGGCCGACCTGGCGCCAGGGACGGTGGCGCAGTACTGGCGGGACGACTTCGGCAGCCGCGCCGCCGCCCAGGGCGTCAAGGTGATCATCTCGCCCGCCAGCCGCAGCTATCTGGACATGAAATACGACGACGCGACGCCCATCGGCCAGAACTGGGCTGGCAACATCAGCGTCGAGCATGGCTACACGTGGGACCCGGCCGCGGTCCAGCCAGGCGTCGGCGAGGAAGCGATCCTTGGCATCGAAGCGCCGCTGTGGACGGAGACCGTGCGCACGGTGGACGACCTGGAGTACCTGGTTTTCCCGCGGCTGCTGGGCTACGCCGAGATCGGCTGGTCGCCGGCCAAGGGCCGAAGCTGGGACGAGTATCGCCCGCGGCTGGAGGCGCACACCGAACGCCTGCAAGCGCTGGGGGTCAACGTCTACCGCGGCTGGATCGAGGACTGACAGTCCTGATCTGCCGGCAGACCGACTCGCCGCGGCGAGAGCTGCTTAACAGACGGACTGAGGACTGTCAGTCCTATCGGAGACGACTTGGAAAGAGGACTGACAGTCCTGATCTGCCGGCAGACCAACCCGCCGCGGCGAGAGCTACATAACAGACGGACTGAGGACTGTCAGTCCTATGCATTGGAGGCAACCATGGCAACAAGAATCGATATGATCGGCATCTTCGTCGACGACCTGCACCGGATGGTGGCGTTCTATCGCGACGTGCTGGGCTTCGCCATCGACTGGGACGGCCAGGGACCCTATGCCGAGTTCAGGCACGAGGGAGTGCGCTTCTCGATGTACGAGCGGGCGCAACTGCCGGACCTGCTGGGACAGGCGCCCGCCTTTCCCGTCGGCCTGACCGGCACCTTTGAACTGGCCATCGACCTGCCGACTTCAGCCGACGCCGACAGGGTGTTCGCCGCGGTCGTCGCGGGAGGCGGCCGGCCGGTCTACCCGCCGCGCGACGAGCCGTGGGGCATGCACTCGTCGATGGTCGCCGATCCGGAGGGCAACCTGATCGAGATCGGCTCCTGGAACAAGGGCGCCTGAACATTACATCTGGAGACAACAATGGCAACATCCATCGTCGACGGCCGTCCACTGCCCAACATTCCCTGGGAGGACCGGCCGGCCGGGTCGAGCTCGGTCGTCTGGCGCTCGCAACGCAACCCCATCATCCCCCACGACCTGATCCCGTCGTCCAACAGCATCTTCAACAGCGCGGTGGTGCCCTATCAGGGCGCGTTCGCCGGCGTCTTCCGCTGCGACAACAAGGCGCGCACCATGCAGCTGCACGCCGGCCACAGCGCCGACGGCGTTTCCTGGACCATTGGGCACGACCGCATCCGGTTCACTCCCGGCAACGAGCAGGCGGCGGAGATCAACGATTTCGAATACGCCTACGACCCGCGCGTGGTCTGGATCGAAGACCGCTACTACGTGACCTGGTGCAACGGCTATCACGGTCCAACCATCGGCGTGGGTTACACCCATGACTTCGAGACGTTCTACCAGCTGGAGAACGCTTTTCTGCCCTTCAACCGCAACGGCGTGCTCTTCCCGCGCAAGATCAATGGGCGCTATGCCATGCTCAGCCGGCCCAGCGACAACGGCCACACACCGTTTGGCGACATCACCTACAGTGAAAGCCCTGACATGCAGTTCTGGGGCCGGCATCGCTACGTCATGGGAACGGCCGGCGGTTGGCAGTCTACCAAGATCGGCGCCGGACCGATCCCGGTCGAGACCAGCGAGGGCTGGCTGCTGATCTACCACGGGGTGCTGACCTCGTGCAACGGCTTTGTGTACAGTTTCGGCGCGGCGCTACTGGACATCGACCAGCCGTGGAAGGTGCTCGCGCGCGGCGAGCCGTACCTGCTCGCGCCGCAGGCACCTTACGAGCGCGTTGGCGACGTGCCCAACGTAGCCTTCCCCTGCGCCGCGCTGGTGGACGGCGACACGGGTCGCATGGCGATCTACTACGGCGGCGCGGACACGGTGGTGTGCATGGCCTTCGCCTGCGTGGACGAGATCATCGACTTCGTCAAGGCGAATCCAATGTCCACGTAGGACGATTTTCCAAATCGTCCGCTGCCTTCACGCACGAAAAGGAAGCGGGAAGCAAGCTGCCAGGCCGCAACTGGACGAGCGGAACGATTTAGAAAATCGTTTTACGCAGAGCGACCCGCATTCTCAGACACGGAGAGCACCATGAAACGACTGATCATCCTGTTGGTACTTGGACTGCTTGCCTTGACTGCCTGCTATCCGCCGGCCGGGCCGCAGACTGTTCCCGCGGACTCTGTAACCGGGGCGGACACTGTTGCGACTGAGCCAGCGTTCACCCTGGATGTTTCCGCGCCCGCGCCCGGCGCGCTGGTTGTCGATCCGTCGATCGATCTGGGTCCCATCAGCCCCTATGTTTACGGTACCAACTACGGGCCGATGCATGCCGTGCCCATCGAGATGATGCCGGAGATCATCGATTCCGGGTTCACGGCGCTGCGCTGGCCGGGCGGCGCGTGGACCGATGCGGTGGACATGCAGCCCTTCCAGCTCGACCAGTTCGTCTGGTTCTACGACCAGTTGGGCGCGCTGCCGACGGTCAGTGTGCGGCTACACGACGGCTCGCCCGAGACGGCCGCCAATCTGGTGCGCTACGCCAACCAGGAGAAGGGGTACGGCATCGAGTACTGGAGCATCGGCAACGAGCCGACGCTGTTCGAGGAGCAGTTCAACGAGCCGTACGACACGGAGCGCTTCAACCGCGAGTGGCGCGCCATCGCCCAGGCCATGAAGACCGCTGACCCATCTATCAAGCTGATCGGGCCTGAGCTGCACCAGTGGAACCGCGACCTGGCCTCCACGCTCAAGGATTCGGCCGGCCGCGACTGGATGACCGAGTTCCTGAAAGCCAACGGCGACCTGGTGGACGTGGTTTCGGTGCACCGCTACCCGTACTGGAGCGCGACCAACGTGCCGGCGACCTTCGACCAAATGCGGGCCACTGCCGAGGCAATGAACGCCGAAGTCGAGTACCTGCGCGGGCTCATCAAAGAGACCACCGGCCGCGACCTGCCTATCGCTATCACCGAACTCAATTCGACGCCGACCAGCGTGGTCGGCCAGCCGGCCAGCCCCGATTCGTCCTACAACGCGATCTGGTACGCTGACGTGCTGGGCCGGCTGATCTCCGAGGACGTGTGGATGGTCAACCAATGGGTGATCTCGCAGCGCAGCACCGGCCTGGGATTGATCAACGGTTTCACCATCAGGCCGACGCTGTACACCTTCCGCATGTACAAGCAGTTCGGCGACCAGCAGGTAGCGGCCGCGTCGGGGGTCGATGGCGTCAGCGTCTATGCGGCCAAGCGGCCCGACGGCGCGCTGACGGTAATGGCGGTCAATCTGACGGAGGGCGATCAGCCGGCCGCTTTGCAGATAGCCGGAGAAACGCCTACCGAGGCAGAGGTTTGGCTGTTGGACAAGGACCACAACGCCGAGAACCTGGGTGGGCAGATGCTGCCGGCTGATGGAACGGTCGTACTCCCGGCGCAATCGGTGACTCTGTTCGTGGTCAACTGACGTTCACCCAGGAGACATCCATGCAATACGGCTATTTTGACGACGACGCCAAAGAGTACGTCATCACCCGCCCCGACACGCCCCAGTCGTGGAGCAACTATCTCGGCTCCACCGAGTACGGCGCGGTCATTACCAACAACGCCGGCGGCTACGGCTTCTACAAGTCGGGGGCGAGGGGTCGCTTCCTACGGCTGCGCTTCAACAGCGTGCCGATGGACCAGCCGGGCCGTTACTTCTACCTGCGCGACCGGGACAGCGGCGACACCTGGTCGGCCTCGTGGCAGCCGGTGGGCAAGCCGCTGGACGCCTACGAGTCGACCTGCCGCCACGGCACGGCCTACACCGTCATCGACTCGCGCTACGCCGGCATCCGCACGGAGACCACCTACTTCGTGCCGCTGGGCCAGGCCTTCGAGTACTGGCGGCTGAAGATAACCAACGAAAGCGACCGGCCGCGCAGCCTGTCGGTCTTCTCCTACTGCGAGTTCACCAACCAGTGGAACACCCAACAGGATCAGGTCAACCTCCAGTACTCGCTGTTCATCGTCAAAGGCAGCTTGACTGACGACGGGCTGCTGCGCATCGCAATCCACGACAACCTGACGCCTGAGCCGGGGACAAGCCGCGCAGACGACATCGGCATGCACGCGTGGATGGCGCTGGTCGGGGCGCCGCTGACCGGCTACGACACCAGTCGCGAGGCCTTTCTTGGCACCTACCGCAGCTACCACAACCCGCTGGCCGTCGAGAGGGGCCGTTGCAGCAACAGCGATGCCTACGGCGACAACGCCTGCGGCGTTCTGCAAAGCGATATTGACATAGGGCCGGGCGAAAGCCGCGAGTTGATGGTGATGCTCGGGATCGGCGACGCCAACACAGTTGGCAGGCGCACGGTCGCGGTGTACGGCTCGGTGGAGAGGGCCGGGCAGGAACTGCGGACTGTAAAAGAGACTTGGCACGGCAAGCTGGGCAGCCTGGTTGTCGAAGCGCCTGACGAGAACCTCAACCACACGGTCAACGTCTGGGGGCTGTATAACTGCCTGATCACGTTCGCCTGGTCGCGGGCCGCCAGCCTGGTCTACAACGGAGAGCGCGATGGCCTCGGCTTCCGCGACTCGGTGCAGGACATCCTCGGCGTGGTGGCGGCCATCCCGGAGGAGGCGGGGGCGCGGCTGGAGCTGATGCTGACCGGCCAGTGCGCCAACGGCGGCGCGATCCCGGTCATCAAGCCCTTCGAGCACCGTCCCGGCCACGAGCTGGCGCCCGCGCCGGAGGAGTATCGCTCCGACGACTGCCTCTGGTTCTTCAACGCCGTGCCGGCCTACGTGAACGAAACCGGCGACTTTGCGTTCTACAGCAAGGTGTTGCCGTACGCCGACCACGGCCAGGACAGCGTCTTTGGCCACCTGCGGCGAGCGCTGGAGTTCAACCTGGAGCGGACCGGGCGCAATAACCTGCCCTGCGGCCTGTCCGCCGACTGGAACGACTGCCTGGTGCTGGGCTACTACGGCGAAAGCCTGTTCGTGGCCTTTCAGCTGCGGCTGGGTCTGTCCATCTACGCTGAGGTGGCTGAGCAGCTTGGCAAGCCGGACGAGGCAGCGTGGGCGCTGGCGCACCGAGAAAAGCTGGACACCTACATCCAGCGCTACACCTGGGACGGCGACTGGTTCATCTGGGCGATCACCGAGGATGGCACGGTCTACGGCACCAAGGACTACCCGGAGGGGCAGGTGTACCTGAACACCCAGGTCTGGTCAGTGATCAGCGGCGCGGCGACGGTGGAGCAGGCGGCGCGCTGCATGGAGACGGTTCACGACCGGCTGGCGACGCCTTACGGGCTGATGCTCTCCGCGCCGCCCTTCATCGAGACGCCGGTTGATGTGATGCGCTCGGTGGTCTTCAACCCAGGCATCAAGGAGAACGCCGGCATCTTCAACCACACCCAGGGCTGGGGTGTCATGGCCGAGTGTTTGCTGGGCAACGGCGACCGCGCCTGGGAGTATTTCCGGGCCGCCATGCCGGCGGCCTGGAACGATCGTGCCGAGATCCGCCAATGCGAGCCGTATGTCCAGGGACAGACGACCTACTCTACCTTCTCGCCACGTCCCGGCAACACCCGCACGTCGTGGCTGACCGGCGCGGCGGCCTGGGCGTACTGGAGCGCCACGCAGTATATTCTTGGTCTGCGGCCGGAGCTGGGCGGCCTGCGCATCGACCCGTGCATCCCGCGCGCATGGCCCGGTTTCAAGGCGACCCGGCGATTCTGTGGTAAAATCATAGAGGTCGTGGTGACCAACCCTGACGGCGTTTCCCGTGGCGTGCAGACGATTACCCTCAACGGCGAGGCTTTGCCCGACACCCTGGTGCCGACCGGCCAATTGGCTGCGCACAACCGCGTTGACGTGGTGCTTGGGTGACGGTACACCCGGTTCGCATGTGAGCATGCGAACTCCGCAGGAGAGATGGCGCCGTGTGGAGTGCGCATCCTCAGATGCGCCGGAGTTCCACCCAGCGGAGCGGCACGTTCGCATGTGAGCATGCGAACTCCGCAGGAGAGATCTAGTCATGTGGAGTGCGCATCCTCAGATGCGCCGGAGCTCCGCGCTGGTATTGATGCATGCAACGGCACGTCCGCTTGTTTCTCTTGTTCATAGTTGTGATGCTGGCAGCCGCGTGCGGTGGCGTGCCTGCGGCGCCCGGCGAGACGCCCGTTCCAACGCCTACCGCTGAGCCTGCCCCTGCTGCGACCGCCGAACCTGCTGGGGTCGAGGACACTACCTGCTGCCAGGGACGTCCCCCGACGCCGCCGGCCACGGGACCTGCCATTCCCGCGACACCTCCCGCGACACCTGCTCCGGCCGCGGGCGACTTCGACGTGTCGATCTGGGCGCCGGTGGCCGGCTTCCTGGAGCAGCAGACCTTGCAGCAGAACGCCGACGTGCTGGACGAGGTTAACTTCTTCTGGTACACTCTGGGCGCCAATGGCGGCATCGAGGGCGGCGTCATGGCGACGGAGGCGGTGCGCGTGGCGCGCACGGCCGGGCTGCGCGTCGTGCCGTCCATCGTCAACGGCGGGTTCGATGCTCAGCGTGTCAGCGACGTGATCAACGACCCGACCCGCCGCGCTCGGCACATCGCCGACATCCTGGCGCTGGTGAGCGACAACGGCTACGACGGCATCGACATCGACTACGAGAGCCTCAACCCGGCCGACCGCGACGCCTTCAGCCTGTTCATCGAGGAACTGGCTGCCGCGCTGCATGCCGAGGGCAAGCTGCTCTCCATCGCCGTCCACGCCAAGACCGACGACGCTGGCGCGTGGAGCGGCGCGGCCGCGCAAGACTGGACGCGACTGGGCGCAGCGGTGGATGCCTTCAAGATCATGACCTACGACTATCACAACGGCGCCAGCGAGGCCGGTCCCATCGCACCGCTGGACTGGGTGGACGCGGTGCTGAGCTACGCCGCGACGGTGGTGCCGCCGGAAAAGACCTGGATGGGCGTGCCGTTCTATGGCTACGACTGGACCGGTTCTACCGGCCAAAGCGTCAACTGGCGACAGGCGCTCAAGTTGGCCGAGCAAAACGGCGCCGTGCCGCAGCGCGATCCGTCTTCCGGCGAGGCGTGGTTCACCTACGGCGATGGCAGCCGCACGGTGTACTTCAACGATAGCGAGACGATGATGGCTCGGATCGGAATAATCAGAGACAGCCATCCCAACATTGCCGGCATCGCCATCTGGCCGCTCGGCGGCGAGGATCCGGCCAACTGGACGACGCTCAGGAATGCCAGGGAGCAGTCATAAGATGCAGCGGTTAAGGAGGAACTGCCTATGACACGACGTCTTGATGGAATCGGTCTCGAAAAACCCAATTCAACATCACAAGGAGGACACACGATGATCTCAGCGAAGAGACTTTGGACACTTGCCAGTCTGATGCTCATTCTGGCGCTCATGTTGGCTGCCTGCGGCGGAGCGACGGAGCCAACCCCCGAACCTGCGGCAGCTCCAACGGCTGCACCTGCGGAACCGTCGGACGCCGAAGCACCCGAAGCAACCGAAGCCCCGGCCGCTGCGCCGGCCGATTCAGGTAATTTCCTGGAGCGCGCCAAGGCCGGTGAGTTTGCCGGCACCAGCGTGACCGTGCTGGGCGTGATGGTGGACGAAGAGCAGGTCAAATTCGAGGAGTCCATGAAGGCTTTCGAGGAGGCTACGGGCATCGACGTCCAGTACGAAGGGACCAAGGAGTTCGAGCCGCAGGTTGCAGTGCGCATCGAGGCCAACGACCCGCCGGACATCATCGACTTCCCCCAGCCAGGGTTCCTGTCGACCTTTGCGGAGGACGGCGATGTCATCGACATCAGCACCTTCATGGATATGGAACACCTGCAGGAGAACTACATTCCCAGTTGGCTGGACATGGCGACCATGGCCGGCCCTGACGGCCAGGACATTATGGCCGGCGTCTGGCATCGCGCAGCCGCCAAGAGCATGGTCTGGTATCCCAAGAAGGCGTTCGAAGCGGCCGGCTACACCGTGCCGACGACGTGGGACGAGCTGATGGCGCTCACGCAGCAGATCGCCGACGACGGCGACACGGCCTGGTGTATCGGCATCGAAAGCGGCGCGGCTACCGGATGGGTGGCCACCGACTGGATCGAGAACATCATGCTGCGCACCACGTCGCTGGACAACTACGACAAGTGGGTGGCGGGCGAGCTTCCCTTCTCCTCGCCCGAGGTCAAGCACGCCGCTGAGGTCATGTCCGACATCTGGCTGAACGACGACTACGTCGCCGGAGGCACCGATGCCATCGTCACGACCTTCATCGGCGACTCGCCGGTAGGCATGTTCACAGATCCGCCCACGTGCTGGCTGCACGTGCAGGCAAGCTGGATCACCGGCTTCTTTGGCGACGGGTTGACGGCCGGCGAGGACTACGACTTCTTCTACCTGCCGCCCATCGACGAAGCCTACGGCAAGCCGGTGTTGGTCGCCGGCGACATCATGGCCATGTTCAACGACCGGCCCGAGGTGCGGGCGTTGATGGAGTACTTCGCGACAGGCGAGAGCGTTGAAGCATGGATTCGCTCCGGCGGCACCCTGTCGCCGCACAAGGACGCCAGCCTGGACTGGTACAGCGATCCCATCGAGCGCAACGTGGCCGAGCTGCTCCAGAACGCCACCAGTGTGCGCTTCGATGCCTCCGACCTGATGCCAGGTGAGGTTGGATCCGGCGCCTTCTGGAAGGGCATGGTGGACTACATCACCGGCTCGGTCGATCTCGACACTGCCCTGCAGGAGATCGACGCCGCTTGGCCGAAGAACTAGGAATCTATCACACGCTGCGGGCGCTGAGCTTGTCGAAGCGCCCGCGCGCCGGAGCAACCGCTATGTGCCGGGCTGGCCCGTTCGTCGAACGGCCAGCCCGGCCTAATGCTGTTAAGCGGAAAGGATCCACCTGTGTCATCAGCATTGACGTTAGCTGTACCCGCCTCGCTTCCTCCCCTTGATCCAGACTTTCGGCCGGCGGCGCTGGCCAACCACGCCTTCCGGCAGGAGGCGGCCGCGACCGGGGCAGCCGTGCCGTTAGCCATCGCGCTGGAACGCTCCGATGGAGCCGTCTCGCGGTTTGACACCGTTGCCTTCGCCGAAGACGACCGGCGCGCCGCTGCCAACCTGCCCTACGCCGAGCGGCTGGTCAAGTTCCTGCTCTGGGCCAGGGGCGGCTGGAAGGTCACGGTGGGCGGGCCGGCGAGCATTGCTGACCACATCCGCCGCGTTTACGCGCCTGACGGGCCGCGGGCTTTCGACTATCACTTCATGGGCGAGACCGTCTACCAGCGGCCGTTCACAGTCGTCTCCTGCGCGCCCGACCAGGCGCCGCCGGAGCAGGAAGCCGGCCAGCCTCTCGGCCGCCACTTGGACGGCTGCCGCATCGGCTTCGACCTGGGCGCGTCCGACCTCAAAGTGTCGGCCGTGCTCGACGGGCAGCCGGTATGGAGCGACGAGATCGTCTGGGAGCCGGTGGAGCAGACCGACCCGGCCTACCACTACGAGCGCATCGTCGCTGCGCTGCGACTGGCGCAGGGCAAGCTGCCGCGGCTGGACGCAATCGGCGGCAGCTCGGCCGGCGTCTACGTGGACAACCGGCCGATGGTTGCCTCGCTCTTCCGCGGCATTCCGGCCGACCGCTATGACGAGATCCGCAGCATGTTCCTGCGTATCCGCGACGAGTTCGGCGTGCCGCTGGAGGTGATTAACGACGGCGACGTTACCGCGCTGGCCGGCGCCATGTCGCTGGAGGACGATGGCTATCCTCGGCATCGCCATGGGCAGCAGCGAGGCCGTCGGCTACGTCGATCTGCGCGGCGCGGTCACCGGCTGGCTCAACGAGCTGGCGTTTGCGCCGGTGGATTACAGCCCCGACGCACCGGTCGACGAATGGTCGGGCGACCGCGGCGTCGGCTCTCTGTATTTCTCGCAGCAGTGCGTCTTCCGTCTCGCGCCGCGGGTCGGCATCACCCTGCCCGATGGGCCGGGCGTCACCAAGGCCGAGAAGCTCAAGCACGTCCAGGGTTTTCTGGAGACAGGCCACGACGGCGCGCTGAAGATCTGGCAGACCATCGGCGCTTACCTGGGCTACGGCCTGGCGCACTACGCTGAGTTCTACGAGTTGAAGCATGTGCTGATCCTGGGCCGCGTCACCAGCGGCAGCGGCGGCCAGCTGATTCTTGACGGCGCACGGGCGGTGCTGGCACGCGAGTTTCCCGAGCTGGCCGGCCGCATCAACATCCAACTGCCCGACGAGAAGAGCCGGCGGGTGGGACAATCCATCGCCGCAGCCAGCCTGCCGGCGACAAAGAACAGGCAGTAAAAACTGTGCCAAAGCAAATCACATTTCCACAAGACTTTATCTGGGGCGCGGCGACCGCGGCCTATCAAATCGAGGGCGCCTGGGACGAGGACGGCGCAGGCGAATCGATCTGGGATCGCTTCAGCCACACACCGGGCAAGGTTCACCAGCAGCACTGCGGCGACATCGCCTGCGACCACTATCACCGCTGGCAGGACGACCTGGACCTGATGCAGTCGCTAAACCTGCGCGCCTATCGCTTCTCCATCGCCTGGCCGCGCGTGCAGCCTGCCGGCCGGGGCGCTGTCAACCAGGCCGGGCTGGACTACTACGACCGGCTGGTGGACGGGCTGCTGGCGCGCGGCATCCGGCCCTTCGCCACCCTGTACCACTGGGATCTGCCGCAGGCGCTGGAGGACGCGGGCGGCTGGCCGGCGCGCAGCACGGCCGAGGCATTCGTCGAGTACGCCGACGTGGTCAGCCGGCGGCTTGGCGATCGGGTCCTCCACTGGGCCACCCACAACGAGCCGTGGTGCACGGCCTTTCTCGGTCACATGTTCGGCGTGCATGCGCCCGGCCATCGCGACGCGGCCAAAACAGTCGCGACCGTTCACCACACACTGCTGTCGCACGGCTGGGCGGTGCCGGTGTTGCGGGCGAACAGCCCCGGCGCGCGGGTCGGCATCGTTCTGAACCCGTATGAGGTGGTGCCGGCCACGCAAAGCCCGGCTGACCTGCGCGCGGCCGCGTTTCAGGACGGCATCATGAACCGGTTGTTCCTCGACCCGCTGTACGGCCGGAACTATCCCGCCGACGTGACAGCCCAGATGGAGCAGCAGGGCGCCGCTATGGATTTCGTGCAGCCGGGCGATCTGGACATCATCGCGGTTCCCACCGATTTCCTGGGCGTCAACATGTACTCGCGGGTGGTGGCAAGCGCTACCGATGCACCCGACGCCATGCCGATGGTGACCGACGAGGATGTCGAGCGCACTGAGATGGGCTGGGAGGTGTATCCGCCGGCGCTGTACAACCTGCTCTGCCGGCTCTACTTCGACTACCGGCCCGCCAGCATCATCATCGCCGAAAACGGCGCCAGCTATTCCGATGGGCCGGACGAGACAGGCCGCGTTGCCGACACACGCCGGTTGACGTACATCCGCGACCACCTGGCCCAGGCGCGCCGCGCCATGGACGCCGGGGTGCCGCTGGACGGCTATTTCGTCTGGTCGCTGCTGGACAACTTCGAGTGGTCCCACGGCTATTCGCAGCGCTTCGGCATCGTCTGGGTCGATTATGAAACGCAGCAGCGCATCCCCAAGGACAGCGTTCTGGTACCGGGATGTGATCGCCAACGACGGCTTCGACCTGAACTGACGGGAGTCCGCGGCAGGATAGAGAATGACGGCGTATTGCGTAGTGAGCGCGGCTTTGTTTCCCCTGTAGGATAGCCCCTCGTGGGCGTCCGGCGAGACCCCGGAACGGGCACAAGGCCCTATCCTACAACGGAGGTCGGATCGCTTCCGGTGGTAGGATAGCCCCTTGTGGGCGTTCGGCAGACTCTGGAACGGGCACAAGGCCCTATCCTACAGTTTCCAACACGCAATACGCATCACGCAATACGCACTACTCACAACCCCACCAGAGAGGCAATCTGATCGATGAAGATCGTTCCCCAAATCACGGTTGAACAGGCCGCGGCGCTGGTGCCGGACGGCGCGGTGATCATGGCCGGCGGCTTCGGCATGACCGGCAACCCGGTGCATCTGCTCAACGCTCTGGCCGACCAGGGCGTTGGCAAGCTGACCATCATCTCCAACAACGTCGGTGAGCCGGGGCTGGGCGGCGGGCGTCTGCTGCGCAACGGCCAGCTACGCAAGGCCATCGGCTCCTTTTTCACCTCGAACCCTGAGGCCGTGCAGGCTGCGCAGGACGGTCGCATCGAGATCCAGCTCATTCCCCAGGGGTCGATGGCCGAGGCGATCCGGGCCGGCGGCGCGGGCATCGGCGGCTTCTTCACGCCGACGTCGGCGGGGACGGTGCTGGCCGAGGGCGCTGAGACCAAGATCATCGACGGCCGCGAACACGTCTTCGTGCCGGCGCTGCGGGCCGACGTGGCGCTGGTGCGCGCCTGGCAGGCCGACGAGGCGGGCAACCTGCGCTACCGCATGACCGAGCGCAACTTCAACCCGCTGATGGCCACTGCGGCCGATCTGGTCATCGCCGAGGTGGAGGAGGTCGTGCCGCTGGGCGCACTTGGCCCCGACGATGTCCACACGCCCGGCTGCTTCGTGGACTATCTCGTTCAGGCCCACACCACGTTGGAAGACCTGGGCAGCTCGGCGGGCGGTGATGCCGGCGACAAGAAGGCTGACGACGCGCGCATGGCTATGGCCCGGCGCGCGCTGGCGGCGCTCCAGCCGGGCGACGTCGTGAATCTGGGTGTCGGCATCCCGACCCTGGTAGCCGACCTGATCACGCCGGCCCACGGCATCAACCTGCACACCGAGAACGGTATGCTGGGCGTTGGCCCGGCGCCGGCCAGCGGCGGCGCACTGGAGTATCCTGTCAACGCCGGCAAGCTGCCGGTGACTGCGCTGCCGGGCGCCAGCTACTTCGACAGCGCGGCCTCGTTCGCAATGATCCGCGGCGGGCACGTCGATGTGGCGGTGATGGGCGGCCTGCAGGTGGATGAGGCGGCCAATCTGGCCAACTGGGCGGTGCCGGGCCGGCCTTTGCTGGGCGTGGGCGGGGCGATGGACCTGGCGACCGGCGCCAAGCGCCTGATCATCACCATGACCCACACCGATCCCAAGGGCCGTTCGAAGATCGTGCCAGCCTGTACGCTGCCGTTGACCGCCCGCGCCGCAGTCAGCATGGTCATCACCGATCTGGCGGTCTTCGAGTTCATCGACGGCCGGTTGACGCTGACCGAGCTGATGCCGGGCGCGACGCTGGAGGAAGTGCGCGAGAAAACAGGCGCGTTTTACAGAGCGCTTGAACGAGCACTAGACGCGCCAGGTGCAAGAAAGGGGGGACGGGGAACTCACCTTGACGGAACAGGACCACGACTGACACCATTGTTAAGACGGCACCCGATTCGTGCTATTTTGGGCGTCGGTTTTTGACAGAGTTGAACGGCGCGTGTTAGTATCTTCCGCTTGTCCTTGGGTTGGCCCTGTTGCCGTCATGGCTACACAATCCGTCAGGCATTTCACATTTTTTTGTCGGGTTCCAGTGGGTCGTTAGTACAGGGATCGTGTCAGGATTTATTGACCGATACGTTTCCTCGATGACCGAATATGCCGGTGTTTGTTCAAGACACCCCGCTCAACTTAGCAGCGCTGGAAGGCGTTTGCCACATGCGCGGCCTTTTTTAAGGTCGCCACAGCCTCAGAATCCAGGATGTCGTTGGCTGCCAGCGTGCGCCCTTCATCCTTTGACGGTCTGAATACTTCGCGGTCCAGCCTGATGAGGTCTACAAATGAAGAAGAAGGTAACTTCCAGAGTCCTGGGGATTGGTCTGGTCAGTGTCTGTTTGCTGCTGGCCATGCTTGCCTATTGGCAACAGATGGGCACGGCGCTGACGGCGGCGTCATCGGTGGAACAGGTGTGGGACAACGTCCGCCGCAGTTCCGGCTATTCATTCTCCGCCGACGTCAACATCGAGACCATTCCGCTGCCGACAGCAGGCAACATCGGCCGTTTCAGCCAGACCGACAGTCTCTATCTCGAGGGAACCAACGATCTCGCCAATGAAACGCTGGAAATGGCGCTCTGGGGCGGCAGCGTCAACGTTGCTAACCGAGCCGCCGCCTACCAGATGCGCGTTCAGGATGGCAACGTTCAGACCCGGACCGGCGACGGGGAATGGCAGTCTTCCGTTGACAGTACGGTCGCCTTTGCGCCGGAGGGGGACTTTCTGGCCTTTCTGGACATGGCCGACAACATCGCCGCGGCGCCTGATCGAGTGCCCGCCAGCGGTGATCCGGCTTGTGCCGCACTGGACTGCTCCCGGTTGGCCGTCTATACCTTTGACCTGAATAGTCGCGCCTATGCTGACAGGTTAGCGCGCATCACTGAAGACCAAATGGTTCGCACCGGCCAGCTTCCACCCGGCGCCAGTGTGCAGATCCCCCAACATCTGGCCGAGACAACCGGATCGGGTGAGTTATGGGTCGATGGCCGCGGCCTGCCCATCCGCCAGAAGGTCACGCTGGCGATTCCGGCGGCCGCCGGCGCCGACTACCGCACCGAGACGGAGATGGACATCCGTTTCGCCGACTACCAGGGATATCCGGGCCAACTGGCGGCGCTGCCCGGCTGGCAGCGGATGACCAGCCAGCTTGCCCGCCTCGATCTGCCTGCCCCCTCCGAAGTCGGCGCCAATATCGGCCTCCTGTCTCTGGTTTTGCTGGGCATGGTCTTCGTGGCGCGTCCCGGCCGGCGCACCCGCCTGGTCGTCACTGTGATGGCGCTGGTTGCCATCGTCTTCGGCCAGCCGCTGCAAACCCAGGCCTACAGCGATGCCGCAGCGCGGCTTGAAGTCCGCCAGGCAGAGCAGGCTGCGACGGAACGGGCGCGTTCGCTGGGCGATGACGTGCGGGACATTCAGAACGCGCTGCGCGCCGCTCCTCCCTACACCCCACCAGTGGCCTCAATTGAACCGCCTGCTGCCCCTCCTGCGCTCCAGTCGTCCACCCTGGATTATGACGAGGACGGCCTGACCGATGAGGTGGAAAAGCTGATCGGGACCAATCCCCATGCCAAGGACACCGACTTCGATGGCATCACGGACTTCGACGAGGTCACCGGTTTTAGCTACGGTGGCCAGACGTGGTACGGCAACCCGTTGTGGGCTGACAGCAACGGCGACGGCGTGATCGACCGCCTGGAGTGGAACCCGACCGCTCCCGACAGCGACGGCGACGGCACGCCCGATCTCTACGACTTCGACGACGACGGCGACGGCGTGCCTGACGACGTGGACATCTCGCGCCTGGTGGCCAGCAAGGACGACGGCGGCAACCTGATCGCCTTCAGCGATGCCAGCCCGCTCAACCTTACCCTTGATGGCCTGCAAGCAAACCGCTACACCTACGTCAACCTGCAACTGCGCCCTACCAACCCTAACCAGCTTTGGTATGCCTTCAACGTCCTGAACTGGCCCAAGGACGAGAAGGGAAACATGCAGGACTGGGACAGCAAGACGTTTTTTGATCTCTGCGTGCGCAGCGGCGAGAGCAACTGCCAGATGTCGCCCGACGCCAACGGCGACATCAAGCTGGTGCCGATGCTGGAAGTGGCGGTGCCCGATCTCAGCAATCTGCCGCGTACGTCTGGCGGTGCGCTGGATACTGACCTGTTGTCCAAGTACGGGATCAGCGTGCAGCCGGCCGGCAACGGCAGCTATTACATTTACGCGCCGCTGACTCTGGTCGAAGACAGCAGCACCGGCGCCAAGGTGGCCTTCAGCGCCTACCTGCTCTACCAGACCGGCGCAGCCTGGCAGCCGCAGCAGATGCGCCTGAGCTGGGGCGTTCAGGTGCTCAACGAACAATACGCCGATCCTGACGCTGCCAAGAAAGCGATCGAGGCCGGCTCCGGCTTTGGTGAAAACAAGTCCACCATGCTGCACGCCTACTACAGCGATTTCAACCTGACCGGCCTCAACGTGCGGGAAGACCGGGGCGTGGACATGGCGATCGTCTACGAAGATCCTGTTAACGACCCCGACGTTACCGAGGATGACGCCCTGGTGCAGATCATGTCCGGGCTGGACCGCAGCTACATGGTCAACCGCGACTGTGACTTCCTTGATAACGAAGGCAACTGCGTCGGCGACGGCCAGCGCGACATCACCATTCCGGTCATCAAGCAGCGCTGGGACCGGCTGAGCAACAACGGCACAACATCGGGGCAGCGCTGGGGGATTCCGGCCAACCGGCTGCGCGTCGAGACCTACAGCTTCGCCCACGACGACGAGGCGACAATGCTGGCCGGCGGCCAGTATGCGCCCGCGATCCTCAACGCCCACTTCACCGGCACAGCCGCGACCAAGCCGTCGCTGCTCTTCGTGCGCGAATCGCGCTTCCGCTCGTACAATGTGGACGTGCGCGCGACAGGCGAAAGTGACGTCGCGTGGTCTGGTCATAACATTTCAATGAGCATGGGGGACGTGCCGGAGATCATTACCGGTAACTACACGCTGGCGCCGTACCAATACGTCAGCGCCACCAACAGTTGGACGCCGCAGACGCCACAGGAGTATGTCAGCGATCTGGAACAGCGCTACCCGGTGACGGATGTTCCCGGCAACACTGCGCCTGTCGTATCGGTCGGCGAGCAGACGGCAGTCCTGATCGTCAACATCAGCGCCGTGCAGGGCAAAGAAGCCGTCCTGTCGCAGAAAGGGCCTGACGTCCCCAACTACTACTACTCAACGCTGTTCTTTGGCGATCTGCGAATGAGCGGCGCAAACATCTCCGATGAATCGCTGCGCCAGCTTTATACCAATGCCATCGCCAACGCCGGCAGCGCCATCTCTGCTTACCTGACCATCAGGAACATGGTCGTCTCCACCGGTCTGACCCAGGAGAAATGGAACAAATTATCACAGAAGATCATCGAAAACAACAGGGAGAGACTGGGACTCGACATTACCACAACACAGTCCGATAGGCCGCCCGTGTTCAGCGTGGATGAAGACGGGATCGTTGAATGGGCAGATACGACTCCAACCAAACCAATCGACGAATACGGGGGCGACAACGCTCCAAAGGTCAACCCGGAAGAAGCTGCCGTCACCATGGAACGTGAGATCTCCCTGCGCAATGCGATGACGATAGCAGCGCTGGGCGGGCTGTTGACAGGCATCATACTGACCAACCTCAGCAGCAAGGGAGCGCAGACGGCCGGCGAGATCATGTTGGCATCCATGTCAGCAGTCTTTGGTGTTATCGGCGCGGTCACGATGTATCGCTCCGTCTCGTTGGCGCTGCGAACGCTGCCGCAGATCGAGGGCTTGAAAAGCCTTGTTCCAACGATCGTGTCCTTCCGCTACTCGCTCAGCTCTGCTGTGGCCAAGTCCGGTGCAGTGGGCGCTGTCATTGGCGTTGGCGTCACGTGGGTGATGTTCTTTGCTGCCTGGGGCAAGGGCCGCCTGTCCACGGACAGCGTCGTCTTCAACAGCCTGGTGGCCGGTGCGGTTGCCGGCACCTTGACTGCCGTTTTGACCTTCTTCGTCTCTCTGACGGTGGTCGGCGCGATCATACTGGCGGTCGTGGCCGTCTTCGACCTGATCGCGCTGATCGTCTGCAAGGCCGGGGTGAAAGCCGCGTGTAGCCTCGGCATCTCCGAGGCCATCACCAAGCTGATGACAGAATGGCTCTACACCGGCGGCGTGATGATCGACACCGCGGCCGATCCCTCAATCACCAACATCGACGACGCCGAAATACACCTGACGCACCCGGAGCGCGGCCAGGTAGTCGGCAACAGTGTGCGTTTCTCGCTCGATCTGTGGACCTATGTGCGCCACCTTGCGCCCGAGCCGGGCATTATCTATCACTACTCCAACTTCTTCACACCCGAAGACCTCGCCTCGACGACGGTCAAATACACGCTGGACACTCTCGAAAAGAAGAACAAGGTCGATCTGAACCAGACCAGTTGGGATGGCGTCGTGGGCTATGGCTGGGTCGTGGCCGAGGTGCCCTCTCCCGTGGTCGGCTGGCTGGTGCCGACGGTGAAAACCAAGGATCTGTACCAGACGGCCCGCTCGGACTGGCTGACCTCGGGCCTCTACGAGTTCACAACCGCCAAGATCAACCAGGTTTTCCCGCTCTATCTCAACACCGGCCTGGCGCTGCCGCGCTACGACTGCTGGTTCCAGGTCTGCAAGCACAAGGCGGCCAAATCCACCGTCAGCACCGACCTGGGCAAGCAGTTCGTCCTGGATATCCTGCCCGCAACGCTGGATGAGTTCGTCACCTGGACCCAGCTCGGCACGCAGATCGACCCCGATGGCGACGGCCTCGGCGCCACCGTGGACCCCGACCAGACCAAATGGGACACCGACGGCGACACCGTGCCGGACAACATCGAGTATAAGTACGGCATCGAGCGCGGCTATGGCTTCAACCCGTTGATCGCCGACGCCGACGCAGATGGGCTGAACGACGCGGCTGAGATGCGCTACGGCACCGACCCGGGCAAGGCCGACACCGACGGCGACGGCCTGACCGACTTTGAGGAGATCAACGGCTACACGCTGACCATCAAAGGTCTGACTGTTCACGCCGTCAGCGATCCCACCTTGCGCGACAGCGACCTGGACTGGATGAGCGACGGGCTCGAGAAGCGCCTGAACACCATCGACCCGGTGAGCTACCCCTTCCATCCATCGGTGATCAACCAGCCGCCGGCGCGCATCTACAGCGCGCTGGACGACACCGACCGCGTGCTGGCCATCGGGCAGAGCATGGTCGTGACGACCACCGTCATCAATGGCACGACAGCAGAAAACGAGCTGCTGGCTGTCGGGTCGTTCGGGACTACCCTGCCCGGCGAGCTGGGCAGCGCAACCCAGACCAAGAACTTCATCTTGCTGCCCAGGGCCAGCACGTCGATGGTGCTCAACGGCGCGCCGCGGCCGGCCAGCGCTACGTTGACATCGACACCACGATGTCCGCGGGCCTGGTGCCTGTTGGCAGCCCGCCCGGGACACCGCCTCCTGACATCATCATCGATAACCCGGTGCCGGTGACCATCGACAGCGACCTGCCGGACGTGCCCGCTCTGATCCAGGGCGCCTACGTCCAGCCGGGCCGCACCGTGATTATCGGCGGCACGGCCAGCGACCCGACATCCTACGTTGCCGGAGTGGAGGTCAGCGTCAACAGGGAGCGTTCAGCCCGGCCACCGGCACGGGCGTGTGGGCGTTCCCGGTGGATATCCCGAACACGCCGGCCGGCACGGTGCCGGTCACAGTGCGGGCGATCGACGCGGTCGGCAACAGCGCGACGGCCAACTTTACGCTGACCATCGACAGCGTCTCGCCCGATCTGACGTTCGATGTGAATGCTGGCGCTGTTCGCCAGGTGCGCCGCAACGCCGACGGCAATTGGACCCTGCGGCTGAGCGGCACGGTCGCCGACTCGCTGGCAGGGGTTGGCGGCATCACTGTGCAGGTGGGGACAAGCGCCAACGTCGATGTGCCAGCCGCGGACATCCAGGCCAACGGCGACTGGACCTTCGACTACCCCTTCGACGACATCAGCTTCAACGCCGACCCCAGCCCCACCGGCCCGTATACCCTGACCGTTACCGCCGCGACACCGCGCTGCCCGACGGCAACCCCAACGTCCAGGTGGTGCCGTTTGTCATCGACATGACCCCGCCCACGTTGGCCATGCTGTCGCACCCGGACGAGACGCAGATCACCGACGGCGCGGTCTTCACCGGCACGGTCAGCGATGACCACGCCGCGGTCGTCAGCGTCGACTACGCCTTCGTCGACGCGGCCACGGCCCTGGAGACCGAGAAGACCCTGCTGGACCTGCCGTTCAACGACCTGCCGGAGACGGTGCTGTTCCGCAACAACGCCAGCGAGCCGACGCGCATCTTCTGCCTGGACGAAAGCTGCCCTACAAGCGGCGCCCCCGGCAACGACGGCACCGCGGCCAGCTTCGATGGCGTAGATGACCTGCTGCGCAGCTTCGAGGTTCTCGACCTGCCCGAAAGCGGCGTGACCACCGCGCTCTGGTTCAAGACCACCTGCGCCGACTGCGGACTCTTCAGCACGATTGCCGGTCAGTTCCCCACACAGACCGGCCACGACCGCGACCTCTACCTGGCGGCCGGCAAGGTCTGCGTCGATGTGCAGGTTGGCGCCGGCGCGGAAACGCGCTGCACCGTGGCCGACAACAACGCCGACGGCCAGTGGCACCAGGTCGTTCACAGCCTGGGCGCGGGCGGCAACGCGCTCTACCTGGACGGCGCGCTGGCCGTCAGCAGCCCGACCACGGCCTCCACCTTCACCGCCCAGGACCGCGTGCTGGCCGGCTATGCCGCGGCCGCGGCTTCGCCCTATCTCAACGGCGCGCTGGACGATGTGATCATCTACGAAGGGCAGCTTTCAGACACGTCGATCGCGGCGCTCTACCGGCGCTGGCAGCCGGCGGTGCTGGCTAACGGCAACAGCCAGTGGTCCTTTACCGTGCCTGAGGGGCTGGAAGGCTACTACCAGATAGACATGCGGGCCACCGACAGCGCCGGCAACCGCACTGAAAGCCGCGGCGAGTGGCCTCAGTTCCGCGGCCCGGTCGATACAGGCTTCCCGACCTTCGATCTGAACGTCGCCTACAGCGGCTACGGCAGCGCGGCGCAGACCACCTTCAGCTCGTTCGTGCGCGACGCAAACCTCACTACCGACGACTACGGCTTTGTCTGCCCGCTGGCCGGCGACCAACTTCGCTACGAGACCGATCCGATCCAGCTGCAGTACACCAACCAGCCCGACGACAAGCTCACCGGAATCGAGGCTGTCTGTGTCGAGTCTGGCTTCCAGAACAGCCAGGTTTCCGCGCGTGCCTGCGATCTCTTCGGCCACTGCGCGGCCGGATCGCCGCCGCAGACCGTCGCCTACATCGGCACCCGGTACAACACGCTGACGCCCGCCGGCTCTTTGCCCAACGCCATCGAGCGCACCGTGCTCAGCGACCCGCAGCACCGCGTCCGGATCATTGAGCGGCCGGGCCAGATCGTCACCGACATTGCTGTCGACACCAGCCGCGGCAAGCTGTACTGGGGCGAGATGCGCAGGGGCGACTATGCCCAGCCCGCCCAGATCATGCGCGCCAATCTGGACGGCTCCGATCCCCAGGTGCTGGTCAGCGGGTTGACGGCCTACGCACCGGAAGCCTTGCAGATCGCCATCGATCCGGTAGGCAACAAGCTCTACTGGATCAAGGGTGCTGAGCTGTGGTGGAGCAACCTGGACGGCACGCTGCCGCAGGTGATTTACACTATCGACCGCGCCGTGGTGGGCGTCAGCCGGCTGGGCGATCTGGTGGTGGACGGTGAGAACGGACGCCTGTACTTCGCCGAAAACCGCCGCCACGGCACGCTGGCCGACTACAACGCGGCCCAGGCTGCCAACGTGAACTACATCCCGTTCCACGGCCGCAAACACACGCTCATCGTCACCACCAACCTCAACGGCACGGCGCCGGAGTTCTTCGCCGGGGTTGGCCCGGGCTGCACCTACGCCAACTTCTACGACAACCAGGGCACCGGCAGCGGGCCGGGCCTGCAACCAACCATCTGTCTGATCAGCGGCACGGACGGCTTCGACGTCGAGTCGATGACTTTCAGCAACAACACGCTCTACTGGACGGCCTTCGACGCCGCCGGCGTCAACTCGGCCGCCTATGGCCGTGTTCCAGGCTCACCCGCGTTCACCGTCGCGCCGCTGGAACTGACCGGCAACTCGCAGGGTCTGCGCACCGAGCCGTTGCCCACTATGTACGTTGCGCCCGGCTCGATCGGCGTCTATGTCGCGGTGGGCGACCAGGTGGTGCGGGGCGAGCCGGGCGGCGAGTTCTCGCTGTTCAGCAGCTTCCGCGACGACTCGCCGCCGCCGGCAACCGGTGTGTTCATCCGCAAGCGCAGCGACCTGACGGCCATGGCAGTGGTGCGCACCCCGCAGACGGTGCAGACGAAGGCCGATCTCGCCGTGGATATCACATCGCCCGACCTGGTGCTGCTGAACGGCGACACGGGACGCTACGACCTGCAGATTGCCAACAACAGCGGCCTGCCGGCCGACAACACCACGCTGACCCTGACCCTGCCCGACGCCGGCAGCTTCGCGGGCGCCAGCCAGCCCTGTGCCGCGGCCGGTACCACGGTCACGTGTGATCTGGGCCGGTTGGACCCGTACAGCCAGCAGACGCTGGCTATCAGCTTCATCGTCTCGACGGTGGATGTCGCGACTCTGACCGCCACGGCTGTAGTCAGCAGCGCCTTCGCCGATGCCAACGCGGCCGACAACAGCGCCAGCCACACCGGCATCACTGCCGCGCCGACGCTGGCCGCCCTGCCCGGCGGGGTTCCTTACATCTACGCCAGCAGCGCTGATCACTTCGTGCGCATTCCGCTGATCGGCGACCACACGCCGGAGCCAGTCCTCCTGGACAACAACGGCCTGGGCGGCAACATCATCGCCTCCGACGTGGCCGGCGGCAAGCTGTTCATCAGCAACGTTCTATGGAAGATCGCCGCGGTCAACCCCAACGGCACCGGCTACGGCGTCATCGGCGACGCCAACTCCAACGCCATGGTGACCCAGGACAGCCGCCTGTCGGTCGCGGTGGACGAGGTGGGCGGTCGCGTCTACTGGAGCGATATCGTCAGCCTGTATCTGACGAAGATCCAGAGCGCCAACCTGGACGGCAGCGACGTGCAGACCGTCGTGCCGCAGGTCGTCAACCAGCGCGGCATCGTGGTCGACACAGTGCGCCGCAAGCTGTTGTGGGTGGGCAACGACCTGACCCAGAGCCAGAACATCATCTTCCGCAGCAACCTGGACGGCAGCGAAGTCGAGATCGCCTATAGCGCGCCGGCCGGCCGCCTGATCAACTACCTGGCCATCGACCCCTATGCGCAGAAGCTGTACTGGATCGATTCGGCCTACAACGGCGGCGCGCTCTTCTGGGCCGACAGTGACGGACAGAACGTGGCCGTGCTGCACGAGTACCTGGGCGCCAACGCCCGCGGCACCGTCGTGGTTCCGCAGCAAAACTCAATTTACTTCACCAGCGGCAATGCAATCGCCCGCTCGGACCTGAACGGTGACAACTATGAGGAGCTGGCCTGGCTGGACGGCCAGCGCTACACCGGCGTCAGCAACCTCGACCCGACCGCCTTCCCGTGGCTGTTCTTCAACCACCCCGACTCCAACCTGGTGCTGGCCTTCGGCGCGCCTTTTGCGCCGCCGGCCTGCACCGGCGCGGACGGCAACGAACCCAACGACAGCGCGGCGGCTGCCACCGTCGTCGGGACGGGCACCTTCACCGCCGCCTTGTGCCGCTCCACCAGCGCCGACGGCCCGGCCGACCAGGACGTCTACCGGGTGACAGTGCCCAGCGGACAGCAGGTCGAGGTGACGCTGGACCCGCCCGCCGACTACAACCTCTACCTGCAACTGGGCGACTTCACCGCCGACGTCAGCACCGAGACCGGCACGACACAGGACAGCGTCTCGGCGGCCAACTACAGCGGCGCGGACCAGCAGTACACGGTCACCGTGTACGCGCCCAGCCCAACCAACTCGCCGGCGCTTTACACCGTCGGCGTCGCGCTCAGCGCCGCGCCGCCGCAGACCGTCTTCACCAACGACCAGTGTCTGGCCGTGGATCCCCTCGACGTGCCCGCGCCGACCGGCAACGGCTCGCCCGCCACGGCGACCCCGCTGACCGTAGGCCAGGCCGTGACCGCCGCGCTGTGCTACCAGGACGACGTTGACTACTACAGCTTCAACGGCGCGGCCGGCCAGACGCTGTCGGTGGACCTGCCGGTGCGCCCGGCCGACTACGGAATCTACGTCTACCGGCCCAACGGCAGCCTGTTCAACGCCTACAGCGCGACCGGTGTGTGGACCTACGGCACGCCGTTCACCCTGGATGCCAGCGGTGCGTGGAAGGTGGCCGTGCTGGACGTCAACCTGGCCGAGACGCTGTCGCAGTACCAACTGCTGGTCTCCGACCTCTCGTGCCAGCTCAACGACAGCTACGAGCCCAACAACGCGGCCAGCCAGGCGGCCGACATCAGCGGCCAGTCGCGCGTCTTCGCCACGCTCTGCAGCGCGGCAGACCAGGACTACTACCAGTTCAGCGCGACGGCCGGCCAGCAGTTGACAATCAACTACCCGGCCGACGGCGCAGGCGGCAACCTGGTGCTGCAAAACAGCGCCGGCGCAGCGCTGGGACAGGTGACGCCGGGCACGCAGGGAACCTTCCTGCTGGCCAACGCCGGCACGTACCGGCTGCTGGCTGCCAGCTCTACGCTCAGCGGCAGCGACGTGCCCTACATGTTCCAGTGGTCCCTGGCTACGCCGCCGGCGGCCTCCACCGACACCCGCTACGTTTACTACGCCGACTATCCGCACTTCATCCGGGTAGCCCTCAGCAACGACCACTCCGTCGAGGGGTTGCTGATCGACGGCGGAGCCAGCAGCGGCGCGCTGACCGCCTCGACCGCGCTGGGCAAGCTGTTCTTCGTCGACAGCGTCTCCGATTCGCTGGTCAGCCTGGACTTCAGCGGTAACAACCGCACGGTGATCATCCCCGACGCCAACCCCGACAACGTGGGCGTCACCGCCATCAACGTGGCGGTGGACGACCTGGGCGGGCGGGTATACTGGATCCAGCCGCGCGGGGCGGCAGCCAGCACTGCTGCCGACCTGAAGAGCGCCACCCTGAACGGCGGCGACGTGCAGACCGTGGCAGCCGACGTTTACAACCAGCGCAGCCTGCTGATCGACCGGATCAAGGGGCTGCTCTACTGGGTGGCCGGCGACGAGATCCGCCGCAGCCGGCTGGGCAGCAACCCCGAACTCGTGCGTGCTGCCGTCCCCGGCGAGCAGGTGCGATTCAGCCCTCGACCTGTATGCCCAGAAGCTCTACTGGCTCGATCCCAACCAGCAGACCCTGTGGCGGGCCAACAGCGACGGCAGCGGCAGCACTGCGCTGATCACCGGGCTGGGCGCGGGCGCGCGCGGGCTGGTGGTGCGGCCGCTGGCCAACGAGCTGTACTACAGCAGCGGCACGTCGATGTTCCGCGCCACGCTGAACGGCAGCGGCCTTGCCAGCATCGCATCGCTCAGCGGAACCTACCAGGGGCCCAGCAATCTCGACCCCAACGCATTCGTCGGCATTCCCATCGGCACACCCGACTCCAACCTGGTCCTGGGGCAGGGCTCGCCGCTGGTCAGCCCGTGTGATCTGGCCGACATCCACGAGCCGAACAACGACAGCGGCACGGCAACGCCGCTCACGGTTGGGTTCTCGTTGGACGTGTACGGGGCGCTGTGCAACACGGTGAGCGGGCAGCCGACCGACGTGGACTATTACCGCGTGACCGTGCCCGACCGCAAGACGCTGGACGTGACGTTGAGCCAGCTTCCGGCCGACTACCGGCTGGTGATCATCCATCCCGACGGCTATGCGGCGGCCTTCAGCGATACGCCCGGCCTGGTGGACGAGCACGGGCTTGTCAGCAACACCAGCGGCGCAGACGTCGACTACACCGTGGTGGTTTTGTCGGGCTATCCGATTCAGAACAGCAACCAGTACAAGCTGACGCTGGTCATGGGCGACGTTCCGCCCCCGCCCGACCCGTCCGACTACGACTGCGGGCTGGTCGATGTCTACGATGCGCCGGCGCCGGGCGGCAACGGCACGCTGGCCAGCGCCACGCCGCTGAGCTTCGGCGTTCCTATGGCCGCCGCGCTGTGCTACGGCGACGATGTGGACATGTACGGCTTCGATGGGCTGGCCGGCCAGACGATCCGGCTGGATCTCCCGACGCGGCCGCTGGACTACGATCTGACGCTTTACGATCCCGGCGGCGCGCCGATGGTGGTCATCTCATCCACCACGTCCACCGCATACGGCGACAGCGTCACGTTGCCCGGCAGCGGCCGCTGGACGGTGGCCGTCTCCAAGCAGAATCTGACGCCGACCACCGACCAGTACCAACTGCTGGTGACCGACGACAACTGCGTGGCCGGCGACGTTCACGAGCCCAACAACGACCCGTCCCTGGCGACCGCGCTGGCCGACGGCAGCCGCATCCGCGCCACGCTGTGCAGCAGCAGCGACGTGGACCTGTACGCTTTCACGGCGACCGCCGGCCAGCAGGTGACGCTCAACTACCCGGCCAACGCCACCGGCGCTGCGCTGCGCCTGCTGGACAGCGGCAGCGGCGAGGTGGGCGTCGTCAACGCCGGCTCGCAAGGCCAGTTTACCCTGTCCGCCGGCGACTACACGCTTTCGCTGGCCAACAATGCGCTGACCGGCCAGAACGTGGCCTACCTGTTCCAGATGACGCTGGGCGCTCCCACGCCGCCGCCCGCCGGCTCGCCGTTCATCTACTACAGCCGGACCAACGACCTGATCCGGGCTGAGATCAGCAGCGGCTCCGTAGAGCCGATCATGATCCAGGACATCGGGATCGGCGGCACCACCATCGCGGCTGACACGGTGCGCAGCAAGCTATACGTTCTCGACTACAACCAAAGTATCTTCCGTATCAACTTCGACGGAACAAATCGCGAAGTTGTTGTGACTACGACTCATCCGCCGGGCAGCGGCATACGCTACACTGAATCTCTGGCCGTGGACGAGTCTACCGGGCGGTTCTACTGGGCGCAGGCGGACGTTGGGATCACCTCGCGCATCATGAGCGCCAACGGCGACGGCAGCGACGTGCAAGAGGTCATCCCGCTGGTGCGCTTCGACCACGGCATCGCGGTCGATTCGGTGGCCGGCCTGCTCTACTGGGCAGAGCTGGACACGTACAACGGCGTCGAGCTGATCCGGCGCAGCAACCTGGATGGCAGCGACGTGCAGACCGTGTACGTTGCCCCGTCTGGCCGCGAGATCCGCGATCTGACCGTCGATCCTTTTGCCGCTAAGCTGTACTGGCGCGATGCCACCCAGAACTTACTGTTGTGGATGGACACTGAAGGCGACGCCAATCCGGCCGAGCTGACGAGCGTTGGCAGCGACGCGCGCGGCTTTGTGGTACGCCCGCTGCTGGACGAGTTGTACTTCAGCGATGGCAGCAGCCTCTACCAGGCCGCCCGCGACGGCAGCAACGCCGTCGAGATCGCGCGGCTGGAGGGCGAGTACAATGGGGTCAGCAACCTGGATCCCAACGTCTTCTACCCGACCGTCATCACGCCGCCCGGCTCGAACCTGGCGCTGGGCTACGGCCAGCTCTTCTCGCAGGCATGCAGCGCGGTTGACGGCTATGAGCCCAACAACGACTCTGGCTCGGCGGCGCCCATCGGTGTCGGCACCATCAGCGCCGCGCTGTGCACGCCCGACTTGCAGCATGTGGACACCCAGGACTTCTACCAGACGACGGTGGACGCCGGCAAGCAGATCAGCGTCACGCTGAGCGACCTGCCACAGAACTATGGCCTGTCGATGTGGCTCAACGGGCAGCTGGTCGGCTCCAGCTACCAACCTGGCCTGGTGGACGAAATGGTGGCGCACGTCAACAGCGGAAGCAGTCCGGCCGTCTACCTGATCCTGGTGGAGCGCCTCTGGGACACGACCAGCAGCAGCCTGCCCTACCATCTGACGGTGGCCGTCGGCGATGCGCCGCCTCCGCCTCCACCGCCGCCACCGCCGCCCGACCTGTGCGCGCCGGTGGACCCGTACGACCAGCCCGGCATCTTGGGCAACGGCTCGCGCAGCAATGCGACGCTGATCAGCTTCAACTCGCCCATTGTTGCGGCGCTCTGCTACGCCGCCGACAAAGACTACTACGCGTTCGACGGCGTCATTGGCCAAAACGTGACCCTCAACCTGGACCCGCGGCCGGCCGACTACTACGTGTATCTCTACAACCCGGACGGCCAGTACTTCAACGGCATCTTCCCCGGCTCGCAACTGACCTACGGCGACAGCGTGACGCTGAACGCCAGCGGCCGCTGGACGGTTGGCATCTGGTATCCGTATCTGACGCCGACGACCGACCAGTACACGCTGGAGCTGGGCGTCAACAGCGCCTGTTCCGGTCTCGATCCCTACGAGCCAAACAATGACCAGGGCAACCCCTACGTTCTGCCGGGGATCTCGCAGACGGTGCAGGCTATGCTGTGTGAGACGGACGACCTGGACTTCTTCTCCTTCCCGGTGCTGACCGGCCAGCGCGTCCGCATCACGCCGCGCACCCTGACGCCGGGTATGGAGATGTGGCGAAATCCGCCCGGTGGCGGGTGGTATCCAGACACATCGGCTACCGAAGAGGTGATTGTCGCGGACGGCGACTATTCCCTCGGGTTCTTCTCATCTGAGCCAGAGGAGAACCTGCCTTACAGGGTCGATATTGAGATCCTGCCCGCGCCGACGCCGACGCCGCTGCCCAACAACTGGACCTGTACGACCTATCCCAGCAGCGACGTGCCGCAGCGCATCGAGGACCTGGCGACGCTGGGATCGGTGGTCAGCGTGCCGGCTGCCGGCGTCGTAACCCATGTCGGCCTGAAGGATATCACCTTCAATCACAAAGCGCTGTTTGACGTGTCCTTCGGCCTCAGCGCGCCCGACGGCACGGTGCTCGACCTCTTTGCGTTCAACGACTACGGCTTCTACGTCTGGTGCGGCCTGGATGGACAGGGCAACCCGGCTAACTGCCAGCTTTCCATCGACGACGGTGCCGTTGAAGGCCTGAGGCCGCCGCAGTTCCCCAACAACAGCGGGACGTTCCGGCCCAGCCGCAGCAGCTGAACGTCTGAATGGGAAAGCCAGCAACGGCGACTGGACGCTGCTGGTCAACGACTCTGGCCTGGCTGATCCGCCCGACTTCCCGGATACCACCGGCGACCTGTACGGCTGGAGCCTGGAGGTCTGCATCGACAACGGCAACCCACCGACGCCGTCGCCGACGCCGACGGCAACTCCGACGGCGCCGCCATCACCGGTCAACGGCACGCCGATCCCGACGCCGGTGACGCTAACGCCGACGCCGACGCCGACGGCGGTTCCCACCGTCTGCACGCTGGCGGCAGACAGCTACGAGCCCGACAACACGCCGGCCGCTGCCAGCGACTTCGATCTGGCCAACCTGACAAGCGGCAGCCGCACCTTCAGCAGCCTGACCGACGCCGACTGGATGCGCTTCACGGCCAACGCAGGCCGCCTGTACACCTTCAGCGCCGACCTCGTCGGATGGTCCGGCGGCGTCACGCTGTCCATCTTCGATCCTGACGGAACGACGCTGAAAGTAGTCGGACAGAACCAGATCGCCTTTACGCCAACCACCGGCGGTCAGTATTTCCTGCGCGCGCAGTCGTCGGCCGGCATCACGATCCCGTGCAGCGCCAGCTACAGCGTCGGTCTGGTGATCACCAATCCCAACGCGACACCGGTGCCGACGCCTGTCGGGACGCCGCTGCCTCCGGGCCACGACAAGCCGCCGCTCAGCGCAGCCGTGCTGGCGCCGGCCGACAGCGCGGTGGTCACCCAGCTTCAGCCCATCAACGTCGACGTCGGCCTGAACGCCGACAACAACATCCAGAGCGCGGCGTTCCTTGTGGACGGTGTGTCCGTGGACAGCTACTCGGCGCCGCCGGACACCGGCGATGCGACCTGGGCAACGACCTGGACGCCGGCGCAGAGCGGCGTCTACAGCCTGACCGCCGAGATCACCGACAGCCTTAACGCCACAGCCGCCAGCTCGGCCAACGTCGTCTACGTCGATCTGGCCGGGCCGTCGGTGAGCATCGCGGCCGGGGACATCACACTTGCTGACCTGGAGAGCGACGGCACCTACCTGCTTCAGGGAACGGCCACGGACGACAGCCAGGTGGATACCGTAGAGGTGCGGCTGGACGGCGGCCCGTGGCAGGAAGCGCAGTTGGACGGGACCAACTGGTCCTTCACCCTCGCGCCGCTGGCGCAGGCGAGTCCCGACGGCGGCAGCCTGGCCATCGACGCCCGCGTCACGGATGTCGCCGCCCAAACCGCCACGGACTCGGCTACTGTGGTCCTGGACGTGGTGGCGCCGGACATCTTCACCGCCACCACCAGCCTGGTCAGCGGCGCGGTCATCACGCCCGGCATGGTCATCAGCGACCTGAACGCCCGGCTCGCCTGGACAGCCGTGCCCGGCGCCGCCAGCGTCTATGCCGGCTGGACGAGCTCGCCTACGCCTTCGCTGGGCGCGCTGACAGCGTTCCCGCCGTCGGCGGGAACGCTGGACCAGACGATCCTGCAGGGCAGCACCCGCTACGCCCATGTGGTGGCAGTGGACAGCCACGGCAACCAGACCGCGGTCACACGCGGGCCGTTCTTCTTCGACTCCGCCGAGACGCCGGACCTGATCACCAATCTGGCCGTGCAGGACTGGGTGAACAGCGGCGGCAAGCAGGTCGGGCAGATGGCGACCGACGTCCACGGCGTTCAGAAGCTTTTCGCCGGCTGGAACGCGACCACCCTGCGCCTGCGCTGGCAGGGTCTGAACGTCAACAGCGACGGCGATCTCTACCTCTACCTGGGCACTGGCGGTCCCGGCAGCACCGACCTGTACAACCCCTACGGCCCGAGCGAACCAGCCGTGCTGCCCTTCGCCGCCGACTACTTGGTGCGCGTCTCGGGCGGCGTCACCCCGACGCTGCTGGCATACGCCGGCGGCGCCTGGGTGCAGCAGACGGAGGTCGCAGCTCTCAGCACCGGCGACCTGAACGACGTGCTGCTGCCGTTCGCCGATCTGGGCATCGCGGCTCCGGCCGCCGCCAGCCTCAAGCTGCTGGGCGTCGCCTCGCAGCAGGGCGCTCTGGATGTCTGGGCCACGGTGCCCGACCGCAACCTGGGCCGACCCTGGAAGCAATACGCCCAGTTCCTGTCGCTGGGCGCAGGCATCGTGCCGGCTGACGGCGTGTGGGCCGACGCGCCACTGGAGGTGGTGGTGTCGCCCGATCCGTCGCCGGCCAAGCCGGCAGGACCCGGTGAGGTGATCAACGTCAACGTGAGGGCGACGAACGGCGGCAGCGCTACGTTGCCCAGCCTGACCGTGTACGGCGCGACGACAGGCGGTGTCTCGCTGACCAGCCCGCCGCAGGTGGCGACGAGCATCGCTCCCTCCACCACCGCCTCGCTGGACCTGAGCGGCGTGGTGGCATCCGATGGGACGCTGACGGTGACGCTGGCCGACAGCTACCATCGCACCTATCGGTTGGAAACGCTGGCCTACACGGTGGACAACACACCGCCGATCAGCGTCAGCCTGGCAGTAACCTACCTGGTTCCCCTGGCCAACACGGTGCTGGGGACTGCGGTAGACGACTCGCCGCTGGACCTGTTCCAGATGGAAGTGACCAGCGGGGCCGGCACACAGGTCGTGTCCTGTGACGAGACCGGGCTGACGGCGGGCGGCTATGCGTGCCTGCTCGACGCCGGCAACGCGGCCGACGGCGCCATCTTCACGCTGCGCGCCCGGGCCACCGACATCCACGGCAACATCAGCGGCTGGAGCACCCCTGTCCAGGTTGAGGTCGATGCCACGCCGCCGGTGCTGGCCCTTTCACCGCCCACCCTCACAGCCTTCAGCGACGGCTGGATCAACCGGCGTGAACAGGTGTTGACCGGCGCGCTGACCGACGAGCGCGGGGTGGCACGCGTTGTTCTGTGCAGCCAGGACCAGGATGTGCCTTGCGTGGTTCAAAGGGTGCTGTCCGACAACAGTTGGGCGGCGCCTGTCCCGGTGGTGGGCGACGGCATCGCCGTAACTCTGGTGTTCACCGGCTTCGACGTGGCCGGCAACGCCAGCACGCCGCTGGTCGATTCAGCAGCCGCGATCCCGGTCATCGTGGATACCGTCGCGCCCGATCTGGGTCCGACAACCCTGACCGACGGTGTCTCGATCAACAACACGCCCGTGCAACTGGGTTCGGGCACGGTGACCGACGGCGGCGGGGTGGCCGGCGTGCAGGTCTACATCGTGCGGCCGGATGGCAGCAGCGCTTCCGTGGCGGGCACCGTCAGCGGTCAGGACTGGTGGGCGCACTTCGTCTTCGACCAGGCCGGCGACTACCAGATCCTGGTTGTTGCGACAGACATCGCCGGCAACAAGGCGTCGCAGTTCGCCGGCCTGCTGACCGTGACCGCAGTGCCGACGGCAGTCACTCTGGCCGACTTCAGCGCGGTGCAGCAGGGCGCTCTGGTGCGGCTGACCTGGGAGACCAGCATGGAGCTGGACAACCAGGGTTTCAACCTCTACCGCGGCACGTCGGCGACTGGGCCGGACCGGCAATTGAACGACGTGTTGATCCCATCGCAGTCGCCGGGCAGCTCGACCGGCTTTGTCTACATCTGGGACGACGGGGCCGACCTGACGCCGGGCACGACCTACTTCTACTGGGTGGAGGATGTCGATCTGTCTGGCACGGCCACGCGCCACGGCCCGGTCAGCGTGGACTACACTACCCCGACCGCCGTCAGGCTGAGTGGTCTGGCAGCGGCCGGCGCACCGCGAGGCGGTGCGCCGGGGGTCGGAGTTATGCTCCTGGTGGTGATGCTGGCCGGCGCGGTAGCTTTGCATCGCAGGCGCAAACTACATCCGTTCTAGTGCCTCGTCAACCTCTTGCGAGGAGTTTGCATGTGAGCATGCGAACTCCTCGCAAATGATCGAAAACATCCCCGTACTGCGTGACAGGTTGGCGGTTTTGGGGAACCTGCCGGGGAGCAGCAGGTCTTGACAGGGGGGCCGCTGCGTGTTACTATCGCACACCCGAACTGTAATGGGTTTGGCGGCAGAATGACCCGCGTTGTTCGGATGCGGGTATCACCGAGTCGAGCGATCGGAGTAGATCGAGGATGTATGGGACTGACTGACCGGACAGATGGCCTGCGGCACGTGGCGAAATACTCATGGGGTGACTGCCCGATTCTCCCTCTGTTGCGGGCGCGATGTCGTGATCGATGACTCCAACAGCGTCATCGGATTTGCGCGGCCCGCGCGCCCGTGAGGTGATTCTTTCCACGCTGGTGATAGTCGCAGTCGTGGCGGGGTTCTATCTTGTCTACCGGTTCAGGCTGGTTGTCTTTCTCCTGCTGGTTGCTTTTATTCTCCACGTCGCCATCACGCCAGTCGTCAACTGGCTGGTCGCTAAACGCCTGCCGCGCGCGGCGGCAGTGGCGTTGGTTTACGTGGCCTTGTTGCTGGCGCTGGCGCTGTTCGTCGTTCTGGTCGGGCCGATGCTGTTCAACCAGGCGAGCGATTTTGCCGACCGGATTCCTGAGTACTACCGGATGGTGCGGGACAAGCTGATCGCCTCGCCCAACTACGTCCTGCTCAGGGTGGCGTTGATCGCGCCACCGTTGCCGCTATCGACCGCAGTTGGCCAGACGGAAGCTGATGAATTGGCGCAGGTTGCCACGTTCATTTCAGGCGCGGGCATCGCGCTGCGTGTCCTGCTGATCAGCCTGACCATCTTTGCGCTGGCGTACTACTGGAACCTGGAGAATCTGCGCGCCGAGCTGTTTTTGCTGCGATTTGTGCCCATGGAACGACGGGCGCGCATCCGGGAAGTTGTCGACGAGGTGGAGTCGACGGTGGGGGCCTACCTTGCGGGCCAGCTCCTGCTGGGGCTGCTGGTCGGCGCCGCGACGTTGGTGGCGTATCTGCTGATCGGCTTGCCCTACGCAGCCGCGCTGGCCATGCTGGCCGGCCTGTTCGAGCTGATCCCCCTGGTTGGCCCGGTGTTGAGCGCGTTGGTAGCCTTGCTGGTCGCGCTGTCGAATGACCCCTCCAAGGCGATCTGGGTGGTGGTAGCGGCTGTGGTGATCCAGGCGCTGGAGAACTACATCCTGGTGCCGCGCGTCGTCGGACAGTCGGTCGGCGTGAACCCGCTGGTGACTCTGCTGGCGCTGCTGGCGCTTGGATCGCTGTTCGGCATTCCCGGCGCCCTGGTGGCCGTTCCTCTGGCAGCCATCGTGCAGATCGCGCTGCGCAGCACGGTTTTGAACCTGGACCGGGAGAGCTGGGACTCGGCCGGGGCACGGGACAAGCTGGCACTGCTGCGCTACGAGGCGAATCGACTGGTCTATGACGTGCGCAAGGCGTTGCGTCGGAAAACGGACCTTTCCACCGCCGGAACCGATCAACCAGAAGAGTTGGTGGAGGCGCTGGCTCTGGGATTCGAGCGGATCGTGCCCGGGCAGGAGAGCGAGGAAAGGGCCGCATCATGAGCCAGCTTGCCCGCTCTACCGCTCTCGTTTTGCTGACCCTGATCGGCCTGGCGCTGGTCTGGCTGTTCCGCGAGCCGATCCTGTTGTTCCTGTTGGCGGTGGCGCTAGCCGCCAGCCTGCGGCCTCTGATCGACCGCCTTCGGCAGCGCGTTTCCCCGGCCATCAGCATCGCGATTGTGTACCTGGCGCTCGGTCTGGGAATCGGGATGCTGGTGCTGCTGGTGTTGGGACCGCTGGACAGGGACGTGCAAGACCTGGCCAACCATCTGGCGACGACCTACGAGCGAGTCGTTGCCCAGTGGCCCGACTCTGGACCGGAGTTCCAGCGCACAGTCGGCAACCTGTTGCCCCCGCCAGATCTGCTGTACAAGGCGCTCAGCGGCCAGACCGACGTGCCGGTGGTTCAAGGCATCGCGTCCTTGGCCAGCAGTGTGGGCTCGTTGCTGGGCAAGGGGGTCACAATCCTGATCCTCAGCCTTTACTGGAGCGTGGATCATGTGCGCTTCGAGCGACTGTGGCTGTCCACGATGCCGCTCGCGGCACGCGGCCGGGTGCGCCATGCCTGGCGCGACCTGGAGGACGGCGTGGGCGCGCTGGCGCGCAGCACGTTCGCCCAGGTCGTTCTGTCAGGCGCAATCCTGTGGATCGGATATGCGTTGCTGGGTGTGCCGTACGCCGCGCTGCTGGCCGTGCTGGGCGGCGTCGTGCAGCTTGTCACGTGGCTCAGCGTGCTGCTGGCGCCGCTGCTGGTATTGCTGTTCGGCTTGATCAACGATCCGACGGCGGCGCTTCTGGGCGCGGCTTATGCGCTGCTTGTCAGCCTGGTCTTCGAGTTTCGCATCCAGCCGCGCTACTTCCCGCGCATGCGAACAAGTCCGTTGCTGCTGTTGATTGTGGCGCTGGTCTTAGGGATAGAGCTAGGTTTGGCCGGGCTGATCTTTGCACCGGCCGTGACCGTGGCGGTCGTCGTGCTGTGGGTGCATCTGGTCGAGACGCCGCGCGATGGGCAACCGGCCGTCCCCGCGACGCTTGCTGAACTGCGGGCCGGCCGCGGGCAGTTGCAAGAGATCCTCGACCGCGCGCCGGGAACGCCCGAGGTGGCCAATCTGGTGAACCGCGTCGACGGTCTGATCACATCTGCTGAGGAGTTGGCAAGACCGACCGAACAGACCACTTGATAAAGTCAGCACCATAGATTGAGGTTGTTTTCGAATACAAGAACACCCGGGATATCATGTCTTCTGAGCGATCCCGGGTGTTGTTGTTAGGCCGCCTGTTGACGCTGGCAGCGGCTCCTCACTACTTAGCTGTCTCGGTCCATAGCCGCGCAGATCACGTCTTCGTCGTATTGCGCGTGGCCGGTGCACACCTGGTAACCAACGTCAGGGTCGTACTCGCAGTGGCCTGCATCGAACCAGACTGCGCCAGCGCCAGGCACCGTCACGTTCCAGCCGACGCCCGCAATGGTGTAGCTTCCATCGGTCTCGTGGAACGTCGTGTTGTGCCAGACGCTCCACACCTCGTAGCCAGTCACCGAGTTGTAGATGCGATCGCGCACGCGGACCCGGTTCTTGTAGCTGGTCAGGTTGCCATCTCCATTGTAGAAGCGCGTCTGGTACACCGTGCCGGCAAACTCGTCGATCACGTCGAACCCGTCGCATTCAGCCAGGGTGAACGCATCCTCAATCGGATATTCCGAACGCTCAGGTGGGTAGGCCAGCGCCGGCAGCGGTCACCAGCAGGAGAACGAGCGCCAGCAGCGCTGGCAGAGTCCCGGCGAACTTTCGGTCGGTCATTTGTGATACCTCCTATCACTGAACAAGGGTTGAAAGTTGACAGTGAATCGATAGTATCAGACGTAGCGTTTGAAGAGCGTTTGATGGTGTGCGGCCGCCCGACCGTAAACGGATCGGGCTACGAGGTGAAAGGCCCTTCGGGCCTGCGGATTCTGAATGCAGTGACGGCAGCGCCCTTGTGAGGCTCAACGGGCCTGTGCTCAGTCTGCGCCGCCCACATCCGCTCGAACTCGGTGACGAGCGCGTTCACCTCGATCAGGTTTTGCAGGAACGAGAGCCGGAGCACAGGGTCCGAGATGCGGTTGGCCCGATCCTGCACAAATGCGTAGCCCGCCGCCAGAACGTCGGCCGCGCGCCCGTCGTTTGCTGCCTGCAGCGCGCGATAGCACGTGAGGTGGATCGCGGCGCCGCCATCTGAGATGGAGATGACCTTGCCAGCGTCATCAATGGTTGGCAGGATCTGTTCGACCAGCCCAACCGCCCGGTCGATGTCCCCGGTGGCGAGGGCCGCCCTGGCGATGCCGGCTCTGGTGCGCAGCAGCGCCACGTCGTTGCCCTGCTCGCTGTAGACTTCGAGCGACCTGTGGTAGGCATCCGCCGATTCGTCATGCCGGTCCAGATCGCCCAGCATAAGTCCAACGTCGGCAAGAGAGTTGGCCTCCCGGAGGCGATTGCCGCTTGTCACGGCAATGTCGAGCGCCTGCCGAGCGGTTTCAAGGCCGTCCGCAAACCGGTCCAGTTGGTGCAACATGTCCACCCGGTCGTTCAGAAGCATCGCCTCCACCGATCGGTCTTCGACAGTTTGCGCCAGATGCAAAGCTTCCGCGTTTTCAGACAGTGCTTGTTCACGCTGCCCAAGCATCAGCGAGCACCAGGCCAGACCGGACACAACCCATGGCTCCAGCCAGACGAAGCCGATCTCTCGGACCAGTTCCAGCGCCCGGAGCTGCTTCTGCCTTCCCTCCAGGGGATACCAATCTAGCTCATCTACCACGCCCATGTGGCGCAGCACGGTTGCCTCGCCTTGCTTGTCGCCGAGTCTCCGGTAGATCTTCAGAGCCGGTTCATCGAACCGGCGGCATGCGTCCCAATCGCCCCGATCAACCGCCACCAGCGACAGTCCGTGCAGGCTGCGGGCTTCAATCTCTGGTAGGCTGGCAGATCGGGCTAGCGTCAAAGCGCGCTGATATCCCTCCTGGGCAGCGTCCAACGTGCCGACATCGATCTGTGCCCTGCTCCACTCCAGGAGACTGGCGGCCTCTGTTCTTGGATCGCCGGCGTGGGCGGCCAAAGAGACGGCCTCTTGTGCGTACTCTGCGGCTCGGGCCGGCTGGCCCAACTCATACTCAAGCTGGGCGGTCCGCAACGCCACGATTGCCCGCAGCCGATCATCTGCGAGACCGTCCGCCGCTTGCGCCATCAGGGCCAGCTCCGCGCGGCGCTGATTCTGGTCCGTCTGCATAGCGTACGCTTGCGCGCACTTTTCATGCAACTCGAAGCGCGCTGAGAAGTCATTCTCATGGGTCAGGTTCAGGGCGCGGGTATAGTATGCCAGCGCTTCATTGCTTGCATAGCGTGCAGCCGCATAGTCACCGGCCCGTTGCAGATGCGCCCGCGCCTCGTCGTGCAGCCCGGCACGCTCGTAATGCACGCCCAGCTCACCGCTGAGTTCGTCGAGCCGGTCTACATTTACTTCCTTCAACGCGACAGCCACCCGGCGATGCAGGATTCGACGCCGCACGCTGCTGAGCGAACGATACGCTACCTCGCGCAGTTTGTCGTGGCTAAAGTCATACGCTTCGGCACCTGTCTCACGGAAGATGCGGCGCCGCCAAAGCTCCTCCAGGCCGTTCAATAGCTCGTTTTCATCGGCGCCACTGGCCGCGGCCAGCAGCGGGTAGGCAAACTCGCGCCCGATGACGGCAGCAACTCCGGCCAGTTCTCGTCCGCTGATCGACAAGTGCGCCAGGCGCGCTTCCAGCACGGCAACCATTCTTGACGGCATGGATTCGAGCGAGAATGCCGCTGAACTCTTCAGGGTGTCCTGTTCCTGGCGCGCCCGGGCCATTTCGACCACGAACAGCGCGTTGCCCTCGGTGTCGGCGTAGAACCGTTCTGCTTCGGCGCCGTCGAGGGTGTATCCGCCAATGTGGTGCGCGAGCGTTGCGGTAGCCGTCGCGTCCAGCGGTTTCAATTCGATCTCCTTGAGCGCATCAGTCTGACGCAGCGCCGTCAACCAGTGACGCAGCGGGTGATGTGGGCCAATCTCCTCGCTCCGCACGGTGCCGACGACCAGAAGCCTGGCTGTCGGGCGAAAGCGGATCAGGAAGGCGATCCAGGCCAGCGTCTCGCTGTCGCACCACTGCAGGTCATCCAGGTGCAGGAGAACTGGTTCCGTTCCTGTGAGCACCGCCCGCGCCAACGCCTCGAAAAACCGCTGAAGCTGCCACCGTTCCGTCAACGGCGCGGGCTGGTCCAGGCGAGACTGGCTTTCCAATACCTCTGGCACCAGTCGCGCCACCTCACGCCGCCATACCGGGTCCAGTTGGCTCAGCCAAGGCTGGAGTGCCGGCGAGCGCAGAAGTTCCGCCAGCGGCGCATAAGCCATGTCGCCTTCGGCTTCGTATGCCCGCGCACTGGCGGCGGTGATGCCCTGACGCCTGACCCGCTCCATCAACTCCTCTGCCAGGCGTGTCTTGCCGATTCCCGCCTCACCCGCGATCAGCACGACGCCAGGCCGGCCGCGGCGGGCGCGCTGCCACGCTGCCAGAAGTGTCTGCCACTCGGCCTGCCGGTCTACCAGGGGTGCGCGTCCAACGAGGGCCGCTTCCGGTTTGGAGGCGATGTCTTCCGGCGACATATGCAGCAGCCGCTGGTAGGCCCGTTGCGTCTGTTCGCCGGGACCTGTGCCCAGTTCCGCCTCCAGCATGGTGACACACGTGTGATAGGCGCGCAATGCCGCTGCCCGGTCGCCGTTGAGCGCATACAGCCGCATCAGCAGCCGGTAGGCGTCCTCCCGTAACGGGTCGTGCGCCAGCAGCCGCCGAGCCGTCTCCAGCGCCGCGCCGTAGTCTCGTTGTTGTTCCAGCAGCCCGGCCAGCCGCAGCATGGCGCTGGCGGACTGGCTGTTCAGCCGTTCTCTCTGTTCCAGCACCCAGTCGTCGTACAGATCGGGCAGCAATGGTCCCCCATAGACTGTGACTGCCTGGGACAAGGCGCGACCCTCCTGCACCAGGCTGCCGTCGAGTTTGGCGCGCTCGGCTGCGCTCAATGCATTCTCGAATCGGGCAACGTCCAGCGAGCAGGGCGCGTCGACCAGCCACTGCACCGTCTTGCGGGTCAGGCGCAGGCAACTGTCGGAGTCAGGCAATGCCTGGCGCAGGTTGTGGAGAAGATTGCGCAGGTTGGTGAAGGCCTGCTTTTCTGTGGAGTCCGGCCAGAACAGGAAGGCCAGTTGTTGTCGGGATACTGGTTTTCCCCTATTCAGCAGCAGGTAGCTCAGCAGTGCTTGCAGACGAACTCTGTCAAACGCTGGGACGGGCCGACCATCATAGGCCAGCTGGAAGCTGCCCAAAAGACGAACGACCAGCCTGGCTGGCGGCGAACTCATGCCAACGATGATTCCTTCCAAAACCCGAACACCGAGAGAGATGCCAACTTTTCCGAAAAGTTGGCATCTCTGAGCCTACGGGTAATATCGCCGATACAACCGCGGGAAGGGGAGCGCCTCGCGGATGTGGCTGAGGCCGCAGAGCCACATCAGCACCCGCTCCAGGCCCATGCCGAAGCCGCTGTGCGGCTGGGTGCCGTATTTGCGCAGGTCCAGGTACCATTCGTAGGACTCGCGCGGCAGCTTGTGAGCGTCGATGGCGTCCAGCAGTGTCTGGTAGTCGTGCATGCGCTGGCTGCCGCCCACGATCTCGCCGTAGCCCTCGGGGGCGATCAGGTCACAGGCCAGCACCGTGTCGGGACGTTCGGGGTCGGGCTCCATGTAGAAGGCCTTGACGCCGCGCGGGTAATGGTGGACGAACACCGGCTTGTCGAACTGGGCGCTGATGGCGTCCTCGTGCGGCGCGCCGAAGTCCTCGCCCCAGGGGAAGTCGGGGTAGCCGTTCTCTTGCAACAGCTTAACCGCATCGTCGTAGTGGATGCGCGGGAAGGGCGGGACGACCTTCTCCAGCCGGCTGGTGTCGCGCTCCAGCGCGGTCAGATCGGCGGCGCGGTCGCGCAGCACCGTCTGCACGCAGTGGCTGACGAACTGCTCGATGACCTCCATGTTCTCGTCCAGCTCGGTGAACGCCATCTCCGGCTCCACCATCCAGAACTCCATGGCGTGGCGGCGGGTGTCGGACTTCTCGGCGCGGAAGGTCGGGCCGAAGCAGTAAACGCGCCCGAACGCGCCGATGGTCGCCTCGCTGTAGAGCTGGCCGGTCTGTGCCAGGTAGGCCGGTTCGTCGAAGTATTTGGTGGCGAACAGGTTGGTGGTGCCTTCCGCCGCCGCCGGGGTAATGATCGGTGTGTCTACCAGCACGAAGCCGCTGTCGTCCAGCCAGTTGCGGATCGCACTGATCAGTGTGGCGCGCGTGCGCAGGATGGCCGTCTGGCGCGGGTCGCGCAACCAGAGGTGGCGGTTGTTGAGCAGGAAGTCGCTGCCGTGTTCGCCGCCGTCGCGCTTGGCTGCCAGCGGGTAAGGATCCTCGGCGCGGCCGACGACCTCGAAGGCGTTGGCGTCCAGCTCGTAGCCGCCGGGCGCCCGCTCCTCGGCCCGCAGCGCGCCGCTGATGCGCACTGCCGACTCCAGCGTGATGTGCCGCGCCTCGTTGAACTGGTCTTCGGGCAGGTTCTTCTTGAACACGACGCACTGCATGACACCGGTGCCGTCGCGCAGGTGGACGAACTGCAGGCGCCCCTTGTCGATACGCTTCTGCACCCAGCCGGTAAGCGTCACATCCTGGCCGACGTAGTCGGCGGCCTTGTTTATTTTGATCGGGGTAATCACAGGTATGTCTCCCAGTAGGCGAGTTTGGTCACGCCAAATTCTCAGTCACCAACTGCCGCAGGTCTTCCATGAACTCGGCAGGTGTTTGTATTACCAACCCGCTCTGTTCGGCAACGTTTGGCGTAAAGTCCCTTGTGTTCAGCGTGACGAATCGGTCCACGCCGCTGGCAACAGCGGCGCAGAGAATGGGCGCGTCCTTGGCTTCGATAATCTGCTCCCATGGTCGAACATCTTCAGGCACGGGATCAGGCAGGATCTCCAGCCGGAGGCGCGCCATTTGCATGGCAAAATTCGGAAGTGCGCGCGGTAGTTTCCTGCGTAGATTGCGCTCAGCTTCGTCCAACACCTGCGTGCAGACGACCAGTTGGAACAACCCGACTTCTGCGATCCTGAGCAGTGCGTTGCTGGCGCCCGACTGCGAGTCGGCGCCCGCTATCAATATGTTGGCATCGACGAAGATCCTACGCACGCCGGTCTTGGCTTTCCGGTCGCACCAGACTGCGCTCTTCCTCCAGGCCCTGCAAAAGCTCTGCCAGGCTGACCCCTTCCTCATGCATCATTTCGGAAAACTCCTGCGAGAGCTTCGGGATCATCGTGTGCCTGGGCGACAGGAGCAGGATGTCGTCGATCTGTACCAGGTTGAGCGTGTCGCCCGTGTCAACCGCAAGGCTGTTGCGCACCGGCTGGGGAAGGGTAATCTGTCCTCGCTCCCGCACACGAACGGAGTAGGTTGTCTGCATCACACGGCCTCCTTTCAAGGTGGTGCGAATTTCTGATTTTCGCACTACAATATTCTACAGCACGGATGACCGACGCACAAGTCGCCGCGCTATCATCCAGCGCAGGGCCTGGCCAGCCATACTACGCCACCTTGGCCGTTGACACCAGCGCGAGCAGGTCCAGCTGCGCCTTGTCGACCACGTCCGGTGTCCCGGTCATTGGTTCGACGGCTTGCTGGTTCTTGGGAAAAGCGATGACCTCGCGCACGGTCTGCTCGCCGGCCAGCAGCATGATGAAGCGGTCGATGCCCAGCGCGATGCCGCCGTGGGGCGGCGTGCCGAACTCGAAGGCGTCCAGCATGTGGCCGAACTTGAGCGCGGCGGCTTCTGCCGAGTGGCCCAGCAGCTTGAACATGCGCTCCTGCACGTCGCGCTGGTGGATCCTGATGCTGCCGCCGCCCAGCTCGACGCCGTTGAGCACGATGTCGTAGGCGTTGGCGCGCACACTGGCCGGGTCGCTCTCCATGCGGTCGATGTCCTCCCGCTTGGGCGAGGTGAACGGGTGGTGCATGGCGTCCCAGCGATTCTCGTCTTCGTTCCAATCCACCAGCGGGAAGTCCACCACCCACAGAAAAGCAAACTGGCTCTCGTCGATCAGATCGGCGTCTCTGCCGATGCGCAGCCGCAGCTCGCCCAGCGCGGGTGCAACCACGCTGGCTGTGTCGGCGACGATGAACACCACGTCGCCCGGCTCCGCCTGGCAGCGTCCGGCGATCGCGGCCAGCTCGTCGGCGCTGAAGAACTTGGCAATGGGCGACTTGGGCGCCGACCCACCGTCAGCCGGGTAGTCCAGCCACGCCAGCCCCCTGGCGCCGTAGATCTTGACAGCTTCTTCGTAGGCCTTGACGCGCTCGCGCAGCTTCTGGCCGCTCAGGGTCGCGATGCCGGGGCCGCGCACTGCCTTGACCTGGTTGCCGGCTGCCAGCGCGGCCTTGAGGAAACCGACGCCGGTGTTTTCCAGCAGATCGCTCAGGTCTTGCAACTCCAGGCCGAAGCGGATGTCTGGTTTGTCGCTGCCATAGCGCGCCATAGCCTCGGCGTAGGTCAGTCGGGGGAAGGGCAGGTTGGGTGCGGGCGCACCGGTCAGTTGCGCCACCAGTGAACGGCACATACCGCTGATCAGGGCGATGATGTCTTCCTGGTCGACGAAGGACATCTCGACGTCGAGCTGGGTGAACTCGGGCTGGCGGTCGGCGCGTAGGTCCTCGTCGCGGAAGCAGCGGGCGATCTGGAAGTAGCGGTCGAAGCCGGCCACCATCAACAACTGCTTGAACTGCTGCGGGCTTTGCGGCAGGGCGTAGAACTTGCCGGGATGCACGCGGCTGGGCACCAGGTAGTCGCGCGCGCCTTCCGGTGTGGACTTGGTGAGGATCGGCGTCTCGATCTCGAGGAAACCGTGCCGGTCCATGTAGTCGCGCATGAGCTTGACCGCCCGGTGGCGCAGGATGATGTTCTCTTGCAGGCGCGGCCGGCGCAGGTCCAGGTAGCGGTAGCGCAGGCGCGTGTATTCGTTGGCTTCCACGTCGTCGCGGATCTCGAAAGGCAGCGGCCTGGCGGCGTTATCGACCACCAGGTCGCTGGCGACCACCTCGATTTCGCCGGTGTCCAGCGCCGGATTTTGCATACCCTCCGGGCGAAGACGCACGGTACCGCGCACTGCCAGCACGAACTCGCCGCGCACCTTTTCGGCGGCCTCGTAGGCCTCGGTCGTCTCCTGGGTGACGACGATCTGGGTGACGCCGTAGCGGTCGCGCAGGTCGATAAAGATGATGTTGCCGTGGTCGCGGCGGCGGTAAGCCCAGCCGTTAAGTATCACATCCTGGCCCGCGTCTCGGCGCGCAACTGGCCACAGGTAAACGTTCGTTTGAGCATGGGATAGTCAGAAGTCCTCTCCGTGTATCGGTTGATAACGCCAGAGATTATACCGCAGTGGGCGATGGGCGGGGAAATACCACAACGAATGAGGACAACGAATGGGCAGGGGAGATGCTACAACGAATGGAGGGGGCTGAGATAGCACAGCGAATGACGACAGCGATTGGCGAGGGCTGAGATAGCACAGCGAATGAGGACAACGAATGGCGGTTGCACATGGGTGGAGCCGGCGGCCGGCGCGGTTCGAACGCTGTCTATCTTCCACACGGCGATCGAGCGAGGTATTGGAGACACCTAGGAATGGAGCCGGCGAACGGCGTCGAAACCGGCGTTCGAATTCGGTTGTTCTGAATCGCTGCGCTGTGCTATTCTTCCCCAACACTTACAAGAGGGCGGATATGGCAGACATCATCTATCCCCAACTCAGCTACGACATCCAGGGCGCCTGCTTCGAGGTTCACAACGACCTGCGGCACTTCGACCTGAGCGAGGCCCGGCTGGGAGACGGCGCTGGCAATCGCTTTGCAGGCGCGCGGCATCACGGCCCACCGGCAGGTTGAGCTGGCGTTGCACTACAAGAAATGGCGCGTGGGGCGGTTCTTTGTGGACATTGTTGCCGAGCGTCGGCCATCAAGTGTTGCTGGAACTGAAGAAGGTTCCTCTCCGAGCCGATTCATCGCGCCAAGGTGATCACCTACCTGCGCATGACCGGCATCGATCTGGGCATCCTGATCAGCTGCGGGAGAGCGTGGTCTACGAGCGCATTCCCAACCGGATCGACGCTTCAGCCGTGTCTGCTTCCGATCCCAGGTTGCCACCAGTCTGTGCAGGTCGTCGGCCCTCCGTTGGCGGAGGAACTCTGGTCGGTCTTCTGTGAAGTGCGCCACCACCTGGGGCCGGGCTTGATGCACATGCACTATCGGCGCGTGTCAGGTCGAGATGCGACTGCGAAGGTTGCCTTGCGAGAAGATCAACCAGATCATGATCCCTTCAACTCGCTACAGCGAGCCGAGTCGAGCGCTGCAAGCTGCCGATGCTAGTCGTGCGCGACACGCTGCTGGTAGTCCTCTGGCAGTTCTTCAGATAACCCAGCGTGTAGAAAAGCCGCTATCGAGCGGCGCTCCGAACCCTTGGCCTGACGCAGGGGCTGATCGTCCCAGCTTCAGGCCGGAGACGCCGCAGGCGATCCCTATCCGCCGTGAGGCTCTCAGTTACGCGCCGGCCCGGCAAGCTGGCCAGCCAGCTTGCGCACATCCCCCAGAGCGTGCCAGGGCATTGACCCACTCGACTGGAATACCTGCCTCGCCGTAGACAAGTGCCGGCCAGCCCGCCTGCCACCGCGCCGGTTGTGTCGGTGTCCTCGCCCAGATTGACGGCTTCCAGAACGCAGCCAGAAAAAGTGTCGTGGCGCAGCAGGCCAGAGCTGGCCCAGCGGTCACGCGAGCGCTCCGTCTCCGCGCGGTTGCGGCGATAGGCACCAGCCAGCGGCTGGCGCTGACACCAGCGCAATGTGCGACGACGTAGCCGGCGCCGCGGCGCGCACTGCTGCCTGTGACGGGACGAGTGATCGTCTGCGGCGTATGGCACACGGCGATCCGGCCGCTTGACCCGGCCGGCAAATGTGACGGCCATCAGCGGTGAACGCGGCGCGGCTGGCTGTAGTACGGGGCGTCTGAGGTCGATGGAAGGTGGCGGTTTGGCGCGTATAGGCAATAGCAGACATCGGCCGGGGATTCGTGGACGGCACCAGCAGCTGCGTGGCCCAGCGGGCAATCGAGTCAGCAACCGACCGGCAGGCGAGTTGTGTTCGCGGTCTGGCCGGGCTCAACAAGGCCTCAACAGCGCGGCCGCTTGTCGCAGCGGGCCAGCAGATCAGGCGAACAGGTGCGGCCCTGGCGCCAGCCCGCGGCCAATCACACAGCGGTTTGGACAGGGGCCGAGCTGATCATCTGGGGCGGCTGCAGCAGTGTGGTCTGTTCTGCCGCAGTTGACACAGGTGGCCGCTACGATCCGGCCGGCGACGGCTGGACCCCGACCGCGCAAACGGGCGCTCCGGCGGCGCGCGCTTCACACTCCGCGATCTGGACCGGCGACTCGATGATCGTCTGGGGCGGGTTGACCGAGGATGGAATTGGCGTCACCGGCGGCGTGTACTACCTGCAACCCTGCGGCGGCGGCTTTGATGTGAACTGCGACGGCGCGGTGGACATCCTGGACATCTCGCTGGTCGCTGATCGCTGGGGTTGTGCGCTGGGCGATCCCTGCTATGCCGGCCGCTTCGACTTCAACGACGACAACGCCATCACCGTGGCCGATCTGATGATCCTGAGCCAGGCGTGGGGAAGCACCTGACGCTGTCCGCGGCCTGTTATCTTTGGCGATTCCCAACCCCACGGGTAGAATGCCTGTCGCGCGTCACGGGACGCGCGACGAACCACCATGCTTTCTACCTCACGTTTGGCGGACCAGCCAACTACCATCTACCTCTGTCGCCACGGCGAGAGTCTCTGGAACCAGGCGGGGCGGGCGCAGGGCCAGTCGCCTGACGCGCCGGGACTGACGGAGCTGGGGCGCGCACAGGCGCGCCTGCTGGCCGAGCGGATGCGGCGCGCCGGCGTCGATGGGCTGGTGTCCAGCGATCTGCGGCGGGCGGTGGAGACGGTCGCGTATGTCGGCCAGGCGCTGGATCTGCCGCCGGTCCAGGATCCACGCTGGCGGGAGATTCACCTGGGCCAGTGGCAGGGACTGACCCGCGCGCAGGTGGCCGAGCGCTGGCCGGAGACCCGGGCTGCAGTCGATCACGGCCAAGACCTGCCGCGCGGTGTTGACGGCGAAACCTATGCCCAGCTTGCGGCGCGCACGATGCAAGCCATCGCCGATCTTGCGCGCAGCCACGAGGGCAGGACGGTCTGCGTGGTCAGCCACGGAGGCAACGTGCGTGCGGCGCTGCTGAACCTGCCGGGCGCGCTGGACGGACTGGACCCGCGCGCGCTTCCCGTCCCCAACACGTCGGTGACCGTTCTGCGCGTGGCCAACGGGCAGGCTGAGGTTGTCGCGCCGCCCGATGTCAGCCACCTTGACGGGTTGGCAACTGACCGTTTGCAAGGGAACGACGATGAGTCCCGATAACACGACAACCCTGGTCCTGCTGCGCCACGGCGAGACCGAGTGGAACCTCAGCGGCCGCTGGCAAGGGCAGGCAGCGGACACGGCGCTGTCTGCGCGGGGCCACGAGCAAGCCCGTATTGTTGCCCGCCGTCTGCGGACATACGCTTTCGGGGCGATCTACAGCAGCGACCTCAAGCGCGCCTGGGACACGGCCTGCATCGTAGGCGATGTACTGGGCTTGCAGCCGCTGGCCGAGCCGGGCCTGCGCGAGTCGGATATTGGCGCATGGACCGGGCTGACCTGGGACGAGATTGCCGTGCGTTACCCGGACGAGATCGCAGCCATGATCGCTGGCGACGACGTGCGGCGAGGCGGCGGTGAAAGCATGCAGGAACTCAACGGCCGGCTGGCTAATACAGCAGCGAGAATCGCCGCCGCCCATTCGGGCCAGACGGTTCTGCTGGTCAGCCATGGCGCCGCCCTGCGCTCGCTGGTGGCCCACGCCTTGCAGGCCAGCCTGCCGCAGATGCAGCGCATCGCCATCGGCGGCAACACGGCGCTGAGCGTTTTGCAGGTGCGCGACGGGCAGATGCGCCTGGTGAGCTACAACGACACGGCCCATCTGGACGGCGGCGCGGGCTTCCGGGTCGCCAACGCTGAAGGCGAAATCTCGCCGGAGGGAAACCCATGAGCGGCAGCAACACGTTGTTTCTCGTCATCGGTCTCGTCCTGATCGTGTTCGGTCTCGCCTATCCGTTCATCGTGCTGTGGCGGCTCAACCGGCAGCTTTCCGGCAAGGAAGCCGTCGTCAACAGCCAACTTGTGATCACGCTGTTGCTGGCCGGGCTGGTGCCGCTGATGGCGGTGCTGACCGGCTTCTGGCTGATGACGCCGCGCGCCCGCGTGTCGCTGGTCTACATGGGTGCGCTGCTGGCCACGGGAATCCTGCTTGTCGCGACCCTGATGGCCGGCTGGTACATCAACCGCGGCCGCTGACCACGACAGACCTCACTTTCCACTCTCGTCCCTCCACCCTCCACCCTTCATGTCTTACCTTTTCATCGGCGCAAGCCTGGGTCTCTCGGCCGGCCTCAGCCCGGGACCGCTGATGACGCTGGTCATCACCACGTCCCTGCGCGACGGCTTCTGGCAAGGTCTGCGGGTCGCGGTCGCCCCCTTTCTGACCGACCTGCCGATCATCCTGCTTAGCCTGCTGGTGCTGGAGCACCTGCCGGCCTGGGGGTTGGCCGCGCTGGGCATCGCCGGCAGCGGCTACGTGGCCTATCTCGGCTGGGAGACGATCCGCGCCGCGCGCAGTGCCAGCCTGGAGGCGCTGCGGGAGGTGGAGCGGTCGCCCGGCAATCTCAGCCGCCAGTCGCTGGCGCGCGGCGCGCTGGTCAACCTGCTCAACCCGCACCCCTACATCTTCTGGGCGACGGTGGGCGGGCCGACGCTGCTGGCGGCGCTGGACCAGGGAGCAGCCTACGCGGCCGCATTCCTGGTGGGGTTCTATGCGCTGCTGGTAGGCTCCAAGATCGGCATCGCCGCGCTGATCCACAGCCAGTCGCATCAGCTTTCCACGACGTGGTACCGCCGCGTGCTGGCCGCGCTGGGCATCCTGCTGATCGGCCTCGCCGCCTGGCTGGCCTGGGAGACGCTGCACCTGGCCGTTGCGTGACCGTGCGCATCTGAGACGACCATGCGCTACTCGCACAACCATGGATGAAAATCGAGGCGGCACGGTCGGAGACCGGCGCAGCAGCGTCTATTTTCAAGTCAGGCGCCGGGACAGGCTCCGCCCGACACCCCGACCAATGAAAACATCGGAGCTCGCCTTCGCCGTGGATATGCCTCTGATCCGCGCCCGACCGATCCGCGGTTCTGGGGCTGGAGCCGGCCAGTCGCTATTTTCGAAGCAGGATGCGCACTCCGCGGGCAAGATGACCGTGCGCATGAAAGGATGCGCACTCCGCGGGGCAAGATGACCGTGCGTATGGGAGGATGCGCACTCCACGATCAGATCGGTTTCCCTCCTCTCCCTCCTTTCCCTGCTTTCCTTTCTTTCCCTCCTCTATCCCTCATTTCCACACCCCTCCCACCACCTCTCCACAGCTTCTCCACAACCGCCTGCTATACTGCAAGGTAGATAAGCAAAACGCCTGCGGCGATGCGGGCGTAACCAACAAACTGAAGCGTCCCGCCACGACGGAACGCAACATCGAGAGGTAAACACCATGAACAAGAACTGGAAACGTGTAGGAATGACGGCAGGCGTGCTGGCGATGTCAGCGCTGATGGTCTTCGCCGGGGCGGCATTTGCCCAGGGCAACGGCCCCGGGAACAACACAGGTCAGGCAAACCAGTACGGCAGCGGCAACGGCACTGGAACCCCGGTCTACGGGCAGGCGAACCAGTATGGCAACGGCAGCGGCGGCAGCGGATCCGGCTATGGTCTGGCGAGCCGCGGCGCCTGGGGCGGGCCCGAGAGCTCGCTGACGGCAGTGGCTGCTCAGGTGATCGGCATCGAGCAGGCCGAGCTGGTGGCTGAGTTGAACGCTGGCGCAACCATCGCCGATGTGGCCGCCGGCTACGGCGTCGAGCCGCAGGCTATCGTGGATGCCTACGTGCAGCCCCGCATCGACACGCTGGATGCCGCGGTTGCCGCCGGGCGCATCACGCAGGATCAGGCCGACGCAATGCTGGCCCAAATGGAGGCCCAGGTCAGCGCTCAACTGACCGAAGCCTGGCAAGCCCAGGGCAACGGCTACGGCAACGGGACATGTGACGGCACCTGCACCGGCACGCCGGGGCAGAACGGAAGCGGCCCGAACTGGAACGACGCCGATGGCGACGGCACGTGTGACAACTACGGCAGCATGCAGCAGAACATGCAGGGTCGCCGGGGCGGCGGCATGATGAGCAGCCACGGCGGACGCGGCAACCGCTAGCCGACGAACATCTTCCCTCCTTCCCTGACGGGGCCGGGCAGCGCCCGGCCCCGTTGGTGCTGTGAGTGCGGAGGCGACGATTTGGAAAATCGTCCTACGTTGCCTGGGTCAAGCTGTGATACAATCAGGCCGGCAAATGCAGGCAACACAACGAACCGTTCGCTCCACCCACTACGCAACACGCAACACACTCTTCCTCATGCCCCAACGAATCCTCGTAGTTGACGACGACAAACAGATCGCCCGCCTGATCCGCTCCTATCTGGAGCAGGCCGGCTACCAGGTGCTGGTTGCGCACGACGGCGAGACGGCGCTGCACGCCCTGCGGCGTGAGGCGCCCGACCTGGTCGTGCTGGACCTGATGCTGCCCGACCGCGATGGCTGGGACGTCACGCGCACGGTGCGTTCCGACCCGACGCTGGCGGCCACGCCGATCATCATGGTCACAGCGCGCGTCGAGGACACCGACAAGATCATCGGCCTGGAGCTGGGCGCCGACGACTACGTCAGCAAGCCGTTCAACCCGCGCGAGCTGGTGTCACGGGTGCGGGCGGTGCTGCGGCGAACGTCCGGCCAGCCGGCGGCCGTCACCACAGCGCTCAGCGCGGGCGCGCTGCGGCTCGATCCCGACCGGCATGAGGCGCGGCTGGACGGCCAGGCGCTGGATCTGACGCCGACCGAGTTCGACCTCCTGAAGACGCTGATGGCCAGCCCTGGCCACGCATTCACCCGCGGCGAGCTGATCGAGCAGGCGCTGGGCTACAGCTACGAGGGGCTGGATCGCACCGTAGACAGCCACGTCAAGAACCTGCGGCGCAAGATCGAGCCCGACCCGGCCAACCCGGTCTACATCCAGACTGTTTTCGGTGTCGGCTACCGGTTTGCGGGTGAGGAAGGCTGATGAACCGTCTCGCAGTCCGGTTGGCGCTGGCAATTGTTGGCACGACCCTGTTGACCGTTGCGCTGGTGGCGGTTGTCGCCAACCGCGCCGCCGGCACGGAGTTTCGCCGCTACGTGGCTGCCGGCCAGATGGCGGCCGGCGAAGAACTGGCCGGCGAGTTGGCGGCCTACTACGCCAGCGCCGGAAGCTGGGCAGGCGTTGCCGATCAGTTGGACGGCGCCGGTGCGACCCGGGCGGGGCATGGGCGCGGCGGCGGCCGCGGCGGGATGTCGGCGGTGGTGCTGGCCGACGCGTCGGGCGAGATCCTGTACGACAACCAGACTGGGCGGGCGGGTGACACATTGACGCGGGGCGAGCGCAGCGGCGCGCTGCCGGTGACGGTGCGCGGCCAGCAGGTGGGCTACCTGCTGGTGATGCCGCCGGGCGTGGCGCAACTGGCGGCGCCGGAAAAGGCGGTGCTGGACCGCATCAACCTGGCGCTGGCCGGCGCGGCGGCGTTGGCATTGCTGGCCGGCTCGCTGCTGGGCATTTTCCTGGCGCGCACGCTGGCCAGACCGGTGGTGCAGGTGGCTGCCGCGGCCGAATCGGTGGCTGCGGGCGATCTCAGCCAGCGCGTGCCGATCGAAGGGGCGCTGGAGATGCAGACGCTGGGTCGATCGTTCAACCTGATGGCCGGCAACCTGGAGCAGGCCGAACAACTGCGGCGCAACCTGCTGGCCGACGTGGCCCACGAGCTGCGCACACCGCTGACCGTCATCCAGGGCAACCTGCAGGCGCTGCTGGACGGCGTGTACCCTCTGGAGCGGGCCGAGATCGCGACCATCTACGACGAGACGCGACTGTTGAGCCGGCTGGTGGCCGACCTGCGCGAGCTGGCGCAGGCCGAGGCCGGCCAGTTGCAGCTTGACCTGCAACCGACTGACGTGGCTGCGATTTTGCGCCAGACGGCCGACAGCTTTGCACCATTTGGTGAAGCCAGGGAGGTGTCGATACGCACCGATCTGGCCGGCAGCCTGCCACTCGTGATGGCGGATGCCGACCGCGTGGGCCAGGTCCTGCGCAACCTGGTTTCCAACGCGCTGCGGCATGCCGCGCACGGCGGCGAGGTGATGCTATGCGCACGGGCTGTCACGTTTGACCGGACGCGGCGTGCGGGTCGAGGTGCGCGACGACGGTCCCGGCATACCGGCCGAGCAACTGGGCCACGTGTTTGACCGCTTCTGGCGCGGCGACCAATCCCGGGCGCGCGACACCGGGGGCAGCGGGCTGGGGCTGGCCATCACGCGCACGTTGATCGAAGCGCACGGGGGCAAGATTGGCGTCGAGAGCGATGGGGTTGCCGGGACGACGTTTTGGTTCGTCCTGCCCGCCGCGAGCTCCATGTAACCCGAACCGGCAAGGCGGCATCCAACAAGAAATCCGTCGCGGGAAACAACAGGATGCTGTTGCGCGTCCTGCACCGTGACGCTGGCCAGCTATCAAATTCTACGGAGAGGTTTGGAATGCCGATCTACGAGTATCATTGCGCCGACTGCGGCGATGATTTCGAGCGCTTCGTCCGCTCGATGTTCAGCAAGGAAACGATCACCTGCCCGGAGTGCGGCAGTGACCATGTGAAGAAGGCGTTCAGCGTCTTTGGCACATCCAGCGCCGGCGGCAGCGGAGCGATCAGCACCGCAGCGGCCTGCGCCCCCAGTGGCTGAAGCATCGTCCGCTGATCAGGCCGTGCGCCTGAAGAACTTGGAAAAGTTGCCATCTTTGTCGCAAAGATGGCAACTTTCGCGTTTAGGGTCGGACCGCGTTCCAGGTGCCGGTCTGGAAGAGGTGGAAGTTGCAGATGTACGGCGGAACGGGGATGGGGTATGAGATGGGGTAGTTGGCGAAGCCGTAGGTGCCGGCGGATGTGGTGGACGTGTCGAAGCGGCCGCTGAAGGAGAAGAGACCATACGTACCAAACTGGCCGCCGGCGATCGCTCCCGGACCGGCGATGGATACGCTCACCGTGCCAGTGGTTGTGACGCCACAGGCCGTCGACGTCCAGTCCGTCGTCAGCGCGAAGGTGCGCCACTGCCCGCCGCCGCCGAATACCTCGAACGACATCGCGTGGCCGCGGCCCGTAGTTCCCGACCAGGGGCCGGGGACGGGCGTGACCGGCGGACCGGCAGTGGGTGACGGCGTGGGCGACGCTGTGGGCGTGGCAGTTGCGGTCGCGGTACGCGTCGGCGTTCGCGTGGGCGACGGAGATGCCGTCGGTGTTGCCGTGGCTGTGGGCGTCCGGGTCGGCGTGGCGGTGATCGTGGGCGTCGCTGTTTGCGTGGGTGTGGACGTGGCCGTCGCGCTGGCGGTGGGCGAGGAGGTCGGCGTGGCCGTGCGGGTCGCTGTGGGAGTGGCGCCGCCAGCGCCATGGCCAACGATCAGCGGCAGATAGACTGTGTGGGTTTGACCGGACAGGCTGCTGTGCACCGCGCCCGGTGACAGTGTCAGCAGCAGTCCAATGATCGCCAGCCCCAGCGGCCAGAGGCGCGTCATCGGTATACCCCGTGCAGCCGGGCGACCAGCGCCGGCTGGTCGGTAAGGTCGGTGCTGTCAACAAACTGGTCCACAGCGCCGATGGCGGGCAGGCTCCGGAGGGTTGCATCCCCGATGACGTCTCGCAGTGCGTCGGCAAAGCGGCCGGCGAAAAGAACCTGAAACGGGCGGTTGAAAAAGGGACGCGTTGTTGGATCGACAGGCGGTGTTAAGTTCAGGGCGTTGTGTGTTGCAGCCAGAACCTCGTACGCGTCTGCCAGCGGCTGCTGGCGGGTCTGCCAGTCCGGTGCAGACAGCGCGGCCTCGAACAGCGGCGTCAGCGTGGCCGCGCAGCTTAGCCGGCTGAAGGCTGTGCCCAGCCACTTGCTGTACGGTGCATAGCGCCGCTCGTGCAGGAAAGCCAGCAGCATCAGGTCGCGCACCAGCCGCGCGGCGACGATACGCGACCCCGGGTCGTCGCCTGCCTGCCCGGCGCGCCCGACGAACGGCTCCTCCTGGGCAATGCGGGCCCACTGGGCGCGCATGCGGTAGAGCCAGACGTCGCGCGGGAACCAGGCGAACCGGGCTCGCGCCGTTTCCAGTGTTGCCAGCCCGTCGTGGAACACCTCGCCCGCGGTGATCTCCAGAAGCTGCTGCTGAGGCAGCGCCAGCCAGTCCAGGGGCGTGAGCGCGGCGTCCGGCGCGATTCCCAGGTAGCGGCGGAAATACTGGTCTACCGTGCGGATCTCGATCATGTGGCGCACCGGCCCGGCGGCCACCGCTTGCATGACCTGCGTGCCGCCGTCGCTCAGGTCGGGTTCGCTGAAGTTGACCGGGTAACCAAGGAAGCTGACGGGAAGCTGGTCGCTCAAAGTCTGGTCGAGGTCGCCGGCCAGGGGCGCGTAGTCGCCTTGGGCAAGAAACAGTTGCAGGCGCGGCCCCCAGTTGTGGTCGGCGGACTGCCGCGTGTCGAAGCCCAGCACGTCGGAGCCGTAGCCGATCAGCGCGGCCGAGTATGCCAGACCGGGATAAGCGCGCGCCAGCAACGGCTGAACCACCTCAGCGAAGAAGAGGCGGTTCAGCGTCAGCCCGGGGAGGAAGGGTGGGGCAGCCATGCCTATCCCGTCCGCCGAAACGTGATCACGTAGCTCCAGTGCTTGTAGGGCGGCAGCGGGCAGTTGTCCACGGTCGGGCAGGCATCGCCCAGTTTGCCGGCGATGTCTGAGGGCACAGGGCTGACAAGCGACATGGCGCGCGAGGTCTCGCTGGTGACCGGCTGGCCGTTGACGCTTTGCACGGCGAGGCGGAACTCCTCGGCGGTCATCAGTATCTCTGCCTTGCCCGGTCCCTTGTCGCCGCTGACGACCTGGTACGGATAGGGTGCGGTGTTGACGACAGTCGCGCCGTCGATGGGGTTGCCGGCCGCGTCGAGCACGGTGATGTAGATGTTGCGCAGCCCGCCCGACTCGATGCCGCCGTTGTTCTCGCCCAGCCCCAGAACGCGCAACTCGGTGATGACGAAATCGACGGCCGGCGCGGGCGGGCTGGTTGGTTCCGGCGTTGCAGTGGGCGGCGATGCGGTGGCGGCAGGTTCAGGCGTCGCGGTGGGTGGCACCGCTGTCGCGACAGGAGTCGGCGGAACAGGTGTATCCGTCGGCGGCGCGGGAGTTGCGGTAGCAGTTGGCGGCGCGGGCGTATCGGTCGGCGGAACGGAGGTTGCGACAGTGGTCGGCGGCACAGGGGTTGCCGTGCCCGTCGCGGTCGCCGTCGGAGCTATCGAGGTCGGCGTCTTGGTCGGTGTCGGGGTAGGTGATGGCTCACCGGCCGGTCCGCAGCCGGCCAGGATGACGGCGAACCCGAAGAGCAGGCACACAGCCAGCAGCGGTGATCGGTGTTTGAAAGAGGTCATGAGTTACCTGGCGTGAGTAGAATCCGGTGGCGGAGTATACCACAGGATTGCCGTCACAGCCACGTTTTCACGGCCCATGCTGGCGGCGCGGTCACTATCATGGCCAGCCAGCCCGGCGTCTCCTTCCGGCCTAATCCTCCACGAAGTCCGAATGAACGAGAAGATGAACCCCTCGGCGTCGGCGGCCGTTGATCACGTCCCACAGCCCGCGGGCCAGCGGCAGGCTGACGTGCAGCTTCTCGGCGATGTTGAGGGCGATGCGCAGCGTGCCATAGCCTTCCGGCAGCACGCCCATCTCCTGCTGAATGGCCGCCAGGTCGTGGCTCTGGCTCAGCCGCTCGCCCAGGTGGCGGTTGTGGCTCTGCCCGCTCAACGAGGTAGCCAGCAGGTCGCCCATGCCCGCCAGGTAGGCGAAGGTCTCCGCCTGCGCACCCATGGCAACCCCGATGCGGGTCATCTCCTCCAGCGCGATGGTCAGGTAGACAGCGCGGAAGTTGAGGCTGGTGATCCTGCCCGTCGAACAGACCAAGGCCGATGGCGTAGATGTTCTTCAGCAGCCCGCCCAGCTCGACGCCGATGGTGTCATGGGAGAAGCGGGTGCGGAAATGGCGCGTGTCCAGCTTGCGCGGCTGGCTGCGCATCAGGTCGGCATCGCAGCTGCCTGCCAGCACGACGACCGTCGGCATGCCGGGCGAACTCGGACGCAATGGATGGCCCGGACAGCATGACGCAGGGGTGGCAGAAAGAGCAGTTCTGTGGTCTGGAAAGCGGTCAGCCCGGTGTCGCTGTCGATCCCCTTGGCCATGTTGACGATCACGGTATCGGCTGCGACGACGCCGGCATCGACCGCGGCCTGCACCGTCGGCCGGATGAGCGCGCCGGGACCGCCAGAAAGACGATGCCCGTGCCGTCGAACACCTCCCGGACATCGCTCGTCGCTCGCAGGGAGGGATCGAGGGCGATGCCGGGCGAAAGCGCGCATTGGTGTGCTGGCGATTGATCTCCTCAACCACGGCAGCGTCATATTCCCAGCCAATGACCTCACAGCAGTTGGCGGTCACCAGGTTGGCGATGGCGGTGCCCAGGTTTCCCAGGCCCACGAGGCCGACGAAGGGTTTGTCAGGGTGAGTCATGATGCGGTGCTCCGCTGTAGGACAATTCTCCAAATTGTCGCCGTACTCACTGGCGATTTGCTTCTAGCCTTGTGTGGTATCCGCGTGCATGCCGGAGCAATTTGGAAAATTGCGCTACGGTGCGTCCCGTCGTAGGACGATTTTCCAAATCGTCCAGGCGCTCGTGCGCTACGAAACGCTCGTGCGATAGGATTGCAGTTCGTCGCAAAACGCATCGTACGCGACCTGATCGGCGAAGGCCCGCCGCGGGACGACCAGCGCCTGTTCCGATGTGCCAAAAACAAACACCCGGTCGTCGGTTCGGGTGACGTCTGCCACCTCTGACCACTCAAGCGCCATCTCACCGCGTCTGACCGAACGTGGATCCTCGCGGGCAGACACGGTCAACCTGCTGCAGGGGCAACCGTTCCGCCCGGCTCGATCGGGAAACGCCTTGTGCACCGAGCGGTTGGTGCTCCAGTGGCGTACACCGGTCGAAAAGACCAGCACCAGGAGGATCGTCGGGCAAATCAGCGGGACGCTGGAGGCCGCCACCCAGCCGGGCGAGAGGCCAGCGCCCTGCTGGCGGATGCTGTCGACAGCGCTGAACAGCAGCAGGAGAAACACGACGACAATCAATCCCTGCACCACGCGCCGTCGCCGGGTTTCCCGCGGCGAGTGATCCGAGTGGAACTGGGTGAGCGCCACCATGTCCTCGATAGTCAGGTCGTATTCGATCGTCACGGCTGCATTTTGCCACGAATTGCACGAATTGATCGAATTTCTGGAGCCGGAATTCGTCGAATTTCCATCATTCCTGGTGAGCTTTCCGGCTCGCCAGGCAGTCGATCAAGCGCGGCGGCGCTACGCCAACGCATAGCAGATGGTCTCGGTGTTGATCACATACGGGCAGAACCCCTGGCTGTTGCAGGCGGAACACGCCACCGGCTCGTGGCCCTCGGTCCGTGTTAGCCGTCCCATGGCCACCAGCTCGGCCAGCATCCCATCGAGGACGGTCGGTTCGACCTCCAGTTGCGCAGCCAGCAGGTCGAGGCTGATCGGGCCGGGCGCTTCGCGGAAGGTGCGCAGGATTTGTCGCAGCATCGTCAGCTCCCTGTCAGGCCAGCGCGAGCGCCAGCGGTAGGTGATGAAGCCGGCGATCCACGCCAGCACGTCAGGTAGACGATGCTGAAGGCCGCCCAGCGGCCGCCGTACTCCGACTTCAGCGCGCCGATGGTCGCCACACAGGGGGCGTAGATGAGCACGAAGACCAGAAACGCGGCTGCCGATGCAGGCGTGAAGTTGCGCTGCAACGCGATGCTCAGCCCCGTATCACCGGCTGCGCCCCCCTGGTTCGTCAGGTTGACGCCCGGCAGGATGCTGAGGACGACCTTGATCGACTCCACCACGGCCTCGCCAAAGCCGACGACCACCGTGCGCAGATCGGCTGCCACGTTTACCGGGGCCGCTTGTTCCGCCTCGTCACTGCCCAGGTAGATCACGCTCATGCTGCTGATCACCACCTCCTTGGCAACCAGTCCCGTAGCCAGCGAGCCGGTCGCCTCCCAGTTGCCGAAGCCAAGCGGTGTGAAGACAGGCGCCACCGCGCCGGCCACCTTGCCGAACAGGCTGTCGGCCGTGTCCTCCACCCCGAAGGGCAGGTTGAGCAGCGCCCAGACCACCATCGACGCCAGCAGAATCACCGTGGCCGCCTTGCGCACGAACTCCTCGCTGTGCCGCCACATGTGGGTCAGCAGGCCGTGCAGTGCGGGCTTGCGATACGGGGGCAACTCCAGCACAAAGAGCGAGTCGGCGCTGTTGGCGAACAAGGTGCGGCGAAACACCAGCCCCGACAGCACTGCTAGGGCGATCCCCAGCACGTACAGCCCGAAGACCACCAGCGCTGCGTGGCCGGGGAAGAAGGCCGCCGCGAAGATGACGTAGATCGGCAGCCGGGCTGCGCAGCTCATCAGCGGCACCATCAGACCGGTCATCAGCCGGTCGCGTCGGTTCTCCAGCGTGCGCGTCGCCAGGATGCCGGGGACGTTGCAGCCGAAGCCGACCACCAGCGGGATGAAGCTCTTACCGTGCAGCCCCAGCAGATGCATCAACCGGTCCATGACGAACGCGGCGCGGGCCATGTAGCCGCTGTCCTCCAGCACTGCCAGGCAGAAGTAGAGCACCAGCAACACCGGCAGGAAGACCAGCACGCCGCCTACGCCCGCCAGTATCCCGTCCACCAGCAGCGACAGCAGCCAGGCCGGCGCGCTCAGCGCGGTCAGCAGGGCGGTCACCCAGCCGGCCAGCACCCCGTTGACCGTGACATCGATCCAGGTAACGAAAGGGGCCGACGCATTGGCGGTCAGCACGAAAACCAGCGCCATCAGTGCGAAGAAGATCGGCAGGCCCAGCACGCGGTGCGCCACCAGGTCGTCGATGCGGTCGGTCGTGCTGCGATGCTGCGCGCTGCGGCTCTGCGTCACGACCTGGTGCGCCAGGCCGTGGACGTAGCCGTAGCGCCGGTCGGCCACCAACAACTCTACGTCGTCCCCGTAGACTGCCTCGATCTGATCGGCTGCCGCTCGTGCGTTTGCCAGCAGCGGCTGCATGTCCGCCGTGAGGTCGCACGCTTCGATGACGCGCCGGTCGCCTTCCAGCAGTTTGAGCGTGGTATAGCGCGCCGCGACCGGGCTGACCAGCCGGGCCACCTCCGGCTGCAGGGTGGCAATCGCTCTCTCCAACTCCAGGCCGTAATCTACCGTCTTGGGCTGCGGGATCGCCTTCTCGATGGCCTGCTGCAGGAGTTCCTCCAGTCCGCGACGCTTGCTACCCACGGTCGGCACGACCGGAATGCCCAGCAGCCGCTGCAACAGGTCGATGTCGATGGCAGTGCCATCTGCTTCGGCGGCGTCCATCATGTTGAGCGCCAGCGCGGTCGGCGCGCCCAGCTCCAGAATCTGCACTGCCAGATAGAGGTTGCGCTCCAGGTTGGTGGCGTCGGCGACGACGATGGCAACGTCGGGTCGTTCGTCGAGGATGAAGTCGCGCGCGATAGCCTCTTCCAGCGAGTGCGCGCTGAGGCTGTAGGTGCCGGGCAGGTCAACCAGGGTGACTGATGTGCCGTTCCAGCGCGCCGTGCCGGAGGTGACTGCCACGGTCTTGCCGGGCCAGTTGCCCACGTGCTGGCGGGCGCCGGTCAGGGCGTTGAAGATGGTGCTCTTGCCCGCGTTGGGGTTGCCGGCCAGCACCACCAGCGGCTGGGCGTCGATCCTAGCGGCCATTGCTGCGCCTCTGGAGCCAACCGGGCCGGCGTCGTGCGCTTCCCGGCAGGGTCTCGCCGTGGTCGTTACTCCCGCCTGCGCCGGTTGCCACGGTGTCGACAACAATCTGGGCCGCTTCGCTGCGCCGCAGCGACAGGTGGTATCCCTTGACGAGGTACTCAACCGGGTCGCCCAATGGCGCGATGCGCACGACCGTGATCTCGGCGCCGGGGATGACGCCCATGTCCAGCAGGCGTTTGCGGAGCGCGCCGCGGGCGCGAACCTCGTGGATGGTGGCGCGGTCGTGCGGCGACAGGTCGGTCAATGGCGGCATTTTAGTCGGTCCTTCTATTCTGTGGGCAAATTCTTTAGCCGCATCATAACATCGCTGGCGTGATACGTCCATGATCTAGATCAGGTTTTGCCTGGACGTTTGACAGAACGATTCGAATCGGATATCCTGCCCGGTGCCAATCTCATGACAGGAGTGTTCCCTTTGACTGCAACAGTAACCAGCATTGTCTACAGCCCGCAGCCCGGCAGCTACAACCGCAAACCTCTGGCACAGGCCGTGCTCCTGGCCGGCTACGGCATCGACGGCGACCGCAAGGCCGGCAATCCGAAGCGCAACCTCAACATCATGGATCAGGAGACGCTGGACTTCCTGGACGCCGAAGGCATTCCGACGGGTCCCGGCGTTCTGGGCGAAAACCTGATTCTCGAAGGCGTGCGGCTCGATGCCCAGGCGCCCGGCACGCGCATCCGCATCGGCCAGGAGGCGCTTGTGGAGATGGTGGAGCTGCGCGCGCCATGCTACAAGCTGACTGCGCTGGATGCCCGCATGCCCGACTTCGCCGTCGGCCGCGTGGGTGTGATGGCGCGGGTGGTCGAGGGCGGCGTCGTGCGGGTTGGGGACGCGGTGGCGATAGTTGACGGCGCGTAAGGGCGCCAAGGGTGGCGCAGCCGCCTGGCGCGCGTCGAGATCCCCGAAGTTTGCTGTAGCGCGCGCCGGTGATAGCGCCTGCCATCCCTCATGGCCATAGCGCGTATCAGGGATCAGGATCTGTGGTATGAGGTTTGCGGCCGCGGGCCGCTGGTCACGTTTCTGCACCATGCCACGGCCAGCAGCCGCAACTGGCGCCACATCGTCCCGTCGTTGGCCGTGCGGTATCGAACGCTGGTGTACGACCGGCCAGGGTTCGGGCGCTCCTCGTGGCTTCCTGACTGGCCTCTCGATTATCTGGACCGAGACGTCGAAGATCTGGTGGAGCTTCTCGACCTGTTGTGCATTGAGCAGACTGCGCTGGTGGGCCACAGCGATGGGGCTGCGCTGGCGCTCATGACAGCGGCTCGCTACCCGCAGCGGGTACGGTGCGTGGTCGCCGAGGCGCCTCATGTCGCAGTAGAGACGCCGCGCTGCCCGGACGCAGTGCGCAGGCTGGCAGCAGAAGTCGAGGAGTCGCCCGACATGCAGGCCGCGCTGGCGCGCGATCACGGCGAGCATGGGCTGGCGGTGGTGCGACGCTGGGCCAGGCGCTGGCTCGATCCGGCCTTCTGGTCGTGGGATGTCAGCGACGAGTTGGCCGGTATTGTCTGTCCGGTGCTGGTTATCCACGGCGCCGACGACCCATTCTTCTCACTGTCTCACTCGGAGATGATTGCCGGCCGCACTGTCAATGGGGAGTTGCAGGTCATTTCCGACGCTGCGCATGTCCCGCACAACGAGGCCCGCGGGCAGTTTATCGACCTGGCGTTGCCGTTTCTTGGCAGGTGTCAAGAAACAGCTCGGTAGGCTGGCCCGGTCGGAGACCGGCCAAAGCGTGACCTTGATTCTTGACGGTTATTTGGTTGATTGCATGCGAATCACGACCCCGGACGGCGTTTCCATTCACATCAGGCGGCAGGGCGCGGGACCGGAGCCGGTCCTGTTCGTCCATGGCGGCTTTGCCAGCAGCCGCTGGTGGATGCCGGCAACGGCTCTGATGCCAGTTGATGGCTTGACCGCATATCTGGTGGACCTGCGCGGCTGCGGCGGCAGCGACCGGCCCGACGATGCGGCCGGCTATGCAGTGGAGCAACAGGCGCGCGACATCGCTGCCGTGATAGATGAACTGGGGCTAACAGGCGCGCATCTGGTGGGCCATTCGCTGGGCGCGGCTATTGCGCTGACCTACGCAGCGGAGCACGCGCATCAACTGCGTTCGCTGACACTGGTCAGCACACCATCGCCCGACGGCACGGCGACGCCGCCGGAAGGGTATCAGTTGTTGAGGCAGATGCGGGAAGACCGCGGCTTGCTCGCACAGGCGCTGGCGAGCGTGATGCCATCGTGTCCGCCTGACGCGCTCTTCCAGCAGTTCGTGGCTGAAGCGGCCGGCCAGGCGCCGGTGGCGTTCACTGCGACGGCGGCTGCGTTGGAACAGTGGCGCCTGACCCGCGATCGACGCGCCCGGCTGCGGCTGCCGGTGCTGCTGATGTGGGGCGACCGCGACCAGTTCGTCGAGCGCGCGGTGCAGAACGATCTGCTGCTTTCGATGCCTGGCGCTAACAACCTGGAGGTCTTCCAGGGCTGCGGACACTCCCCGATGCTGGAGCGCACCGGGGGTTTGCCCGGGCGCTCCTGGACTTCATCGGCCAGGAGTTCGACGCATATGCAGCGGTGAACGAGTCCGTTGATGGCGAATAGCTTCTGGCTGATAGCTGATAGCTGATAGCTGATAGCTGATGGTCGGTGGTTGGCGACCTGTAGTGATTTTGCCATCCGCTATCTGCCATCCGCTATCCGCTATCTGCCATCCGCTATCCGCCATCCGCGGCACGACAGGAACCAAGATGACAAGAGTGCTGGTAGTTTTTCTGGACGGTGTTGGGTTGGGGAGCGACGATCCGGCGGTGAATCCGCTGGCTGCGGCCGAAATGCCGGTGCTTGCCGGCTTGCTTGGCGGGGTGCGGCTGCTGGGTTCAGTGGGGCGCGTCGATGGGCCGCGCGCCAGCCTTGTTCCCACCGATGCGTCGCTGGGAATGCCCGGTAAGCCGCAGAGCGCCAGCGGCCAGGCAGCGCTGGTAACTGGCCTCAACGTGCCGGAGATGATCGGCAGGCACTACGGTCCGCGTCCCAGCCAGCCGATCCGCGCTATCCTGGAGGGCGAGACACTCTTCTCGCGGGCGCTGGCAGGCGGTCTGTCCGTGGCCTTCGCCAACGCCTACCCGCAGGGCTACTTCGACGCAGTGGCGCGCGGCAAGCGGCTGCACGGCGCGATTCCCCATGCGGTCCAGGCGGCCGGCATTCGCTTGCGGACGGCCGACGACCTGCGCGCCGGGCAGGCGTTGAGCGTCGACCTCACCAACGCCGGCTGGCGCAACGGCATGGGATATACCGACATACCGCTGTGGACCGCCAGGGAGGCCGGGCATGTCTTGGGTGGGCTGGCAAGGACCAACGACCTGACGTTTTTCGACAACTGGGCGACCGACATGGTAGGCCATCACAACGACATGTCCGAGTCGTTGCGGCTGCTGGCGGATCTCGACCAGTTTCTTGACGGGCTGCTGGCGGCGATCAATCTGGACGAAACGCTGGTCGTTATCACCAGCGACCACGGCAACCTGGAGGACGTCACCGTGCGCGGGCACACGCTCAACCAGGTCGCCACCGTAGTTATCGGCGCTGGCCGGCGGGCGCTGGCCGGCGAGATCAGTCGCCTGACCGACATCACACCGGCCCTGCTGGCGCAGTTGAACGTCGACGCAAGCCGATGAGGGGACCGCGCGCGTCGCACCGCCTTCAGCGTGTGCGCAGACGCTCGGCTGCCGCGCGCCAGTCGATGATGGGGTAAGCGGCTTCCAGCTCAGCGGCAACCGCGGCCGCGGTCTCGCCGGGCGCGCCGGCGCGCTCGCCCGCATCTTCCCAGTGAAAGCCGTCGGTGTAGGCATCGCTTCCGGTGACGCCAGCCGCCATGGCGGCGTTGTCGATGGCCTCCTGAAAGCGCGGCGACAAGGATTGCGATGCCCGATCGCGCCCCTCGCGCACGCGTACTTGCGTCGGGATGTCGTGCCAGTACAGCACCTGAACTTGCGCCATGATAGCTCCTTTCGACCCTGGTTTTTGATGACGGCCAATTGTAGCACGCCAGCCAGCGGCCCGCAATCCGGGCGTTCGCCGCAAGCGGCCTGGCCCGCGCTCGTAGCTCAATTTTCCAAATTGATTGCGCCGCTTCACGAACGGCCAACCATGACGATGGCACTCCGCAACAACTCGCAAGACTGTGCTTTTCGTGGTTCGGCCTGCGCTTGATTCGTCTGCCAACTTTCTGATTTCTGGCTCCTGTGGCACAATGCCGCCATGTCCGCTGACGAGAATCCCCTGAGCAAGCGCGAACAGGAGATACTGACACTGGTGGCCCGCGGCTTGACGAATCAGGAGATTGTCAGGGACCTGGTGATCAGCCACAACACGGTCAAGGTTCATCTGCGCAACATCTTCGCCAAGCTGGAGGTCGTGTCGCGCACCGAAGCCATCGTCAAGGCCGCCCAGGCTGGCTGGATCGACATTGCCGGCATCGACGAGCAGGTCGAGGGCGAGACGGCAATGCCCGTTCTGCCGGCCGCGCCTCCGCTGGCCCGCTGGCAGCGGATCTGGTTCTTCGCTGCGGCTGCTGTGGTATTGCTGGCGGTGCTGGCGCCGGGAGTGATGACGCGTCTGGAGGCGCAGATACCCACCAACGATTTCTCAGACGCCGGCCGGGCGGGGCCAGGCGCGGCGCAGCGCGTTGAGACAAACCGCTGGGAGAGCCTGGCGTCTCTCTCGGAGCCGCGCAGCCGGCTCGCGCTTGTCACCGTGGGCGATGTGCTGTTTGCGGTCGGCGGCGAGGGAGCAGAGGGCCCGCTTGCCACCGTCGAGGTGTATGACCCGGAGACCAACGGCTGGCTGCCGGGCGCCGATCTGCCGGCGCCGCGGGCCAACATCCGGGCGGCAGCGATCGATGGACTGGTCTACGTGCCGGGTGGAACCGGACCCGCCGGCGACGTGTCCAACGACCTGTTGGTGTACGATCCGGCTGCGGATCTGTGGCGGACCGGCGCAGCGCTGCCCGGCCCGCGCGCCGGTTATGCCCTGGCCGCGCTGGACGGCAAGCTGTACCTTTTTGGCGGCTGGGATGGCGCGGCCTACACCGACAGCGTTCTCGAGTACGACCCGACGAACGATGCCTGGAGGAGCTTTCGCCGCAGCCACAGGTGTTGGGCTTTGCCGGCGCAGCCGGTTTGGCGACCGCATCCTGGTGGCCGGCGGGTTCGATGGTGCAGCCGAGTATGCGGATTGCTCGTTGTACTATCCCGCGGACGACCGCTGGGAAACGTGTGCGCCGATGATTCAGCAGCGCGGCGGGCTGGGACTGGCCGTGGATGGATCTTCGGTCTATGCCATTGGCGGCGGCTGGCAGAGGGCAGTTGGCTTCAACGAGCGCTACGACACGCTGACCAACACCTGGTCGTCGATCCCGACGTCGTTTCCGGGGCAGTGGCTCAATCCGGGCGTTGCCAGCCGCGGCTCGCAGATCTATGCCGTGGGCGGTTGGAGCGGCGGCTACATGGATGTCAACGAGGCGCTGCAGAGCACTTTTCGAGCGTTCCTGCCGCTGGGCACGCGCGGGCAGCCGTGAGACGAAGGATAGGAAAGCGTATCTATTCAGGCGAAGAGGACTGACAGTCCCGGTCTTGTAGCAGGGTGAGTGTCGCGCCAGTTGAAGCTCGGGTGGTTGACAAGGATGTCAGTCCTGGCTGAATAGATACGGGAAAGCAAGGAAAGATGAAAACGATGACACTTTTGGCGAGTCGGAGATGATAAAGATCGACATAACGCGAACAGTTGACTTCCTGGTCGGGCTGCTTAACACACCCAGCCCGACCGGGGATACGGCGGCGGCGATCGACTACGTGCGGACCGCGTTTGCGGCGCTGCCGCTGGCCATGCACCTGACCAACAAGGGTGCGCTGGCGGCGACGTGGGAAGGGCGCAGCGCCAGCGCACCGCGCGCCCTGACCGCCCACGTGGACACGCTGGGCGGCATGGTCAAGGAGATCAAGGACAGCGGCCGGCTGCAACTGGTCGCGCTGGGCGGCTTGCAGTGGGGTTCTGTCGAGGGCGAGGGGCTGACGGTGTTCACCGCCGACGGCCAACGCTGCCGCGGGTCGTTTCTGCCCAACGGCGCTTCGGCCCACGCGCTGCGTCCCGAGAACCGCGAAGCCAGGCGCGACGACGCCAGCATGGAGGTGCGCATCGATGCGCTGACCAGCAGCCGCGCCGAGACCGAGGCGCTGGGCATTCGTGTCGGCGATTTCGTCGCCTTCGATCCGCGGGTCGAGGTGTCGCAGAGCGGCTTCGTCCGGTCGCGCTTTCTGGATGACAAGGTGAGCGTGGCCTGCATCTACGGGGCGTTGTGGGCGTTAGCTGATGCAGGCATGCAGCCGGCGCAGCGTACGACCTTCCTGATCAGCAACTACGAGGAGGTCGGTCACGGCGCAGCCAGCGGCTTCCCGGCCGACCTGACGGAGTTGGTGGCCGTGGACATGGCCGTGGTCGCTCCGGGACACCAGTCGCACGAGCAGGCGGTGACCATCTGCGCCAAGGACGCCGGCGGGCCCTATGACCTGGGCTTGCGCCGCCGGCTGGAAGCGCTGGCCGAGGCGGAAAAGCTCGACTGGTGTACCGACGTCTATCTCTACTACCGATCCGACGGCGAGGCGTACTGGCAGGCGGGCGGCGACGTGCGCGTTGGGCTGATCGGGCCGGGCGTCGACGCCTCGCACCACTACGAGCGGACGCATGTGGACGGGATCGAGAACACCGCTCGGCTCATCGCAGCTTATTTGCTGAGTTGAGAATCGCTTTGTTGAAAAGTGATGCGTGGACACCTGGCTCTGCTTCACGTTTCACGCATCACGCATCGCCAGGAAAGACAACCCTCACCAAGGAGACCCCCTATGTCCAACGACCTTCAAGCTCAATTCGAGACCGCGGCTGCCGACGCTCAGAAGCTGGCGCGCCGGCCTGACGACCAGACATTGTTGAAGCTATACGCCCTGTACAAGCAGGCCACCGTGGGCGATGTGCAGGGCAAGCGGCCGGGTTTCACCGATATGTCCGGGCGCTTCAAGTACGATGCCTGGGCCAAGCTCAAGGGAACGCCCCAGGAGGACGCCATGCGATCCTACATCGACATGGTGGAGGGCATGAAGACGAAGTACGGCTACACCGGCTGACCCCACGACGCATTGCAAGGAGCTTCACGGCGCGCCCGCAGATGGAACGAAGCACAGACGTTCCTGAAGGAAGCGATTTCTGCTCCTTTCCATCTGTGAGTGGCGCCCGCCGAACCAATCTATGGAACACATCGATTTTCCCGACCTCAACGGAACAAACTGGCAAGCCACACGCGACGGCATGAAGCAGTATGCGCGCGTGGTGGGCAAGGTGCGGCGCGCGCTCGCGCCCGAGGAAAAGCACTGGTGGCACGTGGCGCTGCGCATGGCGGCAACGGGTGCCACCACCGGTCCAATTCCCGGCGGCGCCGGCAGCGTGGAACTGCTGCTGGACTTTGCCAACCACCGGCTTGTAGCCACATCCAGCAGCGGCCAGCAGATCACACAACCGCTGCACGGCCAGCCAATCGCCCAGTTCTATCACGAAACGATGGCGCTGTTGGGCAGCCTGGGTGTTGCTGCGGACGTAGACGCCGGCCAGTTCGCCGGTGAGACGGCTCTGGAGTACGACCGCGGCCAGGCAGTGCGGCTATGGCAGGCGTTCAGCGCGGTTGGTCTGGTGTTGGCGCAGTTCAAGGGTTCCCTGCGGGAAGAAACAGGCCCCCTCGTCCTGTGGCCGCACAACTTTGACCTGGCGTTTCTGTGGTTCTCCGGCCGCCGTGTACCGGACCAGGATCCGGCTGACCCCGAGAACGCCGACGAGCAGATGAACTTCGGCTTCGAGCCCGGCGACGCCGGCATCCCGGAGCCGTACTTCTACGTCACCGCCTACCCGAAGCCGGACGGGTTCGCCGGCTCGCCGCTGCCGGCAGGCGCGCGCTGGCAGACAGAGGGCTGGACGGGCGCGGTGCTGCCGTATGCCGAGCTACTCAACAAGGCCGATCCGGCGCGACACCTGCTGGACTTCCTGCGTGCCGCGCATCAAGCGGGCGCAAGTCGGATGGTGTAATGAGCAGGTTAACGGGCTCAGGTTGACAGCCCGTGACGGCCGCGCTAAAATCAATCGCAAGAACGCCCCCGTAGCTCAGTGGAACAGAGCACTGGACTTCTAATCCAATGGTCGCAGGTTCGAGTCCTGCCGGGGGTGCACGCAAGCCGGAGATCCATGCGGACCTCCGGCTTTTTTCGTGACCATCAGCAGCTGTTACTGATGTCTGAACCAGAATTCGGAAGTGGCCGAGCCGCCCAACGGAGCGAGTCCTAACGGCGGAAGTGAGTCTTGTAGTCCTTTGGCCACTTCCGAATTCGCTTGCGCGCACCTGCAAATCAGCGCTGCAGGACGAAGAAGTAGAACAGAACGATGCCGATCACGGTGGCGATGGCCAGCACGACCTTGAAGAGCGGCTTGCGCGTCTTGTGGCGGAAGATGAACATGCCCAGCCAGCCGCCGATGAAGCCGCCGATGAGGGCCAGGACGTGCAGCACGATCTCGGGCACACGCCAGCCTTTGCGTACGGCCTGGGTTTTGTCGATGCCGTACAACAGGAAGAGCGAGACCGACCAGCCGATCAGCCAGTCGATGTACCAGTTGAGCTGCACCAGAAGAAGCAGCGCGAGGAAGATGCCGCCGCCAAGGATGATTGCGCCGATGGCGTAGGCGCGGTTGCGGGGATCGGGACGGTTTGCCATTGAGTTCCTTCCTGGGGTGAATGAAAGGCTAGGATTTGGCCGAGATAGGCTTCTTGTCGGCCCAAACGAGCTCGGCAAGCCGGCGGCCGGTGGGCGTGGCTGCCAGGCCACCCTGAGCAGTCTCGCGGAACCGTTCGTCCATGCGCCTGCCGATCTGCGCCATGGCGTCGATTACCTCGTCGGCCGGGATGACGCTCTCCACGCCGGCCAGCGCCAGGTCAACGGCGATGAAGCACTGGGCAGCGCCGGCAGCGTTGCGCTTGACGCACGGCACCTCCACCAGCCCGGCTACCGGGTCGCACACCAGCCCCAGCATGTTCTTCAGGGTGATCGCGACCCCGTGCGCCGACTGATCTGGTGTCCCACCCAGCAGCTCGACCGCGGCCGCGGCGGCCATGGCGGCTGCGCTGCCGGTCTCGGCCTGGCAGCCGCCGGCCGCGCCCGAGACGTGGGCGCGTCGAACGATGACCATGCCCACGCCGCTGGCCGTGAAGAGCGCGTTGACCAGGTCGGCGTCGCTGAAGCCGCGCATTTCCTGCAGGGTCAGCAGCACGGCCGGCAGGATGCCCGCTGAACCGGCGGTGGGCGTGGCGACAATGCAGCCCATGCCGGCGTTGACCTCGTTGACGGCCATGGCGCGCGCCACGGCGCGGCTGAGGATCGGCCCAGTCAACGGCTCGTGACCCGCATCCAACCAGTTCCAGAAGCGGTAGGCGCTGCCGCCGCTGATGCCGCTGATGGACATCACCGGCTCGCTGATGCCCTGCGCGGCGGCGCGCTGCATGATCTCCAGTCGCCTGGCCATGCGACTCAGCAGGTGTTCGCGCGGCTTGCCGCTGCTGGCCATCTCAGCTTCTATGACAATTTCGTACAAAGGCTGGCCGGTGGCCTGGGCCTCCGCTACCATCTGTGCAATCGACTCGAACATCTCAATTCCTTCTCGCGAAAAACGTTGTGGTTTCAACCCATGATCGTGTTACAATGCCGGTCTGCTGGATGATAAACGACGCCGCGTTCTGCGTCAAACTAGCTTCGAAACATCAAGGCGTTGTGCGTGTCGGCGAAAGCGGGTTTACAGGTTACGATTAAAGCGATGACGCGCTGCGGCTGCGCATCGACCGGAAAATGGGCCGAAAGGAGGCCCGGCACCATGGCTGATACGGCAACGGCGAAGGTGACAGTTCAACAGTTCTGGGCCGCAGTGCAGGCCAACGACTGGCGGGCGGCGGCCGAGTTGCTGCACGACGACTATGTGCTGGAGTGGCCGCAGTCCGGCGAGATCGTGCGCGGCAGAGAGAACTTCGCCGCGATCAACGCAAACTACCCTGCGGCCGGCCGCTGGCGTTTCAATCTGCACCGGATCGTCTGCGAGGGCGATCAGGTTGTCACCGATGTCAGCGTGACCGATGGCGCGATTGCAGGGCAAGCAATCACTTTTTCGACCGTGCGCGATGGCCGGATCGTGCATCAGATGGAGTTTTGGCCCGATCCGTTCGAGCCGGCGCCCTGGCGCGCACAGTGGGTGGAGCGTACCAACGATCTTTCGGGACTGTGATGCAAAAGTCGTTTCTGTGCGTTGAACTGCGAGAGACGCATTGTCTCATTGCCCGCAACGTCAGGAAAAAGGAGGCTCATCAATGGCTCAGGCCGAGTTACGCGACGACCGCGTCCTGGTTTTCACTCGGGTGATCGCTGCCATCATCGTTCCAATACTCCTGCTCGCGTTCCTCATCCTTTTCTTCCTTCCCGACCAGACCGGCCGGCGGTTTGCCTGGGAGATCAAGCCGCATATGACGGCGATGTACATGGGCGCGGGCTACCTGGGCGGCGCCTATCTTTTCGCCCGGGTGATCTTCGAGCGGCGCTGGCATCGCGTCGCGGCTGCTTATCTGCCCGTTACTGCGTTTACCTGGTCGATGTTGATCCTGACCGTCTTGCACTGGAGCCGGTTTGATCTGTCGCTGCTGGGATTTCAACTCTGGCTGGTGCTGTACATCGTGACGCCGTTCCTGGTGCCTTTCGTCTGGTACCGCAACCGGCGCACCGATCCGGGGACGCCCGAACCGGACGACGTGCTCGTGCCGCAGACCGTACGGCGGGCGGTGCTGGCGTTGGGCGCAGTGATCCTGGCGCTGTCGCTCTACACCTTTGTGAACCCGGCGTTTCTGGTAGGCGTCTGGCCGTGGACGTTGACGCCGCTGTCGGCGCGCGTGCTGGCCGGCTGGGGCATGCTGCTGGCCGTGGCCGACATTGTCATCGCCCGCGACGCTCGCTGGTCGTCCTGGCGCATCGGCATTCACGCCATGTCGCTGTGGCACGTGCTGGTGCTGGTGGCGGCACTGCTCAACCCGGCCGATTTCAAGAGCGGGCTGGTCAACTGGTACACCGTTGCGGTGGTCCTGATTCTCGCCGGCATCGCGGGCCTCTACGTGACCATGGGATCCAGGCGGCGGGGAACCTCTGCCACGGTTGCTGTGCCATGACTACTCCTGAGCTTCCTACCCCGGCCGCGCCGGCGACCGCTTCCGTCGTCAGCGGCGCGTGCGTGTTTACCTGATCGTGATGACGGTCCTGTACCTTCTGCTGCTGGTCCCGGCTGCGCTGGCGGTCATGATGACGCCGTTCGCGTTCGATCAAGGTTCGACACCCGAGGCATGGGCGCTGGTCACCAAGATCCTCGCGCTTCCCCTGGTGGTGATCGCCACGGTCGTCGGTATGTGGGTGTTCTACAAACTCAAGCTGTACTGGGTTGCGATAGTCTGGAGCTGGTTGCCTGTCGTTAACATCCTGATGCTGTTTGTGTGAGCAGGATTGCGGCGTAGGATAGGGCCTTGTGCCCGTTCTGTGGATCCCCGGAACGCCCACAAGGAGCTATCCTACGGTGATGATGTCATTAGAGAGGAATCACGAATGCACGGCTATCTTCGCTATCTGCTTGTAGCTCTTGGCGCCGCCGGGCTGCTGGGTGCGGTGGCTTTCTTTGCGCAGGCGCCCTGGATTACCGGGCTGTGGCCGTGGCCATCGTATGGCCGGCTGTCCAGCATCTTCGTCGCATCGATCCTGGCCGCGGCGGCCGCACCGGTGCTGTGGATCGGGCTGTCCGGCGAGCTGGCGGCAATCACCGGCGGCGCGTTGAACTTTCTGGTGACCTACGGCGGCATGGCGGCCTATGCCGCAGGCGTCTATCTTGCCGACACCAGCCGCAGGCCGATCCTGCTTTTCACGGTCTTCTGCATCGCGGCCGCAGCGCTTTGCCTGGCGCTGCTGCTCTGGGCGAGGCGACTGGCGTTTCGCGACGTCCGACCGACGCCGCGCGCGGTGCGCGTCTCGTTCGCGGTGTTTATCGTGGTGCTGCTGCTGGCCGGCGGGTCGTTGGTGCTGAAGACGCAGCGCATTTTCCCCTGGTCGCTCTCCGTGCAGCAGTCGGTGCTCTACGGCTGGATATTTGTCGGCGCGGCGTTCTATTTCCTCTACGGCGTGATCCGGCCGGTTTGGGGCAATGCGGTCGGCCAATTGCTCGGCTTCCTGGCATACGACCTGGTGCTGATTGTCCCTTTCCTGCGCCACTTTGCGACCGTGTCCCCGGAACTACGCATTAACCTGACGGTCTACACGGCGGTGTTGATCTACAGCGGGCTGCTGGCGATGTACTTTCTGTTTGTTTACCGCAGCACACGCTTTCGCGCGGCGCGTTTGGCACCGCCGGAGACCGGCCTGAGCGGATGAGTCATGCCTCGATCTTGGGGACGTAGCGTGCCCAGAACACCCAGTCGTAGTCCTCGAACGCCTCGAGAATCACCGGGTCGACCGGCTGGTCGGTCTCGATGACCATGATGGCTCGGCCGCCGCGCCGGTCGCGCTCGATGCGCAGAAAGGCGATGTTGATCCCCTGGCGCAGCATCCAGCCGGTGACCGCGTTGACCGTGCCCGGCCGGTCCTCGGCCACCACCAACAGGGTGTCGTACTCGCAACCAAACTGCACGCGATAGCCGTTGACCGCGTCGATGCGCACCATGCCGCCGCCCACCGAGCTGCCGGTGACCTGAACGCGTCGCTCACCCGCGCTGAGCGTGATGCGGGCCGTGTTAGGGTGAACGTCCTCGCCCAGATCTACGGTATCAAAGCGGAACGCCATGCCGGCCTGCTCGGCCAACTCAAAGCTGTGGCGCAGATCAGGATCGTCGGCCGGCATGCCCAGCAGCCCGGCCACGATGCCGCGGTCGGTGCCGTGGCCGCGGCCGGTGTGGGCGAACGAGCCGTGCAGCTCGATCAGCGCATCCTCCGGCTGAACCCCGAGCACAGCGCGCGCCACCTGGCCGAGGCGCACCGCGCCGGCAGTATGGGAACTGGACGGACCGACCATGATCGGGCCGATGATGTCAAAGGCGGAGACGTCGCGCGTCATAGAGTAATGTTGCCTCTCGTGGCTGGGACTGTGAAGGCCACGATTCTATATCAACTGCTGTCTACGTGCAATCCTGTGGACTGCGCGACTGCGCCGGCAGAGCTTGTGAAGAGTCTGGGACGTGCTGGCGAGGATCACTTGCATTGTTCATTGCGGGCTGTTATGATGGCGGCAACGAATCGGCGTTTTGAATCACTGGAGGCTATGAACACACTATGAAACCGTTGATGATCGTCAGTCTTGTTCTCGTACTGTTCCTGATGGCTGCCTGCACGACCCCGCCGGTTGCGCCGGCCGCACAGCCCACTGACACGGCCATGCCGGCGACGGCGGTCGTTCCCACCGAGGCTGCCACCGAGGCGCCAGCGGAGACCGCCACGAGTGCGCCGGTGACCGCCACGGTGTCCGCTGGGACCGCCGCGGCCTGGGAACCCCTGGATGCCGAAGCGTGCGCCGCTTTGGCACAGGACATGGCAACGGCGCTGGGCGTCGAGGTGACGCAGAGTGAAGCGCCGCTCACGGATCCCTCGACCGGCGAGAGCGGCACTGGCTGCCAGGCGACGGCCACCGGCACCGGCGAGCAGTTCACAAGCCCCGATGCCGTCGTCACTTCCCTGGCCGACATGCTGGAAGGGCAAGGCTGGCAGCAGGACCAGATGCTCGCAGCGGGCGGACCGACCGGCACGGGCGAAGGGTTCCGTAAGGACAACCAGATGTGCATGGCAGCCGCCCAGTGGTCGCCGGACGACTCGGCCAACTGTCCGGCCGATCAGCCGATTGCGGCCTGCGAACTGACGCCCGCACAGCAGTTGTACACCGTGACGCTGACCTGCGGCCAGCAGGTTGCGCAGGCATCGGCTACCCCGGCCGGTTCAGCAGGTCTGGCCAACCCCGCGTCGGAAAACTGCGTTGCCCAAGGTGGTACAGTGACCATCGAGGAGCGCGGCGACGGCGGACAATACGGCGTCTGCCTGTTTGAGGACAACCTGCAATGCGAGGAATGGGCCATGCTGCGCGGCGACTGCCCAGTGGGTGGGATCAAGGTAACGGGCTATGTGACGCCGGCTGCTCAATACTGTGCCATCACCGGCGGCACTTACACGGTCACCAGCGAAAGTGGCGCCGAGAACGAGCAGGGCACCTGCACGTTCAAGGACGGCAGCGAGTGCGACGTCTGGGCCTATTACAGCGGCCAGTGCGCCCCGTCCAGCTACCCGCGGTGTCTCCAATGGCTCCTGGTGAGCCGCGTTGCGTTAGAATCATCGAATGCGCGAGACACCAAACGGTGCTCGCGCATTTTGTTTCGTTACCCTCTTGCTAGCTTTCGTTCTGCTGTGCCTTTGTTCGGCGCAACGCCTGTAGCAGCATTGCAGCTTCGAGCAAATCGGGCATGTCGAACCCCTCGCCCAACGAATCGTAGATCGCCGAAAGTAGGTGCTCCAACTCTGTCTTGCCCACTTCGGTTCCCAAGTCAGTGTTAACCAGGAGTTGGCACAGGCTGACCGTCGCCCTCAGTTCCCACCAACGTGCTTCCTGCCGGCGTGCCACGGCGATGGCCTCTCGAAATGTCGCGGCTGCGTCGCGAATCGCTTGATCGCGGGGGGTAGTTTGATCCATGAGAAGAAGTTCTCCGCGCAAGCGTCTGACTTCGGCTTCAAAGCCGGCCACGCCAGTGGCACTCATCCACTCAAGAGCGTCATCCAGAATACTGAGACCTGTCTGTGTCAGTCCGGCATCGGCGTGGCTGCGGGCGTGAAGTAATAATTGTCCGACGCGCCCAAGACCGCTGCCGGTGGTTTGATACCTGGCCAGACCCTGGCGCATTTGCTGCAGCAGTTGGTCGGTTTCGCTGTTACCGGCACCATCCATGCCGGAGAGGCTGTCAGCCAGGGCGCTAAACGGCGGCACGATATTGCTCGCTTCTCTGACAGCCTGAACATGCTGTCTGGCCGCCGCATGGTCGCGAGCGCACAGGAAGAATATGAAACTCGACATGCTCTGCAGATGGGCAAGTGTGATTGAGTTGTTAGTTCGCTGGGCGAGTGAAAGAGCCGATTCCAGACATTGCGCTGCCTGATTTGGATAGCCGAGCACCCAAATCGCAACGGCCTTCCAAGCCAGGGCCATACATTCGACGTTGATGCCGAACAGCAGGCTGTCGTGCGTGCGTGGTATGGAACCGGAAAGTTGCAGCGCCTGATCCAGATGGTGCTGGCCTAACAAAAACCGCCCCTGAAGCACGTAGGCGAAACCCGCCAGGCTGTGCGCCCATTGCAACTCCAACTCATTCTGGCTGGCTTTGGCTTGCCTTGCCAGGTCGCAGCTGATCTCCAATGCCTGTTCCGGTTGTGCTGACCAGAGTCGGAAGTAGGCTATCGCGGCTGACACCGACCAAAGATCCGCGTGGCCGGCCAGGTCTGGATGTCGTGAGAACGCAAAAGCCCGCTCCAGTGCCTGGCTGCTCTCTTCGGACCAGAACCCGCGTGTGTAGCTGAGTGGCGGAACGGTCGCCAGTTGCAGCTCCATTCGCATCCGTTCCCGCTCCGGGTTCTCGGGAAGCGGCTGTAACAGCGCCAGGCCGCGGTTCAAGTGGTTCAGTGCATCCTCGTGCGCAGCCAAACGACTAGCCCGCCGGCCGGCGCGCAGGCAGTATTCCGCTGCGTGCATGGGGTTTCCCGCCATTTCGAAGTGCCTGGCCAGCCGCGATGCCAGCGTTTCCAACTCATCGGGCGCTGTCGCATACAGAGCTTCCAGCGCGTTGCCGAAGGCCTCGTGTAGGGTTGCCCGTTGTACGGCGTCCAGTTGTTCGTAGAGGTAGCGCCGGAACAGGTAGTGCCTGAAGCGATAGCGCGAGATCTTTTGCGTTCCCAGGCGCCGGAAGCTGGTGGCGGCCACCAGCCGGTGTCTCTCGTCCAGGTTGCTGCTGAGGCACTGGACGACATCGCGCTCCGCTGTGTTCAAGGCACCGGCCACCGCCTCCGCAGTGAATTCCTGGCCCTCGATGCTGGCGGCAGCCAGGAGCGTTCGACAACTGTCGGGCAGCCGGTCGATGCGCTCGGCAATGGCGGCTTCCACGCGCGTCGGCAGGTTGTTCCAGTGCAGCGACGGCCCTTCCGTCCAGCATCCTCGTTCGTCGCGCAGCAGGCTGCCTTGCGCTTCCATGCCGCGCAGAAGTTCCACGGTGAACAGGGGATGTCCTTCGGTCTGGCGCAGGAGCATGGCCCGGAAATCGGCGTCCAGGTGGTTGGGCTCGCTGTCCAGCAGAGCATCGATGAAGCGTGTACCGTCACAGGCGTCAAGGTCGATGGGCGCTGCGCCGGAGACGCGCTGCAACTCGTTGACCACCAGTTTCAGCGGGTGTCGCCCCGCTTCCGATGGTCCGGCAATGGCATCGGGCCGGTAGGCTGCCAGCACGAGGATGCGGCTGGCTGCCAGGCGGCGGCCCAGGTGAAAGAGTAAATTCACCGAAGCGGTGTCTGCCCATTGCAGGTCGTCCAGCACCAGACACAGGGGTTGGCGGCGCGCCAGGGTTTGCAGCACACGGGTCGCCTGCTCACAGATGTCGGCAAGCTCCAGAGACTGCCGGGTATTTCTGGTATCCGCTCGCGAGTGGAGCAGCTCTGCCAATGAAGCTGCTGTCGGTGTTCGGTGCGCAAACGCCTCCAGCCGCAGTTCCAGCGCAGCGCCCGGCACGAAGATGTCGATCAGGTCAGGTCCCTGGCTGACCAGCGCCTGTACGGCGTCGGGGATCGCTGCCCATAGCCGGCTGGCGTGATCGCGGGTGAGCGTGCTGCCCGCGCGCTGAGCCTCGATGTCGCCGGTGAGCAGTTGGAAGATCTCGCGGAACGGCAGGTACGGATCACCGATACCGATGGCCGCGTCGCAGGAACCGCGGGCTACGAGCAGGTCGGGATGCCCCTGCATGGCCCGGCGCGCGAACTCGTCCAGCAGCACCGTCTTGCCGCTGCCAGCCTCCCCGGTGATGAACAGCACATGTCCCCGGCCGTCCAGAGCATTCTTCAGTGCGGCGCTCAGTCGGCCGAACTCGCTCTCTCGTGAAACAACCGGCGGGTGTGCGGGGAGGAGGGGAAGCGCAGACCAGCGGTTAGCAAACGTCTCCGCCTGTCGTGAGCTTTCCGTGTGTCCAAGTCGGGACGGTTTCTCATCGGGTACCTTCTTTCCTTTGCGTATTGCCTCGCAAAGCGCAACGGTTTCTTCGGCAGGCTCTACGCCCAGGTCTTCAAGAAGGATGCGCCGGCATATCTGAAACTGGTGCAACGCGGTGTTGCGTTGCCCGGCAAGCGCCAGGATGCGGATCAATGAGCGCTGAGCTTCTTCGCTCCACGGTTCCAGGGTTACCCGCTGGCGGGCATACACTTCTGCCTTCTTCAGCTCGCCGCGAGCCGTGAGGTCTTCCACCAATGCTCCGAGGACGGCTGTTACCTGATGCGCAATCTGCTCGCGACGCAGAACGACCCATTCTTCGAAGGGCGCGGCGTCGCTTACCGACAGACCCTCCAGAAACCTGCCGCGGTAATGAGATAGCGCAAGCTTCAGATCGTCGAGGAGGGAGACGTCCGGCCAGTGAGCCAGCGCGTTGCTGGTCCGGATTTCAAGGTCCGCCACGTCCAGCCAATGATCGCTGTTGCGATTGAACTGAAGCGTATCACGGCTGATCAGCAGGAACGGCGGTTCAGCGGTGCGGTCACTGATCACTTTGCGCACGTTCGCCAGCGTGTAGCGCAGGTTGCTGAGCGCGTCGCGGTCAGTTCTCTCCGGCCACAGCAAGCCGGCCAATGTCTCGCGGCGGTGCGGCCGGGCAGCCTCGACCGCCAGGTAGGCCAGGAGTGCGCGCGACTTCGCGGACTTGAACTCAGATAGAGGGCGGCCGTCAAGGTGAACCTGAAAGCCTCCGAGGAAGGACAGGGAGAGTCGTGTCATCGGGGATTGCCGGGAAGAAACCGCCAGCGGGGGACGATAAACCGCCGGTCGTTCTTTGTTACTATTTTATTACGTTTGTGCGCTCAAATCAACCCTTTTTGCGGAATGATTCACGCTTGCTGACCATCGTCCTGGCAGTTCGGCAAGCTGGCCGCATTTATTGGGTGAACGATTACGCAGGCAGGGCACTTTTCGGTCGCACAGGCCACGTTTTGGCCACGTGGGTATGTTGAAATGAGAGTGTGCGTTGCGTCTGAAACCGGACGAAACCGGGTATTCACCGGGGTCAACGCCGCCGAAGCTCCTACCGGTGAACCGGAGAATCGCTTGCTGCGCGGACGCAGGGACGGCATGGCGTTCGTTGCTTGCGGAGAGTTCAAGGCAATGCCAGTAGAAGGCCAAATTGGCTTCCCGAAAACCTACGTGGCTTACATGTTGCGGATGTGGCAGGCCGGCAGTCGTGACGGTTTGCCGGTCTGGCGCGCCTCCCTCGAAAACCCGCATACCGGGGAATGTCTGGCATTTGGCAATGCCGAGGAGATGTTTGCATTCCTGGTGCAGCTCATGGCGGACGTTCGGGAGACGAGAGACCCACCGTGAGTGTGGAGTGGAGAGGCCAGTGGAGCTCTCCGGCTGCGCGACCGCGGGCGTCCATACCTTTCTCATTACAGCGGGAGATCACTGTGAAAACAACGATCCTTTTAGTCTGTTTCTCATTTTGCGGCTCTCAGCCTGTAATGCTGCCTCGTTGATGCCTGCTGACCCGGCGGCTGCGGATGTTCCGCCAATCTTGCAAGGTGGGCAACCTACGCTGCAGGCAGAGAGCGCAGGCAGGGTGACGCCGCGTGAGCTCACCGCACCCGGTGCGCTGGCGGGTCCCAGTCCGTCTGGCTTCAACTGGAGCCCAGTCGGGGCTGAGCTGGCCTACGTGGGGCCGCAGGACGGCCAGGATATACTCTGGCTGTACGACGCGGCCAGCGGTGAGAAGCGCTTGCTGCTCGATCCGGCCGGTAGCCCTGGCAACATCGACGTCACCTCGGCTCAGTGGTCCCCCGACGGCAACCGTCTGTTGCTGACCGGCGACGAGTCGCCGTGGCTGCTGGACGCGGCGACCGGCGAGCTGACGCCGCTAGGCGCAGGCAGCGGCGATCCGACCAGTGTCATGTTTACGCCGGAAGGCACGCATGTTTCCTACGTGCAGGGCAACGACCTGTACCTGCTGGACATCGCCAGCGGCGATGTCCAGCGCCTGACCAGCGACGGCGGCGAGACGGTCTTCAACGGGACGCTGGACTGGGTGTACACCGAGGAACTGGCGACGCGCGCGGCACAACCGGCTTACGCCTGGTCGCCCGACGGGGCCTGGCTGATCTACCTGCGGCTGGACGAAAGCGCCGTCAACCAGGACCCGGTCACGGACTACCGCCCCGTGCCGGCCACGGTCAGCTACACCCGCTACCCGACCGTGGGCACGGCCAACCCCATCGCCATGCTTCACGCGCTGGCGCAGGGCTCGACTGCGCCGCCTTTGGAGGTGCCGCTGCCCGAGGGCGCCGAATATGTGCTGCCCTTCTTCACCTGGACGCCCGACTCCAAACACGCGCTCTACATAACGGTCAACCGCGATCACACCGAGCTGGCGCTCAACAGGTGGACGCCGCAGAGCGGCGAGCTGCGGGCGCTGATCACGGAGACCGCCTCCGATTGGATCAACGAAGATCGCTATGCGGCACCCGTCTTCATCGGCGACGGCTCGCAGTTCCTCTGGATCTCGGAGCGCGACGGGTTCATGCACCTCTACCTGTACACAGCAGAGGGCGAGCTCGTCCGGCAGGTGACCCAGGGAGATTGGATGATCGACTCGTCGGCCTACAACCTGCTCACGCCGGGCCGTCCCGTCCACGTCGATCCGGAGGGAAGCTGGGCGTACGTCATCACCACCCGCACCAGCCCGCTGCAGCGCCAGATCGACCGCGTGAACATCGCCGGCGGCGAGATCGAGCAGGTATCGCAACAGCCGGGCTTCCACCTGGCCGCGCTGTCAGCCGATGGCGCGTACCTGGTAGACCAGTTCTCCGACGTCGATACGCCGCCGGTCACGACGATTGTCCCGACCGGCGGCGGCGATGTGCAGGTGCTGGCGGAGGCCGCCGGTCCGGCCCTGGACCTGCCGCAGGTGGCACGCGAGTTCCTGACCGTCAAGGCCCACGACGGGACCGACCTGTACGCGCAACTGGTCAAGCCGGAGAACTTCGACCCGGCGCGGCAATACCCGGTGGTGGTGCACTGGTACGGCGGCCCCGGCCTGCAGATGGTCTCCGACCGCTACGGCACGACCAACATCTTCAACATCATCGAGCGCGACGTGCTCTACACAGAAGAGGGCTTCCTGGTGTGGCGGCTGGACAACCGGGGCAGCTTCGGACGCGGCCACGCCTTTGAGTCACCCATCTTCGGCGAGCTGGGCAAGGCTGCGCTAGATGATCAACTGGCGGGCATCGAGTACCTGCAGACGCTGCCCTACGTGGACGCGACTCGCATCGGCACGGACGGCAAGTCCTTTGGCGGCTACATGACGCTGTACGCCCTTCTGCACGCGCCGGAGGTCGTTCGCTGCGGCGTGGCCGGCGCAGCGCCCACCGACTGGAGCTACTACGACACCATCTACACCGAGCGCTACATGCGCACGCCGGACAAGAACCCGGACGGATACGCGGCCACCAACCTCCTCGACATCGCCGGCCAGATCGAGGCCCGGCCCCTGCTGATCCACGGCCTGGACGACACCAACGTCCACTTGCAGAACACGGTCAACTTCATCCAGGAGCTGGAGGCCAACGACAAGCTGTTCAACTTCGTGCCGCTGCCCAACCTGAGCCACAGCTTTACCGGCGACGGGCTGGTGGCTGCGCTGGCAGCGAGCGTCGACTACCTGAGGGGCTGTCTGGCAGGCGCACCAGCCGGCGGCGCACTGCCCGCTCCGGCCGCGTCGTTTCTCCTGACGACCACCGCTGGCGAGGACCGGTCTGGTCAGGAGGCCGATCTGGGCGCCGGAGTCATCACGGCGACGCAAGTCATCACCTACACGCCGGGACCGCCCACCGGTGAGCCGCAGGCCGGTCGCTGCTGGGTCAACTCGCTGGCTGCCTGGCGGGCGGACGCCTGGCGCTGCTTCGTCGGCAACTCGATCTACGATCCGTGCCTTGCCGTCGACGGCGACGTGATCTGCGGCGCCAGTCCGGTGACGTCCGAGGCCAGCTTTGCCCTTGATCTGAGCGAGCCGCTGCCGCCGGCCAGCGTGCCCGTCGATACCACGGGCCATGCCTGGCTGGTGGAACTGTCCGACGGCGCCGTGTGCGAGTTTGCCACCGGCGCTACCGGCGGCGTGGACGGCGAGCGCATCAACTACCTGTGCGCCAGCCCCGATCCAGGCCAGCGGGTGGTGATCTTGGGCGATCTGCAGCCGGGCGCGGTGTGGACGGCTCAGCGGGCCGTGCTGTCCGGCAGCATGCCTGATCTCGTCGTGGCAGAGTCGGTCCTGATGCCCGCGCGCACCGTCTGGCGCTGATCGGACCTGGTGAAAGCCCAGGACTGGCAGTCTTAACCAACACGGCCACACGGCCCAGGACTGCCAGTCCTCCGAAGGACTGGCAGTCCTGACCACCTCAACTCATTCGCAGGAGCGCACCATGGAAGTTTCCCGACGTGATTTCGTCAAGATCTGCGGTGCCGGCGCCGCCGCCGCTGGGCTGGGCAGCGTGCTGCCGGCAAAGGTTGTCGGAGCCGCCGCCGGCAACGCCCGAACCAGCCCGGCCGGAAACTCTGCGACGGCGCGCCTTGCGCCGATGCTGGAATCCAACTTGCGGCAGCGTCTGCAGACAGCCGGGCCTGTCGACCCGCTGATCGCGCAGACCGTGCAGATCGCCGCCAACATGGAACCGGTGATCCCGCACGACGACCAGGCGGCCGCGGCGCGGCGCAAGCTGGCCGCGCTGGAGAAGAAGACCGGTAAGAAGCCAAACATCCTGATCTTTCTCATGGACAACGTGGGGTACGGTGACATCGGCATCAACGGCGGTGGCCTGCTGGCCGGCGCGCCGACGCCCAACATCGACCGCCTGGGACAGGAGGGTCTGCACCTCCTCTCGGCCTACTCGCAGCCCTCCTGTACGCCGACGCGCGTCACCATGCTCACCGGACGCCTGCCGATGCGGACGGGTGCGCTACATCCGGGCTTCGCCGGTCAGCCGGGCGTCCTGGAAAACGAGACCACTCTTGCTCAGGTGCTGAGCGAGGCCGGCTATGTGACCCAGGCGATCGGCAAGTGGCACTGCGGCGAGGACGAGGGATCGCAGCCGCAGAACGTTGGTTTCGACGATTTCTACGGTTTTCTGGGTTGGTCCGGCCTGTACACGGACTGGCGGGATGAAAGCGTGATGCCCGAGTGGGTACTCAGACCGGAGCGCCAGGCCTTCGCCGAGGCCGAAGGTTTCGACCATTACCTCGTCCACGCAGTCAAGGGGAAGGAGGTCGAGAACCTGGAGGAGCTGACCATCGATGCAATCTCCGAGTGCGATCAGAAGTTCGCGGCCTACGCCGAGGATTTCATAGAAAGAGTGGCCGGCAGAGATCAGCCGTTCTTCCTCTACCACTGCACGCGCGGCGCGCACGTCAAGAACTACCCCAGCGCCAGGTTCAAGGGCAAATCGCCGGCGAAGTACCCCTACAAGGACTGCATGGTGGAGATGGACGACATCGTGGGCCGTCTGGTCAAGACGCTCGACGACACAGACCAGCTCGACAACACGCTGATCTTCGTTCTCTCGGACAACGGCCCGATGATGGAACCGTGGCCCGATGCAGGCTACACACCCTTCCGCGGCGGCATCGGCTCGACCTGGGAAGGAGGCGTGCGAGTGCCGGCAGTCGCCTACTGGAAGGGGATGATCAAGCCGGGCCGGGTCTCGGACGAGGTGTTCGATCTGGCCGACCTGTTCACTACATCAGCCGCCCTGGCCGGCGTTGCCTACCGCCCTCCCGACGACCAGTACCTCGACGGCATCGATCAGACGTCGTTTCTGGTGGCGGATGATGGCCAGTCAAACCGCAAGTACGTGTATTTCTGGCTTGGGCAAACGCTCAGCGGGCTGCGCGTGGCCGAGTACAAGTTCATGGTCGCCGGCATGTCTTTTGACGAGCAAGACGTCGTCAACGGCGAATCTGCCACCGTGCAAGAGGCCTATCCGATGCCCAAGCTGTTCAACCTGTACCTCGATCCCAAGGAGCGTTACAGCTTCTTCGACCGCCAGACCTTTCTGGACAATCTGTTCAGCGAGCCAATGAACGCCCACGTGGAGACATTTCAGGAGTACCCGGACAAAAAGGAAGTGATCAAGCAGAAGATCCTGGATCTTCTGTCGAACAAGTAACACCATGCTGAGGCCGATAGACCCATACCAGGTAGAAGATAATTCAGTACGGGGTCTACATCAACTGAAACTGCTCATCTGGCATTGCAGCGGAACTGAAAGTGACGGGTGAGCAGTCAACCTGATTTCAGGAGCGAACCTATGAAAACCACTACGATTCTTATAGTACCTCTGATCCTGATTGTCATTCTGTTGGGATCTTGTGTTGCGGCATCGCCCGCGCCCTCCGCACCGTCGTCTGCCGTGCAACCGACCGTCGCCCTTGCCAATCCGGCCTCCCAGAACTGCATCACGCAGGGCGGAACACTGGAGATCGAGACACGCAGCGACCCCGTAACCCGGGGCGCAAGCAGTGGTGGGCAGTTCGGCGTATGCTACTTCGAAGACAACCGCCAATGCGAAGAGTGGGCGCTGCTGCGCGGCGAGTGTCCCGTGGGCGGTGTGAAGGTCACCGGCTACGCAACACCGGCCGGGCGCTACTGCGCTATCACAGGCGGAACCTACGCCATCACCGGCAACAGCGGCGCGCAGGACGAGCAGGGCGTCTGTACGCTTCCGGGCGGCGTACAGTGCGACGCCAGGGGGTATTACAACGGCACGTGCGATGCAGCGACCGCCGAGCCGGCCAGCCCTGACGAAGCTGAGACATCTGCGGACACCACGGTTCCTGTCACCGCGACGGCCGTCTCGACGGCGACCATGGTGCCGCTCAAGGATGCCGTTGCGACTATGCAGCCGCAGGTCGTCTGGCAGAACTTCTATGACCTGACCCAGATCCCGCGGCCCTCGCACCACGAAGAACAGGTGCGCGACTTCCTGGTGCAGTTCGGTCGGGACCTGGGGCTGGAGACCGTTGTCGACGACGCGGGCAACGTGTTGATCCGCAAGCCGGCCAGCCCGGGGTTGGAGAATGCGCAGGGCGTCGTCCTTCAGTCCCACATGGACATGGTGCCGCAAAAGACTGCGGAGTCTGATCATGACTTCCTGACCGACCCCATCGACGCCTTCGTGGCCGGCGACTTTGTGGTGGCCGACGGTACGACACTGGGTGCGGACGACGGAATCGGCATGGCCATGGCAATGGCGGTGCTGCAGGAGCAGGACACGCCGTTAGGGCCAATCGAGGCGCTGTTTACCGTCAACGAGGAAGACGGTATGGATGGCGCCCTGGGTCTTCAACCCGACATGCTGCAGGGTGGCATCCTGATCAACCTGGATTCGGAGACCGAAGGCGAGTTCACGATCGGCAGCGCCGGCGGGGACTATGTGACCATCGATGCCACCTATGGCGAAGTGGCGGTTCCCGACGGCACAATAGCTTACAGCGTGACTGTCAGCGGCCTTCAGGGAGGCCACTCGGGCGTGGACATCGACAAGGGCCGCGGCCACGCGACCAAGCTGCTGGTGCGCCTGCTCAGCCCGGCTGTCGGGCAGTATGGCGTTCGGCTGGCCAGCATCGCGGGCGGTGACGCCGCCAATGCCATCACGCGCGAGGCGACCGCCGTGGTGACCTTGCCCGAGGATCAGGCGGAAGCGTTTCAAGAGTACGTGCAGGCATTCGATGCGATCGTCAAAAGCGAACTGTCCCTTGCCGATCCCGGCGTGGCGGCGCAAGCGACGCCGGTAGCCCTGCCGGGTCAAATCATGGACGCGACCGACCAGCAACGAGTGCTCGACGCGCTCTATGCCATGCCCCAGGGCGTGCTGCGCATGAGCGATGCGGTACCCGGCCTCGTCGAAACCTCGACCAATCTTGGCATCGTGTCGGTCGGGGATGGCGTCATCTCGACGACCAGCCTGCCGCGCAGCTCGGTGGACAGCGAACTGGATGACGTGAACCAGATGATCGCCAGCGTGGCAGATCTTGCCGGTGTGCCGGTCACGGTGAACGGCCGCTACTCCGGCTGGAAGCCCAACCCCGAGTCGCCGATCGTGCTGCTCATGCAGGATGTCTATCGGGAACAGACCGGCCAGGAAGCGGTCGTATCGGCGATTCACGCCGGGCTGGAGTGCGGCACCATCGTCGGCACCTATCCGGGGATGGACGCTATCTCCATTGGGCCGACGCTGCACGACGTGCATACGCCCAACGAGCGGCTGGAGATCGCCACTGTTTCCGGGCTTATGGACTTGCTGATGGAGACGCTGCAGCGCGTTTCTGCCCAGCCGTCGGCGACAACCGAAAACACGCCGGCTCAGCCGCCAGTCGTGGCAACTGTCGCGCCAGACGATATGCTGGCGTCGAAAGATGCCACAGCGGTCACGCAAGGGGCCAACCAGGCGCTGCTGGACACGCTTCCCTACACGGACCAGCAGGATTTCGAGGACGCCCGGCGCGGCTTCATCGCCACCCTGCCGGAGGTCGTCATCACCGGCGACGATGGCAGCGTGGTCTGGTCGCTGGCGGGCTACGATTTTCTGCAACAGCAGGATCCCCCGCCTTCGGTCAACCCGAGCCTCTGGCGCATGGCGCAGCTCAACATGAATAATGGCCTCTTTATGGTCACGGACCGCATCTATCAGGTGCGCGGCTTTGACCTTGCCAACATGACCATTGTTGAGGGCGACACAGGCCTGATCGTCATCGATCCCCTGGGTTCCACTGAGACCGCGCAGGCCGCGCTGGACCTGTATGGTCAGGAGCGAGGCCGGAAGCCGGTGGTAGCTGTGCTGTACACCCATAGCCACCACGACCACTACGCCGGCGTCAAAGGGGTCATCTCTGACGATGATGTGGCTACGGGCAAGACGGTAGTGCTTGCGCCAGACGGCTGGTTGGAGGCGGTTGTCAGGGAAAACGTCTTTGCAGGCAACGCCATGGAACGCCGCGCGGCGTACCAGTACGGGAAGTTCCTGCCCCCTGGCGCTACCAGTCAGGTCGACTCAGGTCTGGGAAAGGCCAACTCCAACGGTACGGGCTCCCTGATTGCGCCCACTGATATCATCAGCCAAACAGGTGAGACGCGCGTAGTGGACGGCGTGGAGATGGTGTTTCAGATGGTGTCGGGCACCGAAGCACCGTCGGAGATGACGGTCTACTTCCCCCAGTTCAAGGTGCTGGACGCGGCCGAGATCGCGTGCCCGCTGCTGCACAATATTCTGACCTTGCGGGGCGCCGAGGTACGCGACGCCAAGCTGTGGGCGCAGTCGCTGGACGAACTGATTGCGCTGTATGGCGACAAGACGGACGTCGTACTGGCGCAACACAACTGGCCGACATGGGGACAGGAGAACGTTCTCGGGTTCCTTGCCGATCAGCGCGACCTGTACGAATACCTGCACGACCAGACGCTGCGGCTGCTCAACCAGGGCTATATCGGCAGCGAGATCGCAGAGATGCTCAAGCTCCCGGCCGGTCTGGATGAGCAATGGTACACCCACGACTACTACGGCACGCTGAGCCACAACGCCAAGGCCATCTATCAGAAATACCTCGGCTGGTATGATGGTAACCCGGCCAACCTCCATGCGTTGCCGCCAACGGAAGCAGGCAAGAAATTCGTGGCGTATATGGGCGGCGCCGATGCGGCAATCGCACGGGCGCGCGAGGACTTCGAAAAGGGAGAGTATCGCTGGGTGGCACAGGTCATGAGCCAGGTCGTGTTTGCTGACCCCGGCAACGAGGAAGCACGCGCCCTGGAGGCCGACGCGCTGGAACAGCTGGGTTACCAGGCCGAAGCGGGAACGTGGCGCAACTGGTACCTGGCGGGCGCCTACGAGCTGCGCAACGGCGTGCCAGATGCTCCGGCAGCAAGCGCCAACCGGGGCGCCGACACCCTGAAGGCGATGACCGTTCCGCTGGTCTTCGACTATCTGGGCGTGCGCCTGAACGCCGCGTTGGCTGATGGAAAGGAGATGGTCATTAACTGGAACTTCACTGATACCGGCGAGGCGTACGCGTTGACACTCCGCAATTCCGCCCTGACCTACCGCGGCAACTGGCAAGATCCAGATGCTGTTTTGACCTTGACCCTGGCGCGGCCGACCCTGAATGGCATCATTCTTGGGCAGACACAGTTCAGCCAGGAGGTGGCAGACGGAAACATCCAGATGGATGGCGACGGCAAGAAGCTCGGCGAACTGCTGAGCATGCTCGATACGTTTGACCCGGTCTTTGGGCTGGTTACCCCGTAGGCCAAGCATAGAAAAGAGAAGCCATCGCCGGCAAACAGAATTGGCTCATCGATCTGCCCTGTGTAAACGGCACAGCTGAGTTGCAGGTTCGCAAAGGAGGACTGCATGATAACCAAGGCATGGGCATTGTTCCGTCGGAAGTTCGTCGCTGTGATAGTCCCGCCGGCGACGTTATGCCTGGTGGTTCTGGTCTTGAGCCAGGTCCAGGCACCCGCCTATTCGCAGGGTCTGGCCACTCCGCCGGCGGCGGAGGGCGTCTCCTCTACGCCCACGCCCATACCCTGCCCCACCGATCCGCCGCCCACCGGCGACCGGGTCAAGCTCCGTTCGGAGGATGAGATCGTCGTTGCCGCCCGGCACTGGCATGACGACTACTACCTCCGCAACTACGTTCTGGATACCAGCGAAAGCGGGCTGAGCCTCCCCACATCGGTCACCTACACCGACATCGACGCGCTCACCCACGTGCACGACGTGTCCGCCACCGCAGCCGACCTGAACGGCGACGGCAGGGTGGAGCGTGTCTCGGCCTTTACCGACAAGAGCGACCGTCTCAGCGCCATCAGCAGCGCGTCCGGCACGGCAGGCCCAGCCTGGTATCGCGATGGCGATGTCTACAAAGGGGACCATATCAAGTGGATAGACATCGACAGCGGCGACCTGGATCGCTCAGGTGACGACGAAGAGGTGGCGATCGCCTTCGAAGACGACTACAACGCTATCCACGTTGTCCTGCTCAACGGGGATGCCAGCGGCGCCATCGCGCACACAGTCAACCGGGACTACGGCAACTGGACCGATGACCGGGATTCCACCGGGCTGGGAGACGTAGCCTATGTGGCCGTGGCCGTAGGAGACCTGAACGGCGATGGCTTCAGGGATGAGATCGTCACAGTGATGAAGGACGGCAGCAAGCATCTGCATGTGGTGATCCTGCGCCGCAACGACGACGGCAGCATGACGCCGCTGTACAACCAGTACTGGACCAACCATGATCGGGACAACGTTGCCAAGAATGAGCTCCTATATACTAACTATGGCAATTGGCGCCCTATCGACGTGACCGTCGGCGACGTGGACGGCGACTGGCGCGATGAAGCAATCCTCGGCTTCCGCACGGGAGATGACGGTGACCCGAGGTTCCAATTGCTGGCCCTCAAGTTCGTGCAGGAGATTCACGGCACCACCCATCTTGATGACCGCTTCGTGATGGACGACCAGGTGTACATCAATACCACGCTGGGCAACCACAATCCGCGAGCCGCCCAGACCGTCTCGCTGTCTGCCGGCGACCTGGATGGCGACGGTGTGGACGAGATCGCCGTTGGCCTGGGCACCTTTCACTGGGAGTCAACGACCAGTTTCAGCGAGGCGTGGCAGCCGGTCCTGCAGACCTTCGACTACATCCCGGTAGCACACCCTGATTGGTCGACCAACTGCCCAAACCATGACGAAGGGGATCCGCCCTGCCTGTTCCGGACAAGCCTGTACACCGGATTGGCAGCCAGCAGATTCCGGCGTTCACCGAAGATGAGACGATTCTCAGCTTCGTGAACGTGGCCACTGGCGAGCTGGACGATGACGGAAAGGACGAGATTGTGCTTGGCCGGGTATACCCCTTCGATGACGGCGACCTCCGGATCTACGCCTTCAATGCGGAGGCCGGGCTGTCCGATGCGTACGCCTCGCATCGCATCACCTCCAGCCACAAGTTCGGGAGTTTCTGGCTGGACGTGGGCGATGTGGACGGCAACAGCAGGTACGGGACCTACACCGGGAACTGGTACGCCAAGCCGGAGATGAACATCGTCTCGGTGATCCATGCCCCGCCCCATGGGCCCGACGAGGAATGGGGTCGCAACTATACGGACGCCAAGACTATCTTTGGGTACGAATCGAGCCAGGGCCAGGGAACCGTCACAGGCACCGATTACATGATCGGAGGTTCTGTTACCCTCGGCTATCAAGTTGAAGATGTCGGTCCCTCCTTCACCTATGAGTGGGAGAAGTCGTGTTTCGTCGAGGATCAACAAACCACCACCCACGCCGACGGGGGCAGGTATTACACCAGGGCACCCTGGGAGGTGGATCCCACCATACCAGGGGACGCGCCCAGCTTTGCCAACCTGAACATGGTGAAGACAGACACCTGCTGCTACCGCTACAACGAGCCCACCTGGGGCAACATGGACGTCTGCGTGCCAATGCTGGCGCAGAACACGGCCCACACCCTGGAGTGGTGGTACACCACCGGCCTTGCCACCTATCCGTCGTCGTGGGTGCCGGTGGGCATCAATCTGGCCCAGGGACTGGGGACATCTGCCACCCAGTCGGGGATCTACCAATCGGCCGCTGCCTCCCGGGCCGTGGATGGGAACACCGATGGCAACTACTTGCACAACTCCGTATCCATCACCAGCAACGTGACCTACGCCTGGTGGCAGGTGGATCTGGGCGGTGTGCAGCAGATCGACGGGATCCAGCTATGGAATCGGACCGACTGCTGCGGAAACCGGCTGCAGAATTTCTACGTTTTCGTATCGGAGGAGCCCTTTGCCTCCAACGATCCCAACCAGTTGGTCGCTGCAGGCATCTGGAATCACTACGTTGGCCCTGTACAAGGGACTACCACCATTGTGCCGGTGGGCCAGCGGGGTCGCTATGTGCGGGTGCAGCTGGCCGGCGCGAACTATCTGCAGCTGGCCGAAGTCCAGGTGTGGGGGTGGCCGGGCGAGCCAGAGCTGTGGCCCCAGGGCGTTCCTGCCAACATCGACGACGAGACCTTCAAGATCACCTGGCGTGATGGCCGCGAGCAGGCCGTGCCGGGGCAGCTCGTGCATGTCTACAACGGCAATGCCACGTTGGTGGATCCGGGCTATTCGGGCGGTGGGCCCACCATAGGTTTTGGGAACGAGAACGAGCAGATCGAAGGCAGCAGCACTGCCAACACCTATTCCCTGGGGATGGAGGTCAGGGGCAGCGGCGCCGAGGTGTCCACGGGCACCACCACCAAGAATGCCCACATCCTCTCGTGGTCCGAAGAGGTGAGCTTCGATACCGACATCGCTGGACCTCCGAACACTCCTCAGCAGCCTACCTACTCCTTCGCTCCCTATGTCTGGCTGCAAGAGGCCAAGTCCAGCGGAGGGGGCAATCAGGCGTTTCTGGTGCTGGACTACTGGGTGCCCACGTATTACGAAAGCACAGCGTCAGCGGCCTTGCCGGCAGTCGCCCCTGCCAGCCCTGCTCTGACGCCAACCGTGCCCCTGCTCACCAGCCCGACGCACCCCGACGAAGCCACCTGGTACACTGCCAACACGGCTACCTTCACCTGGACCCAGCCGGCCGGCGACCCGGCGGTGATAGCGGGCTACAGCTGGCAACTGGACGGCGCCCCGGACACGGCGACTGGGGAGCGCATCAAAGGACTGGCCAACGAGGTCACCTACCCGCAACTGACAGACGGCATTTGGCACATGCACGTGCGGGCTGCCAGCGATGGCGGCCAGTGGAGCGGCACCGCGCACCGGGCCATCCGTGTGGACGCCAATGCGCCCCAGGTGGAGCTGGTCGTTGACCCGGCCTGGCCCACCGGCAACAACGGCTGGTACGTCACCCCGCTTCACCGTGACCGTAGTCGCCACCGACACACCCGGATCCGGCGTCCTCACCGTCGAAGTCAGCACCGATGGCGTCACCTGGCAGCTCTACACGGCGCCGCTGGCGTTTGCGGCCGACACGGCAGGAACGACGTTGTACGCCCGTGCCACCGACCTCGCAGGCCATATCTCGGAGCCGGTTTCGACTACCTTTAAGATCGACAGGACCCCGCCGGACTCCCACGTGGTTGGAGGACAGGGCCCGGGCGCCTGGATTGCCCAGGTGGTCACCAACACCGTGGGCAACCAGGAACTGGTGCTGGCCGGCGCAATTGCCGACGATCTCTCAGGCCGCAGCGGCATGGACCTGAACTACGACGGGATGGCTTGGACGTCGGCCCATCACATCGGGGCGTGGCATCCCCTTTTCGGGCAACCCGAGATCGAGTTCAACTGGGTCTACACCGACACCAACCAATTCGGCGCCGGTTACCACATCTTCACCGGTCAGTCCCAGGATCAGGCCGGCAACCTGGAGAACGCCTACGAGATCGCCCGCGTGCTCAAGTTCCCCTTGAGTTCACCTGATCTTGGCGGCAGCAGCGTGACAGCCACGCCCACCCGGGTCCGGCCCGGCGACACGGTCAGCTTCGTCCTGGTAGCGCGCAACGCAGGTTGGCAAGATGCGCTGGTAGCCATCAGCGATACCCTTCCGGCGGGGTTGACACCTGTGTTGGACACGCTGGATCCAGGAGTCAGCTACGATCCTGCCAGCCGCACCCTCACCTGGCCGGCCGCGCTGCTGTGGCCCGGGCAGGTGGAGCGGCACACCTTCGACGCACAGGTTGATGCAGGTATAGCAGCGACCACCCTCAACAATCTGGCCACCTTCCACGCGTTCTGGCCCAACACCGACCTGCTGGATCCGGCACAACGCCAGGAGTTCACAGACCGCGAACAGACGGTAACCGTCGAGGTCACCGTCGCGGTGGACCCCGGCCTGCCGGCCGATGCCGACTTGACACCGCCCTGGGTGAAAGCAGCCCTGGGAGAAAAGCAGGCAGTCGTTGATCCGCAGATTCGCCTGGGCATCGCGGCCGCGCCCGACGCCCGGCGGATGTTCGTGCGAGAGTGGACGCCTGACCCCGTGAGCGGCGACTGGACGGAGGTGCAGAGCAGTGGCTGGATCGACTTCACCGGCACCTATACGTGGACCCTCTCCTCAGGCCAGGGAGTCAAGTATCTGGGGCTGTGGGTCGCGGACGGTGCCGGCAACATCTCCACCCTGGACGAAGATGGCATGGTGTTCGTCAACCGTCTGGATGGTCCTCAGGCCCTGGCCGATGGGGAGCGGGTGCAATATCGTGGCTACATCCAGGAAGGCAGCTGGGTCCTGGCGGTGCTCAAAACTATCTCCGGCGACCCGGACCTGTTTGTCTGGCGACCGCAAAACGGCTACCGGCCTGACGGCTACAGCAACGACTCCGTTGCCCCCGGTCAGGTTGAGGACATCGGCACCCGCTTCGTGCGGCAGAGCGGGCGCTACCTGGTGGAGGTAGCGGCTGCCGGCGCCAGCGAATACGAACTGCAGATAGGCGGCGGGACGCGGGGCGATACCCGAACAGCGCGCGTCCCGGCAACCAAGGAGCTACCTTGGCATCCGCTGACCATCTCTGACCCGCTGAGCGCCAACCAGCTCGGGATGGTCCCAAGCCTTTTGTCGAAGACCTATCTGCCTATGATTCTCAAGTGAGCCGCCCGAACGGGCCGACCCGGTACCCCGGTGAACTAAAATCAACGGGACTCGGTCGGAGACCGGCCCGAGCGGCGAGCTACTTTGGCGGCAGATAGCTTTGGGGTTGTGGACACACCTCAAGGATCATCATCCTGACGGTGTGTCCACGACCTGTCGGCAGAGAGGGCGGCCAGGTGAGTATTATCCGGGGACAACCTTGCGCGGCTTATTGTTCGAGGCTGCTTACGACGCCGTAAGCCATACGGGTCGGCCTGTACAGCAGCCAGGCCAGGCCCAGCAGCGGCTGGATCAGCGGAAAGAAGCCGTAGTCCATGCCGAACCTGCTCCAGGCGGTGTGGCCCAGCAGGTCGGGCGCCACGATGCTGAGGGTGCCGACCGTCAGCACGCCGATGGCCTCGATGCTGAGGGCCGTCACTGAGACCCGCCACGCGCGGGCTGCGCTTGAAGAACCCGACCGCGGCCACCAGGTAGAGCAGCGACGAAACGAGTGACAGCGCCGGGGCCAGCTTGGGCAGGTCATCGCGGAAGAAAAGCTGGTAGGTGCCGCGCACGCCAGTGGACAGCGCCAGCAGCGGGTAGGAGATGCCGAGCACGTAGCCGATCGCACTCATGAAGCGCGAGATGGTGGTTTCTGTCTGATCGGTGGATGGGGTAATCGGTGTTTTAGTAGACACAAAGACATTCCTGATCTTCACCGCTCCGGCCGGTCTCCAGACCGTGCCGGCCGCAGTAGGAGGTTTCTCACCGCTCCGGCCGGCCACCCGGCCGTGTCGGCCTCAGCAGTGGCATGGTATGGTGGCTCGGTCTAGAGACCGGCCACAGCGGGAGGTTTCTCACCGCTCCAGCTGTCCTCTGACCGAGCCGGCCTCAGCGGTGGCATGATATGGTGGCTCGGTCCGGAGACCGGCCATAGCGGTGCGTTGATTCTGGCTGACTTCTCCCGACACGTCAATTTTGCGCCGCGCCCTCCTCGCGGTAACGGTCCATCCAGCGCTCCGGGTGGGAGAGCTCGCTGAAGCCAAGCTGGCGGTAGAACTCCTGAGCGTCCTTTGTCGTCAGCAACAGCCGCCGGCAGCGGGCGATGTCGGGATGCTCCAGGCTGCTGGCGACCAGCCAGGTGCCCAGTCCCCGGCCGCGATAGTCCTCCAGCACGAACACGTCCATCAGATAGGCGAAGCGGGTGTGGTCGGTCGCGTAGCGCAGATAGCCGATCTGCCGCTCGCCGTTGAACAGGCCAAAGCACAATGAATGGCGCATGGTTCGTTGTAAAGTTTCCTTGTCAATGCCCAGGGACCAGTAGGCGCGTGTCATCATCGCGTGGATCGCGTCCAGGTCCATCGCCTTCGGGTCGCTGGTGATGCGAAAGCTGTCGCGCTGCCACTCGCGAACATTGGTCAGCTCTGTCTGGCGTGTCCTGTTGCGCCGTCGCCACCAGAAGACAATTGCCGCCGCCATCGCCATGTAAAAGCCCAGAATGCAGAGAACGATCAGACCTTCCAGGATTGAGATGCGCGGTTCCATAGGGTCACTCCATTGCAGAATCGATGGGCGGCAGCGTACGCATCGTTCGCACCGGTGAGAGCAGAAGGATCGCAGTGCCGATCCAACTGCCCGTGGCCGCAATGAACAGGGTTGGTCGCACGCCGATCGCTTCACCCAGCAGCCCGCCCAGCAGGAAGCCCAGTGGCCCGACCGCCGCGATGACCACCTGAAAGCTGGCATTGACCCGGCCCAGCAGACGGTCGGGCGTCACCGCCTGGCGCACGCTGACAGCGTTGATGAAGTAGATCATCAGCATCGTGTCGCCGACCAGTTGCGCAGTTAGCAGCATGGCGGCTATCTGCGTGGACGAGCCAAAGGCCAGCGGCGTCAGCGGCGACATGAGCGCATGGACGCCCAGGCCGGCGATCAGCGCCGGGCCGACGCCGATGCGACGAGTTACCCGGTCAGCAGAGGCCGCGCCCAGCAGCGCGCCGATGCCGCCTGCTGAGATGATGACCCCCAGCAGCGCCGGCGTCAAACCCAGGTTGCGGACGATGTACAGGCTGTACAACGCGCCGAAAAAGCTGCCCAGCAGGTTGAAGACAGCCGTCGCGGCCAGCAGCGCCAGCAGCACCCGGCTCTCCCGTATCGTGCGCAAGCCGTCCGTTATCTCGCGCCACAGGCCGGGCGCCTCGCTGGGTGCGGCCAGCGGCGGTTCTACGGTGCGAATGCGCAGAAGCAGCAGGGCAGACACGACATAGCTCAACGAGTCGAGCAGAATGGTGAAGGGCGCGGTGACCGCCTGCACCAGCCCGCCGGCGATAGCCGGCCCGCCGATCTCCGCCAGCGAGTCGCTGATGCCCAGCTTGCTGTTGCCCTCCACCAACTGGGCGCGGGTCGTGACTGCCGGCAGAAAGGAGTTGTCGGCCACCTCGAAGAACACGGTCAGCGCCTTGACCGCCATGGAGACGACCACCAACTGCACGAAGCTGAGAACGCCGAACAGCGCCGCGGCCGGGATCGTGACCAGCGCCGCGGCCCGCAGCAGGTCGCTGGCGATCATGATCGGCTTGCGGCGCATCCGGTCCACCCAGACTCCCGCGGGCAGGCCAATGATCAACGCCGGTATGCCGGCCAACGCGCCCAGGAGGCCAAGCTGCACGGGCGAAGCGTTCAGCGTCAGGATCGCGGCCAGCCCGATGGCGGTGCCGGAGATCTCCGAGCCAAACGCCGAAATGGTCTTGCCCGACCACAGCTTCAGGAAGTCGGGGTTGCGCCAGAGGCTGGCGACCGGGAAGGCAGGGGGTGGTGTGAGTTGGTCGGTGTCGGACATGGATGGCCGGCGTTTACCGGCTACTTGCAGCAGGCGACGGCATGGGTGTCATCGCAGGCCTCAGCAGCCAGGCTGATTGCGCCGCTGTTGAGGATCAGCCCGCGGCCGGCATTGGTGTTAACGGTCCAGGCGTTGCAGTTGTAGGGATAGTCGCCGGTCCCTCCGCCTCCGCCGAACCAGTCGCTGGCGGCGGCGGTGTCGCCGCCGTAGTCGGGGTTGACCGTGCCGACGATTGCGTTGTCGACCCACACCTGGCCTGTGGCCACAAAATCGACGCCTGTGGTCTTCCAGGCGTTCTCGATCTCCTGGGCGTTGCAGAAGTGCGCAGCGGGGTCGTCCGCGCGGCAGATCGAGTGCATGCCGCTGCGGCCATAGGCGGCGGGACCCGAGCCGGTCACCGCCACGCTGGAGGCGAACACGTGCAGCGCGCCGCGCGGGCTGCCGCCCGTGTCCCAGGACTCGGCGACCTCCTGGATGTCGACGACGTCGATCTGGCCGTTGTGGTCGATGTCTTTCTCCGGATCGTAGCCCTCCTGGGCGACGACGACGCCGGCGGCGAAAATCAGTAGAACGACCTGATGGCGGCCAATCCTCCGAACAGACCTTGTTTGAACGGTGTGAACTGTTTCATGGTTGTCCTCCTTGAACAACATTGGTGGGGTTGAATAACGAAATCGAGATGTCGCTGCACACACTACCCCCTGCTGCCATTCCGACCGGTGGCAGCATTATACCCAGAGTCTCTGCAAATGCCAGTGACAAGGGTTGCCGTTTGTCGCAACAGTTTGACAGCCGGACAATACCCAGCCGCTTGGGTCGCGCCATACATCCGGCTTACGGGGGTGTGCTTTGCGCGCGTCGGCACCTGTGGTACACTCGCGGCGCTCGCAACGCAGCCAATCCGTCCAATACACCGTGCCCCAATTGTGTCGATGATGCCTAACCAATCAAGCCGTGACTTACGGGCGCGGCTACGCCAGATTCGTTACTTCCGCGTCCTGCCCTCGGCTGGCGAGGAGGAACTGTCAGCTGCCTTCTCCCTGGGACACTATGCGGCCGGCGAGATCGTCATGCTGGAGGGGGAACTGCCGCCCAGCCTCTTCATTGTTGCCAGCGGCGTCGTCAAGATCAGTCGCGTCTTCCGGATGGGCGGGAATATATCATGCGGTTGACCATGCCGGGCGAGACTTTCAACGAGGTTGGAGTGCTGGATGGCTCGCCCAATCCTGCGACCGCAACGGCGCACACCGACGCGGCGCTGTGGCGCATCGCGCGGCTCGACCTGCAGCGCATCGCGGCGCGCTACCCGGAGTTAGCCTGGGCGATGGCCGAGCAGGTGGCCGGCATGGCTCGACATCTGGTGGAGCTGGTGGAAGATCTTTCCATGCGCACAGTCAAGGGGCGGGTGGCGGCTGCTGCTGGACGAAGCGCAGGCGAGCCACGAGGACGTGGTGCCGCGGCTGCTGACGCAGGAGGAGATGGCGGCGGCTGGGCACCGTGCGCGAGATGGTGGGCGGGCGCTGCGCAGCCTCGCGGCCGACGGGATCATCGAGTTCGACCGCCACCGCATCGTCATCCTCGACCCGGAGCGGCTGGCGCAGGAGGCGGAAATCTAGCATCGTGGTCATCCGCAATGTTCCCCGGGCGGATGACGGTCCAACTCAGGCCCTTCAGTTGATCCAGCACCGGTGTCTCGAAGGCGCTCTTCTCGAACAGGCGAATTGCGGTGTTGATTTTGCCGTTGGACAGGATTATGGTGGTCCTCATTCAGTTCAGACCATAGGGCGGTAACCAGATATGGCAACTCTTCAAGGACTTGCCGAGCGGACGGCAGTTTGGAACGAAGGGACGTAACAGACGGTCCCATTCGGCGTGTGCCAGATCAAGTAGGTCAGGCGCAAAGAATGAGCTCGGGCTCGTCAAGAACTATGTTGCGGTGTCGACACTTCTCTAGTACCAAGGGTGGCAAGCTGCCGGGCCTTAGTTCGTTTCTGTGCAGATCTGCCACAGATCGTAGTAATCGCGGCAGACCCGTGACGCCCCCATCCCCGGTTTTGGAGACGCGCCCGCTTTGCAGCAAGGCACGTAGTTTCTCGGCAACGATCTCCTCCAGCGGATAACACCATAGCGCAACTGCCAATTCTTCTGGATAGCTGTGCAGAAGCGGCCGGGTGGCCGGTGGTAGAACAACCAACTCGTCACGTGTGATTTCGATCTTGAGGCGGCACAGGGCCTGCCGTTGGGTCGGAAAGCGAACCTGCACCGAAAACGCATCCTGACTGCCTGGATGCGGCTCACGCAGGGTCAGGCGTTCCACCGATGCCTCGAAGGGACCGCGCTGCAATAACAACTGCTCCATTTGGCGAACAGCATGTCGCACAGCGGTGTCTACATCTGGTAAAGAACGATTTGGCCGCAGCGAGAAATCCAGGTCTTCAGAGAAGCGGTAGTCGGCAAAGTAGCCCTTTCGCAGGGCGGTGCCGCCCTTGAGAGTCAAGCTGTTATGCAGGACGGGTGTTGCGACGATGCCAGCCAACAGGTAGCTCAGCGCGTAATCCTTCTCCAGCACCCAATAGGGCACGTCGCCGGAGCGACGCGCAAGCTGGCGCAATAACTGGTCAACGGTTGCCATGTATCTTGCGCCCCGCGAGATTGGCACGGATGCGCCAACGACTGTCCGCCTCTCCTCGGGACGAACTGGCCGGATCGAGCGGAATATAACCGGATACGGGATATTCCGCCAGCGGTTGCAAGAGGTCGGCTGGAGCACCAAAGCTTTCCAGCCAATAGCCCAGGCGCTTGATTGTCGCTCCGACGCCGTAGTGCAGCGCATAGCTGACGAGTCTATTGCCGTCCGTTGCCTTCCAGTTGGCCTCCAGGAGCTCGATGCTGGCCCCCATGCCACCGAACACCTGGGGATGGGCCATCACGTCCAACACGGTGCGTTCGCGATCGGTCAGCGCGACCTGGTGCCATTGAGTTACCCACTCCTGTTGCAGGCCGAAGAACTGCACAGGCTGGACGGCGATGAACTCGAATTCCAGGTCCAGCGCCCGCCACACCGCACGCCCGCGCGGGCGGTAGGCATGGCCGCTGCGCATCTCCGGTGTGACCACGGCCCGCGGGGTGGATGCCTGGATCATGGTGGGGATCTGCGTGGTCATGCCGTGAAATGCCAGCGCCGACCAGTGGCTGATGGCGCAAGGCTGCACCAGGGCCGCTGCCAGGGCGAAGGGGTGAATCTCCGTGCTTAGCAACGGCGATTGCACGATGTAGACGCCTCGCTTGAGACGCTCCAACCAAGGTCCCTGAGCCAGTTGAGCAAGCAGCCCGTTGACCGCTGGCCGCGCCAGGCCCAGCTCAGCGCCCGCGCCGATGGCATCTTCGGTAGTGAAAATGGGGCCGGTCTCGGCCACCAACCGCTCCAGCAGCGCCACGCCCTGGGCACGCCCGTACTGGGTCGGGGGTGTTTGGTCGAGTTGGTTGCTCATGAGAATGGATTATACTTCGTTAATGGAGGAAAAGTAAATTAGCGCAGTACGGACCACATCAAAGGGGGGATCGCCTGTGGCCTGGCACCTGGCCGTTCAGCGAACTGTTGCTGGGCCAGCCTGCGCCCGGCGCGGGACAGCCATTTGAGAAATGGAAACCTTGAAGAACCCGCATGGCAAGCCGGATTTCAGGGCGCGTTACGAGATATCTGATCGTATCAAAAAGTGACAACACAGCGCCGCGTGAGACATTTGTCGCAGCGCGCGCTGGGCAGAGTTGGTAGAATGACAGCATGCACGGGCCACCGTGGTCCGTTGTGACGACCTGGAGATACGACACCAACATGAACCCACTGCCAACCATCGATCAGGTCCTCTGCACAGGGTGCCGTCGCTGTGTCGAGATCTGCCCGACCAAGGCGCTGGACCAGCGCCGCGGCAAGGCGTTTCTGCGCTTCCCAGACCTCTGCACCTACTGCACGGTCTGCGAGGACGTTTGCCCGACGAACGCCATCGCGCTGCCGTTCCTGATCGTGCTGGCTTCCGGCGGCGAGCCGTTGAGCAGGAATCGGTGAACAACCAGCAAACGCCAGCCGCCGCAAGCGCTCAACCTACCAACCTACCAACCTACCAACCTACCAATCTACCAACCTACCAATCTACCAACCTACCAATCTACCAGCCCACCAATCTACCCTTTACCCCCAGGATCAGGAGGAACCACCCATGAAACGTACGCTCTATCTGGTTCTCGTGTTTGTCATGCTGGCCTCGCTGCTCGCCGGCTGTTCGAAAGACGAGGCGACTCCTACGCCCGCCGCGGACGGCGAGGCCGGCCTGCCGGCCGACGCGATGGCCGTCGCGACTGCCCGCGGCCTGACGCCCGACGACATCAGCGCCGCGCTCAAGACCTACGTGCCCAGCGGCCAGTGGGACGAATATCTGACGTTTATGTCCGGCGGCCACTCGGGCAACCTGGTGGTAGTCGGCGTGCCGTCCATGCGCATCCTGAAGAACATCGCCGTCTTCACGCCCGAGGCATGGCAGGGCTACGGCTACGGCAACACTGACATCGAGAACATGTTGGACGCCGGCAACGTGGATGGTGAGGAGATTCGCATGGGCGACTCGCACCACCCGGCCCTCAGCGAGACCGGCGGCGACTACGACGGCCAGTTCGTTTTCATCAACGACAAGAACAGCGCCCGTGTCGCCGTCATCGATCTGCGCGACTTCGAGACCAAGCAGATCGTCAAGGACCCCAACATCATCAGCAACCACGGCGCGACCTTCGTTTCGCCCAACACGGACTATATTTTCCAGGGCGCACAGTATGCCACACCCTTCGGCTGGGAATACGCGCCGCTGTCAGAGTACCAGGACAAGTACCGCGGCCTGCTGACGGCATGGAAGTTCGACCGCGAGGCCGGGCGCATCGACCCCTCCAAGTCGTTCAGCATCGAGCTGCCGCCCTATTGGCAGGACCTGTGCGACTCCGGCAAGCTGGTCAGCGATGGCTGGGTGTTTTGCAATTCCTTCAACACCGAGATGGCCACCGGCGGCAATCTGGAGGGCCAGCCCAACTTCGAGGCCAGTGTTAGCCAGCGCGACATGGACTACATGCACATCGTAGACTGGAAGAAGGCGGCCCAGGTGGTGGCGGACGGCAAGGCTGAGGAGATCAACGGCATGCCGGTCATCAGCATCCCGACCGCGGTGGAGGAAGGCATCCTCTATCTGGCGCCGGAGCCCAAAAGCCCGCACGGCATGGATGTCACGCCCGACGGCAAGTATCTGGTGGTAGCCGGCAAGCTGGACCCGCATGTCACGGTCTACAGCTTCGACAAGATCCAGCAGGCCATCGCGGGCGGCAATTCGACGCCTGACGCCTTCGGCATCCCGATCCTCAACTTCGACGACGTGATGGTAGCGCAGCTTGAGGTCGGCCTCGGCCCGCTGCACACCCAGTTCGACGACCAGGGCAACGCCTACACCAGCCTCTTCCTGGACAGCATGGTGGCCAAGTGGAAGCTGGGCGGCGACGACCCGGCTGCCTACACGGTGCTGAACAAGGTGCCGGTGCAGTACAACATCGGCCACCTGGTGGCGGCCGAGGGCGACACCGTTTCGCCTGACGGCAAATACCTGATCGCGCTCAACAAGTGGGCGGTGGATCGCTTTACGCCGGTCGGTCCGCTGCTGCCGCAGAACGAGCAGTTGATCGACATCAGCGGCCCGGAGATGAAGGTGATCTACGACATGCCGATGGGCATCGGCGAACCGCACTACGCCCAAATGATCAAGGCCGACAAGATCCACGCGATCAACGCCTACCCTGAAACCGGCTGGGATCCGCTCACGTGGCAGAAGTCCGAGTTCGCCACCTTGCCCGGCGAGGAGCGCATCGAGCGCAACGGCAACGAGGTCGAGGTCTTCATGACATCCGTGCGCTCCCACCTGACCCCCGACCGGGTCGAGGTCAAGCAGGGCGACCACGTGATCTGGCACATCACCAACATCGAGTCGGCCCAGGACGCCACCCACGGCTTCCAGTTGGACGGCCACAACATCAGCCTGAGCATCGAGCCGGGCGAGACTGCCAGCTTCGAGTTCGACGCCACCCACAGCGGCACCTATCCCTACTACTGCACCGAGTTCTGCTCGGCGCTGCATCTGGAGATGATGGGTTACTTCCAGGTTGCGCCGTAGACGTGTCACTGGTACGTGGTAGATTGGTGGATTGGGAAACTGGTCGGATCGTCGCGGAAAAGTGGTGCCTTGCCGGCACAAATACCCACCACTCCACCACTGCACCAATCTACCAAACTACCAAACTACCAAACTACCAAACTACCAATCTACCAATCTACCAATCTACCAACCTACCACTTCTTTGCCCAAGGAAGATCATCATGAGCGAGAGTGTTGAGAAGATCATCGGCCCACGCGTTCCGGCCGAGGAGCGGCGCACACACCGCGGGCGCTACCTGGCGCCGACGGTGCTCTTCCTGCTGGCCGCGTTTCTGCTGATCGCATCGGTGTTCCTGCCCTACTGGCAGTTGACGCTGCATGCGCCCCAGTATCCCAACGGGCTGACGGTCGAGGCGTATCTGAACCGGCTGACGGGCGACGTCCACGAGATCGACGGGCTGAACCACTACATCGGCATGCGCTCGCTGGACGAGGCCGCCCCGTTCGAGAAGTCGATCTCGGTGATCGGGGTCGTGGTGGTGGTGCTGCTGGTGCTGGCGGCGGTCTTCGTTCACTCGCGCTGGGCGGCGCTGCTGGCTTTGCCGGCGCTGCTCTTCCCGCTCATCTTCCTGCTGGACCTGCAATACTGGCTGGCGAACTTCGGGCAGAACCTGGACCCGGCCGCGCCGCTCAGCAGCAGCGTCAAGCCCTTTGTGCCGCCGGTGCTGTTGGAGGGCAGAATCGCCCAGTTTCGCACCGTGGCCAGTCCCGGTATCGGGCTGTGGCTGGCAATCCTTGCATCGCTGCTGATTCTGGCCGCCCTGTACTTCCACCGCCGCGCCTACAAGCCGCTGGTGGACGCGCAAGAAGCTGTGGCAGTCCACGAATAGGTCACGAATTGTAACGGCTCAGCCCTAGGTGCCGGGCACTTGAATCTGCGCCTGCAACGATGTGTGCCGAGCCGATTCAGTCCGTCGATGAGCTGCAAGTGCCCGGCACCTGAGTAAGTACCACGAATTCACGAATTCAGATGCCAACCATGTTGCCTGTCTTGATCGCTGCCGCAATCGCGTTGTTCCCGCTCGCCGCTGGCCAGCCGTTTGACCTACAGGCCGCTCTGGCGGCTGCGCAGCCCGGTGACACCATCGTGGTGCCGGCTGGCAGCTACCACGGCCCACTGGTCATCGACACTCCGGTGACGCTGGTCGGCCAGGATTACCCGGTGATCGATGGCGGCGGCAGCGGCAGCGTCATCACGGTCAACGCGCCCGATGTGACGATCCGCGGCTTCGAGATCCGCGGCAGCGGGGCCTCGCTGGACCGCGAGGACGCGGGTGTCACCGGCCTGGCGCCTCGGCTGACGGTGGCGGATAACCGGCTCGACGATGTGCTGTTCGGCGTCTATCTCAAAGATGCGCCCGGCAGCGTGGTGCGCGGCAACACGGTGACCGGCAAGCCGTTGGAGATGGGCGTGCGAGGCGACGGGCTGCGGCTGTGGTACTCGGCCGGCAGCCTGGTGGAAAACAACCACGTCAGCGACAGCCGCGACATGATCGTCTGGTTCTCGCCCGATAGCGTCATCCGCGGCAACACCGTGGAGCGCAGCCGCTACGGCCTGCACTTCATGGTCAACGAGAACATCCTGATCGAGGAGAACGTCCTGCGCGACAACTCGGTCGGCATCTACCTGATGTACGGCGACGGCTATACCGTGCGCCGCAACCTGCTGTTCGACAACCGCGGCCAGAGCGGCTACGGCCTCGGCCTCAAGGATGTGGACAACGTGACGGTCGATGGCAATTACTTCGTGGCCAACCGCATCGGCATCTACAACGACCATTCGCCGCTGTCGCCCAACGCAACGACCCGTACCGGGAACAACCTGTTCGCCTACAACGACATCGCCCTGTGGATGCTGCCGCTGGTGGAGGACAACGTCACCGCCGGCAACGTGTTCCAGGAGAACGGCGAGCAGATCGCGCTGGCTGGCGAGGGCGTGCTGCGCAACAACCAGTGGTCGGAGGCTGGCCGCGGCAACTACTGGAGCGACTATGCCGGCTACGACGCCGACAACAACGGCGTGGGCGACCTGCCCTACCAGGCGCAGAGCCTGTTCGAGGACCTGCTGGCCAGGCACCCTGAGCTGCGGCTGTTCCAGCTCAGCCCGGCCACCGACGCCATCGACCTGGCGGCGCGCGCCTTTCCGCTGTTCCAGCCGCGGCCGAAGATGACCGACGAGCACCCGCTGATGGCGCCGCCCGCGCTGCCGGCCGTGCCGGGCCTGGCGCCTGCGCCGCTGGCTGCCAACCTGGCTGCGTCGCTGGCAATGCTGGCCGCCGCGGCGCTGATCCTCCTGTTCGCCGTCCGCAGGCCGCGGCGGACCGCGAACAGATAAGGAGAAACCGGGTTTTTCGTCTGGAAAACGCTTCTGCTTGTACACGCGCTTGTCATGGCATCATGATCCTGGTCTGCGAAGCAAAACCCGGTTTCTGTCAGAGAGTCACAAGAACTAAACGATGATCGAGTATTCCCACGTCACCAAGCGTTTCGGCAAGTTCACAGCCGTCGACGACCTGACCTTTGCGGTTGAGCCGCAGGAGGCGCTGGCCCTTTGGGGGCCGAACGGCGCCGGCAAGACCACCGCCATCAAGTGCCTGCTGGGCTTGCTGCGCTACCGCGGCGCGATTGCGGTGGACGGCATGGATGCCGGCAAGCAGGGCAAGGCGGTGCGCCGGCTGCTGGGATACGTGCCCCAGGAACTGGCCTTCTATGCCGACATGAGCGCGCTGGACACGGCGCTGTTCTACGCCCGGTTGAAGGGTGTGGTGGGCGAGCGTGCGCGGCAGGCGCTGCAGCAGGTCGGGCTGGCAGAACACAGCGACAAGCCGGTCGGCGCGCTGTCGGGCGGCATGAAACAGCGCCTGGCGCTGGGGCTGGCGCTGCTGGCCGACCCGCCGATCCTGGTGCTTGACGAGCCAACTTCGAACCTGGACGCGGCGGCGCGCGAGCACTTCCTGGCGATGCTGCGCGACGTGAAGCGGGCCGGCAAGACTGTCATCTTCACGTCGCACCGGTTGGAAGAGGTGGAGGCGCTGGCCGATACCGTGCTAGTGATGGACGGCGGCCGGCTGACGCAGGTCTGCGCTGCGGCCGACCTGCCCGACCGCCTGGGTCTGCGGTCGCGGGTCAAGCTGCGCCTGCCAGCAGGCCAGTTGGAACGCGCACTGGCGGTGCTGGCGACCGGCGGGTTCAGCGCCTCGCGCAACGGCGTCGGTGTGCTGGTCGATGTTCCGCCCGGCCAGAAGGCGCAGCCGATCCAGACGCTGTACGACGCCGACATCGAGGTGACTGATTTCGAAGTGCTGTAGCGGAGCACGGCGTGCGCTCGCCTGGCAGGATACTTGGCTGACGTAATGCGTACTGCGTATTTCGTATCCCTCGCCCCCGCTTCACAATACGCAACACGCAATACGCAATACGCAACACGCAATACGCAATACGCATCACGCAATACGCATCACGAACCACCATGACTTCATCCCTTACCACCATCTGGACGCTGGCGCAAAAGGAACTGCGCGATGCGTTGCGCAACCGCTGGTTTCTGTTGTACACCGCCGCCTTTGCAGTGCTGGCGCTGGCTTTTTCCTGGCTGGCGCTGGCCGGAGCAGGCATCGCCGGGTTCGCCGGCTTTGGCCGCACCGCCGCCAGCCTGATCAACCTGGTGCTGCTGATCGTGCCGCTGATGGCGCTGACCATCGGCGCACAGAGCATCGCCGCCGAACTGGAGCGCGGCACGTTGAGCTATCTGCTGGCCCAGCCGATCGGCCGGCTGGAGGTCTTTCTGGGCAAGTACCTGGGGCTGGCGCTCAGCCTGCTGGCGGCGCTGGCGCTGGGCTTCGGCATCTCCGGGTTGGTCATGGTGCTGAGCGGCGGCGGCGCGGCCGATCCGGGCGCATACGTCGCGCTGGTGGCGCTGGCCTTTCTACTGGGCCTGGCCATGCTCAGCGTCGGCTTCCTGGTCTCAGCGCTGACGCGCAAGGCCAGCGTGGCGGTCGGCATCGGGCTGTTCCTGTGGCTGGCGTTCGTTTTCCTGGGCGATCTGGGCATGATGGGCACCGCGGTCGCGATGAAGCTGCCCATCGCCAACCTGTTCGCCATGTCGCTTTCCAACCCGTCGCAGGTGTTCAAGATGGCTGCGATTCTGGACATCAACGCCACGCTGGACATCCTGGGGCCGGCCGGAACGTATGCGGTTCACCAATACGGCCAGGGCTTGCTGGCGATCCTGCCGGGCGCGCTGGCGCTGTGGGCCATCGTGCCGGCCGCGCTGGCCTACCTGCGCTTCGCCAATCGCGGTGACTTGTAGGCAGATAGCCGATGGAGGAGATATGAAGAGACGATTGTTACTGGCGACTGTGATCATGCTGCTTTCTGTGGTGCTGGCGGCATGTGCGCAGGGATCGACCGAACTGGCGCCGCCTGACATCCGCTACGGCGAGGATGTCTGTGTCCAATGCAACATGATCATCAGCGACGAGCGCTTTGCGTCGGCCGTCGCTTACGAAGTGGGGCCGGGACGCTACGAGACCGCGGCCTTCGACGACATCGGCGACATGCTTGCCTGGGCGGCGGCGCACCCGGACCAGCCGCCGGTCGCGTGGTACGTCCACGACTACGAGAGCAAGGAGTGGACCGACGCCACGAGCGCCACCTATGTCGTCACCGACCAGGTCGCCACGCCGATGGCTTCCGGTATCCTGGCGTTCGCCAGCGCCGACCGGGCCGACGTCATGGCATACGGGCTGGGGCTGGAGACCAGCGACTGGACCGCGCTCACGGCGCTGCACGCGGCCGGGCAGGCCGGCAGCGGCGCGATGCGACAGGGCGGCGGGATGGGCGGCATGGCGCCCTCCGATGGCAAGTAGACGTAGATATCAATGACGCGGTACGGAAACCCGTATCACACTCTCGCGTTCGAGAAAAGGAGAACATCACAATGAGACGCACTCTGTTTGTATTGACCCTGCTGGCCGCGGCGCTGATCGTGCTGGCAGCCTGCGGCGGCGGGTCGCAGCCTGCAGCCGCCCCGGCTCAACCGACCGTGGCGCCGACCCAGCCACCCGTAGCCGTGGGCGACGCCGCCAAGGGCAAGGAACTGTTCGCAGGCACGTGCGCAGCCTGCCATGGGCCGGCCGGCGAAGGTGTCACCGGGCTGGGCAAGCCGTTCACTACCAGTGACTTCGTGCCGTCGCAGAGCGACGCGGAGCTGCTGGCGTTCCTTAAGGTCGGCCGGCCGACCAGCGACCCGGCCAACACCACCGGCGTGGACATGCCTCCTAAGGGCGGCAACCCGGCGCTGAACGACGAACAACTGATGGACATCATCGCCTACATCCGAACCTTACATCAGTAGCGTTTCCGTTCCACACTCCCTTTACCGACTGCTGTTCAGGCCCTTCTCCTGGACAGCAGTCGCGTTTCTGAGACTTTTGTCCTGGAAGGAATGCTCCGCGTCATGTACAATGGATCGGACAAGACCGCTTCGATGTTTCCATGAGATCGGGATCTCGTTACCGGAGTATCGACAGGATCAACAAGATTCGTGCTTCTAGGTCAGCGCATTTCCAAATCCTGTTGATCCTGTCCAGGCACTCCGTCCTGACTTCGACTGAATGCCAGGTCGAGTCACATCAGTGAAAGAAGCAAGCTACTCATGACCACACCCTATTTTCATGTTCCCGACCTGCTGGCGCACCTGCCTGAGGTCACGCCCGACAGCATTGTCAGTCGCACGTTCTTTTCCAGCGACCAGGTCAAAGTCATCCTGTTTGGCTTCGCCGCCGGCCAGGAGCTGTCCGAGCACACGGCCTCGAAACCCGCGATCCTGCACTTTCTGCAAGGCGACGCGAGGCTCACTCTGGGCGATTTCGAGACCACGGCCACGCCGGGCGCCTGGGTACACATGGCGGCTGGCCTGCCGCACAGCATCTATGCCGAGACACCGGTGGTGATGCTGCTGTACCTTCTGGCTGATGGCGGATAGCTGATGGCTAAAGGCGGATGATCGTTCGCGGTGCGATCCTTCTGTGGCGCCGTCCGCTTTCCGGACCATCTGCGATCTGCTATCTGCCACCAAAACCCATGATCTCACGACGCACCGTTTTCCCGCTGATTGTGCTGGCTGCGCTGGCGCTGCTTGCCGGCCTGTGGGCCGGGTTGCTGCGTATTGGCTGGGGGCTTCCGGCGTTCCGTTTGGCCGCACCAATGACCCACGGACCGCTGATGGTCTGCGGCTTTCTGGGGACGCTGGTCGGGCTGGAGCGGGCCGTCGGGCTAAGCGGGCTGGACAGCAGGCACCGTTGGACCTTCATCGGCCCGGCCGCGACCGGCGTCGGCTCACTCCTGCTGATTCTGGGCGTCGGTGGGGCGCTGGCCGTGGCGCTGATCGTCGTTGGCAGCGCTGTGCTGGCGCTGGCAATGGTCGTCATTCTCCGCATCCACGTCGCCCTGCACGCGGTCGTGATGCTGCTGGGAGCGCTGGCGTGGCTGGGCGGCAACCTGCTGTGGTTGTTTGGCCGCGGTATCCCTGAAGTGAGCCTCTGGTGGTCCGGTTTCCTGGTGCTCACCATTGTCGGCGAGCGGTTGGAGCTGAGCCGGGTGCTGCGCCAGTCGCGCGGCAAAGAGGCTGCGTTCGGCGTGGCTGTCGCCGTGTTGTTGGCCGGCGTGCTGGTGTCAACCGTCGCGTATGATGCTGGCACGCGGCTGGCCGGCGCTGGCATGTTGCTGCTGGCCGTCTGGCTGCTGCTTTTCGACATTGCACGGCGCACGGTGCGCAAGAGCGGCCTGATCCGCTACATCGCGGTGGCGCTGCTGTTGGCCTACCTGTGGCTGGCATTCGCAGGTCTGCAGCGGATTCATCACGGCGGGCTGACTGTTGGTCTGCACTACGACGCGCTGATGCACGCGCTTTCGTCGGCTTCGTCTTCTCCATGATCTTCGCCCACGCGCCATTATCCTGCCTGCGCTCACGGGATGGCCGCTGGCATACAGCCCGGCCCTCTACGCGCCGCTGGCCCTTCTGCAGGCATCGCTGGTGCTGCGCATTGCCGGCGACGCGCTGGTGCAGCCCGTTGTCCGGCGTTGGGGCGGTATGCTGGGTGAACTTGCAATCTTGCTCTTCCTCGCCATGATCGTGCTGGCAGTGCGTCGCGGCCGGCGGCAACCGGTGTAGCAGATGCCGATCATTACTCGTCTGTACGTCAGGACCTCGCTGGTCTACCTGATCGCAGCGCTGACGTTGGCGGTTCTGCTGGCGCTGTCTCAGGTGGTGGCGCTGCCGGCCGCGCTGCGGGCAGCCGGACCGGTCTACTTTCACCTCTTTCTGGTCGGCTGGGTCACGCAGTTGATCATGGGCATCGTCTTCGATGTTCCCCAAGTATTCCAGGAGCGGCCGCGCGGCAGCGAGGACGCTTCCAGCCATCACAACCTACGTGCTGCTAAACGTTGGCCTGCTGCTGCGAGTGCTGGGCGAGCCGGGCGCGCCGTCAACGAAGGGCGGCTGTGGTCGTGGGCGTTGGTGCTTTCGGCGGTTCTGCAATGGCTGGCCGGCGTGTTCTTCGTGGCCAACACCTGGGGCCGCGTCAAGGAACGTTGACATGCCCAGGCTGACCGTGTGGTTCATTCGTTCCTCGCTGCTGTATCTGGCGGCCGGCTTTACCCTGGGCGCTGATGCTGGCCAACAAAGGGCTGCGTCTGGAGCCGTCCATCTGCGCGCCTGCTGCCCGCGCACATCGAGCTGCTGCTGATCGGGTGGATTGTGCAGCTCGCGATGGGTGTAGCATACTGGATCCTGCCGCGCTTCCAGTCATCGCGCGGCAACACCGGCGCTGCCTGGCTGGCCTTTGTGCTGTTGAACTGCGGGGTGCTGCTGGCGATGGCGGCAATCGTCCCGGGCGCGCCGGCAGGCGCCACATTGGCGGGTCGCCTGCTACAGGCAGCGGCTGTGGCCGCGCTCGCCGTCAACGCCTGGCCGCGCGTGAAACCGGTAGGAGTGTGAACCGTGCGAATTCTGGCAGTTATTACCGGCGACTACGGCCGGCGCCACGCAACCAACGTGCGCGAGCACGCGCCGGCTGGTTGGTCGCTGGCCGAGTGGCTGGCGCCGACCAATCTGCCGCTTTTCATCGACTACCCGGAGGACTGGGTGCCGGCCGATCTGCCGCCGGCCGACCTGATCCTGGCCTTTCAGGAACACAAGGGCGTGGCCGAGCTGATTCCCGACGTCTGCGCAGTGACCGGCGCCAGGGCCGTCATCGCACCGGTGGACAGCGAAGCCTGGCTGCCGCGCGGCCTGGCGCGCCAACTGCGCGGCTGGCTGGCCGACGACGGTGTGGCCTGTGTGACGCCCAAGCCGCTGTGCTCGCTGACCGAACGCGACTATCTCGTGACCCGCCGCCAGCGCGAGCGCTACGACAACCCGCTGATCGCCGGGTTCGCCCGCCACTTCGGCCAGCCCAACCTGCGCATCGACGTCGATCCCGAGACGCGGCTGATGCGCGCAGAAGCCGCGGTGCTGCGCGATGCCTGCTGCGGCTGTGCGTCGCACGTGGCCCGCCGGGCTGGTCGGCGTCCCGGCCGACGACGCCGAGAGTTCGAGGGCGGGGATGCTGCACCATCACTTCCCTGTCTGGCGTCGATGGGGATCGACCCCGACTTCTCCGACACGCTGAGTAAAAATCTCCGGCAACCTGCTAGCGACAACGTGGCCGAACAAGTCAAGCCCTTTAAGCGGGTGACGCATCGGCCAGCAAACTGACAGTGCTAGTTTGCCAGATTCGCACCGCTGGCTAGAATCGATGGGTGTGCCATTGTTCACGACCGGCGCAAGAACCTGGAGACCACTGAAATGCAAGCATCGGCGCGACCGAACCGGGCCGTCACCATCTGGCTGCTGGTGGTGTGCGGCCTCATCATCTTCCTGATCGCCTTCGGCGGCTTCGTCCGCCTGACCCGCTCCGGCCTTTCCATCGTCGAATGGAACCCGATCAGCGGCGTCGTCCCGCCCATCGGCCACGCTGCCTGGGAGGCGGAGTTCGCCAAGTACCAACTGACCCCTGAGTTCCAGAAGGTCAACACCGGGATGACCCTGCCGGAGTACCAGGAGATCTTCCTCATCGAGTACACGCACCGGCTCATCGCGCGCTTCGCCGGCCTGCTGGTGGCCATTCCCCTGGTCTATTTTCTGTGGAAGGGCATGATCCCGCGCCGCCAGCGTTGGCTTTACATTCTGATCGGCGTGCTTTTGCGTTCCAGGGCGTATTGGGCTGGTACATAGTCGCAGCGGGCTGGTGGACACGCCGGCCGTCAGCCACTTTCGCCTGACCGCGCACCTGCTGCTGGCGCTGACGCTGCTGGCAATCACCTTCCGGTTAGCGCTGGATCGCATCTACGGACATCCGGAGAAGCAGTCCGGCGGGCGACCCGCGGCCTGGTGGCTGTCGGTCCTGGTGATCGGCGTCGTGGTGGTGCAGATCGCCTACGGCGGGCTGGTGGCAGGTTTGAAGGCGGGCCACGTGTCAAAACACCTGGCCGCTGATGTTCGGCTATCTGGTGCCGCCGGGCCTGTTGACTGCGGCAGGCGGCTGGCTGAACAGCATCCTGACCGCGGCCACCCTGCATTTCACCCACCGCTGGCTGGCGTTCGTCGTGCTGGCCATCGCGCTGGCAGTCTACGTCGTGGCGAGGCGACACGCTTATGCGCCGCAGGTCAAGCGGTCCAGCCTGCTGCTGGCCGCGCTGGTGCTGGTGCAGATCATGTTGGGCATCGGCGTGGTGGTGATGGGCGTTCCGATCGCCATTGCACTGGCGCACCAGTTCAACGCGATGCTGCTCTTCATGACTGCGCTCTACCTGAACCACCGGTTGGCGGCGGAGCCGGTCCAGGCTGCTCAGCCGGCCGCGTCCGGCCAGCCGCTATCCCTGCTTCCGGCTGACTAGATTCTATTGCCATTCCAAATCGCGGCGTAGGCACCCTCAGATGCCGGGCCGAACGCGATTGGGAGGCCCGCATCTGGGGGTGCGCTTCGCTGAATAACTGCAAGTCTGTGTGCGACCGCCGCCGGATGCCAAGCGCAGCCGCAGCGCCGATCGCTGCCGCAGCCAGCGCATCCCAGACGGACGAGCCGCTGGCGGGGCTGGCACCTTGAGCGTCTAAGCTGGCCATCGTCACGGCGGTTGGCATTGATGCGTACTCGTAGGCGCCTACGTCACAGGCCGAGCCGCCGGTGGTCGGCGTGCCGCCAGCGCGCGGCGCTCCCCTCTGGTCGATGCTGATGCCTGGCCGCAGCCGTTGACGCCGACCGGTATCTGGTCGATGGCCACGCTGGGGTCATACAGCGCCATGGTCTGCGTTGGGCCGCCGTTGCTGGCCAGCGGGCTCGAGTTCAGACTGGCGCTGCGACGTTTTGCTGGTCGCCTGCGCTGGTGAACCCGCAACTGGTGGCGCTCTCAATATTGTAGCCGTTTGAAACCAGAATAGCAGTGTTGGTACAGTCGCCACCGGCTGTTTGCCCGGCCACGATACTGTTTTGCACTGTTAGAGTTGCACTATTGCCATTGGAGATAGCTCCACCGCCATCGGCAGCCGAGTTGCCAGATAGGGTGCTGTTTTGCACACTTACTGTGCCACCGCCACCGCTGAAGATAGCACCACCTTCCGTGCCGGCGATGTTATCAGAAAGAGTGCTGGTCTGTATGATCAGAGAGTTCCCCGTTATGATGCCAGCGCCGCTATGGGTGGCTGAGTTGCTGGAAACAGTGCTATTCTGGATGGTCAGCGTGCCGAAGTTGTCAATGCCGCCACCATAAAGAGCTGAGTTGCCAAAGATCGTGCTGTCTTCTACGGTCAACTCGCCATTAGTTGAAGCGTAGATGCTGCCGCCGTACAAGGCCGAGTTGCTGTCGAGGGTGCCGTTCTGCACCGTTGCTGTACTGCTGGTTGTTAGGGTGCCACCGATCAAAATGCCGCCGCCGAAAATGGCCGTGTTGCCGGATATGGTACTGTTCTGCACCGTCAGAGTGCCGAGGTTTGAAATGCTACCACCTTGGAAGGCCGAGTTATCGGAGAGGGTGCTGTTCTCTACGCTTAGCGTTCCGTCATTGCGGATGCCGCCATCAGCGTTGCCAGTGACGGTGCTGCTTTCCACCACCATCCGGCCGACGTTCATGATGCCTCCACCTGCGTGGGCAGAGTTGTTGGAGATGGTGCTGTTCTGAACCATGGTCGGCCAGCTACTTCCACTCCAGATACCGCCGCCGTCGGTGGCCGCGTTGCCAGATAGGGTACTGTATTGCACGGTCCACTCGTTGCCATAATTGTGGATGCCGCCCCCTCTTCCGCCGGCAGAGTTGTCGGAGATAGTGCTATTCTGTACCAGCAGCAACGTGCAATAATAGCAGTCAACGCCTCCGCCGCCAACGGATGTAGAATTGCCGGAAATAGTGGCATTCGAGATCGATACACCGCCGCGGTAGCTGGAGATGGCGCCACCACCAAACTGTCGGCCTGACTGTCGGCCGTGTTGCCAGAAAGTGTGCTGTCCTGTAGCGTCAACCAACCGCTGTAGCTATGGATGCCACCTCCGCCATATCTGTTGGCCAAGTTTCCGGAAAGGCTGCTGTTCAGCACCGTCACCGTCCCGCGATTATTGGCGATGCCTCCACCGCGGGCGGCAGTGTTTCCGGAAAGGCTGCTGTTCAGCACCGTCACCGTCCCGCGATTATTGATGATGCCTCCCCCGTGAGCGGTAATGTTTTCGAGGAGGGTGCTGTTCTCAACCGTAAGCATGTTTCGGTTGTAGACTCCGCCGTCGCGGTTGGTTAGCGAGGAATCAGCAGCGATGCCGCCACTGACGGTAGTACTGTTTAGTGTAAGGTTTCCACCCGTGCCGACGGCAAAAATGCGAAAGTCGGGCAAGCCGGTTTGACGGCTGACTGTATGTCCATTGCCCGCGATAGTGATAGTACTTGTGGCCACTGGTAGACCGGTATCACCGTAGGTTTCGTTGTTCACGGCCGTCAAGGTTACATTTACTTGCAGGTCAATTGTGTCAGCGCCAGGATCGCCGGCAACGCAGCCACCTGTAGCCGTGTTGGTGTTGGCGGCGGTAATGGCATCGACCAGCGTGCAGGTCGTGCCATCGACAACAATCGTGGCTGCCGGGCTGGACGCGCCGGTCGCACTGCCATTGAGGGAAAGCAGTAGCGCAACTCCGGCGAGGCTCAGGCCAAATCGCCGCTGCAATCGTCTCCGTTCGGCCTGCGGTCGGCTGCGCAGCCGTTCGTACCAGACGGAGAAGCGCCCGAACAGATCAGCCTTGCGCCGCAGCAGGACGCCGCTCATGGCGGGGGTTGTGGGAACCTCGACCAGGGCATGCTGCCAGGCCTCCAGTGTGTCCGCGGTGCGAATATCATGCGCCGTTTCTTCCATTATTGCCTCCTCCAGCTCGTAATCCTCCGCCGCAAGGAGGATAACAAAAACCAGCTGTCGCAAATTGTGCAGGCACCCTGGGCGTTGATATGCGCCCGCCACCGGTGAGTCACGGGCGGTTGAGGGGGGTGTCGATGGAGGGCGGTTGGCAGCATCGCACGCTGGCCGTCCAAAAACAAGCATCCGCCAGGTGCATCCGACGGATGCTTACTTTTGGACGGCAGTCAAGCCGATGTGCTGCCTAACGAGCGCACGAACGCCGCCGCACACGGAGGACGCCGGCCGCGGCGATCATGGCAGCCACTAGGGCGCCCCACGGAGTTGCGCCAGGGGCAGCTGCCTGCGTCTCCAGTGCGTCCAGCCTCACGGCGGTCGGCGCTTGTAGCGCAGCACTCACCGGTCCATGCAGAGTCGTCGCACCGTTCAGGTTCACGTCCTCAAGCCAGTAGTACCACGTCTGACCAGCTGCGACCTGCGTATCGTCGAAGCTGTAAGACGTGCCTTGCGTCGAGCCGGGCGCCTGCGACGGCACGAAGGCCAGTAGCTCGTCGGGCGCGGCCGGCGAGTCGCTGCGGTACAGGTTGAAGCCTGCGTTGTTGACCTCGCTCACTGTCTCCCAACTCAGCAGAATGTGATCGACCATAGGCTGGGCGTCGAAGCTGGCCAGGGTCACGGCCAGCGGCGGCGTCTGCGCCTCGTACGCGCCCACGTCACACGCAGGGCCGCCAGCGCCTGTTCCGCCAGCCCGGGGCAAGCCGCGTTGGTCGGTGGTGACCGTCACACCGCAGCCGTTAGCCTCCAGCAAACTTGTCGGAATGTGGTCGAGCGCCACGCTGCCAAAGCCCAGCGCCATGGTCTGGGTCGGCCCGCCGTTGTCGGCCAGCGCGTTCAGGGCCAGGTTGGCGCTGCTAACGTTCTGAAAGTCGCCCGTGCCCGTGAACCCGCAGCTCGACCCGCTCTCGATGTTGTAACCTCCGGTGGTGACCCCGGGGTTGCAGTCGGTGCCACTATTTTGCAAAGCGACGATACTACTCAGCACCGTGACTTCACCACCGTCTTTCTTGATGCCACCGCCGAAGGTCGCCCAGTTGCCGGAGATGGTGCTGTTCGACACGGTTACCGTGCTGAAGCGGACGCCGATACCGCCGCCGCTACCACCGTTGTTCGTCGAGTTGCCCGAGATGGTGCTGTTCGACACCATTACCGTGGGAGAGTTGCCGACATATATGGCACCGCCAAAAGCGCCGCCCCGGTTGCCGGAAAGGGCGCTGTTCGAGATCGCCAGCGAGGCGGTTCGTGCATAGATTCCGCCGCCTCTGGTGGCTAGGTTGCCGGTAAGGGTGCTGTTCAACACCGTCACTGTGGAGTTTTTGGCGTTCACGCCGCCGCCGGTTCCGCCGCTGGTGGACGCCGAGTTTCCAGAAAGAACACTGTTCGAGATCGCCAGCGAGGCGGACGAAACATCTATCCCACCGCCCCAGGTAGACGAGTTGCCCGAGAGGGTGCTGCCTGATACCGTTATCGTGCTGGAGAGGACACCGATACCGCCGCCGCTCTGGGCGGAGTTGCCAGAGAGAACGCTGTCCGTCACGGTCCCGCTGCTTTGCCTGGCAAAGATGCCACCGCCGAGGACTGTGGCCACGTTGTCGGAGATGGTGCTGTTTGACACCGTCACCGTGCTATAACGGGCCTCGAGGGCCCCACCGTAGCTGCTGGACGAGTTGCCGGAGAGGGTGCTGTTCGTCACTGTCAACTGGGCGCCAGAGATGTTGATGGCGCCGCCTCTGTTGGCCGGAGCACTTCCGGACGCAATGCCGCCGCTGATCGTGGCGCTGTTCAGCGTCAGGTTGCCGCCGCTGCCAACGAACATGATGCGAAAGTCGGGCGAGCCGGCCTGGCGACTGATGGTGTGGTCATTGCCCTCGATGGTGATGGCGCTCGACACCACCGGCAGGCCGTTGTTGCCGCTGGTGGTGTTGTTCACTGCGGTCAGGGTCACGTTGGTTTGCAAGTCGATGATGTCGGCGCCGTTGCCGGCCGCACAGTCGGTGGAGCCCGACTGGTCGTCGGCGTTGGCATTGATCATCGCCTCGGGCAGCGAACACCCATCGCCGGTGGCGACCGTGCTGGTGCCGTTAGTCACGATGATCGTTGCCGCCGGACCCACG
>JAWKOJ010000006.1:0-245342 GCA_041391245.1 Caldilineales bacterium
CGCAAAGGCATACTCGTTCCAGGCGAAGATCAGCGAAAACACCGCCGTCGCAGCGATCCCCGTCCACGCCTGGGGCAGCACGATCTTGAAAATGGCCTGGATGCGGCTGTAGCCGTCGACCAGAGCTGCTTCCTCGTACTCCAGCGGTATCTCGTCGATGAAGCCCTTGAGCAGCCAGACCGCCAGCGACAGGTTGAACACGGTATACAAGAGGATCATCCCGATGTGGGTGTCGTGCAGACCAAACTGGCGGTACATGAGGAAGAGGGGAATCGTCACGACCACCGCCGGCAACATGCGCGTGCTCAGGATGAAAAACATTAAGTCGTCCTTGCCTGGCACGTTGAATCGGCTGAAGGCATAGGCGGCAAAAAAGCCCAGCACCACCGACAGAAGCGTTGAAACTCCCGCGATGATCACCGAGTTCCTCAGCCGGCCCACGTAATCGCTGGGCCCTGTGATCTCCTGTCCGCTGCGCAGGGCGATGCGCTCGAACATGCTCAGGTCGGCGGTTTCACCGCTGGCCAGCAACTCCTGGGCACGGGCGGGCGGCACCACAGCGCGCTCGGTAAACAGGAAGACGAACCCTTCCAGCGTCGGCTTGAAGATGAACTTGGGCGGCGCGGCGACAGCGTCAGAGCGCGTCTTGAAGGCTGTCATGGTCATCACCATGATCGGAAGCAGGCCGAAGATGGCAACCGCGATAACGATGATGGCGCGCAGGTTATGCTCGCGGCGCGCGCCGGGGCTGACCTTGTCTACACGAGTGGAGATAACAACGGGATCGGCCGGGCCGGTCTCATAGAAGTCAGACATGATGCTCAGCCCTCCTCGTTCAGTCCGTTGAGATAACGGATATACAGGTTGCTGATGGCGATGATGATGATCAGGATGATGTAGGCCAGCGCGCTGGCGTGGCCGGTGCGGAACTGGCCCAGAAATGCCTGGCGGTAGAGATTGACCGCGATCAGCTCGGTTTGGTCGCCCGGCCCGCCGCCGGTCATGCCCATCACCAGGTCAAAGCTCTTGAAGGCCTCGATGGTGCGAAAGAGGATCGCAATCATCAGCAGCGGCATGACCTGAGGCAGCGTGATGCGCCGGAACTGGAACCAGGAGCTGGCCCGGTCGATAATCGCCGCTTCGTAGAGATAGTCGGGGATCGCCTTCAATCCCGACAAAGCCAGCAGCATCACGAAGGGCGTCCACATCCAGATATCGACAATGGCGACCGCCCACAGCGCCAGATTGGGCACGGGAGTGCGGGCGATGGTGCCCGCCAGCATGTCCGGCGCCTGGCCCGGCGTCGTCTGCAGGATCAGGTAGTTGAAGAAGCCAAATGCAGGGTTGTAGATCAGCTTCCAGAACAGGCCGACCACCACCGGCGAGAGCATCATCGGGATCAGGATCAGCGTGGTTACCAGGCCGCTTCCCTTGAACTTTTCACGCACCAGCAGCGCCAGCCCAAATCCCAGCAGCGTCTGCATGCCTACCGTGACCAGCGCGTACCGCCCCGTGGTGGCGAAGTACTTCCACATCTGCGGGTCGCTGAGGATGTCCTGGTAGTTCTGCAGGCCGATCCAGACGGGTGGATTGCGGGAGATGGCCGAATACTGGGTGAAGGAGAGGAACAGGCTATAGAACAGCGGGAAAGCGTTCCAGAGGATCAGCAGGAGCAGTGTTGGCCAGATGAACAGGTTGATGATTGCCCTGTCACTGAGACCCCGCCGCTTCTGCTGCTGAACGTTGCTGGTGCGCGCCTGCGTCTGGGCTGCGGTCATGGTGGATTTCCTTGGTTAGGTACGGGGGAATAGGCTCTGCGTTGAAGCTGTCGGGCAGCCTTTCGGCAGGACTGACAGTCCGACATGCGGGCTGTCAGTCCTTGAAGTGCCGCGACGTTGCGTTACTTGGTGATGTAGCCGTTCTCTTCGAGGATCTTCTGGTGCTCGGCCGCGATGGTATCCATCGTTTCCTGAGCCGTGCCCTGGCCTTCGACGATGAACTTGCTCAGCTCGCGCTGGGAGATTTCAAGCAGCTGGCCGTAGATCGGGATGTTCCAGAAGTCCTTGACGTTCTGCATCGTCTCAGCAAACGCCCTGTTGTACGGGGTTGCGTTGAGGAATGCATCGGACTCGAACACCGCCTGGTTGGTGGTGTAGCCGCCGACCTCAGCCCACTTGGCCTGAATGTCGTCCTGGCCGAACCACTTGATGAAGTCCATGGCAGCCTGTTGGCGCTCCGGGCTGATGTGCGAAACGATGCTCATACCCTGGCCGCCCAACGCTGCACCGCGCTCACCTGACGGGCCGGTCGGATTGGCGAAGAAGCCCATCTTGTCGAAATAATCGGGATTGGTGCCTTCGTTCACCAGCGCCGGCAGGAAGGCGAAGTAGTTCATGCCCATGACCGCCTGGCCGCTGATCATGGCGTCGTTGGTCTCGGCGAAGAAGGCATTGCTCAGTCCGGGCGCCTGGCAGCAGTCGTAGAGGTCCTTGTAGTACTGCACTGCGGCCACACCTTCGGGCGAGTTCAGAACACCCTCGACGTTGTTGTTGGCGTCCTTCCAGTCGGCGCCGAAGGGGAAGAGCGTGTTCTCGACGCCCATGGTGATGGCGTCATAGTCCTTCTGGGTGTAGATCGCCACGCCATACAGACCGTCGTCGGGCCGGGTGAAGAACTTGGCGATGTCCATCAGTTGGTCGTAGGTTTCGGGAATCGCCAGCGGGTAGCCATACTCGGCCTCGAAGGCTGCCATCTCATCGGGATTCTCGAACAGGTCCTTGCGGTAGGCCCAGCCGTCGGCGTCGCCCTCGGTGGGATAGGCCCAGTAGGTGCCGGAGCCGGTCGGATACTCGCCGTAGTAGGTCAGGGTGGCCGGTACGACGGTGTCCTTCAGGCCGGTTTCGGTGAGGAACTGGGTCAGATCAACATAGTGACCTTCTGTGGCCATCTGGCCCAGCCACTGGCTGTCGCCAACGACCATGTCCCAGGTATCGCCCTCCGCGGCAACCTCAGTAGCAAAGAGGTTGTAGAACGAACCCCAGGGCTCCTGGACGATGGTGACCTTGGTGCCGGTCGCTTCCTCGTACATGTTGCCGATCTGCTGCAGGTAGTCGGCCGGGTCCCACTGGGCCCAGAGGATCTTCAGTTCTTCGACGCCTGACGTGTCGGCAGCAGGCGCTGCAGCGGGTTCGGCGGGCGCCTCGGTGGCGGCAGCGGGTTGATCCGCGGGCGCAGCCGGCTCGGCGGGAGCGGGCGCTGCCGAAGGGCAGGCCGCCAGCAGCAGCATTGCTGCGATCAACAGAAACGGCAGAAACAGTTTGCGAGACATTGGTACTCCTCCTTAAGAGTGTAATAGGTGTCGAACAAGCGATACGTCAAAGGCAAACGAATTTGACTGGGGTTTCTTGACCACCTCCTTGTGGGCTGTTACAGTCTCTCGGGCCTGCAACACGCGAGATGTAGACACAATGGCTAAGATGCAGTGCAGGCTTCACTCACAGTCAACAGGCCGGCGCTAGCGGTGGCTCAGCCTGCGAATGATGCTCTCCCGGTAAGCCTCGATGTGTTGGCGCATCACCCGAGCGGCTTCCTCAGAATCGTGGTTCGCAATCGCATCGACGACATGCCGGTGTTCGGTCGTGCAGACCACCAGCCGCTCCCAGTTGCCTTGCGCATCGATGGACAGGTAGGAGACCCGGTTGCGCATCTGCAAGGCCAGGTCGGCCAGCAACTGGTTGGAGCAGGCGGCGCTGATCGTTTCATGGTAGACGTTGTCAGCCCTCGACCAGGCGGCCCGGTCGCCGTCCTTGATGGCCGCGTCAAGCCCGGCCTGCGCGTTTAGCAGGGTGTGCAACAGCGTGTCGTTGATATGCTTGGCGGCCAGCCTGGCCACCTCGGGTTCGATGAGGAAACGGACGTGGATGGCGTCCATCACGTCGTGCAGCGAAGGCGCGGCTACGGTGACGGCTCGTCCCGGGATGACCTGGACAAGCCCTTCCTGCGCCAGGAGTTGCAGCGCCTCGCGCACCGGCGTGCGGCTGATGCCGAGTTGCTTGGAGAGACGGGTTTCAGACAGGGGTTGGCCAGGCTGAACCTGACCAAGACGAATAGCAGCCTTGATCTGGTCGTAGGCTCTGTCTCGAAGGAGTACGGCGGGGTCGGCGGCGTCGAGATCGATCGTGGCGATGAGGGATTGCGTGCTTGACTGAACGTCCATGTTCCTGTCTTGCGACTCTCCGATGCAACACTGCAACGATTGGCACTGCCCGGTCAGTATGGGGAACGAGGCATCCCATGGGAAGGGGGATATGCAACCTGTATACTGACCGTATGGCGCTATTATACCGAAGTCGTTTGACCTGTCAAATCGGAATCGTGCTTACGCGGATTCCGTCGTCCAACCCGTCCGGTCTCGCTCGGGCCGGTTTCAGGCCGTGCCCGCTGCGTTTACACCATGCTTGAGCCGTTTTCATGCCGTGCCCGCAGTGTTTACACCATGCTCGGGCCGGTCTCCGACCGTGCCCGCCGGAGTTCAAGCCCAGAACATCTCGCCGGCCGACTCGAAGATGCTGGCCTCGCGCAGCAACGCCACGCCCTTGGCCAGCCCCTCGTCTTGCGACATCATGGCGTCCTCGTGCTCGATGGAGATCACGTAGTCATAGCCCACCAGCCGCAAGGCGCTGACGATGTCCTTCCAGGCCTTGGCGTCGTGGCCGTACCCGATGCTGCGGAATGTCCAGGCGCGTCGGGGGATTTCGCCGTACGGCTTGTTGTCGTTGCAGCCGTTGACGGCCACGTTAAGGTGATCGACCATCACATCCTTGCCGTGGACGTGGAAGATCGCGTCGCCCAGTTCCCGAATGGCCGCCACCGGATCAACGCCGTTCCACCACAGGTGGCTGGGGTCGAAGTTGCAGCCCAGCGCCGGCCCGGCCGCCGCCCGCAGCATCAGTAGCGTCTCAACGTTGTAGACCAGCATGCCGGGATGCATCTCGAACGCGACCTTGATGCCATGGTCTGCGGCGAAAGCTGCCGCCTTCTGCCAGTACGGAATCGTGACCTGGTTCCACTGGTAGTCCAGCATCTCCAGGTTGTAGGGCGGCCAGGGACAGGTCACCCAGTTGGGCATGACATCGCCCGGCGCGCCGGCCGGCAAGCCGGAGAAGGTGTTGACGACAGGGACGTTCAGCAGTGCTGCCAGCCGCACGGCATCCCTGAACGTGGCGTCGGCCTCCTGCGCCACGGCCGGGTCGGGATGCACCGGGTTGTTGTGGATGCTCAGCGCGCTGAGCATCAGGCCGCGGCTGTGGATCGCATCCAGGTATCCAGCGCGCGCCTGCTCGCTGGCCAGCAGTGCATCGACCGGGCAGTGCGGGCTGCCGGGGTACCCGCCGGCGCCGATCTCCACCGCGGTGACGCCGGCCGCTGCGGCCTTGTCCAGCGCCTGCTCGAAAGTCAGATTGCCCCAAAGGGCGGTAAAGACACCGATTCGCATGGAATGACTCCTTGTCGGAAAAGGGAAAGGAAGGAAAACAGGGAAACACGGGTCTCTCGGACAACGATCACTCAACTCAGGTGACAGTCACTTTCGGAAAGTGCATCCTCTGCGGAGTTCGCATCCTCCGATGCGAACCCGTCCGCCAACATCCGGCATCTGAGGATGCCGACTCCGCGGCGGGGATGCCGACTTCGCGGTGAGGATGCCGACTCCGCGGTGATGGCCTGGCTACATCCGGTCCTGCATCCGCCGCAGCCGCACGACGTCGCTGGTCTCGTCCAGCGCTATGTCGCTCCAGCGGATGATCTCGCCCGCGGCAACAGGCTGCACCACGCGCGCACCGGGCGCGAGACCGGTCGGCAAGGCATCGATGGCGGCGGCTTCCTCGGCGCGATCCATCACCCCGTAGAAGGTGTAGCCGCCGAAGTCGTCCAGCACATCGCCCGGCTGCAACGCGCGCTTGGCAACCGCCATGCTCTCGGCCACCGGCCGGTCAAGCGGCGCCAGCGTGACCTTGCGCTGGAGATGCGCCTCGGCGAAGCTGATCGGCGCCTCGATGAACCACAGGTGGTAGGGCCGGAAAAAAGTGGAATAGATGCCGTCGCCGACCTTCAGATACTTCAGGTCGTCGGCGATGCGCCGGTTGTGGACGCGGCAGGTCACGAACACACCGCCGGCCATGGCCTTGCCCTGCACGAAATCAACCACGCCCGGGTGCGGGACGCTACCGCCGTCTTCTCGCAGCGAGAAGATGCCGGTGACGGTATCCAGCGTCGCATCAGGCCCGGTCATCCCGCGCCGCATCGGCACGCAGCCGGTCGCGTTGGCCGCGCAGGTCATCTCGAACATGGTCTTGCTGCCGTCCACGTAGCTGGCCGTCTGATAAGCGTCCTTGTCGGCCCGCCGCGCTGCCTCGGCCACGCTGTCAGGCGTCGCGCTGGGATCCAGCGGGTTGTTCTTGCCCTTGCCGATGACGACCGGCTCGAAGCCCAGCAAGTTGACGTACTCCCACAGCTCCATCAGGCAGCCCGGCTCGTCGCCCGACGACACGCTGTACAACACGCCCGCAGCGCGCGCCAGCTTCTTCAGGATTCGCCCAACCGTGACGTCGGCCTCGATGTTGACGAGCACCACGTCCTTGCCGTGCTCGATGCCGGCCAGCGCGACCGACGCGCCCGATGCTGGCGACGGCGTGACGTCGGTGACGATGTCCACAGCATCCACCAGCGCCGGCAGACGCAGATCGCCCGTCACCACCCGCTTGCCGGCGCGCAGGGCATCCATGGCCGGACCGGGGTAGCTGCACTCGGCAATAGCTGACGAAGCAACCCCCGCCGCCTCGAAGGCCGCGCGCGCCTGAGCGACATCCGCATCGGCCAGCACCGACACCTCGATGCCGGCCATGCGCTCGACCTGCGCGACAAACCCGCTGCCCATCCACCCCGCGCCGTGCGCGCCGATGCGGATGGGACGGTTCTCAGCCTGAAGTTGCAGAAGCTGTTGATAGAGCATGGACAAACCTCTTCTTCAGAACGGCAAAAAGGGGGGCGGAGGGAAAGGAGGGAAAGGGAGGAAACAAGGGAAAACAGACATGGCAAGCATCGGTTTCCCTCTTTTCCCTTCTTTCCTGATTTCCCTCATTTCCTGTCCGCCACCGCCTCCCGTGCCGCCGCCGCAATATCCTCCGCCGTCAGGTTGTATTTGACCAGCAGGTCGGCTGGATCGGCGGACTCCGTGTAGGTGTCGGCCAGGCCAACGAAGCGCATCGGGACGGGGTGATGCTGGGCGATGATGCGCGCGACGTTGCTGCCCATGCCGCCGGTCAGCAGGTGCTCCTCGGCGGTCACGACGGCGCCTGTGTCGCGAGCCGCGGCAACGATCGCCTCCTCGTCCAGCGGGCGCAGGCTGAGCAGGTCCAGCACACGCGCGTCGATTCCTTCGTCAGCCAGGGTAGCAGCCGCGTCCAGCGCGGTCGCAACCATGATGCCACAGGCGATGATGGTCAGGTCGCCGCCCTCCCGCACGACCTTGGCTTTGCCGATCGCGAATTCCTCGTCTTCGTCATAGATGACCGGTAGCGCCACGCGGCTGGAGCGCAGCCACACCGGACCGACGAAGTCCGTTCCCAGCCGCACCAGCGCCCGCATGGAAACGGGGTCGCTGGGCACCAGCATGGTGAAGGTCGGCAGGCCGCCCACCAGCGCAAAGTCCTCGATGCCCATCTGCGTCGGGCCGTCCTTGCCCAGGGTGATGCCGCCATGGCTGCCCAGCACCTTGGCGTTGATGTTGGACAGCGCAATGGCCAGCCGGATCTGGTCGTAGGCGTTGCAGAGCAGAAAGGACGAGAAGCTGGTGATCCACGGGATCAGCCCGCAGGCAGCCAGCCCGGCGCCCACACCCACCAGGTTGCTCTCGGCGATGCCCAGGTTGAAGAAGCGCTCCGGGTAGGCCTTGCGAACCGTTTCAGCCATAGTCGAGTTGCCCAGATCGCCGTCCAGCACAACCACACGCGGGTCATCTGTCGCCACCTCCAGCAGCGCCTCGCCAAAGACGTTGCGCAGGGGGAGTTTGAACGGTGTCAAGCCTGCTTTACTGCCTAGTTGCATGTGTACCTCCGTGTTGCGTAATGCGTAGTGCGTAGTGCGTGTTGCGTATTGCGTTGATCGAGTTGGTTGTCTGGACGCGCCGTTGTCCGGATACGAAATACGCACTACGCTCTACGACATTAACTCCGCCCGCTTTCCGCTCTGCCAGTTCCGGCGACAGCGCGGCCGTGCCAGGTGAAGTCGGTCTCGACGAAGGAGACGCCTTTGCCCTTGACGGTGTGGGCGATCAGGATCGATGGCTGGTCGCGACGCGCCAGAACGAACGCAGCTTGCCCGCAATCGCCGATGTCGTGGCCGTCCACTTCGTCCACGTGCCAGCCGAAGCTGCGCCACTTGTCCACCAGCGGCTCCAGCGCCATCTCGCGCGCGATAGGACCTGTCTCCTGGAACTTGTTGTAGTCGAGAATGGCCGTCAGGTTGCCGGCGCGGAAGTGGGCTGCGGCCATGGCAGCCTCCCAGATCTGCCCTGCTTCGCACTCGCCGTCGCCCAGCAGCACGTAGACGCGGTAGTTCAGGCCGTTCAGCCGGCCGCCCAGCACATGGCCGATGCCCAGCGACAGTCCCTGGCCCAGTGAACCAGTGGTGGCTTCGACGCCCGGCAACAGCCCCTGGATCGGGTGACCCTGCACCGGACTGTCGATCTGGCGCAGCGTCCACAGCAGCTCACGGTCGAAGTAGCCGGCCCGCGCCAGCACGGCATAGAGCAGCGGCGCGGCGTGGCCCTTGCTCATGATGAAGCGGTCGCGCGCTGGCCACCACGGCTCGTCCGGCCGGTAGCGCAGCACATCGCCGAAGTAGAGCGCCGTGCAGATCTCCACCGCCGACCAGGAGCTGGAGGGATGGCCGGAACCGGCTTTGGTGGTGCTGTCGAGGATGTCCAGTCGCAGTTGGCGTGCCACTTCGACAAGGTCGCTTGGCGGGTTGTCATTCATAGCAGTCATGCCTGTCTCCTAGATTTACAGAGTACGCACCACAGAGACGCAGAGGTCACAGAGCGTCCTATGATTCTCCGTGGTCTCCGTGCCTCTGTGGTGGAGACCTATCTTTCGGCCAGGAAGCGGTCCACCTCGGCGGCAATCGGCATGGCCGGGATCGCGCCGCGTTGGGTGGCGGTCAGAGCGCCGACGGCATTGGCGTAGCGCAGGATCGCCCGCAGCCTTTCGACCGTTAGTTGGATGCGCCAGGTTCCGCCGGACAGGATCTGCGCCAACACGCCAGCGATGAAAGCGTCGCCGCAACCGACGGCATCGACGGTCGTGACGTCGAAACCGGGCACGAACTCGCCGCCGGCCGCGGTCTGAAAATGGCTGCCCTGCCGTCCCAGCGTCACCACCACCAGCGACGGGCCGCGCGCCAGCAGCTCGCCCGCAGCCTGTTCGATCGACAGCGCCCCGCCGCCAACCGACCAGCGGCCATCCACCAGCATCCCCAGTTCGGTCTCGTTGACCTTCAAGAGGTTCACTTGCGGAATCAGCGCATGGTACTGTGCCAGCGCGGCCTGCGGCGACTCCCACAGGCTTGGCCGGTAGTTGGTGTCGAACGAAACCATTGCGCCGGCCGCGCGGGCGACCCGCACTGCCTCGAAGGCTGCGCTGCGGCTCGGCTCGTCGGTCAGGCTGAGCGCGCCGACATGCAACGCCCTGGCGGAGGCGATCAGGTCGCGGTCCAGCTCGGCGGGTAAAAACCGCTGGTCGGCGCCGGGGTTACGGTAGAAGACGAACTCGGCGTGGTGTTCGGTGGGCAGGGCGATGACCGCCATGGTCGTGCGCGCCTCACGGTCGAAGCGGATGCCGCGCGTCTCGACACCTTCGCCGCGCAGCACATCCACCAGGTGGTGGCCGAACGCGTCCTCGCCTACCTTGCCGATGAAGGCCGTCTGCACGCCCAGTCGCTGCGCCGCCACAGCCACGTTGGCCGACGCGCCGCCCGGCTTTGGGTAGAACGCGCTGACATCCGCCAGCCGCCGCCCGACCTCGGCCGGGAACATGTCGACCAGGAGGTCGCTGAGGGTGATCAAGTCCATCTTAAGACCCGCCCAGCATCCGCCGCATCAACTGTGAAATGCGGATGGCGTCGTAGCTGTGCATGCAGGCGCGCAGCTCGTCGCGCGGGACGCGGTCCAGCAGCTCGTAGCCGAACTTGAGGTTGCGGATCGTCTCGTTGACCACCTGCGCCGGATCCTCGCGGTACGGGAACAGGTCGAGGCCGAACCAGCCGTCGTAGCCCCACTCATCCAGCCAGAACAGCGCCTCCAGCGTCTCCCACAGGTTGACGGTACCGACGATCAGGTCGTCGTCGAACAGCTTCCAGTTGTCGTTCCAGTGGGTGTGGAACAGCTTGCCGTAGCGGCAGCAGAGCGAGATCGACTCGGCCAGGTTTTCCTTCATGATGAAGGCGTGCCCCATGTCGATGTTGACACCGAAGTTGGGCCGGTTGATCTCGTTGACGATGGTCATGCAGTGGCCGATGGTGGGCAGCAGGATGCGCGAGCGCGGCTCCCAGGCCTTGTACTCTACCACAATCTTCTGCTGCGGGTTATGGTCGCACCAGGCGGCCAGGTTCTCCACCAGCCAGTCCAGCGCCTTGCGGTGGTCGATCTGGAAGGGGTAGTCGTAGCCGTCCTGGGCCGGCCAGTAGACCATCACGTGCGCTTCCATGTGCTGGGCGATGTCGGTGGTGCGTTTGGCCAGATCCAGGGCCTGTTGGCGCAACTTCGGGTCGGAGTTGGTGAACTGGCCGAACTTGAACTTGGGATCGACCCACAGGTGCGGGCAGAACTGGACGATCTCCATGCCCAGGTCGTCGGCCAGTGCCTTCAGGTCGCGGTAGTTGGTGTCGGTGACCTCGGTGGGGTAGTGCATCTCCAGCCCTCCGACACCCTCGACCGACGCTGCCAGCCGGAAGCGGTCGGGGATGCTCAGGTCGGGCCGGTAGCCCTGCTTGACGAAGCGGTCGCTGGTCGCGCCCAGAAACCAGATGCCGCAGGAGACTTTGAGTTCACGCATGGGTGGTTCCTTTCGGATGACAGGGTGACAAGGCGAGAGGGTGAGAGGGTGACAGGGTGACGGATAGACAACAGTGAAAGATCAGAACTTTCTGACTTTTCCCTGCTTTCCTTCCTTTCCCTTCCTCCTATCCGCGCAGTTCGTTCTGCAATACGTAGCGGTCGCCGCGGTGCCAGATGTGTAGCAACTCCACCGGGGCGCCGTACTGCGAATACGAGACCCGTTCGATAAAGAGCAGCGCGGCGCCGCGCTTGACGCCCAGCACTTCCGCCAGCCCGCGGCTGGCGTTGACAGCCTGGATCGCCTGCGTCGCGCTCACAATGCGCAGCCCGTAGTCGCGCTCCAGAAGCTCGCGCAACGGCTGGTTGGCGTAGTCATGGTCGAGGATCCCGGGGCAGTCGCGGTGGACAAGGTGGGTCGTCTCCAGGCTCATCGGTTCCCCATCGGCCAGGCGCAGGCGCTCGATGCGGGCAACCTCGTCGCCGGGCGCAACGGCCAGTTTGTCCGCCATCGCATCGTTCGCCGGCAGCAGCTCGGCCGACAGCACCCGCGTTCCAGGGGCAAAGCCGCGGCTCCGCATGTCCTCGGTGAAGCTGATCACGCGCGTCAGGGCCTGTTCTACCGCGGGATGCGCGACGAAGGTGCCGCGGCCCTGCTCGCGATAGATCAATCCGTCGCGCTCCAGGGTGTCCAGCGCCTGGCGCACGGTGGCGCGGCTGACGCCGTACTGGTCCTTCAGGTCGAACTCGGTGGGCAGCGCATCGCCCGGCCTCAAAGCACCGACAGCGATCCTGCCGCGCAGTTGCTCGGCGATCTGCACGTAAAACGGGAGGCCGCTGTGACGGTCGATGCGGGTGACAGTTGGTTCAGCCTGGGTGAAGGTCATGACAGGTTTGGCGAAGGTGAGGATTGGTTCGGTTGTCCAGTTGTCCGTACAAATTCTAACAGAAATTACAGATGTTGTCAAGACCGTCTGTATGACTTGCCCTGACCTCCCCCTGACGCTACAATGGGTTGACCCTTTGACTACCGCCCCGCACTGAAGGAGGCTGCATGACAACCGCAACGCCATTACCCGACGCTGAGAACGATTCTCGCCAGTCCGAGCAACAGGAACTGATCATCGACTCCAACTACCAGTTCTTTATCATCGCCCTGATGATCCTGCAACTCGTCAACTCTCTGTTGATCCTGCTGATTCAGGAGCCGGAAAAATCAGTGGTCATCGCGTTTTTCGTGTTCCTGAGCGTTGTGTTGGTAGCGGACGCAGTGCGACGGGTTGTGCGGCTTCGGGAATTGCACCTTCTCAAATACAGCAAGAGAACGTGGCTTGTGCTGTTGGGAAGCCTGCCGGTTCCCTTTCTGATCCTGGTGCGTCTGGCTACAACCATTTCGGTCCTCCGCAGTCTCCGAGAGTCAGACTTCGCTGAGATAGGCAATGTAGTGATCAAGAAACGAGCGCAGAGCACCTTGCTGATCGCAATCCTTGCTGCCATTGTTGTACTGGAACTGGGCAGCACGCTCGTTCTTGGGGCTGAGGCGAAATCGCCGGCTGCCAACATTGTGGACGCCAACGACGCCATCTGGTGGGCGCTGGTGACCGTGGCCACGGTTGGCTACGGCGACCAGTATCCCGTAACTCTGGGAGGACGCGTCGTTGGAGTTCTGATCATGGTTGCAGGCGTCGGCCTCTTTAGTGTGCTCACCAGCTATTTTGCTCAGTGGTTCATCAAGCCTGCGCGGCCGGCAGCCGATGATGATTACGGCACGAGCCCTGTCACCATGGCCGAGTACCAGGCGTTGATGGAGAAGCTGGCCACCCTGAGCGCCCAGGTGGAGCGGATCGAGCACCACCATGCCGGCACATCCACCGGCGCCCGAGTCAGGAGTCAGCGAGTCTCAGCCAAACGCGCCGCAGTAGAATCAAGCCCGATTGCTTCTCTGGAGGGTCAGGCCAACACGCGGCGCGCGATGACCAGCCGCTGGATCTCGCTGGTGCCTTCGCCGATGGCCATCAACCGGTTGTCGCGGTAGATGCGTTCGACCGGGTACTCGCGGCTGTAGCCGTAGCCGCCGTGGATCTGGATGGCGTCGTAGCACACCTTCTCGGCCATCTCGGTGGCGAACAGCTTGGCCTGTGCTGCTTCCAGCGTGTACGGCAGGCCCTGATCGCGCAGCCACGCGGCACGGTAGACCAGCAGACGCGCCGCGTCGATCTGCGTCGCCATGTCGGCGACCTTGAACTGGATGGCCTGATGCTGCGCCAGCGGGACGCCAAAGGTGGTGCGCTCACACGCATAGTGGCAGGCGGCCTCATAGGCCGCCTGGGCCAGCCCGACGCTCAACGCGCCGATGCCGATGCGCCCGCCGTCCAGCACCTCCAGCGTCTGCTGCAGGCCGCGCCCTTCCTCGCCCAGCAGGTTCTCGGCCGGCACGGTCACATCCTCCAGGCTGACGGCGTAGGTGTGGCTGCCGTTCAACCCCATCTTGCGCTCCGGCTTGCCGAAGCTGATGCCCGGTGTGTCCGTTGGCACGATGATCTGGCTCAGGCTGCCGCCGCCGCCGTTGCGGTCGGTGCGGCAGAGGAAGATCGCCGTTTCGGCCTCGGCGCCGTTGGTCAACCACATCTTGCTGCCGTTGATGACCCAGTGGCCGTTGCGCCGCTCGGCAAACGTCCGTACGCCGCCCGCCAGATCGGACCCCGCCCGGCTCGGTCAGCCCGAGACAGCCGATAGCGCGACCGCTGGCCAGCGGCTCCAGGAAGCGCTGCTTTTGCGCCTCGCTGCCAAACAGGTTTAGCGGCCCGCAGGCCAGCCCCAGATGCGCCGCGACGATCAACCCAGTCGAGCCACAGCCGCTCCTGATCTCCTCGATCAAAATCGCCGCGCTCAGGTGATCCGCGCCAGCCCCGCCGTATTCCTCGGGAATGTTCAACCCCAGCAGCCCCAGCCCGCCCATTTTGCGCAGCGTGTCCCAGGGAAACTCCCCGGTCTCATCGACGTGCGCCGCGATCGGCTTGATCTCCTTCTCGACAAAGTCACGCACCAGCCGGCGCAGGCCGGCCTGTTCCTCGGTCAGTTGAAAGTTCATGGAAGTCTCCTCAACGTGTCGTATGTGTCTTTTGGCTTGGTCATTTCGGCCACGAATCACACGAATTGCACCAATGCCGGAGGCGGAATTCGGGAACTCGCCAACGGACACCGTGCTTCAATTGTCACCCTGAACGGGTCTGGCAGGTGCTTCACAGCGTGGCGAGTCGCCAGTGAAGGGTCTCGCCCTGCGATAGACAGTGAGATTCGTGAAATTCGTGCCATTCGTGGCAAGAGCTTCCGGCTCGGCGCGGGGCATCACTCGTTCTGTCGCGCGTTTGCGATGGCCGCCCACTCGGCCAGCGTCAGCGTCTCGGCGCGGCGCTTTGGTTCGACACCCGCGGCAGCCAGCAGGCGCTCCGCCGCGTCACCGCCGATGCCCAGCCCGCTGCCCAGCGAGTTGCGCAACTGCTTGCGCCGCTGCCCAAAACCGGCGCGCACGACCTCGAAGAACAGGTCGTCGGATGGCGCGCCCACCGGTGGTTTCTCCCACTTGCGCAGGCGAATGATGGCCGAGTCGACCTTCGGTGGCGGGTAGAATGCGCCGGCGGGGATGCGAGCGACGAGCTTGGGTTCCGCATAGTACTGCACGCTGACCGCCAGCAAGCTCATGTTCGGCGGCTGGGCGACGATGCGCTGCGCGACCTCGTTGGATGGTCAGCACGACCAGTTCGGGCGGCTGGTCGGCGGTCAGCAGGTGGCGTATCGCCGCCGAGGTGATGTAGTAGGGCAGATTGGCGACGACCTTGTAGCGTTCCCCGTTCACCAGCGATGCCGGGTCGAGTTGCAGAATGTCCCCTGCACCACCGTGACGTTGGATTGCCCCGCCAGCGTTTCGGCCAGGATCGGCAACAGCGCCAGTCCAGTTCTGCTGCGACGACCCTGCCTGCCTGCTGAGCCAGCCGCAGGGTCAGCGTGCCGGCGCCTGGCCCGATCTCCAGCACGACGTCTTCGGGCGCCAGCTCAGCCGCGGCCACAATGCGGTCGAGATGCACCGGGTCGGCCAGGAAGTTCTGGCCGAGACCCTTCTTGAGACGCAGGCCATGGCGCCGCAGCACCTCGCCCAGCCGCACAGCTTCGTTGCTCATCGGTAAACAAACCGGTACGTAGTCGCGGCTTCAGCCGTTTGTTTCACGGAAGCGGCTGAAGCCGCGACTACGTACCGATGAAGGCATCTTCGAGACTAATCGTCGTCGTCCAGTTGCAGCACGCTGAGAAAGGCTTCCTGTGGTATCTCGACGCTGCCGACCATCTTCATGCGCCGCTTGCCCTTCTTCTGCTTCTCCAGCAGCTTGCGCTTGCGGGTGATGTCGCCGCCGTAGCACTTGGCCAGCACGTCCTTGCGCAGCGGCTTGACGTTGGCGCGGCTGATGATCTTGTTGCCGACGGCCGCCTGCACCGGCACCAGGAACATCTGGCGCGGGATGACGTCCTTCATCTTGCTGACCAGTCGCTGGCCCTTGCGGTAGGTGTCGTCGCGGTGGACGATGATGCTCAGCGCGTCCACCGGCATCTCGTTGACCAGCACATCCAGCCGCACCATGTCGGCCGGCCGGTACTCCTCGAAGTGGTAGTCCATGCTGGCATAGCCGCGGGTGCGCGCCTTCATCTCGTTGAAGAACTCGGTCAGTATCTCGCTGAGGGGAATCTTGTAGCTCAGCAGCACGCGGCGCTGGTCCAGGTAGTCCTGTGCCAGAAACTCGCCGCGCCGCCGGGTCGTCATATCCATGATCGCGCCGATGTACTCGGTGGGCGTGAACACCTCGATGCGCACCCACGGCTCGCGGATCTCCTCGATGCGGCTGGGATCAGGCAACTCGGCCGGACTGTCGATGACGAGCTCCGTGCCGTCGGTCAGCGTTACCTGATACTCCACGCTTGGTGCAGTAAAGATGATGTCCAGGTCATACTCGCGCTCCAGCCGCTCCTGGATGATCTCCATGTGAAACAGGCCCAGGAAGCCGCAGCGGAAGCCAAACCCGAGCGCCTGGCTGGTCTCCGGCTGGTAGATCAGCGAGGCGTCGTTGAGCTGCAGCTTCTCGAGCGCGTCGCGCAGCAGGTTGTAGTCCTCGCTCTCGGTCGGATACAGCCCGGCAAACACCATCGGCTTCATGGGGCGATAGCCGGGCAGCGGCTTTTCCGCCGGATCGTCCTCCCAGGTCAACGTGTCGCCCACAGCCAGATCACGCACGGTCTTCAGGCCGGTCGCGACGTAGCCGACCTCGCCGGCTGTCAGCAGCTCCACCGGCTTCATACGCGGCGCAAACACGCCCGTCTCCAGCGGGTCGACCCGGATGCCGGTGGACATGAGACGCAGGCTGCGATTCGGCTCGATGGAGCCGTCCACCACCCGCACATAGGCGATCACACCTTTGTAGGCGTCGTAGTGGCTGTCGAAGATCAGCGCCCGCAGCGGCTGGTTGAGGCTGCCGCGCGGCGGCGGCACATGTCTGGCGACCGCTTCCAGGACCGCCGTTACGTTGGTGCCTTCCTTGGCTGAGACGCGTACAACGTCCTCGGCCGGTGTGCCGATCAGGTCTTCGATCTCCTGCGCCACCTCGTCGGGCTGCGCCGAGATCAGGTCGATCTTGTTGATGACCGGGATGATCTCAAGATCAGCCTCCATAGCCAGATAAAGATTGGCCAGCGTCTGCGCCTCAATGCCCTGGGAGGCGTCGACTACCAGGACCGCGCCTTCGCAGGCCTGCAGCGCGCGGCTGACCTCGTAGGAGAAATCGACGTGGCCAGGCGTATCGATCAGGTTAATCTCGTAGGTCTCGCCGTCGGCGGCGCGATGCGACATGCGCACCGCCGACGCCTTGATGGTGACGCCTTTCTCGCGCTCCAGTTCCATGTCGTCCAGCACCTGCTCCTTCATCTCGCGCTCCGAGATGGTGCCGGTAACCTGGAGCAGCCGATCGGCCAGCGTGCTCTTGCCGTGGTCGATGTGGGCCACGATGCAGAAGTTGCGAATCTTGTTGATGTCCATATCAAAAGTCAAAACAGGAGCGGCGGTTCGTTGGTCTGCATAAGTTGCCGGCTCTCCCACAAAACTCGTTAGTTGACAGGTACCGCGTCTTGAACTAAAATCTGATTGATCTGCTGCCGTTAAGTGGTAGTGACGTCCGCAACGGTGCAGATCACCGTCCAACACCAGCCCGATTATACTTCATCGCAAAGCAATTCAAAAGAAGCCCAGTCGGATTGGCGCTGCACCCGGTTTCTTCGCACGCACGGCGCTGCGACACCTGGACTGAAACGCGGCCATTACTGCCTGTACGTCCGAATTCATTGCTGGCATCCCACACTCACCAACTCGAGGAGCAATCATGACCGGATCCAAGGATTCCATCGTCGACGCTACGACTCCCAGCGCCGGACGAATCTACGACTATTTGCTTGGTGGGCACCATAATTTTGAAGTGGATCGTCAGGCAGCACAAGGAATACTGAAGGCGTGGCCCTTCATGACAAAAGTCATGCGCTTGCAGCGGTGGTGTTTGCAGGACATCGCTCATGAGTTGACTGCCGTCGAAGTACGGGGTTTCGATACAATCATTGATTTCGCTTCTGGTCTCCCTACACAAGATCACTTGCATTATGTGGTTCCTCAAGGCACAACCGTAATGTACTCAGATTACGATCCAGTTGTAGTTGAATATGCAAAGATATCCTGGGCGACACGCCCAACGTGTATTTCTTTGAAGCCGATGCACGACGTCCTGTTGAACTCTTAATCGGCCTGAGGTAGCTGATATCCTCGGTGGGAAGACGGAATGTTGCCCTGGTGTATTGGGGCATTGGTGTTTTCTGAGCGACGACGACCTCAAGCACGTTGCACGTGCACTGTATCAATGGTCACCTCAGAGTTGTTGGGCCTTCAACGCTCAAGGAGCAGGTGCGAGCAAAGACCATCCAGGCTGTCAAAGGCATTGAGATGTATCGCAACAGCATAGGTACACCAGTTTACAAGAGATCGAGAGAATACGAGGCATTGATACACCGTGGAAACCTGATGGCAATGGTTTCGTCTCTTCTGAGACTGGCATGGGTTTGATCAAAGCGAACCGTCAAGAAGATTGTCTTTGGCGCAGCCGGTGCTGGATACGGCGCATATTTGCGGAAGTAGAAGCCTGTCTGGAAGGTGAACCTCATCGCCATCCATATCGATCCAAATGGTTTGCAGGAAGTGCAGAACGCGCTCGCCTACAATATTCAACAGCAATGCAGGTATCGCCTCGCCAGACAAACCAGATCGCACAGCGTTTCCTGACCAGTTCTATGTTCTTGAACAAGGATCCCGAGGATGCGTCACTTGGGCAAGATCTTGCCGAAGCTTGGGGCCTAAATCGGTACTTGCAATGACGGAGTCGCTTCGTAACACCTGCTAAGAGACCTGACACATCGGAATGTCATAGGTTGCGGGGATTTCTGTAATGTTGCTTGAAGGTTTCATTCTTGGTCGTGAAGGTGCACTACCGATGTCAAGAACGAACGCACCGAGCATTCATCTTGGCCCAAGAGCATAGCGCGAGGATCGAGAGTGACAGTTGATGAACCTTTAGCCACCAGCCACGAGCTTTCCAAAAACGAGATGATCTGGAGTTCTCGTTTGCTTCAGACCCTTCACGCAGCGCTGTTCGAAAGTCGGGCATTCCTCCGTCCTGAGACTTCAGCATCTCGCCTCTGATGAGGCAGATGCTTTTATTGTTTACCTTTCTGAGCGAGACGATGCAGATGTAATTGAACGTGGGAGTCGGCTGTGCAGAATAGGCGTCAGCTTTCAAGCGGTTCAGCTTTTCGGTTCAAGGTTTCGCCAGTTCTGCGAGCTGTATCTTCATGAAGATGCGGCACACAGAGCGAGAGAGATCGTTGAAGAATACCATCGGGGGTTGTTATGGGGATATGTTCTCCAACGTGAGCGAACTATTCTGGAAGAACAAGAACATATACGATCTGCATTGCAGCACACGCTCCACCAGTACAATGTCCAAATAGAGACCGCCGCTGAAGTCGCTCGCGCAACGGTCTCAACGCTTGAACTGGATGTTTTGCTAAATACTGCTGTCGACTTGATCTGCAGAAGATATGGTTTGGATTACGTTGGCATCTACCTTGTCAACCTTGCAGGCGATTGCGCAATACTGCGAGCCTTTGCAGGACTAGATGTAGACCGACTCAATCCGAACGCGACACAACTGCGGCTTTCTGGCAACTCCACAGTCAGTCGATGCATAGCAACTGTTAACAACCTTGTGGAGAGTCGAACAATCGGTTCGAGCGAAGACGACGACAGTTCTTGGGTACAAGGAACAGAGTCCGAGTTGGCCCTTCCATTGGTGAGCGGCGACCGGGTTCTCGGCGCCCTGACTGTACAAAGCGCCGAACTAGGCGCCTTTTCCTCGCTAAACATTGCCGGCTTCCAGATTGTCACCGACCAACTCGCCAACGCCATTCAGAACGCCAACCTTTATGCCGACGCCCGCCGGCGCGCGGACGAACTGGCCGCAGCCTACGAGCAACTCAAGGAACTGGAACTGCTCAAGGACCAGTTCATGCAGAACATCTCGCACGAACTACGCACGCCGCTGACGATGATTCGCGGCTACGCAGAGCTGATGGCGTCCAACCAGCTTGGCACGCTCGACGCCGATCAACTCGACGCCGTCAACGTCATTCTGCGCTATTCCAACGCCCTGACCGTGCTGGTCGACGACATCATGGCCATCATGGATGTCGGTACATCAAAGACCACCAGGCAGCCCGTGCTCCTGGCGGAGTTGCTTCACACGAGCCTGCTGGACTTCCAGGTGCTTGCCGGCAGCGCAGGCGTCCATCTGGTGTTCGACATCGACGAAGACGAGCCGCGCCCCGTGATCTACGCCAATCCTGACCACCTGCGGCGCATTGTCGAGAACCTCATCGGCAACGCCGTCAAATTCACGCCCGCCGGCGGCCACGTGCAGGTGCAGTTGGAAGAGCGCGACAACGTCGCCGTGGTGCAGGTCAGCGACACCGGGATCGGCATCCCCCGCGACATGCTGCCCCACGTGTTCGACAGGTTCTTTCAGGTCGATGGCTCGCGCCGGCGGCGCTACGGCGGCGCGGGACTGGGTCTGGCGCTGGTCAAGGAACTGGCGGAGAGCTACGGCGGCACGGTGACGGCCGACAGCCCCGGCATTGACCGCGGCTCGACGTTTGTCGTTGCCCTCCCCACCATGGCACAGTAGCGGCCAGAGCACTGTTCCCCAACTATTGCAGGAACGCGGGCCTGCCATCGCCCGCATGCGGCCTCCCCTTCCACAGATTGCGAAAACGCAGATCCTGGACAACTGTCCACAGCACCGGCCGCCCGCCGACGTAGGGGTTGTCCGTCAGCGCCTCCAGGAACGTCTCCCACTGCTGCTCGAAAAGCAACTGGTTGCTGATGATGCGCCATTTACCGGCGCGCTTGAAAAAGAGCATCACGTGGGCCGCGTTGGCCAGCCCCATATCGTACGGATTGATAAGCACCGTCACCAGATAGCGGTCCTCGGGCCGGTCGCAGAACGGCTCCACATGCGCGGCCGAGAAGACGGCCAGCCCGTCGCAGTCGTCCTCGAACACCCCTTGTGAGAACAGTTGCCAGGCAGCGTAGCCCAGGCTGGGGAAGAAATCCACCACACCGCCCAGCGGATCCGGTATCCAGCGCACGTGCTGTGGCAGCCAGCGGGCGTACTCCTCCAACGAAGCAAACTCCAGCGGCTGCCAGGGCAGGCTGGGCCGCAGCCGCGCCACCACCGCCGAGAACGGCCGCTTCAGCCGTGTCATCCAGATCGCCAGTCCTTGTCTCCAGCCCCAGACGGCTGCTCGCTGTCGTCGTTTCATGGCTCAGTCCAGCTTCAGCCGGCGGCGGTAGTCGGCGATGGTCGCCACCAGTCCCTCACGCAGCGCCACCCTGGGTTCCCAGTCAAGCAGCGCGCGCGCCTTGCTGATGTCCGGCTTGCGCTGCTTCGGATCGTCTTCCGGCAACGGCTTGAAGATGATCCCGCCCGGGTTGCCGGTGATCTCGTTGACCAGCGTCGCGAACTCCAGGATCGTCATCTCCGTCGGGTTGCCGATGTTGGTTGGATCGTTCTCGTTGGACTGCAACAGCCGCAGCGCCCCTTCCACCAGGTCGCTGACATAGCAAAAGCTGCGCGTCTGCTCTCCCTGGCCGTAGATCGTCAGCGGCTGGCCGTGCAGCGCCTGGAAGATGAAGTTTGGCACCACCCGCCCGTCGTTGATGCGCATCCGCGGCCCGTAGGTGTTGAATATGCGCACGATCCTCGTCTCCAGCCCGTGATAGCGGTGATACGCCATGGTCATCGCCTCGGCGAAGCGCTTGGCCTCGTCGTAGACGCCGCGCGGCCCGACCGGGTTGACGTTGCCCCAGTACTCCTCCGGCTGCGGGTGGATCAGCGGGTCTCCGTAGACCTCCGATGTGGATGCCAGCAGGAAGCGGGCGTTCTTGGCCTTGGCAAGCCCCAGCGCCTTGTGCGTGCCCAACGCCCCGACCTTCAGCGTCTGGATCGGATAGTTGAGGTAGTCCACCGGGCTGGCAGGCGACGCAAAGTGCAGCACCGCATCCACCTGTCCCTCGACGTAGATGTAGTTGGTCACGTCGTGCTCGACGAACAGAAACCGGGGATTGCCGGCCAGGTGTGCGATGTTGTCGGTGCTGCCGGTGATCAGGTTGTCCATCGCGATGACCGAATGGCCCCCGGCCAGCAGCCGGTCACACAGATGCGAGCCGATGAACCCGGCGCCGCCGGTTACGAGAATACGCATGTTGAATACTCCTTCCTTTTCTTCATCTCCCGTCCGCCTCCCGCTGCAACAGTCCCAGCGTCAGCATGAACAACAGCATCAGGTCCACCAGGAATAGCGAGTTGTCGATCAGCCCGTGGGCCAGCGTGGCCACCAGCGAGGCCAGCAGACCGAGAACGATGGCCCAGCGGTTGCCGGCAAGCTGTTGCAGCGAGCGCCAGCCACTGCGAAATGCGGCCACGAACAGCCAGGCGCCGACCAGCAGCCCCGGTATGCCCAGCCTCGTCCAGAAATCCAGCGCGACGTTGTGCGGATGGCTCAGGTTGATCTCCTGCCAGGCAGTCGGCAGCACGTAGCGCGTCCGGTAGGCGTAGAGGAAGTTGTCCAGCCCGACGCCCTGCCACGGGTGGTCGGTGAGCATGTTCCACGTCCCCTGCCAGAGCTGCAACCTGAAGAAGCTGGTACCGCCCTGCAGGTCGAACAGGCCCGCGAAACGCTCCGTCGCAAACAGGGGAATCATGGCCAGCAGGCCAACTGCGGCCGCGCCCAGCGCGATCCAGCGCCAGCGGCCACCTGCAACCAGTCCCATGAACAGCACCGCCGCCGGCAGGCCCAGCAACAGCCCGCCCTTGCTAAAGGTCAGCAGCAGCGCCGCGGCCAGGACCAGGCTCAGCAGGCCGGCCAGCGCCCGCTTGCGCCGTCCTCGCCGAAAGCCGCCACAGCCAGCAGGATCGGCAACGCGTGGGCCAGATAGAGCGCCAGATTGTTGGGCGAGCCATACGGCCCGCGCACCCGCCACACACCTTCGGCGTCGATCAGGCCGACACCGCTGACCGCCTGCACGATGCCCCAGACCGCCACCACCGCAGCGCCAAGACCGATGCCCCAGACAACAGGCCACGGGTCGAAACCGTTATCCGCGCGCTCCGGGGCCTGTCGCACAGCGGTGTAGGCGACCACACCGGCAACGATCACCGTGCGAAACTCCCGCGCCGCCACGCCGAAGTGCTGCACACCGATCAGCGACAGAGCAGCGACGACCAGCAAACCGGCCACCGGCCAGTCCAGCCCGCCGACTCTGACGGCAACCCGGTGGCCTCGTCTGCGTTCGATGATAAACGCCGCCAGCAGGCGAACGACCAGCGCTCCTGCCAGCATCCAGACGATCAACTCTGCCGGACTGATGGGTCTGCCAAGGACGGCGATCGGGACCAAGAACAGGGAGCAGCCACGGCAAGGCTGAACAGGCCGGCATCAGGCACCGCGATGAACCAGAGGAACATCAGTCCCAGCGCCGCCACCTGCAGTGCGCCCGGCAGCGCGATGACGGCGATCCACAACACAGCCAGCACCGCGTAGCGGATCGCCGGCGACACCCGATCGGCCAGCGTCACCAGCGCTTCCGGTCCGGCTGACGGCCCATCGTCTCGCCGCGCCAGGCCCGCCACGCCGACACCCGACAAAACCAGTCCCGCCAGTCCCAGCGCCCAGCCGAGCGGCGCCGGCCAGGCCGGCGGCTGGTTGTGGGACGCCACGAACGCCAGCACCGGCCACTGCTCCCAGCCGCCGGTCGCCCGCAGTTCAGCCCGATGCGGCCCGTCCTTGAGGCCGTCGGCCAGCGTGACCAGCTCCTGCCCGCCCAACGGGTCGTGCAGCACGAGATACGACCGGCCGGCAGCATCCCTGGGCAGCGCGTTGGCAGGTTGGCCGTCAACCGTTACATCGAGAAAGCCCCAGAACGGGCCGCGCTGCACCTGCAACGCCAACCCGGTTCCGTTGAAGGCCACCACCAGTGCGTTGTTGTCCACAGACGCGTCGTGTGGCGGATCGGCTGCCTGTCCGACCAACCGCCAGCCGCCGGTTTCGGTCACAACCACGTCGTCCGCCGTTGCGCCGCCGGTCTGCGTCACATCCGGGCTGCCTGGCGCGGCTTCCACCGGGCGCGACGCGCTGTTCGCTTCTTGCAGACCGGCCAGCACGGGGCGCGGCTCGCCCTCCGGCGTCAGCGCGGCGAAACCCCAGTGTGGATCACCGGCGGGCTGCGGCGGCTGCCACCACGCCCACGCCATGCCCGCGTTCCACGGCCAGTTGTCGCGCGCCCAGTCGTTTGCCTCGCGGGCCCAGTGCGCCTGTTGGTCCAGCGTGACGCTCTTCCAGGGACTCTCCTCTGGGTCGCCCGGCGGGGTTGCATGCCAGCCGTAAGACGCGATCAGCAGCGCAGTGGCATCGTCGCCGTTTGCCACCATCACCTGCCGCAGCAGTTCGGCGCGGCGAAAGTTGAGGCGGTCGGTTCCTGGCGCCTGGTCGGGCGCCTGGTCGAAGCCGTAGGGCTGCGCCGCGGCGAGATCGAACCAGGGCGCTCCGCCCGTACGGTACAGATCGTCCAGATAGGTCAGGTCGCTCTGGTTCAGCCCGCCCGCTTCGACGGTGGGCGCCAGCGCGCCGGCAACGACCACGGCATCCGGGTCGGCGCCGCGCAGTTGCACCGTCGCCTCGCGCAGCAGCCCGGCATAGTCGGCGGCCTCCACCGGGCGGTCGCCCCAGTGCGGCGCGATATTGGGTTCGTCCCAGACCTGGTAGAAACGCAGCCGGTCGCCGTAGCGCTGCGCGAATGCTGCGGCGAAGGCGCCGTAGTCGGCCCGGCTGGCCGGCGGCGCCAGTGGATTGGCTGCGTCCTCCCGCGACCGCGCCCAGGCCGGCGATCCGTCCAGCACCGCGACGACCTCAAGACTCCGCCCGGCTGCCGAGTCAACGATTGCATCCCAGGTCTGCCAGTCGAACTCGCCCGGCTGCGCTTCGATCTCGCTCCAGGGAAAGCGCTGGCGTATCCAGCCAAAGCCGGCCGCGGCGATTGCGTCGAGGGCAGCCTCTCGGTCAGCCGGTGAATAGGTTTCCAGGGCGACGTTGATGCCGGGGGAATCGAGGCGAGGCCGTACTGCAAGCTGCTGTGATGGCTGCTGATAGCTGACCCGGCCGGCAAACGCCCAGACAACAGCGGCTGCCGCCAGCAGGAGCAGGCCAAGCACCAGGACGGCAAGATACCTCTTCATGGGGCGAGAATCCTACCACAACGCTCCGCGTTTTGACGAATCATCTGACTTCGGCTAGAATGCAACGCAAGTGGCCCGCACCCGGTCGAGTTAGGGAGCGGGCCAACCGCGCTAGAAACAAGAACAGGTCGCCGAGTGTTTGACTGCGTCGAGCCGGCGGATTGAAAGGAAAAAGCATTATGGAAGACTATTCTCTTCAAGTAGCGGTGCGCGATGCCGGCGCCGTCAAGCCGGGCAAGCTGCGCGCCGAAGGTTACACGCCTGCCGTTGTGTACGGCGCTGATCAGTCACCGCAGGCCCTCCAGATCGACAGCCGGGAGCTGCGGCGCCTCCTGGCACGCGGCGGCGCGGCACATTTGATCAACCTGGAAGGCGAGAGCTTCCCCAAGACGCGGGTGCTGATCCGCGAGGTCCAGCGCCATCCCATTCGCACCGAGCTGCTTCACATCGATTTCGTGCGCGTCTCCGCCGGCCAGAAGATCCGGATGGCGGTGCCCCTGCACATCGTTGGTGAGGCGCCGGCTGTTGAGGAGGGCGCTATCCTCCTGCAGAACGTCGACTCGGTGGAGATCGAGTGTCTCCCCGACAACCTGCCGGCATTCCTCGAGGTAGACATCTCCGGGTTGGTCCACATCCAGGACCGTATCCATGCTACGGACCTCAAGCTGCCGCCCGGTGTGTCGCTCTACGGCGACTTGAGCGACGAGGCGATCATCAGCCTCAGTATCCCGCGCAGCGCCGCTGTCGAGGAAGAAGAGGTGGAGGAAGAGGAAGGCTTCGAGGAGCCGGAGATCCTCTCCGACCGCCACGACGAGGACGAAGAAGAAGACTAGGCACGTTGCGCCAGTTGAACTGCGAGCACCAACATGCGTTGTGTGCTCGCAGTTTTGTTTTCGGGCTCAGGCACGGGGGAGAGCCGTGGCCGGTCTCCGACTGTGCTCGCTGTGGCCGGTCTCCGACTGCGCTCGCTGTGGCCGGTCTCCGACTGTGCTCGCCGCGACCGGTCTCCGACTGCACTCGCTGTGGCCGGTCTCCGACCGAGCCGCCGGTCGTGACCGAAATCTGATTGTATTCCCTGTCGCTATAGACGGTCTCTGACCGTGCTACCTGGCTTACGGTGAGGAGCCACCCAACATCGAGCGCAGGCACACCAACCGGATGCCATCCGATTGAGAGGAGAATGCCGATGGCAGTCAAACCGCAAGCTCCCCGAGCACCCTCATTCTCCGAACATCTCAAGCAGGCATTAGAACAGATCGATAATCCCGAGTTGCTGGGCGATCAATCGCCGCTGGCCGCGCCCTACTTTTTGGGCGAGGCGCTGCGCGGCGTTGATGCAACGCCCCTGGCACGCGGCCAGGTCCTCCGGTCGGCCATCGACCGTTGTATGGCCACGATGTGGGGCGGACCGCTGCCGGACGATGGGCGTGAAATGTTGGACACCGCGCTCGACGAGGAGACCCAGGGCGGCCGCTACGACTGCCTGATCCTGGAGCTGAACTACCTGCACCAGCGCTACCGGCCGGCGCCGCGCAATCAGGCCGCCATCTATCACGATATTCTGCACATCTCGCGGCCGACCCATGACCGCCACCTGCGCAGCGCGATCGCCAATCTGGCCAGCCTCCTCTTGCAGCAGCTCCGGCCCGCGGTGCGCCCTGAGCAGCCGGTGGTCCCGCCGACCCTCATCGGCCGCGACCAGTTGCATCAGGAGGTGCTGGCTGCGCTGCAGGCCGGCAAGGCTGTCAGTCTGACCGGCCCCGGGGGCGTCGGCAAGACGTCGCTCGGCGCGGCGCTGGCCGAGGACTGGGTTTCGCCCGCCGTTTTCTGGTTCACCTTTCGGCCCACCTTCAACGACCAACTGGACAGCCTGCTTTTTGCGCTGGGCCACTTTCTGCACGAAGGAGGCGCTTCGGCGCTCTGGCACCAGCTTGTGGCCGACGGGGGACACATCAAGGACAGCGCGCTGGCTCTCGGCTTGACGCTGGGCGATCTGGGGAGCAAGCGCTATCGCCCGCTGCTGTGTTTCGACGAGCTCGACTTCCTGCGTCCGCTGACCCAGGATCAGGCCAAGCCCAACCACGTCCAGATACTGGAGTTTCTGGACAGCCTGCGCGGCCATGTGCCGATGGTGCTGATCGGCCAGCGCAGCTTCTGGGAAAGCGACGCCATTTACCGGCTGGACGGCCTGACCGAGGACGAGTTCAGGACCTGGCTGAGCGTCCTTTCGGTGCCGCACTCGCGGGCCGACGTGGCCAGCCTGCACGCCTACACAGCCGGCAACCCGCGGCTGGCCGAACTCTGCATCGCGCTCTATCAAACGGCCGAAGGGGAGAGCCTGGCCAGCGTGCTGGACCAACTGCCGCGCTTTCATGCGCTGCTGCCTCTCTGGCTGCGGCTGGAAAGACGCCTGCCGGCGGCGGAACGGCGCGTCCTGGAGGCGCTGTCGGTCTTCCGGTCGCCTGCTCCAGCCGACGCCTGGCTGAACCGGTCGCCCGAGGAAGCGGAAGCCCTCGACCAGTTGATCGCCCGTCGCCTCGTTCAGCAGGACGACCAGAGCGGTGTTGCATTGCTGCCGGCCCTGGCCGAGGTCGTTCACGTCGAGCTCCCGGTAGAGGTGCAGGAGGATTATCACGAGCAGGCAGCCCAGATCCGCGCTGAGCGGGGCGAATATACCGCGGCCGCCTATCACCTCGTCCACGCTGGCCATCCCGAAGAGGCGATCCAGCTCTGGTATCCGCAGCGCTCCCATGAGATCAACCGCGGCCAGGCCGGGGCAGCACAGGCCATCTTCTCGCAGATCTCGCAGCGCCGCCTCGCGCCGGCGCGCCGCAAGGAGTTGCTGCTGTTGCGGGCCGAACTGCACGAGCTGGCCGGCGAGCCGGCCCGCGTCATCGAAGACCTGCAGCCGGCCGGCTGGTCCAACGACGACCCCGCCACGCCGGAAGCGATGCAGCGTCTCGGGCAGGCTTTCGAGGCGCAGGGACAGCCCGACGCGGCGCTGACCACTTACCAGATCGGGCTGGACACCGTGGCACAACTGCTGCGCCAGAGCGCGCAGCTTCACGTGCAGCGCGGCCTGACCTTGCAGCGCCAGCGTGACATGCAGGGAGCCTGGCGCGAGGCAAACCTGGCCCGCTTCCACGCCGAAACCATGCTGGGCGCCGTCCTCAGCCAGCGCGGCGACTATGAGACTGCCATCTCCCACTACCTGACCGCGCTGGAGACAGCGGAGGAAGCCAACTATCCGGCGGGGATCGCGCAGACCCATCACTATCTGGCCATCCAGGCCGGCCGGCGCGGCAAGATCGACGAAGCAGAGACACATTTCGAACAGGCCATCGAGTTCTACGAGAGGATCGGCGACCGCGTCAACCGCGAGTACGTGCGCAGCAACCTCGCCAGCGCCTACATTCAAAACGGCCGCTTCGCCGAATCGCTGGAACCGGCCGAGCGCGCGCTGGGGTTCTTCCAAGCCATGGGCAACTCCTTCCGCACGGCGCAGAACGCCTCGAACCTGGCTGAAGCTCACGCCGAGCTGGGTAACCTGGAGCCGGCGCAGCACTACGCCGAGCTGGTGCTGGAGCAGGAGGAGCCGCACAGCCATCCCTACGCCCTGTACACGCTGGGAACGGTCTACAAGCTGCGCGGCGACTGGGAGCGATCGTTCGTCTCCTACGACCACTCGCGCAAGATGGCCGAGGCCAACGACGATACCTATCTGCTGACCTTTGCCTGGCGCGCTCTCGGGGAAGTGTACACGCACACGGCGCGCGCAGGTGATGCGCAGGCGGCCCTTGCCGAGGCGCTGGAGTTGTTCGAACGACTCGCCATCGCCGAGGAAGTGCGCCGTACCAGGGAGATGATGTAGGCGCGTGATGCAAAGTGGCGCGAACGTGATGCATAAAGCCCCCGGATTTCGTTTATGATAGTGGCATCGAAACGAAAACCCATGTCTACAAACGAAGGAGATTACGCAATGAAGGTGCTTTGGCGAGGATTGCTGGTGGCTTCTCTGGTCCTTGGAATGTTTGCAGCGGTGGCTGCGCCTCAGACGGCAAACGCCGCTGAACGCGGCTATCTGTGGTCGCTGGACTTCGACTTCGAACACAACTTCACCGGGTTGCTGACCATACGGGTCGGCGCCTGGGAGAACGGCGATCTGGTCTCGGTGGAGGAGACATCGCAGGCGCGGGTTCCCTGCCGGCCGGTGGGCAGCGTATCGTTGAACAGCGGTGACGCTGTGTTCGATGGAGGCTACCTCCAGTGCTACCTGGACCTGGCTTCTGTTGTCTACAACAACCATAGACTGGTCGTCCAGCCGGTGGACAACTACGGCAGCATTGTCCTGCGCACCAGGGTCAACAGCTCGGCCAACACCGTGGCGCCGATCTTCAACCATCCCGACGCATCGTACAAGATCGACTACACCAGCACGTTTTCAGTCACACCGCAGCAGGAGCTGTGGAACGGCGCAGGGGTGTTGCAGGCAACCTTCCCCGGCGTGACCATCAACACCTGGCAGCCGTACGGTTACCAGTACGGCTGTATGTGGGGCGGACCTTGCAGCGCACGCTTCTACGTCGGTCCGCAGTCTCAGTTCACGCCGGTGGCTGGCACCCGCGTGCAGTTCTCTACCGGTCCGACCACCTTCGAGATCGGCCGCGACGGCGGCGACCTCTTCTACGGCCGGATGTCCGACCTGCACGTCGATCCCGGCAACTCGGCTGAATAATCTGCGGCGACAGGTCGCATCGAGCCCGGCTTCCATCACGGAAGCCGGGCTTTTTTCTTTGCCACCACCTCCCCGGCTGCGCGGGCCTCGGCGGGGCGATCCCTCCGAACGTGATGCATGGACATCGTTCCGTGAGACATCGCCCGCCCCCCTTCGTGGTATGCTTTGATCACACGATGATTGTGTCATCGAGCAAACCCGTAGCGCAAACAAAGGAGAACCGACCCATGAACCAGCAGCAGATCGAAATCGTACAGCGCACGTTCGACATGGCAGCGCCCATGGCCGACGAAGTAGCCGACCGCTTCTACACGCGCCTCTTCGAACTGGATCCCGCGCTGCGCCCCATGTTTCACAGCGACATGAAGCAGCAGGGCCAGAAGCTGATGACCGTGCTGGCGCTGGCCGTCCGGGGCCTCAGCCGGCCGGAGACCATCATCGAGGCCGTACGCCGCCTGGGACAGCGCCACACCGGCTACGGTGTCCAGCCTGGACATTACACCACCGTCGGCGAGGCGCTGCTGGGCACGCTGGCCGAGCTGTTCGGCCCCGCCTTCACCGACGAAGTTCGGGAAGCGTGGACCTCGGCCTACCTCCTGCTGGCAACCATCATGCAGGAGGCCGCCGCTGAACGTGATGCACACCTGCCGATTCGTGAGGCAGTCGCAGCATAGAAACCGTGTCACAATAGACTCGTCGGAACAAACCAACCACACTGTTCAAAAGGAGAACAAACCCCATGAAGTTCACAGCAATCGCCAAGTTGGCAGCAGTCGCAGGAGTCATGATGGCCAGCACACTGGTCCAGCCGGTATCGGCCCATATCGATAACTTCACACTCAACTTCGGCAAGATCGAGTTCGATCATCAGCGGGTCGATCCGCAGACGACGGTCGCTGCCGATCTGACAGGAACGCCGGAAGGCGGGGCCATCGGAGTCATCCGGCTCCAGAAGGCCGGCGACGTCACCCTGAAGCGCGGCACGTTCAGCGCCGCCCGCAGCACGGTAATCTGCGAGGATGGCCAGCCGGTGGTCTTCATCGACGGCACCTACACCGAACTGGTCAACGGCACGATACGGGTCGATGGCCCGGCCCGGGCAGAAGTCCGCAGCCGGCCCGCAGGCGGCGGCGGTGTTATCATCGGAGACTTCGACATCATCGATGCAGCCGCCACAACCACCTCGTTCGAGGCAATCGGCGAGATAGCCTTCCCATCGGCTCCCTGCCGATAGGATCTGACCAACCGCCTTTCTTACAGCACAAGGAGACCACCCATGTTTCAGCAAGAGATGAACAACAACCAGGCCGGCCACGCCGTCGTCATCGGCGGCAGCATCGCTGGCATGCTGACAGCCCGTGTCCTGACCAACCACTTCGCCCGGGTCACGATCATAGAGCGCGATGCGCTGCCCGAGACGCCTGAGTTCCGTAAGGGCGCTCCCCACGCCCGCCATGCGCACGGCCTGCTGGCCCGCGGCCAGCAGATCATGGAAGACCTTTTCCCCGGACTGACCACCGAGTTGCAGGCGATGGGAGCCATCCCCACCAACATGGGCCGCGAGCTGAACCTCTACATCGGCAGCATGCGGGTGCAGCCCTTTGAGTCGGAGATTGAGGTCACGATCAGCAGCCGGCCGCTGCTGGAAAACGCCATCTATCGCCGGTTGCGCGCTCTGCCCGGCGTCAGCTTCCTGCTGGGCTACGATGTAACCGGACTGACCACCGACGAAGGCCGGCGCAAGGTGACCGGCATTACCCTGCGCCAGCGCGGCCAGGGCGGTCAGGATGAGCAGGCGCTGGCCGCCGATCTGGTGATTGACGCCAGTGGTCGCGGCTCGCGGCTGCCGCAATGGCTGGAAGCGCTGGGCTACCAGCCGCCCAGGGAAACCAGCGTCGACTCACAGACTGCCTACATGACCCGTGTGTACCGACGCGCCGCGGCCGCACCGATCACCAAGCTGTATGCCATGCCCCAGGCGCCCGACCACGCACGCGGCTGCATCGTCATCCCAATCGAAGGGGATCGCATGCTGGTGACGCTGATCGGTCTCAACGGCGAACAGGCGCCGGCCGACGAGGCTGGCTTCCTGGCCTACGCCCGCAGCCTGGAGGTGCCGGGGTTTTACGAGACCGTCGCCGCGGCTGAGCCGCTGACCGAGCCGTACGGCTTCCAGCGGGCTGCCAATCGCCTGCGCCACTACGACAAGCTGCCGCGCTACCTGGAAGGAGTGCTGGCTATCGGCGACTCCTTCTACGCCCTGAACCCGGTCTACGGGCAGGGGATGACGGTAGCTGCCCTGGGCGCGCTGACGCTGGACGACTGCCTGCACGCCCATCGCCGCCACGCCGCTGTTACCGATATGACCGGCCTGGCCCGCACCTTCCACAAGAAGCTGGCCAAGGTGAACGCCGGTCCATGGCAGCTGGCGACCGGCCAGGATCTGCGCTGGCCCTGCGCGGCTGAAGGCTATCGCCCCGATCCGGTAACTCGGCTGGTGCAGCGCTACTTCGACCGGCTGCTGGTGGCCATGGCGGACAACGGCGAGCTGGCCGAGGCATTCTCCCAGGTGCAGAACATGCTCAAACCACCCACGTCGCTCTTCCAACCGCGCATCGTGTGGCAGGCGCTGCAGCGTGGTTCACGAGCTGGCAAGCCGCGAACCAGCCGGCTGGCCAGCCCCCAAGGTGATACACGGCGCGCAGTCCGTGAGGCGTCTGCGGCGTAGAGACCGTGTCAGAAGTCGAGATTCCTCACGAGAATGTAGCTCCCGCAGTCTCCTGCGACCGAAAAGCAAAGAGCCAGATGCATCTCTTGCATCCGGCTCTTTGCTTTGTCAACCCACTGTTCCCGGGGGCCTCATCGCTGCGATCCCGGTGAAATGCCAGCTCGCGGGCGGTCTGTACAACGCGTGTTCCAGGTCCCAGCCGCGGGCGGGCAGGCTTCTCGACGGGCTGCTAGCTGACGATCTCTTCCAGCTGCTCGTCCAGGCTGGGCTGCTCGCCGGCGTCGCCAGCGATGAACTCTTCCACCAGGCGCCGTGCCACGTCATCCGTGAACTGCTGGGGCGGGGACTTCATGAAATAGGAGGAAGGAGCGACGATGGGACCGCTGATGCCGCGGTCCATGGCCAGCTTGGCGCAGCGCAGCGCGTCGATGATCACGCCGGCCGAGTTGGGCGAGTCCCAGACTTCCAGCTTGACTTCCATCTGCAAAGGCACGTCGCCGAAGGCGCGACCTTCCATGCGGATGTGGCACCACTTGCGGTCGGTCAGCCACGGCACGTAGTCGCTGGGGCCGACGTGGACATTGCCAGGGCCCAGATCGTAGGGAAGCTGGCTGGTGACGGCCTGAGTCTTGGAGATCTTCTTGCTTTCGAGACGATCGCGCTCCAGCATGTTGTAGAAGTCCATGTTGCCGCCGAAGTTGAGCTGGTAGGTGCGATCCAGGTGGATGCCGCGGTCCTTGAAGAGGTTGGTAAGCACGCGGTGGGTGATGGTGGCGCCGACCTGGCTCTTGACATCGTCGCCGACGACCGGCAGGCCGGCGTCGCGGAAGCGCTTCGACCAGTAGGGCGAACTGGCGATGAACACCGGGATGCCGTTGACGAAGCCGCAGCCGGCCTCGATGGCCTGCTCGACGTACCACTTGGTCGCCATTTCGGATCCGACCGGCAGGAAGTTGATGATGACGTCGGTCTTGGTGTCACGCAGGATGCCGATTACGTCGTCGGTGGGGCCTTCGGCCTTGGTGACGACGGTGCTGACGTACTGGCCCAGGCCGTCATGGGTCATGCCGCGCGATACCTTCACGTTGAGGAAGGGGACGTCCGCGAACTTGATGGTGTTGTTGGGGTGTGCCCAGATGGCCTCGCTCAGATCCTTGCCGACCTTGCCCTCGACCACGTCGAACGCAGCCGTGAACTCGATATCGCGGACGTGGTAGCCGCCGACCGTGGCATGCATCAGACCGGGGATCTCGGCGTCATCTGCGGCGTCCTGATAGTATTGGACGCCCTGAACCAACGCTGCGGCGCAGTTGCCAACACCGATGATTGCAACACGAACCTTTTTGTTTCCCATTGAGTTAGTTCTCCTTTGTCAAAACGTACAGAGCAGATCATGCTCGCCAACGGGACATTATAGTCATATTCAGCGAAATCACCAGTATTGAGGGCGTCTTCACAGGTAACGGTCATCCGTACCACGCATTTCCCGCGAAGTCATCGCTCAGGTATAATTCAGCTATGCTAACCCGCGATGAGTTCGAAGACCTGGTAGCCGACGCACTGGAGACGCTGCCGCCGGAGATATTGAACAGGATGGACAACGTCGCCGTCACGGTTCAGGACTGGCCCAGCCGCGACCAGTTGTCGTCGTCGCGCGTGCCGCCCGGCTCGACGTTGTTCGGTCTTTACCAGGGCGTGCCGTTGACGCAGCGTTCCAGCTTCTACGGCATGGTCGCACCGGACCGCATCACCATTTTCCGCGGCCCGCTGACGACCTACTTTCAAACCCCTGAGGCCATCAAGGAGCAGGTGCGCCGCACAGTGGTCCACGAGATCGCACACCACTTTGGGATGGGCGAGGCGCAAATCGCCAGTCTGGGGTACTGACCAACCCGGCGCGGCAGATTGCTGTCGCGCACGGCCACAGAAGCAAAAGGATAGCAACATGACCGCGAAGAAGCAGTTCACCAGCGAGGAAGCTCGCAGAATCGGCGAAGCCCTGGGCGTCACCTGGCAGGAGTTCGACGTGGAGCAGTTCCGCATGGGGCTGAACGTCGAGTTGGAACACGGCGCGCACGACCCGCAGACCAACGTCACCGACGACGATGAAATGACCACGGGCAAGATCGCCTGGGCGCATCTCAAGGAGTTTCCCGACTACTACACCCGCCTGGATGCGATGGAAAAAGAGGCCGATGCCTTTTGGGGCAAATGACGGTTCGTTACCCGATTCCCGCGGCCCGGCATCGGGTGGAGGAGGAGATCGACCGCAGCCGCTTCATCACTACGGTGGCGTACACTCCGACGGTTGAGGCGGCGCGTGCTTTCGTCGACGGGATGCGGGTGGAGTTCGCCGACGCCTCGCACAATTGCTGGGCATATCTGGTCGGCCCGCCGGGCAGCACCGGGCAGGTCGGCTACAGCGACGACGGCGAGCCGCACGGCACAGCCGGCCGGCCGATGTTCACGGTGCTGGAACACAGCGGCCTGGGCGACATCGCCGCGGTGGTGACGCGCTATTTCGGCGGCCGGCTGCTGGGCCGCGGCGGTCTGGTGCGCGCCTACGGCGGCGGCGTCAAGCTGGCGCTCGAGTCGCTGCCCCTGGCCGAGCACCGGCCGACGGTCGACCTGTCGTTGGTGATCGAATATGGGTTTCTTGCGCAGGTGCAACATCTGCTGCCTGAGTTCGAGGCTGTGATCGTGGAGCAGGAATACGCGGCCGATGTTTCGCTGCTGGTGCGGGCCCCGGAAACCAGATCGGATGCCCTTCAGGAGGCGTTGCTGCAATTGACCGCCGGGGCAGTGCTGATCCGAATCGATGTCTGAAGCGTTCTGACATGGGGTGTCAGGAGCACTTGTAGCCCAATCATCGGGAAATCATCTGGGAAACGAAAGGCGGGGTGTCGTCAGTGTGTGGTATGCTGACCGGGCGTCTGTCGCACAAACCGGTACCACATGGAGGTGGCACGTATGAGCATTTTCAAGCGCGAAAGCGAACAGCCGTTGCCCAGAGCATCCTCACACCGGCAAGCGCTGTCAACGACCGACCTGCCGATGAAGCCGACCCCGCCGCCAGAGCCGCAACAAACTGCCAGCGTTTCCCCGACGCAGCCAATTCCTGTTTCGGCGCTGGCGATGGCCGAATTCGATCTGGCACGCGAGTCCGCGGCCGTGCTGGATCGCAACACGCGCATTCAGGGAACACTGCAATCCGAAGGCAACGTGTTGGTCGAGGGTTCCTTTGATGGCGACATGGAGGCGCGTGAGACCATCCTCGTCGAGAAGGAAGCCAGCGTCAAGGGCCACCTGCTGGCAAACGACGTCATCGTTTCTGGTCTGTTCGATGGGGAAGCTGTCTGTCAGCATCGCTTTCGTGTTACGCCCGGAGGCACTGTGTCCGGCCAGATCAATACCCAGGTGTTGGTGATAGAGGAAGGTTCGACCGTCAACTGCCGTTTCACCATGGCAAGGGAAAGGAGACAACCCTAATGGCTGCCAATGCGCCTGCTGATGAACGCACGAACAGCGAGAGCCTGGTCGATCGCGATTCTCACTTCGATGGCCTGTACAAGACCCAGCAGAATCTGAAGGTAGAGGGAAAGGCGGAAGGCGAGATCCAATGTGAAGGCACCTTGACAGTGGAGCAGGGCGCCCGGGTCAAGGCGAAGGTTACTGCCCGAAATGTAACCGTTGCCGGCGATCTTGAGGGAGAGGTCATCTGCCAGGATGTCTTCAAGATAATGCCCACCGGCCAGGTAGAAGCTACTGTTGCCGCAGGTCGTCTGATCGTGGAGGAGGGCGGCTTTTACAACGGCGAATTCGTCATGACCAAGAACGGCGATGCCGGACGCTTGCCGCAGCCCTCGCTGCGCACTCCTGATGACGATTGGCGCTCCTACCTGGCAGACGTCGAAACGTCACCGGCTTCCGACGACGAAGCAGAGCCGGGTTAACCGGCCTCCTTTTGACAAATCCGCGCCGTTGCGGCATAATCCCGCCACAATTGAAGAACCCTTGCAAAGGCTGTGACGGAGAAAAGTAGGTGAAGGGAAGCTGACAGAGAGGCCGGGCGGTCGCATGATCGCTGCAAGCCCGGCTGAGCCGAAGCTCACCGAAGTTCCCTCCCGAGCCGACGGGTGAAATCAGTAATCGGTTATCAGTAACCAGTAATCAGTAACCGGACACTAAGTCGCATTGTCAGGTTCTGGTAACTGACCACTGATCACTGGTCACTGAGTCTAGTCCGCTCCGGCGGCCCGCCGTTACCTGGGCAACCGATCCCGAGGACCTGTTCCGCGGCGTCGGATGGAGAGCCTCGCGTCCCGTGCGCGGGGAAACAGGGTGGTACCGCGAACTGTGATGCCCACGTCTCGTCCCTGAGGAGACGTGGGCATTTTTGTGCAGAGAAATGCACCGCAGAGGAGCAGAGTGTCAGAAGAACAGAGAAGCAGAGGAGCAGAAAGGCAGAAGAACAGAGCAGCAGAGTGCCAACAGGCACTCTCACGCGCTCGTCTCTTATCAAACTTCTGACCTTCTGACTTCTGTACCTCTGACCTTCTGACCTTTGCCCCTCTGCCACGCTAACGGAGGATGAACCATGCTTGAAGAATTGCAGGTGTTACGCAGCACAGCACTGGCCGGCCTGCACGCGGCCGGCGACGCCGACGCGCTGGAGGCGTGGCGCATTCAATACCTGGGCCGCAAGGGCACTGTCACTGACCTGATGCGCAACATCGGGCAGGTGCCGTTCGAAGAGCGGCCGGCCTACGGCCAGGCTGCCAACGCGCTGAAGAACGAGCTCAACGACGCGTTCGAAGAACGCCAGCAGGCGCTGGTGCAGGAGTCGCTGGCGGCAGAGATGGCCGCCGAGGGTGTCGACGTGACGTTGCCCGGCCGCCGGCCGCAGGTTGGCGGCGTGCATCCCAGCAACCAGACCTTGCGCGAGATCACCGACATCTTCGCGACCATGGGATTCCAGGTGTTCACCAGCCGCGATGTCGAGACCGACGAGTACAACTTCGAGCTGCTCAACATGCCGCCCGGCCACCCGGCGCGCGACATGTGGGACACGTTTTACACGACCACGCCGGGCGTCATCATGCGCACCCACACGAGCCCCGGCCAGATCCACGCGATGAAGGCGCTGGGGCCGGACAAGCCGATCCGCGTCATCCTGCCGGGCATGTGCTACCGCTACGAGCAGGTCAGCGCGCGCGCCGAGATGATGTTCCACCAGGTCGAGGGGCTGGCCATCGGCCGCAATATCACCATGGCCGACCTGAAGGGCGTCATCGTCGAGTTTGCCAACCAGCTTTACGGTGCGGGCCGCAAGCTGCGCTTTCGCTGCTCGCACTTCCCCTTCACCGAGCCCAGCGTCGAGGCCGACGTGGACTGCATCCTCTGCGGCGGAACAGGCTGCGCTGTCTGCAAGTACACCGGCTGGCTGGAGATCATGGGCGCGGGCATGGTGCATCCCACGGTGCTGCGCAACGGCGGCTACGACCCGGCCGAGTGGTCCGGCTTCGCCTTCGGCATGGGACCGGAGCGCATCACCATGCTTAAGAGCGGCATCACCGACATCCGCTACTTCTTCGGCAACGATCTGCGTTTTCTGGAGCAGTTCGGATGAGAGGAGTAGATTGGAAGATTGGTAAGTTGGTAGACTGGTAGGTTGGCGCAGTCAAGCGACATACCAATCCACCAATCCACCAATCTACCGATCTACCAATCTACCAATCCACCAATCTACCAATCTGCCGATCCACCAGTTTTCTGTGAGGCAACGATGACTGCAATCAAAGTACCGCTATCCTGGCTCAACGACTTCGTTGACGTCTTCGATCTTGATCCGGTGGAACTGGCCGAGCGGCTAACCCTGGCCGGTCTGGAGGTTGAGCACATTCGCTGGGTCGGGTTGAACCCTTCAGCAGCGTACCACGTGCCGCCGGAGAACATGGGCGAGGAGGATGGTCTGCCCTGGGAGCGGGAAACGCTCTTCGTCGGCGAGATCATCCGCACCGAGCGCCATCCCAACGCCGACCGGCTGCTGCTGGCCACCGTCGAATACGGCGGCGACAAGCCGATGACCATCATCACCGGCGCACCAAACCTGCAGGCAGGCGACAGCATGCTCAAGATCGCCTTTGCCACCATCGGCGCGCGGCTGGTGGACCCTTACGCCGACTCGTACAAGACCATGACCCTCAAGGCGGGCAAGATCCGCGGCATCCAGTCCGAGGGCATGGCCTGTTCTGAGCGCGAGCTGGGCATCAGCGACGAGCACGGAGGCATCATCATCCTGCCGCCCAACGCGCCGGTGGGCATGCCGCTGGCCGACTACATGGGCGACGCCGTGTTCTCCATGGACCTGACGCCCAACCTGGCGCGCGACCTGAACATCATCGGCGTGGCGCGGGAGGTGGCCGCGCTGTACGGCCGGCCGCTCAAGCGGCCGCAGCCTGAGTTGGCCGCGCTGGCCGGCATTGTCCGGCCCGACGACATGCCGCGCCCGCAGCCGCCTGCCCGGCGTTTTGTCAACATCGAGATACCGGCGCCCGACCTGTGCCATCGCTACACCGCGATCCTGATCCGCGATGTCGAGATCGGCCAGTCGCCCGGCTGGGTCAAGGACCGGCTGCGCAAGGCCGGCGTGCGCCCCATCAGCAACATCGTCGATGCGACTAACTACACCATGCTGGAATGGGGCCAGCCGACCCATGCCTTCGACTATGACTTACTGGTCGAGCGCGCTGCAGGCAGAGGAGCAGAATAACGGAGCGAAGGGCAGATGGACAGAAGGACGAAGGGCAGATGGACAGAGGCAGAAGGGCAGATGGACAGAAGGGCAGAAGGGCAGATGGGCAGAGGGCAGAAGGGCAGATGGACAGAAGGACAGAAGGGCGGAGCGATAGTGGGTCTGGTGCTGAAGCATTTGACTCTCTGACCTCTGACCCTCTGACCTCTGACCCTCTGGCTTCTGATCCCCCGACCCCTGTCCTGCCGACCATCATCATGCGGCGGGCGCGCGAGGGCGAGAAGATGACCACGCTGGACGGTGTCGAGCGCCAACTGACCAGCGACATGCTGATGATCACTGACACGCTGGGCACAGTGGCCGTGGGCGGCGTCATGGGTGGGCTGGAGACCGAGGTCAACGACCAGACGCGCAACGTGCTACTGGAGGCTGCCAGCTTCGACTTCATCAACAACCGGCGCACCTCGCAGACGCTGCGGCTGCCCAGCGAGGCAACCGCCCGCTTCAGCAAAGGCATCTCGGCCGAAATGCCGGTGCCCGCCGGCCTGCGCTGCGCCCGGCTGATGGTCGAGTTGGCCGGCGGCGAGGTGGTCGCGGGCGTCGAAGACTGCTACCCGACCGAGCAGCAGACCGTCACCATCGACATCACGCCGGCCGAGGTGCGCCGTATCCTGGGCATGGACGTGCCGGAGGCGCAGCTCAGCGACATCCTGCGCCGGCTGGAGTTCGGCGTTCAACCGTTGGACGACGCCGAAAACACTCTGCGCGTCACGGTTCCCTGGTTCCGGCTGGACGCCACCATTCCCGCCGACCTGATCGAGGAAGTGGCGCGCGTGATCGGCTACGACGAGATTCCGACCACGTTGATGGACGATGCCCTGCCGCCTCAGTGGCGCAATTGGCCGCTGGAGGGCAAGGAGCGTGTGCGCGATCTGTTGACCGGCGCCGGTTTGCAGGATACCATCAGCTATCGACTGGTCGGGCCGGACATCAACCGCAAGCTGCTGGCTGCTCAAAACCAGCCGGCCTACGATGCAGCGGTCACCGGGGGCACGGACGCGCTGCACCTGCCGGTCATCCTCGACCCGGAGACGCTGGTGCGGCTTGAGAATCCGTTGACGGCGACGGCTGACCGGCTGCGCTCGACCCTGCTGGGCAACATGCTGGCGGCGCTGGCCAAGAACGCCCGCAGCTTCGACCGGGTGGCGCTGTTCGAGATCGGCAAGGCTTACTGGCCGGTCGCAGATGAGTCGCTGCCGGCCGAGCCGGAGCTGGTCAGCCTCGGCCTGACCGGCGCGCAGGCGCGCGGTTGGATGAACCAGAGCGAGCAGATGCTCGACTTCTTCGACCTGAAGGGCGTGGTGGAGGTTGTTGCTGCGGCTGGGGCTGCTGGCCGATGCCCGCTTCGAGGCAACCGTGCATCCGCTCTTCGGTGTGCGCGCGGCGCGCGTGCTGATCGGCAGGAACGAACTGGGCGTGCTGGGCGAGGTGCATCCGGCGGTGCGCCGGGCGTTTGACCTGCCCGACCAGCGCGTTTGCCTGGCTGAGTTGCGGCTGGCGCCGCTGGTGGCGGCCGTCCACCATCGCCCGGCCATGCAGGCGATCTCCAGCTTCCCAGCCGTCAAGGAGGACCTGGCGCTGGTGGTAGACGAGGCCGTGCTGGCCGAGCAGGTCGAGCAGGTCATCCGGCAGTCGGGCGGCAGCCTGCTGCGCGACGTGAAGCTGTTCGACATCTATCGCGGCAGGCAGGTGGCGGCCGGCAAGAAGAGCCTGGCCTACAGTCTTACCTTCCAGGCTGAGGACAAGACCCTCAAAGACTCCGACGTCGAGAAGGTGCGCAAGCGCATCGTGGCCCGGCTGGCGCAGACCCTGGGCGCAGGTTGCGTGGATAACCAAGTGCCGGGGACTTGCCGCAAGTCCCCGGCACTTCACGAAAGCGAGGCACATGTTTTCATGACAGCTCTTGGCAGCTTTCTCGTGATGGCCGTCGCCATCTACCTGTTGGCCATCATCACCGATGAGTACTTCATCGTCAGCCTGGACCAGATCTCAATTCGTCTCAACCTGCCTTCCACCGTGGCCGGGGCGTCGCTGATGGCCATGGGGTCGTCGGCGCCCGAGCTGGCCATCGCGCTGCTGGCGCTCTTCACCGCCGGCGGCGCTCACAGCGATGTCGGCGTCGGCACCATAGTCGGATCGGCGGTTTTCAACATCCTGATCATCACCGGCGCATCGGCCATCGTCCGCCCGGCCAAGATCTCGTGGCCATCGGCGGTGCGCGACATGACCATGTACGTGGCCTGTGTCATCCTGCTGCTGTTCGTGATCTCCGATGGCACGGTGAGCCTGCCCGAGACGCTGGGCTTTCTGGGCTTGTACGTGATTTACCTGATGATCCTGTTTGGTTGGAACTCGGTGGTCAAGGAAGATGAGCACCTGGTTGACCTGGTCGAGGCTGAGATCCACCAAGAGGAGACGCGCGCCGGTCTCTACTTCCGCGTCACCGCCGCCGTTGGCCGCGCAATCGGCCTGCTGACCGGGGATGCTCGCAAGAGCTACATCCGGGCGTTTTTCGTGTCCATCGTGTTGATCGGCCTGATCAGCTACGTGCTGGTGGAGATGGCCGTCGTGTTCGCCGATGCGCTGCACATTTCGCCGGTGATCGTTGCGCTGACCCTTCTGGCCGCGGGGACCTCGGTACCCGACTTGTTCGCGTCGGTCATCGTGGCGCGCCAGGGACGCGGCTCGATGGCGGTCGCCAACGCGGTCGGATCCAACATCTTCGACATTCTCGTAGGTCTTGGTCTGCCCTGGCTGCTGGCGCTCGTCCTGCTGAAGGAGAAGGTCTTTATAGGCACCGAGGACCTCTGGGCGTCGGCGGTTATCTTGGGACTCACCGTCGTGCTGTTGTTCGTTTTCCTCTTCACCGGCAAGCTGCTGAGCCGCAGGGAAGGCTGGGTGCTGGCCGGCGCCTACGGCGTGTTCGTGGTATGGACGGTGCTGGGCGGTGGGTTGTAGTATACGCTAGCGCGTCGCGCCGCTTTGCTGCGGCATGCGGCGCTCCAGGTAGCGCAGCAGCAGCGCCAGGCTGATGGTCATCACCAGATAGAGATACCCCACCACGTTGTAGGTCTCGAAGAACTGGAAGGTGCTGGCGGCGTAGACCTTGCCCTGGTAGGTGATGTCGGCCACGCCCATAACCGACACAAGGGAGAAGTCCTTCAACATCCGCGATGAAGTCGTTGCCCAGGGGGCAGCGGCGGCGGATGGCCTGCGGCAGGATGACGTGGCGCATGGCCTGGCCGTAGCTCATGCCCAGCGAGCGGGCGGCCTCCATCTGGCCGCGCTCGATGGACTGGATGCCAGCGGAAGATCTCGGCCAGGAGCGCTGTAGCCAATGCACAGCGCCAGCACCACCCGGACCGTAAAGTCGATGGTGCGCACGTTCATGTTGGCCAGGCTGTCGCCGATGCCGGGGACGATGCCGGCGTCGCGCAGCGTTGCGCCGATCCAGTTGATGGCGCCGATCAGCCCGGGCGCGCCGGCGAACACGATGTAGTACAGCAACACCAGCATCGGCACACCGCGGATGATCTCGACATAAAGGTGGCCACCTCGTTGATCACCCGGTGGCTGGACACTCGCCCCAGCCCGATGATCAACCCCAGCACCAGCGCGATGGCGTACGAGATGATCGAGACGCGGATCGTTACGCTGATGCCCTTCGAAACCGCCGCCAGAATCACGCGGTAGTCGGCGTCGGTCAGCATGATGGCGAGGAAGATGATGCCCAGATCATGGCAGCGATCAGCCAAAACGGGATGCGGGCCAGGCCGCGTGCCGCTCGTCCCTGCGGGATCACCGGCGTGGTGCTGGCTTGCAGGTCAGCGTCGCTCGCAAGACGTTCTCCTCATGCAACAGGACTGGCAGCGCGCTGCCAGTCCTGTTTGGCGTGTCCGGTTTGTAGTAGGCGATTTATCGCCGTTCTGAGGAACACCACGGCGCTGAAGCGCCTACGACAAACTTGTCTACTGCCCCGGCTCGTAGACGAAGAACCACTTGGTGTTCAGGTGGTCGATGAAGCCGTCCTCTTGCATCGAGGCGATGGCAGCGTCGAAGGGAGCAACCAGGTCACTGCCCGGTGTGAAGATGAAGCCGAAGTCTTCGCTGCCCAGCGGTCCGCCAACGGTCTTCAACTGGTCGGGGTTGGCGCCGATGTAGCCCTTGCTGGAAGCTGCGTCCATCAGCACCGTGTCCACGTCGCCGTTGAGCAGCGCCTGCACGGCCGCGCCGAAGGTGTCGAACAGCTTGATGCGCGGGTTAGCCTCGTCGCCGTCCAGCACCTCGTAGACCGCGGTGTAGAAGTTGGTGGTGCCGGCCTGCGAGCCGATCAGCAGGTCGGGGTTGGCGCCGAACTCCTCGGCGCTGGAGAAGCGATCCTCGTCGGCCCGCACCAGCATGAACTGCTCGGAGCGCATGTAGGGGTCGGAGAAATCGACCTGCTCCTTGCGCTCGTCGGTGATGGTGATGCCGTCCATGCCGATGTCGAACTGGCCCTCGCGCACGGCTGAGATCATGGTGTCCCAGGCTGTCACGTTCCAGTCGACGGTGCAGTTGATGCGGTTGCAGATCTCGTTGACGGCGTCGTATTCCCAGCCGACGGCCTCGCCGGTCTTGGGATCGACGAAGTTCAGCGGCGTGTAGGCGTTCTCGGTGACGGCGACGACCTCGCGCCCGCCCAGGTCGGGCAGGGTGTCGTAGATATCGTCGCCCGCCGGGTTCGCCACGAAGAACCAGCGGTAGTTGAGATATCCGAGGTAGCCGTCCTTCTTCATGTCGGCGATGGCAGCGTTGAAGGGAGCAACCAGGTCGCTGCCGGGCGTGAAGATGAAGCCGAAGTTCTCGGTGCCCAGCGGCTCGCCGATGCTCTTGAGCTGATCCGGATTGGCGCCGATGTAGCCGCGGGTTGAGGCCGCGTCCATCAATACCATGTCCACGTCGCCGTTGAGCAACGCCTGCACGGTTGCGCCGAAGGTGTCGAACAGCTTGATGCGCGGGTTAGCCTCGTCGCCGTCCAGCACCTCGTAGACCGCAGTGTAGAAGTTGGTGGTGCCGGCCTGTGAACCGATCAGCAGATCCGGGTTGGCACCGAACTCCTCGGCTGTCGAGAAGCGATCCTCGTCGGCGCGCACCAGCATGAACTGCTGCGACACCATGTACGGGTCCGAGAAATCGACCTGTTCCTTGCGCTCGTCGGTGATGGTGATGCCGTCCATGCCGATGTCGAACTGGCCCTCGCGCACGGCTGAGATCATGGTGTCCCGGCGGTCACCTGCCAGTCAACCACGCAGTTCAGCCGGCGGCAGGCCTCGTTGACGGCGTCGTATTCCCAGCCGACGGCCTCGCCGGTCTGCGGATCGACGAAGTTGAGCGGCGTGTAGGCGTTCTCGGTGACGGCGACGATCGTCCGTCCGCCCAGATCGGGCAGGGCGCCGCCGGCGACCGCCGGTTCAGTGGTTGGTTCCGCAACCGGTTCCGCCGCTTCGGCAGCGGTAGGCTCCGCGGCCGGTGCTGCCGTGTCCGCAGCGGGCACCGAGGTCGGCGCGGTGGACGGCGCCGCGGCACAGGCCGCAACCAGCAGCGCCAGGGTCAGGATTGCCAGGGAGGCAAAGAGTTTGTTTCGCACGGTTGGATCTCCTTTTCCAGACGGTGAGATTCTACGTTTTGGGACGTGTTGATTGCCAGCGCCCGCTCCGGCTGGTCTCCTGAACGGGCCAACCAGCAGCCAGCGAGCAAGCGCATTCCTCTTGTCGAACGGCGCCACGGCCGAAGGTATCGGCCGTCATTATACGCGGCTGCGGCGAATCTGTTAAACGGCCCGCTCGGCCGGCGCTTCGATCTGCGCGGCGGCAAGCTGGCCGGCCGGCGGCAGAGCATCCAGCGCAGGCGCTGCCACAGCCATCGCTCCGGGGGCGGGCTCGCCGCGCAGCCACTCCCAGCCCTTCCTGGCGGTGGACACCTGCACCACCATGATCCAGAAGATCAACAGCGACAGCAGCAGCGGGAAGACCAAGGTGATGACCGGAGTCGCGTCCTGCACAAAGTCCACCACCTTCTTGTAGCGCAGCACCAACTGCTGGTAGTCCTGGACGGCCAGGCGCGAGTCTTCGAGAGTGGTGTTGACATCGCCGACTGCCGCTGCCAGGTCACGGGTGGCGCCGGCAAGGGTGGGCAGGTTGTTCACCGACTCGGTGACCTGTTCGCCCAGTTGTTCCAGGCCGGCCGGCAGGCTCTCCAGGCTGGTGCTGATGTCGCTCAGTGCCTGCGACAGCGGCACCTCAGGGCTGTAGGCGATGTTCAGCAGCGGCAACTGGGTGAGAATGGTGAGCACGCCGTCCACGGTTTCGGCGCTCTTCTGGGCGGTGCGGATGGTCGCGTTGGCCGCGGTCAGCGCCGCCGGCACGCCTGTTCCGACCAGATCGCCGACCGTTTGCAGCGCCGGGGTTGTGCTGTCCAACGTCGTCGCCAGCGAGGCCACCGTCTGCTGGGTGCTGGCAACCAGATCACCGGCAGTGGCCAGACCTTCGTCGACCACGCCCAGGGTGCGCGCGGTTACCTCCAGCGTGTCCGAAGCCAGCACCAGGCCCGTGGTCATGGTGTCAGCGATTGGCTTGCGCACGATCCACACGCCCGCCAGGGCCGCCAGGCTGAACAGCAAGCTGGCGATGGAGACGATGATCAGCGCGCCGCCGCCGATGCGTTTGAGTGTTGGCATATTGAGTAGCTCCAGATTCGCTCAACGAAGTAGCTGCGCAATGGGCAAAACTGCACTTGACACCAACGGGTTTTTCGTATGATTTCTATACCATGACGTTCGAGTTTGATCCAGATAGAAGCCAGTCAAACAGGCAGAAACATGAGATCGATTTTGTTGAGGCACAGGTCTTGTGGAATCATGAAGATCGCATCGTATATCCTGCGCGTACCGTTGACGAGGCAAGGTTCATCCTGGTCGGGCTGATCGGTGAAAAGCACTGGTCAGCTATCTACACCTTGCGAGATGAGACTATCAGGATAATATCAGTCAGGCGCTCCAGGGAAGAAGAGGTGACCCTCCTAGAGAACCGGCGTGACGACCAGCGGCGGGTCGAGGCTTTCGTTGGCGGCGGCGATGGCTTGTGCTGATCCCAGCACGGCCACGGAGCCGGCCCTCGCCACCTCGTCCAGCAGGTCGGCGAAGGCGCGCACGTCGGCCACTGTGGTCGCCAGCACCTCGTCGCGCAGCCGTTGGCGCAGAGCGTCGTCGTAGCCGGTAAGGTGGCGCACAAGCGAGGTCAGGCCCTTGGCGTCGGGAAGCTGGTAGCTGTCCAACTGCCCCACCACACCGATAATGATCTTGTCCACGTCGGCCTGCGTCAGCGGCAGGTCACGCAGATAGCTGGCCGTGGCGTCGTAGGTCTTCAGCGTGTTCAGCAGGTTCGGGTCGCGGTAGGACAGATAGCTGAGCACGCCCGACAGGTTGTCGAAGACCAGGAATCCGCCGTACGCGCCGCCCTGCACCCGCACCCGGTCCCACATCCAGGTGTTGTCCAGCAGCTTGACGGCCACGAAGGCCGCGCCGCTCAGGTCATAGCCCAGGCTGTACAGATTGGCGGCCTTGCCGACATAGTTGACCTGGGCCGGGATCGTCAGGCCCTCGGCGGCGGGCGGCGACGGCGGTGTCCAGTCGGCCGGATCGGCCTCGCCGTCCGGCAGCGCTTCAAGCAGCCCGGCCAGTTGCGGCAGGAACGCCTGCAACCCCGCGGCGTCCAGCGTTACGTTGCCCAACAGTCCGGCGCGGCTGACCAGCGCGGCGCGCACGTCCTCCAGATCGGCCAGCACGCCGGGCCAGTCGCTGTCAACCCGCTCGGCCAGGCTGCGCAGGAAGAGCAGGTGATCGATGCCGCCGTTCTGTTCCGCCACCCAGTCGGCCACCGAGTAGCGGGCGCGCAGGCGGCCCAGAACCACCCGATGCCCGGCCGGAATGAGGCTCGCCTCGACGCCCGACTTCTCCTCCAGCACGATCTGGCGGAAGCGGGCCTGGTTGTCCAGCTTCGTGGTCAACAGCACGTCGCGCAGGATGTCCAGCAGCGCCTGGCTCTTGTCCAGCGTTGCCTTGCCGCGCAGCATCAGCCGCGCGCTGGGCTGGCCGGCGCGGGTCGTCGCGGTGTGCAGCGACCGGCTGATGCCGCCGGTCTCCCGTCCGATGCGCTGCGACAGCACCACAAAATCCTCGCTCTCGGTGCCCATGCCGAGCAGCAGCCGGCCGAACAGTTCGCCGTAGGGCAGCAGTCGCTGTGGCAGGCGGCGCAGGTCGAACGCCAGGTCCAGGTAGACGATGCCGTTGGTGAAGATGTCGTGAGTCAGCACCGGCGCGCCGGCGATCTCGGTCGTGTCGCAGGGGATGCGCCGCACCTCGCGGTCCAGGTCGGTCACGGAGAGGGATGGGATGGTCGCCACGGCCTCCGGGGAGTCGGGGCGATCCTGCGCCGCCTTGAGCCGTTCCATGGTGGCCAGCACCTGCTGGATATCGGCGGCGTTCATCGCCTCTCGGGCATCATCCAGACGAGCGCGCTCGGCCGCCTCGGCGCGCTCGCGGGCCGCCGGATCGGGCTGCAAGAGCACCACGGTGCGGTGGCTGTTGCCGAGGAGATGCGTCTCGATCAACGTTTCGAAGTAGCGGGGATTCCCCGCCGAGCGGCCCTTGATGCTGTTGAGCGACTCCTCGAACGCCAGCCCGTCCATGGGGTCGCCCCCGTGCTGCCAGACCTGGTTGGCGCTCATGGCGTACATCAGGCCGCGGGGAAAGGCGCCGGTGTTGGCCTCGCGCAGCCTGAACTCAACCGTGTTGAGCGACGCCGCCACGGTGTCGGGGTCGATGCCGTCCGCGGCCAACCCGGCCAGGGTGTCCAGCACCAGCGCCTCGACCTTGTCAGCGTCGCCGGCAGCGATGCCCTTCAACCCGGTCGAGAAGATAGCCTGGCGGTAATATGGCCCGTAGCCGCCGCCCGTCAGGTCGTCGCCCAGCCCGGAGTCGATCAGCGCCTTGCGCAGTGGTGAGGCCTGGGTGCCGACCAGCGCGTGCGACAGCACCTGCAGCGCCAGCGTGGTCTCGACGTCGGTGATCTCGTTGAGCAGCCAGTTGATCGTGACGTAGCTGCGCTTCGGATCGGCGCCGTTGCCGTTCTGATCGGCCGGGCCGGCGTCGAATCCGTACACGAAACGGCGCGTTTCGGAAAGGGGCGGCTGGATCGAGACAGGGGGCGCGGCGTCCGCACGGTCGAACTCGCTCAGGTAGGCGTCCAGCAGAGCCAGCCGCTCATCCGAGTGGTCGTCGCCGTAGAAGAAGATGGTCGCGTTGGACGGATGGTAGGTGCGGCGGTGAAAGTCGCGGAACTGCTCGTAGGTCAGGTCGGGGATCACAGCCGGGTCGCCGCCGGAGTCGAGGCTGTAGACCGTGTCGGGAAAGAGCGACTGCTGCGTAAAGCGGCCAATGAGGCTGTCCGGCGACGAGTAGACCCCCTTCATCTCGTTGAAGACCACGCCCTTGAAGGTCAGCGGCGCGTCAGGCCCTTCGGTCTCGTAGTGCCAGCCCTGGGTTTGCAGGGTCTCCCGCGTCAGGAAGGGCTTGAAGACAGCGTCCAGGTAGACGTTGACCAGGTTGTAGAAGTCCTGGCGGTTCTGGCTGGCCACCGGATACATGGTCCGGTCGGGACCGGTGAAGGCGTTGAGGAAGGTGTTCAGCGAGCCTTTGCGCAGCTCCTTGAACGGCTCCTTGACGGGGTAGGTCTCGGAGCCGCAGAGGACCGAATGCTCGAGAATGTGGGGCAGGCCGGTGGAGTCCTCGGGTGGTGTGGCGAAGGCGATGCAGAACAGCTTGTTTTCGTCGTCGTTTTCGATTGACAACAAGCGCGCGCCGGTCTTCACGTGGCGATAGCGGCGGGCCAGCGAGTTGATTTCGGGGATGTGTCGTTCTTCGACAAGCTCAAAACCGTGAACGGTCATTCGGGGCTTTCTCCTTGGATAGGTTGTGTGCGCATTCTACCAAGGGTGACGATGGACTCCAAATGCCCTGGCCGCGCCTTGCCCCTATACGCAACCTGGAATACCGTTACATCATGGCTGGCGCCTTGTCTGGCTGCCAATTCCCGGACGCTAGCTGCTTCGCAACTCGCGCAGGTTTTCTGCGATCACCGACAGCACCACGCCAACCACGATCAGTACCAGCACCACCTGCCAGAATTCGATCACGAGAATGACAGCGGCTACAACTGCCAGGATGAGCGTCGTGGTCAATAGATAATTGGTGAGATGGCCGCGCGTGGTGGCCTCGATTCCGGCGAAGACAAGCAACACGACGAGAATCCACTCCGGCCAGGCGGGCGGCCGGAATATCAATAGCAGCGCCAGCAAAAGCAATGTGAGCGCACCGCTCACAGCAGCCCATATGTCGATGATGCGGGCGTGGGGCGATGCCGGTGGATCGGGGTGATGGACCGCACGAATGTGGGCGGTAGGAGATGTTTCCTCACCGGCCGCCCTGCGGCCGTCCAGCGTTTTCAGCGCTTTGAGCGTTTCCGCGACCGCAATCCGCTCGCGCTGCATGGCTTCCAGCGCTTTGAGCTCGGCGGACAAGACCTCCTCCTTCTCGAGCGCAATCTTTTCACCATATTCTGAGCTACGCAGCGCGGTGATATCCAAATGCAGCGACTCTGCGACGCCGCGCTTTTCGGTGATAAGAGCTTGCAGTTCTTGCTGGCGCTCCTGCAAGTTCGCCGCACGCCGCTGCATCTTCAGCGGGATTTGCGGAGGCGTCGGCACCTTGTCCATGCCGGCCCAGCCCAACGGATCGTTCCACGACTGGCGCACCGAGCCATCACGATTGTATTTTGGACCGGATGGCGCACGCTCTCCGCCGATGACATCGCGGGTATCCAGGCCCCACAGCCCGCGATACTTGTCGACCCAGGGATCCTCGTCAGAGATGAGCACGGGACTCCATGGCTCTGGCTGACCCGGCCCAATGCTCTTGCCGTCACCCCGTGCAAAGTCGACGTGGGGGATGCTGAGAATGGGCCGATTGCTGCCAGGTTCAACCGGTCGATCCTCTCTTCCCATCCGAAGCTGCTCATACCAGAATTCGCGGGCGCGCTGGCCAAGCTCCTCGACCGGCTTGAGGAATGCCGGTGCGATGCCGACCAGGTACTCGCCGCGCTCGAAATAGCTGGCGTGCGAGCCGGCGCCAGCGTAGACGACGGGATGCGTGCCTTCTTTGTCCAGCAACGGATCGTCCCAGCGGCGACGGAGGTCGTCTCCCTTGAAGTCATGGGATGCATAGGCCACCCAACGAGGCTCCAGATTGCCCTGCTCGTCTTCATAGGCGTAGACGAAAATCTGTTCCCAGTCGGTTTCATGATCGTTCACGCCGTTGAAGCTGGAACGCCAATCGTTCATCGTCATGAAAAACAGGTACTGCAGCACGATCCAGCCGCTGTCACGGACGACGCGTCCGTAGTAAACCCGCCTGGGGTCGATCTTTTGCAGCGCTTCGTATTGAACCTGTGCAGCGGCAGCGAAGCCCCTTGGGACCTGGCCGCGCACCAGGAAGGTGAGCTTGAAGAACGAGTCGACGATCCGGAAAACGAGCGGCACGCGCGCCAACCGGCCTGCGCTGCTGAAGATATCGCGGTCAGGTCTGATTCGCCATCGTTGGTACGCAAGCCCGGAAAGTGGCTGATCCACCAGATTCATGTAGAGCACGTGGCCTTCGGGGATCTGGCTGTATTCGGCAAGCACATCGAGGTTGAGCTCACCTGGCGGCACCAACTGTTGGTCTTTGCCGGCAGGGGTTCGCATCCAAAGACTGGCATGATTGACATAAGGCTTGACGCTGGTCGGAAAGAACATCTCGCCTTTGGTGTAGCGGACGATGGGCTCGAAGCGTTGCAGCAACTCAACATCGTTCATGCGATTGCCTCGGATGTAGCCGACCGCGGTTCGAAGGCCGCCTGGACGTTGCGCAAATTCAGGTAAAAGACGCTTATCACATCGATAAGCATAGCGGCGAATGGTTGGCCGCCATTCCAATATACCAGGATGCCAAACAGAAGGTTTGAGCCAATCAGGATCATGACCGCGATCCAGGCCCAGCGCTTCAACAGGAAGAGTCCAACGAAGATCGCAATATTGCCGGCGATGATCACGGTGAGCGCAACATAGATGGCGACCTGGTTATCCAGATTCTTCACGACTGTGGATGGAAGATTCTCAACGAAGGGTATTGCGAAAACAACTACGCTCAATGAGCGGAGTAGTTGCAGGACCATGATGGCATAGACGCCGAACGGGCGCCTCGGACTGTTGGGTGTTGGATTCATTTAGCACCATGCGTTGCCAGGAGAAAGCAACGCTCCTCCTCTCGCGCCACACCGGTAATCATGTATTTCTTGGGCTCGCTGCCGACATAGTGTGCCAGGACTGCGTCGGTTGCGCTGCGCCATGCCTCGGCCTCTGGCAGCGACTGGCCTTGCAGCGCGACCCAGTTCTCCGGTATCTCGATGGCCAGGCAGGGAGCCTCGCACGCCAGATCGACCGCCGAGCTGCCACGGTTGACCACGACTGCCTCGGTCCCGGCCAGATCGCGCACACCTCGTGGTGTGCGCAGGTGATCTTGCACCCGCCGGCTGCTGATCAGCCAGGTCAGCGCCAAGCGCGACGCCGGCACCCGGTTCATGGCGTTGCGAAACGGATACATGCCGGGGACAAAATCGAAAGCAACCGCGCCCAGCCGGCCAAAGTTGAGCACGGCGTTCGGCCACAGCAGCGGGTCGGCCGTCCAGTTGACCACATCGATGCCCGCCTGCCGCGCCCGCTCCGCCTGGCGCGTTTTGAGCAGGGTCGCGAGGCCGCGCCCGCGCAGGTCCGGCCGCACGCCCAGCACCTGCGACTCCAGCCGCCAGTCGCCGCGCACGCGCTCCTGCCAGGCCGGCGGCAGCGGCCGTCCGCCAAACTTGTAGAAGCCGAACAGGAAGGCGACGACCTGGTTGCCCGATCGCACCACCTCCGACTGCACACTGCCAAACTCGGCGGCGTGGATGTCGGTCGGGTACAGGTTGTCGGCCGACCGGCCCCAGATCTCCCCTTGCAGGAAGCGGATCGCCGCCGCTTCGTCGGCTGAGGAGCGCCGATGTCCCAGCCATCGACAATGGATGAGGTGCGCCGAAAGCTGTGCGTCGCGGCGGGTCGTAGGGGATGACGCGCGATCCGGGCAGCAAGCCTCCGGCTGCCGCTGCCATCTCATCCAGCGCAACGCCAGGCTGCAGCACATGGACGCGCAGCGTGTAGAGTCGCTGCCCGGCCTCCAGCGCGGAAGAAGGAAGCCGGCGCCGGCAAATCTTCAGCGCGCTCGAACGTCAGAACGTGGCCGCCGATGCGCGGCAGCACGCGCGTAGAAAGTGGAAGGGGAAAACAGAAGCGTTGGCCGGTGCGCCAAGCTGCGCGCAGCGTCTCGATCTGGTCGGGCCAATCGGGGGAAGCAGGGTCGAGCAGCGAGGCAGAAGCGGGTGAATCCACGGGGTACCCGCGCTTAGCTCCCCGGCTGCCAGTCGTCCGGCATGCGCACGGCCACCACCTCGCCGCGCCGTGACAGCGCCATCGACCGCAACCGTCACTGCGACGACCGCCTTGCGACCTGTCATCTCGACAACCCGGCCCGCGAGCTCCAGGGTCGGGCCGAGCGGTGTCGGCCGCAGGTAATCAACCTTGAGCGAGGCGGTAACGAAGCGCGGCGACTCGGCGTCGGGCGGCAGGCCGACCAGCGCGGCTGCCGCCGCCGTCCCCATCGCGTGGCAATCGACCAGCGAGGCGATCAACCCGCCGTAGACGAAGCCGGGGATGGCGATGTGGTAGAGCGCGGCTGAAAATGGCAGACGGCCTCGTCTCCGTCGCGGAAGCTGCGGATGTGCAGCCCGTCGGGGTTGAGCCGGCCGCAGCCGTAGCAGTGGCTGACGGCGTCGGGGTAGCGGTCCTGAACGGCAGGTTCGCTCATTGCTGATCCTTGTCACCCCGGCGCAGGCCTGCTGCCACATCTCTTGCAGGGTCATCCTGCCGGCGGCTACGCTGGTGATCTGGCCCCCAGTCGTAGCCCATGTTGTGCAGATCGCGCACGTCCTCGCCGGCGCGCATGGACAGGTCGCCGATGGTGCCGGCCGCAAACCCGGTCTCCGTGACCTCCGCCCCAGGCTATCGAGCTTTGGCTCGTACAGCAGCGCCATGGAGATGATGTCGTCGTACTGGCCGTCCAGCTTGCGCGCCCGGCGGTGCATGCCCTCGACCGCAAAGCCCAGCTTCTCGTAGAGCTTGATGGCCGGCTGGTTGGATGCGTACACGTCCAGTTCCGCGTTCGAGGCCGGCGGTCCGCGCCTGTTGCAGGGCGGCCAGCGCCAGCCACTCGCCGATCCTGGCCGCGGTAGTCCTTCAACACGCCCATCCCCAGGCTCGCCGCAGTGCCGGAACCCTTCCCGCTCGTTACGGGTGATGTCGCACCAGCCGACCACGCGGTTCCCGTCCATGGCTACCAGGTGCGGGTTGCCGACCTGCATGTTCTTGCGGCTGAACGACCGCGAGATCTCCGGATCGGCCGGCCCGGCCAGCCCCAGCCAGCGCCGCTCCAGCGCGACCGACGTGACGCAGGCGTTGTAGCCGTCGATGGTCGCTTCGCTGATCGGGGCAATCTCTATGGTCATGGCCGGCACATCGGCTGCAACGAATGCTCAGATCTCCGCCTGCGGCTGGGCGTGCAGCGTCGCCTTGCTTGTGCTGCCGCGCTCGGCCAGGCGCTCCAGAACGATGACGGCCAGGAAGCCGGCGGCTGCCAGGGCAATCACCGCCAGCACCTCGGGCGACAGGCCGGCCGGCAGCACGTTGAGTTCGCTGACCGCAACTGCCTCACCTTCCAGCAGCGCCTCAGGCACCGCTTTCCACGGCCAGATCTTGCGCAGCGAGCCGAGCATCAGCCCCATCAGGGCGGCGATGGTCAGGTCGTGGTAGTGGCGCAGCAGCCAGCGCAACAGACGGCTGAACGTCAGGATTCCAACGACGGCGCCCGCAGCTACCAGCGCCAGCGTCACGAAATCGCGGCTCACAACCGCCGTCAGGACGTACTCGTATTTGCCCAGCAGCACGAGGATGAACGCGCCTGAAATGCCGGGCAGGATCATGGCGCAACTGGCCAGCGCGCCGCTGAGCAGCAGAAAGAGCGGCGTGTTTGGTGTATGGGCCGGCACGGTGCCGACCAGCAGGAACATCAGCACGGCGAACAGGGCCAGTGCGCCGGCCGTGCCCGCCGTCCAGCGTCGGACCCGGCGTCGCACAACGAAGACCGAGGCCAGCACCAGGCCAAAGAAAAAGCCCCAGACGTAGGTTGGATAGTGCTCCAGCGCGGTGGTCAGGAAGTGCGCGATCGTCAGGATCGCCAGCATGATGCCCAGGCCCAGCGCCAGCAGGAAGCGCCATGGCAACTGGGCAAAGGCGGCCGACACCTGGAGGCGCAGCAGACGGCGGACGAACTGGGCGTTGACCGACGCGATGGCGTCCAGCAGCGTCTCGTAGATGCCGAGGATGAAGGCCATGGTGCCGCCTGAAACGCCGGGGACGACGTCGGCGGATCCCATGGCAAAGCCGCGAGCCAGAATGCTCAGGAGTTCTTTCGGGGTGCGTGGGTTGCTGTAAGTATCTTTGTTTTCCATTGCCGTTTCGAGTCTTTCAGAGATCGCGCCTTGAACTGCCGAAAAGCGTTTCGACACGCTCAGCGCCCGGTGATCGCGCCTTGAGCCCGCCGAAGGGCATTTCGACGTGCTCAGCGCCAGCATCGGCACAGCGCGCCATTCTAGCCGATGTCGGCGTCTGCGCCAAGTTGAGGAGGCCAGCCGTCCGGCGGCGCTGGCAGATCTTTGGGCAGCGGCGCGGTGAAACTCCGTGCCGGGAATCGGTCCGAGGCGGGCAGCGTGATGCGCAGCGCGTGCAGCATGAGGCGGATCGTGGGCTTGCTGATCGGGGCCGTACAGCCGGTCTCCCAGGATCGGCGCGCCCAGGTGCGCCAGATGCACCCGCAACTGGTGCGTGCGCCCGGTGTGGGGCCAGAGATGAACCCATTGGGCAGCTTCTGACTCCGCGATGACCTCGTAGCGGGTGGAGGCCGTCTTGCCGCCCCGCTCCACGGCGGTCATCATGTCGCGCCGCGCCGGACTGACGCCGATCGCAACGTCGATGACGCCGGTGGCAGCGAGCCGGTTGGGCGCGCTGACCACTGCGACGTATTCCTTCGTCACCGTGCGCTGCTGAAAGGCATGGTCGAGATAGCGGTTGGCGGCCTGGCTGCGCGTCAGCAGGATCACGCCCGATGTGTCGCGGTCCAGTCGGTGAAAGAGCGTCACCTTGCCAAAGCGCGTTTCCGCCAGCGCCAGCAGGTTGACCGCGCCGGTGTAACGGGTTGGCTCGGCCAGCAGGCCGGCAGGCTTGTCGATCGCGACGATGTCCTTGTCCTCGGCGATGATCCAGCGGTCGTCGAAGGCGGCGAATGGGCGCGGCTTGGCGCGCGGTGCGCTGAGCAGTTCAACCCGGTCGCCGTTGCGGATCAGCCACGAGGCAAGCCGCACCTGCCGTCTGTTGACGCTGACGCGGCCGCCGGAAACGAGACTCTGAATAGATCGCCGGCCGGCCTCGGGGAACTGATCGCGCAGAAAGCGATCGAGCCGCACCGGCTCGCTCAGGTCGCGGGCAGTGACGCGGACGGGGGACGGCCTGTCGGTGCTGTGGGAACGGCGCGGCTGGCTCATGGCCGGATGGGAACCACGGCCATCGTCAGGCGGGAGATGCAGACCAGCCGCTCCTCCGCATCGACGACGCGGATCTCCCAGACGTGGGTCGAGCGGCCGAGGTGAATCGGGCGGGCGGTGCCGGTCACCCAGCCGGCGCGCGCCGAGCGCACGTGGTTGGCGTTGACTTCGACACCGACCACGTTGAACCGTGTCGTGTCGACGCAGAGAAACGAGGCCGCGCTGCCCAGTGTCTCTGCCAGCGCCACCGATGCACCCCCGTGCAGCAGGCCGGCGGGCTGCACCGTGCGATGGTCGACCGGCATGCGCGCCCGCAGGAAGTCGTCGCCCAGCTCGATGAACTCGATGCCCAGGTGCTCGATCATCGTGTTGTTTGCCATGCTGCGCAGAACAGCCTTGTCGGCTGGTGAAAACCAGATTGCCAAGTTTGCTACCCTCGCTTCTGCGTCTGGTGGGAATAGGTGCTTTCGAAGATCTTGTCGGCGTTGCCGACCTCGAACCCGTCACGGCGATGCTGGCGCCCTATCTGATCGGCCGGCAGGCCGGCGTACTGAGGCAACACGCGGCGCTCGGCAAACTCGACATAAGAACCGGAGATGCGGCGCTGCTCCAGACCGCCGTAGCCGTCGCTGAACCACGCGTCCACCATCTCGGCCACGGTAGAACTCTGGATCAGCAGGCCGTCCTCGCTGATCTTGATCTTGCCGCCCGCGTCGTTGAGCTTGAAGCCGTGCGCTTCGAGGAACGCGTTGAACTGTGCCACGGTGTTGTAGCCGGTGGGGAGGTTGTGAACGCTCACCGTGTAGTGGTTGAGGTAGTAGCGGTTGTAGATCACCCAGGCGGCGTATTCGCTCTCGCCGGCCAGCCGGCTGTAATCGTGCCAGGTGGGCGTGCGCCACAACGGGCGGTGCAGAAACGCATCGACCGCGGCGCCGTCGTCCAGGTCCAGCGCGTCCACCGGGTCTGCCGTCACCTCGTCGGTGTAGGAGCGGATGATGCTGGCGGCTTCGGCGGACAGCTCGTCTACCAGCAGTTGGCTGATGAAGATGCGCGGTAGACGGGCAGCGGCGGCGAGTACCACCAGGCTGCCAGCTTTTTGCCGGGGAAGCGAAACGGGTCACGCCGCCGGTATCCGCAGTGCAGGAAGACCTTCTCCAGCGACGCGACGCCGAGCTGTGCGACGCCCATGGTGCGGAAGGCGATGTGGTCGTTCTCGATGGCGAAGCCGGAGGGCACGATGCCCGCTGCCACCATCGCGTCGATGATGGCCTGCACGTCCGGCACGCGCGTCTTGTAGCGCCGCATCAGCCCGCCGAGGATGATGTCGAGGGTTGCCAGCCGCTGGGATGAAACGGCGGGTGGGTTGTCGGTCTTTTCAGGCATGGTTACCTCGCTTTTCACACATCAGGGCGCCGGATCGTTCGCCGTAAAACGATTTTCCAAATCGTTCCCGTCAGATGACGACGTACACTCACGTTTGAGACGTCCATGCGTTGTTCGCACAACCATGGATGAAAATGGAAGCGGCACGGTCGGAGACCGGCCAAAGCGTCTGTTTTCGAAGCAGAATGCGCGGCTCCACGGTGGGGATTGGCCGCGCCTCACGTAGAGTGAGCAGGACTATTTGGAAAACTGTCCTACGTGCGGCGCCAGAGCAGGCGGTTGGCGTCCAGCGCGATGTCGGCGCGGCCGGCCTGGCGCAGCGAGTGCAGGCAGGCGTGCATGGTTGTGCGCGTCAGGTAGTAGATCGCAGGCTGCTCGATGCGCAGGCCCAGCGTCGGCCACCGATTTGAGCACCCGGCTGTCATCGGACGGCGTATCCAACGAATCATACGCCAGCTCGCGGATCGTCTCGATGCGGCGGATGTTGTAGTCCAGCACCTCCTCCAGGCCGCTGCGGTCGTATGCGTCGCCGTGGCCCTGGGCGAAGAGGCTGTAAGGGCAGGTCGGGCAGCGCTGCCAGCGTTGCCAGCGTCTGGTCGATATCGACATAAAATGGAACGCCGTATTTGTCCAGCACCTCTGGCGGGAAGTAGGCGTCGGCGGCGAAACAGACATGCGACCCTCGGGCCAGCCGACCATCACCTGGTTGTGGGCGTGGCCGGGCGCGGCCATGATCTCGACATCGAAGCCGAACACCTCCTGTCTTCCCGGCGATACCAGCCCGTCCAGTTGGCACGGTTGGGCGAGGATGAACTTGCCTTGCAGCTCGCGGTCGGCTGCGCGCCGGCGAAGAGGTAGACCGGCTCCAGCGCAGGGTTCTCGACAACGGCGGCTTCGAACGCGGGCGCGAGCACCGGGCGCCCGTGCGCCGCTTGACCTCGCCCGCGCCGCCGAAATGATCGGCATGCGCGTGGGTAATCACCACCCCGGCCAGCGCGACGTTCAACGCTGCGACGTGCTTGAGAATCCGCCTGGCCGCGCCGCGGTCCAGCCCAGTGTCCACCAGCAGCGCCCGGCCATCCTGCACAAGAAGGCCGGCGTTGGAGCCGGCCCTCAGGTGATACGCGCTATCGGTCAGTTGTACGAGGTCCACGGGGAACGCATCTTGAAGTGAAGGAGGAGAGAAAGGAGCGAAAGAAGGGAAATGGAGGAAACTGCGCAAGGCTGGGACGCTGCTGCGCATCTCCTCTTTCCTTGTTTCCTTCTTTTCCTCTTCGTCCCTCCTCAGTCCATGCCGAGGTATGCCTTCATGACCTCGGGGTTATCCAGCAGCTCCTGGCCGGTGCCGCTGAGGACGATGCTGCCAGTCTCCAGGACGTAGGCCCGGTGGGCGATGGAAAGCGCCATCAGCGCGTTCTGCTCGACCAGCAGCACGGTGACCCCTTCGGCGTTGATCTCCTTGATGGTGTCGAAGATCAGGTCGACCAGGATCGGCGCCAGGCCCATGGACGGCTCGTCCAGCAGCAGCAGCCGCGGGCTGGCCATCAGGGCCCGGCCCATGGCCAGCATCTGCTGCTCGCCGCCGGACAGGGTGCCGGCTAACTGCTTGCGCCGCTCTTTCAGGCGCGGAAACAGCTCGTACACGTGCTCCAAATCGCGCTTGATCCCATCCTTGTCCTTGCGGGTGAACGCGCCCATCTCCAGGTTTTCGGCCACCGACAGTCGCCCGAAGACGCGCCGTCCCTCGGGAGACTGGGAGACGCCGCGTGTCACGATAGTGTGCGCAGCAAGCTCGTGGATTGGCTCGCCGTCCAGGGTGATGGTCCCCTGGCGTGGGTGCAGGATGCCGCTGATGGTGTTGAGCGTCGTCGTCTTGCCAGCGCCGTTCGCGCCGATCAGGGTCACGATCTCTCCCTTGTCCACCGTGACGGTGATGCCCTTGAGGGCGTGGATGGCGCCGTAGAAGGTGTGGATGTCGTTGGCTTCAAGCAGGGCCATGTTCGGTTGCACCCCTTCCCAGATAGGCTTCAATCACATGCGGGTCGTTCTGCACCTCGCGCGGCGTGCCTTCGGCGATCTTTTCGCCGAAGTCCATCACCGTTACGAGATCCGAGATGCCCATCACCACCTGCATGTGGTGCTCGATGAGCAGGATCGTGATGCCCAGTTCGGCGCGCAGGCGTTTGATGAACTCCATCAGGTCGGCCGTCTCGGCCGGGTTCATGCCCGCAGCCGGCTCGTCCAGCAGCAACAGGTCAGGGCTGGTAGCCAGTGCCCGGCCGATCTCCAACCGCCGCTGGTCGCCGTATGGCAGGTTCTTGGACATCCAGTCGCCGCGGCCGGCGAGACCCACAAAGCCCAGCATCTTGCGCGCCTCCTCGACTGCCAGTTTTTCCTCCTCCCGCTGTTTCCTGGTGTGAAGAACTGCGCCGATCCAGCCGCTGGTCAGGTGGGACTGATACCCAACCATCACGTTCTCGATCACGGTCATATTCTGGAAAAGCCGGATGTTCTGGTACGTGCGGGCGATGCCCTCGCGGGTGATCCGGTCGGGCTGCATGCCGTCCAGTGGCTCTCCTTTGAAGAGGACCGTGCCTTCGTCGTGGCGGTAAAAGCCGGTCACGCAGTTGAAGAAAGTCGTCTTGCCGGCGCCGTTGGGGCCAATGATGCTGTGAATCGAGTTTTCCTCGATCTCAACATTGAGCTTGTTGACCGCCGTCAGGCCGCCAAAGCGTTTGGTAACATCGCGCGCGCTGAGTAATGTTGCCATGCGTTTACTCCGCTACGTCCGGGGACATTTCGTGCAGCTCGAGCTTGCGTCTGGCCTCCGGCAGCAGGCCCTCCGGTCGCCGGAGCATCATGAAGACCAGCACTGCGCCGTAGACCAGCAAGCGGTATTCGGCAAACTCGCGCAGCAGCTCCGGCAGTCCAACCAGCGCCACCGCGCCGATGATGACGCCCGGAATGCTGCCCAGGCCGCCGACGATGATGACCGCCAGCACGTTGATGGACACCAGCAGGTTGAAGCTGTGGGGATAGATCGACGTCAGCTTGCTGGCGAAGATCGCGCCGGCCAGACCGGAAAGCGCCGCGCCGGTGGCGAACGCCAGCAGCTTGTTGCGCACCAGGTCGATGCCCATCGCCTGCGCCACGTCCTCGTCCTCGCGTATGGCCATCCAGTTGCGGCCCAGCCGCGAGTATTTCAGTCGCGTGGCGATGAACGCTGCGATCACACAGCCGATCACCACGATGTAGTACAGCTTCTGCGGGTTGTCGAAAGCCAGTCCGAAAGCGGTTGGCTTGGGGATCTGCGTGATACCGTTGGACCCGCCGATCAGCGGCTTGAGCCAGTCCGACAGGGCGATCAGGCGGATGATCTCGCCGAAGCCCAGGGTGACGATTGCCAGGTAGTCGCCGCGCATGTTGAGCACCGGGATACCCAGGATCGCGCCCGCTAACATGGCCGTCAGCACCGCAAAAGGCAGGGCGATCCAGAAGCTGGTCGTGATCGGGAACCAGGTGATCTCAGGCGAGGTGAAGATGGCCATCACGTAGGCGCCAATGGCGAAGAACGCCACGTAGCCCAGGTCTAGCAGGCCGGCGTAGCCGACGACGATGTTCAGCCCCAGGCCCATCAGGACGAAGATGCCGGTGATCACCAGCACCTCGCTGGGATAGGAGCCAAGCAGCGGCAGCGCGAGGACGAACAACCCGGCCAGTATCCAGACGCCGATGCGCAGCGAGCGCTGCTGGCCGGAGGGCAGCGACTGCGTCCGCTTGCGCACCGGCTTCTCGTACCGATCCCAGAGATAGATCGCCACCGCCGCAATCAGGAAAACGGCGATTGCTACCGGGAGCCGCAGCCCGCGGCCGGCAAACAGGGCGCTGTAGGTAACTGACAAAAGGGGCACGGCGATCAGCCCGACGCCGATGGATTTGCGCAGCGCCTTGGGCAGCAAGACCAGCACCGCGAAGAGGATACCCATCAGAATACCGAAGCCCAGCAGCACGAAGATGCCCTGGGGCACGCCCAGCCCAAAGGTCAGCAGGTCATAGAGAGCCGGTGTGGCGTGGATGAACACCCCGCGCAGGTCGATCTGCTGGCCGATCAGCACGAAGACGGCCAGTACGATGCTGATGATCAGCCCGGCAATGGCGCCGGAGGCGAGAATGCGCAGCGGCGACCGCTCCTCGCTGAAGCGAGGCGTTGCTTTGTTGGCAGCCTGGACGACAAAGATCGCATAGACTGCCAGCAGGAACACTTGCCCCGTGGTAAGGATGCCGGTGATGACGAAGCGATTCAGGGATGCCTCAACGATGCCCACCAGACACAGGAACAGCGCCACGATACCACCGATCAGGCCGGTGGTCACCGGGGTCATCCAACTAAACTTGGACGATTGATTCATGACACACCCCTACGCTTTCTTGGTGGCGAGGCGCTCGCCCAAAATGCCGGTTGGGCGGAAGATCAACACCAGCACCAGCAGCAGGAACGCCAGCGCATCCTTGAGCTGGTAGGGCGCCGGGATTCCCAGGCCGTCCAGGACCAGGTTGGGGAAGAGCGACTCGGCGATGCCCAGGAAGAGCCCGCCCACCATCGCGCCGGCGATGTTGCCGATGCCGCCCAGCACGGCAGCCGTGAAGGCCTTCAGGCCGGGGAAGAATCCCATGAAGAAGTAGACCTGGCGAAACAGCAGGGCGTACAGGACACCGGCCGCCCCTGCCAGCGCGCCGCCGACCAGGAACGTGATCATGATCGACCGGTCCACGTTGATGCCCATCAGCGCTGCGGCGTCCTTGTCCTCCGACACAGCCTGGATCGCCTTGCCCATCTTGGTGCGCTGGACGAAATACCACAGGGCGACCAGCATGACGATGGCGGCAACGATCACGATCAACTGCGTCTTGAGGATCTCGATACCGAAGATGGAGACACGGCCCTTCAGCGCTTCCGGCTCAGGATAGCCCTTGATGCCGGAGCCGAACAACCCCAGAAAGGCATATTCGATGAAGAAGGACGCGCCGATGGCCGTGATCAGCGGCACGAGCCGTGGCGCGCGCCGCAGCGGGCGGTAGGCGATGCGTTCGAGTACCACGGCGATGGCGGCCGCGGTAAAGGCGGCCACTGCTGTGACGACAACCAGCGAAACGACGAGGTGCTGTTCCAGGAATCCGGTCTGGTCGAAATAACTGGCAACAAAATAACCGATGAATGCTCCGGCCATGAAGATGTCGCCGTGGGCAAAGTTGATCATTCTCAGGATACCGTAGACCATGGTGTATCCGAGGGCGATCAGGGCATAGATGCTTCCCTGCGAGATCCCGTAGACGATGAGGTCAGTCCAGTCAGCGCCGGTGTATTTGCCGATCAACAGCGTGCGCACCGTTCCAACGATCACCACGATGAGCAGAATGACGCCAATGACCCACATTGCGATGGTTGTACCGGAGACACGCCTTCTGAGGTTTCTTAGCATGTAAATACTCCGTGTCGTGCGAAGCAAGAGTCAGGGGAAACAGGATACTGCACGGTGGGGCTATGCAGCGTTTCAAGACAACCGGACAGATCGGGGCCGATGTGAAGGCTCTGGAGGCGAGCCTTCACATCGGCTGCCGGTCATACAAAACCATCCTGCGGCACCTGCCGCAGGATGGTGGTCAGCCTTACGGCCAGATCTTCTTGGGGTTGCTCGTGTCGGTGGCGCCGGGGTCCCAGGTCTCGGGATCGGCGTTCATGACCTCGTAGACGGCGATCTTGGGATCGGCGCAGTCGCCGGTCTCCGTGCAGGTCAGGTTGCCGGTGATGCCGGCAAAGTCCTTGGTGGAGATCATCGCATCGCGCAGCGCCTGCTTGCCGATCACCAGGGAACCGTCGTCGCACTTCTGCGCCACGGCCTCGATGCCGTTGGCGATGATGTTGAAGGCGTCGTAGGCATGGGCGTGGAAGGCCGACAGCGGCTTGGTGTTGTACTTGGCCTCGTACTTCTCCAGCAGCGCGGGATACTCGGCGCCGAAGGCGGAGAAGTCGGGGCTGGAGTGGTTCATGCCCAGAGCTGCGTCGCCGGCCGCCTTGAGGAAGTCGGGCGAGAAGATGCCGTCAGCGCCTGCCAACTGCACGCCTTCCAGACCGGGAACTTCCTTGGCCTGCTTGGTAACCTGGCCGCCGGCTGCCACGAAGATCGGGTAGTAAAGGAAGTCAGGGCCAGCTGCCGCCACGCGGGTCAGCATCGGCTTCATGTCGGTGTCCTGGGGACCGACGGCTTCCTGCGCTACGATCTCGCCGCCCAGCTCCTTGAACTTGTCGGCGAACACCTGCTGGAGCTGGTCCGCATAGAGGCTGCCGTCGTGGACGGTGGCCGCCTTGCGGTAGCCGGCGCCATAGGCGTACTCAGCCATGGCTGCGCCCTGGACCAGGTCGTTGTGGGCCGTGCGCATGTAGCACCAGTAGTCTGCCGGGCGGTCCGCCGCGGTCAGGTCAGGCGCCGTGTTGGAGGCGGAGATCATGGGGATGCCGGCGTTGCACATCACGGGGATGGCCGCGCGAGCCGCGCTGGAGCAGCTGGTGCCGATGACGGCCGTCAGCTTGGAGTCGGCCGACATCTTCTGGGCCGCGGTCTGGCCGCCCTCGGCCGAGCACAGGTCGTCCTCGCCAACCAGCTCGATGGCATGGCCGGCGATGGTGCCGCGGTCATCGGCTGCGATCTCGGCGCCGTACTTCGAGTCGAGGCCCAGGGTGGCATCCGCACCGGAGACGACCATCATCCAGCCAACGCGGACGGGGTCGTTCGCGCCTACGGTGACGCAGCCCTTGGGGTCGGTGCACTCACAGGAAGCAGCGGTATCGCCGCCGGTGCTGGCAGTGGTGTCACCGCCGCTGGAGGCAGTGTCACTGGTGGTCGGCGCGGGTGTCGCGGCGGGGCACGCCGCCAGGACGAACGCAGCGATCATCAGCACTGCGAGCACGAAAAACTGAGACTTCTTCATGGGTGTTCTCCTCCTAAGAGAAAGTGATTGGTGTGGACAGCCAATGGCTCCCACATTTCGAACCAGCGGGACTTGCGGAGAGGACAAGATTCAGGTGTATCGTGTAGAGCGATCACCTCCTTGTCAGGATAGGCCTCGCAACGCGAGGACACTGACTTACTGAGGACAGAAACCCTGCATTAGAACCCGCGCTGCCTCTGTAGGACGATAGAGGCGACCTTTGCGATCAAAGTTCTGCGTCGATGTGGAGTCGATTTTGCCATAGGTGGGGAGATTATAGACAACATCGCGTCTTTTTTCAAAAGACCAAAAAAAACCAGCATAGTCAGTAGATGAACTCGTCGATGTCGTAGCGCGCAAACCGGGGCGGGTGATCCGGATCTCTGGGTACAAACTGGCTGCGAATCGCGGCTGCCTGCTCCCGAACGGCGGGCAGCGCCAGGGTGTCTACTCCGAACTGGTAGGCCTGGCGAGCATAGGCTGAGTCTGGCTGTTCCTTGAACTCGGACAGATAGATCAGATCCCCGCTGGCCAGTGGCATGGCGTTCAGCAGTTGCACCGTGTCGTGCACGTGCGCATCGGCAAACACCGCGCCGCCGACGCCCGCCATCACGATCACGCTGACGCTTACCCCGGCCGCCTTGAGCGTCGTCACCGCGTCCAGCACATCGCCCGCATTGCCAGGCTTGTTCAGCCAGCGCAGCAGCGGATCGTGCCCGCTTTCCATGCCGATGTAGACCCGCTGCAAGGAGCGCGCCTGCAGCTCCTGCCAGTCGGCCACCGACTTGCGCTCGACATGAAAGGCGTCGATGAAGGCGAAGAGGGGCAGAGGGGCAGGGAGAAGAGGGGCAGGGGGCAGAGGGGCAGAGGGCAGATGGACAGAGGGCGGAGGGGCAGAGGGCAGATGGACAGAGGGCGGAGGGGCAGGGGGAAGAGGAGCAGATGGATTGTATGCGCCAGGTTCTGTAGACATTTGTCGAGATGACCCAGCCGCCGATGCCTGACCCTCTGAAACTCTGAGACTCTGACTCTCTCCAAGTACGTGCAGCAACGCCAGCAGACGCGGCATCGGCGTCACCAGCGCGTTGGCGTCGGCCAGGAAGATGGAGCGGCGCATGGCGATGGCCGGGCCGAAGAAGTCCAGCACGCCGGTTACGTGGCTGCGGAACTCGTCGGCCGACTTGATGCGAAAAGGGATGTCGCGGTAAAAGGTACAGAAGGTGCAGGCGTTGTGCGAGCAGCCGTGGGTGGCTTGCAACACCAGCGCCAGGTACTGGTCGGGAGGCAGGATGCCCACCGGCGTGTAGATGGTCTCGAAGCGGCGCCGGTCAGCCTCCAGCCGCGGCCAGTCCCATCTGGCTACGCTGCGCAGCGCGTCCCGGATCGGGGGTGGCGCATCTCCTGCCCGCTCGGCCGCGCCGGCTGCCAGCCCGTAGGCCAGGTCAACCACCGCACGCGCCTCGTCCTGCCGAAGCCAACTGCGGCGGCGCGTCGACCCCGCTTCGCCGTGCTCGCTCCATTTGCGCAACACGCGGTTGTCCAGGCTGCGGCGATAGTTGATGCCCTCGACGAACGCCCCGTGCAGCCGCCCCATCGGATCAAAGGTAAAAGAAGGACTGTCGTTGTCCAGCAACAGGTTGATAGCCTGGGCGCGCGCCATCACCTGCGCCGTCCGTCCGTCGGGAAGGGTCGTCTGCCAGCGCGCCGGCAAGCGGGCATCCGCGTCGCCGCCGGTCATATCGGCTTCCGCCGGCTCTGCACCAGCAGCTCGACCAGCACCACCAGCGCCGTGATGCCCAGGACCAGCGTGGGATCCAACAGCCCGACCAATTGCAGCCAGGCCGCCAGCGCCAGCGCCAGGCCAACCAGCAGCGCCTGGCGGAAAGCTGCCCGTCGCGTCGGCGGTCTGCCGCCAATGGGCACGCGACGATGCAGCCACGCCAGCGCGGGTCCCAGCAGTCCGACCGCCGCGATCACCACCAGCAACAGGAAGGTCGCGACGTTCTGGCGCGTTGGCGGCACGTTCAGCACCAGCGACACCAGCCCGTAGACCGCCCCCACCCCGGCGATGAGAGAAGTCCCGTAGATCAGCGCATCGTGCATTACCCGTAAGTTCCCATGCTTGCTCACCAGCCAGGCATGTGCTTGTTCCGTCTCTTCGATACTACCTGTCGTCCAGCGCAGCCACGCCTGGCAGGGTCTTGCCTTCCAGATACTCCAGGCTGGCGCCGCCGCCGGTGCTGATGTGGGTCATCTTGTCGGCCAGCCCGGACTGGTGGACGGCCGCCGCCGAGTCGCCGCCGCCGATGATAGTGGTGGCGTCGAGACCGGCCAGGATGTCAGCCACGGCGAAGGTGCCCTTGGCGTAGGCCGGAAACTCGAAGACACCCATGGGGCCGTTCCAGACCACCGTCTTGGCGGCCGCCAGGCGATTGGCGAAGTGAGCGACGGTGGCCGGGCCAATGTCCAGCACGCGCCAGCCGGGCTCGACCTCGTCTGCGCCCACGACCTTGCCGGGCGCGTCGGCGCCGAACCTCTCCGTCACGACCACATCTACCGGCAACACCAGCTTGTCGCTGTCCTGCGCCAGCAGCTCCCTGGCCGTCTCCACGGCGCCCTCCTCAACCAGCGAGTCGCCCATCTCGTAGCCCTGCGCCTTGAGGAACGTGTTGGCCATTCCTCCGCCTATCAGCAGGCTGTCGACCTTGGTGAGCAGGTTCTGGATGACAGCGATCTTGTCGGACACCTTGGCGCCGCCAAGAATGGCAACAAAGGGCCGCTCCGGGTCCTCGACTGCGCCGCCCAGGAACTGGATCTCCTTCTCCATCAGGAAACCGGCCACCGCAGGCCGGCCGTGGGAGCGCATCACGGCGGGCACGCCGGCGACGCTGGCGTCGGCCCGGTGGGCGGTGCCAAAGGCGTCATCGACGTAGACATCCATCCAGTGCGCCAGTTGGGCGGCGAAGTGCTCGTCCCCCTTCTTTTCGGCGTCATGGAACCGCAGGTTCTCCAACACCAGCACCTGGCCGGGCTTCATCTCCTGCTTCATCTCGTTCACTGCCTCGCCGACGCAGTCATAGGCCATGAAGACCATGTTGTTGGGCAGCAATTCCTGCAGATGATCGGCTGCCGGCTGCAGGCTGAAGCGCGGATCGCGCCCGCCTTTGGGCCGGCCCAGGTGCGAGGCAAGCACGACAGCTGCGCCGTTGTCCAGCAGATACTGAATGGTGGGCAAGGCAGCCTGGATGCGGGTGTCGTCGGTGATCTGCTGATTCTCGTCCAGCGGCACGTTGAAATCGGCGCGCACGAAGACACGCCGGCCCTTCACCTCGACGTCACGAACGGTTTTTTTGTTCATTTGATGCTCCTTGAAGAGTGAAACGTAAGGCGTGAACCGTGCAGGTTCGTAGCAGGTGCTTCAGTGCCGTTCCCAAGTGCTGAAGCGCCGACTACGAACCTGCCTAACACAATGCGTGGCCGGAGACGACAACTTGCTCCGGCCACGCATCACGTTTCACGTTTCAGTCAACGCCTGCAGGCGACCCACGTCAACCTACAGCCCTTTGTCTGCCATCAGCTTGCACAGGTCGGCAACGCGCGAGGAGTAGCCCCACTCGTTGTCATACCAGGTCATGACCTTGGCCATGTCCCCGCCCAACACCTGGGTGAAGGCCAGATCGACGATGCTGGAGCGCTCGTCGCCCTTGAAGTCCATGCTGACCATCGGATCGGTCGCCACGCCGAGGATGCCCTTCATCGGGCCATCGGCCGCAGCAGCTGCGAAGGCGGCGCGCAGGTCTTCGGTGGTGGTTGGGTTCTCAAGCTGGCAGACGAAGTCCACGATGGAGACGGTGGGCGTGGGCACGCGCATCGACATGCCGTCGAACTTGCCCTTCAGCGACGGGATGACCAGCGCGACCGCCTTGGCGGCGCCGGTGGTCGTGGGAATCATGTTGAGCGCAGCGGCTCGGGCGCGGCGCGGGTCCTTGTGCGGCAGGTCCAGAATGCGCTGGTCGTTGGTGTAGGAGTGGATAGTCGTCATCAGCCCTTTGACGATGCCCCAGTTGTCGTTGACCACCTTGGCGGCGGGCGCAAGACAGTTGGTCGTGCAGGACGCGTTGGAAACGATGTTGTGGCTGGCCGGGTCGTACATGTCGTCGTTGACGCCCAGCACGATGGTGATGTCCTCGTTCTTGGCGGGGGCCGAGATGATGACCTTCTTGGCGCCTGCCGTGCGGTGCGCGGCGGCCTTGGTAGCGTCGGTGAACACACCGGTCGACTCGATGACAATGTCCACGCCCAGATCTCCCCAGGGGAGATTGGCGGGATCGCGCTCGGCAAAGACCTTCACCGTTTCGCCGTTGACGACCAGATTGCCACCCACTACCTCGACAGTTCCGGGATAGCGCCCGTAGTTGCTGTCATACTTGAGAAGCTGCGCGTTTGTCTCGGCGTCGAACAGATCGTTGATCGCAACAACCTCGAGTTCGCCGTCGTACTTCTCCTCGATTGCCTTCAATACCTGGCGGCCAATGCGGCCAAAGCCGTTGATACCGATGCGTACTGCCATGTTTTCCTCCTGAAAACCCGAATCTTGGTTCGATTGTCTGTCGATCCGGCCAGCGTTGCCACCGGCTGGATTCCGTTTGTTACCACAGGTTCAAGTATATCATAAATGTTGTCGAAATGCATATGTCGCAGCGGATGTTACAACTCCGGCTCCGCGTAGATGTCCAGAATCACGCGCGCCAGCTTGGCCGAGTCGTGCCGCCACGGACGCTCCTCATCGATCACATCAGCCGTGAGCAAGGTGTATTCGCTGGGTTGGTGGGCTGGCAGGGCGACCGGCTTCAGATGCGCCTGCTCGCCGCTGCTGGCGATGATACGATCATTGGCAAGGACTGCAGGAAACAGGTTACCGACGTGCCGGCGCAGCGCCTCAACATGATCATCGACGTCGAAGCCCTCGGTTTCGCCCGGCTGAGTCGCCACGTTGCACACGTAGACTTTGCGCGCCTTGGATGCGCGAATCGCCGCGGCGATGCTTGGCACCAGGACGTTGGGCAGCACGCTGGTAAACAGGCTGCCCGGACCGGCTACGATGATGTCAGCCTGCAGGATCGCCTTGATGGCTTCGGGGTACGCCGGCACCGACTCCGGTTCCAGATAGACGCGCTCGATGCGGCTGTGGGCGGCAGGGATCGCTGACTCGCCCACGACCCGCTGCCAGCCATAGCCGTTGGCCTCCGATTCGACGCGCACATCGGCTGCCAGCGTGACATCCTTCAGCGTCGAGGGAATCACGCGGCCGCGCACTGCCAGCACGCGGCTGGACTCTACGACCCCTTGCTCAAAGCTGCCGGTGATCTCCGCCATGGCCGCGATGAAGAGGTTGCCGAAGTTGTGCCCGCCCAGTCCCATCTCGTCGGCAAAGCGATACTGAAAGAGGTGCCCCGTCAGGTTCTCGGCATCGGACAGAGCCACGAGACACTGGCGGATATCGCCGGGCGGCGGCATGCCGGTGGCCTGGCGCAGCTTGCCCGAGCTGCCGCCGTCGTCAGCGACCGACACGATGGCGGTGATGTTGTCTGAGTAGGTCTTGATCCCGCGCAGCAGGGTGGACAGGCCGGTGCCGCCGCCCAGCACTACAATGCGCGGCCCGCGCCGCCGCTGATGATGGCGAAACACCCGCTCGCCGACATTCTCCTGGTTCGGCGCCAGAAAGGGGCGCAGCAGTGACTGGTTGATCTTCAGCAGCGCGAGCACGATCAGGCCGACGCCCAGGCTGCCCAACAGCAGCGCGCGCAGCGGCCGGCTGAGAAATTGCAACGTCAGATAGTAGGTGACGGTGGGGAACGTCAGGTCGCTGTACAACTGGCGCAGCAGATACGCCAGCCCCAGGCTGATCAGGACGATGCCCAGAATGAGGACAAGCAGCCAGCGCTTGACGTGCATGCCTGGCCGCAGCCAGATGAGTGGAGAATTCGGTCCATCTTTGTTCATAGACGCCACCCGCTTGGCGGAAGGAGGGGTGTGAGCCGATTATAGCTGATGGGGAAAGGCGAGTCAAAGAGGATCGGAAGAAAGGCGGGAAACAGATACGTTGGACCCTGTCGGCGAAGTCGAACGTCTGAGCGCCAGGGTTCACAATTGTCACAACCTGCCCCGACCGCTATAATGCGAAAGTCCACTCCGGACATAATCCGTTCGTAGCAGGCGCTTCAGCGCCAGAGAACGGCGCTGAAGCGCCTGCTACGAACCAGGATGATACGAGACCATGCTTCCTACCGGACCCGTTGAATTCACCGGGGCTGCGCTGAACCTGATGCAGCGCGGCGCCGGGCTGTTCGAAGACACAGACTACCGCTTGATGGCGCTGTGCGCGGTGCTTCCCGACGCCATCGACAAGCCGTTGGCGACCTTTGTCATGACCGACTCCGAGGCGGCGTTGCTTTTCGGCCACACGGCCTTGCTGCACGGCGGAGTATGGCTGGCCGCCGCTGCCACAGGCCAGTTGCGCCGCGCGTTGCCGTATCTGCTGGCCTTCTCCGGCCACCTGCTGGCCGACCGGATGTGGAGCTTCTCGCAGACGCTGCTCTGGCCGCTGCGCGGCCGCCGCTTCCACCACTGGAAACACGTCGGGTCGCCGGCTGCGATTCTCAATGCCTATGTCAAAGTCATTCGCGACGAGCCGCTGCTGGTGACGTTCGAGGTGATCGGCGCCGGGCTGCTGGGATGGTTTGTCGTTGATCGCAAGCTGTGGCAAACGGAACTGCTGGCGGAGCTGGCGCTGACAGGGCGGGCGAATGGAGGGAAACCAGGGAAATGAGGAAAAGCCGGGAAACGCTGGTTGAGGTCGGGACGCGGGGCGGCCTGTTATGCGGGTGATCGCGGGTACGGCCAAGGGACGAACATTGGCGAGTGTGCCAGGCGATTCGACGCGGGCGATCACCGACCGGGTCAAGACGGCGCTGTTCAGCATCCTGGAGTCGCAGGGCGTGGTGGCCGGCACGCGTTGGCTGGACCTGTTCGGCGGCACCGGCGCGGTGGGCATCGAGGCGCTCAGCCGGGGAGCCGCCGAGGTCGTGTTCGTGGAGCGCAGCAACCAGGCGATTCGCGTGCTGGGCCAGAATCTGAGCCACACCGGCGTCAACGATCGCTCACACGTCGTGCGCGGCGATGCCTTTGACTACCTGCGCCGGGCGGATGCCGGTCCTTTTGACTTGATCTACGTTGCCCCGCCACAGTACCAAGAGCTGTGGCAGAAGGCTCTCCTGCTGATTGACGGCCGGCCGGAGCTGCTGACCGCCGATGGACAGGTGGTCGTGCAGATCCACCCCAAGGAAGACGACCCCGATTTGTCGTTGCAAAACCTCGTGCGCTACGACGAGCGGCAATACGGTTCCACGCGGCTCATGTTTTACGAGCCGGCTTAGGGAGCGGTTGTTACAGCCCCACTGTCTCGCTGCGGCGTTCCATCAACAGTACGTCGCGCCAGACGCCGTTCATCTGCCCCAGTCGCTGGTGGACGCCGACGACGCGAAAGCCGCAGCGCTCGTGCAATCTGACGCTGGCCGCGTTCTCCGGAAAGATGCCCGCCTGTAGCGTCCAGATGCCGGCCGCTTCTGCGGCGGCTACCAGAGCTTGCAGCAACGCCTGGCCAACGCCGCGGCCGCGAAACGACTCTGCCACGTAGACACTGACCTCTGCCACCCCGGCGTAGACACAGCGGCTCGACACCGGCGTCAATGCGGCCCAGCCGGCGACCGCTCCATCCACCGCCGCGATCAGTCGGCAGTCGGAGCGATGGCCGCGATCCCAATGCTCCCAATCGGGCGGTTCGGTCTCGAACGTAGCCTGGCCGGTGGCGATTCCCTCCGCGTAGATGCGCCGGGCGGCTGGCCAGTCATCAGGTTGCAGCGCACGAATCTCGATCATCTCTGGTCAGTCGTCCTTCTGTCGCCCACGCCACCAATCCTTGCGCGAACGGGGGTCGAGAAAGGCGCCGGAGTCGCGGATGGCAACGCCGATGTCCTCGTCTTCGGCGCGCCCGATGGCTTGTCCGGCGCGCAGGGCAGGCAGGCTGCCGCGGCCTGCAGCGTTTGACGCCTGGTAAAGCGCCAGCAGGTGCGGATCAATACAGACGCCTTCCAGGTGCAGCGTAAACCCGTGGACCACGTTGTCGTTGCGTGTGTATTTGAGCGTGATGCGCTCCGGCGTCGCGTAGAGCACCAACACCTCGTAGCCGCTGCCGATCGTGTAGCCGGAGTCGGGGACGCGGATCAGTTCACCCGGACTGGTTGCCAGCTCGGCCAGCGTCACCGGCGGCCAGGTCAGCGGATTGCCGCGGCAGTTGCAGGCCCAGTTCCAGTCGTACACCTGGTGCAGACTCGTAAACTCCCCCGTGCGTTCGTCGCTGAAGAGGCGATAGAGCTGCGGAGCCAGCGGATCCGTGGCGCCGCCGTAGTCCACCAGCCCCAAAAAGCCGTCGGTTGAGGCGTAGCTGCGCAGCGCGAGATTCAGGTCCGCGTGCTCGGCTGCCGGCCGGTCAGTCGGCGGCGGCTCGACCGTAATCGCAGCGTAGCTTTCACCGGTGGTCGCAGGACAGCGGGGCGAGGAGGCGATCAACGGCAGGAACAGCCGCGGTGGCAGGTTTTCCTGGGCGCGGGCGCTGCCGGGTAGCTGGACAAGAAGCAGCAGCAGGCTGAGGAAGCCGGCGCGCCAACCGTTGCTCCTCAATCGTCCCACGCTTCGTCGTCATCGTCGTCTTCGTCTTCCCAGGCGGGGTACTGCGGCGGTGGGTTGCCAACCGCTTCGACGATGCGCGGGTACTCGACGCCCGGCTCAACCTCTATGCCGATCTTGTCCAGCTTCACATTGAAGCGCCATTCGTCGCCGTAGTCGAACAGATACAGAAAACGTTGGTCAGGCTGCAGATCGAGGGAAGCAAGCGTGGTCTCTCGCACGTCGCCCTGCAAGTCGTCCTCCGCAAACATCCCATCCAGTTCGTTCTCGTCCATCGCGCCCAGCAAAGTGTTGGCGTTCTTCAACAGCATATCAGCCATGAACTCAGGGATGCCGGTCTCCTTGGCCATCAACTTGACCATCTCGCCGCGCAGCTCTGCGTTGCTGCTGATCAGGTTCAGCATGTCTTCGAACGACTCGGGCTGCGGCGCATCGCCCAACGCGGCATTGATGGCCTGCTCGGTCTCTTCGTCGATCTCAGGTTCGAACTCTTCGTCGTCGAATTCGTCATCGTCATCGTCGTCCCATTCGAACGCATCCTCGGGAAGGCTGTATTCGGTGGCGCGATCCCAGGCCTGGCCGCTCATGAAGAACGAGTAGAGATGGTCGCCGCCGAAGTCGAAAGCCTGTTGAATCGCCCAGTGCAGGTCCTCCAGGGTATGGTCTTCCATCATCTCGATCTTGCGCCAGACGCGCCCTGTGCCGGGAATGTTGACGTGAAAGGTGTAGGTCTTCATTGTGCTCCTCGTTCCAACGAATCAGAGAGGCGAGACACGTCTCCGGTGAGATGTCTCGCCTCTTGTTATACCCTATTTGACGCGATGGTCAACTCTAGCGTTCGATGGGCACGCCCACCAGGTTGCCCCACTCGGTCCAGCTTCCGTCGTAGTTGCGCACGTTCGGGTAGCCCAGCAGGTAGGTCAGCACGAACCAGGTGTGGCTGGAGCGCTCGCCGATGCGGCAGTAAGCCACGACGTTGTCGTCCGGTTGCAGACCCTGCTCGGCCTCATAGATCGCGCGCAGCTCGTCGGCCGATTTGAAGGTGCCGTCGGCGTTGGCCGCCCGCGCCCAGGGGATGTTCTTGGCGCCGGGAATGTGGCCGCCGCGCAGCGCGCCTTCCTGCGGATAGTTGGGCATGTGCAGCATCTCGCCGCTGTATTCGCCCGGTGACCGGACGTCCACCAGCGGCTGGCCGGCCAGCACGTGCGCCATCACCTGGTCGCGGAACGCACGGATCTTGTAGTCGGCCCGCGCCTGAGCGTGATAGGCGGTGGCAGGATAACTGGGCGTTTCCTTGACCATCGGCCGGGCCTCGGCTTCCCACTTGGCGCGGCCGCCGTCCATGACCCTGGCATTGTCGTGGCCGAACAGATGAAACACCCAGAAGGCATAACAGGCCCACCAGTTGTTCTTGTCGCCGTAGAAGACGACCGTGGTATCGTTGCCGATTCCGTTGGCCGACATCAGCGCCTCGAATTTCTCGCGCGACAGATAGTCGCGCCGCACGGCGTCGTTGAGGTCCTTTTGCCAGTCGATCTGCACAGCGCCGGGAATGTGCCCCAGGTCGTACAGCAGAATATCCTCGTTGGACTCGACGATGCGCACCGCCGGATCGTTCAAGTGCTCGGCGACCCAATCGGTCGTCACCAACACCTCGGGATGGACGTAGCCTTTCATTCAATACTCCTTCTCGGGAACCTGGCAGTAGTCAGTTATCAGCACCCAGTAACCAGTAACCAGTAATCAGTAATCAGTCACCAGCAAACCGTGCGCATCTGCAAGGTTGGTGATTCTGTCTGAAAACTGATAACTGATAACTGGTCACTGATCTACATGTGAATCTTGCGGGCGATCATCTGCTCGAGTTTGCGGCGAACGCCTTCGACCGGTACCCGGTTCAACACTTCCTCGAAGAAGCCGGTGACGATCATCTGCTCTGCCTGGAACTTGGTCAGGCTGCGCGCCATGAGGTAGAACAGGTACTCCGGCTCGATCTTGCTGACGGTGGCGCCATGGGTGCAGCGCACGTCGTCCGCTTCGATCTCCAGGCCGGGGATGCTGTCGGCGCGCGCCCGTCGGTCCAGGACCAGGTTGTTGTTCTTCTGGTAGGCATCGGTCTTTTGCGCACCCGGCCAGACCTTGATGCTGCCCGAGTAGACCGACCGCGCCCGGTCGCGCAGCGCACCCTTGAAGAGCAGGTCGCTGGTGCAGTGGTCGGCGAAGTGGTTCTGCATCGTGTGATGGTCGATGTGCTGGCGGCCGCTGGGGAAGTACAGACCCAGGAGCTCGCCGTGCCCGCCGCGCTCCAGCATCTGCATCTCCAGGTTGATCTTGCTCAGCCGGCTGCCCCAGGAACTGAGAATCCAGTTGATCTGGGCATCGCGCAGCATCTGCGCCTGCTGGGTGCTGAAGTGCCAGGTGCTGGTGTTCCAGTTCTGGCCGTGCATGTAACGGACTACCGCGCCGGGGCGGGCGAAGATCTCCACCACACCGCTGTGGAAGGATGCACCGTCGTCCTGGCTGATCAGGTCGTCCACATAGGTGACCTGGCTGTTCTCCTCGGCGATGATCAGGGTATGGGCAAAGTCGGCCACACCACCGCTGACCGCGGTGATGCCATGAAACGGCAGCTCAACCTGCACGTTGCGCGGCACGTAGAGAACCGCGCCGCCGGTGACCAACGCGGCATGGAGCGCGGTGAACTTGTTGGCGTCCACCGCGATGTTGTCGGTCATGAAGTACTGCTGAATCAGCTCCGGGTGCTGGCGAATGGCGGTGTGGAGGTCGGTGAAGATCACGCCTCTGGCTGCCAGCTCGTTGTCCGTCCCGCGATAGCGCACTGCACCGTTCTCGGTCACCAGCGTTGCAGCAGAGTTGATCGAGTCCAACTCGTCGCGCAGCAGCGGGTTCAGGTCGGCGACGTCGCCGCGTGCATCGTCTGCGCCGGCTGCCAGCCTGTAATCGGCGATGTCCAGACCCGTCAGACGGGTGCGACGCCATTCTTCGTCGGTGCTGGTCGGCCAGGGAATCTCTTCGAAGAACCGCCAGGCGCGCTGGCGCAGGTCGGTGAACCAGGTTGGTTCCTGTTTTTGCTGCGAAAGCGCTGCGACAGCCGCGTCGTTCAGGCCGATCTCGCTTCTTGTCAATACTTGTGTAGTCATATCTGTCTCTCAAATGGGTAGGAGGGGAAGTAGACAAGTAGGGAAGTAGACAAGTAGACAGGGAAAAAGGCTGCTCCTGATCCCCTTGTTTCTTTGTGTACTTGTCTACTTGTTTCCCTTACCCAATACTGCCTTCCATTTGAAGCTGGATCAGCCGGTTCATCTCGACTGCATATTCCATTGGCAGCTCCTTGACCATCGGCTCGATGAAGCCGCTGACGATCATGGTGGCTGCCTCTTCCTCGGTCAGGCCGCGGCTCATCAGGTAGAAGATCTGCTCTTCGTTGACCTTGCTGACGCTGGCTTCGTGGCCAACCTGCACGTCCTGCTCATCGATCTCGATGTAGGGATAGGTGTCGGAGCGGCTGGCGTCGTCCAGCAGCAAGGCGTCGCAGACCACCGTCGACTTGGAACCGGTGGCGCCCTTGGCAACCTTCAGCAGGCCGCGATAGCTGGCGCGCCCGCCGTTCTTGCTGATCGACTTGGAGATGATCTTGGAGGAGGTGTCGGGCGCGCCGTGCACCACCTTGCCGCCTGCGTCCAGCGTTTGGCCCTGGCCGGCAAAGGCGATGGACAGGATCTCGCCGTGCGCCCGCGGCCCCATCATGTAGACCGCCGGATACTTCATCGTTACCTTGGAACCCAGGTTGGCGTCGATCCACTCCATGGTGCCGCCCTCGGCCGCGGTGGCGCGCTTGGTCACCAGGTTGTAGACGTTGTTGGACCAGTTCTGGATGGTGGAGTAGCGGCAGCGGCCGTTTTTCTTGACGATGATCTCGACCACGGCGCTGTGCAGCGAGTCGCTGGCGTAGATCGGCGCCGTGCAGCCTTCGACATAGTGGACGTTGGCGCCCTCCTCGACGATGATCAGCGTGCGCTCGAACTGGCCCATGTTCTGGGCGTTGATGCGGAAGTAAGCCTGCAGAGGGATGTCCACGGTGACGCCGGCTGGCACGTAGACGAAGCTGCCGCCCGACCAGACGGCCGAGTTCAGTGCGGCAAACTTGTTGTCTGATGGGGGAATGACCGTACCGAAATACTCGCGGAAGATGTCCTCGTGCTCGCGCAGCCCGCTGTCGGTGTCAAGGAAGATGACGCCCAGCTTGGTCCACTGCTCCTGCAGCGAGTGATAGACCACCTCAGACTCGTACTGCGCGCCCACGCCAGCCAGAAAGTTGCGCTCGGCCTCGGGGATGCCCAGCCGCTCGAAGGTGTTCTTCATGCTCTCGGGCATGTCGTCCCAGCTCGTGCCAGCTTTCTCCGTCGGCTTGAGATAGTAGTAGATATCGTCGAAATCGATGTCGCTGAGGTCGGCGCCCCAGGTCGGCATCGGTTTGGACAGAAAGATGTCGAGCGAGCGATGGCGGAACTCGCGCATCCAGTCAGGCTCGTTCTTCAGGTCCGAAATCTGGTCCACGATCTCGTGATCGAGGCCCTTCCGTGACTTGAAGACGTACTCCTCAGGCATGCTGAAGCCGTAGCGGTATTCGTCCTTTACGCCTGCCAGCGCTTCGCGGTCGCTTGTTGTTGCCATGTGATCCTCCAAATTGGTAGGGTTGGTAGATTGGAAAACTGGTAGATTGGTGAGACTGCAGATGCAGCATTGCTCTCGGCAGTTATTGATTGACCAATCTACCAAGGTACCAATCTACCACCTTACCAAACAGTATTCATGATTTATGCTGTAACCAGCTCTTGCTCGCCAAACTGCTCGCGCACCCACTGGTAGCCCTGCCTTTCCAGCTCATGCGCCAGGTCTGCGCCGCCGCTCTTGACGACACGGCCGTTGTAGAAGACGTGTACGTAGTCGGGCTGCACGTGCTCCAGAATGCGCTGGTAGTGGGTGATCAGCAGGATGCCGAGATCGGCGCTGGCCAGCTTGTTGACGCCTTCCGAAACGACCTTCAGGGCGTCGATGTCCAGGCCGCTGTCGGTCTCGTCCATGATGGCGATCTTGGGCTGAAGCATGGCCATCTGCAGGATCTCGACCCGCTTCTTCTCGCCGCCGCTGAACCCTTCGTTCAGATAGCGCTTGGCGAAGTCGCGGTCCACGTGAAACTCATCCATCTTCTCCAGCAGCTCGCGGCGGAAATCGCGCATCGGCATCAGGTTGGAGCCGATGACGCCGGGTTTGTCGCTTTGGGCCGCCTGGTCGGTATAGCCGCGGATGTTGCTGACTGCGGTGCGCAGGAAGTTTGCCATGCTTACACCGGGCACGGCAACCGGGTACTGAAACGCCAGGAACAGGCCCTTGCGCGCCCGCTCATTGGGTTCCATCTCCAGGATGCTCTCGCCGTCCAGCAGGATGTCGCCCTCGGTGACGGTGTAGTGCGGGTGCCCCATGATGGCATAGGAAAGGGTGCTCTTGCCGGACCCGTTGGGGCCCATCAACGCGTGGATTTCGCCCTGGCGGACAGTCAGATTGACGCCCTTCAACACTTCCTTCTCACCGTCGTTGACCGTGACGTGAAGGTTCTGAATAACGAGTTCGCTGGTCATTAAAGTGTGCTCCTTGAAGAGTTTTCTTTGGTAGATTGGTAAATTTGGTAGATTGGTGTACGGGTTGGCTGGCGGGCTGGCCAGATTGTTGTTTCTCGAGCGCCCGCTGCTGCTCGTCAGGCGGCCGGCCTTGCCGAAACAGTTGACTGATAGGACGCCACGTTGCCGGCGCGGCCGGAGGCTGGCGCTGAACTCACCAAGAACTGGCAACTGTTGTGACCGTCGTGGATGCAGTTGCCGAGCGACACATCCGCTTCCAGCACCTGGGAAAACGTGTTCCGTTCCATCTCGCAAACATCGCGGTGGACGGAAGACAGGTCGTGGTACGGGCAGTTGTACTCGTGCAGGATGATCACGCCATCGGCATCTTCGATGTCGGCGCGGATGCCGCGGCGGTCCAGCAGCACCGACAGTTCACGAATTCTGTCGCCCAGCGCCTCGCCCTTGATCTGGCGGCTGTACTGGCCGGCCAGCTTGTCGCCGACGCGACCGAGCAGGTAGCGCAGCTTGGCAGTACCCTCGGTCTCAAGCAACTCATGGATCAGGTCCAGCGCCAGTTCGTCGCAGTAGCAGGCAAACAGGCTGTGCGACCGCTCGGTGAGCTGATAGACGTTGCGCGGCCGGCCGACGCCCTGGCGCTCCCGCGTCATGATCACCAGGCCCTCGGCGGACAGGCTGGCAAGTTGCTGGCGCACCGCCGTCGCGGTCACGCCCAGCGTATCTTCCAGGTCTTTGATGCTGGCGGATGTGTTGCGCAGGAGGTACTCGAGAATCTGCCCCGCGGGGGTCGTACTGTTTTGTATGCCCAGCGTCGCCATCGTCGTTTACTCTTTCAGTAAGTCGTCGTTCGATCCAACGCATGTCAGTATACGCCCGCAAGATCATTTTGTCAAATTTAATTGCGAAAATTACCAATAATACTGGCGACCGGCGCGCGCTGGCTAGGTTGTGTTGACGCTTAACCCCACGATGACAGGTCCGCCTGACGTATCCGGCATTCCCGCGTCTGCGGCCGGAGGCCGCGCGCAGACCGGCCCGAAGATAGGTAACGGCCTTGCAGGCCTATTGGTGCCGGTCCGCACTGGGAATCTGCTCCTTGCAGCGTCGACGGTGTGGCATCCCCAAATGAGTCAGAACGATCAGATGATGTCGGCGAAGGTGCGTTCAGTGCTGCGGAAGAAGAAGAGGCCGGTGACGAGCGCGCCGACGGCGATGACTACCGACAGCGCAAACAGTCCGGTGGACGCCTGAAGACCTGTCACCGCGCTGGAGTCGCCCAGCAGCGCCCAGCGAAACCCGCTAACCACGCCGGTCATAGGGTTGAGCGCCAGCAGCGGCCGGAACTTCTCGGGGATGATCGTCACGGGCCAGATGACAGGGGTCAGGTACATCCAAAGCTGCACGATGAAGGGCATCAGTTGCTTAATGTCGCGGTAGCGCACGTTCAGCGCCGACAGCCAGAGGCCGAAGCCCAGCGCAGTGATCATCGCCAGCAGCAGGAACAGCGGCACCAGCAGCACGGACGTTGTCAGCGGAACGCGGTAGATCAGCATCATGATGAACAAAACGACCAGTCCGACCGCGAAGTCCACCAGACTGGAAAGCACGCCGCTCAGTGGAATGGTAAGCCGCGGAAAGTAGACCTTGGTGATCAGGTTGGCGTTGTCCACCAGGTTTGTCGAGGTGCGGGTAAGGGAACTGGAGAAGTACTGCCACGGCAGCAGGCCGGCATAGGCGAAGATCGGGTAGGGCAAGCCGTTGGACGGCACGTTGAGGAAGATGCCGAAGATGACCGTGAAGACCAGCGTGCTCAACACCGGCTGCAAAGCTACCCACAACACCCCCAGCGCTGTCTGCTTGTAGCGCACCTTGACGTCGCGCCACACCATGAAGTAGAGCAGCTCGCGGTACTCCCAGACCGCGCCCAGTTGCAGCGACGACAGCCCGCGCGTCGGCTTGATCACCACGGTGGGCGGCGCTTCGTGGGCAACGGAGTCGTTGAATGTGGTTGTCGAGCTGGTCTTGCACCATGAAAATCGCTTACAAGTGCTATCAGAACGCAACGGGCTCTAATCGGGTCTTGATTTCACTGGCGTTGGCAAGCTGGTCAGGAACTCGCCAGCTTGAAGCTCGGCAGCTGCGGCCAGTTCTCACAGAGCATTAGGATCGATCTTGTTTGGATCAGTTGAACGTGTATACATTCGACCAGATGTCGAAATCGGCGCAGTTCATCAGAAAACGATTGCTCTCCCAATCACCGGGACGAGTCTGACAGGTTCCGCCATCTGTTTCAAGATGCGTGCCACATGACAGGCATCGTCTGATCGATTTGCGGGCGAAAAGTTCAAAATCCGCTCCAAACCTGATAAAAACCATGCAGGTTTAGTGCTACCGAGTTATCAGAAATCCTGGTCGGGATCGGACCGACGAGGCGCGACCAGGTTGATCTCCTCGGTCAGGACACGATCACTTGCAGGCCCCATTCAAACGTTGGACGATTCTGATAGTGCGTTGGGTACAACAGCTCACCGTGGGTTTCATCGTCACCGCAGCGGTCGCTGACCTCTGCCAGATCACCAGGTCGGAACGACCCGAAAGGCATCTTCATGAGACGCCACGCCAACCAGTAGTCGCTCCCACTGAGTCCTTCCACGCGAGATCAATGAGTCAGGTGTGAACCAGCGAATGAACCAGGATCAAACAGAATCACACGATCAACGTCAAACCGTTCTTCAAGTGCGCAAACTGCGTCGCCCAGTCATGCGACTATCTCATCTTCAGGGCAATGGGCGGTAGATCAGGCAATGTCTTGGCGGCTTCCAAGTAGGATTGCCACCTCGACAGTTCAGGGCTGTTGACATCTCGATACTCGAACCGGTTACGACGCCTTTGCTCGGCGCACGTATCATGAACGCTCGTGGTGCTCTTGGCTACCAGCAGGATGCCACCGATGATGACGAGGATGCCCAGCCAGCGCAGCGGAGGCACGGATTCGCCGAGAAAGAAGCGGGCCACCAGGGTCACCAGTACGAAGTTCAGCGCCAGGAAGGGATACGCCACGCTCAGGTCAAGCCGTGCCAACACAGCGATCCACGCCAGCGCCCCGACGGCGTAGAAAACCAGCCCCAGAATCACCAGCGGCGAGTGCAGAATCAGGCTGACAATGGCGAAAACACCGGTGGCTGTCTCAGCCACGCCGGGCTTGCTGACCCCCAGCTTGATGGCCGTCTGGCCCGCCACCCCGGATGTGACCGAGAGCAGGATAAGGGCAATGGATGAAGCGAGTTGGCTGTTCATGCGATGACAAGCTGAAAGGGTGACGGGTGACAGGGTGACAAGGTGACCGGCTAAAATAAGTCAGCGCCGTGCCCGTTGAACTTCTGATCTCTGCCCTCTGTCCGCCTTTCCTGCCTTTCCCTTCCTTCCTTCTCTTACGCGCGGTTCCGGTACAGATTGGGATCGACCACCGTCGCCATCTTCTGCTCGTCCAGCCGGCCACCCAGGAACTGGTTGACCTGGCGGGCGAACGGCTCGGGCGAGGCCAGCATCTCGTTGTAGTCTACGTACAGCACCGAGAAGTTGGATTGCGCGCGCATCCAGGTATCCACCTTTTGCAGGTGCTTGTTGAACAGCCGTGTCAACTCCTCGTCGCTGACCCGGTCGGTGGGCTCGCCGCGTCGCTCAAGCATCTTCTTCTGCGACGCCAGGATCTCGTCCATGTTGCGTCGCATAAAGACAACCTTGTACTCATAGCCTGGCGGCAGATGCTCCAGCAACGCCGAGATGACCTTGACAACCTTCCCCTGCGCATCGGCCACCCAGGCGGTGTCACCCTTGTCCATCTGTTTGACACGCTCCAGCTCGTAGTAGCCCTTGGGGTTGTCCTCGTCGGCCTCACGCAGCTCGTCGGTGACCGGGGCCAGGCCGCCGGCCTCCAACGCTTTCATCATCATCGACGTGCCTGAGCGCGGCAGCCCGGAGACGACAACCACCGCGTCGTTGTTCGAAGTTCGGGATAATCGGGATAGTAGTTTGATCATTTCTCACTCAAGACAATTTGCCTGCAACCAAGACTTTGGTAGTGACATTGTAGCCACCATCGCCTCTCTTCACAAGAACGGGGCGTTGAGGGGCGCGCCGTAGAGTTGGCATCTGGCGGGGCGACTACTTGACAAGATTTGCACATCAAAGCTGGCGAGCCGTAAAACCCGCCAGATGCCAACTCTTTCGTAATCACTCACCTGCCAACTGCTTCAGCCGCTCTGCCTTCTCCGACTCGCCGATGTGCGTGTACCAGAAGACGCGCAGGTCCAGTTGGTTGAGGCTCGTGTCAACGCTGGACAGCAGTTCACCGGCGCGCGCCGTGTCGCCATCGATGGCGTACATCTCGCCCAACAGTTGGCGCGTGGCCCGGTTGGACGGCGCAGTGGCGTAGGCTGCCTCCAGATGCGTGCGGGCCGCATCGTAGTTGCCCTCGCCAGCTCGATCTGCGCCAGCCGGCGATTGGCGGCTGCGTTGGCGGGATTCAGGGACAGCGCGGCCTGGTAGCGAGCGATGGCCGGATCCAGATCGATCTCAGGCGAGCGGCGCAGCTCGTCCTGGATCGGCCAGTCGGGCCAGCTGTAGCGGGACAGCTCCGCGCGTGTTTGCGCGACGCGCCCAGGTTTTCCTGCAAGGCAGCCCGGCCGGCGGGCAGGAAGACCACTAACGCCAGAGCGGCAACGGAGACGATCGCCACAGCCAGCACCCAGTTCATCGATTCGCGCCGCCCACGCTGCCTGCCTGGCTTCAGTGCCAAAGCAAACCCGATGGGCAGGAACATGACCGGCGTCAAGGTACTGGCGTACACACCCGCGTCCACCATGCCGTGAGTCATCAGCGCAGCCAGTCCGGCTCCGGCGGCGAGGCTGAAACGCCAGATCGACCCTCGTGATCGCGTCGCGGCCAGCAGGTTGGCAATGGCGGCTGCCAGCAGCCCGGCGAATGCCAAAGCCGCTACCACGCCTTGCGAGACGGCGATCTGCACGAACAGGTTGTGCATGTGCAGGATGAACCCAACGTGCATCAGCAGCCCGTAGGTCGAGTAGACCATCATCGTGCTCCGCAGTCCGCTGCCGGTAAAAGGATAGTCGCTCACCAGCCCCAGCCCGTCGCGCCACAGGATGGCCCGGTTGACAGTGCTGCTCCCGACCGACGTGGTTCCCAGCGCTCGCGCCAGATCAGGAGATCGCACCGCGGCGACGAAGAACGCCAGCGACGACAACAGCGCCGCCATCGCCAGCAGAGTCGACCAAAATGCGCAGGCCGCGACGATCCACCCAGCGCCGCCGCAACGCCAGATAGAGCACAGCTGCCAGGCCGGCAGCGGTGCTAAGCCAGGCGCCGCGCGATTGCGAGAGACCCAATGCAGCCAGGCCCACCAGCCACGCCAGGCCGGCAATTACCAACCCGGGCCACCACCTGGTGGCAACCGCCCAAACCAGCCCGCCCAGCCCGAGGAACAGGGTGACGGTCAGCGCGCTGGCAGCCACGTTGGCGTTGACGTCGGTCGGCAGGGGGATGGCCGGCCGGCCGGCCTCCACTGCCAGACCGATCCGTTGCAGCAGCGCAACCTCCCCGGTGTTGGTCGACCAGTTGTAGGCCAGCAGAAAGTAGATGCCGATCGCGCCGGCCAGCAGCGCAACGCCCAGGCTCATGACACCCAGCGCTGTTTCGCCCCAGCGACGCCCGACCCAGACGACAATCGTGGCAGCCAGCAGGCCGAGCGCGATCAGGGCGAAGACCTGCCGCGCGCTGCCGCGGTCGAAGGCCGTCCACACGCCCATCAGCCCGGTCAAAAGAAACAGTGCCGCAAACGCCGCGGCAAGAATCAGTATCTGGGAAACACCTGATGAGGCGGTGCGCACGTCAGTTGATCAGCTTGCCACGAACTTGAGTGTCTGCACCCCGACGCTGACGGCGCTCTTGAAGCCCTGCCAGGTGTTAAGGCTTTTCGCGAAGGTGATCATCGGCCCTGGGCGGAAGGACCACTCGCGCGTTGCCCGCTTCTGCCAGTACTCCAGCCGCTCGGCCGACAGCTCGCCGTAGTCCAGCACCGTGGACTGGTCCATGTCCACCTCTTCCCACTTGGTGCCGGGGCGGAACCAGTTGTTCTCCACCACCTCGTAGAAGAAGGGGGTGCCGGGTAGGGTGCGGCGATGTGGAAGAGGGCAATGTCCAGCGGCAGCGTCTTGCTGTAGGCGATGGTCTCCTGAATGGTCTCCTCCGTCTCGCCCGGCAGGCCGATGATGAAGTAGCCCCAGTTCTTGATGCCCGCGGCGTGCGCCCACGTCAGCGCGAGGGCAGCTTGCTCCTTGCGATAGCCCTTGTGGGCGCGCTTGAGGATCTGCTCGTTGGCGCTCTCGATGCCCCAGGAAATCAGGTAGCAGCCTGCCTGCCCCATCAGGTGCAGCATCTCCTCGTCCACGTAGTCGACGCGGCTGTTGCAGGTCCAGTTGACGGTCAGCCCGCTGTCGATGATCAGCCGGCAGAGGTCGACCACCTGCTCGCGGTTGACGGTGAACAGGTCGGCGTACATGTGGACGTTGTGGACGCCCAGGGTGCTCAGCAACCGCAGCTCCTCGAAGATCAACTCAGGTGAACGCAGACGCACGCTGTTCTGGTAGGAGACGTGTTTGATACAGTACTTGCAGCCGGCCGGGCAGCCGCGGCTGGTAACGATGAAGGTAAACGGTCCCTTGATCATCGGCATGCGCTGCTTGTCCAGCGGCAGGAGATGGTGCAGCGGCATCGGCAGATCGTCCAGGCTGGGGAAGAAGGGCCGGTCGCGATTGATGATGACCTCGCCCTCGCACCGCCACGCCAGTCCCGGGATCGCAGCCAACGGCGACTGCTCCGCCTCATCCAACACATCCTGCGGCACCCGCTCAGTCGAAACCGCGGCAAACGGCGACAACATCAGGTCGATGGAATGGCTAATGGTTGATGGTGAACGGTTAACGGTTAATGCCGGACTGGATTCGTCGTTTTCGTCTTCTGCCCCTTGCCCCTTGCCGTTTGCCCTCTGTCCTACTGTCCCTCTGCCCCCTGCCCTCTGATCACTGATCACTGACCCCTGATCACTGACCACCGACTTCTGTCCCCTGGCCGTCGTCCCGCGCCCCAGCTTCGTGTCTTCCACGATCTTGGCGACACGCGGGTCAGTGGCCTGCTTCTCCTCCAGCAGATCCAGCAGCTCGCGCAGAGTCGCCTCCGGCTCGCCGCGCAGCACGTAATCCAGCGCCGGGAAGGGGCGCATCGTCTCCAGCGTCATCGGGGTGACGTGGGTTCCGAAGGCCATGGTCTGCGCCCCCAGTGACTTCGCCAGAAAGACGCCGTACATGTCGTTGCGCAGCGTCGGTGCCGTCACCTGGGTCAGGTAGTACTTCGGGCGCCTGGCTTCCAGGATCGCCTCGAACTCATCCCACGTCATGCGCGTGGCGATGGCGTCCACCACCTCGACCGTGTAGTCGGGCACCAGCAGCGACGCCAGTTGCACCAGGCCGATCTGCGGCCAGATCATGTTCTCGCGGCTGCGGCGGCCGACGCGGTGCTGGCTGCGGATCCAGATGCCGCCGTCGGGCGATGGCGGGTTCACCAGCATGATGTCTACGCTGCCCACGGGCCGGGTCGAGGAAGTTAACGTCTGCACGGCCGCGCCCGCGTCGGGAAAATCGGCCATGCGCATCGCCGGCACCCGCCGCGTCCCCAGGTTTCGTCTCAGTTGGTCGCTGTTAGTCATACGATGTCTCTCTTTTCTATGCGTTGCCAGGCTGGTAAATTGGTAGAATGGTAAATTGGTAGATTGGCAGATTGGAATGGCAACGAGGCGGTCAGCCGATCAATCGGTCACCCTGCCACCCTGTCATCCGCCCGCTGTGCCCAAGTCTTCTGCTGCCAGCCGATCGCGCTGGCTCAGTTCTTCCAGCACGCGCATCAGCAGCCACGAGATCAGGAACTGCAGGCCCACAAGGAAGACCAGCGCGCTGAGCAGGTAGTAGAACCACATCCGGCTGGCCGGCCAACCGTTCAGCGCCAGCACCAGGCTGACGAGGCCGATCAGCGTACCAGCAGCCAGTCCCGCCAGGCCCATCCACCAGAAGTGGCGGTCCAGCGGAGGGTCGAAGATTGGCTTGCCAAACAGCCCCTGCTTCACCGGCCGGTTGTGAAACAGCGCCACCAGGTAGTTGAACGTCGCGCCCAGGTTGAACAGGCTGACCCCGGCCACCGCCAGCACCAGCATGGAGAACAGGGCAAACGCGCCCACCGGTCCCACCGACGTGATGCCGGTCAGGCGGGCGATCACCACCGCCAGCGCGATCAACGCGGCGACGGCCAGCGCGCCCAGTCCCAGCAACCCCAGGACCCGCACCGGGTTGTAGTTCAGCGCCGTCCAGGTGATGGTCTGCACGTAGCGCGTGCCGTCGCGCACCACGCTCAGCTTGGATCGGCCGACTCGCTCGCTGTACGGGATCGGCACCTCGACCATGTGCACGTCCTCGTGCAGCGCCCTTGTGCTCATGATGGGCGTGAAGTTCAGCCCGTCCGGCAGTGGATAGAGCTTCGCCAGCGCCTCGCGGCGGAAGACACGCATGCCGCTGGCGCTGTCGGTAATGCGCTGGCGGCCCAGCAGGCTGATCATCCCTGCGAAAACCAGGTTGCCGACGCGGCGGGTGACCGGCATTTCGCTCTTCGCGCCGGCCATGCGCGAGCCGACCACGATGTCGTTGCCGTTCTGCAACAGCGTCTGGCAGAGCTGCGGAAAATACTCGGGCGGATAGGTGCCGTCGGCGTCGAGGAAGGCCAGCAGTTCGCCGCTGGCGGCGCGGAAGCCGGTCTTCAACGCGGCGCCATAGCCACGGTTGACCGGGTGCTGCTCCAGCCGCACGCCCGCCGTGCTGCGCACGATGTCGGCCGTGCGATCGGTCGAGCCGTCGTCCACCACGATCAGCTCCAGCGCATCGACGCCGGACGGCGGAAGCTGCGGCCCGACTGCCAGCACCCGCTGCATGATGTCAGCGATGCCATCTTCCTCGTTCAGCGCCGGTATGACCACCGACAGTGTCGTCATAGGTTTCCTCCCTCAGCTTCCAAGGACTGACAGTGCTGGTCTCGCAGAGGGGCAGCCAGCGCGTCGTCACCCGCTTCGAGTCGAGTCAGCACTGTCAGTCCTCTCGTCCTCGCGTCTGTGGTGTAGGACTGGCAGTGCTGGTCCCGACTCGAGACGGCTGCCGCGTTGCAGCCTCGTTTCGACGCAACGAGCACTGCCAGTCCTTCCGAAGCTCGCTTCATGGATCCATCACCTTCAACAGCTTGGCCGGCACGCCGCCGACCACGGTGCGGGGCGCAACATCGCCGGTCACCACTGCGCCGGCGGCTACCACCGCGCCGCGGCCGATGCGCACGCCGTCCGTGATCACCGCGCCCGCGCCGATCCAGACGTCGTCTTCGACCACGATGCCTTCGGCCGTGATGCCCTGCTCCACCATGGGGACAGCGGGATCCTCGAAGTTGTGGTTGACAGCCAGCATCTGCACCAGCGGCGCTGTATAGACCCGGTCGCCGACCGTAATGCCACCCTGGCCGCGCAGCACGTTGTACTCGCCGATCAGACTGTCGCGGCCGATGCGGATGAAGGCGTGCGGCAGGTTGCGAAAGTTGTAGACGTGCAGCACCGCGCCGTGCATGACGAACGTCCCTGGGCCGATGTCGATGCCGCCGGGTGTGGCATGCAGGTACGCGCCGTAGTCGATGTAAGCCCCGTCGCCCAGGCGGATGTTGCCGGCAAAGCGCAGACGGACGTTGTTCTCGATGGCCGCCACACCATCCATGTGCAGAATCGACTTGTAGGCCAGCGCACGCAGGGCAATGCCGGCCAGCGAGGGAACCCAGCCGGCCGCCGCCATGACCGCCTGCTCCAGCGCGTAGCGGATCGGGTCAGCCGCCTGGCGATTGACGTACAAAAGCAGATTAGGGACCAGGCCGCCGCCTGCCCGCATCTTGCCGGGCGGTTCGTTCGTGTCGTTGTTGGTCATGTTTCGGGCTGGGGCCGCACCGTCAGTCATCATTACGTGCCATCACGCAAGGACACAGAGTTCCCAAGGGAGTCACGATGGCAAGCCATAGAGGTACATGTCCTGGCAATAGCCTGGGATGGTGGCCCCCAGATTGGGATCGCAACCTTGACTGGACGAATCTGGGATCAGTTACCCATGCGCGTTGCTGGCACATTCTAGGCGGAAAAAGGCCCTTTGTCAAAGTAAACGGTTGGCATTTCCCGATGGCTATGATAGAATCCGCCCATGGTTTCCCGCTTCTGTGCCAGGTGCGGTCAGGGGCTGCAAGAGCGCCTGCTGCCGGGCGATCACCGAGTTCGTCGCGTCTGTCCTGCATGCGGCCATGTCGCCTACGAGAACGCCAAACCGTGCGCCGGTGTTCTGCCGACCCGTGACGGCCAGGTTCTGCTGGCCCGGCGGGCAGTGGCGCCGTACCTCGGCTGCTGGGACATCATCGGCGGGTTCATGGAACACGACGAGACGCCGCACGCTGCCGCCGTGCGCGAGGCCTATGAAGAAACCGGGCTGACGCTGGCGCTGATTGGGCTGCTGGGCATCTACATCGATGTCTACGGCAGCCACGGCTACTCAACGCTCAACATCTACTACCTGGCCCGGATCACCGACGGCCAGCCGAGTCCCGCGGACGATGTCGCCGAGCTGGCCTGGTTTTACCCCGACGCGCTGCCCGGCAATATGGCCTTTCCGAATCACAGCTACCAAGTCCTGTCCGATTGGGCGCGCTGGCTGCGCGATGGTGCAGCAGCCCGGAGCGCGCCCCTGCCCGTGTGATCGCCGCAACGATGCAAGCCGCCACAACTCGTTTTGGCCGCTACGATGGGCTGGTCGCCGCCCTGCGCACCGTGCCCAGGTATTTCGCGCGGCCGGTGACCTTGGCGCGCACCTACGACCGCGCCAATCTTCGCCCCGACGTGATAGCAGGTATCACAGTTGGCGTCGTCGCGCTGCCCCAGGGCCTGGCGTTTGCCATTCTGGCCGGCCTGCCGCCGGAGATGGGGGTTTATACGGCCATCGTGGCAGCCTTCGTCGCCGCGATGTGGGGGTCATCCAATCAGCTCAACAGCGGCCCCACCAACACGCACTCGTTGCTTGTGTTCTCGATCCTGTTGCCCATTGCGCAGCCCGGCTCGCCTGTCTACATCGCAGCAGCCGGGCTGCTGGCAGTAATGGCGGCGCGTTCCGGGTTGGCATGGGGCTGGCGCGGCTGGGCGTCCTGGTGAACTTCGTGTCCGATGCGGTCATCGTCGGCTTCACGGCCGGCGCCGGCATCCTGATCATCATCGGCCAGATGCGTGTCATCCTCGGGCTGAGCTTCCCCAACTCGCCGCGTCTGCCTGAAACAGTGGGCAACCTGGTCGTTCACGTCCCCGAGACGCACCTGATCACGCTGGCGCTGGCGGTCGGGACCATCGCTGCGACGGTGCTGATCCGGCGCTACCGGCGCTCGTTGCCCGCGCCGCTGATCGTGATGGGGCTGTCGGCGCTGATAGTGTGGGCGTTGAACTTGCAGACGCTCGGCGTCGCGGTGTTGGGCACGTTGCCGCGCGGTTTGCCGCCGATTGCCAGTTTGCCGGTGTTCAACCTGGCTTTGATCAGCGACCTTTCGACTGGTGCGCTGGCGCTGGCGGTGATCGGGCTGGTTGAGGCGGTGGCTATCGGGCGCGCCCTGTCGACGCAGACGGGCCAACGGCTCGACAACAACCAGGAGTTCGTCGGCCAGGGGCTGGCCAACATCGCGGCCGGTGTTTTCTCCGGCTTCCCCTCGTCCGGGTCCTTCAACCGCTCCTCCCTGAACTTTGAGTCCGGCGCACGCACGCCTGTGGCCAGCGCCGCTTCGGGCGTGGCTGTGCTGGTGATCGTCTTCCTGCTGGCGCCGGTGGCCGCCTACGTGCCGCTGCCAACCATCGCGGCCATGCTGATCATGAGCGCCTACGGCATGATCGATCGCCGCGAGATGGCGCGTATCTGGAACACCACTACCGGCGACCGGATGATCATGGTTGTGACCATCGCTGCCACGCTCTTCCTGCCTCTGCAGTTTGCCGTGTTGACAGGTATTTTGATGTCGCTGGCCTACTACATCTGGCGCACCAGTTTGCCGCGCGTCTTCTCCGTGGTGCCCGACGAGGAGTACAAGCATCTGACGCGCCAGATCGACCGTGTGCACGACGTTGAGAAGCACGCCTGCCCGCAGCTTGGCATTCTGGAGATCCAGGGCGACCTTTATTTCGGCGCCGCACAGAACGTTGAAGACGCTGTGCTTTACAATCTGGAGCGCAATCCCGATCAGCGCTATCTGCTGTTGCGCATGTTGAGCGTGCCGCAGATCGACATCAGCGGCATCCACATGCTGGAACACGTGCTGCGCACCTACCGCGAGCGCGGCGGCGACCTGTTCCTGGTCCGCGTACAACGGCCGGTGTTCGAGTTTATGGAGTCGACGGGCTTCGCCCAGGCGCTGGGGGAAGACCACTTCCTGCACGAGGACACGGCCATCAGCCACCTCTTCTATCACGTTCTTGACCCGGCTATCTGCATCTACGAGTGTGAGCTGCGGGTGTTCTACGAGTGCCAGAACCTGCCAAAACGGTCCCTCGCGCAGCCGTCCGATCTGCATGCGGATCTGCCAGACAGCGTTCACGACACCGTCGAGCCGCGCGATCTTTGGAACCTCTCGCGGGGTGCGCATCCACCGTTGATCGTCGATGTGCGCGAGCCGCGCGAGTTTGAGCGGGCGCATGTCCCCGGTGCGCGCTCGCTGCCTTTGCCGGAGATTCTGGGCGGGCCGGTGGATCTGCCGGACGACCGGCCCATCGTGTTGACCTGCCGCACCGGACGGCGCAGCGCGCGCGCCGCCCGGTCGCTCCACAGCCAGGGCTACCTGGATGTGAGCATCCTGCGCGGCGGGCTGGTAGCCTGGGAAGCCGCCGGGCTGCTGGAAGCAGTGGACTTGAGTATTCCTGATGGAAGGTAAGCCGATGACAAGTCATCCCCCCCGAAACCTTGGTCTGGACCTGGTCAGAGCCACAGAAGCGGCCGCGCTGGCCGCGACGCGCTGGATGGGCGTGGGCAAACCAGATGAGGCGGATCAGGCCGCCGCAGAGGCCATGTTCCGCGCGCTGAATACGCTGGACATGCAGGGCCGCATCGTGATCGGCGAGGAAGGCAAGCTGGGCGTCCACTCGCCGCTGGACAGCGGCCGAATGGTCGGGACCGGCAACGGCCCCGAGGTGGACGTGGTGGTCGATCCGGTGGATGGCCGGCGGCGCCTGGCGCAGGGCCATTCCGACGCCATCTCCGTGGTCGGGGTGGCGCCGCGAGACAGCATGTGGGCGCCCGCGCCGGCCGTATACATGGAAAAGATCGTCGTGGACCGGATCGCGGGTGCAGCGCTGGTGGCAGAGTGCATGGACGCGCCGGCTGCCTGGACGCTGGCGCTGGTAGCGCGGGTCAAGAAGAAACCGGTGCGCGATCTCGTCGTCTTCGTTCTGGACCGCAAGCGCCACGAGCATCTGGTCGAGGAGATCCGCTCGGCCGGCGCGCGCGTGCTCTTACGTTCCGACGGCGACATTGCCGGCGCAATGATGGCTGCCCATCCGCTGATCGACGTCGATCTGCTGATGGGCGCGGGGGGCATCGCCGAAGGCGTGATCGCCGCCTGCGCCGTCAAGTCGCTGGGCGGCATGATGCTGGGCCGGCTGGCGCCACAGACCGAGGAGGAATGGGCCGCGGTGCGGGCTGCCGGTCTTGACACCAAGGCGGTGCTCAGTTGCGGTGAGTTGGTGAAGGGCAACGAGATCTTCTTTGCTGCTACCGGCATCACAGACGGGCTGATGCTCGAAGGGGTGCGGCTGCACGGCGACGAAGCCGAGACCGAATCGATTGTGCTGCGAGCCGAGACCGGCACACGGCGCAAGATCCATACCGTGCATCGAATGACGGATTAGGCGGAATCTATGACTGCTGAATCTGCTGCCCGGGATCGCAAACGCCGTCCCTGGGTGACCGTATTGGGCGTGCTGATCGCATTGATCATTGGCCTGCTGCTGGCCGAAGTGCTGGTGCGCGTTGCAGACGCGCTGGGGGTGGTCGATCTCTCGCCCAGTCTGGCCGATCTGCCGGCATCCAGCCAGGACGAGGTGGTGCAGCTTGCGGGCGACTCGGCGCTGTACGTCAGCGATCCGGTGCTGCATCACAGAATGGCCGCCAACTGGTCGGGGGCGTTTCCTGAGGAAATCGTCCAGGAGGTCGGCCGCAGCGAGGTGCCGATCCGCACCAACAGCCTGGGGCTGCGCAGTCCGGAGGTCGAGCGCACGAAGCCGGCCGGCACGACCAGAATCCTGGTGCTGGGCGACTCGGTGGCCTTTGGCTGGGGCGTGCGCAGCGAGGATACCTTTGCCAGCCAGCTTGCCAGCCTGCTGGCCACCGTTTATCCAGACCGGCGTTTTGAGGTCATCAACGCAGGAGTCAGCGGTTACGGCACCTGGCAGGAGCTGCAATGGCTGAAGCAGACAGGCGTCGATCTGCAGCCGGACGTGGTGATCGTTCAGGCGCATCTCAACGACGCGGCCGACAACCTGTGGGGAACGCTGGGACAGGACCTCGGCGGCGGCTCGTGGCTGACGCAGGTCAGCATGCTGGCGCGGTTGGTGAGCCGCGTAGCGGGCAACCAATCTCCCGCGACATCCGCCGCCGAGCCGTGCCAGCGCGATTGGCGCATCGGCACGGACGAGGTGTGCTGGGCAAGCACGGAGGCGTTGCTGACGCAACTCAAGACGGTTGCACAGGATGCTGGGGCGCAGGTTGTGCTGATGCCTTCACCCATGCGCTGGCAGGTGGAGCCGGGCGTGCGCGACCAGCGCTCGTGGGTGGACAAGGCGCGCTATCAGGACGTGCTGGCGGACTATGCGCTGCTCAACGGCTGGCTGTTCGCCGATCCGCTGCCCGCGGTCCGGTCGGCCTACCAGTCGTCAGGCCAGTCGCAGTTCCTCGATGTCGGCCACCCGGACGAAGCGGGTCAGCGGGTCATCGCGCAGGAACTCTACCGGGTGCTGAACCAGTCAAACGCCCTGCCGTGATGTCCGTTTGTTCGAGATGCCACAAGAGGCGGCTAATCTTGACACGACTGCAAAAACCGGCATAATTACTTTCGTCGGCGTTTCTTCGTTTCATCACCTCTGTCATTCTGAAAAGGATGGACCTCATGACCCCCGTGTGGCTGTCTCGTCTGCAGTTCGCCTTGACGGCAAGCTTCCATTACATCTACCCACCGATCTCCATGGGCCTCGGCCTGATGCTGGTGGTGATCGGAATCATCTACCTGCGCACCAAGGATCCCAAGTGGCGACGGATGTCGTTCTTCTGGGTGAAGGTCTACGGCCTGGTCTTTGCCATCGGCGTAGCAACCGGCGTGGTGCAGGAGTTCGAGTTCGGCACCAACTGGGCGGAATATTCCCGGTTCGTGGGCAACATCTTTGGCAGCCTGCTGGCGGCCGAGGGGGTGTTCGCCTTCTTCCTGGAGGGCGGATTCCTGGGCCTGATGCTGTTCGGCGGCAATCGTCTTGGCCCGCGCATGTGGCTGGCCGCCACGGCGATCGTGGCCTTCGGCGCCCACTTCAGCGCCCTGTGGATCGTGATGGCCAACTCGTGGATGCAGACGCCGGCCGGCTACGAGATCCTCCCGACGGCGTTCGGTGTGCAGGCCTTCATGACCAGCTTCTCTGAGATCGTGTTCACGCCGTCGTTCATCCCGCGCATCCTGCACGTCTGGACGTCGGCGTGGATGGTGGGCGCGGCGTTGATGTTGAGCGTCAGCGCATTCTATGTGCTGCGCAACCGCCACCTCGACGTTGCCAAAGCCAACTTCAAGACGGCGATGCCCTTCTTCGTCGTCTTTAGCATCCTGCAACTTTTCCTCTTCGGCGCCGCCCAGGCAGAGGAAGTTGCCGTCAACCAGCCTGTCAAGCTGGCTGCCATGGAAGGCGTCTGGGAGGACACGTCGTGCGCGCCGATGACCATCGTCGGGATCGTTGACGTCCAGAACCAAACCACGTACGGCATCAAGGTGCCATGCCTGCTCAGCTTTCTCGCATTTAAGGACATCAACGCCACGGTGCAAGGGCTGAATTCTTTCCCGAGGGACACATGGCCACCCATCAAACTGACGTTTCATTCCTACCACGTGATGATCAACCTGGGCATGATCTTTGTGGCCATCGGGTTATTGGGCACCTTGCTGGCGTTCTGGAAGCAGAAGATCTGGGGGATACGGCCGGCGTTGTGGCTCTTTGTTCTGACGATCTTCCTGGCCGAGACTGCCACGATTGCCGGCTGGTGGACGGCTGAGTTCGGCCGCCAACCCTGGATCGTCTGGGAGTTGCTGCGCACCGTCGATGCGGTCTCACCCAACCTGGTTGCCTGGCAGATCGCAGCATCGGTCGGCATGTTCGTGGTGCTCTATGCCATCCTGTTCATTCTGTTCATCTACCTTCTGAACGAGAAGATCCAGAAGGGCCCGGAGTCGCTGGAAGAGATGGAGCAGACGCCGGTAACCTCGCTGCCGGACACGTTCCGCGATGTCTTCCGCGGCCGCGGCGGGCGGGCGCGCGCGTAAGGAGATCTATGATGTCGCTTAACAACATTTGGTACGTGCTGTTTGTCGTCATTGTCGCCGGCTACCTCATCATGGATGGCTTCGATCTCGGCGTCGGCATTCTGCACATGTTCGTCGCAAAGAACGACACCGAGCGCCGCATCAACCTGAACAGCATCGGTCCGGTGTGGGACGGCAACGAGGTGTGGCTCATTCTGGCGGGCGGCGTGCTGTTTGCCGCCTTTCCGCTGGTCTATGCCTCTCTGTTCAGCGGCTTCTACGGCGCGATGATGCTGGTGCTGCTGGTGTTGATCCTGCGCACCGTTGCCATCGAGTTCCGCAGCAAACGCAGCAGCCATCGCTGGCGCTCCGCCTGGGACCTCGTCTTCGCCGTGGCCAGCTTCGGCATCGCCCTGCTGCTGGGCGTCGCCTTCGGCAACATCATGACCGGCGTACCCATCAACGAGCAGGGCTATATGTTCCCGAACGTGGTGGCGCTGCTCAGCCCGTACGCCCTGCTGATCGGCGTGACGACGATTGCCATGCTGGCCCTGCACGGCGCGATCTACCTCAGCATGAAGACCGACGGCGACCTGCTGGCGCGGGTCAAGCGCTGGATTCCCCGCCTGCTGCTCATCTTCTTCGTGCTGAACACGCTGGTCGTGGCGGCATCCTTGCTGCTGCACGAGCAGGTGTCGGTCAACTACCTCGAGCATCCCTGGCTGGCCATCGTCCCGGCCGCGGCCCTGGCGTGTGTGATTGTCGCCTGGCTGATGGTGCGCCGCGAGCGCTATTTCACCGCCTTCATCCTTTCGGCAGCGATGATCGCCGGCCTGTTGTTCTCGGCAGCCATCGGACTGTATCCCAACCTGCTGATGTCAACCGTCGACTCGGCCTATAATCTGACGATCTTCAACGCCGCATCGGCGCCCAACACCCTGACGGTGATGTTGATCATCGCGCTGATCGGCATGCCCTTCGTGTTGCTCTACACCGGCGGCGTCTACTACATCTTCCGCGGCCGCGTGCAACTCGGACCTGAGAGCTATTAGCGGTGAACGGTGAACAGTAATCAGTAATCAGTAACCAGTGAACAGTACCGGAGTGAGTGACCTGGAGGACTATCCATATGGCACGTCCCCTGTTCGCTGTTCACCACTCCGTTAGAAGCTGTTTGAGAAGCCGCCCGGTCAGACTTCGGAAGTCGCCGAGTCAACATACATGGCCTGTCTAATCGCCGCAGGAAGTCGTAACAGCCAATCGGCGACTTCCGAAGTCTTTTCCAAACAGTCTCGTAGAGACTCTGCCCACTGATCACTGTTAACTGATCACTGTTGACTGTTTACCCTCCCCGCAGGCGAGTGGCTCCCAGACTCTCCATCCCCGCCCGCCTGTACGCGCAACTACCCGGCGCCCGCGGCCTGCTCTACGGAGCCGTGGGCGCTGGTTTTGTTTCCGGCGCGCTCTTTGCAATCCAGGCGGTGCTACTGAGCTACGTCGTCGACGGGGTTTTCCTGCAGCGCCGGACACTGGCGGCTGAACTGCCGCTGCTGGGACTGATGGCCGCGCTGCTGCTGGTGCGCGTGGCGTTTGTCTGGGCCGCGGACGTCCTGGCCCAACTTTCGGCCAGCCGCGTCAAGACCAGCCTGCGCCAGCAGTTGCTCGACCGGCTGGTGGTGCTCGGCCCGGCTCGCCTGCGCGCCGACGGTGAACGCTCCGGCGAGCTGGTGGGCACCGTCGCACAGGGCGTCGAAACCCTGGACGAGTACGTTACCCTCTTCCTGCCGGCGCGCTATCTGGCCGCGCTGGTGCCGGCGTTCGTCTTCCTGCTGGTGCTGATCCTTGACCCGCTGACGACCCTGGTGCTGCTCTTTGCCGGGCCGATGCTGCTGCTGTTGCTGGCCTACATCGGCGGGCGCGCCAGGGCCATTACCGAGCGGCGTTTCCTGGAGCTGAGCTGGATGAGCGCGTTCTTCCTCGACGTGCTGCAAGGGATTGCCACCCTCAAGATGTTTGGCCGCAGCCGCGAGCAGGCCGCCACCATCGAGGAGATCAGCCAGCACTACGGCAAGACGACCATGGAGGTGCTGGCCACCGCATTCCAGACCTCGCTGGTGATGGAGTGGGCGGCGACTGCGGCCACCGCCCTGGTGGCGCTGGAGGTGAGCTACCGCCTGATGGCCGGCGCGCTGCCGTTCAGCCAGGCGCTGGCGGTGCTGCTGCTGACGCCGGAGTTCTTTATCCCCCTGCGCCAGATGGCCCTGCGCTACCACGCCGGCACGGCCGGCAAGGCCGCAGCGGAGCGGGTCTTTGCGATCCTGGACTCGGATTCTGGTCGGGCGGATGAACAAACCCCGACCCGGCCCGCTCGCCCGGCTGCCGCCGCCATGACCCTGCCAGCCCGCTTCGACATCCATTTCGACCGCGTCAGCTATACCTATCCATCGACCGAGGAGGAGAAGCGACGACCGGCGCTGCGCGATTTCTCGCTGACGCTGCCCGCCGGGCAGACGGTGGCGCTGGTCGGCCCCAGCGGCGCGGGCAAGTCCACCGTGTCCAGCCTGTTGCTGCGCTTCATCGACGCGCAGCAGGGCGCGATCACCGCCGGCGGCGTCCCGCTGGACAGCATCGAACGGGCCGCGTGGCGTGAGCAGATAGCCTGGGTGCCGCAGACGCCGCATCTCTTCTACGGCAGCGCGCTGGACAACATCCGCCTGGCGCGGCCCGACGCCAGCCTGGAAGAGGCCATCGCGGCCGCGCAGGCCGCCCACGCCCATGAGTTCATCTGCGCGCTTCCGCAGGGCTACGACACGCCCCTGGGCGAGCGCGGCGCGGCTGAGCGGGGGGCAGGCGCAGCGCATCGCGATCGCGCGCGCATTTCTCAAGGATGCGCCTGTGCTGCTGCTGGACGAGGCCACCGCGCACCTCGATCAACGCAGCGAGGCGCTGGTGCAGGAGTCGCTGGCGCGGCTGATGCGCGGCCGCACCGTGCTGATCATCGCGCACCGCCTCAAGCTGGCCTACGCCGCCGACCAGATCGTGGTGATGGACGCCGGCCAGGCCGTGGAACAGGGCGACCACCAGACTCTCCTGCGCCGTGGCGGTCTGTACGGCCAACTCGTCGCGAGCTATCAAGGCTGAAATTGTTGAGCTACTGAACGGTGTGGTGGCTAATGGTCGAAGTTTAGCGCCGTCGTCTCCCCATTAACCATCAACCGTTCACCGATTCAGCATTAACCAATTCCAATGTCCGCCACCCGTCGTCTCCTCTCCCTCATCCGCCCCTTCATCTGGTGGATCGCCGCCGGTGTGATGCTGGGATTCGCCACCATCGGCTCCAGCGTCGGGCTGATGGCCGTCTCGGCCTACCTGATCTCCAAAGCCGCCATCGCCACCGACGTGTCGCAGCTTTCCCTGGCCATCGCAGGGGTGCGGCTGTTCGCCATCAGCCGGGCGGCCTTTCGCTACGGCGAGCGCTACGTGACGCATCTGGCGACCTTCCGCATCCTGACGCGCCTGCGGGTTTGGATTTACAGCGCCATCGAGCCGCTGGCGCCGGCCCGCCTGCAAGGCGTGCGCAGCGGCGACTTGCTGGCCCGCATCGGCGCCGACATCGAGACGCTGGAGAACTTCTACATCCGCGTCATCGTGCCGCCGCTGGTCGCGGTCCTGGTGACCGGGCTGGCCTGCGCCATCCTCGGCACGTTCGATGCCGTCCTGGCCTGGGCGCTGCTCCTCTTCCTGCTGTTGACCGGCGTGCTCTTGCCGCTGGTGAGTCGCTGGCTGAGCCGCCAGCCGGCGGGCGAGGCCGTGCTGGCCCGCGCCGAGCTCAACGCGACGCTGGTAGACCAGATCCAGGGGATGGCCGACATGCTGGCCTACGGGCAGGAAGCTGCGTACCGCGAGCGCACATTGCGCCTCAACGACCAGATCAACCGGCTGCAAGGGCGGCTGGCCGTGATCCGCGGCATGGGCAACGGGCTGGCCGCGCTGTTCACCAGTCTGGCCGCGCTGACCGTTCTCTTCCTGGCCATCCCGCTGGTCAGCAGCGGCCAGATCGACGGCGTCTTTCTGGCGCTGATTCCCCTGACCGCCATCGCCAGCTTCGAGGCCGTCCAGCCGCTGGCCCAGGCGTTTCAGGTGCTGGAGTCCAGCCAGGCGGCCGCCAGCCGCCTGTTCGAGCTGATCGACGCGCCGCCTGCGGTGAGCGATCCTCCCGAGCCCGCCGCGCAGCCGCAACGGTTCGACCTGGTGGTCGAAGACCTGCGCTTCCGGTACGCCGCGGATGAGCCGGCTGCGCTGGACGGCGTCAGCTTCACATTGCCGGCCGGCGGGCGATTGGGCATCGTCGGCGCCAGCGGCGCCGGCAAGTCAACGCTGGCCAACCTGCTGCTGCGTTTCTGGGACTACGGGGAGGGCAGCATCCGGCTGGGCGGCGCCGAGCTGCGCGATCTGGCGGAGGACGAGGCGCGCGCTGGTCGGCGTCGTCGCGCAGCACACCCACCTCTTCAACACCAGCGTGCGCGAACAACCTGTTCCTGGCCAACCTCGAGGCCAGCGAGGAGGAGATGGTTGCGGCCAGCCAGCTCGCGGACCTGCACGACTTCGTGCTCAGCCTGCCGGAGGGCTACGACACGATGATCGGCGAGAACGGGTTGAAGCTCAGCGGCGGCGAGCGCCAGCGGCTTGCCATCGCGCGCACGATCTCGGGGCGCGCCAGTGCTGATCCTCGACGAGGCGACGACCCATCTCGGCGCGCTGACCGAAGCGCGCTTGGGAGGGCCTGACCCGGTTCATGGCCGGCCGCACGGTGCTGGTCATCTCCCACCAGGGCGCTGCCATGGCGCACATCGATCAGGTCGTCCGGCTGGAGGAGGGTAAGATCGTCGCAGAGGCTCACTCCAACTGACGTGTGTCCTCCTACTCCTACTCCTACTCTTCTCCTACTCCTCCGGCTTCGGGGCGAAGCCAGAAGAGGAGGAGATGATGAGGAGTAGGAGGAGGAGTACGAGCGGAAGTCCTTACCCCACTGCGGCCTTGAGCAGCTTGGGCGTTACCAACCACTGCAGTTGGCCGCAGCCCGGCTGCGTTTCACGCCAGACGTCCACCGCCAGCACCAGGTGCGCGGCCGCGCCGTCGGCATGCGCAGGCTGTAGGCGCCCGGCCCGTCGGCGCCGATCAGCGCTCCTGCCAGGCCTCGAAGCCCGGGTTGTGGCCCACCAGCAGCACGTGGCCCGCGCCGTCGGGCAGGGAGCGCACCACCGCCAGCAACGTCTTCTGCCCGCCGCGCAGATCTCCTCCCCAGCGAACCGCTTCCTGTACCCGGCCTCCTGCGCAAACAGGTCGCACGTCTGGCGGGCGCCGCGCCGGCGAGCTGACGATCAGGTCCGGCGTCAGCCCGGCCCGCGCAAAGAACTGCCCGACCGCCGGCGCATCCCTGCGCCCGCGCCGTTCAGCGGCCGGTCGTAATCCGCCAGCCCCGGATCATCCCAGGACGACTTGGCATGGCGTAACAGCGTCAGCAGTTTCATCGATCAACCTTTTCGTGCCGGTGGGGGCAGACCCCTCACCCTAACCCTCTCCCACCGGGAGAGGGAACCGGACACGCATAGCTCCCCTCTCCCAAAGGGAGAGGGGTTGGGGGTGAGGGTGGGCCTTCACTTTCACACGCCGCCCTCCCCTTCGCCCAGCATCTCCTCCAGCCGTCGCATCCACTCCACTTGCTCCGGGAACAACCGGCCGGCCGCGTGCAACGGTTGCATGATCGCCAGCGCGCGTTCAAAATACTGCCGCCCCGCGGCTTCGTCAAGGGTCGCCATTCGCCAAAGCGACACCACCAGATCCCACGCGGCGTCGGCGCGGTCGGGTTCGGCGGCGGCGAGGCGTTCTCGGATCTCGAGGGCTTGCTGGAAGGCTAGGCGGGCCTGTTCGCCCTGGCCGAGGGCAGTGAAGAGGTCGCCCATTTTGTTGAAGGAGACGGAGAGGTCGCGTTGGTAGTCGGCGCGGTCGGGTTCGGCGGCGGCGAGGCGTTCGGCGATCTCGAGGGAGCGCTGGTAGGCAAGGCGGGCCTGTTCGCCCTGGCCGAGGGCAGTGAAGAGGTCGCCCATGCGTTCGTAGGAGACGGAGAGGTCGTTAGTAGTCGGCGCGGGTCGGGTTCGGCGGCGGCGAGGCGTTCGGCGATCTCGAGGAGCGCTGGTAGGCAAGGCGGGCCTGTTCGCCCTGGCCGAGGGCTCGGAAGAGGTCGCCCATTTTGTTGAAGGAGAGAGGTCGCGTTGGTAGTCGGCGCGGTCGGGTTCGGCGGCGGCGAGGCGTTCTCGGATATCGAGGGAGCGCTGGTAGGCAAGGCGGGCCTGTTCGCCCTGGCCGAGGGCAGTGAAGAGGTCGCCCATTTTGTTGAAGGAGACGGAGAGGTCGCGTTGGTAGTCGGCGCGGTCGGGTTCGGCGGCGGCGAGGCGTTCGAACAACAACCGACCCTTGTCGTAATGCTCCAGAGCTGCGCTGGCGAAGCCCAGCGTGAGCAAGGCATCGCCAAATGTCACGCTCAAGCCGGGAAAACCCTCGTGGCTCTCTGGCAACGCACTCACAACTTCGTTCAGAAACGATGTTAAAGCAACCGTCTGCCCGTAGTCGCGCAGCACGGGGACGATCTGCCACGCCACGCCCGCCGCCCGGTCCCACGCCTCGGCCGCCAGCAGCAGCCGCACGGCTTCCACCGCGTCGTTCAGGTCATGCGAGGCGGTCGCCATGCGCCATAAATGGTACTCGCCCGCCCGCCGGCAATGCGCCCGGTGGGCGTCCTCGTCGCGCGGCAGGCTTTCGGCGGTCCAGCGATGGACGAACCAGCGCCCGTTGCCCGCCGGCGTCAGCAGCGATAGCTTCGCCAGCCGGTCGCACGCGTCCTGCGCTGCCGCCAGAGCTTTCCTGTCCGGCGGGCCGTCCACGGCGCGCCCCCAGGCCAGCCCCTCCGTCTCCACCGGCGCCGGATACACCGCCGCCTGCATGAAGACCTCCAGGTCGCCCGGCGTCTTGCCCGCCTCGGCCAGCAGCTCGTCCAGCAGGATGTTGCCGGCCGCCAGTTGCGCCGCATCGCGCAGCGCGCTGTCGAGGTCGCCGCCCATCGCCTCCAGCGCCAGCCCGCGCCGTCTTAACTCAGCGCGCAGGCTGCGGTTGGCGTGCGCCAGGCGGGCCGGGGCGCGTCGCAGCAGGGCGTCCAGGTACTCCAGCGTGCGCGGGTGGCCGCCGATCCTGCGCAGCACGGCCTGGGTGTCCCCGGCGCCGGTCGTCGCCAGCCCCTCCAGCCGGTGGAAGAAGCGCCGCGTCTCGGCCGGCGACAGCGGCGGCAGGTGCACGGCGGCCAGCCCGTCGCCGCCCGCACCCTCCGGCAGCGGGTAGCGGCTGGTGATCAGCAGCTTGCCGCGCCCGGCGGCCGCCAGCAACTCGTCCAGCAGCAGCGCGGCCGTCTCGTCGGCGAACCTGCCGCCGCCCAGCGCCAGGTTGTCCTCGAAGTTGTCCAGCACCAGCAGGGCGCAGCCGGCTGAGCAACTGGCCCAGCGCGCAGCCGCACCTCGTCGCTCTGGCCGGGCTGGCCGAGCAGCGCCCAGCCGCTGCACGGCCTCGTCGCCGGCGACGGCCAGTTGCGCCCCGACCGCGCCGCCAGCTCGCCCAGCCCCCAGCGTCCCACGACCGCGGCCACCGTCCAGCCCGCCTCCGCCAGTCGCTGCATGACCCGCCCGGCCAGCGCGCTCTTGCCCGATCCGCCCATGCCGTGGATCAGCGCGCCGCGCCAGGGGCCTGTCCGGCCCCGGTCGTCGGTCGCCGGCCGGTCGCCCTGCAGGGCGTGCATCAGCAGGCGCATCTGCGGCCGCCGGCCGATCAGGTCGCCGGTCGCCAGCACCGGCATGCCGCGCACGTAGGGTATCTCCGGGCGCGGCGGCAGCGGGTCGGGCGGCAGCGTCCGGTCCAGCAGCGGGCGCTCGTCGCCGGCGCTGAACAGGGCGGCGGTAGCGGACTCCGGCGGATGGAGGGCGGGCAACTCGCCGCGGCCCAGCGCCGCCAGGCGTTCCTTCTCGGCCGCGGCACGCCAGCGCCAGCGTGTCCAGCCGCGGCTCGGCCATCTCGCCCAGCCGGGCGTAGAACTGGCCCGCCAGCCGCGGCGTAGCCGTCGGTCACGGCGCGCTGCATGGCCACCACCTGTGGGACGCCGCGCCGCAGCAGCCCGGCGGCAAGCTGGCCAGCCCCTCGCCGCTGGCCGCCCCGTGGCAGGTGGAGGAACACCAGCGGCACGGTGCAGCCGCCGGCCTGCAAGGCATCGGCCAGGTCGTCGGGGAACACCGCCACCGCGCCGCCGTCCTCGGTCTCCATCTCGACCCAGCCGCGGGCGCCGTGGCCCGACAGGTGCAGCACGTGGTAGCGGTGCGCCAGCAGCGCGTCGCGGATCTGGTGCGGGTGGGCCACCTCCAGCACGGTGACCTGCGCCGTCGCCGCGGCCGGCCAGCCCACCACGTCCATCAGCACCTGCAGCTCGCTCGCGGTCCAGCGGCGTGCTGGGGGTCTGGTCCTCGTCGGGCGCGGCCACCGCGCAGGATGCGCAGCGGGCCGGGCAGCGGCGGGTCAGGCGCGCTCTCGACACCCAGCGGGCTGCGGCTGACGTGGACGGCGGCAACAGCGCCGTCGCCCGGCCGTCGGGCAGGCGGGCTGCCTCCAGCGGTAGCGCCAGCAGCTCGTCGTCGCCGCACTGGAAGCGCAGGGCCACCCGGTGGCCGGCGGCCCGCGCCTCTTCCAGCGCCTTCAGCAATCCATCGGCCACCGCAGCCGGGAAGACCAGCCGCCCCAACGACCTGCCCAGCTCCGCCAGGGCGCTCGTTCTGCCCGTCGCTTCCGACGAAGCGTCCGCGAAGCGCCGCCAGCCGTTCGTCGGCCCAACGGTTCGACCTGGTGGTCGAAGACCTGCGCTTCCGGTACGCCGCGGATGAGCCGGCTGCGCTGGACGGCGTCAGCTTCACATTGCCGGCCGGCGGGCGATTGGGCATCGTCGGCGCCAGCGGCGCCGGCAAGTCAACGCTGGCCAACCTGCTGCTGCGTTTCTGGGACTACGGGGAGGGCAGCATCCGGCTGGGCGGCGCCGAGCTGCGCGATCTGGCGGAGGACGAGACGCGCGCGCTGGTCGGCGTCGTCGCGCAGCACACCCACCTCTTCAACACCAGCGTGCGCGACAACCTGTTCCTGGCCAACCCCGAGGCCAGCGAGGAGGAGATGGTTGCGGCCAGCCAGCTCGCGGACCTGCACGACTTCGTGCTCAGCCTGCCGGAGGGCTACGACACGATGATCGGCGAGAACGGGTTGAAGCTCAGCGGCGGCGAGCGCCAGCGGCTTGCCATCGCGCGCACGATCCTCAAGGGCGCGCCAGTGCTGATCCTCGACGAGGCGACGACCCATCTCGACGCGCTGACCGAAGCGCGCGTTTGGGAGGGCCTGACCCGGTTCATGGCCGGCCGCACGGTGCTGGTCATCTCCCACCAGGGCGCTGCCATGGCGCACATCGATCAGGTCGTCCGGCTGGAGGAGGGTAAGATCGTCGCAGAGGTTCACTCCAACTGACGTGTGTCCTCCTACTCCTACTCCTACTCTTACTCCTACTCCTCCGGCTTCGGGGCATCGAAGCCAGAAGAGGAGGAGGATGATGAGGAGTAGGAGGAGGAGTACGAGCGGAAGTCCTTACCCCACCGCGGCCTTGAGCAGCTTGGGCGTTACCAACCACTGCAGTTGGCCGCAGCCCGGCTGCGTTTCACGCCAGACATCCACCGCCAGCACCAGGTGCGCGGCCGCGGCCGTCGGCATGCGCAGGCTGTAGGCGCCCGGCCCGTCGGCGCCGATCAGCGCGCCTGCCAGGTCCTCGAAGCCCGGGTTGTGGCCCACCAGCAGCACGTGGCCCGCGTCGTCGGGCAGGGAGCGCACCACCGCCAGCAACGTCTCGCTGCCCGCCGCGTAGATCTCCTCCTCCCAGCGAATCCGCTTCCTGTACCCGGCCTCCTGCGCAAAAAGGTCGCACGTCTGGCGGGCGCGCCGCGCCGGCGAGCTGACGATCAGGTCCGGCGTCAGCCCAGCCCGCGCGAAGAACTGCCCGACCGCCGGCGCATCCCTGCGCCCGCGCTCGTTCAGCGGCCGGTCGTAATCCGCCAGCCCCGGATCATCCCAGGACGACTTGGCGTGGCGTAACAAGGTCAGCAGTTTCATCGGTCAACTCCTCGTTTTCCTACTCCTCCTCCTACTCCCACTCTTCCTCCTCCGATCCCCGAAGAGTACGAGGACGAGGAAGAGTACGAGTAGGAGGAGACGGAGCGCTAGCTCGCGCGCAGCGTCAGCACCGTCACCTCGGGCGGGCAGTTGAAACGCACCGGCGGGGCGATCAGGCCGATGCCGCGGTTGGTGTAGAGGTGCATGGCCGCGACCCGGTACAGCCCCGCCGGATACTTGCGCCCCAGCCAGGGCAGCACCGGCCGGCCCAGCAGCGGCAGGTTGATCTGGCCGCCGTGGCTGTGCCCGGAAAGCTGCAAATCGACCGGGTAGGCGGCCGCCTCGTCGCCGAAATCGGGCTCGTGGCAGAGCAGCACCGTGCACGCATCGGGCGGCACGTCGCGCAGCGCGGCGCGGATGTCCTGCCTGCGCTCCCACACGTCGTCCAGCCCGGCCAGCCAGAGCGGGGCGTCGGCGGCCAGGCGCGTCGCCTGATTGACCAGCAGCGTCACGCCGGCTGCGGCCAGCGCCGCGGCCACCGCCTCCGCTCCGTGCCAGTGGTCATGGTTGCCGAAGATGGCGAAGACGCCCAGCGGCGCGGCCAGTTGCCGCAGCGGCTCGATCAGATCGGCCGCAAAGCCCGCGTCGCGCCAGATGAAGTCGCCGGTCAGCGCTACCAGATCGGGCGACTGGCGGTTGGTCAGCGTCACGGCCCGCATCAGGTCGCCGGGCGTCACCAGCGGGCTGAGGTGGATGTCGCTGAGCTGGGCGATGCGCAGACCGTCCAGCGACGCCGGCAGGCGGGCCAGGCCAAGCTCCTGCCGCTCGACCACCGGCCAGTTCGGCTCCACCAGGGTCGCCCAACCGGCGCCCGCAGCAACGGCCGCCACGCCGGCCCCGGCCAACCCAAGAAACTGCCGCCGGTTCATGGCTGCCTCGTCTGGTCTGCCGACATCGGCCCGCCCACCGGTTCCGGGGACGCTGCACGGGTCTCCGGGACGCCGGCCAGCAGCCCCGTGCCGGCGAACATGCCAACAGCCAGCAGCGTGAAGAGCAGGCTGTAGCCCAGCCCGGTACTCAGCGCGTTGCCGCCGTCCACCAGCGGGCCGGCCAGCAGGCGGGAGAAAGCGCTGGCGCCGGCGGTGGCCAGGTTGCTCAGGCCGAGATAGCGGCCGGCCTCGCCCGGCGGCACCAGGTCTGCCGCCCATGCCCAGTTGACGCTGAGAAAGATGCCCACCGCTGCGCCCACCAGCCCGCCGATCAGAATCAGCTGTGGGATGGTGCCTACCAGGATCAGCGCCAGGGTTGCCAGCCCGCCCAGCACGCCGGCGAAGAGGTTCAGCGGCCGGCGGCCGAGGCGGTCGGCCAGGATGCCGGTAGGCACGGCCAGCACCAGCACGGCCACGCCCATGGTCGCCATCAACAGCGCGGTCGTCCCGGCCGGGTCCGGCGCGCGCAGGTTGTCGGCGATGAAATACTGGGCGAAGCCTTGCAGCGCAAAGAAGCCGGCCATAATCAACGCGCGGCCGGCCAGCAGCCGGGTGTAGCCGGGCGCGGCCCTGCGGTCGATGCTGAAGCTGCCGTACGCAACCCGCAGCGCGTCCGCCGCGCCGATCCGGCGCCGCCGCAGCCGCTTGACGGGCTGCTCGACGACCCCGATCAGCGTCCAGCCGTTGGTCGCCAGCACCATCAGCGCGGTGATGAGCAGAGCCAGCCCGATCTGGCCGCGGCCGGCCAGTACGCCGCCGACGCCGACGCCAACCACGAACCCGGCGATCTGGGCCGCGTTTTTGAAACCGGACGCCCGGCCCCGGTCCTCGGCGGGCACCTGGTCCGGCAGCAGGCTCTGGAGCGCTGCCTCGGCGATGCTGGCGGTCACCTGCATGGCCGCGTAGATCAGCGCGATGGCCGCGAAGGAGCGGGCGCCGGCCAGCAGCACCAGCAGACCGGCCACCAGCGCCACGCCCAGTGCGACAAAGGGCCGCCGACGCCCCCACCGGCCCATCCAGCCGCTGCGGTCGCTGACCGCGCCGGCGATGGGCTGGGTCAGCATTGCCAACAGCAGGCCGAAGAAGGTCAGCGCGCCCAGGTAGGTGTTCTTCAGCGCCAGCGGCACCAGGCCGATGAGCATGGCCGGCAGCAGGATGGCGTGCAGGCCGTTCCAGAGGTACGCCAGGCCGAACCAGCCCGCGTTGAGCGTCAGCATCCAGCGGGTGGTAAAGGCGGGGCGGTTGGTTGGTTCAGGCGTCATACGGTAAGCGTTGGGAGGGAAGGCGTGGGTTCGTGTTGTTCAGTGCGAAGCGTACGTAGTGCGTAGAACGTAATGCGTGAAGCGTGAACCGTGATGGGAAGTTGTGAGAGCACGTTTCACGTTTCACATTTTCACGTTTCACGTTTCATCCAGTCACCACCAGCGGCTGGCGTGCGCTCTGGCGGGCCTGCCAGATGATGACGCCCAGCGCCAGAAACCAGGTCGCGCCCAGCAGGAAGACGACCAGCGCGCTGAGGCCCGCGCCAAGGGCCTGGCCCATGCTCCCGGATTGGCCGAGCGGGTTGAGCGCTGCCAGCGTCAGCAGGCCGCCCAAGGTGTTCCACAGGCCGTGCAGCCCGATGCCGGCGGCGGCGTAGAGCACGAAGCGCCCGGTGCGTCCGTGCAGCGCCTCGTACCAGGCAATGCCCAACAATCCCGTGGCCGCGCCGTGGATCACCACTGTCGCGGCCCGCGTCAGCACCGGCGCGACCCACTCATGGGGCAGGCCGGCCAGCCCGTAGAACAACGCTTCCGTCAGGCTGAACCCTGCGCCGGCGATGAGGCCGAAGGTGAACGCCTGGGCGCGGCTCACCGGACGCAGGCGCGCGGCCAGCGGCACACCGAGCGACTTGACGATCTCCTCGATCATCGGCGTGGCCACGGCGACCAGCAGTCCGAGACCCACGACCAGCGCGGGCGCGGAGATCGTCTCCAGCAGCAACTCCGGCGATGTCATGACGGCCGGGTTCTGCATCAGCTCCGCCAGCGCCTGCAGGTTCTCGGCGCCGCCGGGCAACAGCGTGACGCCAACCATCCCCGCGACCATGGCGCCACCGGCGGCCAGCGACTCCAGGGTGATGGCGATAGCGGTCGCGGCGACGGCGCCGAACGCAAACTGGGCGGCCAGATCGCGGCGGCTGAGCGCGACGCCGTTGCGCTGCACGTAGTTCGCGATCGCAGCGATCAGGATCAGCGGCGGCAGCAGGCAGGCGACGATGTGCACCAGCGGCAGGATGAAGGTCAGCGGCGTGATCAGCACGACCGCGCCAATGGCCAGCGTGACGAGGAAGGCGATCAGCAGCGTCCAGGCGGGCGGCCGACGGAGGGGCGTTGCACGCCGGCCGGTGTCCGAGCGCCCGCTTGCCCAGGCCAGCACTGCGCCCGCGCCGACGCCTAGCACGACGAAGCTCAGCAGCACGGTGGCCGAGGCCACAAACGGCCCGCCGCTCGCCGCCATCAGCAGTGCCAGTGGGATGGCGAGCAGGGCTGTCAGAAGGGCGACGGCGATCCCGTAAACGACGGCTCCGCCGCGGATTGTGTTAGGCAACAGAATGCTCCTTGCAGATGGCTTCCCAGCCATTGCGGGTTGTTCGTAGTAGGCGCTTCAGCGCCGTTGGCGCACGGAACGGCGCTGAAGCGCCTACTACGAACCTGGCTACTTGTTTTTGGACGACGGGGGCAGGGCGAAGCCCAGCCAGCGCAGCCGCTGTTCGTCCTTGCGCCAGTTGGGCCACACCTTGACCCACAGGTCGAGGTAGACCTTGTTGCCGATCATCTCCTCGATCTCGGCGCGCGCGCCTTTTCCGATCTCTTTGATCAACTGGCCGCCCTTGCCCAGCAGGATGCGTTTCTGCGTGTCGCGCTCGACATAAATCGTGGCGCCGACATAGGTCAGGCTGGCGCTGCGTTCCTTGAACTCGCTCACCAGCACCGCCACGCTGTGCGGCACCTCCTGGTAGGTGTGCAGCAGGACTTGCTCACGGATCATCTCGGCGGCGATGAAGCGCTCCTGCTGGTCGGTGATCTGGTCGGCCGGGTAGTAGCGCGGGCCGCGGGGCAACAACGCGGCGACCCGTTCGAGCAGGTCATCGCGGCCGGCCGCTTCCAGCGCGCTCAACGCCACCCAGTCGACGCTGAAGGGCGCCAGTTGGCGATACGCGTCGATGCGCGCCTCCAGATCGCCGGGCTGAACCAGGTCGATCTTGTTGATGACCAGCAGCACCGGCACGCCGGTCGCCTTCTCTTGCAGGTCCTGCACGGCCAGGCGATCGGCGTCGGTCGGGCGCGTGCTTCCGTCCACGAGCAGGCAGATCACGTCGGCGTCGGGCACGGCCTGGGTGGCCTGGTCCATCATGTACTCGCCCAGCAGGTTGTGCGGCTTGTGCAGGCCGGGCGTGTCCAGCAGGATGATCTGGGCGTCGGGGCGGGTGATGATGGCGAGCTGGCGATGGCGCGTGGTCTGCGGCTTCGGGCTGACGATGGCGATCTTCTGCCCCAGCCAGCCGTTGACGAGGGTCGATTTGCCGACGTTGGGGCGACCAACGACCGCGACGAAGCCGGAGCGGTGATCGGCCGGCAGGTCTTCCTGCAGCGGCAGTAAGTCAGCCAGCGGCTGATCGGGGTCGGTTTGTGAGCTTGGTGTCATAGGTGCGGGTTTCTTCCTGCCGGGATGGGCGCATCGGCGCGTTTGAACTGCGTCAGTGTACCCCAAGAGGCGCGATTGCTCAAGTGAAGCGGCCACCCGTTTGGCCTGCCGGCTCCGATCCGGTTGTAGGATAGCCCCTTATGGGTGTCCACGGAACGCCCACAAGGGGCTGTCGTACAGCCGGGAATGGATGCCAGACGCGTTGTTGCCCGGCGCCGGGCCGGGCAACAACTGCTAACGTGGGTGGGGGTAGGGTGGCGGCAGGGGTGCTGCCGCCGCTAGATGATGTCTTCAGGCGCCGACGGCTGCGCGCAGGTCTTCGCCCCAGCGGTACGCCTCGGCGATGTCGATATCGTCAAAGCCTTCCAGCGGCCGCTTCATCAGGTAGCGATAGAACCAGTCCAGCACGCCGTAGTCGAACTCATCCAGCGCCTCGGGGTCCAGCCGGCCGCCAAAGCCGCGGCTTTCGATGACCTTGCCGCTGGTCATTCTTGCCAGTCCATCGGCGTATTCCTGCTGGGTAAAGATTCCGTCGTCCTCGTCGCCGGTCAGGCCAACCGGGGTATCCCAGGTGGCTGCGGCTGTGATGAACGCCGCGACGCGGCGTTTGGAAAGGAGCGGCTTGTTGCTGCGAATGAAATCGCGCACTACCTGCATGTAATTGCCGCCGTAGATGGGCGATCCGACCACGACCACATCGTAGGGACGGATGTCGGGATGGCCCGCGACGTTTGCCAGATCTGCTCCCAGCCCGTCGGCGACGGCCGCCGCGACTTCGGCTGTGGAGCCGTACTTGCTTCCATAGACCACCAGGCACTTGACCATTGTTGCCTCCTGTCTTTGTGCCCGAATGCTGGCCTGGTCGACGCTGACCAGAACTGCGCGGCGGCCAAGCCGGTTCGGTATGAACTATAGCTGCAGAGCTGCCATGCTGGAGCGGATCAAATCAGCGGATTTCTCCAGCCCGGCCCGCTCTTCTTCGTTGAGATCGATCTCCAGAATCTGCTCGACGCCGTTGCGGCCCAGCTTGACCGGCACGCCGAAGCAGATGTCGTGGAGACCGTATTCGCCTTCCAGATAGACCGAGCAGGGCAGAATCATCTTGCGGTCCTTCAGGATCGACTCCACCATCTGCATGGTGGCAGCGCTGGGGGCGAAGAAGGCGCTGCCCTGCTTGAGCAGCGAGACGATCTCGCCGCCGCCCTTGCGGGTGCGCTGCACGATGGCGTCGACGCGGTCGGACGGGAGCAGCTGGGTGATGGGAATGCCGGCCACCGTGGAGTAGCGGGGCAGAGGCACCATCTCGTCGCCGTGGCCGCCCATCACGAAGGCGTGGGTGTTTTCCACGCTGACGTTCAGCTCCATGGCCATGAAGGCGCGCATGCGGGCGCTGTCCAGGATGCCTGCCTGGCCGATGATCCGCTCGCGCGGCAGTCCGGCCTTCTTGTAGGCCAGATAGACCATGGTGTCCAGCGGGTTGGTGACCAGGATGATGATCGCGTTGGGGGAATACTTGACGACGTTCTCGATGACGCCGCCGACGATCCTGGCGTTGGTGCCGACCAGATCCTCGCGCGTCATGCCCGGCTTGCGCGGCAGGCCGGCGGTCACGACGACGATATCCGAGTCGGCGGTGTCGGCGTAGTCGTTGGTGCCGTGGATGTTCAGGTCGTAGCCCTCGACGGGGCCGGCCTCCAACAGGTCCAACGCCTTGCCCTGCGGCATACCCTCGACGATGTCCACCAGGACGACGTCGCCCAGCTCTTTGACGGCGCACCAGTGCGCGGCGGTGGCGCCGACGAAGCCGGCGCCGACAATGGTTATCTTGTTTCGCATTGAGTCTCTCCTTTGAGTCTGGTTTATCGGTGATCTGTGATCAGTAGCCAGTGATCAGTGTTCACTGATGACTGATGACTGATAGCTGCTCACTGAGCTACGCTGCCAGGGGCGCTTCTTCCATCGAGGGTGTTTCGGATGCGGCCCGCCTTGCCACGCCGTCCTGCTGTACGACTATGCCATCGGCTGCCAGCACCGGCTCCAGGGCGGCGATGGCGCATTCGAGCATGGTCAGGTCAGGTTCACGGGTCGTCAGCCGTTGCAGGCCCAGACCGGGGGCGATGAGGAGCCGCATGATGCGGTGGTCGCGGTGCTGCGCTGAAAAGCGCAGGAACTCGTAGGCAATGCCGGCCACGACCGGGATCAGCACAAACCGTGAGGCCAGCCGCAGGATCAAGCCCAGCGGCCCTTCGATCTCCTTGAAGCTTAGCGGCGCGAAGAGGAAGATGCTGATCACCAGCACGCCCAGCAGGAAGCTGGTGCCGCAGCGCGGGTGGAGCAGCGAGAAGTCTTTGACCCGTTCCGGGGTCAGCGGTGCGCCGGCCTCGTAGGCGTTGATGGTCTTGTGCTCGGCGCCGTGATACTGGAACACCCGGCGGATGTCAGGCATCATGCCGATCAACACGATGTAGAGCAGGAACAGACCGAGCCGCAGACAGCCCTCGAAGAAGGCCGCAGCCAGCACGGACAGGCCGAACTGGGCTTCCAAAAATCTTCCGACAGCCGCGGGCAGGAAGAAAAAGACCGCAATCGAGATCGCCAGCGACACGGCAACGGTTGTCCACGCCACCGGGCCGGTGAACTGGACATCCTCTTCCTCGTCGCTGAGCGCCACGTCGGCCGACCACATCAGCGAGCGCGTGCCGAGCACAAGCGCGTCCCACAGCAGGGTGACGCCGCGCACGAAGGGCCATTTCGACCAGGGTTTGGTGTAGACGGCCGCGGTCAGCGGCTCTTGATGCACGACGATTTCGCCCGCGGGGTTGCGCACTGCGACGGCCGCGTACTTGCGGCCGCGCATCATGACGCCTTCGATTACTGCCTGTCCACCATAGAAAAACTCACTCATTTGTCAACTCCATCACAATGTGAAAGCATTGTACCCGACTGGGTTGGCGGTGTCAGACAACGGGGCGGGGGTGGGGAGTGGGGGAGAGGAGAGGAGGGAAATGAGGGAGAGGAGGGAGAGGAGGGAGAGGAGGGAGAGGAGGGAGAGGAGGGAAAGGGGATGAGTTGTGGTAGAATTGGGGAGGCGGAACTGCACGACTCCAGGAGGTGAAATGCTCGACATAAACGCTGAACGCGAACGGTTCCTTGAGCGATTCCGTGAGCTGGCCGATCCAGACTACCAGGCCGGCCAGATGATGGTGATGAAGACGCAGCTGCATCTGTACGGCGTGCGGGTGCCGGAGTTGCGACGCCTCAGCGGCGACTGGCAGCGCGCCCACAAAGGGATCGCGCCCGACGAGCTGCTGGCAATGGTCGAGGCGCTGTGGACCGGCGCGTCCTACGAGGAGCGGGCGATGGCAATCGAGTTGCTCGGCCGCAACAAGCGGGTGATACCGGGGCTGTCCTGGGATCACTTCGACCGCTGGCGCCATCAGGTCGACAACTGGGGGCTGGACGACGCCCTGGCGACGACTGTCTTTGGCCCGTGGCTCGCCGCTGACCTGCCTGGCCGGCTGGCGCATCTCCGTGCCCTGGTCGTCGATCCCGTCGTGTGGAGCCGCCGGCTGGGGCTGGTGGCCACAGTGCCGCTGAACCGGGATCGATCCACCGGCCAACCCGATCTCACTCTCGCCCTGGTCGACCAGCTCAAGGGCGAACGACAGCCGATGATCACCAAGGCCATCTCGTGGGCGCTGCGGACCATGATCACCTTCTACCCCGATCAGGTGGCTGCCTATCTGGATGCCAACGCGGACACGTTGCCCAGCCACGCGATCCGCGAGGTGCGCAACAAGCTCCAGACCGGGCTCAAGAGCGGCAAGCCGACGTGAAGGTGGGCAAGCGATCCGGTGTAGGATAGGGCCTTGTGCCCGTTCTGAAATGGCCGGAACGCCCACAAGGGGCTATCCTACAGGCGGAGCGGAAGAGGCATGGCTCGCTGGCATTTCGGGGTAGGATAGGGCCTTGTGCCCAGTCTGAAATCGCCGGAACGCCCACAAGGGCTGCCCTAACACGGGGGAGCCGAACGGGCCTGATCCGTGAACTGGTTGTGCAAGAAAAGCGCCGGGGTCGTCGTTTAACTTCATGTACATCTGAACGTGGTCGCACATGGAGGCACAAACGACATGGAAATTGCTCCGGGCATCTACAGCATGTCCCAGCAGAAGGGCGCGTGGGTACACGCGTTTCTGTTGGACGACGGCGACGGTCTGACTCTCATCGACACCCTCTACGACACCGACGCGCACCGCATTCTCGAGGAACTGAAGCGCATCGGGAAGACCGCTCAGGACATCAAGCACATCGTGATGACGCACTGCCACCGCTCGCACCTGGGCGGGCTGGCGCTGCTCAAGCAGATCAGCGGCGCGCCCGTCTACTCGCACGAGTGGGAGGCGGACCTGATCGCGGGCGAACGCAAGCAGCAACCGGTGTCGTGGCTGCCACACCAGCCGGCGCGCGTCTGGCCGCTCCAGATCGCCCTCAATCTGGGTGTCGCAAAGCATCCGCCCGCAACGGTTGACAACTACATCCACGAAGGAGACCAGGTCGGTCCGCTGCGGATCGTCGCCTGTCCCGGCCACTCGCCCGGCCATCTGTCGTTCTGGTGGGAGGAAAAGCGCCTGCTGATCGCGGGCGACGCGATCTGCACCTGGCCTAAGCTGCTGCTGGGCTGGCGCGGCTTTACGCTCAATCTGACGCCAACACAAGGAGTCGGTGCGGCGGCTGGCCGAGTTCGACAGCGAGCTACTCTGCGTCGGCCACGGTGATCCGCTGCGCTCCGGCGCCGCACAGCAAATCCGCTGCGCTGCCCAGCCTGGACAACTAGGAGGCCATGCCATGGCGAGACGACGCGAGTATTGGCTGCAGCTTGAGAACCAACCGTGGGACGCCAGCCCGTGGGGCGTTGACCGGATGGCCGGCAAGACGATGTCCAGGCGCAGTGGCGGGCTGTTCCGCGGGCGCCGGAGGACGTGCTGCGCATCCGTGGTTACGAGGAAAACTGGTCGGCGCCGGCCGGGCAGTCGGTCAATCCCTGGGACCTGGCTGAGCCGGACGACGGCGAGTTCCCCGGCGCGGTGTTGCGGGCCAAGGTGGCAGACGAGATCGTGGTTCACTTTCGCAACATGGATCAACGCCAGGGTGTCGATGACCAGCAGCGCACCCACAGTTTGCACGCACACGGCGCGCAGCGCGTGCCGCGCTACGACGGCGCATATCCGCTCTCGCCGCCCGATCCGGCACAGGGTGGCCGCCGCGGCGACCGGGTTGCGCCGGGCGACAGCTTTACCTATCACTGGACCTGCCCTCAGAAGGCAGCGGCCGGCGCCTGGCTTTTCCACGACGGATCGCTGGCTGGACCGCAGAGCACGGGGTTGGGTGCCTTCGGCGTGCTGCTGATTCGCAGCCCGGGCGAGGTAGAACCGGACCTGCCCGCGGCGTCCGTCCGCCGCGCCGGCGACAGCGCGACTTCGTTTTCAGCCGTGCCCACTCCCCCCAGGCAGGGCGAGTATGTTCTGGTGTTTCATCGGCTGCCCGGCGTCGGACTGTGCATCAACGGGCGGCAGGGGCTGGGCAACACGCCGACGCTGGTGGCCGGCATGGGCACCCGGATGCGCGTCCACTGCCTCAACGCTACGGCCGAGTCGCTCACTGTCCACATCCACGGCCATCGTTGGGAGCGCGGCGACGCCTACGTCGACGCGGAGGTGCTGCCGGCCGGCGGCGGGACGACGCTGTCAATCCTCTCCGGGTCCTCCGAGAACGGCGGCGGCGTGGGCGAGTGGCTGATCGATGGATCGACCGCCGGCGAGAGCGTCCAGGGATCGCTGCTGGTGACAGTGGGCGGCGCGGTGCAACTGGCATCCGGGTGACAGGAGGAGAGCAATGCAACCTTTCGTGGCAGTGCCGCGGGCCATGCGCGGCTGGGGCGTCATCGGCGCCCTGGTAGCGTTCATCTTTGCGGTCTGGATGTTCTTCTTCCCCAGTCTGGTGCCCTCGCACTTCGCCTGGGTAGCCGAGCCGCGGCTGGCGCAGGCCTTCATCGGCGCGGGCTACATCTTCCGCACCGCGTTCTTCCTGCAGTTCGTGTTGGCCCGCAACTGGCTGCACATCCGCTGGACATTCTGGGGCAACCTGGCGTTCACCGGCACGCTGCTGCTGGCCACCCTCTGGCACGCCGACGAGATGAACTGGCGCTTTCTGGTGGCGCACCTCTGGATCATCTTCTACACCTACGAGCCGGTGACGATGATCTTCACCGCGCCGATGAACGAGGATATCCGCAAGCTGCACCTGAGCAGCGGCGGGCCGATCCTGCCCTGGTTTCGCCGCTTTCTGATCTTCGCGGTCGGGCTGTTCTTCCTGATCGGCGCGATGCTGATCATCAACCCCGACTGGCTCAACCTGCGGTGGCCGTGGGATCTGAACGAGTTCGACGCGCGCATCAGCGCTGCCTGGCTGCTGGGCTGGGCGGTCTGGGGCGGGACCATCGCCATGGCCAGGGACTGGGACGAGGTGCGGCTGGCCGGCGCGCTGGGCATCCTCTTCGGCGTCTCCGTCTGCGCTACCCTGATTGCCTTCCGCAACGAGTTCGCTTTCAACCGGCCGACGACGGCGGGCTATGCCGGCTTTGCCGTGCTGTTCACCGTCGCGATGGCGTTCTTCTACTGGCGGCAGGAGAGGCAGCGGAGGAGACTCGGTGAGAGGGTGAGGGGGTGAGGGGGAGAGAGGGTGCTTTTCCAGTGGCAACTGACCTGTGCTACAATTGGTGCTGTCACGACTGAAAGGAGGCTGGAATGCCTGAACTGAGCGACATGGTGGCCCGCGTCGACCGCACCCTTTACGGCGATCCGGAGCGCGTGGGCGCGTATGAACTGCAGGGCCAGGCCCGGCTCACCGGCTGGGCAGGCGGAGCCGAGGCGGCCCAGGGCGGCGGTGGCGGCGCGTGGTTCAAGCTGGAGCCGACGGCGCTGCACGTGCGCGACCGCGACGGCGTCGAGACCGTCGTGCCGGTCACGGACCCGCAGACAGAAGCATTGCGCGGCATGGCCCTGGCCGCGGCGGCCATCGCCGGGCTGGGCGTTGCATTGACAGTTGCCGGGCGCATCTGGCGCGCCCGCTGAGTGCACTCACGGTGGTGCAAAGGAGATTACCAATGGAAAATCAGATGGACCAGATTGCGACTCCGGTGGAGCGCATGATCGAACAGTTTTCGGTGAGCAGGTCGTTCGGCGAGGTGATTCGCGAGGGAGACACGGCGGTAGTGCCCGTGGCCGAGGTGAACGGCTTCTTCGGCTACGGCTACGGCAGCGGCGAAGGCCCGGTTACAGGCGAGGAGGACGATGTCGAGGCCAGGATGGCCAGCGGTGGGGGTGGCGGCGGCGGCGGGCGCGGCTCAAGCAAGCCGCGCGGCTACATCACCATCTCGCCCGACGGCGTCCACTACGAGCCGCTGATGGACCCGCTCAAAGTGTCCCTGGCCGGCATCGCCATGGGCGCCTGGGTGATCTTCTGGGTCGCGATGGTGGTGCGGTCGTTCATGAAGGACTGAGGTCTGGCGTCGCGGAAGGTGGAGCGTTGCCCTTTTGCCGGCGCCGGTGATCCGCACCTCGCACAGGAAGTCCAGTGCAGGCGCGGCTAGCTGAACGGCAAGATACCCATCTGACGGCGATCCCGTCACATAAATTTGCAAACGGGGCCATTCTCACAGGAGGATGGCCCCGTTTTGTTTGCACGTTTCTGGCAAGTTGACGCGGCGAGTCGGACTACTGGTGACCCTAGAGTGTCCTAAGCGCCTCAATGTTTTTCCCCTTCTCTACACCCCGGTTGTAACTGACGGTAGTGACGGTCACGCCCGTGACGTATCCGAGGAAACTCAACACGAAGGCAGTGAGCAGTGGTGCAATCACCTCGTTGACCACCGCCTTGTAGGCGTTGATCTGAAGATTGACTGCAGCCTCGGCCTCGACGCCAGAATAGTGCGTTTTCATCACAATCCACTGGGTGTTGAACAGGAGCTGCTCACTGGCTCGCAGCGTGACGTCGACGATCGCCACAAAGACGAAAGCCAGCAGTAACAGCAGAAGACCCTTCACCATTTTCCCAACGAATCTCCAGATCGTTTTCTCTGTGTCGCTGATATCTTCATTGCCAGCCATGGTTGAACCCCTCCTGCTATCAGGTTTAAAGATTGAGCCGCGCCGCGCCTCCCGGGCTGCGATCTGTTGTTATCATACCATGGAACCGCGGCCAGAGCTATGAGCTACTTCACACCTTCGGTGTGATCCGCTTCACAATCAGTTTCCAGGCAAACATGCCACATGGTTGCCAGCAACGGAGCCATAGTCGGGCCACCGCGGACGTGGCTCATTCCTGCGCCCCGCAAAACAAAAAAGCCAACCGATTGCTCGATTGGCTTGATCTGTGTGGCGGGCCCGACGGGGCTCGAACCGCGATCTCTGGCTTGACAGGCCAGTATGTTAGCCGACTACACCACGGGCCCACGCTCGCCACAAGACAGATTATACACACGCCACGGCTTTCGTCAAATCATCGCAGCCAAAATCGCCGTTCCGAGGCTCGGCGCGCAGGCGATTTGACCCCCAAAAACGGCTATGCTATACTCGCCACAACGTCCATTTTCATCTGCGTCGCAGCCCGTTTCGCGGCGCATCCAGACACATCTTGCAGGAGGGATTCATGTTCCAGCAACTCATCATTGTCGGCAATCTTGGCAGCGATCCGGAACTCCGTTTTACGGCCGACGGCACACCGGTGGCCAGCTTCAGCGTGGCGGTCAACCGCCGCTGGAAGAACCAGGATGGCAGCCAGGGCGAGGAGACGACCTGGTTCCGCGTGTCCGCGTGGCGCGGATTGGGCGAGACGGCCAACCAGTACCTCAAGAAGGGCCGCCAGGTCATGGTGGTTGGCCGGGTGTCAGCCCGCGGCTACACAGCCGCTGACGGCAGCCCACGCGCCAGCCTCGACGTCACCGCTACCGACATCAAGTTCCTGGGCGGCGCCCGCAGCGACGAAAGCCCCTTCGCCGACGGCGGCGAGGAAGAGATCTTCTTCTAGGACAGGTTTCACCGCCGAGGAGCGGTGACCAGAGGGGCAGTGGAAGAGAAGATCAGAGGGTCAGAAGACAGAAAGTCAGCGATCTGCGCGGTGCGCTCGGTTTCTGGTCGTCTGTCCCTCTGGTCCCTCTGCCCCTCTTTTCCCTTCTTTCCATTCTACCCTTACGCCTACGCGCCCACCGCGGCCACAACCGCCCGCGCCGCCACGCTGGCATCTTCAGCCGTCACGTGGTAGTTGGTCACGGCGCGCACCCGTTTGCCGCCGATGGCGAAGGTCCAGATCCCCTGCTGCCACAGCGTGTCCACCAACTGCTGCGGGCCGATCGTTGGGTGATCGACCTCGAAGATGACGATGTTGCTCTGGACGCTGGCCAGATCCAGTGTGATCCCGGGGACGCCGGCAATCCCTTCGGCGAAGCGGCGGGCGTTGGCGTGATCGTCGGCCAGCCGCTCCACCATCTCGTTTAGCGCCACGATGCCGGCCGCGGCGATGACGCCGGCCTGCCGCATGCCGCCACCCACCACCTTGCGCGCCCGCCGCGCCTCCTGGATGAACGCGCGACCCCACTACCACCGAGCCTACCGGCGCTTTCCAGTCCCTTGCTGAGGCAGAAAGTCACGGAGTCGCAGGGCGCCACCAGTTCCTTGACATCCACGTTCAGCGCGACCGCGGCGTTGAATAGCCGGGCCCCGTCCAGGTGGAACGCCAGCCCGTGCTTCTTTGCCAGCGCGCCGGTAGCCTGCATGGTCGAGACTGGCAGCACCGCGCCGCCGCAGCGGTTGTGGGTGTTCTCCAGCGTGATCAGCTTCGTGCGCGGGAAGTGGATGTCTGCGCCGCGGATCGCGGCCTCCACGACGGCCAGGTCAATGGAGCCGTCGGGCCGGTTGGGCAACGGCCGCGGATGGATGCCGCCCAGCGCCGACGAGCCGCCTTGTTCGTAGATGTATGTGTGCGCCTGGTCGCCCAGGATGACCTCATCGCCGCGGCCGCAATGGGTCAGCAGGCATACCAGGTTGCCCATGGTGCCGGAGGCGACGAACAACCCTGCCTCCTTGCCCAGCCGCGCCGCGGCCAGTTCCTCCAGCCGCTGGACGGTCGGATCGTCGCCCAGGACGTCGTCGCCCACCTCGGCTTCGTACATGGCCTGGCGCATCGCGCGCGTCGGCTTGGTGATGGTATCGGAACGCAGGTCGATGATGTGCATAGGGGTTCTTCGCTTTCTCGCTTCTCGTACTCGTACTCCTACTCGTCCTTCTTCTCTTCCTCGATATCCAGACGAGTAAGAGTACGAGGACGAGCAAGAGTTGGAGAGGGGACGGCGCGCCGGTAGCTCAGCCACGCGCGCGCGAAATCGGTGTCGCAGCCCGGCAGATGTAGGTCGATCAGGTCAAGGGTTTCGTTCGCCAATGTCTGCACGGTCGCAACGGCATCGGCGGGCGCCAGGCGAAACACCTCGCTCAAGCGCTCGCCCAGCCGCTCCGGCTTGACAGCCATCTGGTCGATCAGCAGGCCGGCCCATTTGAAGCGCGGATCGGGTAGAAAGATGCGGTTGAGTGCCAGCAGCAGCCGCAGCAGCCAGCGCTCCATCCTGGCCAGCAGGTCTGCACGTGGGATAAACGCATCGCGCGCGGCCAGATATCCCGCGTCCCACCAGCGGTCCTGAACCCCCATCAACCGGTCGATTACGGCTTGGGCCAGCGCGTCGGGGTAGTGGATGCGAGCCTGCCAGCCGGCCACCAGGCCCGCTCCGTGCAGCGGTACAGCCTGTTGCATGGCGGCCAGCCGCATATGTTTGTCGTCGTCGATGTCGCAGCGCTCGACCACATCTTCGATCCACTGGTCCAGCGTTTCGGCCAGAAAAGCGCTGACTCCGATGTTGACGCCATTGACATAAAAATGCTCTGACCACTCGAAATCCTCGTATGGCCAGATCTGGCTCAACTGGCCGCGATGCTGGACCAGAAGCGCACGATAGGCCGCCTCGTCCGGGGGAGTCGCCCAATCGACATGGACGACCGCGCCAGCGCGGGCCAGCGCTGCGCGCCGCTGAGCATCGCGCGGCGGGCGGCGCCAGTACACATCCAGCTCGATGTCGGAGTGTTGATCGGCCCAGCCGCGCGCTACCGAACCGGCGAGAACGACCGCGCTTACGTCGTTGTCGCCGGCGTAGGCACGCGCCACGTCAGCAGCCATCTCCCTACGCCAGGTGGTGTGCCAACTGGCGTCGTTGGTCGTGAGGTCAGACATCCTGAAGCTCCGGTACCGCTGGCTCGTCCTGCCATGCAGCGGCGGTTTCGCCCAAGTGGTTCAGCAGACTGGCCGTCTCAGCGATGCGATCCAGCCAGATCGCGCCGATCATGCGTGCGGACGCGGCGGGCGACTCTTGCAGCGCGCCATAGCCGGCCTGCCAGCGTGTCAGCAGCGTTTGCACGCCGGCCAGCAGCGCCGGAACTGCGTCGAACTGGGCTGCCGAGCGCAGCAGATTGGTCAGCATGATCCGGCGACTGCCGAAACCAGTTGGCAGACTGGAAGGCTTGCCCAGCCGGCCGATGTCGTCGCGGCTGAGGTAGATGCCGCTGTGGGCAGTCGTCAGCAGCCAGCCAGCGATGTCGCGCAGGCCGGTCTGATCGCTGGACATAAGATCGGGCGCGGCGGGCAGTGCAATGCGCACGGCAGGCGTAAGCAGGTCGTCAGGCAGGTTAGCCCTGTGGTCCAGCGCTACCTCCAGCGCCAGACTGGCCAGCGTCGCATAGAACGGCTCGCTCTGCTGCTGGATTGCCAGTCGCAAGCCTGGCAGCCAGCGCAGCAGGTGGTTGTTCAAGAAGTCGCGCTGCACTGCCTGCATACGCGCCGCCTCTCCGGTCTGTCCATCTTGCCAGGCATCGGCCTCCGCACCGCAGAGGAATGCCAGCAGCGCCAACTCGTTTGTGATGTGATCGGCGGTCTCGCCGCGCCCGGTCTGGTAGCCAGCTTGCTCGTAGAACTGTGCGACCCGCTCCGTCACCGTCCCGCCCAGCACGGCATCGGGGCTGAGAAATGTGCTCTCGTAGGCGAAAACGTTGAAGCCAAACAGCCGCTGGTGTGCCGCCGCGGCCTGGTCGGCGTCCTGCTGCTCTAGCGATGCGGCGTGCAGCTCGCCGATGGCGGTCGCGTAGGGCAATGTCTCCGGTGTGATGCCAGCGTCGAAGAGGCGGCCAAACGCGTGATAGGCCCTGCTGCGGGCCAGCGCTCTGTCGAAAGGAGAAAGAGCCATCATAACGCGCGCGCCAGGGCGATCTCCCGCAGGGAGACGCCGCCAAAGGTCTCCAGCTTGCTGCGGCCGTCCGGTTGAAAGCCGTGAGTCCGATAGAACCCGATGGCTGGACCGTTGTCTGCCAGCACCCACAGCGTCACCTGTCTGAAGCTTTGACGTCGCAGCGTTTCCAATCCGGCAGCAATCAGGGCTGAACCGATCCCGCAGCGCCAGTGATCTGGATGAACGTAAAGGGCGTAGATCTCACCGATAATGGGGTCGGGCGGGTCTTCGTCGCGCGATGCTGCCGCGCTCACATAGCCGCTGACTGTGCCGTTTGTGACGGCCACCAGCACGCGCCCGGGATGGTCGGAGATGCGCCGGCGCCATCTGGCGGCTTGTTCCTTCACCGACAGTTGGTCCAACACATCGTCGGGCATCACCCCGCGATATGCGGCACGCCACCCGGCCACCTTGATCTCGGCGATTCGGCGGGCGTCGTCCACTGTAGCGTTGCGGACAATCATGAAGAAGACTTCGCTGGAGGCATGGACTCAGCAAACAGTTCGGGAGCAATGTTGCCGTGGCACACGGCAGTTACCGGCCCGGTTAGCGTCGCAGCGAAATCAGGGCCGATCGTCACGTGCAGCGTGCCGCCGGGCATTGTAACTGCAACCCCGGCGTTGCACAAGCCCAACCGGTACGCGACCGCCGCAGCCGCGCAACTGCTGCTGCCCGACGCCAGCGTGTAGCCCGCGCCCCGCTCCCAGATCTCCATGCGCAGCGCGGCCCGGTCAAGTACCTCGACGAACTGGACATTTGTGCGGTTGGGAAAACGGGGATCGCGCTCGATCAGCGGGCCGATCTCGCGCGCCAGCGCCGGCGTTGGCCGGTCAACGAAAATGACGCAGTGTGGGTTGCCGACTGTGGCAGCGCTGAAGCGAAACTTCCCGCCGCCGACGCTGACCTCTTCGTCCAGCACCTCGCGCCGCGGCCCGGACACGGGAATGTCACGGCTGTCGAAGCTTACTTGTCCCATTTCGACAGTAACAGAACGTCCGTCGTCGAGGATGCAGCAGGTAACCCTGCCGCCGGGCGTTTCGACCGCAAACGGCGTCTCATCCACCCGCTGCGTGTCCCACAGGTAGCGGGCGAAGATGCGCAGCCCGTTGCCGCTCTTTTCGGCCTCGCTGCCGTCCGGATTGAAGATGCGCAGCGTCAAGCGGCCGCTGCTGTCGGGCAGCGGTCCCAGCAGCACCCCATCCGCGCCAACGCCGCGATGCCGGTCGCAGACGCGACCAACCCAGTCGTCAGGCACGTCAGCAGGCAAGCTGTCCGGCTCGACGACGAGGTAGTCGTTGCCGAGGGCGTGATATTTGGAGAATTGCATTCATGCGCTACCCGTTGAAGCGCGGAGTAGGCATCCTCAAATGCCGGGTCGAATGCCGCCAACCAGCCCGCATCGGAGACGACCATGCGCTACTCGCACAACCATGGATGAAAATCGAGGCGGCACGGTCGGAAACCGGCCGCAGCAGTTGGCGTCCACGTAATACACTGGACCATCCTCGCCGATACGCCGATCGATGCTACGCATCGGCCCGATCAAGGTTAGAAACGGCTCGTTGAAGCAGGCGTTTGCTGGTTTCAACTCCCTTCCGAGATCTTCCTGCGCGTACGGAACGTCAAGGCGGCCGGCGCACTCCGGTTCCGAACCAAGTGCAATGTCGAAGTATCGACGGCGATCGCAGGGCGACTTGCCACGTTTCCTCGCAGATATTGTTGACGGCGCTGGTAGTTGCCGATCGAGTTGATCGCGGGCGGCGACCTTGGTTGGCAGTCGCTCGATGTTATCAGTGGTCAAGCTACCCGTTGAAGCGCGGAGTAGGCATCCTCAGATGCCGGGTCGAATGCCGCCAACCAGCCCGCATCTGAGACGACCATGCGCTATTCGCACAACCATGGATGAAAATCGAGGCGGCACGGTCGGAGACCGGCCGCAGCAGCGTCTATTTTCAAGTCAGGATGCTCACTCCGCATTGCCAACGTGTGCGATCTCCTGCACAGTCGATTGACCGTTCCGCCCAAACGGCCGCTCCGGCAACCGGTACGCGGCGACCACCGGCTTCAGCGGGCGCTTGATCCACAGCGGCCGGCGCGTGCCGTCCGGGCTGTGATCCACCGCCGAGCGCGTCAGCGCCAGCCACTCGCGGTAGACCGCCATCGACGCGTGAGTGTCCACCCAGACGTCGCCATGGCGGTCGCTGGGGTCGGCTTTGCGCACGTTGAGCGCCTTCTGCAGCCAGCAGTGCGCGCCGCTGATCGGGTCGGGATGCACCGCGTGCGTGAGGTTCTGGTGCACGCCGACGTCTTCCCACCAAATGCGGCTCGTGTCGGGATCGAAGGTCTCCCAGGAGCGCGCACCGTGCAGGATGTTGAGGGTGTGGCCGCCCTGGTCGTCCTCATTCAGTTGCGCCAGGTTCGACATGCCTGGGTTGACGCCGGTGGTCTCCTCCAGCCGCCATCTGCCCAGGTGGTGGCTCATCGCGATCACGCCCGGCTTGATGCCCTCGGTGATCCACACCTTGTCCACGAAGTAGCCGATCTCGGTGGTGACCCGGATCAGGTCGCCGGTCGCCACGCCAAGGCGCTGCGCGTCTAGCGGGTTCATCCAGACGGGGTTCTTGTGGCTGATCTCGTAGAGCCACTTGGCGTTGGCGCTGCGGGTGTGGATGAGGGTCGGCAGGCGGAAGTTGGGCAGTAGCAGCATCTCGCCCCGGCTACGGTCTATGTTTTCCGGAGAGACGTGGCTTGTCAGCGGCCACGGGATCAGGTTCTCCTTCTCTGTCCAGCCCCAGCGCCGCAGCGTGTCGCTGTAGAACTCCAGCTTGCGGCTGGGCGTCTCGAACCCCGCCATCGGCTCTCCGTCAACCAGCACGCCGACCGCCTTGCCGCTCTTGACGATCCGGCCGCTGCGGTCGATCAGCAGGTCCGGGTCAAGCGGAGTGGCCGGCTGGGCGGGCGAGCTGCCGGTCTGCCGCGTCACCTCGACCTGCACGCCCGGTGTCGAAACGCGCACGGAGGTTCTGTTGGCAGCCGGCCCTGGCTCGCTCGTGTGGATGCCCGGTAAACGCCGCTCGAATGGCTTGTAGTTTTCGGCGGTGACCTCGAAAACGCCGTACTTGCGCATGTAGGCCAGCGGCGTCAGGCTCTCGGCTGCCGCGGCTTGCGGCAGGCCGGGGACGCTGTTCTCGAAGATCCAGCGATAATATTCTTCGACGGTGATGGTCTCGCCAGGCCGGTAGGGGCTGTCGAACCAGCGGCGGATGCCCAGGCTGCCGTCCGGGTCCATGGCCAGCGACAGCTCGATCCACAGCTCGTTCTCCTCCCACACCTCGCCCGGGTTGGCTTCCCAGGTGTAGCGCACCGGCTTGCCTGCCCGTTCCATCGCGACCCGGCGCACCGGCTGGCGAAAGGCGATCCACTGGCCGGCGTGGGTCTCCTGGCTCATCAGGTCGTGGCGCTCGCCGGCGTGTCCCATGGGCAGCACGTAGTCGGCGAACCAGGCCGACTCGTTCCAGGTCGGCGTCAGCGCCACGTGGCACTTGATCTTCTGCTCGTCCCTCAGCGCCTTGAGCCACATGAAGCCATCGGGGTTGATCCACATCGGGTTGTAGACGCGGGTGAAATAGACGTCGATGTCGCCGCGCCCCTCCTCCAGGAAGTGCGGCAGCAGGAAGCTCATCTCGTAGAAGGCCAGCGGCCACTCGTGGGGCAGGTGCAGCTCGTTCCATGCCTCGAACGGCGGCGGCGACGCAAACGGCTTGGGTACGAACTTGTTCCACTCGTTGGCCTGCGTGCCGCCCCGGTTGCCCACGCTGCCGGTCAGCACGTTGAGGAAGAACAGCGTGCGCGCCACCTGCCAGCCGCCCAGGTTGCCGATGCTCGCGCTGCGCCAGGTGTGGGTCGCCAGCCTGCCCTCGCAGTTGGCCACCAGCCGGGCCGTCTCGCGGATGCGCTCCACGGGCACCTGGCTTTCCTCGGCAGCACGCTCGAACGTGAACCCGGCGTACAGGTTCTTCAGCAGCGCGTCGAATAGCTCAAACCGGTTGCCATCGCCAGCAGACTCCGCCGCGATGCGTTGCAGCAGGTCCGGGCTGTTGACCGGCAGCCGGCCATCGGCCGCCGCGTCCAGCGTCTCCTCCCAGTTGACCCAGCGGCGCACGAAGTCGCGGTCGTAGAGGTCGTTCTGGATCAGGTGGTTGGCGACTGCCAGCAGCACCGTCGACTCGCTGCCCGGCCAGGTTGGCAGCCAGACGTCGCTCATGCTGGCGGTGTTGCTCAGCCGCGGATCGAAGGTGATCAGCTTTGCGCCGGCCATCTTGCCCTCGATGATGCGCTGGGCGTGGGGGTTGAAGTAATGGCCCGTCTCCAGGTGGCTGGAGATGAGCAGGATGACGCGCGCGTGCGCGTGATCAGGGCTGGGACGGTCGAAGCCGCCCCAGAAGCTGTAGCCGGCGCGCGCGCCGCTGGAGCAGATGTTGGTGTGGCTATTGTGGCCGTCCACGCCCCAGGCCTGGATGACCCGGTTGGTGTAGCCGTCCTCGCCCGGCCGGCCCACGTGGTAGACGATCCCGTCGCGCCGCTGCTGGCGGCTGGCGCTGCATCCTGGCCGCGATCTCGCTGACCGCCTCGTCCCAGGTGATGCGCTTCCACTGACCCGCGCCCCTCGGCCCGACGCGCTTCAATGGGTAGAGGATGCGCTCCGGGTCGTAGGTCTGGTTGATGGTGGCCGGCCCCTTGGCGCAGTTGCGGCCGCGGCTGCCGGGATGCACCGGGTTGCCCTCGAACTTCTTGATCTCCAGTGTGGTCTTGTCCACGTATGCCAGCAGCCCGCAGGCGCTCTCGCAGTTGAAGCAGACCGTCGGCACCAGGGTATAGCGGCGGGCCACCTTCTGCGGCCACAGTTTGCCGTCGTATTCCACCCAGTCGTCCCACAGCTCCGGCGGCGGGTATTGGCTCATGCGCCCGTCGTCGTGCTGAACAGTGGTCATCTCCACCGGCTGCGGCCGCAGGTCGGTTTCGCCAAAGCGCGGCAAGGCCTGCCCGGCGACGTTTGTGACGCCATCCGGCGCCGGTCCCTCATCGCGCGGCGGGTCGAGCTTGAGCATCGCCGCCAGTAGATTGGATACGCGGTTGTTGGTCATTGAAAGTCACTTGGAAGATGCGTAGTCTCCCGGCAGGAGAGTTGTTTTCACGGCACAGGTATTCTTGCTCGCGGATCTCACGGATTTCACCGACCAATCGGCCGAAAGAATCCGCGAGATCTGCGTCCATCCGTGAGCATTTTTCCTGACAACACTCCGTAGGGAGACTGCCGGATAATGGAAAACTGTGAATTCGTGAATGGGTGAATTGTTAATTGGCGCGAGCAGCGGTCTCCGGTCATTAACAGTTAACCATTCGCCAATTCACCATTACACCATTACTCAGCTATTCGGCACCTCTTGCGGCGCCATCACGAAGGCGTATTCGTAGAAATAGAGGCCGGTGATCGCCGCCAGCACGGCGGCAACCAGCAAGGGCGGGCTGGCCAGCAGCGCTGTCAGCGCCACCAGCGCCAGCGGGACGACGTGGCCCAGCAGGATGCTGCCGAACCAGAAGTGGCCGCGGTAGCGTCCGTGGCTGATGGCGTGGGCCGCGGCGGCCGCGGTTTCGCTGGCGTGGGGCATGCCGAACTCGCCGACCAGCGTGATGAACAGGTCCACCAGCAGCGCCGCGATGAAAACGATCAGGCTGACTGCGCCGACGCTCTCCGGCAGCCCCCAGAATGCGTCTATCATCAACAGGACGCCGCTGCCGGCCACCAGCGCCTGCACGATCAGGTGGAACGGCAACAGGCTGCTCTGCCACAGGTCGCGCCCCTCGGCCTGGCCGAAGAGGAACGCAGTGTAGATTGCCGCGCCGCCCGCCAACACCACGCCGGTCCACAGCGCGATGGGTCGCGCCGCGTCCGCCAGCCCGCTGCCCAGCACGCCGAAATAGGCCAGCGTCTCCAGCAGCCACCAAACGCCAGCGACGACCGCGAACCCAAGGAGGATGAACGCGCCCCGGGTCAGCCAGCTCTTCCACTGCGGCCTGAGCAGGATGCTGAAGAAGCGCTCCGGCCGCTCCAAATCATAGACCAGCAGCAGCGTGGTGATGGCGACGAAGGCCAGCGACACCAGCAGCCCGATGACTGCGGTCTCGCGGTCGAAGCCAAACAGGTTCAGACCAAAGCCCAACGCCAGCACCATGAACACGCCCGCGCCGATGGCCTTGGTCACCAGGTAGGCCGGCACCGGCCAGTGCCACGGCACCTTATGCTGCGCGTTGTACGCCACCTGCACCATCTGCTCCGCCATTCGCCCCTCGCCGATCTGGATCGGCCCGCCCCACGGTTGCCCCTGCGCTCCCGGCGTCCTGATCGCCGTCCCATTGCTGTGAAAACTGACACCCCGTCTGTTTCCAGTTATTTCCTCTCCCTCTCTCCCTTTCTCCCTCTCTCCACCGCTCTCCACCGCATGCAACGGTATCACATCCGCCCACATGAAGCTCTGCGGCGCGCGCTCGACCGCCGTCGGATGCAGCGCCACGTCGTTGCCGTCGATGTAGAACAGCTTGGGCGCGGTGCCCTGCTCCGGCTTGCGGACGGTCACGTCCTGCGTTGCCAGCAACTGGCTGATCTCGGTGGACGGGTCGTCGATGTCGCCGGCGATGATGGCGTGCTCCGGGCAGACCACCACACAGGCCGGCTCCAGGCCAAGCTCGGTGCGGTGTGAGCAGTAGTGGCACTTGGCGGCTGTGCCGCTGTCCGGGTCGATGTAGATGGCGTCGTAGGGGCAGGCCTGCAGGCACGCCTTGCAGCCGATGCAGACCGCCGGGTCGAACTCGACGATGCCGTCGGCCCGCTGGTACATCGCGGTGACGGGACAGATGCGTACGCAGGGCGGGTTGGCGCAGTGATTGCAGCGCGTCACCTGGAAATGGCGGCGCACGTCGGGGTAAACGCCGGTCTCCACGGTCTTGACCCAGGTGCGGTAGACGCCCAGCGGCACCTCGTTCTCGCTCTTGCACGCGGTCGAGCAGGCATGGCAGCCGATACATTTGCGGTTGTCGATGATGAAGCCGTAGTTCATGGAGGGTTATTGAGAGATTCGACTTTTCGGCAAAGTTGCACTTCTGGGGTAGTTGGGATGGACGCAGAAACAGGCCGCAACTCGCTTCGGCCATTGTACTGCAAGTCGCGATATTCGCGCCAGACCGCAACCACGCGTCACGACCGGCGCCATCATCTCCCCTGTAGGATAGGGCCTTGTGCCCGTTCGGGGAATCTCCCGGAGCGCCCACAAGGGGCTATCCTGCGGCGGGCCGCGGTTGCGGCGGCGCGTCGGGGTGGCTCATGTCCGATACTCGCCGGGGTGAACCTTGTCGTAGTGGCGGATCAGACTGCTGGCCTTGAGGGTTGTTTCACAGAGAGGGCAGTAGACGTAGTCGTCCTGGCCGAACTCCTTGACGGCCGACTTCAGCTCCTCGCGGTACGCTGCTGCGGGCGACAGGGCGGGCGACGGTGCAGCCTGCGCGCCGTGGCTTGCACTGCCGGATGGCGCACTGCCGGCAACGGGGTCGGACCCGACTGCGCCCGGATGTTGCCGGTCGTAGTGGCGCAGGATGTTTCCGGTGCTGACCGGCACGCCGCACACCGGGCAGGCGACCATCTCGCCGCGGTGATCGCGTGCGAACTGCTTGAGGCGGTCGCGATAGGCATCGTCCGGCGCCGCCGGCTTCTTCTGGCGGGGCGGCGATGGCTTGGGAGGCGAAAAGCCAGAAGGCACCGGTCCGCTCTGGCCCCAATGCACCTTGTCGTAGTGTTGCACCAGGTGGCCGAACGTCACATCGACCTCGCAGATGGGACACTGCGCCCAGGCGCCGCGGTCATGGTCGCGGGCGACGGACTTCAGATACTCGCGAAACGTCTCTGCCGGGGCCATCACCGCACCGGGCGTGTCCTTGAGGCGCGCGGCCTGGTGCGCGGGCTGTTCGACCACGACTTCGAGGCTGCCTGAGGCCACCTCGAAAATCCGCTGTCCGCCGGCGGTCGCAGCAATCGTAGCAACCTTCTCCTTGACGCCGGGCGTGGTGTAGCGCGACTGGGAAGTGAACTCGCGGCTCTGGCCGGGCGCCAGGCTGAAGGTCTCCACCAGCCGGCTGTCGCGTTCAAGCCGCAGCCGCCGCAGTTCCACCTCGCCGTCGTTGCGCACCGTGATCGTCCATCGCACCTGTTGGCCTGCGCTGGCCCGGCGGGCGTCCGGCGTGATGGTAACGCTCGCGCTGACGCGGCCGGGTCGGGGCGCCGCCTGCTGCGCCCGGACCGTGGCTGTCGCCATTGCTTCCGCCGTAACCTCGACGCCGCGCGCCGTCTTGCCGGTGACAGACAGCGTGCGCGTCTTTTCCCCGGCGGCGGTGAAGGTCGAGGTGAACGTCAGCGTTTGCGCTTCTCCGGCGGTCAGAGATAGTGGTCCCTTGACGACGCGACCGTCGCGCACTACCTTGACGTTGCGCAGGTCGGCCTGGCCCGCGTTGTGGATCTGCAAGCTCCACGTCAGGCTGGCGCCTGCTTCGATGACATCGGGTTCGGCGGTGAGGTACGCCACCAGTCGGGGAGGATTGGCAGCCTCCAGCTCGCGGGCGACCCGCTGCAACAGCGCTTCGGTCGCCTCGTAGCCGGGCGAGACCTGCTGCACCTGGTGGAACGACCGCTCGCCAGCCTGCCAGTCGCCGCGGTCAATGGCTGCGATGCCGGCGCGGTAGTGTTGCTCGGCCTGCCGGCGGCGGCTTTCCGCCTCGAGCTCGGCGGAGGCGCGCTGCTCCAGGCCGTCGGGATCGGGGTAGTCGGGCGCCAGGGCATGCAAGCGCTGAAACACGGGCGCGACCGCATCCCAGCGGCCGGCCCGGCTCAACAGGACAGCCTCCTCGTACAGCTCCGTCAGCCGCACCTGGCGTCGTGCTTCGTTCAACCGGTTCTGCACGTCGCGGAAGTTGCTGTCAATGTCGGCAACCTGGCTCAACAGCGGAACCGCGCTGCTCCACTCCTGTTGATCCATCGCCCGGCAACCGTCCTCGTAGAGCGCCGAGCAGCGCAGCATGTGGCGCGCTTTCTCCAGCCGGCGGTCGGCGGTGCGGTAGCCCGAATCGACCGCGACGATCCGCTCCAGGAACTCGATCGCCTCCGCCCAGTTCTCGGTGTAGTAGGCCGCCGAGGCGTTGACCCACAGCTGCTCCATTTGGTCGGGATCGACCGCCGGCGGCGCAGGCCGACGCTCCCTGGGGCGCGCGGGCATAGCCGGCGCCGGCTCGCTCAGGTCGAACAGCCGCCCGTCGGGTGTGCGCATAAAGAGCACCGGTGTGGCCCACTCCAGCTTGTTGGGCATGAAGAACACCGCCCGCCGCGCCTCGGTCAGCGCCGCGTCGACGGGCAGGCCGTCGGCCAACGCGGCGTAGAACTCGGCCGACAGCCGGGCCGCCACCTCGTCGCTGATCTCGAACTGCATGGCGATGACCGCCGGAATGCCCTTTTCGACCAACGCCGCCGCCACACCGGCGAAGGGATCCTCGTTGTCGGTGCGCGCTCCTTCGCAGGCGTTCAGCACCGCCAGCCGCATCTCGGGATAGCCGCCGAACAGCGTGCCAAGCTGGAAGCCGTCCACCGGCTCCGGCGCGCCGGATCGCGTCGTCATTACCAGAAAGCTGCTGCGCTGGTCGGGGTCGTAGCCGCCGTGGCCGATGTAGTGCCAGATGTGGAAGGGACGGCCATTGGCGCGGGCGCGGCGCAGGGTGCGTTGAAGGGTGGACAACTGGGCATCGGGGGTGAACTCGATGCGCGGCCGCTTGTCCGGGTCCATCTCGTGCAGCGCGTCGTGCAGCTTGTCGCGCTCCTCGTCGGCGTCGATCTGCTGCAGGTCGGACGGCGCACTGACCGTGACCAGCATGTTGAGCGGCGGGGCAACGGCCATCGGGCGCGGCGGGCGTTCCAGGTCCAGGTAGCGCACCACCGGCGTGTCGGGCTGCAATGCCAGGAAGTCGCGGCCGTCGAACAGGAACTCCCACGGCAGGTTGCCCAGCCGGGGCGCACCGGAGAGACGCAGTTGCAGCCGCAGGCCGTAGTTGCCCATGAAAGCGTCGTGGCGGGCCGACGCAAACAACTGGCCCACATCGTCCGCCATCACCGCGCGAAAGAGCGCTTGCCCGAAGTCCACCGTCTCGCGCATCGGCTGAGGCACGCGGCCGCGCCGCACCGTTCGCCGCGGCTGGCCGACGGTCAGCAGAAAGATCTTGAGGTCCTTCTCGCCGAAGGGCGCCTCGAACGTTGCCGATGCCTCGCGGTCGTCGAACGTCCGGGCGCGGACGCGGTAACGGCTCTCCCCTACATCTTCGATGCGCACGATGAAATCGCGATAGGTTCTCCAGACATCCTGGTCTGGCATGGACGACGCCTCCGCCGGTGTCACCTTTCCCAGCGCGCCAGAGGGCGGCTGCGATGGCCTGATTTGCTCTGGTCGTTGCCAGCCAAGTATATCAGCCGCGATTCCTCTTGTCAACGCAGCAAAAAAAGCGGCGCCTGGAAAGCAATGTTTCCAGACGCCGCAAGAGGTTCAGGTATCAGTCACTTTTCGAAGACTCCGGAGCGAAGCGGGAGGAGCCGAACGTGACTGCCATCTTCTCACGTTTATCAATACTTCTTCACCACGTTGCGGTAGGTGGCCGGTTGGCGGCATTGCAGGATCTGCGAGTTCTCGCGGGCTCGGCGCACGTCGTCCAGGTCGATGGTGGCCACGGCGTAGCCCTCCACAGGCTCCTCGAGGTTGGTGTACAGCTCGGCGTTGGGGCCGACCAGCATCGAGTCGCCGCAGAAGGCGTAGCTTGGCTCTTCGCCGGCGCGGTTGGCGGCTGCAATGTAGACGCCGTTCTCGCATGCGCGCGCCACGTTGTAAGCGCGCCACTGCGGGTCCTCGTCTACCTCCCAGTTGGCGCAGACCGCGACGACTTCGGCGCCGTCCAGCACCAGGCTGCGCACTGCCTCGGGGAACGCAAGGTCCCAGCCTATCAGCAGGCCGATGCGCCCCGGCCCCTCGCGGAACTCCACGTCCCAGACCTGGAAGCGGTAGCCGTTGCGGAAGGCCAGCTTTTCCTCACCCTTCAGGTGTACCTTGCGGTAGCTGCCGATGTATTCGCCCTCGGGACCGATGAGCACCGCCGCGTTGTAGATGATGCTCTCCACCCGTTCCTTCAGCACCATGCCGAACGCGATGTGTACGTTGTAATCCTTGGCGCGCTTGGACAACATGTTGACGCTGTGGCCGGGCACGTACTCGGCCAGTTCGGTGAAGCGCGGGCCGCACTCGTAGCCGGTGGTGGCCAGCTCCGGGAAGACGATCAGGTCTACCGGCTGCTCCTGGCAGATGCGATCCACGAAGTCGTTCATGCGGCGCAGGTTGGTCTCTGTTTCGCCGATGGTGGGTATCATCTGCACCAGGGCGACGGTGATTTCTCGGGTCATTGGGTCGTTTCCTCTTCAAGTGGCTAATGGCTGATAGCTGATGGCAGATAGCAGGAAATCAATGAACAGTAAGCGATGAACGGTGAACAGTTCGGAACAGACGACTGGCAGGCCGCAGGTGGCAAGTCCGCAGCAGCTATCGGCTTTCAGCCATCTGCTATTTGCTATCCGTCATTCGTCCCAGCAGGGCTTCCAGTTCGACGGGGCTGAGACCTTCCCAGCCAAAGCGCTTCCAATCGATGTAGCCGCGGTCGTCGAACTCGACGCCTTCGGCCTCCAGCAGCGCCTGCTGTTCCTCGACAGCGTGGCGCATGTTGCGGATGCTGACGCGGCCCTGGCTGTTGATGACGCGCTGCCAGGGTACGTTCTGCTCGTTGCTCTCGCGCAGCGAGGCCAGCGCCCAGCCGACGGTGCGGGCGGCGCGCGGTGCACCCAGAATCGCCGCCACCTGGCCGTAGCTGGCGACCTTGCCGGGCGGAATCTGCTGAACGACGATGTAGACCTGGTCAAAGAACGACGCCATGGTTACGAGTCCTTGCGTGTGGAGCGCCGGCGGGCCGGCTCGCTGACCAGCTCTTGTAGCCGCTGCCAGTCCTCGGGCGTGTTGGCGTTGAAAAACGACCGGCCCTCGGGGTCAAACAGCGCGATCTCGTTGGCTTCCACGCGCCGCACACGAACATCGCCCAGAAACGCGATCATGCGCCGGTGGCCCGCCTCCAGGTGGCCGGTTATCGCCGGCAGGCAGCGCTTGTTGTACAAAGCGTGCAGCGGCTCCAACTCGCCGTCAACCCAGGGCACGATCGCGTCGTAGCCCTCGGTCAACACCGCCATGAACCGCACCAGACGGTGATCGACCAGCGGCATATCGCAGGCTACGGCGAACGTCCAGTCGTGGCGGGCAGCATGCAAGCCGGCGTGCAGGCCAGCCAGCGGCCCGGCGCCGGCGAACTCGTCGCTGACCTGGCGGGCATCCAGATGCGCGTACAGGTCGGGCGTGTTGCTGACGATCAACAGATCGTCCGACAGCGGACGCAACGTGTTGAGGACCCGTTCGATCAGCGTCTCACCTGATGGCAGCTCCAGCAGCGCTTTGTTGGTACCCATGCGCCGGCTATCGCCGCCCGCCAGCACCATCACACTCATCGAATACACGCGTCAGACCCTCGTCAAACAGCGAAAGCGGGCGTCAACTGACGCCCGCTCCATAAAACCAGGTGAGGCAGCGGGGCTATTACGCTTTCGCCCCGTGTGCATCCAGGAAGTTGACAGCTTCTCCGACGGTGGTGATCGTCTGTGCCTCTTCGTCGGAGATCTCGCCGCCGAACTCTTCCTCGAAGGCCATGATCAGCTCTACAAGGTCCAGGGAGTCGGCGTCGAGGTCGTCACGGAAGCTGGCTTCCATGGTTACCTTGTCTTCGTCACAGCCTAGCTGCTCGACAATGATTGCCTTTACCTTTTCAAAAATAGCGTCTTGATTGGACATGGGTGGTTGGTTTCCTCTCTTTGTAAATTGAGCGTTCCCGATATTCTAGCAGGGCTGATGTACTCTGTCAATTTGGCCCGGCTGGTGAACAACAGACCCACCAACCATTTGACAACGCCGATTCGCACTGGTACACTGCCTGCCTGGCTATCCGGTGAATCGAACACCAGCCAACCATCAAAGTTACGGAGACGCACGGGTGGATCACAAAGCCCGCAAAGCAGACCACATTCGCATTAATCTGGAGGAAGATGTCCAGTTCCCGCGGCTGACAACCGGGCTGGAACGGTATCGCTTTGTCCATCAAGCGCTGCCTGAACTGGACATGGCGGAAGTCGATCTGGGCGTCGAGCTGTTTGGCCACGCCGTGCAGGCGCCGCTGCTGATCTCCTCCATGACCGGCGGCACCGAGGCAGCTGAGCGCATCAATCGCAACCTGGCCATCGGCGCGCAGGCGCGCGGCGTGGCCATGGGCGTCGGCTCGCAGCGCACCGCTCTGGAGATCGGCGAGACGGCTTACTCCTTTCACGTGCGCGATGTCGCGCCGGACATCCTGCTCTTCGCCAACCTGGGTGCGGCGCAGCTCAACAAGGGCTACACCGTGGATCACTGCCGCCGCGCGGTGGACATGATCGGGGCCGACGCGCTGATCCTGCACCTCAACCCGCTGCAAGAAGCCGTGCAGGCTGACGGCGACTGGAACTGGACCGGCCTGCTGGGCAAGATCGGGCAGGTTTGCGCCGCGGTGGGTGTGCCTGTCGTCGCCAAGGAAGTGGGCTGGGGCATCAACGGGCCGCTGGCGCGCCGGCTGGCCAACGCGGGCGTCGCGGCCATCGACGTCGCCGGGTCGGGCGGCACAAGCTGGACCGAGGTCGAGTACCACCGCGCCCCCAGCGAACGGCTGCGGCGCATCGCCCGCACCTTCGCCGATTGGGGCATCCCCACCGCCGAGAGCCTGCTCCAGGTGCGCGGGGCTGCGCCCGAGCTGCCGGTCATCGCCAGCGGAGGCATCCGCGACGGCATCGACGTCGCGAAATGCGTCGCTCTGGGCGCGACCTTGGTCGGGCTGGCGTCGCCCTTCCTGCGCGCGGCCACCGTCTCCGACGAGGCGGTCATCGACGCTATCGACCTGCTGGCCGACGAGCTGCGCATCGCGATGTTCTGCGCCGGCGCCGGCGACGTGAACGCGCTGCGCGAGCCGGGGCGGCTGGTGGTCGGTGATCAGTAATCAGTGACCAGTGACCAGTAATCGGTAACGGGTCGTTCGCGTAGACGCAGCATATCCAGCCCTTGTCGGCTTTCCCTCCTTTCCCTTGTTTCCCTTCCGACCTATGACCAACGACATCTTCGCCCGCTTCCTCCCCCTGATCGACGCTGAGATGCGCAGAGCGCTCGCCGACCAATTCCCGATCTATGCCGGGCACTACGGCATGTTGCGCTACCACATGGGTTGGGTGGATGAGCAGTTCCAGCCGGCGGTCGTTAACAGCGGCAAGCGCATCCGCCCGGTGCTGTGCCTGCTGGCCTGTGAGGCTGCCGGCGCGCCGGCCGAGCGGGCGCTGCCCGCCGCGGCCGCGCTGGAGCTGCTGCACAACTTCTCGCTGATCTACGACGATGTGGAGGACGACAGCCCAACCCGCCGCCATCGGCCCACCGTCTGGGCGCTGTGGGGCGTGCCGCAGGCCATCAACGCCGGCGACGCGATGTTCACGTTGGCCCGCCGCGCGCTGTTTGGATTGTCAGCCCATGGCGTTCCTGCTGAGCACAGCCTGGAGGCGTTTCGCATCTTCGACGAGACCTGCGTGCGGCTTACCGAGGGGCAATATCTGGACATGTCCTTCGAGGATCGGCTGGACGTGAGTGTGGACGAGTACCTGACGATGATTGGCGGCAAGACGGCTGCGCTGATCGGCGCCAGCCTGGAGATGGCGCGCTGATCGGTGGTGCGGACCCGGAGGCACGGGCGGCGCTGGCCGAGTTCGGCCGCCAACTAGGGTTGGCGTTCCAGATCCAGGACGACATCCTGGGCATCTGGGGCGACGAGGCGGTCACCGGCAAGTCGGCCGCCAGCGACATCCTGGCGCGCAAGAAATCGCTGCCGGTGGTCTACGCACTGGCCGATGCGAGGGTCGGCGACACCCTCCGTACGCTCTACGCCAGACCAATCGAAGACGCCGATGTGCCGGCCGTGCTGAACCTGCTGGCCGATGCCGGTGCGCAGCCGTACGCGGCATCCGCAGCCCAGTCGGCACACCAACACGCGCTGGAAGCGTTGGACGCCAGCGGCGTCCTGGCCGACGACAACCCGGCTGGCCAGGCGCTTCTCGCCCTCTCCGAATCTCTCCTCAACCGCAGCAGCTAACCCCGGCAGACGTCAACACGCTGAGTGCATCTAAGGCGTGGAGGGCGCATCCTTTGCCAAGCACCCGGGTATCGGCAGATGCGCCGGGGCGACGTGTGACAGGGGAGATCGCCAGAAGCGGCGACATGTGACTGCCCCGTTCGCATTTGAGAATGCGAACTCCGCGGCCGTCAGGAGCTTACCGGGGAGTACGCATCCTTTGCGAAGCACCCGGTAACGGGCAGATGCGCTCCGGCGGACATTTTCACCGCGGAGTACGCATCTTCCAACCGCAGCGTATGCGCCGCAATCGCGGAGTGCGCATCCTCAGATGCGCCGGGGCGATGTGTGGCAGGGGAGATGGCCAAGAAGCGGCGACACGTGACTGCCCGGTTCGCATTTGAGAATGCGAACCGGGCAGTGGTAGGACGCGTGCGGGTCTATGCGCCGGTGATGCGCCGATGTTTGGCGAGCAGGAGCGATGCGATCAGAACCACAACGATCATCAGGAGCGACGGCGAACTTGCTGGGCGGTTATCGGCTGTGAGCGTTGTCCCGGTGACCGCCGTCGGGACCTGAAGCTCGAACGCGCCCACGTCACACCCATCAGCCGCGTTGGGGACGCCCGGCTGGTCAATCGGGCGAGGATAGCCGCGCTGGTCGGCTGCCACGTTGGGACAGTTGCCCTGGTCGATGGCCGCGCTGCCCGACGTTAACGCGTGGGTCCAGGTAGGTCCGCCGTTGTTGGCCAGCGGCGCCAGGTTGAGCATCGCCGCGGTCACGTTCTGTTGATCGCCGGTCGCCGTGAACCCGCAACTTGTGGCGCTTTCGATGTTGTAACCCTGGGATTCGATCAAGGCGGGACCAACGATGACACAGTCAGCGCCGTTGTCCTGGGCAGCCATGATGCTGTTGTGCGGACGCAATGTGGCAACCGCATACGGAGGATCTGGCGGAGCATCGCTCTGTATGTATAGTCCGGCGCCAAAGGGAGCACTGCTATCGGTGACGGTGCTGTTGTTCAGATTGATGATCACGCCGCTGTAAAATGGCGGCGCTCCAGATCTCAGATAAATTGCGCCGCCTTGCTCGGTCGCGGTGTTGCCGCTAAGTGTTGAGTTCTCTATTGTTCCTCCGCTGTCGAAGTTGTAGACGCCGCCTCCCAATCTGGCACTATTTCCACGTAGCGTGGTCTTTTCCAGGAGGTAATTTCCAGCCCCGGTGGTGTACAGACCGCCGCCGGTGTCAGCCGTATTGTTGCACAGAGTCGAATTGCGTAGCAATACGTTCCAGACACCGGTATCCGGGCCCGTTTTACTGGCAACGTGGTCATTCGAAGGCCGAGTAGCGCGCAGGGCCCCTCGCAGATGAATCCCTCCACCTCCTGTGATTGCTGTGTTGTCACTGATCACACTATTGGTCACGGTTACGAAACATAGATCACAAAAGATTCCACCTCCGCGGCTTGCTGCTGAGTTTTCGGTAATCAGGCTATTCGTTATGGTCACGTGCGCTTCATACTCCGCTCTTATGCCCCCCTCAAGCGTCCCCCCAGTAATCGTGATATTGTCGATGGTTACGGACTGATAGGAGTCTATCCACAGTATGCCGAAAGCCGGCGCGCTGGGAGACCGCCGAACTGTATGACCGTTGCCGAGTATCGCTACATCGCTTGTGATATCCGGCAGCCGGCTGGTGAGGGTGATGTCGGTCACCAGGTCCAGGGTATCGGCGCCGTTGCCGGCCGGGCAGCCGCCGGTGGCGGTGTCGCTGTTGGCAGCCGTGATCGCATCGGCCAGCGTGCAGGTGACGCCATTGACCACGATCGTCGCTGCCGAGGCTGTCCCGGTGGCCGCAACCATCCACGCAACGGCAAGGAGCAGAGCGACCACGATCATGTGTTGTATGGTTCTTCCCGAATTCATCACGCACCTCCCATGGGCTGTGAACAAGGATCAACAAGCGCGAACGGTTGCGATCGTTTTACCAGCCGGCTCAACTCACGGCAAGAAGCGGGCGAACACCTGGTTGCCAAGCAGCCGGGCCGGTTTGGTCAGACGGACGCGGTCAGGCAGGCGCTCCAGCAGGCCGAGGCGTTGGAGATCGGCGATCTCGTCGCCGAACACGTCCAGCATCGACTGCCCGTGGCGTTGCTGGAAGCGTTCGAACGCCACCCCTTCCTGCACCAGCCGCAGCCCCAGCATCATCGTCTCGCCCATAGCCAGCCGGTCGTCGATCTCCTCGACGAAGTCCAGCACGCTCTCTCCGCGTTCGACACGGTCGATGTACGCCGGTACCGGCTTGATGGCGGCCCAGCGCCGCCCGTTCTGCGACGAGTGCGCGCCGGGACCGAACCCGAGATATGCCTCGTTGTGCCAGTAGGTCAGGTTGTGGCGGCAGGCGTAGGGGGAGGGAGTGGAGGGAAGGGAAGGAAAGAAAGGAAAGGAGGGAAAAGAAGGATCACTTTTTCCGTGATTTCCTTTGTTTCCCTCTTTTCCTCTTGCCCAATTGCTTATCTCATACTGCACATAACCCGAGTCTTCCAGAATCTCATCGGCCGCCTCGTACATGTCGGCGGCGAGGTCGGGGTCGGGGGTGCCGATGCGGCCGGCCGCGGCCCAGTCGGCGAAGGGGGTGCCCTCCTCGATGGTCAGCGAGTAGAGCGAGATGTGCTCGGGGCCAAGATCGACGGCGCGCTGCACGGTGCGCTGCCAGGTGGCGAGCGGCTGGTCGGGCAGGCCGTAGATCAGGTCGAGGTTGATGTTGGCAAAGCCGGCCTGGCGGGCGGCCGCGAACGCGGCATCCACCTCGCCGGCGCTGTGGATGCGTCCGAGGAAGTACAGCTCGTCGGTGTCGAAGCTCTGCACACCCATGCTCAGCCGGTTGACGCCCAGCCCGCGCAGCGCGGCAAATCGCGTCACATCCACCGTGCCGGGGTTGGCCTCGCTGGTGATCTCGGCGTCGGGCAGGATGTCGAACGACGCGCGGCAGGCTGTCATGATGCGCGCCAGCAGGTCAACCGGCAGCACGGTTGGCGTCCCACCTCCCAGAAAGATCGTCCTGACGGCCGGACGCCCGTTGGCCGAGCCCGCCCGCTCGATCTCAGCCACCAGCGCGCCGGTGAACGGCACGAACAGCCGGTTCAGCCCCGCGTAGGTGTTGAAGTCGCAATACGGGCACTTGCGCTGGCAGAAGGGGATGTGGATGTAGAGGGAAATTGGGGGCATGGTATCGTGTAGGGGCATGAATGACGGCATGCTGGCCTCACCTCACAGCAACATTCCTGTCGCCGTCATTCATGCCCCTACGGTGGTCACGGTCCCGGCGCGTTCTCAAAGCGGAAGCCGTGGCCGCGAACGGTGATGATGTACTGGTGCAGCGGGTCGGTCTCGGCGAGCCGTTCGCGCAGGCGGCGCACCAGCGCGTCGATGGCCTGCTCGCTGACGCCCTCCTCCACCGCCTCCGGCCAGACCTGGCGCACGATCTCATCGCGGCTGACCACGCCGCCCTGCGCGCCCTTCAGCAGGGCCAGCAGGCGGTACTGCGCGGGCGACAGCGGCGGGTCCAGCACCTGGCCCGCCACCGTAACCTGGCGCGTCTCGTCGTCGATCTGCAGGCGCTCGGCCACCAGGGGCAGGTCGAAGATCAGCGGCGCAGTCTCGCCGGCGTCCACGAAAGCCAGCTTGAAGCGCAGCGCGATCTGGATCTCGTCGCCGTCCTGCAGCGGATGCGGCTCAGACAACTCCTGTCCGTTGAGATAGGTGCCGTTCTTGCTGAGCAGGTCCTCCACCAGATAGGCCTCCTGCTCGCTGTCCCAGATGACCTGCGCATGGTGGCGGGACACCAGGCGGTCGGGCAGGATGATGTCGCAGTCGATGTCTCGCCCGACCACGATGCGGCCGCGACCCAGCGACCACCTGCGCCCTGGCTCGTTGCCGCTGGCCTGGAGAATCAACATCGCATGTTCGGTTTGTGTCATGCCGGAACTTCCACGTTGCTTGACAGGGGACGGGTCGTAAGCCATAATGCAGGCGCGATGCCACTCCCATTTCAACCAGGAACGGTGCTCCGCTCCCGCTATAAAATACTTGAATTGATCGGTCAGGGCGGCATGGGGGCCGTCTACAAGGCCGAAGACCAGCGACTGACCGGCCGGCTTTGCGCCGTAAAAGAGATTCTGCCAGACCTGGGCGGACAGCCGGCGGACATCGCCCAGATGCAGGACCAGTTCTATCGTGAAGCGTCTATCCTGGCCCGGCTCGATCATCCCAGCCTGCCCAAGGTCTCGGACTATTTTACCGAGAACGGGCGCGAATTGCTAGTCATGGATTACGTGCCGGGTCGGGATCTCAAGGAACTGGTGGACGATGCCCGGCGGGATGCCACGTTTCTGGAGGAATCGGCCATCCTCGACTGGGCCAGCCAGCTCTGCGACGCTCTCGAATATCTGCACTCCCAGGACCCGATGGTGCTGCACCGTGACATCAAGCCCTCGAACATCAAGCTGACGCCGCGCGGCACTATCAAGCTGGTCGACTTCGGTCTGGTCAAGGTGGTGGCCGCCGACGAAAGCCGCACCGTGACCGTTGTGCAGGGCCGCGGCACGGTGCAGTACACGCCGCTGGAGCAGTACGGAGGCGATACTGGCCACACCGACGCCCGCACCGACATCTACGCCCTGGGCGCTACCCTCTACCACCTCCTGACCGGCACATCGCCGGCCGATGCCAGGCAGCGATTCCTCAAACCCGGCGCGCTGACGCCGATTCGCCAGATCAACCCGGACGTCTCGGCACGCACCGAACGGGCGGTGCTGCGCGCCATGGCGATGCATCCTGACGAGCGTCCGTCAAGCGTGGCCGAGGTGCGCAGCTCGCTGGTCGGTTCCCGTCACGCCCAGGGTTCAGGGGCCGCGCTCTCCGCCGCTCGCTACGACCGCTGGATCGAGGCGCTGCGTTCCAACCGTATCCTGGCCGGCGCTGCGCTGGGCTTGATCGTGCTGGCCCTGCTCATCAGCCTGCTGTCGCCGCGCTTGCCTGCCCTGCCGGGCGAGCTGGGCGCCGCGACCCCGGCTGCCACGTCACAGACACAGCCATAGCTCCACCGCCCGGGTGGATTACTCCTGCTCGCGGCTGTCGGCCGTCTGTTTCGCCCACAGCGCCAGCAGCGCCAGCCCGCTGCCCACCAGCGTGATCACCGCCGCGCCCCACGGACGCAGCTCGCGCTGCAACAGATCGGCGCCGGGAACCAACCCCATTCCGTACAACAGATACGCCACCAGACCGCCGACGGCGACGGTTAATACGACCTGCATCGACGTGCTGGGAATCGACACGCTGGCGCGGTAGATCAGCAGGCCAACCGCTGCAGCCAGCACAATTGCCAGCAGAGAGACGCCCAGAGCGCCGCCGTCCACCCGGCGCGGCGGCAGGGGCGGGATGGGCGTCGGTTCGGGCGTCGGCGCCGGCGTGGCTTGCGGAGTCGCCGTCGGAGTCGGCGTGTAGGTGGGCGTTGGGGTTTCTGTTGGCGGTGCGGTAGCAGTGGCGGTCGGTGTTGCCACGGCTACCTCGGCCTCGCCGCCCGCCAGGTCAACAATGTTCAGCAGCAGGCTGAGCGAGCCTTGCGCCTGGCCGCTCTGCACCTGGACCTCGTAATCGCCCGGCCGCTCCAGCGTCACCAGCGTTTCGGCGAAGCCATCGGTCGTGCCCGCCTCGCCCAGCGGCAGCTCGAACGGGTCGTTGCGCTGCTTCAGCTTGAAGGTCGCCATGGTTCCGTCGGGCACGATCCGCCCGTTGCCGTCGTAGACCGGTCCGGCCACCACCCGCAACGTGTCGCCGACCTTGGCGGTGAAGGTGTTGCTGCCCATCTCAACCCGCACGTCCGGCACCCGGATCTCGATGGATTGGTTGGCAGCCGGTTTGAGCTTGTCGGCCAGCGAGTAGTTGATGCCGGTCACGTTGACCGGCGGCGCGCCCGGCGGTGTAAACTCGCGGAACAGCGCGCGTGTGGCCGCCTCCACGAACGGCCCGGTCTTGCCATACACGCCAAAAAACGCCGTCAGCTTGGCGACGTCGGTCGCGTCGAGAAAGTAGGGCGCGTTGAAGGCGAAGGCGACGATGCGTTTGCGCTCGCGGCCGGCCGGCCGTTCGGTCAGGAACTCGCGCAGCGCGTTGGCGCCGGGCACCGACGGATCGTTGTCCAGGGTGCCAAAGACGATCCAGTCGGCTTCGTCGATGAGGGCGTCGATCTCTTCGGCGGGCAGAGATGTAGGCTGGCCGGCAAGGTGTGCGCTAAGCTGCTGCGAGCTCAGGCTGGCGATGTTGTCGGGCGAGATCTGGCCCGTCGCGCCGGGTCCATAGAGCCGCAGAATGCTCTGCTCGAGCGCGGTCGGATCGATGAGCGGGAAGAACGGGCAGTCCTCTGCGCTGCACTCGCGGCCCAGCCGCGCATCGGTGACCAACAACACCTTGTCGTCCAGGCCGGGGCCGGTCGGCATGCGCTGGCCAAGCTCTGCCGGGCTGGGGCTGAGCAGCGTCAGCGCGTCGCGCGCGATCTGCGCGACCACCGCTTGCTGGCCGCCGATTTCGCCGGCCACCTCGTCGCCCTGAACCAGTGTGTTGACCAGGTCGAGGTCGGGGTAGAGGTCTGATTTGAGCGTCAGGATGCGCAGGACCGCCGCATCGACCCGGCGCCGGAAGTCGGCGTCCGCCCCGTATTTCTCGCGGAAGAAGAGTACCGTGTCCTTGATGTTCGCCAACTCGGTGTTCGGGTCGTCGTCGAGGCTGAAGCGCGAGAGCCACAGCAGATCGTTGCCGGCCAGTAGCGCTTCCTGGGCGATGCGTTTGTGGGGAAAGCTTTGCAGCGTCGGATCGTAGTAGCGGCGGATGGCGGGCGCGCCCAGTTCATCGCTCATCACCAACCCTTGCTGGGCGCGCCAATCCGCGAACTGCGGGCTGTTCAACAGGTCTTCACCCAGTTGCGGCGCCAGGCTGATCGGCGGCACGCCTTCGCCGCTCCCCTGGACGCCAGCGTAGCGCACGTGGGTGCTCAGCAGGGCATCGGTCACCGCGGACGCCTGCGCATCGGTCACCACGGTGGTGGTGATCAGGTCCCCCAGCACCCCGGACCGCGCCGCCGCGGCAAAGGGCTGCAGATCCACCAGTTCCAACTCATCGCGGGTCTTCTGGATGGTTGGCACCTCGTTTTCAGGGATACGGTCGGCGCTGCCCTGGCCGGGGAAGTGGCGAGCGACAACAGTCATCCGGCCCTCAGAGCCGGCATGCACCCCGCCGATGAACGCCTTGCCCAGCCGTCCCACCCAGTACGGGCTCCCGCCGAAGGAGCGCACGCCCAGGCTGGTCCGCGGATCGGGCAGCGGTGCGTCCAGTACATCCAGCGCCGGTCCCAACAGCATGTTGACGCCGCTGAGCGCCAGCTCCTTGCCGACGATCTTGCCGGCCGCGGCTGCATCGACCGGGTTCCACGTTGCGCCCAGCGCCATATTGCTGGGCAGGGGGGTATAGCCGCTGCGCAGCGCGCTGTTGGGAAAGCCGTCCCCTTCCTGTCTTACGCCAACCAGCAGCGGCAGGGTGACGCCGCGCCCGTTGGGCAGCGGCAGCGGCCGTATGTTGGTGGTCTCCGGGTTCAACGCATCCGCCGCCGGCAGGGCGCCGTCGAATGCCAGCGCTTGCAACCGGTTGGCCAGGCTGGCGACCTGTTCAGACGTGTTGGCCGGCGTGCCGTCGGGGTCAACGTTGCGGAAGTTGCCGTTGGTGCTGTCCAACACGACCCCGCCGATGCGGTAGTCGCGGATCAACTCGGCGATGGCGGAGTCGGGCGCCGGGTCTGCGCCGTCGAAGGAGACGACGAAGAGCTGGCCGACGCGGTCGGCCACCGACATAGCATCAAAGACCGCCTGCACGTCGACCGGCTGCTCCTGGGCGTGGCTCGCTGCCGGCGGCAACACTGTGAGCAGAAGGGCCAGCAGGGTTAGCAGTGGTGCAAATCTACGCAATGTTGGCGGACGATGTCGTGAGTGGTGCGTCATTGGACACGAAGTATACTGTCCTCACCGTCGCGCGTCAAGATGTTCCGAACATTTCGCTGCGGAAATTGACAAGACCACAAGTTGATGTACAATACTAACTAATCGATTAGTAAGTAGGACATCATGGCCGAAAAGACCAACCTTGCCCAAGAAATCATCAAGCAGTCCAGCGAGTTGTTTCGCAGACAGGGCTATGCTGCCACTTCCATCAAGCAGATCGCCCAGGCATCCGGCTGCACCACTGCCGCGCTCTATTACTACTACGAAGGCGGCAAACAGCAGATCTTGAGGGAAGTGATCCGCAGTTCGGCCTTGGAGCGAAAGGATTCCCTGGCAACCGCTGACACTGCCGTCGATCTTCCTTCCTTCTTGCGCGAGCTCGCGCTGAACTTTGGTTTGAGTGTTCGTCGAATGACCCAGCGGGTGAACTGGCTGCTGCTCGAGTTTCCGACGCTGCCGGTAGAAGAGCAGCAGTTCCTGCTCAACCAGTTGCATGACTTCCATGCGACGTTACAATCTCAGTTGGAAAGCCTGGTCGCCGATGAAGCAACAGCGGATCGCCTGGCGTGGATGGTCTTCTGCTCGTATTTTGGTTACCAGCAGTTGTTCATCACCATGGGGCTGGAGAAGTCTGTTGAGTTTGAACTGGAAGACTTTGGCCAGTTTCTCGAACAGATGATAACCACCGCCAATTCGTGAGCATACTAATCGACCTCTGGCGGTGAAGAAGAGACCTGGTCTTGGAGATACAGTATGACAATTGCAGCCCGCATGCTCAAGACCCTGCGCGGCGGTGGACAGGGCGGCCCATCGCTGGATGCGATGCTGGCCGGTTTCGACAGCGAACTGAAGAACTTCCAATCGCTGGTGCGGCCATCGCCTGAGTCCAAGCCGCGCACCCCGTTCGACAGCCCAAACATTCCCCCCGACAAGTCGTCGGTGGCGAACATGACTCCGCGTCAGGTGTTTTCGGTGCTGCCGGTCATGGCGCCGCTGATGCTGCAAATGCGCAAGAGTGCGAAGCTGTACGATGGCTCCTTCCAGCCCACCCGATCAGAGGCGGATCCGGAATTCATTGTCAGACTTGAGCAGCTCGCGCACGAGATGGGCGCAAAACATGTCAAATACGTCAAGGTGCCAAACAACGCGATCTTCCTCGACAAGGGTATCCCCCACAGCTACGCTGTCTTGTTCACGGTGGAAATGGATCGAGACAATTTGGCTGGCGCGCCGAGCTTCGATGCCTTCAAAGAGGTTGCCATAGGGTACAAGAATCTGGCAGTCATCGGCAACAGGTTGGCCGCGTTTATGCGCCAGAACGGCTTTGCGGCTTACCCCGGCACGGCACTGGGTGGCCTGACCGACTATGTCTATCTGGCGGTACTGGCTGGCCTGGGCGCGATCGGCTACCATGGCTTGCTGATTACCCCAGACGAGGGTGCGCGGCTGCGTATCAACACCATCTACACCAACATCACTAACCTGCCGATTGAGACTGCCAATGAACATTTGTGGGTGCGGGATTTCTGCGCCATGTGTCGAAAGTGTGTCCGCGAGTGCCCGGTGGACGCCATATTCGACCAGCCACAGCCGCGCGGCGATGGTGGGATGCAATGTATCGATCACGGCGCCTGCCGCGATTACTTCAACCAGAACTTTGGCTGTGCAGTGTGCCTGATTGCTTGCCCCTTTAGCAAAGCGGGCTATGATAAGGTGTATGCTCACTTCAAAGGCAACCCCAACGCGCCTCAGTTTCGTATAGCGCTGACGCCTATCAGCGTGGAAATGGGAGCACGCAGACAATGAGCAGAATCGACCGCTCCAAAGTCAACGTTGCTGAGAAGGGGTTTCGCTTTGAGCCGTTTCGGCCAACTCCCAGGGACGAATCGCGACTTGCCGATGCAGGGCTGAAGAACGACACAGAGCTTCTCGCCTTTGAGCGCGGCGACCAGCGCCGGGTTGTCCTGATTTCGGAGGCGATCTATCACCATGTCGTTCAGGGTGAGCTAGCGGGCGAACCCTATCTCGTCACTTTCTGAGCGCCTTGTAACAGCGGTGTCGGTCTGACACCGGTCATCGACGGCAAAGTCCACTGGTTTGGCGTCGCAGGGCTTGCCAATGGCCTGGCCGTGATGCGCGATGAGGAGACGGACAGTCTCTGGGATCACATCACCGGCGAATGCTTTGATGGACCGCTGGCCGGCCGGAGGCTGGAGTTTTGGCACGTCAGCCTGACCAATGCAACGGCGGAACTTGCCGGCCATCCGGACACGATTTTGCTCAAATCAGGCTACCGGTCGCTCCGAAGCACTTTCATGAAGGGTGTGATGGGCAACCGGTTGAGCTACAGCAAAGAGCGTACGATACTGGCGCCACACTTCCGCAACTCAATGCACAAGGAGATAGACCCGCGCTTGCCCGAAGGCGAGCAGGGGTTGGGTCTGATGGATGACCTCGATCACGGCAAGTTTTATCCGGTCAAACTGATCCCTGAAGGCGGTGAGATCATCGACGAGTGGTTGGGGCGCAAGCTGCGGATCGCGCGGAATGCCCTCGATGGGGTACCGTTTGCCACGTGGCTGGATACGGGTGAAGCGCCTATGCAACTGCTTTCACGGTGGTATGGGTTTTCGTTCACCTATCCCGACTGCGAGATCTTTGCGGGATAGGTGCGAGTTGCCGCTTCCGTGCCAACGGACGGCGATGTGGTTCGATGTTCCTGATCAAGTCGTCATTCAATCTGGCAAGGAGAGTGTGAGATGAAGAGGCCACTCCTATCTGAACGCTTCAAAAGACCGCCGCGGCCGCTATCTTTTGAGAGCTATCTGGGCCCGCAAGACCATCCAATTCCCGGCCACCCCGATGCGCGCGACAACATGATCGTGCCCCTGCTCATCGCCGACTATGGCAGCACGACGGCGCGAATGAAACAAATGCGCTATATCGGCAAAAGCCTCGTAGCAGCCATCAAGGAAATGCACGTCAGTGCCAGGAGCGTGCGCGCCAATCCGTACAGCGGCATGCAAACAATCGATGCCGGCACGCTTCGCGAGTTGGAAGCGTACGCCCATAGTCTCGGCGTGACCGACATCGGATACACCCGCGTCAACACACGCTACATCTTCAAACGCTTCAAGATTCTCTTCCCCAACGCAATGGTCTTCACGATGGAAATGGACAGGGAGAAGATCAGGCAGGCGCCGTCCATGCCCTCGTTCATCGAGATCTTCCGCACATATCACCAGTTGGGCGTGGTCGTCAACCAAGTCGCTGACTTCCTGCGGGAACGCGGCTACAACGCGCAGGCCCAACCGGCCATCGGCGGGGATATCAACATGATTCCGGTGGCAATCGACGCCGGGCTAGGCTACTCCGGCAAGAACGGGCTACTCATTACCAGAGCCAACGGCCCGCGTATCAGGCTGGCGGCGGTCCTTACCGACATCGAGAACCTGCCCTTTGCCGAGGAGAATCCGTTCCACTGGGTGCGGGATTATTGCGAGACCTGCAACAACTGCATCCATCATTGCCCGGCGGACGCTATCCACCTGGAGACGCGTATCCATCCCGACGGCGGCCCGGTCTTCATCGACTACACAAGGTGCGCCGGCCCGTTCTCGAACGACAACGGCTGCACGCTCTGCATCAAGGAATGCCCCTTCAGCTACGCAGAGTACGACCACCTGAAGAAGCAATTCGAAGCCAGGCATTAGGCCCAACTCTTTCTGGTCCGCGCGTATTGCTAGTTCGGGCACTTTCTTGCACCTCCTGACGACACCTGTGCTCCTGTGTCAGGGCAGTTTGCCCAGGCGCGGGCCGGCGTTCGGGTCGCGTCTTCACCAAACCAGTCCAAATCTCCCTAATAGCGGTGCAGGCCAGTGGATGTACCACAGCCTATTGGCGCGCCGTTGGCTGTAGCGTATAATAGCCGCGCCGAAGTTAACCTGGGCTGAGGCACAACCAATCGGCTTCCATTTCCGCGCCCGCTGGAAGCTGCATGGATCTCCGGCTCGCGGGCTGTCAACCAAATGGAATGAAATCAATGAAGCCCTGGAAATCCCTGACGCGAGTATCTGCCGGCTGGCTCTTGCTGATCCTGGCCGCGTTTCTGCTGGTCGCCTGTGGCAGTGGCGGCGACTATACATTCGATGAAGAGCAGCCGGTCGCGCAACAGGGCGATCAATTGGACGGGACCGACGACTGGTACTATGCCGAGACGCCCGAGGACTGCCTCGACGACGAGGAGTTCGACCCGGTGGATGAACTTTGCTACCCGGTCATGGACTGCGAGGCAGGCGACTGTTCCGAGATCGATTCAGGCCTGATGCAGTCTTTCTTCGATTCGGTCGACGACCTGGCCTGGGGTGCATCCGGCGCCGGGTTCGAGGAAAGCGATGCGCTTCAGGAGAACACCCTGGTTACCTACCGCGTTCAGGGCAACCAGATCACCGATCCTGAGCTGGCTGAGGTGGGCGACGATCTGCTGGACGAGCAGGCTGACACGGAAGCGCACCAGCGGATGTGGGCCTATTTCGTCCAGCTGATTCCCCTGGAACAGCGCGAGTATCGACAGGCTACCAGGTGTTCACCGACGGCCCCGACGAGACGCTGGCTTTCGTAACGCCCTCCACAGACGATCCGCGCCAGTGGGTGCTGGGCATCGACATCGCCGACAGCAGCGACCTGGCGGACCTGTCGTTCACGCTGGTGCACGAGTTCGCCCATCTGCTGACGCTGAACAGCGACCAGGTGCCGGCGGACGAAGAGCTTGCCATGCAGCCTGACGACCAGGACCTGTACGATGAGGCCGTCGCGGCCTGCCCCACCTATTTCCCCGGCGAGGGGTGCAGCAATCCCGACTCGTACATCAACGCCTTCTTCGAGCGGTTCTGGGCCGACGAGTACCAGGACTGGCTGGATGTGGACCAACTGCAATACGAGGACGAAGAGCAATACACCACCGCGCTGGAGGACTTCTACGCTTTGCGCAGCGACGAGTTCGTATCGGACTACGCGGCCACCAATCCGGGGGAGGACATCGCCGAGTCCTTCGCGACATTCGTGCTTCAGCCCGCGCCCACCGGAACCACCATCGCCGACGACAAGGTGGCGTTCTTCTACGACTACCCGGAACTGGTCCAGTTGCGCACGGAAATCATGGGCCGTCTGTATTCCCGCCTGCGCCGCCGCTAGGAGCGGCTAGACAAATCACGCGGCTGGCGCTATAATGGCACCCAGAGAACCGATGTTCTGTTTTACGGGATCACCACAACTGAGAACACACTGACATGCCAGCCTTCAAACTAGTTTCAGATTTCCAGGCGATGGGCGACCAGCCGGAAGCCATTCGGCAACTGCTGGGCGGCATCAACCAGGGGTACAAACATCAAACGCTGCTGGGCGCCACGGGTACTGGCAAGACATTCGTCATGGCCAGCGTCATCGAGGCTGTTCAACGGCCGACGCTGGTGATGGCGCACAACAAGACGCTGGCGGCCCAGCTTTACGCCGAGTTCCGCGAGTTCTTCCCCGACAACGCGGTCGAGTACTTCGTCAGCTACTACGACTACTACCAGCCGGAAGCCTACATCGCGCGCACCGATACCTACATCGAGAAGGACGCGGGGATCAACGAGGAGATCGATCGGCTGCGCCTGGCGGCTACGGCGTCGCTGTTCAGCCGCCGCGATGTGGTCATCATCGCCTCGGTGTCGGCGATCTACGGGCTGGGCAGCCCGCAGGACTACGGCCAGGAGGTGGTGCATCTGCGGCTGGGCGACCAGACTCGCCGCAACCAGTTGCTGCGCCGGCTGGTGGACATCTACTACGAGCGCAACGATCAGGTCCTGCAGCGCGGGCGGTTTCGCGTCCGCGGCGATACGCTGGAGGTGCAGCCGGCCTACGGCGAGACCGCGTATCGCATCGAGCTGTTCGGCGAGGATGTGGAGCGGATCAGTGAGATCGACACCCTGACCGGCGAAGTGCTGGACGAGGTCAGCGAGATCAACATCTTCCCCGCCAAGCATTTCGTGACGCCCACCGACAAGCTGGCCGAGGCGATCCAGGACATCGAAGCCGAACTGGAGGAGCGCATCGCCTGGTTCAAGGAACACGAGATGTTTCTTGAGGCGCAGCGCATCGAGCAGCGCACGCGCTACGACATGGAGATGCTGCGCGAGACCGGCTACTGCTCCGGCATCGAGAACTACAGCCGGCCGCTTGCCCGGCGTGCGCCGGGCTCGCAACCCTGGACGCTGCTGGACTACTTCCCGCCCGACTGGCTCTGCATCATCGACGAGAGCCACATGACGCTGCCGCAGATCCGCGGCATGTACAACGGCGACCGGCAGCGCAAGCAGGTGCTGGTCGACTACGGCTTCCGGCTGCCCTCGGCGATGGACAACCGGCCGTTGCGCTTCGAGGAGTTCGACGCAATGCTGAACCAGGCGATCTACACCAGCGCCACGCCCGGCCCCTACGAGCGCGAGGTGTCGTTGCAGATCGTCGATCAGGTGATCCGGCCCACCGGCCTGTTGGACCCGGTGGTGGAGATACGGCCCATCGCCGGGCAGGTGGACGATCTGGTCAAGGAGATCAACCAGCGGCTGAAGAACGGCCAGCGCGTGCTGGTGACCACGTTGACAAAGCGCATGGCCGAGGACCTCTCCGACTATCTGGCCGAGCTCAACATCCGCGTCCACTATCTGCACAGCGACATCCAGACCCTGGAGCGGGTTGAGATCCTGCGCGATCTGCGGCTGGGCGTCTACGACGTGGTGGTCGGCATCAACCTGCTGCGCGAGGGACTGGACCTGCCCGAGGTCAGCCTGGTGGCGATCCTGGACGCCGACAAGGAAGGCTTCCTGCGCTCCGAGCAGTCGCTGATCCAGACGATAGGCCGCGGCGCGTCACGTTGAGGGCAAGGCGATCCTGTATGCCGACAAGATCACCGACAGCATGAAACGGGCGTTGGAGGAGACCGAGCGCCGGCGTGAGAAGCAGGAACTCTACAACCAGACCCACGGCGTCGAGCCGCGCAGCATCATCAAGAGCGTGCGCGACCTGACCCAGCGGCTGCAACTGGCCGTCGGCGAGGAGAGGGTGGCGTACGAGGTCGAAGGCGGCGGAGAACGTGGCGCGCCCTCTTTGGCGGCGCTGCCGCGCAGTGAGCGCCTGCGCATGATCCGCGATCTGGAGAAAGAAATGCACCGGTCGGCCGAGGATCTGCGCTTTGAGGAGGCGGCCCTGCTGCGCGACCAGATCATCGAGCTGCGCCGATCTCTGCAAGACGAGAGCGATCTGCCGGCCTGGAAGAAGGACTCGCTGGTCGAGATCGAAGAATCGGTTACGTATGAGATTAGCCGTGAGCCAGCGTGATCTTCCTCACACTGGTTGATTGGAGGTTGTCATGAATGGGCGAAACGTGGTGACAAGAGATCCGGAAATTTTGGGAGGAATTCCCGTCTTTCGAGGAAGTCGTGTGCCCGCCAAGACCCTGATCGACTATCTGGAGCACGGACAATCGATCGACGAATTCTTGGACGATTTTCCATCGGTCGAGCGTGATCAAGTTCTCGGCTTGCTCGATCAACTGAGTGCGGTTCTGTTGGAGCAACCTGCGTGAGGATCTTGATTGACGAATGCTTGCCTCGGAAACTGAAATTTGAGCTGTCTGGGCACGAAGTGCTTACTGTTCCCGAAGCTGGCTGGCAAGGAATGAAAAACGGCGAGTTGCTCCGGCAGGCCCAGTTGTCTTTCGATGTGTTTCTCACCATCGATCGCGGCATCGCGCTTCAACAGAATCTGACCATACTGAAGATCGCCGTGATCTCCCCCTCCGCTTCCGACAATCGTTTTGAGACACTCAGACCCCTCATGCGAAAAGTCTTGGCAGCTTTGCCAGACATTGAGCCAGGAACCAACATCAGGATATCAGGTTGAAACTACGTTATGTGGCCTAACAACCCCGTACTCTACGAAATCAACACCTGGGTCTGGCTGGACGATCTGAGCCGTCGGGCCGGTGAGCGCATCACCCTGGCCACTGTGCCTGAGGCTGAACTGGACCGGCTGGCGGGCTACGGATTCGACGGCATCTGGCTGATGGGCGTCTGGCAGCGCAGTCCGGGCGGCCGGCAGGTGGCGCTGGATCATCCGGGCCTGCAGAGCGAGTACCGCAAGGCGCTGCCCGACTTCACCGCGCAGGACGTGGTCGGTTCGCCCTATGCCGTCTTCGACTACAAGGTCGATGACGCGCTGGGCGGTGACGAAGGGCTGGCGGCTTTTCGCCAGCGGCTGCGCGAGCGCGGTATCCTGCTGATGCTGGACTTCGTGCCCAACCACCTGGCCATCGACCATCGCTGGCGGATCGAACATCCGGAGCGGCTGCTGCAAGGCAGCTCAGAGAGCCTCATCCGCCAACCGGCCAACTATTTCGAGACGACCGAGAACGGCGAGTGGCGCGTCTTCGCACACGGCCGCGATCCCTCTTTCAGCGGCTGGACCGACACCGTGCAGGTGGACTACCGGTCGCCCGCGGCCCGACGCGCGATGGCCGATAGTCTGCTTGCCATTGCCGGCCGCTGCGACGGTGTCCGCTGCGACATGGCGATGCTGGTGGCGCAAGAGACGTTTTTGCGAACCTGGGGCGGGGCCTTCGATCCGGCGCGCGCCGAGTTCTGGCCGGCAGTTGTCACCGATCTGCGTGCGCGCCATCCCGGTTTCGTCACCCTGGCCGAGGTCTATTGGGATCTCGAATGGGAGATGCAGCAGCAGGGATTTGACTATGCGTATGACAAGCGGCTCTACGACCGGCTGGAGGAGGGCGACGCCCTGCAGGTGCGCTGGCATCTTACCGCGGACCTCTCGTATCAGCAGCACCTGGCGCGCTTCATCGAGAACCACGACGAACGGCGCGCCGCCGAGGCGTTTGGCGTTGCACGCAGCAAGGCTGCCGCTGTGGTCGCAATGACCCTGCCCGGTCTGCGCCTCCTGCACGAGGGCCAGATGGAGGGCTGGCGGGTCAAACTGCCGGTGCAACTGGGCCGTCGGCCAGAGGAACCGGCCGATGCTGCCCTGCAAGAGTTCTACCGTACGCTGCTGGTCGAGCTTCGCCACCCGGTTTACCACGACGGCCAGTGGCGGCTGTTGGAAGCGCGCATGCGCGACGATGCGCCGGATCTGCACCGCGGGCTGGCAGCGCATCAGTGGCGGCTCGGCGACGAGTTTCGGGTAGTCGTCAGCAACATGATGGGTCAGCGCGCCCAGGGTTTCGTGGCGGTGCAACTGCCGCTGGCGGGTGCAAGTTGGCGCTTGACCGAGATCTTCACGGGAGACGCCTACGAACGCGACGGCGACGACCTGGCCGGCCGCGGTCTGTACGTCGACCTGCCGCCGTATGGGTATCAGGTCTTCAGCTTTGAGGGGAGTTAACATGCGGGCAATGGTGTTGGCGGCCACTGGGCCTGCGATTGCGGATCAACTCGAACTGCGCGACGCTGCGGCGCCCGAGGCTGGCCCAGGTGAGGTACGACTGAAGGTTCATGCCTGCGGAGTCTGCCACACCGACCTGCATATCGTCGAGGGTGACCTGGAACTGCCGCGGCTGCCGCTGGTGCCGGGCCATCAGATCGTCGGCGTCGTGGATCAGGTGGGCGCGGGCGTGAGCGGCTTTGCGGTTGGCGACCGGGCCGGGCTGCCATGGCTGCGCAGGGCGTGCGGACAGTGCCGCCCCTGCCGCGCCGGCCAGGAAAACCTGTGCCAACGCATCGAGTTCAACGGGTTTCACGCCGACGGCGGGTTCGCCGAGTACGTGGTAGCGCCGGCCGGGTTCACGTATCACCTGCCGGCCGGCTTCGACGACGTGCAGGCCGCGCCGCTGCTGTGCGCCGGTGTCATCGGCTACCGGGCGCTGCGGCTGAGCGACATCAAACCGGGCGGTATTCTCGGCCTGTACGGGTTCGGCGCATCAGCGCACGTCAGCATCCAGGTGGCGCGCACCTGGGGCTGTGAGGTGTTTGTCTTTACCAGGAGTGAGGAGCACCGCGAGCATGCCCGTGCGCTGGGCGCAGCCTGGGCAGGCGACGCCCGCGACGATGCGCCGGAGTTGCTGGACAGCGCGGTGATCTTCGCGCCGGCCGGCTGGATCGTGCCCGAGGCGCTGCGTGTGCTGCGGCCGGGCGGAACCGTGGCCTGCGCCGGCATCCACATGAGCGACCTGCCGCAGATGCCATACGACCTGCTGTATGGTGAACGGACGCTGCGCTCAGTCGCCAACAGCACCCGCCAGGACGTGGAGGAGTTGCTGCAACTTGCGGCCGCGATCCCGATCCGCAGCGACGTCGAGGTCTTTCCGCTGGAGGCCGCCAACGACGCGCTGGCGCGCGTCAAGCACAGCGAGGTGCGCGGCGCAGCGGTATTGCATATCTCGCAGTCGATACGAAAATCAGCTTCTGATGGTGGTTTTGATGGAAGCATGACATGATTTGATAAGGAGTCTCCATGAGTAGTCGCGTATCCTGCCAAATCCAGATTCTCTCAAGAATTCAAGCGTTAGCGAAAGCTCAACCAAACCAATCAGTGTTTCATTTGCGAAGAACGGCGGAAAAGGACGTTGCAAGAGAACTGGGCTTGGCATCTTATCGCACCCCTCAAGCTCATCTTCGTCGCAAGGACTCGGTCTACGAATTGGATAGCATGTATTTGGTCGATAAGCTCATTGAGAAATGGTTATCCGGAAATTCAGAAGACATACGAGAGTATTATTCGCAAGGCGTAAGTGCCGATGATCTGGTGGCTTTGAACTCCTTCTTTCTTTCCTTTGGCGAGATGCCTTTGGCAGATTTCTTCGATCAACAACTTCATTTCAAATATCCTGAAGAATTAGATGAGAGTGATAGTTTCATTGAAGGCATCAAGCAGACGATTGTGATCAACAAGTACGAGCGTAGCGAGCATGCCAGGAGACGTTGTATAGAACACTTTGGGGCAACCTGCTACGTTTGTGGATTTGACTTTGCAGAAGACTACGGGGCAGTAGGACAGGGTGTAATTCACGTACATCATCTTGTTCCACTCTCTGAGGTTCAGGCAGAGTACAAAATCGATCCCGTAAGAGACCTGATCCTGATTTGTCCGAACTGTCACACGATAGCACATCAGCGAAAGCCTCCCTTCACAGTTGAGGAAATCAGGGGCATGTTGCGTACACACAGGGATCGTTAGACTTCGCAATCTTGATTTCGAATCGCACTGATCGTTACAGGTTTACCGGACAAACACATCAGACGAGTTGGCTCTTCTTCAACCTATACGTGCTACTTCTGGTTACGATCTTGCTTGCTTGGTTCTTGTTGCTCGGTCGGCTGGCTGGTCGACTTTGGCGGGCGGACGGCGCGCAACCGGCTGCCGCTGGTGGGCGCATGGCGACGTCGGGGGTGCTGATGGCCGCGGCGCTGGTCTGGTGGCTGGGTGCAACGCGTGCCACCGTGCTGGCCGGCTATGGCTTGCTGATCTTCACCGGCATGACGCTGGGTTTCGCCGGCGACCTGGTGATGGCGAAGGTGATCCGCACGCCCAACCGGGTCATCTTCGGGATGCTGGCGTTTGGCGCAGGTCATCTGTGTTACATTGCGGCGTTTCTAGGCCTCGGCCGCGTGCTGGGCAGCCAGTCGGATGTGCCGCTGGCCGCGATATGGTTGGGTTACGCCTTTCTCAGCGCAATCCTGTGGTATACTCTGATCCGCCAGCCCGCCAGGGGCCGCGCGCTGAACGTCGGCACACTGGTGTACGCGCTGCTGATTGCTGCGATGGCCGGCTCGGCCATGTGGCTGGCGACGGCGCGGCTTGATCTGCTGCCTCTGGCGCTGGGCGGCCTGCTGTTCATCGTCTCCGACATGTTCGTGGGCAGCGAGCTGATGCGCGGCACATCGTTCCGTTCCATCGGCGACGTGATCTGGATCACCTACACGGTGGCGCAGATGCTGATCGTCTACTCGACGGCGCTTGTTTTGCAGGTTGCATAAGATGCCAGAGATTCGTCAGAACATGGCGACCAAACAGTGGGTGATCATCTCCACAGAGCGGGCGCCGGCCGGAGGAGTTCATCGATCGGTCGCGCAGTCCTGTACACGAGAGCCTGCCTGCATACGACGCGGACTGCCCGTTTTGCCCCGGCAACGAGGAAGGCCCCGACATGGAGGTGCTGCGACTTCCCCAGGGGAGACGAGCACTGGCTGGTTCGGGTGGTGAAAAACAAGTATCCGGCGCTGGTGCAGGACGGCGAGCGGGTACGCCAGTTCGACGGCGTCAACCGCTCGATCTCCGGCGTCGGCTATCATGAGGTGGTGGTCGAGTCCCGGCTCCACAACACGACGCCGGCCTTGCTGGACGTGGCGCAGCTCAGCCGGTGCTGATGTCGTTCCAGACCCGGGGCGTGGTGATGTCGCTGGACGATCGCATCGAGCATGTGATCTACTTCAAGAACCACGGCCCGCGGGCCGGCACCTCGCTGGTGCATCCGCACAGCCAGATCATCGGCCTGCCGGTGGTGCCGTACAATGTACGGGCGCGATGAGGAGGCACGGCGTTTCTTCGACGACACGGGAACGTGCGCCTACTGTGCGATGCTGGCGGACGAACTGCACGAGCGCTCCCGGGTGATCAGCGAGAACGAGGACTACGTGGCCTTCCTGCCGTACGCGGCGCTGTCGCCGTTTCACACCTGGATCATGCCGCGCGAACACCATCCCAGCTATCTGATGGTTTCGCCGGTGTCCATCGAATGGCTGGCGGCCATCTGCCGGGACATTCTGCGCCGATTTCATTTCGGCCTCAACGACCCGGACTACAACATCGTGCTGCGCTCGGCGCCGGTGAAGGCGTGGTACGCCGACCACCTGCACTGGTACGTGTCGGTGATCCCGCGTGTCACGCAGACAGCCGGCTTTGAGCTGGGCAGCGGCATGTACATCAACACAGCATTGCCCGAACACAGCGCAGCGTTTCTGCGCTCGATAGAGGTTTAGCTGGCGCAGGTTTGTCGGGTTTCGAGGGTTTGCGTGTTGCGTATAACGTATTGCGTGAAACTGTTTTCTACGTCTACGCAATACGTAGTACGCAATACGCAACGCCTCCCCGCAAACCCCGGCTCACAGTCACAGGTTCCGGCCCCTCGACATCATCGATCCCTGCCGGAGCGGAGGTTGCAGTTGGAAATCGGAAAAATCAAACAGGTTGACATTCAGGACGAGATGCAGGTGGCGTATCTCGACTACGCCATGAGCGTCATCGTGGCGCGGGCGATTCCCGACGTGCGCGACGGGCTGAAACCGGTCCATCGGCGCATCTTGTACGCCATGCAGGACATGGGTCTGACAAGCAACAAGCCGTACAAGAAGTCGGCGCGTATCGTCGGCGAGGTGCTGGGCAAGTACCACCCGCACGGCGACACAGCGGTCTACGACGCCATGGTTCGCATGGCGCAGGACTTCAGCCTGCGCTACATGCTCGTGGACGGGCAAGGCAACTTCGGCTCCATCGACGGCGACAACCCGGCGGCCATGCGCTACACCGAGGCGCGCCTGCACTCGCTGGCCGACACGCTGATGACCGACCTGCACAAGGAGACGGTGGATTTCCGGCCCAACTTCGACGACTCGCTGCTGGAGCCCAGTGTTCTGCCGGCCTCGCTGCCCAACCTGCTGGTGAACGGCGCCAGCGGCATCGCGGTCGGCATGGCCACCAACGTGCCGCCCCACAACCTCAACGAGGTGTGCGACGCACTGGTCTTCGTGTTGGACAACTACGGCCGCATCGACGACCTGACCGTCGAGGACCTGACCGCCTTTATCAAGGGGCCGGACTTTCCCACCGGCGGCATCCTGTATCGCTACAACGGCGACGAGGATATTGTCATCAAGGCCTACGCGTCCGGCCGCGGCCGCTTCCGCGTCCAGGCCCTGGCGCACATCGAGGAGATGAGCCGCAACCGCAACCGCATCGTGGTGACGGAGCTGCCCTACCAGGTCAACAAGACCAACCTCATCGAGCGCATCGCCGATCTGGCCAGAGACGGCAAGTTTGAGGGGCTCACCGACCTGCGGGACGAGTCCGACCGGACGGGGATGCGCATCGTCATGGAGGTCAGCCGCACTGCCGATCCGCGCGCGGTGCTGGCCGACCTTTACAAGTACACGCCGATGCAGCAGACCTTTGGCATGAGCATGCTGGCGCTGGTGGACGGCGAGCCGCGCATGTTGAGCCTCAAGCGCGTCCTGCAGCACTACATCGAGCACCGGCGGGAGGTGATTCGCCGCCGCAGCGAGTACGACCTGCGCCGCGCCCGCGAGCGTGCCCACATCCTCGAAGGGCTGCTGAAGGCGCTGGACATCCTCGACGAGGTGATCCAGACCATCCGCCGCTCGCAGACCACCGACACGGCGCGCACGAACCTGATCCGCAACTTCAAGTTCACGGAGATCCAGGCGCAGGCGATTCTCGATATGCCGCTCAAGCGGCTGGCCGCGCTGGAGCGCAAGCGCCTGCAGGACGAGTACAACGAGTTGATGCAGCGCATCGCCTACCTTGAGGACCTGTTGAAGAACCCGCCCAAGATCCTCGAGGTGATCAAGGAGGAACTGCTGGCGCTGAAGGAGCAGTACGGCGACAAGCGCCGGACGCGCATCGTGGAAAGCGGCGTCAGCCGCGAGAGCCTGACCGTACGCGACATGCTGGCCGATGAGCCGGTGCTGGTCGGCTTGACGCGCGATGGCTTCCTGATGCGCGAGTCGATGACTGAGCGCCGCCGCGGCAAACTGCCCTCCAAGGTGGATGACAAGGCGCCGGTCGCCATCGATTCCGGGAGCACCCACGACGAGTTGTTCATCTTCGCCAGCGACGGCCGATTCGCGCGCGTTCCCGTGCATCTCCTGGCTGCGGGCAACGTGACCCACGTGGCTGAGCTGGGCATGTTCCGCCGCACCGACCGCTTTGTAACGGTGCTGGTCCTGTCGCGCAACGGCGACAGCGGGGGCGACGAGGAGTACCTGGTGCTGGCGACCCGGGACGGGCGCGTGAAGCGCGTTGCTCTCTCAGACGCCTGGTCGGCCATCGGGATCACGACCGCCATGAACGTGGAGGACGGCGACGAGCTGATCGGCGCGACCATCAGCGACGGCAGGGCTGAGATCATGTTGGTCAGCAAGCTTGGCCAGGCGATCCGCTTTGTCGAGGACGACGTGCGGCCCATGGGGCTGCCCGCGGCCGGCGTCTGGGGCATGAAGCTCAGCCCCGGCGACGAGGTTGTCAGCCTGGACGTCACCCGGCCGGGCGGCGAGCTGGTGATCGCGACCACCGCCGGCTACGTCAAGCGGACGCCGCTGGACGAGTATCCGGTCAAGGGGCGCCACGGCGCGGGCGTCGCGGCCCTGCGCCTCAGCCAGCAAAGCGGTGCGGTGGCCGACGCCAGGGTTGCCACGCCTGCGGACGAGTTCTTCAGCGCCAGCCGCCGCGGCGTGCTGCGCAAACTCGACTACGGTGAGATACCGTCGGGGAGACGTGCAACCACCGGCAAGCGGATCATCCAGCCCGCGCAGAACGACAACATTGCCAACATCCTGCAACTGACCGGCGGCCGCAGCAGAAGCCGGCGCGGCAGCAGCTCGCCCGAACCCGACACAACACCGGCGCCCGCTCCACCTCCCAAGCCAGCGCGCACCACGGCGCAGAAAGCGACAACCGCTGCCGTCAAGACAACTACTGCCCGCAAACGCACGCCGGCCAGCGCCAAATCTACCAAGACGACATCGCAGAGCCAGGCCACCGCCGCCAAGAAGACGACCGCAGGCAAGGCTTCGGCGGCGAAGTCGAAACCGGCAGAGAAGCCGGCAGCACCGGCTCCTGAACCGGAGATCATCACCAAACGGTCGCCCTCCGGCAAGGTGCGCCGCGTCCGCACGACGCCCAAGACTGCCAGCATCGCTACCCGCAAGCCGCCGGCCAAGAAATCCAACCCAGAAGAGGCCAGCCAGCCGTCGCTGTTCGACGAGCAAAAGAAGTAGAGAAGTTCGCCTTTTTTCGATTGGCCAAATCGCACCATCTCTTTGACCCCAAAAAAAAGAAGTTCGACTTTCCGAAAAAAGTCGAACTTCTTGCATGTAGGGCGGGCGGGATTCGAACCCGCACGGGATAATCCCTTCGGTTTTTAAGACCGATGCGTCTGCCATTCCGCCACCGCCCCGGGACAACCACCGGTGTCAACCATCTTTGGGAAAACAGATGGCCCATGGCTGATGGCTTATGCATTGGCTCGATCCATCTGCCATAAGCTATCGGCCACAGGCCATTTCTGGAGGCGACGGCCGGATTCGAACCGGCGATCAGGGTTTTGCAGACCCTTGCCTTAGCCACTTGGCCACGTCGCCCTGCCAGAAGGCATTGTACGCAGGCGGGCCGGTGTTGTCAAGGAAAACCGATTTGGCGTGCGCAAGCTGCGATACGCATGCCAAAGTGAAACGTGAGGCGTGAAACGTGATTTTGCTCCGGCAGGCCGCATCTCACGTTTCACATGTTCACGTGTCACGTATTCACGTTTCACGCCTCACACTCCAGCCTCGATCATCCGCAACCCAAGGCAGTCGCGCCTTGGCTCTAGTTCCCCAGGTTGACGATGCCCGCGCCGAGGACCGGCGCCGCCGAATCGGCGGAGGCATAGATTGCGTCGTCCACCTGATCGGGCGGGACACCCTCTTGCAGCTTCAGGGCCGCCATTCCGCTTACCAGCGGCGTGGCGAAGGACGTTCCTACCCAATACAGGAAGGTCGTCTCGCTCGTGTTGCTTGGATCGACGCCGAGGCCGATCAAGCAGTAGTTTTCATTGCCCGCTTGCTCGCACCAGAAGTCCCTTGAGCTGCGATCGACCCGGCCGGGCACGATGCAGTTGACGTAATCACCGGCGACCGCCGCGGCGGTCAGTGTTGGGTCCTTTGGAACCGGGCTCAGCATCAGCCCGTTGCCGCCCGGCGCAGCCACGTCGCCGATGTTGGAGAAACAGCCGCGCTGCCTGTCGTAAGTGCTGGCGGCCACGCCGATGACTTGCGACTCCACCGCCGGTATCTCGCCGGGCAGGGGCGCGGCGGGATCAGTTGCATCCTGGGCCGACGGATCGGCTGAGTACGAGTCGTTGCCGGCCGCGGCCACCACCACCGCGCCCAGGCTGGTCATGTGGTTCAGCTTGTCGTTCAGGGCGGTCACGACCTTGGGCAGCCCCACATTCTCGGGGTTGTCCGGCAGGTGGACGCCCAGACTCAGGTTGACCACGGTGTTGTTCAGCGGCATGTTCCCGCCGACAACGCCGCCCTGCGATGCCGCCGTCATGTAGTCCTCGAACTGTTGCAGACCTTGCAGGACCTTGAACATGTCGCCGCAGCCATCGTCCTCCAGCACCCGCAGGAGGTGCATGGTGCTTTGCGGGGCAACCTGGTGCGCCAGGCTGGCCACGAACAGGCCGTGGTTGCTGATGTCCTGCCGCTCGCGGTTTAGTTTCTCGTTCCAGCCATCCTTGCCGGGACAGGTCTTTGGATTTGCCGGCCCCATGTCCCAGGTTATCAAGTTCATGGTCTCGGATATCGGATCGCCCGACGCCAGGTTGGCTGACCACTTTACCTCCCAAGGCTTGCTGCACGGCCCGCGGCCGAGGCATGGCGCGCGCCAGGGCGACGTGTCCAGAACGGCGATGGTCACGCCTTCACCCGTGGCGTCCACGACCCGCTCGCCGTCCCGCATCAGGCCGATGCCGTCTTCGCTCAACGCCCATTGTTTCAGGAACTGCTCGGCGCTTGCTGTGCCCAGGCCGCCGCCGGGCTGGTTCGATGCCCAGTATCCGTTCTGCGTCCACGGGCTGCCGCCGCCGCGCCAGGCTGGGCTCATGAAATAGTTGGGATCGGCGGCTGCATCGAGGTCCGGATTGGCCAGCACGAACTGCTCGAACAGGCACGACACCTCCTCCACGGAACGTCCCTCCGGGATCTCGGCGAGCCGTATCGAGCGGCCCTCCCCCAGGCTGATCGGATCGTATTCTGCATAGGCAAAGTCGAGATTGAACTCCTCGGCGACCTTGTCGATCGCGCTTTGCTCGCCCGTCAACAGAATCTGCCCATCGACGTACATCAGATTCAAGAATGGGGGACGAACCATTCGCGGCAGTTGCTCGACCGACGGCATCTCTTCGGCTGTGAGACCGGCCCGTTCCGCTGGCCCCATTGACGGCTCAGGAGTTGCCTCCTGGAAACTCTTGCCATCCTTGCTGTACGCTGAACAGTATGCCTGGATCTCGTCGGGGTCGCCGGAGATTGGCCCGGGTGTTTCGGTGGCGACCGGTTCAGGCGTCCAGGTTGCGCCGGGCATCGGCGTCTCATTGGGTGGCACAGGCATGACGCACGAGGCTCCCAGGCTGGCCAGCAGCAGAACAACCGGCAGCAGGGTCGCGAGACGCGGTTTCGAAGGTTTCATCGTTCCTCCTCCTTGGGTGTGTGAACAGGTGACAGTCACTTTCCGAAAGTGACTGTCACCTTGATTGAGTCCTGGCAGCCGGGCGTTAGATCGGGCCGCCATCGCCGGCCAGGAAAAACGGCGCCCAGAAATAAGGATGGGTATACGCGGTCGTGGGCAACTCCTGCGTTAACTGGCCGTGAATGAACTGCAGTTGCGCTCGCCGCAGCGCGTCACCTTTGGTCGCGCCCTGCATCAGATGCCCATAGAACGAGGTCATCAGCGCCGCTGTTGACCGGTCCTCCACTGACCACTGGCTTAGCACCAATGACGACGTTCCGGCGGCGAAAAAGGCGCGCATCAGACCCAGCAACTCATCGCCGCCGCCCACTACGTGCTGCCCGGTCTGGCAGGCGCTCAACGTGACCAGCGAAGCGTTGAGCCGCAGATTGAAGATATCCAGCGTCGTCAGCCAGCCGTCCGCCAGCGCCAGACCGGAGAACAGCGGGTTGTCGGGGCGGAATTCTCCGTGCACCGCCAGGTGCAGCACGCGTTTGTCGGCAGCAACGCTGCGCAGCCTGTCGGGCGTGGCGTCCTCTTCCAGGTAGAGGTCGCCTGCGCAAAGGCCGGCCACGGCACGCGCCTCGTCCAGCGCGTGGGGCAGCCGGCCGCCGAAGGAGTTGCCCAGGGCCATGATGCCGGACCCGGTGCGCGGCTGGTCGCAGCAGAAGCGCAGCAGGCTGGCCACGGGCAGCCGCGCCAGCTCGAACTGCTCTACCAGGTAGCGTTGGCCGTCGAAGAGCGCCTGAAAGGGCAGGTAGTGCAGCGAGCCGTGCGGGACCACGATCAGTCGCCGGTAGCCGGCCAGCTGATGCGCCACCGGGGCGACGAGTTGAACGTAGAGGTGATGCAACACCCCGCGGGCGTTCTCGGCCAGGCCGGGGATCTGGTCAAGCTGGCTGCCCGGCACCGTTGCGAAGTTGAGCAGCAGGCGCCGCAGGCTGCGCCGCAGCGCGTTTTCGGTCAGCCCCAGACTCGTCGCGGTCACGGTTTGTCTGGTGACCACAAAGGCGACGACGTCCTCGCCGGTGGCAAAATACTCTAGCAGGGCCGTGTGATCGTCCAGCGACGGCTGGATCGGCTCGGTGTGCACCTGCCAGAGAGTCATGTCCCTGGCATAGTCGGCGTTGCGCACCAACAGCTTGTGCCAGAGCTGCGTCATCTGCGTTTCCAGCGTCACCACGTCGTCGCTCACCTGGTTGGCTGCGTCCGATATCGTGACGGTACGGGCCAGATCTGCGCTGCCCTGCCAGCGACGATAGAGCCGGTCGCGCCGCTCGCGCAGCCGCTCCAGCTCGGCCACGATCCCCTCGTCGCCGGGCCGGCGCGCGGTCAGGCCCAGGTCCAGCTTGAAGGCCAGCATGTCTACCAGCGCCCGTGACTTGGCCCGTTCGGCGTATGCCAGCCCGGCGACCGGGTCGTTCAGCTCCAGGCTGAGGCGTACCGCATGCTGGTAGAGCGCCTGTTTGTCCTCCAGGTAGCCGGCGGAAACTCGACCATGGCGCGGCCGCGCGGCCGCTCCAGCGCCTGAATGGCCAGCTCGTAGTGCTGGCGCGCTTCCTGGCGGTTGTCCTGCGTCTCAGCATCGGCGGCCAGGATGGCGTGCGCCTGGTGAGCCAGTTCGGCCAGGCGCTTTCTCTCGGCAGTAGCCAGCGCCTGTTCGGCCAACTGACGGGCGGTGCTGTGGTCGTCCAGCGCAACGGCGGCGCGCGCGGCCACCAGGGAAGCCTGGGCCTGCTGCACGGGCAGGTTGCGCCGCTCGAACTCTCCGGCGCACTGCACGGCCAGCGTCAGGCTGGCGCGGTGCTGGCCCTGCAACCCCAGCAGGGCAGCGCGCTCGCTGTCGACCCGGTTCACCAGTACCTGGTTGTCTTCGGCGCGGAACCGCTCGCGGGCATCGTTGAGGGCGGCGATGGCCAGATCGAAGCGATGCAGTCCGGTATGCGCCACGGCCTCGTTGAGCAGCGCCTCGGCAACCTCGCGCTGGCGGCCGATCTCGGCGCACAGGTTGCGCACGTCGCGGCACTTTTCCAAGGCGTCGTCGAAGCGCCGCAGTTGCAGCAGGCAGTGGCTGGTGACCAGATCAGCCTCGATGGCGTCCACCGGCCGGCCGTCTGCCAGAAAGGTGTCACGCGCCCGGTCAAGCAGTGCGAGGGCTTCGTTGAAACGCCCCAGCATCACGTAGGTGGCGGCCAGATTGTGTTGGACGTGGCCGATCTCGGCTTTCTGGTTGGTTTGCTCCAGCAGCCGCAGCGCGGTTTCGTTGGCTTTGATGGATGCCTGAAAGCGACCCAGGTTGCGCAGCACGATCGCGCGATCCTGTTCGACCAGCGGCAGCAGCCGCTGCCCATCGGCGCCGATGCGCAGACAGAGCGCGCGCGTCTTGTCGAACTCGACCAGCGCCCGTTCGTCGTCCCGTCTCCGCCCGTGGACTACGGCCAGGTTCATGGAGAGGTAAGCCAGCGCGCGCCACTGCTGGTTTTGCTCCAGGACTGGCCGCGCCTGGGCGCCGGTCTCCAGGGCTTCCTCGTATTGTCCCAGCATAGCCAGCGCGAAAACCTTGCCGACCACCGCGCCGGCCTTCTCGGCAACCTGCTCATGCTGGTCGTAGAGTGCGGCTGCCCTGTCGTAGCGGTCAACGGCAAGGGTGTATTGGCCCAATCCGCCCAGTGTCAGCGCGTTGGCCTCGGCAAGCAGCCCCAGCGCGCGGTCGCAGTCGTCTCCTTGCAGGTCGCCCAGATACTGCAGGAGATACGCCATGTCCAGCGAGCGATGCACCTGGACGCGCAGAAACCGGTCGGCCTGTTCCTTGAGGCCGTCGGCAAGACGGTTGTCCGATGGTGGCAGGCTGGACCGCAGCAGGGTTTTTTGAGCGTCGAGATCCGGTATTGTCAGCAGGGTCTCGATCAGCTCATGGGAAGAAATCGCTCTACTCAGAGTTCGATCCCTGGTCAGCCTACTGGCAGCGACTGAATGTGGATTTCGACGCCTGATCCTGACAGAATGAGTTCGTAATCACCCGATTCGAGGCCGAGCAGTTCGAAGTTGCCAAATGCGTCAGTTTCTGTGGACGCGACGCGCATGCCGCTGCGCCACAGGTTGACAGCCACGCCCGCGACGGCAGGTCCGACCAACAGCCCGGTGAGGGCGCGCCGGCCGGCCTGGTCCAGATCCTCGTCGATCTCGATGACGGCGCGATGGTCGCCGGCTTCGTAGGTCGTTGGGCCGTCTATGCTGCCGCGCAGGCCAGCAAACGCGGGCGCTGCGGCCGGCTGGCCCAGGTTGTTGAGGCCGCTGACCAGGCGCGCGATGACCACCCGCACCGGCCCGGCCAGCGCTTCGCTGCGCGACGCGGCGGGCGCTGGTTCAGGCTGCGCCATGAATGCGTCCAACTGGCGCAACTCCGCCGCGCAATGGGGGCACGTCGCGAGGTGCGTTTCAATCAGCGTGCTTTCAAGCGTGGGCAGCAAGCCAAGGCTGTATTCACCAAGTTGCAGAGAGGGAGGGCATGTGGCCCGGTAGAGCGAGGTAAGCAAGGTGGAGTCTGTCTGCCGGAGCAACTTCAGGTTCGACTCACAGTCGGGGCACTGTGCAACGTGCCGCACAACGGCGGGATCAGCCACGCCGTCAAGAACCATCAGCAAGGCTCCTTCAGGGAATTGAGCAATGATATCACATGCCATGAATGTGTCTCCTTCTGTCACAATGAACGTTCCTGGCAGCACATTTCAGGCAGCCCCGGCCAGCAAACTGGCCAATTGATTGTCCCGCCGCAGTCGTTCCAGCACATTCTGCTTCGTCCGGTACACGTCCTTGATATCATCGAAAAGGTCGGGCTGACTTTCGATCAGTTCGGCCGGCTTCATACCGAGCACGAACGACGCGTAGATGACGGCACGTTCCTTTTCGCTGTTCAGCCGTTCCTCGATGAGACCCCAGAAGCGGCTGCGATCGACACGCTCGATGGTGTCTTCCTCGATGTCGCCCGGCGCCGGCGCCACGCGCATCTCCTCCGAGTCGGATCCCTCTTCGATAATCGCCAGCTCGCGGCCGCGGTTGAAATCGACGATGGCGCTGTTGGTGCACATCTTGAGGTAGCGCAGCAGCGACTTGAGATCGCCGAAGCGGGCGAACTTGGCCGGCGTGACTGCGTGCCAGAGCTTCTCGAAGGAGCGGTTGATGAAGTAGTCCATCTCCTCGTTGGAAGTATGGAAGGCGGGATGTCGCTCGACCCAGCCGGCAACCAACGGCAGGTACTGACTGTACAGGCATGCGTGCGCGTCCTGATTCGCCTCGACAATCGCCCGCCGGAACAACTCATAGCAGTAACGAGGGTCATAATCGAGGCGGCGAAAGAAGAGGTGAGTCTCCTCGTTGCAGCGGTGGGCAAGGCCGGCCAGCGTCAGCGACTTGGTGTCTACAGGATCACTCATAAAGTTGAATGCGTGCTCGAATAGGAGTGGAAAGGACGGCTCGTTGGAAGTTCGTGTGGTTGCTTCTCTGAAACGACGGCGGGAAACGTGAGTCTTTCTCGCCATGACGCGTTTCACGACCTGCCTTGCGTTTCACGCGTGCACCAGAAGTCGTTCCCAACCGCACGACCGTTTCGTTTGTGCAACAGGAAGACGTGACAAGGCCATTATACAACTTCCGGGTGAAGATGCAAGGCGGGTTAGGTTCCAGGGCCTTAAGAATCCTTTAAGGTCGAATTCATACAGGCTTGAGAAAAGCCGGCTATGATGTGGTTTGATACAGGCACTTGAAGCAAAAAAGACGGAGCGCGCTCCGTCGATGTACTGGATAACCGATTGTCGAGGTAACTGAAATGCGCATTTCCTTTCGTATGATTGTTCTGTTGGTACTGGCCGGAGCTCTGGTCGGCGGCGCCTTTGCGACGGTGTTCAGCAATACGCCCGGTTCGGCGCAGAACCAGGCCGTTCAGGCAAGCACGGCGACTTCTAACCCAGGTAGCGCGTCGATTTCCCTGGCGCCTTCTGCGGCGCCTTCAGTTCAGCCGCCGTCGACGTCAGTCCTTTCGTCCGCCGATGCGCTGCAAGCGGTGACGGCCGAAGAGCAGGTGTTGGGTGCGATCTACGACGCCGTGCTGCCGTCGGTGGTGCACATCCAGGTGGCGCAGGGCCAGGGGTCGGGGTTTGTGTGGGACAACGAGGGACACATCGTTACCAACAACCACGTGGTCAGCGGCGCCACGCAGGTGCTGGTGAGTTTTGCCGACGGCGACCGCGCCACGGCCAAGGTGCTGGGTACCGATCCCGAGTCCGATCTGGCCGTGATCGAGGTTGACGTACCTGCCGGCGGCCTGACTCCGGTGACCCTGGGTGACAGCGACAAACTGAATGTTGGCCAGTTGGCGGTAGCGCTTGGCAACCCGTTCGGGCTGGACAACACCATGACCGCCGGCATCATCAGCGCGCTGGGCCGCAACATCAACAGCGGCACCAGCCAGTTCGCGATCCCGCGCGTGATTCAAACCGATGCGCCCATCAATCCGGGCAACTCAGGCGGACCACTGGTGGACCGCGAGGGACACGTCATCGGCATCAACACGCAGATTGTCAGCAACAGCGGCAGCAACTCAGGCATCGGCTTCTCGGTGCCTGTCAACATCGCCAAGCGCGTCGTTCCCGCGCTGATCAAGGACGGCAACTTCTCCTATTCGTGGCTGGGCATCGCCGGGCAGACCGTGTTGCCCGACCTGGTGGATGTGCTTAACCTGGACGAGGGAACCCACGGCGTGCTGATCAGCTCGGTGGCCGCCAATGGCCCGGCAGCGCTGGCAGGTCTGCGGGGCGGATCGCGGGTTACGCAGGTCGAGGGTCTGCAGGTGCCGGTCGGCGGGGATGTCGTGGTCGGCATCGACGGCGCGGCCATCGGCAGCATGGACGACCTGATGGCCTATCTCACCTTCAACACGGGACCTGGCGACACCGTGACCCTGGATGTCGTGCACAGCAACGGCCGCAAGGCGCAGGTGGATGTGACCTTGCAGGCGCGGCCGTAGGGGAGGTGATCAGTGAACAGTAATCGGTAATCAGAAGTCAGTTACGATGGTCGGCTACTGATCACTGGAGACTGGTAACTGATCACTGATGACTGGCAACTGGTGACTGGTAACTGACAGCGGGCGGCGCTTTGACAGAAGCGCTGCAAGGCGTATACTGACGTGGCTGCGAGCTTGGCGCTTGCAGCCACGTTTTTGTTTGAAAGGCACGCTGTCATGCTTGAAAACCTGGCGCAGCTCTGGCAAGCTGTCCTGTTGAATCGTCGAAGGCCTGACCGAGTTTCTTCCGATCTCATCCACCGGTCATCTGATCGTCTTCTCTGATTTGCTGAAGTTTGAGGGCAGTCTGGGCGGGACGTTCGAGATCTTCATCCAGCTTGGTGCGGTCCTGGCGGTGGTGTTCTACTACCGAGGCGACCTCTGGCAGCAGGTCCGCACGGTACCCCATAACCGCACCGTGCAGCGGTTCTGGCTCAACATAGTGATCGCGTTTCTGCCGGCCGCACTGGTCGGCGTGGTGCTGCACGACTGGATCAAGGAGGTGCTGTTCACTCCCAGCGTGGTAGCCGCGGCGCTGATCCTCGGCGGCGTCATTATCCTCCTGGTGGAGCGACACGATCATTCCGTCGGCACGTCCTCGGTCTATTCGGTCTCGCCGCGTCAGGCGCTGGGAGTGGGCGTGGCGCAGATCGTCGCCCTGATCCCCGGCGCGTCGCGGGCGGCGTCGACCATCATCGGCGGCCTGCTGACCGGTCTTGACCGGCCGACGGCGACCAGCTTTTCCTTTTATCTGGCAATTTCTACCCTGGGCGCCGCCACTGTCTTTGACCTGGCGACGAGTCTCGATCAGGTTTCGGGGAGCGATGTGCTCAACCTGCTGGTTGGCACCGTGGTGTCGTTTCTGGTGTCGCTGCTGGTGATTCGCTGGCTGCTGCGCTACATCTCGAACCACGACTTCAAAATCTTCGGCTACTACCGGGTCGTGGTCGGCCTGGTTGTCATCGCATGGTTCTTTCTGCTTTCCTGACCACGCTTTTGCTGGTTCGGACGCAAACCGGCCAGCGCACGGGGGACCGTAGGTTCTAGAGCCGCACCGCTTCGACCAGTTGCGGTACTACGTCAGCGATATCGCCCCGGATCGTGACCTCCGCCAGCGAATCGGCCAAGGTGGGCTGGCGGTTGATGATGACAACGCGGCTGCCGCGGCGGCGGGCCAGGTACGGCAGGTCGCTGGCCGGTTCCACCTCCAGCGATGTACCGATGGCCACCATCAGGTCACAGCGCAGCGCGGCCTCCTGCGCCCGCCGCAGGCTCTCATAGGGCAGCGGCTCACCGAACAGGATCGCGTTGGGCTTGAGCAGGCTGCCGCACGTCTCGCAGCGCAGCACCTCTCCCCTTTCTACCCTCGCCCATAGCAGCTCGCTGCCGGCTTGCCAGTCACAGCCCAGGCAGCGCGCCGTCCGCACGTCCCCGTGCAGCTCAACGACCGCGGCGGAGCCGGCTTGCTGATGCAGCCCGTCGATGTTCTGCGTCACCAGCAGATCCAGCCGGCCGGCCCGCTCCAGCGCAGCCAGCGCGTGGTGCGCCGCGTTCGGGCGCGCCGTGCGAATGGCGCGCGCCACCGGCATGAACCAGCGGTAGAAGCGCTCCGGGTTGTCGTGGAACCCCCAGATCGACGCGACCTCCATCGGGTCGAAGGTGTTCCAAAGGCCGGAGAAGGGGCTGCGGAAATCGGGGATGCCGGAAGGCGTGCTGACGCCGGCCCCCGTCAGGACGACGACGGACCTGGCAGCGCGGATGAGGTCTGCAACTTTGCGGATGGATGGATCGGCCATGGTATGCTGCCTGAGCGACTGCGATTAATGTACCACAGCGGCAACGCGGTCGCAAATCAGTTTGACGAATTCGCGACCGACGCCCGTGGCGACCCCGCCAGGTTGTAGCCCGCCGCCTTTGACACGGCCCGATGATGGGAGTATCATAGCGACAGCACAACAAAACGCGTGTTCATCCTTGCCATATTGCAACCCCACAACTTTGGAAAGGCGACCCACCAACGTGCTCACAGCCTGGTTACGCAAGACCTTTCGCGGCGTGCTGGAGGCGGTAGCCCGCTTCTTCAATCGGCTGGGCGTCACGCCCAATCAGCTAACTCTGATCGGACTGGTTTTGCAGTCAATCGTAGCGGTGGTGATTGCGACCGGCTACCTGCGGCTCGCCGGAATCCTCCTGATATTCTTCTCCATCTTCGACGCGTTCGACGGGACGCTGGCCCGCATGACCGGTCAGGTCAGCCGCTTCGGCGCATTTTTCGACGCCACCATCGACCGCTACGCCGAAGCCATCGTGCTCTTTGGCCTGTTGGTCTATTACGCCGGCCAGCCCGACTCGAGCACGCAAACACTGCTGATCTATGCTGCCATTGTTGGATCGCTGCTGGTAAGCTATACCCGCGCCAAGGCTGAGAGCCTGAACATTCCTTGCAAGGACGGGATTCTGACGCGCGCCGAGCGGGTCGTGCTGCTGGTCATTGGTTTGCTGCTAGGTACCTGGCAACCCATTGCCGCGTTGCCCGACGCTCTGACCATCGTCCTGTGGCTGCTGGCAATCCTCAGCAACGTCACTGCGATCCAGCGGGTGCTGGTGGTGCGCAGGACGGTGCGCTTGCAGGAATCCTCCGAGGGCAAACCGGGCTAGCCACAAGCGCGGGTCCGTGACTCAGCCGTACTTGGCGCACGCGATCTCGCCGGGGCCCCGACTCGCCGCAAGGCGATCCGGCCGTGCTGCTATTTTGTGGGTCATCGGACGAATGACACCAATTGTGGGGCAATTTTGTAATGATCCCGTTACTTTGCACGAAATCCATCGTCATAGAAGGTGATGAGGGTGTCAAACTGGACAACCGAGTCGGAGAGCCACTATCTCCAACTTGCTAAGGCCTACGACGTCACTGCCCTGGCTGCGATTTACGACCACTTCGAAGCCAAGATCTACAGCTACATCTACCATCGAGTAGGCAATCAGTCCGTGGCTCAAGATCTGACGTCGCAGGTTTTTCTGCGCGTCCTCGAATCTATCCAGCAAGAGCGTGCCTGGGAAACGTCTTTTTCCGGGTGGCTCTATCGCATCGCACACAACCTGGTCATCGACTACTATCGCCGCAGGGGACGCACCACCCAGGTTTCATTGGATGATATGTCAGGACTCCAATCGAAAGGCGAAAGTCCCGAAAGCGCAGCCGAGCGTTCCATGGCTGCTGAGCGCTTGCGGCTGGCCATCAATCGGCTAACCGAAGAGCAGGCGCAGGTTGTGACGCTTCGCTTCCTGGAAGGCATGAGCATCATCGAAGTTGCCGACAACATGGGCAAGACCGAAGGCGCTATCAAGGCGCTGCAGTATCGGGCTGTCTCTTCCCTGCGGCGCATTATGGAGAATCAGGCGTAACCATGGCTGAGATCGAGGCCATCTTCGAGCGCTGTCTCCAGAAGCTGGAGACGGGCGCATCCCTCGAAGATAGCTTGAGCGGAAACGCGGCCGAGCAGGCGGAGATTGCTTCGCTCCTGCAGATCGCTGCTGCCCTGCGATCGTTGGCCAGTCCGGTTCCCGCGCGCTCAGAACAGGCATACCAGGCGCCGCGCAGCGCATTCCTGGCTGCGGCCGGCGCTTTCGGTGCTGCCGAACCAGCTCCGGACGAGGTTGCCCTTGCGGATAGCCTGGCGATGCTGGCGGAGGGCGCTACTGTGGACGATTGCGCGGCCGCGTTCCCGAGAAATGCCGCAGAACTCCGCGTATCGCTGGATGTGGTCAACGCGCTGCAAGCCGCAGCCCAGCCAGCCCCACAGCGCACCGCCTCGCAGATTGCCTCGGAGCGCGCCGCGTTTCTTGCCAGCGCACGCGAGTACGCCGGGCGACAGAACAAACCGGGCTGGCTGGCTGGCGCTCTGGCCGGGTTGGCGGTTCTGTTCCGTCAGCCGGTTTGGCGAGCCGTGGCAGTCGTTTTTCTGTTGTTGGCGACCTTCTTCGGGCTGGGCGGCACGGCCTTGACCGTGGCATCCAATGCCTTGCCCGGCGATGCCCTCTATCCGGTGAAACTGGCCGCTGAACGGGCCCGGGTAGCAGTCACGGTGGACGAACGCGAGCGGGCGCAGTTGCTTGAGATCTTCGATCAACGTCGCCGGCAAGAGGTGGTAGACGTGGTTGACGCGGGTCGCCAGATCGAGGTTCAGTTCCCCGGAACCATCCAGTCGATGCTCGACGGCATGTGGACCATCAGCGGGATGGCGCTGCCCGTTTTCGTGCCGGGCGATGCCGAGGTGATCGGCGTGCCGGCGGTTGGCCGGCAAGTCTTGGTGACTGCCTACTCTGACGGCCAGGGACGGCTCATCGCCGGTCGGGTGGTGGTGTTCGGCGGGGACGGCGCCGCTGCGCCGACGCCAACTGCCACTGCCACCGCGACAGGTACACCGGTCAGGGCGATTCTTGCGCCCGAGCGGTCGACCGCTACCGCGACGGCCAGGCCGCGTCCTACTGATACGACGGTCACGCGGCCGACTGCTACTGCAACGTTGACCGCGACGCCCGTTATCACCGCGACAGCAGCGTTGACAACGGTGTTGACCGCAACGCCCACCGCGACCGCATCCGGTACTCCCGCTGTGTCGCCGACGCCGACCGCAACGTTGGCGCCGTATCCCGGGTCGCACTTCGGTTTGATCGAGGAGATTCACCCGACATGGTGGTCGGTAGGCGGTCGGCGGATTCTGCTGACTCCCGACACGCAGATCGACGAATCTATGGGACCGGCCGAGGTCGGCGCCGAGGTCGCAATCGAGGGGATCATCATGCCCGATCCGCCGGCGTTCGTGGCGACATTGATCCGCGTGACCAGCTCCGTCTACGAGACCAGGGAATGGACGGGCACAATTCAGTCCATGTCGGGAGATATCTGGGTTGTTGGCAACACGACCGTCGATGTGTCGGACGCATCGATCAGCGGGACGCCCGCCGTTGGCAAGGTTGCTTCGGTGCGGGCGAGACGCCGCGCCAACCAGATGTGGCAGGCAACCTCGGTTTCCGTGCAAGAAGTCGAGTATGTGTACGTTTTTGGTACTATCCAGTCGATCTCCGGCGACATCTGGGTGGTTGCTGGCCAGACAGTCAACGTCGCAGGAGCGCAGTTCAGCGGCGATCCGCCGGCCGTCGGACTGTATGCCGAGATCGAGGCTATCAGCACCGGTGGACAGCTTCGCGCCGTCAGGGTGAACGTGGTTGGTCCAACCTCGACGCCGACTTCTACGCCCGTTGCAACGCCGACCCCAACCGGCACGCCAGCCGCGACGCCAACTCCAACCGGCACGCCGGCCGCAACGCCGACTCCAACCGGTACGCCGGCCGCAACGCCGACTCCAACCGGCACGCCAGGCGCGACGCCGACCCCAACCGACACGCCGGCTGCGACGGCGACGTCCACTGAAACGCCGGGTGCGACGGCCACGCCAACGCCTGCCGCGGGATCGCCGACGGCAACGCCAACCACAGCGCCGCCGACAGCAACGTTCACGCCTGAGCCGCCGACCGCGACACCGACCGAGCCGCCGCCAATTCCGACCAACACGCCCACCACCCCGGCGGCACCACCGACGTCAACGCCACCGCCGGTGTCGACGCCGACCGAGGTGCCGCCGCCACCGACCGCGACCTACACGCCTGTCCCCACGTTGCCGTTCACGCCGCCGCCGCCGCCTACGCTCGAAGCGCTTGCAATCAACTGACTCAACGCTGGTGGGGAAACATGAACAATTGCAGTGCAACAGCCCGCTTTGGGCATTGACACATCTCCTGAGACTCGGGTATACTTGCTGTTGAGCATATCCGGTGCCGTCACTTCTTGTTCGTAGCAGGCCCTGAAGCGCCTGCTACGAACACTGCAAACCGTCCAGATCACATACCGCCCAGAATCTTTGCAGGCAGTGAAACAACAGACCACGGTTCGGTTCACCACCAACATCGTCATGCCGAAACCGCGACCGCCGCTTCTCTTGAGTTGGCTGTTGTTGTGCGCGGCCGGCTGGTTTGGCTTGTTGTGCGGCCTGGCCATCGGTGGTGTCCGGCCAGCCAGTCTTGATCTTCCGTCTTCGAAAATTCCCCGACCTAACCTCGCATTCATAGTCCGTCTCGTCGCTGCCAGTTTGCCAGAAGATGCCGGCAAGACCCTGGCCGTATCGCTCGCCAACGGCTCGTCGCCACGCATCGCACCGAACGCCGCAGGGAGTATCGTCCCAATGTCCGAATCCGTACCCACTGATATCAACAACGACCAGCAGATGCTTGTTCCGGGCTGGACCCAGCCGCGCAATCTTTCCAACTCGCCGGCCCGCGTGACCAATCCGGTCTTGCTGGCGGGCCCCAGCGGTCAACTGCACGCGCTGTGGGAAGAGGATAATCGCATCTATCACACGTTTCGGCGCAATGGCGTTTGGTCTTCCCCTGCTGCAATGGTGACGGGATTCGAGCCGGCGGCCGGTCTGGCGGCAGACGGCAGCGTGCATCTTGTCTTTTCCAGCTCGTTCTTTGGTCGCTATCGGGTGTTCTATGCGGTCTGGAGCGGCGACACCTGGTCGCTGCCCAGGATGGTTTCCAAGACCAGCGGCGACGCGACCTCACCGGCGCTGGCGATCGACCGCTCAGGGATGGTGCATGCAAGTTGGGCCGATACGTCGCCGGGATTTTCCATCATCTACCACGGCTGGCTGGAGTCGACCTGGCTCAACGAGCCGATCCAGAACGCGCGCGGCAACATCCCTGCGCTTGTGGCGGACAGCAAGCAAGACATCCTTTACCTGGCGTACCAGGGAGCGAGCATCTCGGGCGGAAAGAGCGAGATCTACTTTGCCCAGGGCCACGTCTATAGCTGGCCCGCGCCGGAGAACGTCTCCCTGACGCCTGATTCGGATTCGATGCGGGCGGCTCTGGCGGCGGACGGCGAGAGCAAGGTCCACCTGGTGTGGTGCGAGCAAACCGGCGCCACCTCTCAGGTGCGCTATCGGACGGGACGCCAGGCCAACTGGTCTGCCGTGCGGGATATCTCTGAAGGCGGGCAGAACGCGCACCGCGCCACCATCGCGGTGACGCAGGCCAGCCAGGTCAGTGTGGTCTGGCAAGAGGGGACGACTCTCGTGTATCGCAAGCGATTCGTCGGAGCAGAGGCGTGGGACTCCGAGATGCCATTGGTGAGCAACGAGCGCGGTCTGGGTGAGCCGGCGTTGGCAGGCGCGCCCAACGGCGAGATCAACCTGGTGTGGGCCGGCTCGACCAGCAGCAGCGAGCGTGACCTGTTTCTCAGCCAGCACGAGTCGATTCTGCGGCCGAAGATGTTCATCCCAAGCATCGTAACGGGAAGATAGTTGCCCATATGAAAGGAGGCGCTGCCTGGACCGGGCCCGATCCAGGCAGCGACTCCTTTCGCGCCACGGCGGCGGATGGGGGTTATGAGAAGGATCTAGCCACCGGCCGGCACACGCAGGCTTGCCAGCACCTGCGGATCGAGCAGGTCGTCGCTGCGCAGGCGCTCTTCCAGGTTCTCCACGCCGGCCCATGCTTCCAGCGCCGCGCGTGTCTCGTCGTCCAGCCGACCGTTGGGCGATCTGCGGTAGAATCCAAGCTCGTGCAGCCGGGTCTGGATATCAAGCGCCAGTTGTGGGGTTACAGGAATGCAATCTTCCGGCGGGGTTTTCTCGAACAGCAACCGGTGGATGCGCAGGATGCGCGCCAGCTCGTCGATGGGCTGTGGGTGGTCGTCCACCCGCAGGTCGATGTAGCGATCGTTGTTGCCGCCGTAGCCGCCGCCGGCGCGCGCCACCAACAGCGCGGCTGACTGCTGGCCGCGGCTGTCGCCGCCGCGGGCCTGCCCGGCCGCCCGCACCGCTACCAGCCGCTCGGCCAGCGGCCCGGTGCTGCTGAGGAATGCGTCGGCCATCGCCTGAACCGTGGCGGCGCCGACAAGAATGTTGCCCTGGCAGGCGAAGTCCGGCCCGGCAAGGCCGCCTGCCCAGTCGAAGCACGCTTCGCCGGTGAAGGTGGCCGAGCCGCCGCGCGCGTCGACGATACCGACCTGCCGGTGGGCGCGCTCCGGATCAGCTTCGACCAGCCGTTGCAGCGCCGCTTCTGCCGGCAGGCCAGACGCGAGCAGCGCCAGCCCGTCGGGGCCGTAGGTGAAGTTGGCGTTGGCCTGTGTCGCCACGGCGCCCGCGGTGGCCTGCGCCCACGGCACGATGCTGCCGACGGCCAGGAACTTGCTCTGCGTCGCCACACCCAGATCGCCGTTCAGCGGATCGCGGGCGACGATGGAAAAGGTGGAGACGAGGGGGTGTTGGGGCGTCTTGGGTGTCATGGAAGGCGTAGTTCGTAGTTACGTAATGCGTAACGCGCGACCGTCCACGCAACACGCAGTACGCATTACGTGCTGACCACCGAGTTGTCGCTGTCGTAGGGATTGGGCACGTAGTCGTCGGCGTGCCAGTCGTTGTGCCAGGTCGTGCCGTCCACGAGATAGCGGAACTGGTAGTCGCGGCCGCGCGCCAGTTCGAGCTTGTGCGTCCAAAGGCCGCGCCGCTTGTCCAGGGTCATGGGTGTGTCGGTCTCGCTCCAGCCGTTGAAGTCGCCGACCAGGTGCACGGTCTTGGCGCGCACCGCGGCTGCGTATTCGAAAGTCGCCAGCATTTTGTCCGTCGAGGGGACTATTTCTTTCTTGATCATCGTTGCGCTACTGTAGCATAGACGCAACCGGCTGACAAACTGGAATGGGTCATCTTTACTTGACGAAAGCCCCGCGGCAACGTAGAATGAAGTCGTCCTAATCAGCCTTCTGAACGAGGAAATCCCGATGTTTGAATCGCTTACCGATAAGTTGCAGCGCGTCTTCGACGGCCTGGCCAGCCGCGGCCGCTTGTCCGAGGCCGATGTTGAAGTGGCCATGCGCGAGGTGCGGCTGGCGCTGCTGGAAGCCGACGTCAACTACAAGGTCGTCAAGGACTTCGTGGCGCGCGTCAAGGAGCGGGCTGTCGGCGCTGAGGTGATGAAGAGCCTGACGCCGGCCCAGCAGGTCGTCAAGATCGTCAACGAGGAGCTGATCGCGATCCTGGGCGAGCCGGCCAAGCTGGACCTGTCCGGCCCGACGCCGCACGTCATCATGATGGTCGGCCTGCAAGGCTCCGGCAAGACCACCACCTCGGCCAAGCTGGCGCTGAGCCTGCGCAAGAGCAACCAGCGTCCGCTGCTGGTGGCCGCCGACACCTATCGCCCGGCCGCCATTCATCAGCTCGAGGTGCTGGGCAAGCAACTGGATATCCCCGTCCACAGCGAGGGCGACAAGGTGCCGCCGCCGGTCATCTGCGCCAACGCGGTCAAGCGCGCCCGCGACGCCGCCTACACGGTGGTCATCCTGGACACGGCCGGCCGCCTGCAGATCAACGAAGAGATGATGGCCGAGCTGGACGAGATCAAGGCGCACCAGGCCGCAGGAGATCCTGCTGGTGGCCGACTCGATGACCGGCCAGCAGGCTGTCAACGTCGCCAAGACCTTCAACGACCGGTTGGGCGTCACCGGCTTGATCCTGACCAAGGTGGACGGCGACGCGCGCGGCGGCGCGGCCATTTCCATGCGCGAGGTGACCGGCGTTCCCATCAAGTATCTGGGTGTCGGCGAGAAGACCGACGCGCTGGAGGTCTTCCACCCGGACCGCATGGCCAGCCGCATCCTGGGCATGGGCGACATGCTGAGCCTGATCGAGCGCGCCCAGTCCACCATGGACCAGGAAAAGTCGATGTCGGCTGCCAAGCGGCTGATGAAGGGCGAGTTCGACCTGGACGACTTCATGCAGCAGATGCAGCAGGTGCGCAAGATGGGGCCGCTGAGCCAGATCATGGACATGATCCCCGGCATGCGCGGCATGACCAAGGACCTGTCGCCCGATGTGACCGACACGCAGATGCGGCGTATCGAGGCCATCATCAGCTCCATGACGCTGGACGAGCGCCGCCACCCCGAGACCATGAACGCCAGCCGCAAGCGGCGCGTGGCGCGCGGCTCCGGCACCGAGGTGCAGGACATCAACGAGCTGCTGTCGCAGTTCAAGCAGATCAAGAAGATGATGAAGCAGATGTCCGAGGCGGGCGGCAAGCGGCGCGGCCGGTTCCCCGGTTTCCCAGGGTTTCCCTGAGCCCCGGCTGCGGCCGGTCTCCGACCGTGCCGCCTGATAACCCGGACATTGACCGGCCGCAATGGCGCTGGAGCCGCCGCAACAGATCGGGGCGAAATGATTGAGCCAATCGAGTAGTCAGAAATGAACAGTTCACCAACATCGATATTGAGCAAGTTCTACGAAAAGGACAGCCTGCGCAACACCGCCGACGGTTTCGAAGTCATGTTCCGCAACCGCCTCGCCCCCACCACGCTGATCGGCGCGGGGCCGTTGACCATCGACGGCCAGCAGTACTCGGGCGAACAGGTTGTTTTTCAGCTTGAGCGGCCACAGGAAGGCCATTCCCGTCCGCCGACGCCGATCATGCGCACGGCGGAGGAGATCAACAAAGGCAAATCGGTTGTCTTCGGCGTCAACTACACCGCCCGGGTCGCCGTTCCCGGCCACCAGTTGAGCCCCGGCTCATACCGCGTTGCGCTGGCGCTGCGCACCAAGGAAGTCGGCGACATCACCGTCACCGCCGACGACGAGATCGAGGCCGAGGCAGGCGAGGAGTGACAGTGCTGTTGAGCGGTTAAGCTGATCTCCGCGTCCGGACCGGAATGTTGCGATTCAGCACTGTCACTCCCGGATCATCATGAAAGGCAGCCAACCATGGCAGAGCAGTTGCGCCGCACGGCGCTCTACGACGAACATCTGAAGCTCAACGGGCGCATCGTCCCCTTTGCCGGGTGGGAGCTGCCGGTGCAGTACGACCACCTGGGGCCGACCGTTGAACACAACGCCGTCCGCACGGCCGCCGGGCTGTTCGACATCGACCATATGGGACAGGTCGAGGTGCAGGGGCCGGACGCGCTGGCTTTCCTGCAACACATCCAGGTCGGCGACCTGAGCGACCTGCCGGTGTTGGGCGCGCGCTACAGCCTGATGTGCTACGCCGACGGCGGCGTGGTGGACGACATCTTCGTCTACCGGCTGGGCGAGCACCGCTGGTGGGTGGTGATCAACGCCTCCAACCGCGCCAAGGACGTGGCCTGGATGCAGGCGCACGCCCACGAGTTTGACATAACCCTGGAAGACATCTCCGACGCAACCTACATGCTGGCGCTGCAAGGGCCCAAGGCGCAGGAGATCCTGCAGCGGCTGACGCCGGCTGATCTGGACGCCATGCCCTTCCATTCCTGCCTGGAGACCGAGGTGGCCGGCGTGGCGACCGTCCTGGGCGCGACCGGCTACACGGGGGAGTATGGCTACGAGCTGTTCTTCCCGGTGGAGCAGGCCCCCTTCGTGTGGAACACTGTGCTGGAGGCGGGCGCAGATGACGGGCTGCTGCCCTGCGGGCTGGCGGCGAGGGACTCGCTGCGCTTCGAGCCGTGCCTGCCGCTCTACGGCCACGAGATCGAGCAGGACATCGATCCCATCAGCGCCCGGCTGGGCTGGGCCATCAGCTTCGCCAAGGGTGATTTCGTGGGCCGCGACGCGCTGCTGAAGATCAAGCTGGAGGGCGCCGGCCATCTCCTGGTCGGCTTTGAGATGGTGGACAAGGCCGTGCCCAGGGGCGGCTACGCAGTGGCGGTGGACGGCGAGGTCGTCGGCGAGGTGACGACCGGCATGAAGTCGCCCACCACGGGCCGCTTCGTGGGGCTGGCCTACGTCCCAAGGCCAACGCCAAGCTGGGCAGCGAGATCGACATCGTGATCCGCGACCAGCCCAAGCGAGCGGTGGTGGTCAAGCGGCCATTCTACATCGCAGCCTATCGCCGGTAGGGCAGGGCAGCTGCGGCTGCTGTTCGGTGAACAGCACAAAAGGCGCCGGCAATTCCTGGCGCCTTTTTGCGTTCGTTGGGCGGCGCACTTGCGCTCACTCCAGATGCGCCTCGATCTTCCCGCCCCGCACCGCGGCTACCAGGGCGTCGTAGTCGCGCTGTTCTGGTCGGCGTAGGCGACGCTGAAATCGGCCAGGGCGTCTTCGAAGGCGCTGCTCTTGCCCATGTAGCCGGTCAAGACGGCTGCGTCGCCGGTGCGCGTGCGCCGCGCCAGCGCCATGCCGCACAACCGGGCATACCCCTTCAGGTTGGCAGCCTTCATGACCTCGACCACCGGCTTGATCTTGGCGTCGCTGAGCTGACGGATGAAGAAATGCCGGTGTTGCTCGCCCGGACCTGTCGCCCAGCCCAGGAAGATATCGCTGGCCGCCTGCATCGCGCGCTGGCCGGCGACGACACGCTGGCCGGCGTGGCCGAAGGGGCTGGCGCCGCAGTAGGGCTCCAGCACCGACTGGCGCGCTTCCTTGAACTGGAGGAAGAGCGGGTCGCCGTTGCCGGACATCAGCAGCAGAATGCCGCAGAACGTGCCCACGCTGCCCACTCCCACCACCTTGACGGCGTAGTCGACGATCTCGAAGCGGTCGAGCAGCAGCCGCCGGGCCGGGATCAGCGTTGCCTTGTAGTCCTCAAGAGCTGTCACCGCGTACTCGCGCATGGTTGCGTCGCGCTCGTCGCCATAGTGGAAGATCAACGGGGGTTGGTCCACGATGCGCGGCACGTCGCCGGCCGAGAAGGTCAGCTTGGCGAATTCTTTTTCATGGGCGCTGCGCTCCACTGCGCCGGCCAGTTTCTTGGAATAGAATCGCTTCAGGTCTTTGTCGGTCATGTTCTCGACAATGGTGTCGAAGTCGAAGGCGTCGTTCCACACCTGCAGCACCGGCATGGCAGAGTACTCTGCCATGCGCTGGCGGTAGCTTTGCGCGGCCAGCCAGGCCGCTTCCCGGCAATCGGTCGCCGTGAAGCTGTTTGAGCGCCCGGCAATCACAAAGCTGGCAGCTAACCGCTTGACATCCCACTCCCACGGGGCGAACGAGGCTTCATCAAAGTCGTTGAGATCGAAGATCACCTTGCGTTCGGCGGTGGCGAAGCCGCCGAAATTCATCAGGTGACAGTCCCCGTCGGCCAGCACGGTCAGGCCGGTGGCGGGCGTCTGCGCCAGGTCACAGGCCATGATCGCGGCGGCACCGCGGTAGAAGGCAAACGGGCTGGCCAGCATCCTGCCATAGCGAATCGGGACCAGTTCTTCCAGCCGCCCCTTGCTGTTTTCGACCAACAGGTCGACGGGATCGGGGCGATTGGCGGGCGGCATCCAGTCCTTGTGGACGCCGCGGCCGGCGACGTCACGTAGTGCTTTGCCTTTGGCAAGACGTTCTTCGAGACGCAGGACATGTGTTTGCACCGGAATCGGCGCAGCGGACAGTTTTGGCAGGCTTTCATCAGACATGATGACCTCACTGGTTTGGAGTTTGCAAGGGGGTGGGACGCGAAGCGTCGCCAGACTGGACACGAGAAACCGGGTCTCGTCTCAAAGATGGACAAAACCCGGTTTCTCGTTCGGTTAAAGATAGGTCGTTGTCATCCGCTGCTTGCGGACGTGGCCGGCGTGGCAGGTGCGGCCGGCAGCTTGTTCTCGCCGCCGCTCCTGCGCAGGAAGACCTTCATCAGTTCGATCACCAGCAGCAGGGCGAAGGCGAAGCCGATGCAGATCAGCCACTTGTAATCGCCGACCAACGAGGTCAGAGCAAACCGGTTGGCCAGGAAGCCAAGCTCGGTGGGGAGGATCGTCAGCAACAGGGCCAACCCGAAAAGCCCCAACTGCCGGCGGTCGTTGATGATGTCGCGCGAGAACACGGTGTCGGTCTCGCTGCGCGCGCTCAGACCCATCACGATGTTGAACAGCGAGAAGACGACGAACCCCATGGAGTTGGCAATCTCGGCGCCCTGCGGCTCGTAGATGGACTCGAGGATCAGCGTGCCAATGGCCATGAGCACGCCGATGAACGCGATGCGCACCCATTGGTTGCGGGTCAACACCGGTTGGCTCAACGGCCGCGGCTTGCGCTCCATCAGCCCTGGCGAGGGGTTGTCGTAGCCGAGGGCGATGGCGATGGGCACCTGGACCAGGAAGTTGACCCAGAGGACCACCACCGGCGAGAACTGCACGCCGCCGGCGATGACGAAGAACGCCGCACCAAGGTAGCTGACGATGAACGCCACCAGCGCCGTCATCTGGAAGCGGATGTACTTGGACAGGTTGTCGTAGAGCGCCCGACCGTACTCCACCGCCTTGACGATGGTGGCGAAGTTGTCGTCGGTCAGGATCATCACCGCCGCGCCTTTGGAGACCTCGGTGCCGGTGATGCCCATGGCCACGCCGATGTCGGCCTTCTTCAGCGCCGGAGCGTCGTTGACGCCGTCGCCGGTCATGGCCACGATGTTCTGCTCCTCCTGCAAGAGCCGCACCAGCCGGATCTTGTCCTCCGGAGCGACACGAGCCACGACGCCGATCTCACCTAACTGCTTCTTCAACTCGTCGTCTGGAATGGCGGCAAACTGGGCGCCGGTCAGCGCCCGGCCGGTGATGCCGAGCTCCTTGCCGATGGCGGCGGCCGTTACCGCGTGGTCGCCGGTGATCATGCGCACCTGGATGCCGGCGCCGTGGCACTTGGCGATAGCATCCTTGGCCTCGGCGCGCGGCGGATCGACGATGCCGACCATGGCCATCAACGTCAAATCCTTCACCTGCTCGATCAGGTTGCTCTTCGGATCGAAGGTGGTCGGGTCGAAGTCTTTCCGCCCCACCACCATCACCCGCAAGCCTGCCTCGGCCATGCGGTCGTTTTCTTTGAGCGCCAGTTCACCGGCATCGTGCGTGCCAGCCACCACCGCCTTTGTGTCAGGCATCCAGTACGAGTTGCTGCGGGCGATCAGCACATCCGGCGCACCTTTGACGAAGCAGCGCACCACCGGCTTGCCCTGCTCGTCGGTCATGTTGTGGAAGGTCGCCATGAACTTGTAGTCGGAGTCGAACGGAACCTCGGCCACACGCGGGTACATCTCGCGCGCTGCGTCCACACTGATGCCGCCCTTCTCGGCCAGCACAATCAACGCGCCCTCGGTGGGATCGCCGATCAACGTCTCACCGTCCAGGCGGGCATCGGCGCACAGCGCCATTGGCATCAGGATCGGCTCCAGGTCGAGCTTGGCGCCTCCGGCGCTGAGGATCTGGCCCTCCGTGTGGTAGGGGGCGCTGCCTTTCTGCCAGGGCTGGCCGGGGGCGACGCCGCGGGTCAGCTGCAACTCGCCGGTCGTGCTGTACCCTTCGCCGGTGACGCGGTAGCGGTTCTGGCCGGGGACCGTGAACTCGCGCGCCGTCATCTTGTTCAGCGTCAGTGTGCCGGTCTTGTCGGAGCAGATGGCCGAGACGGAGCCCAGGGTCTCGACCGAGGGCAGCCGTTTGACGATGGCGCCCTGGCTGGCCAGCACGCGTTCCCATGGAGTACAGGGTGGTGACGACCGCCGGCATGCCGGTCGGGATGGCCGAGATGGCCAGCGCCACGCCGGCGATAAACACCGAGTCGAGCGACTCGCCGTTGCGTATCCCCAGCAGGATCATCAGGATGAAGGTCAGGCCGGCCAGGCTGGCGATGATGATGGTCAGCCGGTCAAGCTGCTTCTGCAGGGGCGTCTTGTCGGCCTCAGTCTTATTGAGCAGGTCGGCGATGTGGCCCATCTCGGTCCCCATGCCGGTCGTAGTGACGATCATCTCGGCGCGGCCGCGGGTAACCGAGGTGTTCATGTACGCCATGCAGTGACGGTCTCCCAGCGGTGCATCGACTTTCCCGATGGTGTCGGTGTTCTTGGGCGACGCAACGCTCTCGCCGGTCAACGCGGCTTCCTCGATCTCCAGCGTCGCCGTCACGAACAACCGGCCGTCGGCCGGCACGCGGTTGCCGGCTTCCATCAACACGATGTCGCCTGGTACGATGCCTTCGGCTTCGATCTCGACCGCCTCGCCGTCGCGGCGCACGCGGGCGATGTTCTTCATCATCTTCTCCAGCGCCGACAGGCTAGCTTCGGCCTTGGATTCCTGGCGCAGGCCCATGACGGCGTTGAAGACGGTCAGGCCGATAAGCACCAGGGTCGTGTTGAGCTCACCTGTGAAGATCTGGTTGATGATGGCGGCGCCGACCAGGATGATCTGCATGAAATCGCGGTACTGGCCCAGGAAGGACTTCCAGCCCGGTTCTTTGGCCTTACCCGTCAGTTGGTTTGGGCCGTATTGTTGCAGGCGTTCCTGCGCCTCCGATGAACTGAGACCCCTGGCCGGATCGACGTTAAGTTGCTTGGCAACTGCATCGGGGGTCAGGGTGTACCACGCGGTTTGTTGTCCGTTTGGTTCCGGCATGACAGGCTCCTCCTAATAGATCTCTGGAATCCAGCGGAACGGATGGTCCGGTTCCACATAGTCTCCCTTGGGCTGGCGCTTGGGCAGCTTCACCTTCTCGCGCGGAATCTCCTCATAGGGGATCAGACTGAGCAGGTGGGCGATGCAGTTCAGCCGGCCGCGGCGCTGGTCGTGCGAATCTACCACGTACCACGGCGACGCTTCTGTGTCAGTGGCGGCAAACATGGCGTCGCGGGCGCGCGAGTAGTCGTACCAGCGGCGGTGGCTTTCCAGGTCCATGGGGCTGAGCTTCCAGATCTTGCGGTAGTCATCGATACGTTCCTCGAACCGCTCGGTCTGGTCCTCCATGGTTTCCTCCAGCCAATACTTGACCAGGATGACACCCGAATGGATGATGGCCTGCTCGACGGCCGGTGCATACTTGAGGAAGTATTCGACCTGTTCCTCGGTTGCGAAGCCCATGACCCGCTCGACACCGGCGCGGTTGTACCAGCTGCGGTCGAACAGCACCACCTCGCCGGCCGCCGGAAGGTGCGGCATGTAGCGCTGGAAGTACATCTGCGACTTCTCACGCTCCGTCGGCGTCCCCAGCGCCACGACGCGAAAGACGCGCGGGCTGGTGCGCTCGGTGAGACGCTTGATGATACCGCCCTTGCCGGCGGCGTCGCGCCCCTCGAACAACACGCAGATCTTGGCGCCGCTGGCCTTGACCCACTCCTGCATCTTGACAAGCTCGACTTGCAGCTTCTCAAGCTCGGCCTCGAACTCCTTGCGCTTCATCTTCGGCCTGATCTCCCCCGCTGCGCCGGCGCCTTGCGCCTCGTGGTCTGCTTCGTGCTTCCCCTTCTTGTCCTTCTTCTTGCTCATGACTCTGCCTCCTTGCAGGGTTGCGTGTGAGGACCGCCCGGCTGTAAACGGATCGGGCTATCAGGTAGAAACCCTTTCAGGGCTGCAATCTCAGGCCCGCAGGGCCTTTCACCTGGTAGCCGGGAGGTTTTGCCTCTTGGCGGGCGTGTCGGGCCAATTACCGGCTTTGCATCCTGATCTTCAAAGAATGCGAACGCCTCAAATGGGTGGTGACGAGGCACTAGGCTGTGGTGGAGCCCGAGGTTCCCTTGTTGCGGCCGCGGAGGAAGCCGCCCTGGAACGCGATGCTGACGCCTGCCAGCACGACGACGATCAGTGTGCCGATAGCGCCTTGCAGGCTGGGCAGCAGGATCGTCAGCCCGCGCACCACCAGCAGCGCGCCAACCAGACCGGCCAGGATGATGATCCCCCAGTCCTCACGGCCTCGCCGCGAACGTCTCATCAGGATGAAACCGGCGACGCCGCCGACGGCTGCCAGTATCCAGCGCATCAATCCCAGGTCCATGTTGAAGAGATCGATGAATCCCAGCACGATGGCGGCGCCTGCCAGCACGCCAAGCACCAGGATGACGATGTCCACCAGGCCCTTCGCGAACCCGCCGACGAAGAAGCCCAGCAGGGCAAGCAGGCCGACGATGGCGATCTGCATCAGCGGGTCGCCTGACACCGAGAACAGGCTCAAGATGCCCACGCCCAGCAGCGCGCCGACAGCCGCGCCCAACACTGCAAGCCGTTTGCCAAAGACAAGAACGGCAATGCCGATAAGGATCACCAAGATTGGGAACATGACCGTTGACTCCTTGTGGAATTATGACCGAGGCGAATGGTAACGACCAAACGATTATATGCAGTTTGCGATGCAACCGCAACAGCCGCTGAAATGTCACTGCCGCCGGGGCACATTAACGTCCGTCACAACAGGCCGCGACGGTGGTTGGGCTCACGGGTTGCCATCAGCTCGGCAGGGGGAGGAGAGGCTTTGGCCAGCCGGTTGGCGTACCAGGCAGACAGGGGCGCGGCGGAGATGCCGTGAGCAAACACGCTCAGCAGGATCGTCCAGCAAGCTACCGCCAGCAGCGTATCCACGGGCTTGCCGACCTCGCTGAAGCCGACGAAGGCCAGCAGGGTGAACACCACCGACGCCAGGCCGCGCGGCCCAAACCACCCCATCACCGCCACGGTGTCCCGCCGCAGGCCGGCGCCCATGAGCGCGATCGCCACCGGCGCCATGCGAATCATCGTCAGGCTGAGGACCGCATACAGGATTGGGCGCACGTCGGTAGTGAACTGGAATGCCAGGGGCAGCATGACCGCGCCGAACACGCCCCACACCAGCACCGAGAGAAAGGTGCCGAAGTTCTCCGTGACCTCGGCCGACTCCACCATCTGGTTGGACGAGGCGACGCGAAACACGATCCCGGCGACGAAGGCTGCGATGAAGCCGTTGCCTTGCAGCGCCAGCGATCCGAAATAGGCGGTCAACGCCAGCGCCAGCACAGCGATCTGTTCCGCGGCGCCCGAGTTCAGCTTGCGGCGCCGGGCCTGGATCAGCAGCCAGCCGCCCGCAAAGCCGATGGCAGCGCCGGCCACCAGCGCCAGGCCGATCTCGCTCAACGCGGTAGCCAGCCAATGATCACCCTGGCCGGTGGTCTCACTGACCGCCAGGGCAACGAACAGGGTGACGAAGGGGGTCGAGATGCCGTCGTTCAGGCCGCTTTCGACGTTCAGCGCGCGCCGAATGCGGGACGGCACGCGCGGGTTGTTGAAGATCGACAGGCCGAGGGCGGCGTCGGTGGGCGCCAGGATCGCTCCGATCAGCGCCGCAAAGGCCAGCCCTTCGCCGTTCAGCAGCAGGGCGGCTACCAGCGCGCCCAGTCCTATGGTCAGCAGGAGGCCAACCGTCAGCAGTCGCAGCGGCAGGTTGGCATCCTCCTCAACCTTCCGCAGGTCGAGTGTCGACGCGTCGGCGAACAGCAGAATCGCCAGCGTGATCTCGGTAAGCTGTTTGATGCTCTCAACGTCGGGCGCCAGATCGAGCCAGCCCAGCCCGCCCGGTCCGAGCAGATAGCCGGCGCCGACGAAGACCATCGGTCCTGTTATCCACCAGCGACTCAACCGGCCGGCCAGCGCGCCGTACAGAACGATGACTGCGAAGTAGCATACGAGTCCGATGTCCATCGTTGGTCGATCAGGCCGTCGCCGGCGGCTGGCCTTCCGCAGGCTGTTCGGCGCCCAGGAGTTGCTTCATCTCCTCGAGCTTGCTGTGCAAATCGGCGGTGGCTTTTTCCTGTGCTTCCACCATGCGCAGCAACTCGGCGATCTTGACCCTTGGGTCGCCGGCGTCAGTGGTCTCAGCCGCCTCTTCTTCCTTTGGCTTGGGCGGGGCGAGGAACAGGTTGGCGAGAAAACCGCTCAAAGTACCGAACAAGCCCACACCGGCCGTCATCACAAGGATGCCAACGATCCGGCCGGCGTTTGTGACCGGGTACTGGTCGCCATAGCCGACCGTGGTGATGGTCACGTAAGCCCACCAGATCGCGTCGGAGGCATTCGTGATGTTGGCGTTAGGCGATGGGCTTTCGGCGGCAAGCACCGCCAGAGAGCCGAACTCGATGACGCACAGTACCAGAAAGAAGACCGTGTACAGGGCATTGGCGGCGCGGTTGTCGATGAACTCATGCAACAGGTTCTTCGCGCCGAACCGGATGAACAGTCGGGCAACCCGCCACAGCCGGAAGAGGCGCAATATCTTGGCGTTGGGCAAGGGCAGGCTGGAGAGCAGGTCAGCCCATCCAAACCCGCGGAAGAAATAGGTTGACTTGCTGTCCGTGGTGAAGAACCGGTAACAGAAGTCGAAAAGGAAGATCGGAAACAGTACCAGATTGATGATGCCGACGACAAATGCCAGGTTCTGATCGTCCTTAAGGACCAACAACAGCACGAGATTGAGGATCGAGAGCGCGGACAGCGCGCCGATGAACATCTCGTAGCCGATCGGTTTGAGTTCTTGGTTTTCCTTTGCGGTTAGCGCCATAAATCTTGTACTCCTTGGGCCGTCGAGCTTGAATGGCTTAGAATCTATCCGGGAACGAGCTTTGAGACTGCGGCGTGAGCTCAGCCGAACGCTTGCCGAAAGGCGCTTCGACAGGCTCAGCGCCCGTGGTTTTCGGATCGGTTCTTTAGTCTACGTCCGCGTCCTTGCCGCGGGCCTGTTTTGCAAGAATGAAGGTGCCGCGGGTGAGCCTGAGGCCGGCGCGCGGCAGCATGAAGGTGTACGCCGAACCGGGCTGGAAGGGTCGGGCCAACCCGTAGCCAACGGCTGAGGCCAGCAGCAGCGGAACGAGGAATCGGTAGTCGTTGGCCATCTCGAAGATCATCATCGCTCCAAACAGCGGGGCGTGTAGCGTGCCGGCGAGCATGGCGGCCGTTGCCACCATGGCGAACGCCTGCGGCGAAACACCGAGTCCGGGCAGCAGCACGGCTACGATGTCACCGTAGGCCGCACCAAGCGCCGAGCCGATCACCAGCGCCGGCCCGATCACGCCGCCTACATACCCGCCACCCAGGCTCCACGGCGCCAGGATCACTGTGGCTGTTGCCAGCGCCAGCAACACACCCAGCGGTATCGGCGCGCCGGCAAAGATTTCCCGCATCTGATCCTGGCCGTTGGTGGTAACGCCCGGAATCCAGATCGCGGCCAGCCCGATCAACACGCCTGCCAGCGCGGTCTTCAGCCAGTAGGGAAGGTTCCGTCGCGCCCAGAACGCCGTCAGGCGGGGCAGCAGGTTGACGTAGGCAATGGCAGCCAGGGACGCGACGATTGCTACGCCAACATACAGCAGCATGGTGAGGTTGAACCAGCGGTCGCCTGCTACCGCAACGTCGAACTGGGCCGGCGCGCCGCCGGTGAACTGAATGAACATCGACGCCGATGCGACCGCGATCAAGGTTGGAACTACGAAGACGACGCCGCCGAAACCGCCAAGCACTATCTCCAGCGCGAAGAAGATCGCCGCCAGTTGTGCGAAATAGGTGGCCGAGATGCCGGCGCCGACGCCCGCGACCACCAGCGCGCACGAACACGTCGGGCTGACGAAAACGCGTCCCGATCCATGAAGCCAGGTGGCCGCCGATCATGGCTGAGGGTGTATCCGCACCCACGGGGACGCCGATGCCCAGGGTCAACGCCGAGGCGATCACATAGGCCAGTCCGTCGCGCTTGTTGAGCCGCCCGCTTTGTTGCGCCACCCGGCTGATGATGTGCGCCATGGCTGACAACTCGTCGCGCCGGCCCAGGTAATGGGTGATCAGCGAGACTACGATGCCGCCGGCAACGATGATGAGCGGAAAAAGCCACGGACTGAGAAGCTGGGCGCCGGTGCTCAACGAGCGAACGACGTCCACAGCATGCTGGAACAGCCAAACGCCGGCTGCTGTGGTGATGCCAAGCAACGCGGCAGCAAGGCTAAGCCAGATCAGGCCACGGCCGCTGATGCGATCCTGGTCAGCATAAGGCTGGTTGTGCTCACTTGGCTGATGGGCACTGGTCATGGTGTGAGGTTTGCAATAACCTTGCGATATTCTAGCACCAGTGCAATGGACCGCCAAACCGCCAGAAACGGTCCGGCGCCCTGCCTGGATTGGAGGTTCGTGAACAAACAACAACCGGCGCTTCCGGTGGTTTGGGACACTGCGGAAGCGCCGGTCTATGGGGCGGCAATCCACGGATTGCCACCCTTATCGAGTGAAACCGGTCTTTACTGAACTACTGGCGACCCCGCCGGGCAGGCGCCGTAGTAGAACCAGCCGGCGCCCGTCTTGGAGCAGGTGGCCTGCACCGGTTCCTGGTTGCATGCCAGTTGCATGCATTGCAGTTGGCCGGGGGTGCAGTTGCCCCAGACCTGGATTGTCGGCTCGCTGTCGATGGACCCCATGTTGGGTGCGTCCCACTGGCCGTTGGAGACGTAGCAAGCCGACTGCGGCTCGTTGTTCTGAATGCACGGCGTGTAGTTGCCGTACTCAGTCGTGACGCTGGTGGCCGAGGTCGGGCAGGAGCACTCCCACCACGGATCGCAGGACGGCGTCGGGGTTGGGCCAGGCGTCGGTGCGACCGGCGTGTTGCCGGGCATCGGCGTCGGCAGCGGCGTGTAGATGGTGCCGCCGCCCGGCTGCTGATAGGCCCAGTTGAGGTAGACGTAGGCGGTGCCGGTGTACTGGCGGTACTGCACCACCAGGTTGTGGGTGCCCTGACTGAGGTTGACGGATACCCGAATCGTCTTGCCCGACTGGCCGGCGCCCATGGTGTTCAGATAGGTGACACCGTCGATCTGCAAGGAGATCTCATCATCGGCCAGCGCCTGGAAGATGTAGGTGCCTGCGTAGTAGAAGTTGACCGAGCTGGTCATGGTCGCGGTCCAGTTGGTGGACGGCATGCCGGGGCCGGGGGGAACCGTGCCCCAGTTGAAGTCGATGTACGAGTCGGACTGGCCCATGGCCGGCGTGCCGGACCAGGTGGTGTTGGGATAGTACGAGATGTTCCAGACGTTGCCGTTCTGCGCCGCCAGCGGTTGGCCGGTCACAACCAGAAGAGCGACGACGACGACCGCCAGAATCAGTGTCTTGTGTTTCATCGTGTTGTCTCCTTGGTGCAACTAGGGCTGCAAGGCCTCTGGCTGGGCATCGGCGGCGTCGGTAACGGTCAGCGTGCCGGTCGGCTCGCTGTCGGGGCTCAACCTGCCAACCCAGACGAGATATCGTCCCTCGGCCGGCTGCTCGATAGTGACCAGCGGGTTGAGGTTGTCCGCCTCACCGGAGTCGTCGCTGCACGACACGCTGCCATCGGGAGCCACCACGAGCAGCGTCGTGTCGGCATCAGCCTCCACGAACACGCTCAATGCGTCGGTATCGCCGCTCCAGTCGAAGGCGAGATCAGGCGTGAGTGACACCAGACCGTTGCACAGCGCATCGTCGGTTTGCAGCTCTGGCGCGGGCAGTACGCCTGTCGGGGCAACCGTGGCGGTGATGGCATCGCCGCCCGCCTCGATCTCGACGGGCGAGTCGACGGCTGCCAGCGCATCCTGGAGGTTCTGGCCCGCCCGGACGAACCGGTCGCGCAGCGGCAGCACCTCAGGCACGTTGTTGCGCTTCACCAGCGACGCCAGCGCCAGCTTGCTCGCGCTCATGTCCTCGCGGGTGGTGAATACAAGGAAGCCGGCCGCCAGGCCGCGCGGGACGCTGTTGCCGACCCACACGCTGTAGGTGCCGGTTACCGGTTGGCTGATGGCCACGGTCGGGTCCAGCAGCAGGCCGTTGGTGTCGTCGTTGCACAGGTAGTCGCCGTCGGGCGTTTCAACCACGATCGTTGTGTCGCTGTCGCTGTAGAAGAAAACCTTGAGCGTGTCGGCCTCGCCCTGGTAGTCCGCCGTCACGATCGGCGCTTCGGAGATGTAGCCCTGACAGGCCTCGGACAGCGTGCTGGCGGTGACAGGGCCGCCGGCCTGCACGCTCACCAGGAACGGATCCAGCGGGAAGCCGGCCTCGGGGTTGATAGTGATGAAGGCGCCGCCGGGCTGGTCCGCGGCTGCCTCGTCGGAGGATTCGGTCGCGGCTGGCGTTGCCTGCGCGTTTTGCCGGGCGGCGATCTGGCTGGCTGTCGTGACGGTGACCGCTGACAAAATCAGCAGCGCCGCCAGTCCCAGCGCCAGCAGCAGCGCGCGGCGGGTGGAGTTTGGTTGTTTCATAGGTGTCGATCCTTTCGTACACAAGGCCGGAGGGTGTTGGTTCAGCTACAAGAAACAGACCGCCCAGCGATAGCGTCGCGGACTGGCTCGGACAGGCCCTTGCCGGGGTGCAGGCAAAGACCGGCCAGAGCACGAACGTGCCCTTGAACAGCAATCAAGACGTGTCCTGTCAGGCGATCCGGCCACTGGCCTGACGGTGATGCGCATCCCGGTCAACACATCACGACGGGGTGGTGTCGTGCGTCGGTTTGCTTTGCTCGTCGGGGTGCGCAAGGTGGTCGGCAACTCGCCGGTGGTGGCTTTCTTTGGCCATCTTGGTGCCCCAGGAACGCAGCCCCAGAAAGATGCCCAGCGCAGCAATCGGAAGCGCGATCCCGGCGCCGTACTGGAGGACCGTGTCAGGCGTCCCCAGGAAGACGCGGCTCATGAAGTTGACCGCCAGCACCACGACCGTCACGCCGATCAGGTTGGTTTCCAGGTCCTCGGTGCTGTCGATCTTCAGCCAGCCGGGGAACTTCACGTCGGTGATGAAGAGCTGGTACAGGCCGACCGCCGTGATGAAGAGCACGGTGCCGACCAGGAAGGTGTGGACGTACTCCACGACCTCTACGATCAGCAGATTGCGATCCAGCGCAGCGACTTCGCCGGTCAGTACCTCGATGGCACTGCGCACCAACTCAAACAGCATCCGGATCAACCCGATGCCGCCGAAGATGAAGAAGATCGCTGACGCCAGCACAAGCCCGATTACCGGAATGATGATCAGAAACCGGGTACCTGTCAGCATTCGCTGCATGATAGTAGTTTGTCCTCCAAACTAAAGGCTGGGCAGCGCCTCAACCTCGTCCTTCGACAGCTTGAGGAAGATCTCGATCTCGCCGATGCGGTCGATCTGGTCGGCCGCGACGGGAATCTCCTTCCTGCCGAAGAGATGGCCCTCCTTGAGGACAATGTGGGTGATCTGTCCCGACTCTGTATCCACCATGAATTCATCCAGTTGGCCCACCTTGTGATCGGTCGCCTGGACTGGGATTCCGTGGCGGGTGGCGATCTCGTTGGCAGGGATCGCCTCCGTTTCGATGTAGCCCGGGCCGCCGCCGGCCATCTCGAAGTCGGTTGTCGAGATGCCGCTCTGGAACTCGGCGTACGCCAGCCCCTGGGCATTGGCCATTCCGATGCCCATGTCGTCGACGCGCTCCATCTTCAGGAAGGGCTCGAAGTAGCTCAACTCCTCCCGGGTGCAGCGCAGCGAGATTGATTTGGGCGTGCTGGCAGTCAGGTATTCCAGCGGCACAAGATGCTCCTTGCTGCCGTGTCCCTTGACGTCAACAACGATGTGCGACATGGTCAGCCGCACCGGGTCCAGGACCGCGGCCACGGCCCGCCCGCCTTCGCCATCGGTGCATTGCACGTCTACATTCAGAGGTATGTTCATGGTCGGTGCTCCTTGAGGATTGAGTTTCGACTGGATTTTGCGGGGTGCGGCAGGTTGTGAAACGTGATCTTGTCGCCAGGCAGCCCGGTTACGCATTACGCATCACGTTTCACGAGTCACGTTGCACGGCTCCCGTCTCAGCCAGCCGAAGTATACTCCAGAATGGTCTGCCCGGTGGAATCCTTGATGGTCAAGGTGCTGCCCTTGATCTCATAGGTGCTGCTGTTTTCCAACAGGTAGAAGTACTCGCTCTCCTGCTGGTCAACCGTTTCCGTACAGGCCATGGTAGTTGAGACGGGCGACTCGATGGTCAGGTCCTTGCCGCTGGTCGTATAGGCGGCAGTGTAGTTGTTGCAGCCGCCGGAGCCGGTCAACTGCCCGTCGCTGCCGAACACGCCTGTCATCGGCACCGTCGGATCGACCGAGACACCCGACAGTGCGCTGACAGTCCATGCGGTTCCGGTCAACGGCGTCGCGCCGCCGCAGGCGCTGACCAGCGCAGCCAGAACGAGGCAGAGCAGAATGGTTCGTTTCATGGTTGAGATCTCCTTTCTTCATTAATTGGTTGGTCGAATCTCCTGTTGCGGAGGGACGGGGCCGGCGCCTTGCCCGGGTGAAGACCGTCTGTTCGCCAGCAAGATGTGAACGCTGATCAAGAGCACCCACAGCGGAAAAACCAGCGGCGACCAGGAGAAAAACCCGAGGCTGAACAGCAGAAAAGCTGCCAGGAAGAAACCGAGAATTGCCATCCAGCGCGGCAGGACCCGGGTGCGCAGCGCCAGGGTCGAGGTGGAAATCATGAAGACGCCCGCCATCTTCATGGCATACACGTTCATGATCTCGTAGGTGATGACGCGGCCAAATGTGTAGATACCGTTCTTTATCAGTGTCCCCGGCGCATCGCCGTACATGACCATGATGCCGCTGGCAACTGCCGTCGATCCGAACAACATGGCAAGGAAAAGCAGGCCGCTGCCAAGAAAGACAGTCGCAAAGAAACGGTCCTCCTGGTCGCCGATGCGGTCACGCACCACGCCGATGAACCAGAGAAAGGCAATGCCCGCAAAGGGCACCAGTTGCAGCGCGAGCCGGACCTGCCGGGCGCTGCGGCCAAGCCAATCCGCGGCTGCCTCTGGGTTCTCCGGCACCGCCAGCCTCACCAGCACCAGCGCGGCGATCAGCAGCAGCGAGAACAAGATTCCGGCAACCGCAGCCGCGCGCGGCGTCGTCAGGGTCGATCTGGCCGCCTGAATGTTTTCACTCATCTCGGTCGTCTCCTGCCGGTGAACTCACTGAGTGGGATAGTCCGCGAGCCGCGGAAGGCCCCGGGCCGCGACTTGCACCGTCGTAGCAGTGAAAGCTGCCGGTGCTCGTCTCGCAGTATCACCGGATTGACACATTCGGTCAAGCCCTGAACGCGGGCAGCCAGCAAACTACTGGATGTCTGCACGTTCGGGCGGCGACTCGGCCAGCCAGCGTTGCGCCTCAGCATAGGCGGCGCGGGTGCTGGCGCCCAGGTTGCTGGACGCGACGAATACATTCTCTGAACCCAGCACCTCGGCCGTGGTATGCGTCCGGTCCAGTTGACCCTTGATCTTCTGGTTTGCGCCGGCGATCATTAGCCGGCCGGCCGCCGCGGTGACCTGCTGGTGGTAGCGCTCCAGCACAGCGACAAAACTGCTGCCAACGCCCTCCTGTGCGCGCAGCCGCAGAATCACCACCGGTCGATGGGAGTTGGTGGCTGACGGCAGGTGCGGCTCCATGGTCTCGGCCCCGGTGGCGGTCATGTTGCCATAAATCTGCACCACGGTGATTGCGTTGCTGGGCAGTTCTGCTGGCAACAGTCCCTCTGTCACGCTGCCGTCGGGGTTTGCTGTGAGTTGCGTCAGCCGCACCTCGTGCGACGACGTGACAAAGAAGTGCGCCAGGATCGACAGGGCAACGCCGAGGAACACCGCCTGTTGCAGGGGGATCGCCAGCGTTAGCACCAGCGTGGCCAGCATGACGATGCGGGGAACCCAGCTCGTAGACCAGACGTCGGCAATGCGTTCCACCTTGATCGATTGATAACCGGCGACGATAAGTAGCGCGGCCATGGACGGGATCGCCACCTGGCTGACGGCCCGGCTGAACAGCGCCACCGCGGCTGCGACCACCAGGCCAGAGAAGACGTTTGCCCAGCGCGACCTGGCGCCAGAGCTGATGTTGAGCGCCGTGGTGGAGACGGAGCCGCCGATGGGCATGCCCTGGAACAGGCTGGCGCCCAGGTTGGCCGCCCCCTGGCCGATGAAATCGCGCGAGCTGTCGGGATACTTGCCATCCGGGTTTGGGTAGCCCTTGCTGACCCCTGCGCCCTGTACCAGGGCGATGATGGTCAGCGCCAGTGCGTCCAGCAGCAGAACCGGCGCCAGCGACAAGTCGGGCAACGAGGGCAACGGCAGCGAGGTTGGAATGGTTGCCACGTCTTTGACCTGCTGCACGCCTGTCCAGCCCAGCAGAAGCACCACAAGCGAACCGGTCAACATGCCGAACAGCATTGAGAAGTTGCGCAGCCTCGTCCGGTCCACCAGCAGGATGACGACCACGGTCAACACGCCGATGGCGGTGGCTTGCGGATTCCAATGATTCAGATGGAGCAGCGAGTCGACAGCCTGGACCACCTTGTTGGAGTACTCGCTGGAATAGCCAGTAAAGTCGCCAACCTGGGACAGTATAACGTTGATCGACACGCCGGTCAGGAAACCGATCACCACCGAGTTGGCGATTAAGCGCAGCAGGCGGCCCAGGCGCAGCAGGCCGGCGATCGCCATGAACAGCCCTGCCAGCAGCGCCATGGTAGTGATCGCGGCGAAGCGTCGGTCGTCGTCGTAGCCGGCCAGCGCCGAGCCGGCTGTGATGGCCAGCGCGCTGGTGGTGGCGACATTCATGAAGGCCGAGCTGCCAAAGAGCGCGCCCAGCGGCGTTCCCACCATGATCGCATACAGCCCCTGGACGGGATTCACACCTGCCAGGATGCTGGACGCCATCGCGTCGGGGATGTTGGCAACGCCTGTGGTGACACCGGCTATCAGGTCGCCAAGCAGGTTGCCCCGCGCCCTGCCGGGGGCAGATGATGAAACGGAGTTGGTGGCCATAGTCAGTCGCCGGAGTGCAAGATGCCGGCGCAGGCAGTTGTGCGTGGCGATGGTAGGGCAGTGGCTGCCAGGGAGTCGCTGGGACGCATATCAGGCTCCCGCCAGCATGTTGATCGCGCTGCCAGCGATTGCGGTGAGCGTCACCAGCGAAACCGTGGACTGCAACAAAATAATCAGCTTTGCGCGCCGGGTCAGCGGCGGCGTGTCAGTGGGGCCAAAGGCGAAGCTGGTCGTGAAGGCCAGGAAGAGATAGTCCGAGTATCTCGGTATCCACTCGTCATAATGTGGTATGTCGCCGGCACGCTGTGGAAAGAGGAAGTCCCATGCCTCGTCCTCGCGCGGCACCTCCTCCACGCCGGGCGGATCGACGATCCAGTACCATATCGAGAAGATCAGGATGTTTGAGATCGCCATCAGCACCACGTCGACCAGCAGCGTTCGTACGATCTGCGGCGTCAGCTCAAACAGCACCGCATCAGCGCTGACAGGTTCATCAGCAGACCCAGCATCAGCAGGGCATTGACGACGATGATGGTCTTGAACAGCGTTCGCTTGGCTTTCAGCAGCCAGAGGACGACCAGGACCACGGCCAGGACGACGCGCAAACCAAGCCCGGCAGCGGGCAGAATCGAGTCGTCCAGCGATGGGATGAAGCCGCCCAGAGCGCCGTAGGTAGTCGTGTACGAGATCTCGCCCTGTACCAGCAGGATGGCCAGCAGCACCAGCACCACCATGGCGAGCGATTGGGATCGGTCGTGGACGAAATTTCTCATGGATTACAATGCGCGCTTCTCCGCCTCCTCATTTGCAGAAGAGGCGAAGAAGCGCTTTCAAGGATGTGTGGCGCGACTAGCCTGCAACGCCGGCGGCCACGGCGTTGATCGCGTGGTGCTGGTGCAGCGCGTGCTCGCTCTCGGCAAGCGTCGGCATCAGGTCAAACACGACCTTCTTCACAGCGCCCGTGAAGGCATATGGCGCCTTGTCCTCGTAGGTGAGATCGACCACACCGCCGTTGTCGCGGCCGATGTCCAGCCCGGCGTAGGAGGTAAAGGCGATGGGCACCGTCTTGTCGAGGCGGCCTTCGCCGATCTGCTTCTCGTTAGCCCAGAGCGTCACCTTGCCGCCGGAGCCCGGCTTCGGCTCGTCGGCCTCGAACAGCATCTTCACCGACACATCGCCGGTCGGCAGTGGCTCGCTGGATACCTGCCGGTAGAACTCGACGCCCAGCAGCGAGTAGGTGTGGTGCAGCAGGCCCTGCTCGTCAACCCACAGCGAGAAGCCGCCGGTGAAGTCGGCGTTGGCGACGATGACACCCTCGGCGCCGCTCTCAGGTACGTGAAGCTCGCCTTCAATGGCGTAGGACCGGCCCTGCACCCGCGGGACCATGCCGCGCTGAATGTTCTGCACATCGCGCATGAACGTGAAGCGGGTGGTCGTTGGCAACGGCGGCAGAATGCCGTACATGACCGAGACACCGGCCATCAACGGCAGCACGCGGTTGCGTTCGGCCTCGCTCCACCATTAGCTCTTGCAGCTCAGCACTTTGTCAGGATGCTGGGCTGCGACGTTCTTCGCCTGCGAAAAGTCATCCGGCAGATAGTAGAGTTCCCAGCCCACGTCCCGATCGGGGTCCCAGTCTGAGAGCGGCCCAAACTGGGCCAGTGTTTCAGGCGACATGTCCCACGGAATACGGTCGGGCCGCGACGCTGCCCACCAGCCGTCATTGTACATGGCGCGCCCCGAACATCTCGAAGTACTGCACCGTGTGGCGCTCGGAAGCGGACGCGTCGTCAAGCGAGAACAGGAAGCTGGTCCCGTCCATCGGCTCCTGGTCGATGCCGTCGACGACCTTCGGCTCGGGAATGCCGGCTGCCTCCAGAATCGTAGGACCGACGTCGATCACATGGGTGAACTGGGCGCGCGGCGTCTTGTCGGCGGTAATGCGGTTGGGCCAGGCGATTGCCATCGGGTCGCGCGTGCCGCCCAGATGGCTGGCCGTCTGCTTGCCCCACTGGAACGGGGTGTTCATGAGCGTGCGCCCAGGCTGCGGCGAAGTGCGGGGCCGTGTGTTCGCTGCCCAGCGCCTCGATCCCGCCGTACTGTTCGATCAGCGCCAACTGGTGCTCGGCGTCGAGGACCATTCCGTTGAGGAAGGTCATCTCGTTGAAGGAGCCGGTGGTGGTGCCTTCATGCTGGCGCCGTTGTCGCCCCAGATGTAGATGACCAGCGTGTTGTCCAGGTCGCCCAGCGCCTCGACTGCGTCCAGCAGACGACCCACGTTCCAGTCAGCGTTCTCGGAGAAGCCGGCAAAGACCTCCATCTGGCGTGCATAAAGCTTTTTCTGCGCGTCGTTGAGCGAGTCCCAGGCCGGGAGGGCGTCCGGCCGCGCAGTCGCTCGGTATCCGGCGGGATGATCCCCAGCTTCTTCTGGCGTTCGAAGATCTGCTCGCGCAGGGCGTCCCAGCCCTGATCGAACTGGCCCTTGTATTTGTCGGCCCATTCCTTTCCCACGTGATGCGGGGCGTGGTTGCAGCCGGTAGAGTAGAACATCATCCACGGCTTGCTCTCGTCCTGGCGCGCACGGCGTTCAGCCACTCGATAGCCTTGTCGGTGATGTCGTCGGGGAAGTAATACGGCTCGCCGTCCTTGCCCTCCGGCACGCCCAATGTCCAGTCGTCCAGCGTGATGATCGGGTCGTATTGCCCGGCTGCGCCGCTCAGGAAGCCCCACCAGTGATCGAAGCCCCACGACTTCGGCCAGTGGTCGAAGGGGCCGGCCGCGCCCTGCACGTTGTCGGGCGTCAGGTGCCACTTGCCGAAACCGGCGGTGACGTAGCCGTTCTCCTTGAGGATGCGCGGAAAGGCGGTGCAGCTGCGCGGCTTGGCGGCAGTGTATCCCGGGAACGGGCCGGGGTATTCGGCAATCGAGCCGAAACCGACCCGGTGCTGGTTGCGCCCGGTCAGCAACGCGGCGCGCGTCGGCGAGCACACCGCGGTGACGTGGAAGCGGTTGTAGGCCAGGCCCATCTCGTGCACGCGCTCGAAGCTCGGTGTGTTGATCGGGCCGCCGAAGGAGCTGGGACCGCCGAAGCCGGCGTCGTCGATGATGACCAGCAGCACGTTGGGTGCGCCCTCTGGCGCCCTTGGCCCCGGTATCATGGTCCAGTCGGGGACCGAGTTGTGCAGCGTGCGTCCCATCGTTCCGCCAAACGTGCGGTCCGGGATCGGAAGCACGGTGCGGTCGGGAACGAATTTCTGAACGGCTTCCACCAGTGCATCTGTCAGGCCCTTGTTGTCGATAGCCGCGATCGATCTGGCCAGGGAGCCGGCCATTGCCTGCTGGACCGCCAGCCGCTCAGTCTCCGGGGCGACGACGAGAATCGCCGCCATGCCCGGCATCAGCCGGGCGCCAAGGCCCGCAGGCATACGGCTCAACAGATCGTCGTTGGTGTGGCTGACATTGACCTTGCCGTCAGCGGCCTTCTCGACGAGAATGACTCCCTCGGTTCTGATAGTTTTGTCCGCGGCGAGTCGGGCCAGCCTGTCAGAATCCGCTCTGGCTGCGTCTATCGAAAAGTAACCCGCCAGGATAACCAGGTTCTGTTCTGTGGTCATTGATTAGTTGCCTCCATCTTCGCTAAGTGTTGGTCTTTTTCTTGACGCCAACTGGCCTGTATGGGCGATGCTGGCTCCGGCCAGGGCGACAACGAGGTTACGTGTCGGAAGTGACGAACCGCTCGCGCAGCGTGCGCTGGCCGGCTGCGTCGATGCCGAGTCCTTCACCAAAGTAACCTTCTATGTCGTCGTAGCGGTCGCGCATCTCGCTGAACGCCGCCTCCAGATACTCGCGGCGCACGCCCAGGATCGACAGGAGTATCTCCTCCTCGACGCCCATCGCCACATACTTGTCGATCATCGGCTGGTATTCGGGCAGAATGAAGTCGTTACTCGCCAGGTAGTCTGCCATCACGGCCTGTTGGGGCACGCCGCAGAGAGTCAGCATCGCGGCTGCAGCCCAGCCGGTGCGATCCTTGCCGGTGGTGCAGTGAAACAGCGCCGGCAGGTTCGCCTCGTCGGCCAGCTCGCTGAACATACGAGCGAAGCCGGCGCGCGCGCTGGGCAGGCTGATAAGCTGGCGGTAGCTTGCCACGAAGTCTTGGGCGGCTTTGCCGTCTCCGAGCTGCTGGTGCGCCTGCTGCGGATCGGCCAGCAGGTGCAGCAGTTGGGCCGGTCCCGCCTGGCCCTCGTCGGCCAGCACGTCGACGACCACCGCCTCGGCGCCCGGTGGAAGCCGGTCTGCCAGCAGGTCGCGCTCGGCCGCCGTGCGCAGATCGTAGATCTTCTTCAGCCCCAGTTTCTCGAGGTCGGATAGCTCGGCGTCAGCGATGCGGCCGAGCTGTTCGGAACGGTAAAGCAGGCCGCTGCGTGTCTGCCTGCCGTCGAGCGTGGTATGTCCACCCAGGTCGCGCAGGTTTGGGGTGGACGGAATGCCGGGTAGTTGGTTGATGTTGTCAGACATGGGCCGTCACGAGGATGCGGGCGCAGCGCCGCCGTTCGTGAACAGCATGCGCTGTTCGCCGCCGGCGGTCTCCAGCGCCAGGTTGCCGGCGCCGTCAGGCCCGCCGGCCGCCACCGAGCTGAGCAGTTGCAGATACTGTGTGTCCAACGACGCCTCGCTGCAGGCCGCCATGGTCGACGCGCCGATGGTGATCGAGAAGCCGGCTTCCTGCGACCATGTGCCGGTGAAGCTGTTGCAGTCGGCCATGCCGTTCAGCGTGCCGTCATCGCGGAAGATGATCGTGTAGTTCTGAGGATCGGGTACTTCGGTCGTTTCGCGGGTCGTTTGATTGGTGACGCTCTGCCACTGCCACTCGATGTTGGTGATCGGGCTGCCGGAACTGGCCGATGGCGGAACCGGCGTCGCGGGCGGGTAGCAGGCCGCGCTGGCAAGAAGCACGAGGCTGAAGGTGATCAGCAACAGGGTTACGGGAGTTCGCTTGTCCATGGGTTATTCTTTCGTGAGTTGCGTCATGGGTTGTGGAAGGCCGCCAAGCGCAGCCAGTTTTTCCGACACAGCAGGCGCCTTGGAAGTCTTGGTGACGATTCCGACGGCCGCTTTGCCGTCGTTCAGTTCGCCGCCGAGTTTGGCCAGGTCTTCCTTGGATAGCCCCAAACCCTTGCGGAAGAAGGCGCCGATGATGGCCCCGCCGACGGCGCCGCCGATGATCGTGATCCCGCCAGAGAGGATGCCGGCCAGAACACCGATGGCAGCGCCGGTTCGGGTCTTGCGCTTGCCCATCTTATAGGTCTTGACCTTGCCGTCCTCGTCTTTGACCAGCACGGCGACCGCGTCGAACTTGACCTTTTTGTGACGCTTGCTCCACCTCTTGAGCGCTTCGGCCGCGCTGTCGGCAGCGAATTCGCTCTCGAACAGAGCGAGAACCAACTGTTTGTCTGCCACGATTATCACTCCTCAAGGCTCGCTTGCTGTGATGGAAAAAACGCTCCTGCCAGATACGACGGATAGCGGCCGCCCTTGGGCCGCTATCCGTTCGGAACCTGGCAGGCTGAGCACCTTTCTACAAGGCGTTCACGATGAGCTAGCGGCGGCGGTCGCGACGATCCTCACGCCGGCGAGCTCCGGCCACCGACACCGGCGACAGAGGCCGGCCGATGACGTCGATGAACAGCGAATTGGGGCCGCCCTCGGCCGGCATCTCGCCGTCGAGGATGACCACTTTGTAGGCAAGATTGTGCCCTTCCAGGACCGGTTCTGTCAATTCCACCACCACATCGCTGACCATGTCGGGGTGGAAGATGGATAGCACTGCGTTGGGCGGATTGGAGGCGAAGCTGTCCTCGCCCTGATCCCACGACTCCACGAACTCATGCGAGCTGATGTGGCCGGTGACGCGGTCGGGCCGGTCTGAGAAGAACAGGGTCGTCGGCGCCAGAGTATGCAGTGTCAGCATGTCATCTTCGTAGCTCATGGCGTGCGCGGTCTGTACGTAGAGCGCTTCGATCTCGTCGTGATTGGTGATTGTCTTCGGGTCGTACTTCGGGGTGGACATGATGAGTCTCCTTTGGTTTGGTCATGCGATCCGGGGAATTCCGGTGTTGGCGCTGGCTCCCAGCGCACCTGATTGAAGGGTTTGGTTGTAGTTGGTACGTTACGGAATGGGATTGTTGTACGCTAAGCAAGAACTGTTGCCACGAATCGCTCGAGTTGGACGAAATCAGCAACACTTTGTGGGAATTCGCGAAGTTCGTGGCCCTGTCTTTGGCCTGTCCAGGTTAGGAGTTATGCACTTGTGTCGACTCCTTTGCGGTTCTGTTACCTGCCAGCCGCGGCATCGGCGGTCGGGTCATTGGTATCATTGGTACCTGACGTCGGCGCGGCTGCGTCAGCTTGCTGAGTCATGACAGTCACCTTCCATGGTCTGACCAAACCTGCTCAGTCGGCCCGTCAGAAACCGGATTGTTCTCGCGCGGTATTGTCTGTCTTCCATGCTTTTCATCGTCATTTCAAGTTGCCCATGCCGCACATCGGGATGGATGGCGCGCAATGACAGTGACGCGTCACTCTTCTTACGACATGTTCAGTGATTGGGCAGCAGTTGAAGGCATTGGACCGACAGCAAGGGCAGTCCAAGATCGTACAGCGTGTTGAGTACGCCGGACAACGCCGCCTGATCCTGAAACTCACCAATGAGCAATGTCACCGGAGCTTCGTTCGGCCGGCTCTGCAGACTGATGGCAACACCGCTCAATCGATCCGACCAACTCTCGTCCAGATAGCCCTGGACGCGAATCGTATATGACGCTTTCGTGTCCAGGGTCAGGCCCTTTCGCAAGGATAGTGTCATCTTTCGTACCTTAGAGGGACTTGGGCTGATACTCGGGCAACGCTTCTGGCCGACCTAGACACGGCACGGTCGTAGCGCCTTCCAGAGTACCAGCGGGTATCCTTTCGCAGATTCTGGCGGAATGGGTCGTGTCCGACAGCGCATGTTGGGCACGCAACTACGACGGCCGCACTCTAACCTTCTATAGAGTATCACCGACTGCGACGGATTCAGAGGACCGAAAGTATGCAAAAAGGTAGCATGTAGGAGGGATGCTGTGGAGTGGATTAGCGCGAGGGCAACAAGCCGGCGGCTGTTGCGGCCGTGATCGCACTCGCGCGACGGTTCACGCCAAGTTTCTGATAGATGTTGGCGGTGTGGCGCTTGACGGTGCGGTCGGAGATGAAGAGGCGGCTGGCGATTTCCTTGGCTGTGAGGCGCGCGGCGAGCAGTTCCAGGATCTCCATCTCGCGCGGCGTTAGCGGCTCGATGAGCGTCGAACGTGCCTCGGGTCCAGTCTGGGAACGGGAGTTGAGAATTGCGTGGCCGGCGATCGCCGGCAGCAGGGAGTACCGAACATAGCCGGAAGCAACGCCTTCCCTGGCCAGTTTTTCCAGCAGGCGCGCTGCCGGCTGGCCCAAGTCGGCGAAGACTCTGACCATGCCGCTGGGCTGCGCCAGAGTCACGGCCCGTTCCATCGCCTGCAAGGCAGCAGATGTGTCGCCCACAGCCGCCTGCTGGAGGGCGCGCAGCGCCAGCACTTCGATGGTAAACCACGTGTTGTGGGTGGACATGACGAAACGCTCGATTCGTTCGATACAAGCAGCGGCCAACGGCAGGTCAGACGGGGCGCCGGTGCGGATCAGTACCCTGGCTGCCGTCAACTGGGGCGCGTAATGGAACCCCATGACTCGCAGGGGTATCTGCGGGCCGATGGTGGTCGCCCAATGGGCGGCTGTTGAGAAGTCGCCCAGCATCGCGGCCAGCTCCACCGAGAATGCCTTCAAGAGTGGCAACAGGGCGTCGCTGCGTGTCTCGTTCAGAAAGTCGAAGGTCCGGTCGACTGCGGCCTGCGCCTCGTCCGGCCGGCCCCTGGCCTGTTGAACCAACGCCAGAATCGCCGTGGACTGCACGACTGAAATCGGATGGCACGCGTAGCGCGACGCCAGAACCTGGCTGGCATGCCGTTCGGCTGCATCCAGTTCGTTGCGTTGATAGTGCGCGCTGGCGGAAAAATAGTGTGACCAACCCAGGGTTTCATTCAGACCGGCGGCCTGGCCGCCCCGTTGCATCTGGCGGGCGCTTTGCAGCACGGCGCCCAGGTCACCGGCTATCCACTGGACGAAGGCCGTCCCCCCTGCGTTGCGCAACCGTGGGCGGCTGCCTCGCGTCTCATCTTCGCTGCGGGCGAGGGCAGCCGTTTCGTAGGCTTGTGTCATATCGCCGGCCATTTGCCAGGCCAGCGCCAGATGCAGCCAGGCCTCCGAACGCGCCAGATACCAGTCCTTCGGCAAGGCAGCCAGCGAACGGCTTGTCAGGGTGATGACTCCCACTGGATCGTTGGCGGAAAAAGACTTCTCCAGGCCGCGCAGTGTGTCTATCTCTCCTTGCAGATGTGCCATGCGCTCGTCGCCGCCGGCTTGCTGTGCATCGATCAGCGCCTGAGCGCGGTCGATGCACTCGAGGACCATGCGCGAGTCGAAGCGTCCCAGTTCTGCGATCCACGCCTGGGTCAGCAGCAGTTCGGGGTGCGCATTCACGGTTCCGGGGGGCAGCATCTGCAGCCAGCGTTCGAGTGTCGGTCGCTGTTCGGTGTTGAGAAGATGGTGCCGATTCCGGGTGATCAACCGCACCGCCCGCTCGGTGTCTTGGCCAGCCAGGGCGTGGTGCAGGGCCGCCTCGGGCAGCTTCTGGTCGGCCAGCCAGTCGCTGGCTCGCCTGTGCAGCGCGCTGATCTCGCTGTGGGATAGTCTCTGCCGCATCCGGTTGACAAGGAACTCGCCAAACAGATGATGATAGCGAAACCACTGGCGCTGCGCGTCGACCGCGACGGTGAACAGGTTCGACGCCTCCAACCATTCCAGGGTCGCTTGTGCCTGGCCTGCCCCAACGACCGCGTCGCAAAGCGGCCCGCTCAGCTCGTCAAGTATCGCGGTCCTGATCAGGAACGACTCTGTTTCCGGCGGGACGCGCTCGAGAACCTCGTCCATGAGATAGTCGATGACGTAGCGGTTCAGCGGAATCGCGCCGTCAACATCCTGAGTCGCCTGGACGCCGTAGCGCCTTGTCAGCGCTGCCAGCCGCAGTCCGGTTGCCCAGCCCTCGGTCTGGCTCACCAGGGCATCCAGTGCTTCCTGGCTGAGCGGCGCCTCGGTCAGCAGGTTGAAGAACGCAACGGTTTCGTCCCGGGTGAAGCGTAGCTCCTGGCCGCGTATCTCGACCACCAGGCCGGCGGCGCGCAGCTTGCCCAAAGGCAACGGCGGGTCCTGGCGTGTGATCAGTACCAGGTGCAGCGACCGGGGCGGAAAGCGCAGCAGCATGTCGAGCAGGGCATGAATGTGAAGATCGCGCAGCAGGTGCAGGTCGTCCAGCACCAGGATGCACTCGTCGTCCAGTGCGTTCAGTTCCCCGACCAGGCAGTCTGCAATGATCTCTGGCGCCGGCAGAACAGGGCCGCTGACGATCATCTCGGTGCGCGGCAGCGATGAGGGATATTGCGACTTGACTGCCTCGATGAAGTAGCCCAGGAACACGCGCAGATCGTTGTCCTTGCCATCCAGGGAGATCCATGAGCTTGGCAACCTTCGCGCGTCCAGCCAGGAACCGACCAGCGTTGTCTTGCCATAGCCGGCCGGCGCCGAGACCAGGGTGATGGGGCGCCGTCGTCCGTGGTCGAGCATGGCAAACAGGCGTGGCCGAGCGATCAAGTCCTGGCTGACGACAGGCTTGTAGAGCTTTGTGCGTAGCAAATTCTGGAATGCCTGGTTTTGACTGGAGTAATCCATGGTGACTTCCCCTGCAGGACGGACTGTGTCGCGGGAAGGCGTGCGATTTGGCACGCCATGATTATAAAGGACGTGTAGCGCGCGGACAAATCGGACCAGATCCATGGGAGATATTTCACAGCAGCGTTTCGGATCGCGATCGAGTGCGACACAAGGCCGCGCCGGGTCTCCCGCGTCAAGGCGAACCCGCGCGGACTCGTTGCACGCAGCTCGGATACGTGTATAATGTCAACGTCTGTTCAAAACCGGGACATCTGCGCTTTCCTGGCGTGCCGGGTGGTGATGTATCCCGACCGGCGCGCAACTGCTGGCGGGTTCTGCATACTATTTGCATATTTCCGGCTCAAGTGAAAACAGCCGGTCCGGTATACGATACGTCTAGTACGCCAGCGAGCGTGTATCTGACATATCCATATCATTGGCGGCGCAACCGCAACGCCCTCAGTGCAGGAATCACCGAGGTTTCCAGGCTAAGGCGGGCGTTGCTTTGCAGATCGGTTAAGCGGCGTTTTCGTTGTCGACGACCTATGACACCCTATCAATCTGTGGGCCATCCTTTCAATAGACACATAGCCGGTCGCTTCACGAGCCGATCCTCGCGCGAGGGACGAATTGGCGCGCTCCTTGACCGCTGGTCAGGCCCGAGGTTGGGCCCGATTCCTATCCTGCCCGTGGCGCTTGGGTTGGCGGCCGGCGGCGGCGTCTTGCTGCAACGCAGGCACGCGCGCCGCGAGCAGGATCTGGAAGCGCAGGTCGCGGACCGCACCCGTTCCCTGAATGACACCCGTTTGCAGGTGGCCAAGTTCTTTCGCGAGGCTCCCCTCGCTATCTGCCTGACGACATTGGAAGGTCGCATTCTGACGGTGAATCCCGCCATGGAGACCATGACCGGGTACGGCGAGGCCGATCTGGAGCAGACAACTACCTTTCAACTCTGTGACACGCCCGGGCTTGAAGGCGCGGTGGCCGACAACAGCGCCCGCGGCCTCGATGTGCAGATCACCACCGGGGACGGCCGCCGCGTCCATGCGCGCCTGCATGTGAGCCGGCTGGACGGCATGGCGCCATATGCGTTGCTGTGGGTATTCGAGGACATCAGCGACGAGGTGCGCGCCCGCGAGATGTTGCGGGATGCGTACAGCGCGCTGCACCGCCGCCACCGGATCGCCGAAGGCATGCGCGACGTGATGGTGGCCCTGAACTCCGACCAACCGCTGGCGCGGGTGCTGGCCAGGATCGCCAACGACGCCTGCGAGGTGTTGTCACCGACGGGCGTCGTGATCGGCACGCTGAACGACTCGACCGAAACGCTGGACGTTCTGGCGCAGTCCGCCGCGGCGCCTGGTGCTGGGACTCCGCCAGCCGGCGCGGTGCCATTCACCGTTTTGAAGCAGGCGATTGCCGCAGGCGAACCGTTGATCTTTCCCGGACCCGAGGATCAACCGTCTGCGGGCGACGCCGATCCGGCCACGGACGGCCCACCAGCCGCCGTGCTGGTCGTGCCGATCTCGGTCGCTGCCGCGGCCTTTGCCGGCAGCCTGCTGCTGTTCTTCGCCGACCGGCAGTCGATTGCACAGGGTGAGATCGAACTGGCGACCCTCTTCGCTGTCAAGGCGGCCCTGGCCATCGAGAACGCACAGCTCAAGGCGTCTGCCCAGGAGATGGCTACCGCCAGCGAACGCAACCGGGTGGCTCGGGAACTGCACGACTCGGTGACCCAGTCTCTCTACGGAATCATCCTTAACTCCGACGCTACCCTGCTGGCCCTGGCCGCAGGCAACTCGGACAAGGCGGAACAGCGCCTGCACCTGCTCAAGGAGATCGCGCGCGAGGCGATGACCGAGACGCGTCTGATGATCTACCAGCTTCGCCCTTCCATTCTGGAGGAGCAGGGTCTCGAAACAGCGCTGCGCGAGCGGCTGGACGCAGTGGAGGTTCGTTCCGGCATCGAGGTCGAACTACAAGTTGTGGGCGACGGCGCGCTTCCGCCCGACGTGGAGGCGGAACTGTTTCGCGCGATTCTGGAAGGACTGAACAACATCATCAAGCACGCCCGAGCCAGGAAGGTGCAGTTGACGGTGATGGTGCTGCCGGATTGCTGCCGGGTAGTCCTCAGCGATGACGGCGCAGGGTTCGACGTGACGACCTCCACCCGCTACGGCGGATATGGCCTGCGGACCATCCAGGAGCGCTTGCAACACATTGGCGGCACGATCAAGATCTCCAGCGAGCCGGGCAAAGGCACCAGCCTGGAGATGGAGGCGCCGCTTTGAGTGAACAACCGATTCGGCTGTTGATCATCGACGACCATCGCATCGTGCGCGAGGGCATCCAGTCCTTGATGGAGGATGTGCCCGATATCGAGGTCGTGGGCACCGCCGCCGACGGCTGCATCGGCGTCGATCTGGCCGACCGGCTTCGGCCCGACGTCGTGCTGATGGACCTGGTGATGCCGTGCATGGACGGTGTCCAGGCGACGCTCCTTCTGGCAGACCGCTACCCCGACATGCGCATCCTGGTGTTGACCAGCTTCATCACCCAGGACAAGGTGTTTCCTGCCATCAAAGCCGGCGCGTCCGGCTATTTATTGAAGGACACCGGCTCCAGCGAGCTTATCGACGGCATTCGCCAGGCCTATCGGGGTGAAACGTCGTTGGATCCAAAGATCGCCGGCATGGTGATGGCTGAGATCAGCCATCCGGCGGAACATGACAAGCTCGGTCCCGATTCGCTCACGGAACGGGAGACCGAGGTGCTGCGGCTTGTGGCGCAAGGCATGAGCAACAAGGAGATCGCCGAGCAGTTGGGCATCTCCCCTGAAACGTCGCGCACCCACGTCAACCGCATCATCGGCAAGCTGCATGTCGCCAGTCGGGTTCAGGCGACCCTCTACGCGCTGCGCAGCGGCATCGCCAACCTCGATGACGCAACATAAACACAGAAAAGGATTTGCCACCATGGGACCAGGCAGTGAGCGTTTGCAGGAAATCGACCACATCGTTGTCTTGATGCTCGAGAATCGCTCATTCGATCACATGCTCGGCTACCTGTCGCTGCCCGAGTCTGCCGGAGGGCGCGGTCGCACTGATATCGACGGCCTTACCGGCGGAGATGACCAGTCAAACTACTATGACGGTGACACCTACTCGCCTCAACCCCTTGATGGTTATCTGAGTTTCCCCTGGGATCCACCTCATGATCACAAATACGTGGTCAAGCAAATCGCAAACAACAACAGTGGTTTTGTCGAGCAATTCGCCAAGCATCACCATCAGTTGTACAGGCATGTTCCGCTGCTGGATCCGGGTCTGATCATGGGGTATCATACAGCCGACCACGTGCCTGCCTTCGACCAACTGGCCCGGCAGTTTTGCGTCTGCGACCGCTGGTATAGCTCACTTCCGGGGCCCACGTTTCCCAACCGCTACTATGCCATGGCAGGGACCTCGAGTGGATACACCCACGATCCCGATGTTGACGACCCCGCGCCGGTCGATCTGAAGACGATCTTTGATTACCTACCTGAACGATCTTGGGGCGTGTACTTTCACGACGCGCCGTCGATATGGCTGTTCAAGGACCACCGGCATCTGGTCAAGGGCAGAACAACACACTCCTTTTCCACATTTCGCAAACATGCCAAACAGGGAACGCTGCCGAGCGTCAGTTGGATCGATCCCTACTTCCATGTCAAGCGCGAAATAGCGAACGACGATCATCCCCCGTCGGATGTTCGCAGGGCGCAGAGGTTCGTTGCCGAGGTCTACAATCTCCTTCTGGCAAGTCCTGTCTGGAACAAAACCCTGCTGGTGATCTACTACGATGAACACGGTGGTTTCTACGATCATGTCTCGCCGCCGGAGGCCGAGGATGACTTTCCTCATATGGCCCGCTATGGTGTGCGCGTTCCTGCCATCATCGTATCGCCCTGGGTAGCCGAGCAGTCCGTTTCTCACACGACGTTCGATCACACATCGGTCATCAAGACGATTCTGCTGCGCTTCTGTCGCCAGTTTGATGGCAGCATACCTTCGATCAGTCGTCGCACGGATGCCGCCACCGACTTGAGTTGTTTGTTGACCGAGTCGGCGCCAAGAGCCTGTGAGCCGATTCGCCACCCGATCAACAATCCGAATTTTCCATTTCAAGACCGAGGCGAACCGGACAGAGATTGGGGACTGAGAAAACTAATGCGAGCCGTTCATACTGATGCGAACAAACGTGGAACGTAGAAATCGGCCATTGTGGCGGAAACGGTTTTCGAGGCCATAGGCGTCGCCCTTAAAGTCGAGAATCTTTGCCGCACGAGAAAAGCCCGCTTTCTGAGCAGTCGCCTGGAGACCAGGATACAGGAACACACAGATGGAACTACTTGGAGCATTGATCGGCATAGGCGTCCTGGCTGCCGCGCCAGGCGTGCCGGTGCTGCGCGGGGTAGCCAAGCTGGTCGTCAAGAACGGCATGGCTGTGGCCGATGCGACCGCCGTCGTCGTTGAAGCGACTGTGGCAACCGCCGCGGTTGTCGGGCGTCAGGTCAGCGAGATGACCGGCCACTTGCATCCACATGACGCCAGCGAGACTGTCGGCGATGGTGAAGCCGCCGCGACAGTTCCGGAAAGCGCAGATGTTGGCGACGTGCCGCCGGCTGCCGTTGAGCCGGCTCGTGGCGCCGAAGCAGTCGGTCCGGTCCGTGACGATCTGATAATAATCAAGGGGGTTGGGCCGAAGACTGTTGTCCTCCTGCACAACGCCGGAATCAACACCTTCGTCAAGCTTGCCGAGACTCCCGTGGAACAACTGCAAGCCATACTCGATCAGGCAGGGAGGCGCTATCGCTCAGTGGATCCGCGCTCATGGCCGGAGCAAGCGCTGGCGCAGATGTACGCACCGATCGATGAGGCCAAAGGCTTCGACGACGCAAACCTCCTGCAGATCGACGGCATCGGTCCCAAGATATCGGCGCTATTGCGTGAAGCTGGTATCGGCGCCGTGTCCGTGGTGGCGAAAACGCCCGTCGAGCGCCTGCAAAAGATTCTCGGCGCGGCCGGCCCGCGCTACCGGGGCGCCGATCCGGCGACGTGGCCGGCGCAAGCCCGGGACCTGCTGGCCGAAGCCGGGCAAGCCTGATCGGCCGCCAGATCCGGCGTCCGGTCATCGCAGTTCAACCAAATCCGCCAGCCGTTCATCCCCCTACCCCACGACGTCGCCGAGCCGTTTGTCGGCGCGGCGCGACAAGCAACCTTTCCATATCTCGAATACATCGGGTCATCGCACTTCGCATACTCCTTTTGCGATACGGGGGAATGCCCCATTTCGTGGATGACAGGCGCTGCAATGCCTGATAGAATAGTTAGCCGCAGGGACTCGCGTTTTGCTGCGCCTTGGCCAGGAAGCTGTCTACAGCCTCCTTTGTAAACATTTAGGAGCGAAGCACATGGAACTACTGGGAGCATTGATCGGCGTAGGCGTCCTGGCCGCGGCGCCAGGCGTGCCGGTATTGCGCGGGGCGGCCAAGCTGGTCGTCAAGGGCGGGATGGCCGTGGCCGATGCGACGGTTGCCGTCGCCGGTGCGACCGCCGCCGCAGCCGCAATCGTCAGCCACCAGGTCAGCGAGATGACCGGCCACAAGCACGAACACACCCACGAGCACGGGGAGATCATCGTGGAGGATGCCGAGGACGAGATCGCTGTGGACGAAATGGTCGCCGACGTGTCGCAGGATCAAGAGCCGGCGGCCGAAACTGCTGAAGCAGCGGCAGCCGGTGGAGCCGTCCGGCCCGCCGCCAAGGCGGCCGTCAAGAGCGGCATGGCGGTGGCCGACGCGGCCAAATCAGCGGCCGGCGCCGCCGTTGGCGCCGCTGTCGTAGCAGGCCAGCAACTGGGCAGTCGGGTTGGCAAGAAGAGCACCAGCGCGGTCGAGGATGTGACGCAGGAGCCGGCGCCCGTTGCTGAGGCTGCTGCCGGCGACCTGCTGCGCGTTCAGGGCGTCGGGCCGAAGACGGCTGTCCTGCTGAACCAGGCAGGGATCACCACGCTGGCGGAACTTGCCGCGACCCCTGTGGAGCGCCTGCAGGCCATTTTGGACGAGGCCGGCCCGCGCTACCGCGTCATCGACCCCACACCGTGGCCGACCCATGCGCAAGAGTTGTTGGACACCCCACCCGCAGAGCCAGAGCCCTTCGACGAAACCGACCTGTTGCCGATCCTTGGCATCGGGCCGAAGACTGCGGGCGTTTTGAAGGAAGCCGGCATCGACACATTGACCAAGCTGGCAGCCACCCCGGTTGAGCGTCTGCAAGAGATCCTCGACGCGGCCGGTCCCCGCTACCGCGTCATCGACCCGGCTACGTGGCCGGATCAAGCCCAGGATCTGCTGGCCGAAGCCGGGCAAGCCTGAGCCGAAAGCCGCCGCGTCGACGCCACAATTTAGAAAACTGTGCTACGACGGAGCGGAATTGTAGGACGATTTTCCAAATCGTCAAGGCTTGCTCAAGAAGGGAACTTCTTGCAGGCTGCAAAGCGCTCCCAGCACAAGACCATTGACTCTCTTCACGAGTTCACAATACATAAGGAGACCTAGATATGGAATTCCTTGCTGTCCTTGCTGGTGTAGCCGTTGTGGCTGCCGCACCGTTGGTTCCGGCGCTCCGGCCCACCGCGAAGAAGGTTGTTGCGGGCGGCGTCGCCGTCGTTGACAAGACCAAGACCGCCGCTGCGGTCGCCGGTGAACAGTGGATGGACCTGGTGGCCGAGGCCAGGGCCGAGCGGATGGCTGAGGCCGAAGCCCGCGCCGCCGCCGTCGAGACCATAGAGATCACCCTGCCCGAAGACTAGCCCAACTGCCGTGGCATTCATCCTGCAGTGTGCTCGCATTCCCGCGCATCCGGGAATCCGCGCCTGGCACACCTCAGTTGCTGCGTCAGCGGGAAAGCCGGGTGAGACGACATCTGCACCGCGCCTACTATTATGAACGTTACTTGCCAGGTCGCCCACGTGACAACCGGACGCATTCGCCTCCAGGTTGCCAGCATCGCGACACAACCTGAGATCGGCCAGTTCCTGGTCGGCTTCTTCCTGCGCATCCACGGAGTCACCGGTGTCCAGGTGCGGCCCGCCACGGGCAGCGTCGTCGTCACCTACGATCCGGCGCTCTGCACGCAGGAGGTAGTCCTCGACGCCCTGCGCAGCCGGGTCGTGCAGCGCCAGGCGTTGGAGGGCGAGGTTCGTCCCGCGGTGAAGACCGGCGACGCCGTCTCCTACCCATACCTGGCGAGTGAGGTTGCTCACAGCGTGGCGGGGCGAGCACGTTTCGAGGCGTCGATCGTCAGAGAACGGGCCGACCTGGCCGGCGTCCTGGCCCATTTCCTGCGCGGGCAGGCCGGCGTACAGCACGTGCGCCTCAGCCCCCTGTCCGCCAGTGTGGTTGTCGAGTACGACGCGGACATCTGGGACGCGCGCTCCCTGCTGACCCTCATCCGGGCCTACGACCCCGACCAGACCGATATCGAGCAATGGGAGGCTTTCGAGGCTGCCCAACTGCCGGAGCCTGAGGACCTGGCGTCACGGTCGCGCAAGGAGGTTGCACTGGCCGGCTCAGCGCTGGCGCTTACCGTGCTGGGCGGCCCGCTGGTTGCCCCGCTGGCCTACGGCCTGTTGATCGGCAGCAGCCTGTCGATCTACCGCAAGGCCTATCACTCGCTGATCGAGGAGCGGCGGCTGACCATCGACACGCTGGACGCAACCGCGCTCACGCTGCTGGCCGCGACTGGCGTGGTCTGGCAGGCGGCGCTCCTCAACGTCCTGCTTTCCAGCGGCGACTGGATACGCTCCAGCACCCGGGAGCGGGCGCGCCGGGCGTTGAGCGATGTGCTGGACTACATGACCGACCTGGCCTGGGTCGAGCGCGACGGGCAGATCGTCTCCATTCCGGCCAGGGATGTGGCGGTCGGCGAGACGATCTTCGTCTTCCCCGGCGAGCGCATTCCGGTGGACGGCGTAGTTCTCAGCGGCAAAGCGCTGGTCGACCAACACGCGCTGACCGGCGAGTCGATGCCGGTGGAGAAAACCGTCGAGGGCGAGGTTTTCGCGGCGACGGTAGTCAGCGAGGGTGAGCTGCAGGTGCGGGCGACCCGCATCGGCGAGGACACGCAGGTGGCGCAGATCGTGCATCTGGTCCAGAACGCGCCGGTGTTCGACACCCGCGCTCAGGACTACGCCGAACGCTGGGCCAACCGGCTGGTGCCCTACAGCTTCCTCGGCGCCGGCATCATGGCGCTGATGGGCAACATTCCCCAGGCGATCACGTTGCTGGTCATCGACTACGCGGCAGGCTTCCGGGTGTCCGCGCCGACGGCCATCATGAGCACCATCACCAAGGCCGCCCGCCAGGGCATTTTGATCCGCGGTGGCCGCCACGTCGAGCAACTGGCCGAGGTGGACGCGCTGGTGTTTGACAAGACCGGCACGCTGACGGTCGGCTGCCCGGATGTGGTTGATGCGGTCTCGCTCAGCCCGGCCCACACGCTGGACGAGATCATGGCGCTGGCCGCGGCCGCCGAGAGCTTCCTGACCCATCCCGTGGCCGAGGCGGTGGTCAAGGCCGCCAGCGAGCGCGGGCTGGCCATCCCGCAGCGCAGCGACTTCGAGTACCAGATCGGCCAGGGCGTCATCGCCGCCATCGACGACCGCCAGGTGCTGGTCGGCAGCCGGCGCTTCCTCGAGGCGCAGGGGGTGGTGTTCGATCAGGACGCATGCCATAGCCTGCAGCAGATCGAGGCGCGGGCTGCGTCGCCGCTGTGCATCGCGGTCGATGGCATGCTGGCCGGGCTGCTGGGGCTGGCCGATCCGATCCGGCCCGAGGCGGCCTGGGTCATCAAGACGCTGCGCGAGCAGGGCATCAAGGAGATCGTCATGCTGACCGGCGACCGCGCGCCGGTGGCCGAGGCCGTGGCCCGCAGGGTCGGGATCGACCGCGTCGTGGCCGAAGTTTTCCCCGGCGACAAGCTGGCGGCGGTCGAGCGCTTGCAGGAACGTGGCTACACCGTGGCGGTCGTCGGCGACGGCATCAACGACTCGCCGGCGCTGGCCCGGGCCGATGTTGGCATCGCCGTCAACGGCGGCACGGCGCTGGCCCAGGAGACGGCGGACGTGGTCATCCTGCAAGGCGATTTACATAAGCTTATCGACGCGATCACGATTGCACGCCAGGGCGTGGGTCTGATCCGCCAGAACTGGAGTATTATCCGCGTGCCGAACACGATTGGTCTGGGCCTGGCTTTTCTGGGCTTGCTCAACCCCGTCACCGCCTCGCTGATCAGCGATGGCGCGGCCCTGGCTGCCGGCGCCAACTCGCTGCGGCCGCTGATGTCGCCGCCTGCCGGCGACGTGGGCAGGTTCGCGGCGAAAGGGGACCGCTCATGACGACCGCCACACCGGGATACACCAACGGCGCGACCGTCGCAGGGCAGGGGGCGGCAGAGGAACAGAGCGAGTTCTACAAGTCGGCCGTGCGCTTTACCCGCCTCTACGCCATGTTTTCGCCCACCATGGTCGGTCTGTTGCTGGCGAAGAAGACGCGCTACGGGCGCTTCATTCCCCTGCCCGATGCTTTGCCGGACGATTTCAAGCTGGGCAAGTGGACCTTCAACAGGTCGGCCGGCAACGGCGACAACGCTGCGGCCGACGACGCGGCGGGCGAGGACGCCCTTGAGGCAGGCGCCGACGATGCAACCGGTTCGGACGCGGCCGGCGGCGCCGGTGCGACCGCCAGGAACGGTGGCGGAGGCTCGACCTATCCCGCCGCGCCCGCGCCAACGGTCACCGCGGCACGAACGGCCGGTCACCCGGCGGTAGTTCAGCCGCCAGCGTGAACGGCGCCGGCAAGACCGGCCCGGCCGCCATCCGCGTCGTGGAGTACGAAGTGGCGCACCAGGTTCGCGGACGGCTCCGTCTTCGCATCCCGCGGCTGGGGTTCGACGCCCCGTTCGGCGAACGGTTGGCCGGCGCGGTGATGGAGCTGCAGGGCGTCAAACGCGCCCGGGTCAGCAAATCGTCCGCTTCGCTGGTGGTGGAGTACAAGCCGAAGCCGGCCGGCGCCAGCGCAGCAGACACGATGCTGCCGCAGGTAGTGGAGTGCATCCGGGTCGCAGCCGAAGCTGACCGAGCGCGCGACGTGACGCCTGCGCCAGGCGGGAAAGTTGTCGCGCCTGAGCCGCCCGCCAAAGCCGTTCCGGCCAAAGGAATCAATCCCGTTGGGAAGCTGACTCTTCCGGCGCTGACTCTCGGCTTGAGCGCCGGCATGCTGGCCGGGCTGGCGGTGCCGCCGGTGTTGATGGGCGGCATCGTGCTGGTGGCAGCCACGCCCATATTTGGACGGGCCTTGCAGGGCATCCGCGAGGAAAAGCGGTTGACCGTGGAGACCCTGGATGCGACCGCCATCGTGCTGATGACCTCGCAGGCCATCTTCCTCGGGCCGGCGATCATCATCAGTGTGGTCGAGACCTCGGCGCTGGCCCGCGAATATACGGCCCGGCGCGCCCGCAAGGCCGCCGCGGACCTCTGGATGTCCCTGGAACACCGGGTGCAGGTCGAGCGCAACGGGCAGCAACTGGAGCTTGGCTGGGACGAGATCAAGCCGGGCGACGAGATGTTGCTCTATCCGGGCGACCAGATACCGGTGGACGGTCTGATCATCGCAGGCGAAGCCCAGGTGGACCAGCACCGCGTCACGGGAGACTCGCTGCCGGTGCTGCGGCAGACCGGCGACTCGATCCACGCCACCGCGCTGCTGGTGGACGGCCATCTGCGCGTGGTTGCCGGCCAGACGGGCGACGACACCCATGTGGGCCGGTCGGTTGCGCTGATGGACGCTGCGCCTGAGGTTGACTCACGGGTCAGCAACTGGGCGCGCCGCAAGGGCAACTGGACAGTGATGCCCGTGCTGGCGATCAGCGGCGCAGTCTACGCGGGCACCGGGAGCCTGGCACAGGCGACCAGCATCGTCAACCTGGACGTGGGCACCGGCCTGCGGGTCGGGACGCCAATTGCCGTGCTGACAGCCCAGTCACGCGCCGCCCGCCGCGGCATCCTGATCCGCAGCGGCCGCGCGCTGGAGAAACTGGCCGAGATCGACACGGTGATGTTCGACAAGACGGCCACACTCACCAACGGCCAGGCGGCGGTGATCGACGTGCTGCCCCACGGAGAGGCAATCTCGGCCCACGACGTGCTCGCGCTGGCATCATCGGCTGAGCAGTCGATGAACCATCCCGTGGGCCAGGCCATCGTCCACCACGCCCGTCGACTGGGTATCGACCAGCAAGAGTTCTCGACGTGGGACTACATCCCCGGTCTGGGTGTCGTCGCCGAGATCGACGGGGCTACCGTGCGCGTCGGCAACAGCCAACTGATGGTGCAGGCGGGCATCGATGTGTCGCAGTTCTCGGCCAACGGCCGCAGCAGCGATCTGGCCACGGCGACGCGGGTGTTCGTCAGCCGCGATGATCAGTTGGCAGGCGCCATCTACTGCGCGGACCGCTTGCGACCGGAGAGCGCCGCTGTGATCGAGCAACTGTGTGCGCGCGACGTGCAGACACTGATGGTAACGGGCGACCGTTTGCCGGTGGCAGCCGCTCTGGCAGCCAGCCTGGAGATTCCGCCAGAACACGTACACGCCGGCCTCCTGCCGCACCAGAAGCTGGAGATCCTTCAGGCGCTGCAGGCGGAGAGGCGCAAGGTGGCGGTGGTTGGCGATGGCATCAACGACGTGGCCGCCATGGCGCACGCCGACGTGTCAATTGCCTTGGGATGCGCCAACGACCTGGCGCGTGAGACCGCCGACGTCGTGCTGGCCAACGACGACCTGCGCGATCTGCTGACGGCTATCGAGATCGGCCGTCAGGCGGTGCGGGTCTTGCGCCAGAACACGGCGCTGGTCACCATTCCCAACCTGTCGGGCGTCGCCTATGGCGCGCTGACGGTGATGAATCCGCTGACTGCGATGATCATCAACAACGGCGCTGCGCTGGCTGCCGCGCTCAACAGCGTGCGGCCGCTCAAGTATGACTGAGTCCGATCCATCTGTGAGAGAAGCAGGGATCCGCGACTCACAGGACGTGCACACTCGTCGTTCCCGGCTCCGCCGGAACGGTGACATATCGAGGTAGTTACGACGCAATTTGTAATCCAGGACCGTACGTTCTGGGCATCAGCAGAGGTAGACAGACACATGGCCCCAACAACAAAAACAGATGCAAAAAACGGCGCCAACGGCGCGGTGACATCCAAGAAGTCAGGCTTGAAGTTCTGGAACCGGGCGCCACGCTCGCGCAAGCACAAGCGCGCCGCCAACGGCGCGACCGTTGCCGTGCCGTCGGTCAGCGGCAACATCGGGACGGTCGTCTCAGTTGGCGAGGAAACGACGCTGCGTGTCCAGTTCCAGATCAAGCACTGGGTCAAGGGGCGGCTGCGAATCCTGATCCCGCGGCTTTCGACCGATCCGGAGTACAGCGAGCGCCTGCAGTATCGCATCATGGCCACCAGCTCGGCTTTCACCGTGCGCATCAACGCTGCCGCGCAGTCGCTGGTCGTCGAGTATGACCCGGACGAGTACGAGCCGACCGAGATGCTGGACGAGATCGTCATCTGTATTCGCGATGCCGCGCATCCGACCCTGGCCATCGAGAAGCCCAAGCAGGCAGGCGACGAGTCGGAGTTCAAGATCAACTACCGCAAACGTCTCGGCCTCCCGGCGATCGCCTTTGTGCTGGGCGTCGGCACGCTGACCGGGCTGGTCTTGCCGCCGCTGCTGGTCGGCGGGGTCATCATTGCCGCGGCAATTCCTTCCTACAAACGGGCCTGGGAGGGCATCCGCGACGAGCGCAAGCTGAACGTTGACTTCCTGGACTCGACCGCCATCACGCTGCTGACGGTGACAGGCGCCTTCTTCCCGCCGGTGCTGATGATCGGCCTGATCGAGACGGGCGAGATCATCCGCGACATGACGGCCCGCCGCACGGCGCGCGCCAACCTCGACCTGTTGGACGCGCTGGGCAACACAGCCCGCATCGAACGGGACGGGGTCGAGATCGAGGTGCCGCTGGACGAGGTCCAGGAGGGCGATGTGGTGGTGGTCTACCCCGGCGACCAGATACCGGTGGACGGCACGGTGCTGACCGGCATCGGCCTGATCGACCAGCAGAAGCTGACCGGCGAATCGATCCCGGTGGTGCGCGAGCAGGGCCAGGATGTGCTGGCTGCGACGCTGGTGGTCGACGGCACGCTGCGCATCGAGACCCGGCGCACGGGCGAGAACACCCGGGCCGGCGTGGTGGTGGGGCTGATGAAGGCCGCACCGATCCACGACACGCGCATGGAAGACTACGCCAAGAAGGTGGGCGACCGGGTCGTCATCCCCACGCTGGCGCTGGGCGCGGCCGTCACGGTGGCGTCGGGCGGCATTCTGACCCGCGGCGTCAGCGTCATCACCATGGACATCGGCACCGGCGTGCGCGTTTCCGTGCCGACGGCCATTCTGTCCACGCTGACCTACGCTGCCCGCCAGGGTATCCTGATCCGCAGCGGCCGGGCCATCGAACAGTTGAACAAGATCGACACCGTGGTCTTCGACAAGACAGGCACGCTGACCCAGGGCAACGCCGGCGTGGTCGGCATTTTCACCACTGAGCGCACGACGTTGTCCGCCGACGAGATCCTGCGACTTGCGGCCAGCGCCGAACAGGGCCTTACCCATCCCGTGGCCGAGGCGATCACCCGCCACGCCCGCGAGCGCGAGCTGGCGCTGGTGGAGTGCGAGGAATGGGAGTACCGCGTCGGGCAGGGCGTGGCAGCTGCCATCGAGGGCCGCACGGTCTACGTCGGCAGCCACCGCATGATGGCAATCCTGGGCAACGACGTCAGCGAGCTGCTGGACGCCAATCCCGAGATCGAGGCCAGCGCGGCCTCCCAGGTCTACGTGGCCGACGCCGACGGTCTGCTGGGCGTCATCCTCTACCGCGACCCGGCCCGCCCCGAGAGCGCCGAGGTGATCCGCCAATTGCTCGCGATGGGCATCACCCCCTACATGCTGAGCGGCGACATGAAGAAGGTGGCCGACGCGGTGGCCGCCGAGCTGGGCATCGAGCCGCAACACGTCTTCGCCGAGGCCTTCCCGGAGCGCAAGGTGGAGGTTGTCAAGGCGCTGCAGGATGCCGGCAAGACCATCGCGTTTGTGGGCGACGGCATCAACGACTCGGCCGCGCTGGCCCACGCCAGCGTGTCGGTCTCCTTCGCCGGCGCCACCGACATGGCGCGCGAGACCGCCGATGTCGTCCTGATGGACGACGACTTGTCGGCGCTGATCACGGCCATCGACGCCTCGAAGCGGGCCATGCGCACCGTGCACCAGAACGTCGGCATCGTGGTGATCCCCAACGCGACCGGCATGGTGCTGGCCGCCCTGATGCCGCTCAGCCCGGTGATCGCCGTGGTCATCAACAACGGCGCGGCCATCGTGGCCGAGATGAACGGCTTCCGTCCGATGCTGGGACCGGGCGGCGTGCGCAGCCGGCTGCCGTGGGGCAAGAAGCAGGCAGCGCTGCCGGCCGATGCAATGGCGATGATCGCGGCCCAGGAGGCGCCCACCGGCTCGCCATCCGGCGTCAATGGCCACGTTGTGGACCATGCGCCGGTTGGGACAGGCTATGCCGCGGCCAGCAACGGAACCAGCGGCGGCCACAACATGTCCGGCAACGGCTCGCTGTCCGGCGCTCTCCCGGCCGAAGCACACGTTCACGAGGCGAACGGCCACAACGGCCACAGCGGATACGAGCGCAGCAACGGCCACCAAACGGACCACGAACATGTCCTGCAAGATGCCTAGCGCCTGACCATCCGAACGGCTTCTGCTCAGCCGCCGCGGCGCAGAACGTGACCGGTGGGCAGTTGCCGTAAATGAACATGGAGACCCTCGATGCCACTATTGACACTTGCAGATTTCATCGTCGAGCAGGCCGTGACTATCGCGATCGGTGCGGTAGCAGTGGCTGTGGCGCCCAAGGCTGGGCCCAAACTGGCGCAGCTCGGAGGCGATCTGAGCGCGAAGACGAAATCCAAGGTGGCCGCGTTGCCGCTGGCCAGCGGCGCGGTCGCGGCAACGGCCAGTGGCGCCGAAACGGTGCGCACCAACGCCCTCGCGGCCGGCCAGGGCATCTCCCGATCGGTTACGGGTGGCGCGGCGTGGTTTGGCCGGCAGTGGAGCGACCTGCTGGACGAGGCGATTCCGGACGGCGCGGCTGCCGACATCGACCCGGCCAGCGTGCTGGGGGCTGCTTCTGCGGTCAACGTGGCATCCTTTGCACCGGGCCGGGCGCGGCTGCGTTTGCAACGCCTGCGCGGCCAGCCGATCCTGGCCGCAGAGATTGCTGCGACCGCCGCAGCGCTGGACGGAATCGATCAGGTCCAGGCCAAACCTTCCACCGGCAGCCTGGTCGTCTTGTTCGAGCCTGATGTGTATCCGACCGCCGAGTCGCTGGTGCAGGCGCTGCGCGCGGCCCAGCACTGAGTGCGTCAATTGGAGAGTTAGCCTTGAAAAAGTACCCGACGTGCGCCTTCAAATTCAAGATACCCGCTGATCCCGTGGCTATCATCGGTATGGTTCGCCCGATGATCGTCGACGCCGGCGGAACGGTTGATGGCGAGAATGCCGATATCAAATTCTCGATCCCCACAGTGATCGGCCGGTTCGATGGCGCGTGCAAGGTGCTGGAGCCGACGCTTGTCAACATCACCGTCACCGAAAAGCCGGATGTGATATCGTGCAAGATGATCCAGAAACAGTTGACGGTGTACATCACTGAAGCGGTCAAGATGTACATTGCGCAATCCAAATCCAAGGCGGCAGGCGTTGTCAACGGAAAAACGGTGGCGGCGGCCGGAGCAGCCGCGGCAGACGGGACCACATCTGAAGAGGTGAGCGATGGACGAGTCAACGGAGCGTAACGAGTCGGCGAAAGACCCGGCTGCCATGGAGCAAGCCGAGGAAGGCCTGAAGCAGTTCGGTGTGGTCAAAAGCACCACGACCGGACGCATCCGCTTGCAGTTGCGGCCTGAGTATCGCACACCGGAGGCGATCGCCAAGGTCAGGGCCAGCCTGGAAGAGGACGAGCGGATCTCTGAGGTGACTATCAACGAGCGCACGGGCAGTATCACGCTGAAATACTCGGCCGAGCATCACGGGCATAGCCTGTTGTACAGCGCCATCCAGGAGGCGGAACTCGTCGGCGAGGCCGCCTTTGATCTGCCGGAGGACGAAGAGGAAGAAAGTGCTGGCGGCGGCGGCGGGACCTACGGCAAGCTCGACCAGCAGGCAGCTGATCTCATGGTCAAGATAGATCGGGCCATCTACCGGCGCAGCGGCGGCAAGATCCACACGCGCGGCCGCGTGTTCCCGTTGGCTATTGCCGGGCTGGGCGTGGCGCAGATGGCGATCTACGGCATCTCGCTGGAGATGCTGCCCGGCCCACTGCTGATCTGGCTCGCGCATGACATCCACCGCCGCTTCAGCCGAGAGCATGAAGAGATGGTCGAAGAGGAGACCCGGATCAAGTCGGGCGATGCGCAGGCAGAGACAGGTTCGCCATCCCTTGCGGCTGGCGCCTTGGCGGCGGCTACCGCCTGACACACCTTCGGTTTTGAAGAAAGACACAAGAATATGGACGCGCACGAAGCTTCCAACAAGCGGGCCATCTACGCATCGCTGGCCGGCAACATCGGGATTGCGGTGTCAAAATTCGCTGCCGCAGCGTTTTCCGGCAGTTCGGCGATGCTGTCCGAGGCCATTCACTCCCTGGTGGACACGTCGAACCAGGTCCTGCTGCTGCTGGGAATCCGGGAGGCCAAGGGGCCGGCCGACGATGATTTCCCCTACGGCCGCGGCAAGGCAGTCTACTTCTGGGGACTGATCGCAATCTTCGTCTTCACTCTTGGTGGTCTTTATTCGTTCTCCGAAGGCGTCCAGCACCTCATCCATCCGCACGCGATCGAGAACGCCGGTCTGAACTACGCGATTCTGGGTTTTGCGTTCGTCCTGGAAGCCATGGCCTGGCGGGTCGGCGTCAAGGAGTTTCAGGAGACCAAGGGCGACGCCAGCTACATCGACGCGGTGCGCAACGCCAAAGACCCCTCGATCGCCATCCTGATCTTCGAGAACTCGGCCGACATGATTGGCATTCTGGTAGCGTTCTTCGGCATCCTGCTCACCCAGGTCACCGGGATTCTCTACTTCGACGGCCTGGCGTCCATGATCATCGGCGTCATCCTGATCATGGCGGCGCTGTGGCTGGCCCACGAGACCAAGAGCCTGCTGATTGGCGAGGGCGCCGACAAGCAGATCGTCCAGGGCATCCGCGGGCTCGTCAACGCCCAGTCACAGATCAAGAGCATCGAGGAGATCACGACCCTGCATATGGGACCGGAGTACGTGCTGGTCAACATGCGAGTCAGATTTGACGACACGGCCCTGGCCGTCGATATCGCCCTGGTGACCGATTTTCTTGAGGAGCAGATCCGCGATCTGTACCCGCTGGTCAAACGCGTCTACGTCAAGGCGTCGGCAGGCGCCAGAAACCACGAACAGATCGCCCGGCTGATGCATCATCCTGTGGCCAGAGAGTGAGAAGCCACGGAATACGTTGCAGGATAGGGCCTTGTGCCCGTTCCGGAGTCCCCGGAGCGCCCACAAGGGGCTATCCTACGAATTGGGTGCATGCGACGGCATTGGGCATTGTAGGATAGGGCCTTGTGCCCGTTCCGGAGTCCCCGGAGCGTCCACAAGGGGCTATCCTACGGAACAGATCGCCATGTAATCTGAGATGAGATTTCCACCACCGGCAGAATCAACCGCAAGGACAAAGGAGACAAACCATGACAGCAGCATCTGATGCAACCATCGCAGAGGGACCAGGCAACTCGCTTGTTCCCAATCCGGCAGACATCGCCAGCTCGCTGGCCGACAGCACCAAGAAGGCTCACAGCAAGCTGCTGGGCGGCGTCGAGTGGTATTTCGAGCACTGGGTCGATCTGTTCGAAGAGGTCAAGGCTGAGAAGCAGGCCGCTTTGGCGAGCTTCAGTCTGGATGACGTCATGGCGGCGCTTCCTGGGGCCAGGGTGGCGTCCGATGTTCCGGGCCGGGCGCGCCTGCGCCTGCCGCTGCTGAAGGGCCAGCAGGCTCTCTGCGAGATGGCCGCGGACGCACTGAACGCCGTGCCGGGCGTCGACGAGGTTCACGTCAGTTCGTTGACCGGCAGCGTGCTGGTGATGTACGACAGCGACGAGATCCCCTCGCTGCAAACGCTGCTGGATGCCGTCGGCGCCTAATGCGCTGGCTTGGGACGCGTCAAAACATCGGTTTTCGCTTTGGCCGGTCTTTGCTTGCACCCCGGCAGGGGCCTGACCGAGCCAACATCGGCAGAGTATCGCCAGGCGCGTCCGTGGTCCTGGCTGGCCGGCGTGCAGCAGCGGGTCGCGTTCCCGTCGCCGGCAGCGTTGATGGAACGCCTGGTTGGGGCGCGCCTACCGGAAGCGGCAGTGGGCTGTGGTGTGGCCTGCTAAGCTGATTGGTGAGGCGTATGACTGAAGACAGTGCGAGCAACGAAGAGACCAAGGCTGTTGTGCCCGTAGATGGTGCGGGCAACGAGCCGGGACTTGTGCCTGCAGAGCCGCAGGCAGGACGGCCGCGGTCGCGGCCGGCGGCGCGGTGGCGGTAACGGTAATCAAGACCGCCCAGGGTCCGCTGGGCGCGCCTCTCAGGCGGCATCGGGAGCCAAGGGGACGCTCAAGCAGATCGGCAAGGCCATCGACCCGCGCGAGGTGGCCGGCGGATTTGCCGGCTTGACGGCGGGCGAGGCGGCTGGCGGCGTGGTAGGCGGCGCGGCCGACGTCGGTGGCTGGACCGCCCGAAAGCGGTTTATTATGGCTGCAAGTCAGCTGCCCGTTCACGGCTGGCATGTTGGGCCTGAAGCTGGGGGTGGAGGCCGTCAGGACATCAAGGAGGCGGCCGGTACGCAAGGCGGCCGCTACGGCTGAGCCGTCCGAGCAACAAGCCGGCCATCGCAGCCGCTTGCTGAACACCAAGGTCAAGGAACGGGTCAGGAGATCGTCGGTCTGACATCAGGCGACCGTCGGGCTGGTGGTGGCGGACCGGTGGGCGGGCTGGTGGAAGCGGTGGTTGGCGAGACGGTCGGTGGACGCATCAACAGTGGCCGGAGCAAGCCGCCAGCCGGGCGCGGCGCCCGCTCAGATCGAGGATGCCGCCAGTCAGGCTGAAGCCCCGGTTCCGGCGGAGCCCACGGTATCTGCAAGAGGCCGCGCAACCCGCAGTGCCCGCTGAACCTGCCGATGCCAACAAACCGACCCCCAGCAGGGCGTCACCGGCTGGCTGGAGCACTTCGGCAAGAACGCCACCGGCGAGGCTGCGACGGTTCTTGTCACCGGGAGCGTGGGCGCGCTGTTTGGCCAGACCGGCATGAACGTCGGCCACGGAATCGGGCGGGTCATCAGCCGGCGCGTCGAGTGGCACAAGTTGGGCAAGTCGCAGGCTGACGACCAGCCGGCGGCGTCGCCGTTGCCGGCCAGCGAGGAGGCCCAACCCGATTCTGACACCGCACCGGAAACCGATCAGGCGTTGTTGACCCCACCCGAAGATGGTGACCATGAAGGTAACCTCTGAGATAACCATCAACCGCCCGCGCGAGCGGGTGGTGGAGTTGATCACCAACTCCGATTACACGCCCAAGTGGCAGCCGGGTGTGAAGAGCGTCGAGCTGCTTTCCGGTGAAAAGGACCAACTGGGCGCGCGGTCACGGGTGATATTCGAGTTCAGCGGCATGCAACTGGAGGTCGTCGAGACCGTCATCATGCGCAGCCCTCCCGATCGTTTTGCGTCGGCGTTCGAGGCCTCGCGGCGTCACCCAGCACGGTCGAGAACCGTTTCGACGAGACCGGACCCAGTCAAGCGCGCTGGGTTATGGTTCCGGCGTGTTCCACTTCAGCCGGGCGATGTCTGTTTTCGCCGTCCTGATCCGCGGCGTGGTTGCGAAACAGGTTGCCCAGTCCATGCGGCGCTTCAATCGTTCGCAGAAAGCAGTTGACCAGGCAGGACTGACAGTACTGGTCAATGGCTGGAGCTTCAACTGGCGCAACACTCACTTGGTCACAAGATCCAGGGCTGTCAATCCTCTGTAGCCTGAACGGTCACTGGTCTTGAAGTAAGGCAGGTCGTCTATGAACCTCGAGATTATCCGACGTCCCCTGGCCGACAAGTCGTGGCCGATCTACCTTCGGCTGGCGCTGGTCTATGTTGCTCTGCGGATGGCAAGCCTGTTCTGGTGGTTGCTCGATCCGGGGCGCTGGCAGCTTGCCTTCCGCGGTTCGGTGATTCTTCCCCTTTCAGCCGTGCTCGTCTTTCCCTGGACGACCCTGGTGTATGTGTTCATCGCCGCCCCTGATCGCCTGAGCGACCAGCACTGGATCTGGCTCGGCGTCGCCTTGCTGCTGGATCTGCTGATGTATGACCGCGGCATCTGGCGCAGCCGGGCCGCGGAAAAGGCTTGTTAGCCGGGCGGGGTTTGCTCGTACGCCAGTTTGACCGATGAGCGGTTGCGGCCGTTGATCGGAGCCACATGCTGTCGCCGGTCGGGCGGTAGTCCTCAGAGGAGGAAGGAAAGTCCCATGAATCCCCTGCTGTTCAATGCGATCCTGGAAGCTATCATGTCGATCTTCACAGGACCGTTGATCCAGTCATCATGCTCGGCATGATGGCGCCGTCAAAACACCCGGTTCGCACCGGCGCGGGTATTGCAGCCGGCGGCATCCTGACGGTGGCCGTCTTGTCCTGGGCCTGCTGGTCATCATGGAGTTGTCGGGTTACACGGGCGGCGGAGACGCCGGCTATATCGTCTATCTCGTGCTGGGTATCGTGTTCCTCCTGCTGGGGATACGAACGGTGATCTCATCGCCGGAGGCAGAGGGAGGAGGCAACGACGCTACCGTCGCAGGAAACTGACCAAACTTGCCGGAAGGCGGCTTCAAAGGGCTGATCCTGGTGGGGATCGTGGAAACGCGCTTGCCCAATTCGGACCAGTTGGTTGTGCTGGTTGGTTCAGTCCCGATATCGATACATCGGGCGCGCCGCTATCGACCCAGTTGATCACGGCTTTGGTCGTGATCGTCATCGCGACGTTGTTCTGGTGGATCGTTCCGGCGGTTGTGGCGATCGGCGGGGAGAGGGCTGAGAAGGTGCTGGCCCGGCTGAACGTATGGCTCACCAAGAACATGCGTATGATTGAGATTGTTGTCTTCCTTGGGATCGGGGTGTATTTCATGTACCGGGCGCTGACCGGCCTGTTCTAGCCGCACCACCCAGCCGGATCGTGGCGCGGCGGCTTTGGTCAGGCGTCAGGCGACACGGATCATCTTGTTACCGACGCAGTCAAAACACACTATCAAGGGAGCCAATCACGATGAAAACGTTGATCAACCGCTTCTTACAAGATCGTTGCGTTTATCTTCGACGATTCGCAGCGAGCCACCGCGATCGATGAAGATCCCCAAGTCGGCCAGAGATTCGAGGCCCACAAGGTTGTTACGCACGCCCGTGTCGAGGTTGACGAGGCCGGCAAGCCGCACTTCCATGAGACCGGTCATGCTGTTCTCGGCGCGGGCCTCGGTCTGGTGGCCGGTAGCTTGTTGGGCCTGGTCGGCGGGCCGGCCGGCTTGCTGGCCATGGCCGTCGGCGGCGCTGTGATCGGGGGAGTCGCCGGTCAGCACCACGGACGGCCGATCCCGACGGAGGACATGGAGCAACTGGCGGCCCAGATGCAGCCCGGCGCCGCAGCCTATCTGGTGCTGGTAGAGGAGAGCCAGGTTGATTCTCTCGTCGATTCGATGGCCGACTACGGGGCGCAGGTGGTGATCCTGTCGGTCAGCGACGAGGTTTCAAGCGAGGTCCACCTCGCAACGGCCCTGCCGGGTGAGCCGAATGCGCTGATTGAGACCACCCCGGACGAGGTTCACCACGCTGCGCCGCTTCCGGGCAAGGCGAAGCTATAACAAACGGGATCGGCACCGACGCATCTCCGAACAAGACGGTCCCGCGTCGCGGCATGCGGTCGTTCGTTTCTTTTCCACTCCCCGGAGGCACACATGTTGCATGCACTTGCTATCAGCCTGCTCGCACAATCGCCGTTGATCCTGGGCGGCCTTCTTGTCTACTGGTTCAACATTCCGACAAAGTGGGTCGGGTGGCTGGGTGGCGCGGGCGCGGGCGCGCTTTTCAGCGCCATTGCATTCGACCTGATCCCCGACGCCGATGTGATGAGCCCCCGGGCGGTGGTGATATGGCTGATGATTGGAGCCTGCGTCTTTGCCGGCCTCGACTATCTGGTTGAAAAGAACTTTGGCGAGAAGGCCGGCGCGCTGGGCATCGTGCTGGGTTCGATCATCGACGGCGTGCCGGAGTGCGTGATCTTCGGCATTCAGATCGCCGCGGGTATCTCTCTTAGCGCCGCGTTCCTGACAGCCGTGATGGTGTCGAATATTCCCCAGTCAATCGCACCGTCGGCGGATCTGGCCAAAAAAGGCTCTCCCATGCGAAGGGTTGCCGCGATCTGGATCGGGGTGGTTCTTATCTGTGGGCTGGCCGGCGCGCTGGCCTATGCCTTTGGGGTTCGGGTGCCCAGCGCGGCAGGCGCGGCGGTGTCGGGGTTTGCCGCCGGCGGCCTGATCGCCATGCTGACCACGTCATTGATCCCGTTCTCGTTCGAGCGGGGCGGGCTGCTCACCGGCGTGTTTGCGGTAGCTGGGTTCGCCATGTCGTTGTTGCAGCAGTAACGTTTGCGTCACAGGATAGGGGTGTTGAGGATCCCCAGGTAAGCCGCCGACGCGACTGCCTGCTGCCGGCTGTTGACATCCAGCTTCTTGTAGATGTTGGCGGTGTGGCGTTTCACCGTTCGCTCGGAGATATACAGGTCGCCTGCGATCTCCTTGGCCGTCAGCCGTAGCGCAAGCTTCTCCAGTACCTCCAACTCGCGGTTGGTCAATGGTTCGATCAGGCCTGATTGGTTGGCTACCTCGGGGACGGTGTAGACCTGGTCGAGGCCCCTGACGACTGCCGGAGGGAACGCTTGCAGTATGCGCCCGATGAAGCCGGAGGAGCGGTTTTGTTTGCGCAGTATTGTCAGCAGATCGGCGGTCTTGGGGCCAAGGTCGACAAAGACCCGCAGGACACCGCCCGGCTCGGCCAGGTCTACTGCTTGCTGGAGGTACGCCAGGGCCGCAGTGCGGTTGCCGCGCTCGTCTTCGAGCAACGCCTGCAATATCAGCAGTTCGACCTTGCGCCGTGTGTTGGACGATTTTGCGACGTGGTTGCGCAGGCGCAGCATCACCGTCTCTGCCCTGTTCAGGTCGGCCGGAGTCGCCAGGCTGAGCAGAATCCTGGCATTGGTGACGTCCTGGTTGAAAAACGCTACGGCAGGCAATTTCAGACTGACGTCCACGAGGGTGGTTACCTGGCGGCGAGCCAGCGCGGTCTGACCTTGTTCCAGGGCCAGCAATGCCCGGAACGTGTCTGCGTCTGCCAGAACCCGGGAGTTGTTGGTCTCCAGACCGTAGGCTGCGACTGCGTCAAGAACCTCGGCTGCCTGATCGAGGGCGCCGCGCGCCAGATGCACCGACGCCAGGCCTATGCCGCTCTGTGTATAGGCGCCTCCGTGGGCGACGTAGCGTTGCTCTGCCACGGCTGCAAACTCGCTTTCGGCCAGGTCAAGGTCGTTCGCGTCGTAGGCAGCGATGCCAAGGAAATAGCGCGCCCACCCGATGCTTTCTGTCAGGCCACGCTCGCGGGCCAGACGGAGAAAATGGCCGGCCACATCGCGAAGACTGGAAAGGTCTGTGTTGAGCCAGTCCAGGATGCAAAGACCCATCAGAATGCGCGAGGGAAATGAGTTGCCGTGCAGCGAGTCCTCATTGAGTCCTTCGAGGAATAGCTTCCGTGCTCGTCTCGTTTTGCCCTGCGCCTGGAATCCGGCAGCATAGTACAGCCAGGCGATCCCGCGGGTTCTTGAGCACGCCATCGGCAACACCTCAAGGGCGTGGCTGGCCAGCGCGGATGTGTGTTCTCCGCTGTCCAGCGCAAAGTAGGAGACCAGGCTGCGGAGCGCGTCAGCCTCGCCCTGCAACTGCCGGGCGGCGGCCCCCTGGCCATGCGCCGCAAACCGCGCGTCAAATTCCTTGAGGTAGTGGGGGATGTCAAGGAAGCGCCACTGTCGCTCCAGATTCCATGCCCGCATAAGGAGCAAAGATGGTTGTTCGTCGACCAACTGGCGCGGCATCAGCCGCAGCCAACGATCGATCTGCAGCCACCGCTCCTGATTCATTGCCTCGTGGCGGTGAGTCTCGACCGCGCGCACCGCGATTTCTTCGTCCCCGGCGGCCAGCGCATGGACTATGGCGTCCTCAACATAGCCGTTGTCGGCGTACCACGCGCTGGCTTTTCTGTGAAGCTCGGCTATCTCGGCGCGGCTGTATTGCTGTTCCAGCCGGTTCCGCAACAGAAGTTGGAACAGGTGGTGGTAGCGAAACCATCGCTGCTGGTTGTCCAGCGCCACGAGGAACAGGTTGGCCCGTTCGAGCCCGTTCAGATAGGCATATCCGTCAAGGACCGGGTCGCTCAGGCTGGCAACGGCCTCGCACAGCGGACCGCACATTCGATCCAGCACCGATGTCTGAAGCAAGAACTGCTGAACCTGCGCCGACTGGCGTGACAGCACTTCGTCCACCAGATAGTCCATCGTGTAGCGCTCGCTGGCCTCGAAGCCCGCAACGAACTCGTCCGAATCCGTGACGTGGCGCAGGTTTAGGACTGCCAGGTGCAGGCCGGTGATCCACCCCTCGGTCTTGTCGGTCAACGCGGCAGCTACGGCTTCGCTGACCGGTCGCTTGGTGGATCGCTGCAAGTATTCCCTGGTTTCTTCGGTCGAAAACCTCAGATCATGCCGCCGGAGTTCTGTTAGCAAACCGCCGGCGCGCAGCTTGTTCAACGGCAGCGCGGGGTCGTTGCGGGTCGAAATCACAAGACGCATCGTCTGCGATGGATGCCGCAGCAGCTCGATCAGCAGCTCGTTGACTTCTTGCCCCGAGATCATTTGATAGTCGTCCAGAACCAGCACAAACCGCTGCTTGTCTGCCCGCAGCGGATGGTCGTGGAGTTCTTCGATTTCGTTGAGCAGCGTGCCGGCCAGCACCCGGGTCGGCGGCAGTTCGGCAGCTTGCAGCAACGCCAGGGTCTGTTGGCAGGCATCAGGGAAGAGCGTGCGAATCGCGGCGATGAAATAGCTGATGAAAACGCCCAGATCGCTGTCGCTTTCGTCCAGGGAGACCCAGGCGCTGGGGCATGGGCAAACGTTCAGCCAGTCACTCAGAAGGGTCGTCTTGCCCGAGCCGGCCGGAGCCATTACCAGGGTCAACGGAAGGGTGCACCCTCTGTCCAGCAGGTCAAGCAGGCGTGCGCGGCGAACCAGGTCTTCCCTGGCAACCGGCCGGTGCAGCTTGGTCTGTATGAGATTGTACGTTGTGTTCGGGAGTGCGGTTGCGCTCAATGTCTATTCAACTGTCTTGCGGCAACAGGGCCGATAGGATGACAAAATACCGACGACTGATGATCGCAATGCCAGGTGCATGGCAACCGGGCTGCGGTACGTCGTCGGTACCGAATTATAGTTCAAGGCAAATCTGACGCCAAGCGCGGCGCCAAAATGAGTTCAGTCTTGTCTGTCGGGCGCAGCCGGGTCGGGCGGCAGCAGGCCAATGTTGATGGCAGCAGCGACAGCCTGTTGGCGGCTGTTCACCCCCAGTTTCTGACAAATGTTCTCAGTGTGACGCTTGGCTGTCCGGTAAGAGATGCCCAGTAGGTCTCCGATTTCCCTGGAGCTTAGTCGCTGCGCCAGGAGATGCAGCACCTCCATCTCGCGCCTGGTGAGCATCTCGGGCAGCAGAATGTTTGCGCGTTGCAGCGGACCGTCCTGCTGGCCGGCAGCGAACGGCATGAGGTCCAGAATGTAGGCGACGAACTCCTGAACCGGGGGCCGCAGTTCCAGCCCGGCCAGCAGTTGCGCCATCTCCGGTCCGAGGTCGATAAATACACGCGCCACGCCTCCGGGCTGCGCAAGGGTTACGGCGCGCGCCAGCGTCTCCAGGGCGGCGTCCTCGTCGCCGAGCTTGTTGAACAGCAGCGCCCGCAGCGCCAACACGTCGATCAGGAAACGCGTGTTTTTGGCCGATGTGACGGCTTCGTGCAGACGAGCGAGCAGGACGGAGGCCGCCTCCAGGTCGGCAGGCGATGCACTGTTCAACAGCACTTCGGCCAGCGCCAGCGAGCCCACAAAAAACGTCGGCATGGCCCCTTCGATCCTGGCGCGCTCAGCGCGCTCTGCCCAGCGGGCCGCCTCGGCCGGTCGTCCCTGGCGCAGGGCCAACTGCGCAGCAAACGCCTCGTCCAGCGCCAGAATGGCCGGATTGCTGAACCGCAGCGCATGGGCTCCGCCCAGGGCAGCAACCGACCGTGCCTGCTCCGGCGCCCCTGCGGCCTGCAAAGTGGCCGCCAGCCCGAAGCCGCTCTGCGCGATCACCAGGGAATGAACGCCTTGCTGGTGGCGCAGGACATAGCCAAAAGCGGCTGCGGCTTCATCCAGCCGGTTCTGCTGATAGCAGGCGCACCCCAGGTAGTGGTAAGCCCGCGCCAGGGTTCCGGTCACGACACCTCGCCGGTCCAGATTGATGACTCGAGTCGCCGAAGCTGCCAGGTCGTCGAGGTCGGCGCTGCACCACTGGAGATAGCAGAGCGTCACCAGCAGCAGGGGTTGAAACGAGTTTGGATACAGCGCGTCTTCGTGCAGTCCCTGCTGCACGGCTTCATACGCGCCGCCGGTGTCACCCTGCATGTGCAGTGCCGCAGCGTATTGAGTCCACGCGTTGGCGCGGACGAACGCATAGGACAGGGGCGCTGCTGCCAGCGCGCGTTGAGCGTACTGTTGCGTCAGCGCGGCATCGGCGGCCCAGAAAGCAACCCGGCTGCGCAGGACGTCGATCTCGCTTTGCAGGTAGTCCCGCGCGGAGGGCGGGAGCGCCGCCCCTCTCGCCGCGACCTGGACCTGTTCCAGGCGACCGGAGAGCTCGCCTAACTGGAAGCGGTGATGAAGTAACCAGCATTCCAGCATTATGAGACCGGGGTGCTCGTCGATGACCTGACGCGTCAGCCGCGTCAGCCAGTGGTCGAGTTGAACCCAACGCTCCTGGTTGGCCGCCGCGTGGCGGTATTCCTCGATGATTCGCCCGGCCGCGTCCGCGTCGCCTGCCTTAAGGGCGTGATCGATGCCTTCGTCCGCATAGCCGTGGGCGGCGAACCAGCGGCTGGCGCGGGCGTGCAGCTCCGAGATCTCATGCGGGTTGTATGCCTCCTCCAACTGCCGTTGCAGTGATTTCTGAAACAGGTTGTGGTAGCGATACCAGTGCTGGTCTGAGTCCAGTCTTTCGGTGAACAGGTTCGTGCTTGCCAGCTTTTCGAGTGTCGGATCCGCGCCCGTCATCGCAGTGGTCTCTCCCGTTACCGCGTCGCACAGCTCTGCACTGAGCCGGTCAAGGACTGAAGTCTTCAGGAGAAAGTTCAGCGTTGGCGCCGGAATGCGCGCAAGTACCTCGCTCAACAGATAGTCCATCGCGAACTGGTCGTCGCTGGCCGGTCCAGGCGTGTCCAGATCGATGGCGCCGGCGGCGTTGATGCCGACGGCAATCAGACGGAGACCCGCTGCCCAGCCCTCGGTTCGTTGTCCGATGGACCTGATGGTTGTCTGGTCCATCGGTTCGGCTACCGCCCGGCGCATGAAAGCCGCCACCTCCTGCTCTGTGAAACGAAACGCATCCGCCGGCAGCCAGGGTTTGCCATGCTCGGCCACCAGACCAGCAAGGGTTGTGGCTTCCGAACGCATGCTCAGGACCAGGTGCAGGCAGTCCGAGGGAGCGGCCAGCAGCGCCGCGAGCAAGTCGGCAACCGCCGGGTCGCGCACCAGGTGCAGGTCGTCCAGCACGAGCAGAAAACGCTGGCCGGGCGGCAGCTCGGAGCCCTCGCACAGCTCGTCGAGATCGCCGCGCACGCAGTCAATCACCTGCGCCATCGGCGGGAGTTGCGGCCCCTGGAGAAGGGATAGCGTGCTGGTACCCGCTTTCGGATAAAGCGTACGAATGGCGGCAACGAAATACCCCAGGAAGGTCGCCAGATCGTCATCGCGCTCGTCCAGCGAGAGCCAGGCGCTTGGCCGGGGCGCAGTCGAGAGCCACTCCGCCAGCAGTGTTGTCTTGCCAAATCCGGCGGGCGCGGACAGGATCGTGACCGGCCGGTCGATGTTTTGGTCGAGCCGCGATCGCAGCCGCGGGCGCGGCAAGAGGTCACCGGGCACATGCGGCCGGTTCAACTTGGTGCGAATCAAGAAAGAGGGATTGGTTGCAGGCGACATGCAGCGCAAGGATCTGTCGGCAGGACTTCCATGGTTGCTCCGGCTGGTTGTTGCGAAGTACCCCGATGTGTAGCGATCATAGCACAGGTCCGTGAAGCTGGACAGTTTTGAGGGATGTTCCAGTGTCAACAACCCGGACAAACGTCGGTCGGGGGCCAGCGCCAGTGAGCTACACCCTTTCTGCATCCTTTTGGCGCTATCACAATTGCCCCATATCTTATACCATAGAGCAGTAATCGGTGGAAGTACCGATCCTTCCAAGTTGCGTAGTTCTCACCGAAGAGAATCAGACGGCCGCACCGGTCGACAATCAGTTCATACGAGTTCAAAAAGGAGCAGGAAACATGGGCAAAAAGGATACTCCGGCAACCATCGTCGTTGCAGCATTTGACAACAACGCCGCCGCGCAGACGGCCCTCAATCAAGTCAAGGGCGCGAAGAAGGAATTGGGGCTGCGCGACGCCGCCATCGTATACCGCGACGGTGACAAGATCAAGGTCAAGGAAACCAAGGACATGGGCGGCGGCAAGGGCGCTGTCATCGGCGGCGTGATTGCCGGCATCGCGAGCGGCGGTCTGGCGATCCTGGGCGGCGCGCTGATCGGCGGTCTGATCGCCAAGGGTCACGACGCCAACCTGCCCGACAAGCAGCTCAAACAACTCGTTGCGGCCCTGCCGGAAGGGTCCGATGCCGTGGTCGCCGTGGTCGATGAGGCCTCCGGCCAGGCAGCCGTGGACATGCTGACCGGCGCCGGGGCCACCGCCACCACGTTGAACCTCGACGCTGAGACTGCGGCCCGCCTGGGCGCCGCCCCGGTCGTTGCCGACGAGGGCGAGGCCGAGGCACCTGCCGAGGAAGCTGCTGACGCGGGCGAGGCCGAAGCGCCCGAAGAGGAACCGGCTGAATAGCGGTTTGGGGTGACGCAGATGTCAACCGCCGGCACAGACCGGCTGTGGTAGTATGGACACGTCTATCAACTGGTTGCCGTTATGGCCGGTCTTTGCTTGCACCCCGGCAGGGGCCTGACCGAGCCGCCACCCGAAATCTGGTTGTTGACGCGTCCCAAGCAATGTCATGGGTGCCGAAGCGTTCGCCTTCGACGCCCATGTTGCGTATAATCTAGTATCAAGGCAACCTAATATTGAGGAGTAGGCATCCTCAGATGCCGGGTTCGCATGCTCACATGCGAACTCCACGGATAAAGGATGACGCAACACTAGTGGTGCCCACGTTTTCCGGGCAATATCAAACACATTCGCTTTGAAAGGAGCGCGCAAAATGGCAGGCAAGTCCAAGAGGGTTTCTATCAGCAAGAACAAGTTGGCCGAACAAGCGGTCGAGGTCGAAGTCGCCGGCATCGAGACCGAGATCGCTGGCGAGATGGAAGTGGCCGAGGGTGTGGACGAACTGGGTATGGCTGCGGATGTGGCCCAGGTCGGTGCTGCGGCGGCAATGGCCGCTGCCAGCGACCTGACCCGCGCCCAGGACCTGGAGATCGTGGCCGAGCGCATGGCGCGCCTGAGCCAGGTTGTCGCTGCCGCCGGCGCGCTCGATTTCGTCCAGGGCGCCGAGATATTGGCCGCCTCCGGCGATATCGAAGTGCAGAGCGATCTGGTCGCCCTGTTGGGAGAGGAAGATCTGGACTTTGGCATGGGTATCGGCGCGATTGGCGGCCAGTTGGGAGTGGCGGCTGACATCGCTGCCCTGCGCGACATGCCGGTGATGGCCGACTTCCTGTACACCAAGTCCGGCGAGCTGCGCGAGATGGCGGTCGATGCAATCATCAAATTCGCGGCGACGCGCGTGCTGGCCCAGTCCATCGCTGCCACGGGCGCCCGCGTTGGCGGCTATGGCGCTGACGAGATGATCGAGGGGCTGACCCGCATGGAGATCTCCGACGCCGTTGCGGCCCGCAGCGACGAACTGGCGATGGCCGGCGTCGGCTACGCAGTGACGGGCATCGTAGAGGCAGAGATCGCTGAGGAGGCCGGTGAGGCCGCTCGTGCGTTGGCTGCCGAGGGCGTGGCCGAAGTGGCCGAGGGTTCCATGGCAATGGGCGCCGGCGCCGCTCTGGAAGCCGTCGGCGAGACCATGGCCGAGAAGGCTGAATAGCGTTACAACCAGGTGACGGTCACTTCCGGAAAGTGACCGTCACCTGATGCCTGTCCGGCGCCTGCTTTGCAAGGAGTTGTGGCGCAACAGCGCACCGTTTGCAACAGCATCGGCTGGTACATGATCCGGCCTGAGGCGTCGACGGGCAACCCGCCGGTGTGGGCGCCGGTTAGCGGTCTGGGGTCGGCGGGACCCCGCTGCAACCAGGTGCAATGCGATGAACGACTGCTGCCGGGCCGGCGATCCATTGAGGCAACGGCGCACGCTTTCGATAACGAACCAACGTGAGAAGGCCGGGACCAAGTGTCCCGGCCTTCTTCTGCACGCCTCGCTCGCTATGACCGATCTTCGCGCCGCACCCCGCAGTGGGACGATCGAGCCGCCTCCCTCACGTCTACAACCGCTCTGGACTCGTCTTTTGATAAATTATCGCTTTGGCCGGTCTCCTGACCGAGCCAACACAGGGAAGTTGTTGTCAGAAGCGTCCTGAAGCTTTGCCCGCCGCAGCCGCAGCGAGTTCGACACCACGAACACCGAGCTGAAGGCCATCGCGCCGGCGGCGATCATCGGATTGAGACGATACTGAGGTCCAAGGATCGGCACGAGAACACCGGCGGCAATCGGTATCGCGAGCACGTTGTAGAAGAATGCCCAGAAGAGGTTCTGGCGGATGCCGCGCATGGTCAGCCGGCTGAGCTTGATGGCCTGCGGCACGCTGCGCAGGTCGCCGCGCATCAGCACCACGTCGGCAGCCTCGATGGCGACATCGGTTCCGGTGCCGATGCCCATGCCGATGTCAGCCTGCGCCAGCGCCGGCGCACGTTGATCCCGTCCCCGACCATGGCGACCAGACGGTGGTCGGTGGCCGGTGACCGGTGATCAGTGGTTGAGGCGTCGCGGGCATCGTCGTCGCCGGTTTGTCTGTCCGACGCACTAACCACCGCCTCCTGCCCCTCTGATCTCTGCCCCTCCGCCTCTGCTTCCTGCCTCCTGCCCCCTGCCCCTGCAACCTGCAACCTGCTCACCTCGGCCGCCTTGTCGCCGGGGCAGCACTTCAGCCACAACACGGTCAACGCCGACCTCGCGGGCGATGGCATCGGCGGTGCGTTGGTTGTCTCCGGTGAGCATGATCACCTCGACGCCCATGGCGTGCATTTGAGCAATAGCCTCAGCCGATGTCGGCTTGACCGTGTCGGCGACCGCGATGACCCCCGCGCCTCGCCGTCCACAGCGACCAGCATGGCCGTCTTGGCTTCGGCTTGCAGACGGGTAACCTCGTCACCCAGGCCGTTGAGGTGGACCTGCCGGCTTTCCAGCAGTCGCGTCGTGCCGATCAGTACCTCGTGGTCGTCAACGGTGGCAAGGATGCCGCCGCCGGCGATGGCCTGGAACGCCGCAGGCGCAGTGATCGCCAGCCCCCGGGCTTTTGCAGCCTCAACGATGGCCTGCCCCAGGGTGCTCGGAGACACTCTCAGCGGAAGCGGCCAGTTGCAGAAGGTGATCAGTGACCGAATCGCCGGCTGTGTCGTCTGGCGTCGCCCAGCCAACCGGCTCGGATGACTGATGACTGTTTACTGACAACTGATCACCGATCAACACGTCCGTCACCCGCGGCCGGCCCTCGGTAATCGTCCCGGTCTTGTCCAGCACGACCGTGCCCAGCCGGGCCGATGTCGCCAGGACCTCGGCATTCTTGACAAGGATGCCGTGCTCCGCGCCCAGTCCGGTGCCTGCCATCACCGCCGTCGGCGTGGCCAGCCCCAGCGCGACGGGCAGGAGATCAGCAGCACCGATACGGCGAACATCATTGCAACGGTGAAGCCGACCCCGCCGATGACGTACCAGACCAGGAAGGTCAGCGCGGCCAGGATCAGCACTGCCGGCACAAAGACCGACGCCACCTTGTCCGCCAGCCGCTGGATCGGCGCCTTCGACCCCTGCGCCTCCTGCACCATGCGCACGATCTGCGCCAGGGCGGTGTCGCGCCCGACCTTGGTGGCGCGCAGGCGGAAGCTGCCCGACTTGTTGATGGTGGCGCCGATGACCTCGTCGCCGGGCGCCTTCTCGACCGGCAGGCTCTCGCCGGTGACCATGCTCTCGTCCACTGCCGACTGGCCGCTGATGATCACCCCGTCCACAGGTATCTTCTCGCCGGGGCGGACGATAACTACGTCGTTGACCTCGACCTGATCGACGGGGACTTCGATCTCCTCGCCGCCGCGCACGATGCGGGCTGTCTTGGCCTGCAGGCCCAGCAGCTTGCGGATCGAGTCGCCGGCCTGCGTCTTGGCGCGCGCCTCCAGGTACTTGCCGACCATGATCAGCGTGACGATCACCGCGGCCGACTCGAAGTACAGGTGCTCGTCAAGCCCAAGCACCAGCACCACCGTGCTGAAGATGAACGCCGTCAGCGATCCGATGGCTACCAGCGTGTCCATGTTGGCGGTGTGCGCCTTGGTGGCCGCCTTCCAGGCGCTGCTCAGGAATGGCCAGCCGACCCAGAACTGCACGGGGATCGTCAGCGCGAACAGCAGCCAGCCGCGGGCGGCAAAGTGCGGGATCAGGCCGAAGTCGTGGCCCATGCTCAGCACCATGATGATGCTGGACAGCACGATGCCGGTGATCAGCCGCCGCTTGCGGTCGTTCAGCTCGGCCGTGCGCGCGGTCATCTCGGCGTCCTCGGCCGTCTCGCCCGCGCCGGCCTCGGTCTCGATCACCTTGTAGCCCACGTCGCTGACCTTGCGCTTCACCTCGCCCAGGCTGACAGCCGTCGGCAGGTAGCGAACGTGCGCCGACTCGCTGGCATAGCTGACCGACACGTCCAGCACCCCGTCCATCTTCTTGAGATTGCGCTCGATGGTCATGGCGCAGTTGGTGCAGGTCATGCCGGCGATGGGCAGGTCAACGGTCGCCTCGGGCACGCCGTAGCCGACATCCTCGATGGCGCGGGTCAGGTCGGACGGCTTGACGACCGCGGGGTCGTAGATGACCTCGGCGCGCTCGTTGGCGTAGTTGACGTTGGCCTCGACCACGCCGTCCTGGCGCTTGAGGTTGCGCGCGACCGTGTTGGCGCAGTTGGTGCAGGTCATCCCGGTGACAGGGACGCTGAGTCGCCTGGTGCGTCCCGACGGGAGGGGGGGATTGTTCGTTGTCATGGGTTGGTAGACTGGTAGGTTGGCAGATTGGTAGACTGGTAGGTTGGTAGATTGGTGGACCGGTGTATTGGCTAAATCGCTTTCTTCCACACTATCCGAATCGATTGCCCAGTTTACCAATCTACCAACCTATCCATGAACCATTGTGCCCGTTACGGGTAGCTGGCGAAAACCTCGGTATTGCCGTTCTTGTCGAACGCCAGCACCTGGTACGGTTCGGCCGGCGTGTCGGGCACTTCCATGCCCGGTGATCCGACCGGCATGCCCGGCACAGCCAGGCCCAGGACATCGGCCGGCCGCTCAGCCAGCAGGCGGTTGACGTCTTCTGCGGGCACGTGGCCCTCGATGATGTAGCCGTCCACGACGGCTGTGTGGCATCCCAGGAGGTGTTCAGGAACCTGGCTCAGGACTTTCTGCGCCTCGGCGCTGTCCAGTTCCTCGGCCTTGACGGCAAAGCCGTTCTGTTCCATGTACGACATCCAGTCGCCACAGCAGCCTCAGGTGGGCGACCGGTAGACGGTCACCTCTTGCGCGGCGGGTTGATCGGGCGCAGCCGGCGCCGCAGCCGGTCCGGCCGGCGCTGCGCAGGCTACCAGCAGCAAGCCCGCCAGCGCAAACAGCAGCACGAATCGTGTCATAGGGTGTCATCCTTTCGGAGGCATACTACAGCGAGTGGAGACAGCGAATGCGAAACGGGTGTTGGCCGCTCACTGTCCACTGATTACTGGTTACTGGTTACTGATCGCCGATCAGGCATTCGACGCCGGGTAGCCGATCTCGGCCAGCATCTCGGTGACCGCAGGCAGCACACTGTCGTCAGTGACCTCGACCAGCACGGCCTTGCTGTCCTGGTTGGCCTTGACCGACTGCACGCCAGCCACGTCCTTGAGCTCGCGCTCGATGGTCATGACGCAGTGGCCGCAGCTGATGTTCGGAACGGTGTATGTTTTCGTTGTCATGGGTGGTCTCCTGTTGGAAGATTGGTAGGTTGGTAGATTGGTAGATTGGTAGATTGGTACATTGGTAGATTGGTAGGTTGGTCACCCGGTAGGGCATTGCGAACCAACCTTCCAATTTACCACGATACCAATCTACCAGTTTAACACGCTACAGCTTTCCCGTCTCCTGGAACACGCCGACGATTTCGCCGATCATGCGCTCGCGCTCGTCGGCGTCGGAGCCGCGGATGGCCGTGGTGACGCAGGTGTTGAGGTGGTTCTCCAGCACCAGAGCGCTGACGCTTTCAAGCGCCTTCTGGACGGCGTGCACCTGGCGCATCACGTCGATGCAGTAGGTGTCCTCGTCCACCATGCGCTGGATGCCGCGCACGTGGCCTTCGATGCTCTTCAACCGGTTGAGCACTTGTCGCTTATGTTCGTCTTGCATGGTCGTCGTGTTCCTTGATACTTACCCCTCCCCTAGGGGGGTGGGGTATCTGAATTTTACTCCGACTGTGGTCCCAAGTCAAGAAACGAGTAGAGTTCGAATGAAAACCGGCAGCCCATAGGTGAGCTGCCGGTCGTGATGGTTGTGTTAGTGATTACCCTATTGGATACTTAGGCATCCTCGATACCGTTGAAGTCGGGATCATACTTGTCCTGCGATGTGGGGAAGTCGCTGGAATAGATACTGCCGGTTTCGAAAGTGTCGTGCCGGTTCCGTCAAATTACCTCCACGGCTCCCGTTCGCGTAGAAGAGCCTGCTGTTTCCTGGCGCGCTTCCTGTTTTCGTACAGGCATAGAGGATAGAGCGACAATCCAATCACCACCATGACGGCGCCAAGAATAACGCCCAAACGTGAGTTGCCGCGGCCGCAAAAGGTGCAGAGGGCCACCGGCGTCGCGGCCGGGCTGTAGCGCGCCAGGTCGAATCCCCGCTCGTCCAGGCGCGCAACCTCGCCTTCGCCCATGAGTCTGAGGACGCCGGTCGCTGCAACCGGGTCGAGATCGCCGCAGGACAGATCTCGCGCTTCTGAGAAGACCGCTACGCCAAATGCTGACCGTGATGCGTCGCTGAAGACGGCTGAGGTGCGGTCCCCTTCCTGCACGATGTTGCTGCAATCCCAGACCACCGGGCTGATGGCGACCCACAGGTCCTCCCCTTCTGTCTGGATGGCCTCAGCAGCCGCGGCCAGCGAGAGCGATCGCGGCTGCTGAGGCATGTGCTGCATGGCTTGCCAGGAGGAAACCCC
>JAWKOJ010000007.1:0-209017 GCA_041391245.1 Caldilineales bacterium
ATAGATAAACGGAGCGATCCCCGAAGCCTGGGCGAACACCAGCAGCAGGCCGAAAGCAACCAACACAACCACCATTGGTATCAGCCACCACAGCTTGCGTTCCCAGAGAAACCCAAACAACTCGTTGACTACGCTCATGCGCGAGCTGACTTTCTTCGATGTCTTCATGCAATCACTCTCCTGGCGTCGAAACCTTGTCGGTGCGGTCGAAGTTGGTCCGGATTGATCAGGGCGTGTCCAGAACGAGTTGGACCCTGTGCCGTAACGTCCACGCTCCCATGAGCCAGAGACATCGGCAGCGACCCGATTATACCGAAAACCCTGTGTCCTGCGTAATTCTCAGAAGCCGGTATCGACCAATCGGCGCGGCCGGCTGCATTGGCGCCTGTGCCAGCGGCGGTGCCCGCCCGTCTCATTGCACCACAACCTGATAGATGCGCCCATTGTCGAAGTCGGTCACGTAGATATTCCCGGCCTCGTCCTCGCCGATGTCAGAGAGGCGAAAGCCGGCGCGATACAGTTCCTGATTCTGCCAGGCTGCGCCAACCCGCCGCAGCCCCCAGAGACGCCCGGTGCAGTGGTCGCCGTAGAGATAGATGCCGCTCAGGGATGGGTACGCTGCACCGCGGTACACCTCGCCGCCGATCACCGCGCAGTTGCCGTTGGAATGCGCGTATTCGAGTACGGGGGGCACGTATGGGCTGGGATCGCAGTTCACCGAGTCAAAGCACAGTGTGCCTTCCATCACCCGCCAGCCGAAGTTCCAGGCGGACGCAGTGCCGGCCGGCTGGAAGTCGATCTCCTCGCGCCGGCTCTGTCCGACATCGGCGATGTACAGATCACCGGTCAACCGGTCGAAGGAAAATCGCCACGGGTTGCGCAGACCATAGGCCCAGATCTCGGGCGTCCGGCCGGGAAGGCCCACAAACGGGTTGCTGTAGGGCACGTCGTAGGTGAACCCGCGGCCGTGGCCGATCAGCGGCAGAAACGCTGCTGTGGAGAGCGTGCCCGGCTCGGCCGGCGGTGGATCGGCGGGCAGCGGCGGGCGCACATCGATGCGCAGCACCTTTCCCAGCATGTTGCCGGTGTTCTGGGCATCGTTCTCCGGGTCGTTGTCGAGATCCCCATCCCCTACCGCGATGTAGAGGTAGCCATCGGGGCCAAACGCCAGTTGCCCGCCGCTGTGCAGAACCGCTGTATCGGGCACCCGCAACACCTCCTGTTGGCTGGACGAGCTGGCGAGGTTGGGGTCATCGGGCAGCACCCGGTAGCGCGCCACGACCACCTGCGATGTGTCGCGCTCCAGGTAGTGAACGTAGAAGTTGCCGTCGGTGGCGTAGTCAGGCGAAAACGCAAGTCCGAACAGCCGGTAGCCCTGATTGCGGTCGTTGATGTTGAGGAACAGGTAGGGCGTCGGGTCGTCGTCGTGCAGCAACCAGATGCGCCCGTTGGTCGCGGCAATGAACAGCCGCCCGCTGCCGTCAGGGGGAAAAGCGATGGCTGATGGATTGTCGATGCCCTGCGCCACCAACGTCAGGCTGACCTGAGGCCAATCTGCCTGACTGACGGAGCCCGCCGCGGTGCTTGCGCCGCCATACCCAGCCAGAAGCGTCAGAAGCAGCGCAACAGCCACAGCAATCAAAGCCAGCGCGCCTGGCCAGTGTGAACTCGAAGAAGGTCGATTCATGACAGGTTCTCTCCGCCAAGACGGACAACGAAACGTGCGATCTCCCGCGCCGCCAGGCGATGGCCGATCGGGTTCCAGTGTACATCCTGGCCAAAATAGAGCGGGCCGGCCTGCCCCGCCGCGCCCGCCAAAGCCGGCAACAGCGGCAGACAGGGAATGTCCAGTGTGCGGCAGAGGTGCGCCATCCAGCGGTCGTTGCCCTCCAGCGCCATGCGCTCGCGCGCCGCACCCCGCCAGTAAACTGCTTCCTTCGTGGGAGCCAGCACCACCGCCAGTTCAGCGCCGGCCGCGCGCGCTTCATCCCTGGCCGCGTGCAGCGCCGCGCCCGTCAACGCCATCCCTGCACGCACCTGCGGATCGGTGCGGTCGGACCAGGCAGACGGCCCGCTGATATCCAGCAGCAACGGCACGCCATCGACGTCGATCCAGCGCGCCGGCGAGCGCCGCGCACCGTAGACGCCCGCGCGCAGCGTCCATTTCGCCAGCTCGTAGCTCACCAGATGGCGATGCAGCAGCCCGCGCAGCGCAGCGCCCGGCGCAGCCAGCGGAAACGCGGCAGCCGGCAACATGCGGCCCCTTTCCCAGGCAAGAAAGTCGCCCTCGCCACTGGCCTGCCAGCCCGCGAAGCTGGCCGCGTCCAGCAGGTCGTTGGCGTAGAATTGCCATAGGACGAGTCGCGGCTGAAGACGCAACCCCTCTTCGCGCAAGGCGGCCAGCTCGCTGCCCGGACCAAAGCCGCTGATGCCCAGATTGGCGACGCTGAGGCCGGTCAAACCGGCCAGTTGCGCGGGCCACGCCGCCCGCTCGTCCACGCCGTAGCCGAAGGTGAAGCTGTCACCAATCGCGACCACATCCACCGGGCCGTCCTCGACCGACGTGCGCAGGCCGCGGCTGTTGGTCCGCAAGCAGTAGCTGAAGTCGGGATGGCCGGCCAGCACCACGTCCAAATTCGGCCGGTGGCGAAATCCCAGCGCGGGATCAGGGACGAGAGTTGCATGCCAGTCATCGAAGAAACCTGCCCACGACCCGGCGCGCCGGCCCGTCATGGCCTGCACCGGGACCGGCAGCATCCCCGGCTCGGCGCGCGCCAGCAGTTCTACCAGCAGCGTGCTCAGCGCCGCGAGCGCGGCGACAGCACCCGCAGCGCCGAACGATTTCTGAGGAACGTCTGTTTCCCGCGCCATGGATGGCGATCCGTAAGATGGACAGTCCTGATCCCGTGACAAGTGACCAACGCGGCGCAAACACTCTTGGCGCAGGACAACGACTGTCAGTCCTGTTGAGACGGCTTGCGCACGATGAAACGCTCCAGCACCAGCATGTCGATGTCGCTGACGCTGAAGGTGTGGAAGGCGTTGGCGGGCGTGGTGACGATGGGCTCGCCGCGCAGGTTGAACGATGTGTTCATCAGCACCGGGGTGCCGGTCTTCTCGCCGAACGCTCTGATGATGTCGTAGTAACGCGCGTTCCACTCGCGGCGCACCGTCTGCAGGCGGCCGGTTCCCATGTGCGACACAGCCGGTATCTCTGCCTGGCGATGCTCCAGCACGTCGCTGACCATCAGCATGAAGCGCGGCGGATACTGGCCGTCAGCGCGCTGCAGGTCGAAGTACTCGGCGGCCCGCTCCTCCGGAACCACCGGCGCAAAGGGGCGGAACGGCTCACGAAACTTGATCTTGGTGTTGACGATCTCCTTCATCTCAGCGCTGCGCGGGTCGGCCAGGATCGAGCGGTTGCCCAGCGCGCGCGGCCCCCACTCAAACCGCCCCTGGAAGAGGCCGATGACCTGCCCGGCCACCAGCGCGTCGCTGACCACGTCCGCCAGCGCCGCCTCGTCCTCGATGTACTCAAAGGGAATGTCGTTGGACGTCAGAAAGTCGCGGCAGGCCGATTCGCCGTAACTCTCGCCGTAATAAGCGTGCTCCATGACGAAGCGGCGCGGCTGGCCCAGCAAGACGTGATAGGCGTAGAGCGCCGCGCCCAGCGCGCCGCCGGCGTCGCCCGCTGCCGGCTGGATGTAGACGCCGGTGAAGGGCGTCTCGCGCATGATGCGTCCGTTGGCGACCGAGTTCAGCCCGACGCCACCCGCCATCACCAGCCGGTCCAGCCCGGTCTCGGCGTGCAGGTGGTTCACGATCCGGAGCAGCGTGTCCTCGGTGTAGGTCTGGATGGTCGCGGCTACGTCGGCGTAATACTGGTTGGTCTTGGCCTGCGCCTCGCGGCCCGTCAGGTCGTGACCGGTGGTCTCGCAGAAGAACTCGGCGTCGTGCTTGCGCGGCTTGCCCCAGAGTTCGACAAACCGGTCGTTGAACGTCCTCTCGGGCGAGTAGTGGTAGCTGAAGTAGTCCATGTTCAGCCGGAAGCTGCCATCCGGGTAGCTGGCCACCAGCTTGTCCAGCCGATCCCTGTACAGCGGCCGGCCATAGGGCGCCATGCCCATCACCTTGTACTCGCCCTCGTTGACCTGGAATCCCAGCCACGCGGTGAATGCCGAGTAGAGCAGGCCCAGCGAGTGGGGAAAGCGCATCTCGCTGGTCAGGTCGATGCGGTTCAGGCTGCCGTCGCTCCATGAGCCAGTGGCCCGGCCCAGAGACGTGGTAGTCCACTCGCCGACGCCGTCGATGGTCAACACAGCCGCCTCTTCATAGGGCGAGCAGAAGAACGCGCTGGCGGCGTGGCTCAGATGATGCTCCACAAACAGCACCTTGTCCGCCTCAACGCCAACCTTCTCCTGCAGGATGCTCTTGACCCACAGCTTCTCGTCGAACCAGGCCACCATCGCCTCGCGGAACACCTTCCACGAGCGCGGGAATGTTCCCAATGTGGACATCAGGATGCGCTCAAACTTGGGCAGCGGCTTTTCGTAGAAGACGACGTAGTCCAGGTCGTCGGCGGTGATGCCCGCCTGCTGCAGGCAGAACTCAACGGCCAGCGTGGGAAAGCGGTAATCGTTCTTGTTGCGGCTGAAGCGTTCCTCCTGCGCCGCCGCCACCAACTCCCCATCGGCCAGCAGCGCAGCAGCCGAGTCGTGATAGAAACAGGAAATACCGAGAATGTACAAAGGGGCGTCTCCGAAGCGGGTCTTGGCATAGGACTGGCAGTCCTCGGAAGGACTGCCAGTCCTGGACTCGACATGGCTATCAGGACTGGCGGTGCGCGTCGGCCAGTTCCTTGTCGTGCGTCTCGCGCGGCAGCCAGGCCGTGTCCCTGGACTGATGGCGGCGGATGTGCAACGGATCGGCCAGCAGCCGCACGGCCAGGCCAAAGGGCAGGACGATGACGAAGTAAAATAAGGTAAGCAGGATGCGCGACTGGAACTTGCCGATCTTGCGGGCAAGCACCATCCAGCGATCCCAGAGTTTGCGTAGCACGATGCACTCCGGAAGCTCGACTTCTTCGGCGAAGTTGAACTCTGCAACGCCGCCGCTCACCGTAAAAGTTCGACTTCGCCGAAGAAGCCGAACTCTGAGGATGGCGCCGATTGTTCGATTGGGCGCATGATACTTTGGGCAGGGCGATCTGTCAATTTCAAGCGGCAGGTCTGGTTCGCGAAGACACGAAGTGACGCGAACGACGCCTGGCGGCCTTCGCAACTTCGCGATCCTGCCCCCGTTTGACGTTCCCCGCTGCTTGCGGTAGACTGAACCGGCCTGTGCAGCGGTGAACATTTGCCGCCAGTTGGTGGTGTCACCGGCCAGGCAGCCAATCTTCCCTGGAGATCATCGCGTGCGATCCATCGCTCGTTTCGGGCCACTTCTGGCCCTGACAATTTTGCTCACAAGCCTGGCCGGCTGCAGCTTTCGCCCGCTGTTGTCCGATGTCAGCATGACGCCGGACGTCATCAGTCCCAACGCGGACGGTGTGGACGACGCGACCAACATCAGTTACAAGCTGGGCCGTACGGCCGACGTTTCGATCTACTTCGAGAACCAGCAGGGCGAGCGCTTCTATTTCCGCGACAGCCAGCTTCGTTCGCCGGGCGACTACGGCGTGGCCTGGGGCGGCGGCGTCAACGAGCCATTGACCGTAGATGACGGCTTCGGCCCGCAGCAGGTGATGAGCCGCGTGCTGCCCGACGGCGTCTACACCTGGACGATCGAGGCGACCGACCAGCGCGGCAATGTAGAAACACAGTCCGGGACCATCACGCTGCAAGACGGCGACACGGTGCTGCCGGAGCTGCAGAACTTCACCGTGGTGCCGCAGGAGTTCCGCCCCAACCAGGACGGCCTGCGCGACGACTGGGTGTCCATCTCCTACTACCTGCCCAAGGACGTGGACAACGTGCAGGTCTATCTGGTCGATCCGGCCGAGCCGAACCTCAAATATCCCATCGCCGAGAGCGAGCGGGTCATCAAGCCGGGCGAGCTGGGCTACCACGAGTACCGCTATGAGGGCGGGGTCGATCTGGGCGCCGAGCCACCCCCCGACGGCACCTACATCATCTACGGCGACGCACGCGATCTGGCCGGCAACCGGGTGGTCGTGTCGTCCACGCTGACCATCGAGGACGGCGGCAAGCCGCGCGCCGACATCCTGCAGGGCGAGATCGACTGGCAGGACGAGGTGAACCGCGTGGTCAGCGTGCCGCTGGGCGGGACGCTCTGTTTCACGGCCACGATCCAGAACGAAGGCGCCGTCAGCATTCGCACCGCCGGGCCGTGGCCGGGCACAACCTACAAGTTTACCGAGAACAACAACACCCTTGCGCTGGCGCAGAACGATCCCAGCTTTCGCCAGCAGGCGGGTGTGTTCCGCTTCGGCGTCAACTACGACACCACCGGCATCGACTTCCCCTTCCGCTGGGCCATCGGCCGCCAGGAAGACCTGGAACGGCGGGTGATCGACGGCGAGGAGCAGTGGTATCTGTTACCCGGTGACCGCTCGCAGGTCGACGGCTGCATCGAGTTCGACGAAGAGCCGCCCACCGGCACCAACTTCTGGTGGGGCGGCCTGATCCACGAGTTCGTCGACGTGCCCAACAACTACGTCGATCGCATCAGCGTCGTCGTCGGCGCGCCGTGAGCAGTAACCAGTGATCAGTAATCGGTGATCAGTGGTCAGTAGGCTGCGTTTTGGTCGTCCAACTGCCACGATTGAGCGTAAGTCGCCAATTTCTGTCTACTGAATACTGACTTCTGATTACTGTCCTCTTCCGCACCATGGACCTCGCCATCATCGTCGTCAGCTATAACACGCGGGAACTGCTGCGCGCCTGTCTGGAAAGCGTGCAGGCCAGCCTGGCCGGCTCGCCAGCGCTCCGCGCCGGCGTTTGGGTGGTGGACAACGCGTCGGTCGACGGCAGCCCGGCCACCGTTCGCGAGGCGTTTCCCGACGTCCGGCTAATCGCACTGGCCGAAAACCTGGGGTTCTCCGGGGGCAACAACCTTGCGCTGCGCGCGCTGGGTTTTCAGCCTGCCGGCCGCGAGCTGGTGCGCAGCGGCCATCTGCCGCTACCGAACGACCCGCGGCTCGCACCCTCGCACCCGCCGCGCCACGTCCTGCTGCTCAACTCCGACGCCGAGGTGCGCGATGACGCGCTGGCGCAACTGGTGGCGTTCCTGGACGAGACGCCGCGCGCCGGCGCCGGCGGGCCGCAGCTTGTCTACCCCGACGGCCGATTCCAGCACGGTGCGTTCCGCTTCCCCGGCCTGGCGCAAACAGCGCTGGATCTCTTCCCGCCGCCCGGCCGGCTCAACAGCGCGTTGATGGACTCGCAGCTCAACGGGCGCTATCCGCGTCATCTGGTCGAGGCGGGCATGCCATTCCCGGTTGACTTCGTGCTGGGCGCATCGCTGGCGGTGCGCGGCCGGGCCATTGAGCAGGCCGGCCTGCTGGACGAGAGCTTCTTCATGTACTGCGAGGAGATGGACTGGCAGCAGCGGCTGGCGCGCAGCGGCTGGGAGGTGTATTGCGTGCCCGCGGCGCGGGTGATCCACCACGGAGCGGCCAGCACCAGCCAGTTCCGCGCCGCGATGTTCACCGAGTTGTGGCGGAGCCGGCTGCGCTATTTTGCGCGCTACCACGGACCGCTCACCAACCGCCTGCTGCACGGGCTGATCCGGGCCGGCATGGCGGCGGAGGCGCGGCGGGCACGGGCGGGCGCGCCCTCCGATCTGGCGGCTCGTTTGGATGCCTACGGCGAGGTCGCACGGCTGGCCGGGAGCGCTCCATGAAGCTGATCGCCGTCATCCTGACCAAAAACGAGGCCCGCCACATCGGCGACTGCATCGCCAGCGTCGCCTGGGCCGACGCGGTGCTGGTCTCCGACTCGTTCAGCGAGGACGACACAGCGGCGCTGGCAGAAGCGGCCGGCGCGGTGGTCGAGCAACGGGTCTTTGAGGGCTGGGCCGTGCAGCGCAACGCATCGCTGGACTCGGCGGCAGAGATGAGCGCGGACTGGGTGCTTTTCGTGGACGCCGCCGAGCGCTGCACGCCGGAGTTGGCGCAGGAGATCCGGCACGTCATCGTGACCCGGCCGGAGGCAGGCTGGAGCATACCGCGCTTCAATTTCATCGTCGGCAAGCAGGTGCGCCATGGCGGGTTCTACCCGGACTACCAGCTTCGCCTGCTACGGGTTGGCAAGGCGCGCTACGACCTGAGCCGGCCCGTCCACGAAGTAGTGGAGTTGGACGGAACACAGGGTCGTCTGCAGCATCACCTGCTGCACTACAACTACGACACCTGGGCGCAGTTCCACGCCAAGCAGCGGCGCTACGGGGCGATGGAGGCCGACATTCTGGCGCAGCGCGGCATCCGCGCCCGGCCGCACAACTTCGTCTTGCAGCCGCTGCGCGAGTTTCGTCGCCGTTATGTCACGCTGCAAGGCTACCGCGACGGCTGGCATGGGCTGAAGCTGTGCGCGCTGTTGGCGTATTACTACGGATTCTATCCGTATCAGGTGCTGCGGGCAGGGACGCGCGTTGCCCAGCCCGCCGGTTGATGAACCATGGCGCGTTGAGTTGGCAAGCCGGGGTAGCTCGCCATTCCTGCGAAAGGAAGAATCCACTCGTCACGATCCAAAGTCCCCATTTCCCTCCTTTCCCCCATGTCCCTTCCGATCCCGCTTTCCTATCGGGCGATCCCCAACCGCTTCAGTATATTGTCGTACCCATCGTCGATCAGCTTCTCCAACCGGTCGGCGCAGATTTCGTACTCTTCCTTGGGCCGCCGATACGGATCTTTGACATCGCCGTAGTCGCCGCTCATCTCGCTGAGCAGGAAGACCTTGGTCAGATACTGCGGATAGCTGTAGAACAGGGTGCGGCGGTGCCCCTCCTCCATCACCAGCACCAAATCCGCATCAGCTATCTCCCGTTCGCTGACGGTGTGCGCGATGTGGCCGGAGATGTCGATGCCGCGCTCGGCTAACACCTCGACACCCGGGGCGCTGGCGCTGCTGCCATCGATACCATACACGCCGGCCGAGGTGACGCTCACCAGGCCATCTAATCCATCGGCGACCAGCCGCTGCCGCAGTATGCCGCTGGCCATGGGCGACCGGCAGATATTGCCTGTGCAAACAATCAAAACCCGTTTCACTGCTCCTGTCCTCCGCGCAAGGTGCGCTCGTCGGCGCGAACGGGCCAGGGTGTTGGCAACAGCCCTGGCCCGTATAGTCCGGATACTACGTCGTCAATCTTGGTGTTCGTTGACCGTTAGCACCGCCCAGGTGGACCGGACTGCAATAGTTCGGCAATCTCGGTGATCCCGGCAGATCTGGGCGGCGGCCCGGCCTTATGCCAGTTCCGGCTGCAACAAACCGTAGTTGCCATCGGTGCGGCGATAGAGCACGTTGACGGCGGCCTGGCGGGCGTTAAAAAAGACAAAGAAGTCGTGGCCCAGCAGGTCCATCTGATCGATGGCCTCTTCCTCGTTCATGGGAACCATCGCGACCTGCTTGCGCCGTACAATCTGGCCCTCTACAAACTCCTCCTCATCCTCAGCTACCGGTGCCGTGGCGGCGCTGAGCGCCTCCAGTTCCTCCACCTCGACGGCGTGAATCTGTGCCTTCTCCAACTTGCGCCGACGCTTTCCCTTGTAGCGTTTGATCTGAACCTGTAGCTTCTCGGCCGCGCCATCGACGGCTGAATAGATGTCACCACTGCGTACCTCGGCGCGCAACAAGCTGCCGTTGCTGCGAATAGTCACCTGCACTACCTCGCGCTCGCTGGCCTTGCGGCTCTTCTCCTCAGCCAGTTCGACGCGCATTTCCTGGATGTCGGGCAGATAGCGGTCCATCTTGCCCAGTTTCTTCTCGACGTACCCCCTCAGTTGGTCGTTCACCTCTAGGTTGCGACCCTTGATCGTGAGTTGCATGAAGCTAGCTCCTTTCCAGCGGGAGATGTTGAATTGGGGTTGGGCGTCCGCCGGCGAAGCGGGCGGACGTAGAGCAAGCGCAGAAACCAAGACGTATCCGAGTGGTGATAGGTCTCATTTTAGCCAGTCGATCACCCTTTGTCAACCCGCTTGCGCACCAGACTGCTCACCCAGCGAGCGAGCCACGGTCAGCGCCCAGACACGTCCGGCGCCAGCCGCGTGCAGCGCCTCGCCACACGCCTCCAGCGTCGCGCCCGTGGTAGCGACATCGTCGATCAGCAGCGCGCGGGCGCCGCCCAGATGAGGGCCGATCCACTCAAAGGCACCGCTGACGTTGGCCCGCCGCTCTGCTGGCGCCAAATGCACCTGGTGCTGTGTATCTCGTTGGCGGCGCAGCACCTCCGGCTGCAGCAACGGCAGGCTGACCATCCAGCAGAGCGCCTCGGCCAGCAGTTGTGACTGGTTGAATCCCCGCTCCTTGAGCCGGTGCTCGTGCAGTGGCACTGCGATCACCACATCGACCGACACCGAACGGCCACGCCAATACGCAGCCAGCAACTCGCCCAGTGGCTGGCCCAATTCCCGCCGCCCGTTGTATTTGAAATCATGAATGATCTGGCTGAGCGGTTCCCGGTAAACAGCCGCTGCTCGGATCGCAGCTACCTGAAACGTAGCGTCACGGCAAGCCGGGCAGCGCCCCGTCTGGGCGGCAGGTTTGCCGCAGCGGATGCACAGGGGCTGCGGCACCGGCTGGACCTGCCCGCGGCAGGCGGCGCAAAACAGCTCACCCACACTGCCACAGCCGGCACAGCGCGCGGGAAAAACCAGGTCGAGTAATCGCCCGGAGATGCGGTTGACCGGCCTGACTGGTGGCGGAACCGATGCCAGCGCGGCCAGGTCGCTGGTCTGCAACGACACGGTTTCCCTCCGCGTGTAGTTGGGAGCCTGACCGTCAGCCGGGAAACCAGGCCTGCAGCAGGTCGTTGACGAAGGTGCGGATCTCGTCGCCCATAATGAGAAGGATCGCAGATACCACGATCGCTATCAAGATCAGGATCAAGGCATATTCGACAAAACTCTGGCCTGAGTCGTCTCTGAAAGACATGTTTACCTCTGATCGAACTCCGGCAGCGGTGTTCGATTATCGAGCAAGGGTACCCATCCGCGCCGCAGGGCCGCTACAGCTGCCTCAGTTCGGTCGCTGACGCCCAGCTTGCGCATGATGTTAGTCATATGGTTTTTGACGGTCCGCTGGCTGATGTTGAGATTGGCAGCAATGACCTTGTTGCTGGCGCCCTGCACCAAATACTGCAACACCTCCATCTCGCGCTGCGAGAGTGGAGTCAACGAGCTTGAGTCCTGGCTGTAGTGCAGCGGATGTTCCTCGATCCAGACCTCCAGCCAGCGTTGCACTTGATCGCGGCTCATGATCTGGTCGCCAACGACATAGCGACCGCTGGTGACGACGCGAATGGCGTTGACCAACTCCTCCGGCGACACATCCTTGACAAAATAGGCCGAGGCGCCGGCGCGCAGGGCAAAATACAGCTGTTCCTCGTCGTCATAGGCCGTCAACACGACGACCGCCACGCCCTCCAGCGTGCGGCAGATGATCTGCGTCGCCATCAAGCCGTTCATCTCCGGCATGTTGACGTCCATCAGCACCACGTCCGGGATCAACTCCAACGCAGTGGCGACCGCCGCCGCACCATCCTTCACCTCAGCCACCACGACCAGATCCGGTTCCGTAGTTAACACCCGTCGCAGGCCATGCCCAAAGAGAGCATGGTCTTCGGCAATCATGATGCGAATCGGCTGTTCCATGATGGGCACCTGACAGGATGTGTGGTGGTCTAGGCCTGGTTCCTGGGATGGTATGCGTGGGATTGTAGCACAGGTGGAAAGACTGTCCAATCGCTAGGATGCGGCTGTTCAGCGCCGGCTGTTTGCCAGACACCCAATCGAATTGTATGATCAACAACAGGACGGTTATAATGAACCGGTTGTGACCGACATCCAATGGCTGTCTGGCGCGCATCCGCCAACCGGAGGAACATAATGAGCAATGTGAGTGACCTGTGGGCAGTGCAGCAGACTGACCTGGCCGTGGAGGCCATCCGCCGCCGCCTGAAAGAGCTGGAACATCAGCGCAGCGAGCCTGCGGAGATCACAGCTGCGCGCGCGGCATACACTGCTGCCAACAACGAACTGGTCCACTGGCGCACCACCCGGCGCGACCTGGAGATCCAGGCCCGCGAGCTGTCAGGCAAGATTGAGGCGGCCGAGAAAGACCTGATGAGCGGCCGCGTGCGCAACCCCAAAGAGTTGGAAGGGATGCACGCCAATGTGGGATCGCTGAAACGGCGCTTGAGCGCAGTCGAAGACCAGGAACTGGAGGCCATGCTGCAAACCGAACAGTGGCAGTCCGACACGGACGCCAGGAAGTCGGAACTCGATGCGATTGAGACGGATTGGCAAGCAACGCAGCAGGCCAACGCGGCTGAAGTCGCCGCCAAGCTGGCCGAGCTGAAGCGCCTGGCAGCCAGCATGAACCAGCAGTGGGCCGGCCTCTCACCCGAGGATCAGCATCTCTACCGCGACTTGCGGGCGCGCAAAGGTGGACGCGCCGTGGCTGATGAGCGCAACGGCACCTGCCAGGCGTGCGGAATCTCCCTGCCTACCGGCATCATCCAGGCCGTGCGCAACGACGAAGTGCGCACCTTCTGCCCTTCCTGCGGCCGGCTGCTGCACGCGGGGTAAGAACACGGCGCACTAACCAGGGGTTGACCTGTTGTCGTTCTCTTTCGAACACCAGGTGGGGATCGCTATCAGATCCGCGGGAGGGTGCCCGGTTGCCTCGTCAAGCCGCCAAGGCATTCCTTGACACCTACCAGACATCGTCCACTTCAGCGTACATGCACTTCAAGTATGCGCCTTCTGCGAACAGCACGGGGTGATCCAGGGCGTGCCCCGTGTGAGCAAATTCCTTCAGAGAGCAGCCGGCGCCGGCAGCGCCGCGGCGCACCGCGTCATAGAACGCCTCTGCGCTGACGCGGCTGGAGCATGAAGCTGAGACCAGCGTGCCGCCCTTTCGCAGGACGCCCAGCGCCAGCTTCGTCAACCGTTCGTAGGCCAGCAGCGCATTGGGGATCGCCGCCTGCTGCTGCGCAAAGGCGGGCGGATCGACCACCACCAGATCGAAACGGCGGCCCTCCCTGGCCAGCCGGGCCAGCCCGGCAAAGGCGTCCTCCACCAGAAACTCGCGACGAGCGCCGGCCACAGCCGGCGCCTGGTCGTTCAGCTCAAAGTTGCGCCGCGCTGCGTCCAGCGCTGGGCCGCTGATGTCCAGGCTTACGACCAACGGCGCGCCGCCGCGGGCGGCGTAGAGCGAGAAGCCGCCCGTATAGGCAAAGACGTTCAGCGTCTCCTTGCCGGCCGCCAGCGTTTCCACCCGGGCGCGGTTCTCCCGCTGGTCGAGGAAGAAACCGGTCTTCTGGCCCTTCAGCACATCGACCTCGAAGGTCAGTCCGTTCTCCAGGAAACAGGGGACGCCGTCGGGCGGCGCACCTGCCAGCGTCGCGCCGTCGGCGATGCCCAGCGGCCCGGCTGCGTCCTGCACCGCGCGGCTGAGCCGCAGGACGATCCAGTCCGCAGGAGCCAGTGCGGCCAGCCCGTCCAGCACCATCGGCACGAAGGGCAGCCAGGCCGCGCTGTAGAGCTTCATCACCAGCACCCGGTCGTAGCGGTCGATCGCCAGACCGGGCAGATGATCTCCTTCGCCATTCACCAGCCGGTAGCCGTTGGTATCTGTGGATACCAACGGCGTGCGCAGGGCAGTCGCCTCCGCCAGCCGGCGAGCAAAGAACGCGGCGTCAATCGTCGCGGGTGTGCCGTGTTGCAGCACGCGCACGCGGATGGGCGACTCCGGGTCGTAGAGGCCGATCGCCAGGAATCGCCGCCGGTCATCGAAGATCACCGCCAGATCGCCTGCCCGGCCCGCGGCGCTCTGCGAGGTGATGGAACGGTCGAACAGCCAGGGGTGTCCCTGGCGGAGGGCCTGCTGCGCCGCGCGCGTGACCCGCAGCGCGATGCGGCGTTCGGCGGGTGGCGGCAGGGAGGCGACAAAGTCGGTGGGTGGTAGCATTGCGAATTTGAGCAACGGACTTGTGCGCCCCGGTCAGGCCGGGATCGCGGTTCCGTCTTCCTCGAAGATACACAGTAGCGCCATCAACTTCTCGTGCGACCGGGATCTGTCAGCTAAACCAGGTCGGCAAGCAGGGTCAGCACGTTGCAAACCTGGCCGGCTGGCCCTCAGGCCTGCCCAGGAGTCCCATGGCTAGATACTGCACTCCATAGCGATCGAAAATATGCGTTGCGGCGGCTCGGTCGGAGACCGGCCACAGCGGTAGAGTCCGGAAGGCATGCGGCGCCTTGCGGTCTCTTTCAATGTCAAAGTGCAGCCCATTTGAAACCTCAGCCAAGTCTCGTGGCACCTGTTCTCTATTTTGTCACGGCACGGTCGGTGACGATGTGCGCTGGATCAGTTCGACGACGTTTTGTTGACTGAGATCATGATCGGCTCATCGTCGCTATTCCATTCGCACAAGTTACGGCGTTACAGTACAATGCTACTCAACCAGAGTCAAGTCCCCAAAACCCGGTCAGTCGACCGGAGCGAATCCACAGGATTTCAGCCATGCCTGAGTCTCAGCCGTCTCTTGTAATCGGCATCGGCGCGCGAGTCGAGGTCGAGTTGATCGATCAGAACGGCCAGCGCGAGCCGATGGCCTTTGACATCGTGCCCTCGCAATACGCCAACCTGACACGCGGGCTGTTGAGCGCAACCGCACCGCTGGCGCAGGCGATCCGCGGGCTGCGGGCCGGCAGCGAGGTCGCCTACGTTGCCGGCGACATCCGTCGTTTGCGCATCGTCAGCGTCAGCCGCGCCAAGACGGCCGACCTGGAGGACGTGCGCGAACAGCGCGAGGAGATGCTGCGCAAGGCGCTGAACGCCGCCCAGCGCACCGACGCCGAGGTGTTCGCCGCGTCGTTCAGCGGCAAGTGGGGTGACTACGACATGAGCGATGTGCCGGAGAATACGTAGACTGCCTTGTTGTGCAGAAGTCGCGCAACAGTTGAGGCAGCAGCATGCAAGAAGAACGGCTGCCGGACGTGACGCCTGAAAGTGGCGCTGGGCCGGAAACCAGTGCGCGACCGTTTGACAAATCACGCTCGAAACAACTATAATAACATCCGATGTGCAGATAGTCTGGTTGCAGCGCAGGTCTGGTCGTAAAGACAAGCCTTGCAGCGACCACCAGCCCACAGAGACTGTTCGTGCATAGCGGCTTCCCCTTTCTGATGTCGGTTACAAATGGCCTGGCGTCGCAGCCAGGCGTCACCACTCTCTACCAAAAGGAGGTGACGGCTCTTCCTCAATAGTTGGTTCCGCGACGCCTCAGCGGCGTCATATCGATTCTTTCATTCCACCCTTAACCGTTTGAGAAGGAGGACACGTTGAATTCTCAACACTCTCACCACCGGGTCAAGATTGTGACCCTCATCGTGATCGCCGCCATGCTGATCACCCCGCTTTCGGTGTTTGCTTCAGCCGACGCCGCGCCGGCCGGCCCGCAGCCCCTGCGGGGCCGTGCGCTGATCGACACGATCACTCCTTTGCAGTTCCCGAACAACACGCCACCTCGCGATGAGCAAGTCGTTGCCCAGATAGCCGGCGTGCCTGTTGGCGCGAGCAAGGCCGAGTCGGACGCTATCATCGAAAGCTGGCTGGCGGACTTCAACGCCAAGAACGAGAAGAGCGGCCCCAACCCCATCGCCTACCAGAAGCGCATGCAGGAACTGGCCCAGGCTGAAGCCATGGGCAAGAGCCCTAAGGCGGCCGGACTCGGCGAGATCGGCGTTGCCGAGATGCTGATGGTGGCCTTCGAGTTCACCGGCAGCGATGAGTTGGATGTCTGCGATGACGACGGCAACCCCATGGGCACCGTCACCGCCAGCGGCCCGCTCCACAATGAGATCCCCAATCCTGCCGGCACCGGCGACAACAACACGCTGTGGACCGACAACTTCGACATCGCCTGGTACGACAGCCTGATCTTCGGCGACGGCCCCGGCGTTGTGCGCACCGATCTCAACGACGGCGCAGGCGTGGACATGACCGGCGTCTCGGGCACCAACTGGTATGCCGAGCAGTCCGAAGGTCTGTATGACCTGCAGGGCGAGTTCTTCCAGCAGTGGGTGCAGCTCGACCACTCCGAAGGCTACTATGGCTGGGAAGGCGGCGAGGCCAATCCGTACGGCCCCGGCGTCTCCTGCGCGCTGCCCTCTGGCAACACGTCGGCCTTCGTTGGCGACACGATCGCCGCGCTCAACATGGACGACCCCAATTTCGACTGGACCGTCTACGACACGGATGACAACGGGATTGTCGACCACTTCATGGTCGTCCACGCTGGCGTCGGCAACGAGGCTGGCGGCGGCGCCCAGGGCGACATGGCCATCTGGTCGCACTCCTTCGTCGCCACCTGCGACAATGACGGCAACGGCACACTGGAGCTTGGCTGTCTCGCGTACGACGGCGGCACGGCTGATCCCAACGACGACATCTATGTCGTCAACTACACGGTCGTGCCCGAAGATGCCAACATCGGCGTCGTCGTCCACGAGTACGGCCATGACATCGGCCTGCCCGACTACTACGACACCTCCGGTGCTTCCAGCAACTCCACCGCTCACTGGATCGTCATGAGCGGCGGTTCCTGGAATGGCCCGCTGGGCGGTTCCTACCCCGCTCCGTTCAACCCGTGGGCACGCTGGTTCTTCGGTTGGGCCGACCCGATGGTGGTCGACTATGACGGCCCCATGCAGGAAGTGATGATCGGCCAGTCCGATCCGACCCCGGCCGGCACCGAGGACTCTCTCTGGGTCAACCTGCCCGACCAGGAACTCGGCATACCGAACCTGGCCGGCGAAGGCGGCGGCCTGCACGCTGAACTGGGCGACCTGGTATTCGAGACGCTGACCAAAGAGTTCGATCTCAGTGTCGCCGCATCGCCGGTGTTCACCTTCACTACCTACTACGAGATCGAAGAGGATTGGGACTACGCCTACGTCCGCGTTTCGACCGATGGCGGCGCGACGTGGGACATCATCCTCAACGACGAAGGTCTCTACGCCACCAGCAACCTGAACGGCTCGCCTGCCTATCTGGGCGAAGGCGGCTTGACCGGCGACTATGAAGGCGTTCTGACCTTCGATCTGAGCGCATATGCCGGCAGCACGATCCTGCTGGAGATCTCCTACGTCACCGATACGGGCTTCCAGGCAGCCGGCATCTGGGTGGACAACTTCACCCTTGAGGATGGCGGCACAGTTCTGTACTACAACAACCTGGACGATCCCAGCGACTGGACCATCGACGGTTGGGAAGAGGTGCCTTACTCGGCCATCATTCCGCACTACTACATGCTGGAGTGGCGCAACAACCAGGGTTCCATCGCTTCCGACGGCATGAACTACAACTATCAGACGCTGACGCACGCTGGCGACGGCTGGATGGTTGACCGTGTGCCCATGAACGCTCCGGGTATGGTGGTCTGGTATCGCAACAACCTGTATCCCAACAACAACATCTATGCCGGCGCCCGCGAGAACGACGCCCCGGCCACTGGCCCCAAGGGCGAGCTGCTCCTGGTAGACTCGCACTATGACGTCATCGAGTGGACCGGCGGTATCTGGGATCCGGTGACCGAGACACCCGCCACAGTAATCAACAATCGACGCGCGGCCTCCGATGGCGCGTTCACACTCGACACGACACCTGCCTGGAACCTGCACGACTACGCCGATGTTGACAACCCGGTCTATGACTTCGGCAGCATGCCGGCAGTGCCCGCCTTCCACGACAGCATGCGCTCCGTGCCTGGCTGGTACTTCCCCGGCGATGGCTTTGTCTACAAGGTTTCGCGTGCCTCGTCGGTAGTCATTCCTGCCCAGGACATCTACACGACCCGCATCCGCGGCCTCGAAGCAGATGACATGCATCTGGACTACAACGGCGACCTCACCGGCTTCTGGGGCTACACCGTTAGCGGACTCCCGCTCGGCCCCGGCAACCCCGGCGCTGACGGCGTCCAGTACGGTTTCCACGCTCAGGTGATGAGCCAGGGAGCCGACGGCAGCTATGGCGTCGTCAAGATCTGGAACGCGATGGATGAGTTCTCCGGCGAAGTTACCGTGACACCGAGCACCAACCCGGCGGTCATGGGAACCTACCTCGACGTCAGTGTCAACTCGACCAACGTGGGCAGCAGTCTTGCAGACGCGCTGTTCATGGTTCCGATCGATCCTGACACCGAGTATGTCCCCGGCAGCGCCTACGGCGGCGCCTACCCGCTGACCGCATCCTACGCGGCGCAACTGGCTGCAGAGCGGGGTCTGACCGACCTGGCTGCGGTGGCTGCTGATGTTCCCGCCGATGAGGTGGTAGCCGTTGCCTGGGCTGGCGAAGTACCCACCGGCGAGACAGTTGACTTCGGCTTCACCACCGTGGTCACTAACGCTCCTGCTTCCGTTCAGTACACGGCGGCGATCTTCGACGGCGCCACCCTGGTCAGCAACCTTGGCGGCGAGACCGTTGATGTGATCGACAACAGCACCTACCCGGTGGAGCGCTCGCGCCGCTTCAACGTGGACCGCGACAGCTACATCAACGGCACCCAGCCCAGCATGTACTACGGCTCCGACCAGACCATGTGGGTCGGCTTCTACGACCAGATGCGGCCGGTGGTTCACACCCCGATCAACGGCATCCCCGGCGACGCGGCGGTGGACCAGGCATGGCTCTACCTGTACGTCACCGAGGGACGCAAGTTCGGCAACTGGTCGCAGTCGGTCCTGGAGAACGTGACCGCACACCCGGCCACCACTGAGTGGATGCCCTACGCGGTCAACTGGTGGATGCCCTGGACCATGCCCGGCGGCGACTACGGCCCCGGCGGCGTTCCCAACCACCTGGGCTCCGGCAAGATCAACACCTGGCTGCGCCTGGACGTGACCGCTGCGGTGCAGGACATGCTGCGCAGCGGCGAGAACCAGGGCTTCCTGATCAACTCCGACGTCAATGCCTCAGGCGTCCACTACGGCCTGGCGACCAAGGAGTACTGGGATCCGTCGAAGCTCGGCTACATCCGGGTCTACTTCCGCACGGCCCAATAATCCAACCATGTAGGTCTGGCCGAACGCCGGACCTAACCTGAAACTTCGGGCGGAGGTTGCCAAATGGCAACCTCCGCTCTTTTTTGCAAACCACGTTGACAACGCCTTTTGCGTGCGCTATAATCTTGTCTGGCGCTCGCCAACCTGCCCCACCTCGCACTTCACTAGTTCGTGTTCGATCACATGTTACTTCTTATCGTAGGAGCACTTATGGACAGCTTATCGCGTCTTTCGACCTCACGCCTCGTTGTGGCAATTTGCCTGACGATCGTCGCCGCATTGGTACCAGGGGCGGCCGGTGCGCACGAAACCGAAGGCCTTGACATCCAAACTCCGACCGTTTCAACGCTTCGGCGGGCTGGCGACCTGCCCAGTGCCGCGCGCCCCTCGGCAGACCGCGTCCAGAACTGGACCAGCATGACCCTGCCGCCTGCCCACTATGTGGAGAAGCTCCTGCGAGACGGCGGCGCGATCCCGATGGATGCCAACCCGGCACAGATTCAGGCAGCCATCGAGCAGTGGTATCAGGACGCCCGCAAAGACTTCTACACCGGACCGGACGTTGAGGCCATGAATCTGCTGAAAGAACGCGAGGCGATGCTGCTCGACGACGACCCGTCCAACGACCCCGAAGCGCTGCCCCCAAGAAACGTCATGGCCGTGGTCGTCAATTTCGACGGCACCGATACGGTCACCCGGCCCTACCCGGATCCCAACAACCCGGATGGCGCATGCGTTCCCACTGAATTCACATGGGGACCGCTTGCCCTCGGCCAGGATCCGCCGCCGGGAGCTGACGACAACTTCACCTTCTACCTGCCCGATCCATCCGTCGCTCAGTATCAGGAGGCAATTTTCGGCACAGGGCCGGACGCTGGCTACGGCGTTATCGATCACCCGGTGCTGGGACCGGTGGACCTGAGCGGCTACACGCTGCAAAACTATCTGCTTGAGATGTCGCGCGGCGCGTATCAGATCGGCGGAGCGGTGCTGCCTGAGCCTGTGACCGTCAACCACTCGCAGGAATACTACGGCTACGCCGTATACGACGACGATGGTGGCACGGGAGCGTGCCAGGCGCCGGTCTTCAGTGACGCCCATCCCGGCGAGTACATCTACGATGCCATCGATGCCGTCAAGGCACAGTACCAGGACACCCTCGACTGTAGCCAGTTCGACGCCAACGGCGACCACGTCATCGATCTGCTGGTTACGATTCACGCCGGTTATGGCTTTCAGAACGGCGGTGGCGAGGACCGGTTGAACACCAGCAGCTCTGGCTTCTACTGGACACCCTACTTCGAGCGGCCCAAGATCTGCGGCTTCAGCACGCCGCTCAACCTCACAGACGACTACTACGTCGCAGCGTACAACGTTGACCCGGAACAACTTTCAGTTGGCGCGTTGCAGGAGGAGTTCGAACATCAGTTTGGCCTCCCAGACCTATACTCCATCGATGCAACTGCCAACTCCAACGGCTGGTGGGGGGCGAACTCGGTAGGTGTGTGGGGCGGCCCGCTGGCCGGCACGCGGCCTGTCGGCCACAATCTGTGGCAGGACTTCGTGCTTGGCTGGCGCAACCCAACGGTCATCAACTACGACGATCCCGCCCTGGAGCTGACGATCGGGCGTGCACGCAACACGCCGCCAGGCACCGACGACGGCTTGATCGTCAGGCTGCCGGACAACGAGCGGCTAATCCCCAATCTGGCCGGCACAGGCGACGGTTGGTGGGCGACCTTCAGCAACTTCACGTCAGCAACCATAACCCGCGACTTCGATCTGACCGGCGCGGCGGCGCCTGTCGTGTTCTCATTCGACTCCGCGTGGGACATCGAGGAGGACCGCGACTACGGCTACGTGCAGGTCTCCACCAACAGCGGGCTGACCTGGACGACCCTGCCCGACATGGACGGTGTGTTGACCGACTGGGATCCCAACGATCTAAATCTGGGTTGGGGACTGACCGGAAGCGGCTCCGGCGCCCTGCGTTTCGATCTGTCAGGCTACGCCGGCCGATCGATCCGGCTGCGCTTCAACTACCAGACCGATCTCACTGTGGTCCGCCCTGGCTGGTGGGTGGACAACCTGTTGCTGAGCGATGCCAACGGCACGCTGTATGAGAACGACCTGGACACCGATTTCAGCGACTGGACTCTCAGTGGCTGGGTACCGACCCCCTCTGTGTATGCCACGGCGCGCTACTACACGGTCGAGTGGCGCGATGATAATGGCTTCGACCAGTCGCTGAACGATGCCTACAACACCGAGTACGCCACCAGCGGCGGACCGCCGCCAACCGACATCGTCGGACAAATGCCTGCCACAACACCCGGCATGATCGTTTCGCTGCGCGATGTGGGCCAGGACTTTGACTACGAGATATCCAGCGACATCTGCGCGCCGCCAAGCTGTGGCCCGAAGTTCGCGCTGCTGGTCGTCGAGTCCAACAACTTCCCCAAGCGCTTCGACACGACCTTCCCCAATCTGCAAGGCGGCTGGGTCGGGCCGTCGCCCAGCGGCCGGGCGATCTCCGGCGACGCGGCCTTCGGCCACACCCCAACAGAGGCCTGGACAGCCTCGCTGGGGCTGGACTACAGCAGCGGGCAGTATGTCCAACCGCCCATCGAGACCAAGAGCTGGCCCAGCCTGCCCGCCACGCCAGCCTTCCACGACTCCTACGGGTATTACCCTGGATTTTTCTATCCCGGCTCCGGCCCGTCGCTGTACTTCAACTACTTCTCGGCCAGCGCGGCCCTGCCGGCTCAGGGCAACTACTCCACCCGGGTGACCCTGCCCGATGGGTCGCCGCTGCCGCAGCTCTACGGCCTGCCCGTCGGCCCGGGCGGCCTGGGCACCGGCAATCCAGGCGACGACCGCGTCCAGTTCGGCGTCCATGTAGCGGTGCTGGACCAGTCTGACGAGCAGGCAACCATCCGCTTCTGGAACGCCATGAACGATTTCGACGGCGCGGTCACCCAGACGCCCAGCACAAACCCGGCCGTCATGGGCACGTACGTCGATGTCGCCCTAAACGCCACCAACATCGGCAGCGCGCTGGACGACGCGCTCTTCCTGGTCCCGGTCGATCCCGACAGCGTGTATGTCGCCGGCAGTGCCTATGGCGGCGCCTTCCCGTTGACTGCAGCCTACGCCGCGCAACTGGCGGCCGAGCGCGGCCTGAGCGAACTGGCCGACCTGGCAGCCGAGGCGATGCCAGATGACGTGGTGGCGGTAGCCTGGATGGGCGAGACGCCTACCGGCGACACCGTTGATTTCGGCTTCACGGTCCGCATTACCAACGCGCCGGCCGAGTTGCAGCACACAGCCGCCGTCTTCGAGGGCGCCTCGCTGGTTGCCAGCGTCGATGGCGACGTGTTGCCGGTGGTGGACAACAGCACCTACCCGGTCAGCCGCTCGCGCCGCTTCAACGTGGACCGCGACAGCTACATCAACGGCACCCAGCCCGGCATGTACTACGGCTCCGACCAGACCATGTGGGTCGGCTTCTACGACCAGATGCGGCCGGTGGTTCACACCCCGATCAACGGCATCCCCGGCGACGCGGCGGTGGACCAGGCATGGCTCTACCTGTACGTCACCGAGGGGCGCAAGTTCGGCAACTGGTCGCAGTCGGTCCTGGAGAACGTGACCGCACACCCGGCCACCACCGTGTGGATGCCCTACGCGGTCAACTGGTGGATGCCCTGGACCATGCCCGGCGGCGACTACGGCCCCGGCGGCGTTCCCAACCACCTGGGCTCCGGCAAGATCAACACCTGGCTGCGCCTGGACGTGACCGCTGCGGTGCAGGACATGCTGCGCAGCGGCGAGAACCAGGGCTTCCTGATCAACTCCGACGTCAATGCCTCAGGCGTCCACTACGGCCTGGCGACCAAGGAGTACTGGGATTCGTCCAAGCTCGGCTACATCCGGGTCTACTTCCGCACGGCGAACTAACCTTTCGCGGCTCGGCTTGCGTTTCCCCCGATGCGCGAGTTGAGCCGCTTGATCAAGCATGAGAAAAGGCGGAGCGTGGTCATGGCCACGCTCCGCCTGCATTTCTGCCCATCCCGCACCCGGAGATTCGCCTCCGGGTGCTACTCTCTCTCCAACACAGGGATTCTCGTCTTAGCCAGGGCTACACGCCCGCCCTGGATAGAGCCAACTCCTGCGGTTCGTCAGAACCGTTGGGAGACCATGCCCGTCATCGAGTTGTGAGCCCCGGACAATTCGCCTGAGTTGCGTGTCACGCCAACTGGTAAAGCAACCGCCTCAGAACCTGCAGGATCAGGATCACGGCGATCGGCGACAAATCCATGCCGCCGATGGGTGGAATGATGCGGCGCGCCGGTTCCAGGATCGGATCGGTAGCCTGGCGCAGGAGCCGCACGATGGGATTGAACGGGTCCAGGTTCGGAATCCACGAAATCAGAACGCGGATCAGGATCAGCCAGGTCAACGCCTGAAGCAAGAGATCAACAAACTGAAAGATGAAGAAGCCCATAGAACCTAACTACCATGCTTTTCTGAAAGATCGCCGAGATACTTCGACTTGCGATAGGCCGCCGAAACTGCCTTTGAAAGGATCGTCCGCAGCCCGCCCTTCTCCAGTTCATACAGCGCCTCGGCCGACGTGCCGCCGGGTGAGGTAACCATGTTGCGCAGTTGCGCCGGATGGAGATCGGACTGGCGAGCGATCTCCACCGAGCCGGCCATGGTCTGCAAGACCAACTCCTGGGCCACCTTGCGTGAGAACCCCAGATGTACGCCGGCATCGATCAGCGCCTCCATGAACAGGAAGATGTAGGCCGGGCCGGTGCCGCTGAGCGCGGTCGCCATGTCCAGGTAATCCTCGTTATCTACAAAGAGTGTCTCGCCCAGCGCCTTGAGGATTGCCTGCGCCTGCTCCCGCTGTGAGGCGCTGACCTGCGCCGTTGCCGTCCAGACGGTCATGCCAAGGCCGACCTGCGCCGGCGTGTTGGGCATGCAGCGCACGATGGAGGGATGTCCCGTGCCGAAGAGCAGCGAGCTGATGCGCACACCGGCCAGGATCGACAGGATCAGCGAGCTGCGGCTCAGATGTCCCCGCAGCTCAGGCAGCAGGTGAGGCAGAACCTGGGGCTTGACTGCCAGCACAACGATCTCGGCGAAGTCGGCCGCCGCCCGGTTGTCGGTGGTGGTGCGAATGTCGTAGCGGCTGGCCAGCTCGGCCGCCCGCTCGGCCCGCGGCCCGCTGGCCATGATCCCCTGTGGCTCCACGAGGCCCTGGTTCAACATACCTTTGATCATCGACTCGGCCATCATGCCCGATCCGATAAACGAGATGGGTGTTTCTTTGAGCATCTTGCTTGATTACCTTGTTGTTTTGCGAAAGCTGTGAGCGCCTGGCCAACGTGAAACGTGATGGCGTGAAACGTGACTCATCGCTCGGGCCGGTCTTCGCGGGGCACCCCGGAGTGGGCCGACCGTGCCCCGCTGTCTTCATCCAACAGGGTGTCTCCCGGCGCCTGCATTATATACGTTGGGAGCGCCGGGACCGTTTTCACGCTTCACGTTTTCACGTATTACCACTTCCATCGCGCCGCCGACATGGATCTGCACCATCCCGCCGGCTAGGTCGAGCCGTCGCGTGTGCCGAAGATCGCCGTGCCGACGCGCACCAGCGTCGCGCCTTCCGCGATCGCGACCTCGAAATCGTGGCTCATTCCCATGCTGAGGTGAAGCCAACGGGTTGGGCCATGCTCGCTTGCCAACTCCTCCTGCAAGGCGCGCAGCGCGGCGAAATGCGGCCGGGCCAGCTCCGGATCGGGATCGTAGGGCGGGATGGTCATCAGCCCGCTGATGGCCAGATTCGGCAGGCCGAGCAGCGCTTCCACGTCGCGCCGCAGCCCGTCCGGCGTAAATCCGAACTTGCTCTCCTCGCCCGAGACGTTGACCTCCAGCAGCACGTCCTGCGTCACGCCCGCCTCGGACGCGAACCGATCGAGCCGGCGAGCGATCTTCAACCGGTCCACGGCGTGGATCAGCACCGGCCGGCAGGCAATCGCCAAGGCAGCCTTACGGCTCTGGATCGGCCCGATCAGGTGCAGCCGGGCCTCCGGCGTGCCAGCCAGCGGCGCATCCGGCGCCGCAAGCTTGGCCCATGCCTCCTCGACCAGATTCTCGCCAAAGTCACACTGCCCGGCCGCCAGCGCCTCCTGCACAGCCGCGGCCGGATGCGTCTTGCTGACCGCCACCAATGCGATCTCGCCAGGGTCGCGCCCGGCCATGACCGCGGCCTGCTCCATCCGCTCCCTGACCCGCGAAAGGTTGGCTGCAATATCGATAGTTTGAGTCACCGGTCGTAGCTCGAGTTCTTGCCGATTGTCAGTGATCAGTTACCAGTTTCAGTGATCAGTTGGCAGTATCCGGAGATCGGTGACTGGTTTGTCAAACCAGTCGCTGCATTCCGCATGCCGTTTACCGATAACCGATCACTGATCACAGCCGCAGCATCGCCACCGCACCGAACCGGCCTGTAACGCCATGGTCGCCTCGGTGAGAGAAGAACATGTCGCGGTGGCAGCGGGTGCAGATGCCGGCGACCTCGACCTGCTGCACGCCGGCCTGCTGGAACTGCCACTGGTTGGCGCGCCACAGGTCGAAATGAATGGACGGCGGCGCTGCGTCGGCGCCGTTTCCATTCGTCCGGTGTGCTACCGGTAGCAGTACCTCGTCGCGCACGTCGGCGAAAACGGCGCCGGCCGCGTCGACAACCTCCTGCCCGACTTCGTAGCAACACGGACCGATGGCCGGCCCGACCGCGCCGACCAGATCGGCCGGATCGCTGCCGAAGTGCTCGACCATAGCCCGCACCAGCGCCGGCGTCACGCCAGCCACGGTACCGCGCCAGCCGGCGTGAGCGACGCCAACCGCGTGTCCCCGCGGGTCGTAGACCAGCACCGGCGTGCAGTCGGCGTATCGCTGCGTGATGGGCAATCCTGGCACATCGGTAACAATGCCATCGGCCTTGTCGATCATGCCGCCGGCGTTGGCGCGCGTGGCCCGCACGATGCGGTCGCTGTGCACCTGCCAGGTGGTTGTCATGTCCGAGCGCGGCACACCCAGCGCGTCCGCCAGCAGCCGGTAGTTGGTCTCAACGCTCCCGGCATCGTCGCCGACCACCTTGCCCAGGTTGAGGCTGGCAAACGGGCCTCGACTCACACCGCCCTGACGCGTGCTGACCGCGTGGATCAGGCCCGTGTGCTGGCGCAGGTTGTCAAAGCGGGCCAGTGGTGTCGTCGAGTCGGTGTCGATCTGCATGATAGTGAAAGTTCAAGAACATGAGTCGGAACTGGTCCGACACGCCCGCCGGGAGCTTCTAGCTCCTGGCTATCAGGTGAAAGCCCTTTCAGGGCTAGCATCTGTAGGGCCGAAGGCCCTTTCACCTTGTAGCCCGATCCGATTACGATCGGGCGGGCCTTCAAACCGTCAGCGCGATGGGCACTGGCGCCGGTCGCCAGTCCTCGGCCCGCCACGGGCCTTTGCTCTTGACCGGCACGCCGTCGTTGGCACGGTAGGCCCAGTCCGTGTCGCAGGAGCCGCAGGTCAGACAGCCGCTGGCATCGGGCGGACAGCTCAGCCCGGTTTCGCTGCGCTGGGCATGTCGCTGCTCGAACAGGAAATAGTTGCTGGTGACGCCGCTCTCCACGATGTCCCACGGCTGGCGAACGCCCGGTGAACGGGGGCCGATGAACTCCTCCATGGTCAGGCCGTGGTCGGCCAGCGCCCGCTCAAAGCCGGACAGCGACAGCCGCTTCATGCTCAGCAGCACGGGAGCCAGCCGCCGGTCACCGCGCGCCAGGACCGCCTGCACCGCGGCCCACTGCGGCGAGTCAGCGCGCACTGCGACCTGATGCTTGCCCAGACTGCGGTGGATGGCCTTCTGGCGTCGTTCGAAGGTCGCAGTGTCGGTCATGCCCTCCCACATGAAGGGCGTGTGCGCCTTGGGCACATAGGGCGTGGCGTTGATCACCAGCCGCCGCTTGAAGCGCCCGCGCACCTCGACCGTCAGGTCCACCAGCGCCTCAATGTCGGCGTCGGTCTCAGTCGGGTGGCCAATCATAAAATAGAGCTTGAGCTGCGGAAAGTCCAGCCGTTCGGCCAGATCGACCGCATCCAGGATTTGCTGCGCGGTCTGGGTCTTGTTGATCACATCGCGCAGCCGCTGGCTGCCAGCCTCGGGCGCGATGGTGAGGGTCTGCGTGCCGCTGGCCCGCAGCGCCTCCACCAGCGGCACCGAGATCGGGTCGACCCGCATCGAGCTGACGCTGAGCCTGGCGCCCATGGCCCGCAGACGAATCGCCAGTTCGTCGATCTGTGTGTGGTCGGACACGGCGGCTGAGATCAGGCCAACCTTGTCGCGGTGCCGCAGCCCCTCCTTGGCCCAGTCGAGCAGCAACTCCAGCGGCTGCTCCCGCGGCGGGCGATAGACGTAGCCGGCCAGGCAGAACCGGCAGCCGCGGCCGCAGCCGCGCGCGATCTCCATCAGGTGCAGGCCGCCAAACTCGGTGTCGGGCGTGTAGAGCGAGCTGACCGTCGGGAACCGCTCCAGTTGGCGCACCCAAAGCCGCTTGATCTGACGCTGCTGCCCGTCGTCTCGCGGATCGATCGGCGGCACAAGCTGCGGCACGTAGAGGCCCTCGAGCCGGTCCAGCGCCGCCAGCAGCTCGCCGCGATCATCGTCGCCCACATCCATGATCGTGCCGACCAACAGATCGACGACCTCCTCCCCCTCGCCGATGACAATCGCGTCAAAGAAGGGGGCCATCGGCTCCGGGTTCATCGTGATGCCCGGCCCGCCGGCGATCAGCAGCGGCCAGCGCTCGTCGCGGTCGGCGGCCAGCGGCGGCACACCTGCCTGGCGCAGCATTTCGACCACGTTGAAATAGTCCATCTCATAGGAGATCGTAAACGCCCAGACGGCGAACTCGTCCACCGGCTGCTGGGTCTCCAGCGACAGCAGCGGCCGGCCGGCCTTCTCGCCGCCCTTGTCCCAGAAGACGCGCTCGCAGACCACCTGCCGGTGTTCGTTGAACCGGCGGTAGAGGATCTGCAAGGCCAGGCTGGACATCCCGACGTAGTAGGTGTTGGGGTAGGCCAGCGCGATGGGCAGCTTGCCGCCCCAGTCCTTGACAACGGTTCCGATTTCCTTGCTCAGTATGTTGTTTGCTTCTACAGTTTGCGTCCAGGTCATCTATCTGTCTTAGCCATACACTCTGTCAAAGTCGAGTGGCTCGGTCGGAGACCGGCCACAGGAGCGTTATTCCTATCCATAAACTCTGTCACTTAACCATTCTGACAGCCGATCGACAAACGGCAGGTCCTGTGCGGCGGTCAGGATCACGCCGCCTGCCTCCCGGAGGGAATACCAGGCCCGCAGCGGCGGAAAGATGCGCCGCAGGTCCGTGTTGGTGGGGCTGGTGTACACCTCAATACCTTGGCGCTCGAAAAGCCACTTGGCACGGAAAAGGTGCAGCGGATGGCTGACCAGAATGGCGCTGCGCCAGCCGTTGGCCTGCATGATCTCGCTCACGCTGGCCGCTTCGTCCTCGGTCGTCCAGGCGTTGCCTTCCTGCGCAAACAGGGCACGGTTCGGCGGCAAGCCAAGCTCCTGCGCAGCGAAGCGACAGGCCACCGCGCCCGCCGACAACCGGTCACCGCCGACACCGCCGGCACAGATCACCACCGGCGCCAGGCCGGCGTTGTACAGGTCGATGGCGTGAAAGGTGCGGCTCAGCAGGTCTGAGCTGGGCGAGCCATCGGCGTTCACCCGCGCACCCAGTATGACGATGGCGTCGGCAGGTTGCGCCAGGTCCTGCCCGCCCAGCTGGTTGATCTGCCAAGTTAAAACGCCGACGGCCAACACTGCCGCCAGCGCAACAAGCAAAAGCGCCAGGCCAAACCCCTTCAGTACGCGCTTCATCGACAGATTATAACATCCACTGGTCGTGAACGCCAAAGCAGCCGGGGACCACCTGGCTACTAGAGAACAGTTCCCAAGGGTGACAGTCACTTTCGGAAAGTGATTGTCACCTGAAACGCGGCAGTTGCATCCGCTACGGTTCTCTGAGTTCCAGCACACCGCGCCCCAACTCGGTCCAATCGGCGTTGTGTACGATGACCCACACGTCCGAACCAAGTGTCCAGCGAGGATCCTCTGGAAAGACAAAGCCGATGGTGAACCCAATGGCCGGGTTAGCCGGGGTCGTGACCGTTGTGCCGGGCACGGCAACCGATTGGGAAAAAGGCAAACCCGCCTCTACCAGGGACACAGAGACACTGATTCCAGGCGTCCAGTTCCCGGTGGTTACCCAGATATCGTCTCCTGGTACGGCAATGGCTGGATTGACATCAACCACGTGCATAACAGCGATGGGCGTAGCAGTCGCGCTACTGACGATGCGCGGAAGATAGCCTCGCGTCGTCAGACCTGGACGATATGCAGGCGTTGAAACGGGGCTAATCTCTTGCGCGAAAGTGGGCTCGTGCAGCAGCTGACCCTGCGCAGCCTGCGCATCAACTTGGCGAACCGCGCTGACAGCCACGGGTGCCACAAACAGTATGACCCCAACAACCATGGCGCCAGAAAACATCTTGCGATAGTTGCGGACCATAGGAATTGTCCCTCCTTTTCGTGTATGGTGGCCAACCTGGGTGCGAATCGCTTGTCGGCTGCCACTGTTGTTCAAACGAGACGCGCCCTAAATAGAGGCTCCGCCACAGACGGCGGAGCCTTACTTGTCTACTTGTTTACCTGTCTACTGGTTTCCTTGCCGCCTTCCCTTAGCACTCGCTGTAGCCACAGACGTGGCACTTGCGGCAGCCCTCGATGTTGAGCAACGTGCTGTTGCCGCAGTCGGGGCAGAGATCGCCGATCTGCTTGGGGATCGGCAGGGCAAGCTGCTCGTTGACCGGCGGCGCGGGCGGCGGCGCGGGCATGGCGTCGAGATGCTCGGCCAGCACCTGGGCCACGGCGTCGGGCAGGCTCCTTACCCGTTGCGGCCCGAAGCCCAGATGCCGTCCGCCGCCGATGCCGTTGAGTTGATACACGACCTGATGCAGCCGCTCGGTAGGCGTCAGCGAGCTGGGAATGCGCAATGTAAGGCTGATCAGCCGGCCCAGCGCTTCGCTGACCGCCGCCACGTCCGACCCGGCCTTACCCACGTTCATGAAGATCTCGAAGGGCTCACCCTCGTCGGTGTCGTTGACGGTGATGTAGGCAGTGCCCAGCGGGGTCAGGCGCCGGTAGGTGGAGCCGTGCAGCCGGCGCGGCCGCGGGCGCTTCACATCGTAGGAGATCATCTCGCCATGTTCCTTGCCGTTGCCGTTGGCTACCGCGCCTTCCGGCTGGTGCGGCAGCGCCACCAGGGTCTCTTGGTGAGAGGCTGTGCCGTTGGCTGGCTGCTCGCCGGCTGCGGATTTCTTGGCCTCGGCAGTTGCTTTGGTTTCCAGCACCACCTCCTGGCGGCTACCGGTAACGTATACGGTCAACCCCTTGCAGCCCAGCTCCCAGGCCATCATGTACGCATCGGCGACATCGCCTGGCGTTGCTTCAGGCGGGAAGTTACAGGTCTTCGAAATACTGTTGTCAACATAGCGTTGCAGCACGGCCTGCATCAGCACGTGCTCGGTCGGCGTAATGTCCTGGCTGACGACGAAGGTGTGGCGCACGTCGGCCGGCAGCTCATCGATCCCCTGGCAGGTGCCGGTCTGAACGATCTGCTCGACGATGGTCTGGCGTTCGTCGCCCACGATGCCGGCAGCGTCCAGTGCCCGCAGGAAGAGCGGGCTGACGTAGGTCAGGGCCACATCGCCGCCGGCTTCCTTGACGTAGCGGGTGTAGGCCAGCGCGAAGACCGGCTCACAGCCGTAGCCCTCGCAGCCCGTCACCGTGCCGATGGTGCCGGTGGGCGCAATGGTGGTTTGGGCGCCGTTGCGAATGCCGTGCGCCTTGATGCCCTCCACGACGGCTTCCCAACTCAGGTGCGGGCGGTCGAAGTCGTGGGTATATGGCTGAACCGGTGTCGGCGGCTGCCAGCGCAGATCGTCGGGATCGTAGAGCGAGCCAGAGATGGCGGGGAACGGCCCGCGCTCGCGCGCCAGGTCGATGGACGTACGCATGCAGTGGTAGCGCACAAACTCCATCACCTGGCCGGCCAGATCCAGCGACTCGTCGTCGCCGTAGCGCACTCCGAGCCGGTACATGACATCCGCCAGCCCCATGATGCCGAGACCGATGCGGCGCACGCGGTGGGCGGCATCCTCCAATTGCGGCACGGCCGGCACGTATTTGTTGGCGCTTACCACGTCATCAAGGAAGCGCGTCGACGTTACCACGGTCTCCTCCAGCGCCGTCCAATCGATGCGGCCATCGGCGGTCACGTGCTGCGCGAGGTTGATGGAGCCCAGGCAGCAGTTCTCGTACGGTCCAAGGAACTGCTCGCCGCACGGATTGGTTGCTTCCAATTGGTAAAGGTGCGGCACGGGATTGGAGCGATTGGCGGCGTCGAGGAAGAGCACGCCGGGCTCGCCGTTGCGATGTGCGTGGGTGATGATGTTTTCGAACAGCGTCCGCGCCCGCACCGTGCGCACCGTCTCCTTGGTGCGCGGATCCACCAGGTCAAAATCGCCGTCCTCCTTCACCGCCCGCATAAAGGAGTCCGTCACGCCGACGGAGATGTTGAAGTTGCTGATCTGCCCTTCGACGCTCTTGCAGGCGATGAACTCCTCGATGTCGGGATGGTCGACCCGCAGCACGCCCATGTTAGCGCCGCGCCGGGTGCCACCCTGAGCGATTTCCCCGAACGCTGCGTCGTACACCCGCAGAAATCCCACCGGCCCGCTGGCCACGCCGGCGCTGGTATTGACTGCGCCGCCCTTAGGCCGCAGCCGGCTGAAACTGAAGCCGTTGCCGCCGCCGGTTTGCTGGATCAGCGCCGCGTTGCGCAGTGTGTTGAAGATACCCTCCGGCGAATCCTTGCCCATGTCGTCATCGATGGCCAGCACGAAACAGGCCGCCAATTGACCCAGCGGTGTTCCCGCGCCGGTGAACGTGGGCGAGTTCGGGAAGAACTTGAGATTTGCCAACAAGTCGTAAAACGCCTGGCTGGCCAGCGCATAGGCTTCCTCGCCAGACCAACTGCGCTCCGGAAGAGCAACATTGCTGGCAACCCGCCAGAACATCTGGGGAACATCCTCCATCGGTTTGCCGTCCGGCCCCTTGCGCAAATAACGCCGGCGCAGCACCTCCAGCCCGTTGGGACTGATCTTGGTCGGTTGCTCGCGCACCGTCTCAGGTATACTCAACACGTCAGCAGCGTCCGCCGTCACCGCTCGTTTCATCGTTTAGCCTCCGCCAAATAGTTTTTTGTAGTTGTCCATTATTCGTCGCAAACATCCGGTCCAACACCGGACGCTGGTTTTCCAATCCAGGTCACACGCATACATGCCTGCGCCTCCTCGACCGGAAGGTTCAACGTGCAGGCACTACCCTGCCCCGAATTCATCCTGAGCGGCTGAATCCGCCAGTGAAAAAAAATCCTAGCGCACCGGTTCGTAGATGAAGCGGCGCCCGCCGCCGTCGATGACTTCTTCGCCCACCCTATAGAGCAGGCCCCGACGCTCCAACTCCTTGAGCCGGTTACTCTTGGTGCTGGGCGACAGCGTGTCCGGCAGGTCCTGAGCGCTGATCTGGCCGCGCGCCACAGCCATCTCATAGGTTTGGCGCAGTGAAGGACTCAGGTTGCCCAACACAGTTGCCTTGCCCTCGCTGTCCACCTTGACGCAGGTTAGCCCGTGTATCGCAACCGCGGCCTCGATCGATTCGCTGACGCTGACGCTGGGCTGGCGCACCACGACGAAACGCGGCGCCTTGGCCTTGCGCGATGCCTTGAGCAGGCTTGCAATGATCTCGTCGGCCCAGGAGTAGTCCATGAACTGGACAGCCTCCAGGTCCAGCACCAGCAGGCTGTTGGCTGGCATCGCTCGAAAACGGGTCAGGAGTTCATCGCGTGTTGTGGCATCACGACCACCCAATATCGTTCCCGGTAGCGCGACATGTTCCTCGTGCAAGGGAGTCAATCTCCTTCTACCTCCTGTGCTATGATCGTTGGCTGAAGCTGATGCCAACCAATGTGCCGGGAAAGAGCGCGCCTCTGTGCGTTTTCGGCGTCCGGTCTGCCGAAACGAAGACCCGGTCAGACCCGGAGCGCACCGTGAGCCGGCCCTGATAGCGCCGCACCACGGCTGTCACGCCGCGCAGGCCGGCGCCGCCGCCGGTCTCTCTGCTGCTGAGACCGCCCAAAGCCCGCTCGATTGCTTCTCCGTCCTGCCACTGGCCTGCCTCTGGATAGCGCCGGGTCAGACTGCCGCGAATGCCGATCCCGTCATCGGCCGCCGCCAGCGCCACGTAGCGAGCGCCGTGGCGGTCCGAGCCAAGCTGCGCCAGAACAATACCCTCGGCGCCGCTGTGATCGACGATGTTGTTGCAAAGCTCTGACACCACCTTGGCTGTGTCCAGCACGTCACCCATGTTGTAACCGAGGCGATCGCGGGTCACATCCACCAGGTGGCCGACGACGGTTTGCACGTCGCTGCGGCTGCGGATCGCGGTCGCTGGCAAGGGGCTGGGAAACTTATGGGACGACTCCTTGGGCAAGTTACGCAGCTCTGCCACAGGCCGTAGCGCATCGAGCAACCCAGTCTGCAGCATGGTTTGAACAGGGCGGTCGTTGCCGGGCAACACGCAGATCAGGCGGCTGCCATGGCGTTGGACCTGGCGCGCCGCCATGACCAGCACCGCCATGCCATACGGATCGACAAAAGCAGCCGACCGCAGGTCAACGGTGACTTCGCCCGCGTCCCTGGCCGGCAAGTCGGCCAGATGAGCCAGCAAGCGGTCACAGCTAGGCGCGTTGAGGCCCTCTCCGGACGTTAATACCAGGCGCATGGGCCAGCTATGCAGGCGTCAATATCCGACCGATGTGCTCTTGCACCACCTCCAGGTCGCTCATCTGCAAGTAGACCATCGCGAAGCGGATATACGCCATAGCGTCCAACTGTTTCAGGTGTTGCAGGACCAAACCGCCCACCAAGTCGCTCTTGACTTCGGTGCGCCCCAGGCTGGCAAGCTCCTCCTCAATCGAGTCTACCATTGCTTCAATGGACGATTGGGGAATGGGGCGCTTGGCGCAAGCGGTCAGAATGCCGTGCATCAGCTTCTGGCGATCGTACGGTTCCCGTCGGCCGTCGCTTTTTACGATCAGCAGAGACGCCGCAACATGCTCGTAGGTAGTGAAACGTTTTTGGCAGGTCTCGCATTGTCGTCGCCGTCGAATTCCATCACCTGTGGAACGCGTATCAACAACCCGCGAATTGACATCACCGCAGTGAGGACACTTCATTCACGACTCCGACGCAAACGCATGGCCGACTGAATTGAACTCCCGGCCAGGACGACCGGGAATTGATTAAGATTTGTCAAGGGACTGCTCAACCTGAGGTAAAACGAGCCTCTGGCACAACATGATATAGTGGTTGCGAGATGCAAAACCTACTATATGTTGTATCTCCAGCGGCAGGGGCTATTGTACCATAGGAAGCGGGCTTTGACAAGGCGTTTCCCGGACGGTTCCCAAGTAGTAATCGTTTTTTAAGGTTGTTCCCGCGTTCCCCGCCAACGGCCTCGCCTCGCACCCAAGTGGCTGCGAAGCGCATGCAAACTACAAGAATATCGCGCCGGAAGGGAGGTAAACGGACCGGCAGCGCAAAGCTGGCTCGGGCGGGCTGTGCTGCAACTCACCCATCCGTCCCCGGGTTGAACCGCGTGCGATTCGAGGTGTTTCGTGCTAACGCGACACGCCTCTGACCGGGCGAACCCGGCCAGAGGTGGTCGCAGTATGAGGTTGGAAGCAGCGACGAACTGACGAAGCTAGGCCTGCTGGCGTTTGCGCAGGAAGGCCGGGATGTCCAGATCGTCGGGGTTGTAGGTGCGTACCGGGAAGGGCACGGTCTTGTCGCTCCGCTCCGGAGACACTGCGCTCGGGAAGGGGCGCGCGCCGGGAACGGGCTTCTGGGCAGCGGCTGCTACCTCGAAACCGGTGGCGATCACGGTAACGCGGATCTCGCCATCCATGCTCGGGTCGAGAACGGCGCCGAAGATGATGTTCGACTCCGGATGTGCCGTGGCGCGGATGATCTCTGCGGCCTCGTTGACCTCGTGCAGCGTCATGTCCATGCCGCCGGTCACGTTGAACAGGATGCTCTGGGCACCGTCGATGCTGACGTCCAGCAGCTTGCTGGCAATAGCGCCTTCGGCTGCCTGCTGAGCGCGGGCCTCGCCGTTGGCCGTACCGATCGCCATCAGGGCCGACCCGCCGTTCTCCATCACCGCGCACGTCGGCGAAGTCGAGGTTGATCAGACCGGGGATGGTGATCAGTTCGCTGATACCCTGGATACCCTGGCGCAGCACATCGTCGGCCACGTTGAACGCGCCGCGGATGCTGGATTTCTTGTCGACAATCTGCAAGAGCCGATCGTTCGGGATGACGATCAGCGTATCGACCTGCTCCTTCAGTCGCTGGAGACCTTCGTCTGCAACGCGGCGGCGCTTGGCGCCTTCGAAGGCGAAGGGCCGGGTAACCACGCCGATGGTCAGGGCGCCGGTATCGCGGGCCAACTGTGCCACGACGGGCGCTGCGCCGGTGCCCGTACCGCCGCCCATGCCGGCAGTCACAAACACCATGTCGGCCCCGTCCACCATGCTGCTCAAGTCGTCGGCCGACTCGATGGCAGCCTTTTCGCCGACTCCGGGTCACCGCCGGCGCCCAGGCCGCGTGAGCTTGTCGCCGATGCGCAGCCGCTGCGGGGAGTTTGCATCCAGCAGCGCCTGGGCATCAGTGTTCACCACAATGAATTCCACACCCTGAATGCCTGCTTCGATCATCCGGTTCACGGCATTGCTGCCGCCGCCGCCAACACCAACCACGCGAATCTTGGCGAAGTTATCGGCGAAGCTCGGCTGCGTGTCTCTCGTCGCTTTCCTGCTACTAGTCATGTCGTCGCTCCTCTACTGTCATATTGTGCCAAATCCTGGCACTGCGGTTGCATTCTGCCGCCTGAAAGTTCCCGTTCAATCAGGCAACAAGTTCTGTAGCCAACGCATGATCCGATCCAGGAGCGGACTGCGTTGGCGGCGTTCTCCATGTTCCACGGCTACCCATTGGCCTTTGAGCGCCCAGGTCAACATGCCAACTCCGGTGGCATTGTCAGGCGTGCGCAGCTCATCGGGCAGCGCCGGGATGCCTGCTGGTGCGCCCACGCGTACCGGCAGGTGTGTCATCTGGCGCGCCAGGTCACGTAGACCGGTCAATCTGGCGGTTCCACCGGTAAGCACCAGCCCCGCCGGGATCAGGCCGTCGTAACCCGATCGCTTGATCTCCCTGAGAATCAGGTTGATCATTTCTTCCGCCCGCGCTTCGAGTATCTCAGCCACCAGCAGCCGCGATACCACACGGGTTCCGTCTCGCCGAACACCTCGACGTTCACCTCCTGATCCGGCGCGATGCGGTCGGCAAGGGCACTGCCGTAGCGAACCTTGAGCTGCTCAGCCGCCTCGAAAGGCGCACCCAGCCCAACCGCCAGATCGTGGGTCAGGTGCTGACCACCGACGTCCAGCACAACGGTGTGCCACAAGCTTCCCTTGATGAACATCGCCACGTCGGTGGTCCCGCCGCCGATATCCACCACAACCACGCCCATGTCCCGCTCGGCGTCCGTTAGAACCGCCTCGCCCGAAGCCAACGGCTCCAGGACCAGTTCTTCGATCTCGATGCCATGAGTCTGTACGCAGCTCAACAGATTGCGGACAGCGCCGGTGGCGCCGGTGATAACCTGCGCATCGACCGAGAGGCGGAAGCCATGCATCCCGATCGGGTCCTGCAGGTCCTCCTGCTCGTCGACGGCGTAGCTGCGGGCGACGACGTGGATGATCTCGCGGTTGTGCGGCAGGGCGACCGCACGGGCTGCCTCCTTGACACGCGCCACGTCGTCCAGCGTGACAACCCGGTTGCGACCGATCGGAACGGCGCCGCGGCTGGGCTGGGCGTCGATGTGGCTACCGGCTATGCCGACGTAGGCGCGGCCGATGGAGCGGTCGGCGGCATGCTCCGCTTCCTCGACCGCCTGGCCGATAGCCGCCGTGGCCGCCGCCACGTTGGTCACGACCCCTTTGGTCATGCCATCCGAAGGCGCGCTGCCGAAGCCGACGACGTGGAGGGTGTCCGCGTCGATGACCTCGGCGATGATTGCGGTTACTTTGGTTGTGCCAACATCGATGGCACAGATTGTGTCGGCCACGTTCTTCGTTCCTAAGGGTACGCCTAAGGCAGCTTCAATGTATACCCATCTTCGAAGCGCCAATCGATCTCCAGCGGCATCTGGCCCAGACTGGCCAGGCTGCTCTGCAATACCAACAACTCGTCGACTCGTTGAGCAAGACCGTCCGGCCGCCCCAGCAGCACGGCAGTGCCGCTGGCCAGCCGGAACTGAAGGCCATTGAAGCGGTCGTAGGCGAACTCGTTGATCTCCGGCAGCTGCTTCTTCAACTCGTGGACACTGCTGATCAGGAGCGGATCGACGCTACCATCCGGCTGCACGCTGCTGCCGTCCAGGTCGGCAAACACCGGCAGGTTGACATCCGCTGAGGCAATCGGCATCGTGACGCCGTCCACATCGACCCACAGGTCCTGCCCATTGACCCGCCAGACGGCCACCGGCTCGCGCTCCTCAACGTCGATGCGCACCCGGTTGGGCAGCGACGTCTGCACCGTCGCCCGCTTGACGTATGGCAATGATTCAATGCGCCGTGCAGCCTCGCGGGCGTTAACCCAGAAGATGCTATAGCCGTCCACGCCTGCCCGGTTGTAGATTTCAGCCGCCGGGCTGTGCTGCACGCCGCGGATGTCAGCAGTCTGTACGTAGAAGCGGGTGTCGGCGAAGCCAAAAGCTACCAGCGCCGCCAACACGACCGCCAACGCGACGGCCAATGCGCGGCCTTTGCCGAACCGCGGCAGCGCCAGCGGCTTTCGGGGCTGGCGATCCTTGCGCGGCCTGGCTGGCTTCGGCGCCTTGCTCTTACGCTCAACCTTGGACGGACCGGAGGCCGTAGCGCGGTAGCTGCGCGTCTGCTTGCGCGCGCTGCGACGTCGGTCCTCAGGCGTGCGGCGCTTGGGCTTTGCCTCGCCCGACTTGCCTTTGCCGGTCATGATCGCGCCTGATCGCTGGGCGTGTAGGATGTCTCCGACCGCGCCCGGTCTGCCTGGCGCTCGACCGCCAGCTCGACCAGCCGATCCACCAGTCCGGTGAACGGCAGGCCGCTGGCTGCCCAGAGCTTGGGATACATGCTGATGCTGGTGAAGCCGGGAATGGTATTGATCTCGTTAATGTACAAGGCGCCGCTGCTGCGATCCATCAGAAAGTCTACCCGCGCCATGCCTGCGCCATCGATGATGCGAAATGCCTGAACCGCCAAACGCTGCACCTCGGCCCGCTGCTCGTCCGTCAACGGCGCCGGAATGAGCAGAGCCGAGTCGTCGGTAATATACTTCGCCGCGTAGTCGTAGTACTCGCGAGCCGGCACAATCTCGCCGGGAACGGATGCAATCGGGTCGTCGTTGCCCAGCACGCTGACCTCGATCTCGCGGGCGTCGATACCAGCTTCCACCACCAGCTTGCGGTCGTAGCGGGCAGCCTCGCGAATCGCCGCGGCAAGCTGGGACCGATCAACCGCCTTGCTGACGCCAACGCTGGAGCCGAGGTTGGCCGGTTTGACGAACACCGGATACGCCAACTGGCTCTCTACGAACCCGAGAATCGCGTCCGGGTCGGCGTCCCATGCCTTGCGCAGCAGCACCAGATAGGGAACCTGCGGCAACTCGTGGGCAGCAAACAACGTCTTGCACCCCGCCTTGTCCATCGCTACCGACGACGCCAACACGCCACAGCCGACATAGGGAACGCCCGCCAGCTCCAGCAGCCCCTGCACCGTGCCATCCTCACCCAGCGGTCCGTGCAGCACGGGAAACACCACGTCCAGGTTCAGCAACGACTCGGTTCGCGGCACGACTGCTGCGACGGGATCGGTCGCGACCAAGGCTGACTGGGACGTTGCGTCTGGTGGCGAGCCGGCCAGCAGCCGCTGCGAGCCTTCGCCCAACAGCCAGCGTCCCTGCTTGTCAATGCCAATGGGCACTATCTCGTAGCGCTCTGGGTCGAATGCGTCGATCACAGACCGCGCCGAGCGCAGGCTGACCTCGTGTTCACCGGAACGGCCGCCAAACAGCACGCCAACTCGCAGCTTGCTCATGAAGCCTGCTCCGTCAGCGGCTGGTACGGAGGCTGTGTCGCCCAGTCGCCCAGAAACAGAATCTCTGGTGTCAATGTAACACCCAACGAAGCCCAGGCCCTGCTGCGGGCCAGATCGATCAGCGCCAGCACGTCGGCGGCCGTCGCGCCGCCCAGGTTCACAATGAAATTGGCGTGAACCGTGGAGAACTGCGCGCCACCAACCGTGTGCCCCTTGAGACCCAGCGACTCCAGGATGCGTCCGGCGTAATCGCCCGGCGGGTTCTGGAAGATCGACCCTGCGCTGGGATCGGTGGGTTGCGTCGAGCGCCGGTGGGCCAGGAAACCCGCTGCCCGGGCTTCCATCGCGGCCTGATCGCCGCTCTCCAGTTGAAAGGCCGCCGACAGGACGACCGGCGCCGGCTGGCCGCTGCGCAACATCGTCTTCAAAGCGCTGGTCCGATAACCGTAGCGGAACCGTGCTGCCGGCCATTCGGACAGCGAACCGTCCGGGTTGAGCACCGTCGCCCGCAGCAGGTTGTCGGCAACGCTGCCACCGTGGGCGCCGGCGTTGCCAACCACCGCGCCGCCAACGGTGCCCGGGACGCTGACGCACCACTCCAGCCCGCTCAGGCCCCAGCGCATCGCCTGGCGGGCCAGCCCGGCCAGATTGTCGCCTGACTCGACCCACACGACCTGTCCTTCGTGCTGCGCCACCGACCGGCAAGCGTTGGCGATGACAAGGCCGCGCACGCCGGCGTCGCTGAAGAGGGCATTGCTGCCGCCGCCGAGAAGGGTGGCCGGGACCGACCATTCACGCGCCAGCTTCAGCGCCGTGACAAGCTGATCTGTCTCGTTGACGATGATGAACAGGTCAGCCGGGCCGCCGATGCGCATCGTCGTATGGTTGGCCAGCATCTCGTCGCGCCGCACTGCCAACCCGGTCTGCTGCGCGATGGCCGACGCCAACCCTTCGATACGCTCAGGGAGCGAAGCCGGTTCAGCGGCCGCGGCACGGGCCTGCAAGCCCGCCATAACCCGCCGGCCAACCTGGTCGCCGTCGCCCGCGCCAAGAGTCAGCAGTACGTCGCCGGCACGCAGTTCAGCCAGCAACGTGGCAGTGGCCGCATCCAGGCTGCCTGCATAGCGGGCATCGGGATGAGACGAAAGCACCCGAACCAGGTCAGATGCGGTCACGCCCAGGGTATCACGTTCTCGGGCTGCATAGATGTCTGTGATGAGCACGTGATCGGCGTTTTCAAAACTGTTGCAAAACTCGGTTAGCAAGGCTTGAGTGCGGCTGTACGTATGCGGCTGGAACAGTACCCAGAGGGCACGGCGGGGAAAACGCTGCCGTGCCGCACTCAACGTTGCCCGCACCTCGGTAGGATGGTGCGCGTAATCGTCGACCAGAATTATATCACAGCTTTCGCCGATTATTTCAAGTCGCCGCGACGTTCCGGTCGTTTTTCGCAAAATTTTAAGGTTTTTTGCAGCGTGCGTGAAAACGTCGTAGCCCGCTTCGGCGCAGACGGCCAGCGCGGCCAGCAAGTTGAGCACGTTGTGTTCACCCGCCAGCGACAGCGTCACCCGTCCCACGAATGCGCCTTCATGCAGCACATCGAAATCCTGGCCACCGGACGTGTTGGCAGCAATCGCGGTTGCCTGCCACGTAGCGGCTTCTCTGGAGCTATACGAAATCCACCTCGCATCCAGGTCTGGCAGCGCCCTCCTCAGCCCAGCCGCGCCCTGGTCATCAGCGCAGTAGACCACCGCGCCACCGGCTGTGGTCAGCGCGGCGAAATCGGCGAAGGCCTGCTGGTAGGACACAAAATTCGGATAGCAATCCACGTGATCCCACTCGATGTTGGTAACCACTGCAATATCCGGCTGCAAGCCCAGAAAAGTGTGGTCGTACTCGTCGGCCTCGATCACAAACGGGCCAGCCGCCCGCCCGGTGCGCGCCGACGTACCCAGGGACAGGATGGCGCTGCCGACAATGAAGCCCGGCTCAGCGCCAAGTCCGTCGAGAATGGTGGCGATCATGGCGCTGGTAGTGGTCTTCCCGTGGGTTCCGGCAACACAGATCGCCTGCTGGCCTGCCATCAGCGGCGCCAGAATGTGTTCACGCTTGACAACCAGCACACCGGCCCGCCGGGCCGCCGCCGGTTCCGGGTGATCGGGCGCGACGGCTGATGTCACCAAAAGCAGGTCGGCGTCGGCAACGTGTTGCGCGCTGTGGCCGACCAGAACCACCGCTCCCAGTTGCCTGAGCTCGTCAAGAACGGCCGAGTCCTGGCGGTCGCACCCGGTCACGCGGAAGCCGCGCTGCAATAGCACGCGCGCAATGGCTGACAACCCTGCACCCCCGATCCCCATGAGGTGGACGTGCGTACCGGCCGGATTCGCCAGAAGAGCGGCCAGCCGCGCGTCGATGGATGAACCAGCGGCGGTCTGGGTGGTCTCTGTCATCTCAGGACCCTGATAATCAGCATCGTGACTGCCAACAGAATGAAGAACTGCCACGGAAAGATGGCCGGCGGCAAGATCTGTACAAAGAAATCGTAGAACGCGGAAAACGGCGGCTCAACGTTCGCAAAGGGATAGTTGGCCTCGGAGAGGTAGTACCAGATACTGCCCGCAAAGAGATAGCCGTTGATCAGGCCGACCAGCAGGCTGACAAAGTTGTTCTTGCCCGAGCCGGGATACACCAGGCCGAGCCCTTGATACGAAACGAAGGTGACCAGCAGTATCGCACCAACCGCAACAAGAGCCCACATCGTTTTGAGATTGGAGGGCGTCATGCCTGCGCCGAGCAAGAGATCATCGATGCGCTCGCCAAAGGAAGTATTGGTCAGGAACTCGAGCACGAACAGGACGATCAACAACATTGTGGTCACGCCCAACTCGCGCTGATAGCCGCGCACGATGCCGATCGCGCCGAACAGGACGATGACGACCAGGAATACTACTTCAACTGGACCCATTGGCCTTTTCCTTCTTGCCACCGCCCCTCTTCACGCCTCGCCTGACAGTCAGCAACAAAAACACTACCAGGAACAAGCCGATCAGAATGGTTATTGCGCTGATCGTCTGTGGTTCCGACAGCCGCGTCCACAACTGGTTCGTGGCTGCCTGCACGTCACCGGACGGCAGGTCCGCCGGGTAGAGGATCGGAAACGGCAACGTGCCAGCTGGCACCACTGTGATGAGGGGGATCACAGCAGCCGCCAGCAAGTAGCCGTAGACAAATCCCCAGATCAGACCGAAGACACCCTTCCGGCTCTTCATCACGGCCGCCAGGATCAGTGTGAAGCCGACCGCCATCGCGATCACCAGGAGGATCGCGTACTTAGCCGACTCGCCTTCAAACGGCTTTTCAATGGTCGAGATCGTCTCACTCACGGCATCGAAGTCACCGCTGGCAATCGCGCCCAGCCCGCCGTTCAGGAGCAGCATGATGCCGGTGTAGATGCCGTTCATGGCCATCACAATCTGGTCTTCGAACAGGTCGGTGATCAGCAAGGTGCCGAAAAGAATCAGCAGCGAAATGAACGCCCAGCGCGCGCCCTGGATATAGCCAATCGTTGCGAAGACAGCGATCGACGTTGCTGCCAGCAAGAATATGATGAGGTTCATGGAACACTTCCCTTGCCGCGTTCAGCCAGGCGCCGCAGCTCCTGTGCGATCCGGGCTGCGGCGTCGGGCCGCGCCAGCGATGTCGCCGCGGTGCGCATCTGCTGCATCCGTGCCCGATCCTGCAGGAGATCAATAACGGTATGGCCCAAACGCGCATCGAGGTCCGCATCGACAATCTTCACCGCCGCGCCGCGCGCTGCCAGAAAATCGGCGTTGACGTCCTGGTGCTGGCCGGAATACGGATACGGCACGAGGATGCTCGGCAGACCCAGCGCGGGAAACTCGCCCAACGTGGAGGCCCCGGCCCGGGCAACCACCAGATCGGCCGCGGCCAGCGCCCATGCCATCTCGTCGTGCAGGTAAGGGAACGGGTGATAGCGGCCGCGCAGGCGGTTCGGCACGGTCTCGGATCGAGCCGTCACCTCCGGCCAATCCAGCGTGCCGCTGACGTGTACGACCTGGCAGTGCTCCAGGATCGCCGGCAGGGCAGCCGCCAGCGCCTGGTTGATGCTGCGCGCGCCGCGGCTGCCGCCAAACACCAGCAGCACCGGCACGTCCGCGGCCAGGCCCAACGCTGCGCGCGCCTCGGCTCGCTTGCCTGCCAGCGCCAGAATCTCGGGCCGCACCAGGTACCCCGTCACCACCGCCTTGCCGGGAAAATACGCGGCCGCCTCGTCGAACGACACACCAACGCGGCTGGCAAATCGGCTCATGCGGCGGATCGCCACCCCCGGCTCCAGGTCGGGCAGGGTGATGAACACCGGCACGCCGGCGCCAGGCCGACCAAACCACCGGCCCGGCCACGTAGCCGCCGGTTACGAACACCACATCGGGGCGAAACTCGCGCACCAGCGCAGCCGCCTGCCGCGTTCCCTTGCCGGCCTTGAGCAGCCCCTGGCGGCGCGCACGATGCCGACGCCGCGCACCTGGCCGCTGTCGATAGGTCGGAAGGGAATACCGGCGCGCGCAGCCAGATCTTCCTCGACAGCGCCTGCCACACCTGCGTACATCACCTGCACCTCATCATCGCCTGCGTGGAACCTGGCGCGTTCCGCTGGTGCTCTTTGATCGTGAGCTGCTGCCGGAGGCTGGCTTGCGGCCGGCTCCGGTTCGACGGGCAATGGTGCGCTTGGTGCGGGTGACACGCCGGCTGAGGGCGGCTGTACGGGGTGCGCTGCTGGCTTTGACGCTGTAGTTGCCGCTGCTGGTGCGTCCGCGGCCGGTTCGTGAGGTTTGGCGGCTGGTCGTAACACGTCGAGCACGGCCAGAACCGGGTAAACGTGCCCGCCAGTTCCGCCACCAGAGACCAAGAGTCGCATAGGTTGCTCCGTTGTTTGGCGGCACGGCTGTCGCGCGCGCTGGCGATGTTGCCGCCTGTGTGCCGTAACGTGATATGCTCAAAAGCACGCCGACGCCGGCCATGCAGGCCACCAGCGACGAACCGCCGTAGCTCACAAAAGGCAGCGTCAGGCCGCTGAAGGGCAGCGTCGCGGTGTTGACGGCGATATTGATGAACGCCTGCAGCGCGATCCAGCCGGTGATGCCGCAGCCCAGAATCAGGCCAAAACTGTCGCCCGCTTGCAGTGAGATGCGCAGCCCGCGGTAGGCGAAAGCCACGAACAACGCCACGACGCCCAGCGCCCCCACCAGCCCCAACTCCTCGCCGATCACGGCGAAGATGCTGTCGGTGAAGGGCAGAAGGATGATGGTCGTGCCATCGCCCAGACCTGCGCCCAGCACACCGCCGTTGGCCAGCGCTTGCAGGCTGGCTGTCAACTGGGCGCTGCCGGTGCCGGGATCCTTCAGAAACTGGATGAACTCGTTGATGCGGATCGACGCATACTCGATCTGGGTCACGACCACGATAAAGGTGATGATAGCAACCACGCCGGCGATCCCAAGCTGTTTCAGGTCCGCGCCGGCGATGAAGAACATGATGAGACCGGTCAGCACGATCAGCGCAGTGGTGTCGAAGTCAGGCTGCAGGACGATCAGCAACGCCACCAGCGACAACAGCACGGAAAACGGCACCAGCCCCACCGACACCTCCTTCAGCCGGTTGCCTTTCGAGCTGAGCCAGTAAGCGATATAGATGATGATCGTCAGCTTGGCGACCTCGCTGGGCTGAACGGACGTGCCGAAAAGGTGGCGCTTCGAGCCAAGGCTTTCGCTGCCAAACAGCAGCACCGCAATCAGCATCAACACGGTGCCGGCCATCAGGAGCAGGGCCAACCGCTTGAGAATGCGGAAGTCTAGCAAGGCCGCCGCCACCATCACGATCACCGAAACCGCCAGCCATTGCAGCTGGCGCAGAAAGTAGAAGGCCGATTTGCCGTACAGGTTGTTGGCCTGCACGTAGCTCGCGCTGAAGATCATGACCATGCCGAGGCCGATCAGGGTGGCGACGACCATCACCAGCACGAAGTCATAGCGCGCGGGTGATGGCCCGGCACGCCGGCGAGGTTGTTTTGGCGTTGTCTTTGTTGAGCGCGTTGTCGTCGGCATGATGCTATCCTACAGGCTTGCCACCAGCGAGCGAAAGTGCTCGCCTCTGGCTTCGAAATCGCGATACGCGTCGTAGCTGGTGCCGCCGGGAGAGAGCAGCACGACATCTCCGGGCTTTGCCGCGCCGGCAGCCGCCTGGACAGCCGCCGCCAGGTCGTCGGTGTGAATGACGGGCAAGCTGGCGGCTTCCGGCGCATTGGCAGCCAGCGCGCGTTCGATCAAGCCGGCCGCCTCGCCGAACGTCACCACCAGGCGCACCCGCTGATGGGCCAGGCGGGCGAACTCGTCCCAGGGCAGCTTCTTGTCGCGGCCGCCGGCCAGCAGCACGACTGGCTCGCGAAAGCTGCGCAGCGCTGCCGCGGCCCGCTCGGGCGCGGTGGCAATCGAGTCGTTGTACCAACCGACGCCGTTCACCTCCCGCACCAACTCCAGGCGGTGCGGTACGCCGCCAAAGGTCCGCGCCACCTGCGCCATAGCGCCAACAGAAGCGCCCGCCAGGGCTGCGATCGCGCTGGCCGCGGCCACATTGAGCAGGTTGTGCCGGCCGCGCAGCCTCACGTCGTCCGCAGTGACAATCTGCTCCTCAACATCGTTGAACCACAGAGACAGTCTCTCGTTGCGCAGCCAGCAGCCCTCGCCCACCGCCTCGCTCACGCCGAAGCCCAGGGAGCGCGCCCGGATCGGAAAGCGCATGGCAGGCTGGCCCGGGCCAGCCGCGATGTCCACCGCGCCGCTCCGCAGCCAGCGGCCGGTCACAGCGTCGTCCGCGCCGAGCACGGCCGCATCGCCGGCACGCTGCCAGCGCAGGATGTTGGCCTTGCAGGCTGCGTAGTGGCTCATGGAAGGATGCCTGTCGAGATGGTTCGGTGTCACGTTTAGTATTGCAGCAATCTGCGGGCTGAGCGACCGGCCGCCGGCCGCCTCGTCGAACAACTCAAGCTGAAAGCTGGACAGCTCCAGCACCAGCCAATCGCTGGCGTCGATCTGCGCCAGTTTGTCCACCAGCGGCTGGCCGATGTTGCCGCCTACCCAGACGTGCGGCTGCGGCCCGCTGCGCAAGGTCGCCGAGTCCTGGTCGTCTGACGGCGCAGCCAGCCCCGACGCGGCCAGCATCAACCCGACCAGGGTGGTGGTGGTCGTCTTGCCGCTGGAGCCGGTAATGCCGATGGCGGGGGCCGGGCTGCGCTCCAGCGTCAGGATCGTGTCGTTGGTCAGCGGCACGCCGCGGGCCAGCGCCTCTTGCACCAGCGCGATCTGGGGCGGCACGCCGCCGCTGAGACAGACCAGGTCGCACCCGTCCAGCAGGCTCAGCGGATGCCCGCCCAGCGCCAGGGTCACCTCATCGATGCTGTGGCCGTCGCGCCGCAGCGCCCCGGCCAACTGCGCCAGCGGATCGCTCAGCCGCTCGGCCGGGGCCGCGTCGCTGACCACCACCTGCGCGCCCTGCTGGACGAAGAAGCGGGCGGCTGCAGTTCCCTGGCGCGCCAGGCCAAGGATCACGACGTGCTGGCCGGCGAAGCTCTGCTGGTTCATGGCTAGATCAGCGCCAGCGCGACGCCCAGCATGCCGGCCAGGATGCCACAGAGAAAGAACCGCTGCATGACCTGCGTCTCGCTCCAACCCTTCAGTTCGAAATGGTAGTGCAGCGGGCTCATCTTGAATATCCGCCGGCCCTCGCCGTAGCGCCGTTTGGTGAACTTGAACCAGGTGACTTGCAGCGTCACCGACAGCGCCTCGGCCACGAACATGGCGCCTACAATCGGCAGCAGCAGCCACTGGCCGGTCATCAACGCCACCACGGCCAGCGTAGCGCCGATGGCCAGCGCGCCGACGTCGCCCATGAACAGCTCGGCCGGATGGGCGTTGAACCAGAGAAAGGCCAGCAGCGCGCCCACCATGGTGAAGCAGAAGGCCGCCAGCCAGATCTGCCCCTGCAGGTAGGCGATTACGCCGTAGCAGGCATAGGCCACCGCGGCCAGCGAGCCGGCCAGCCCGTCAAGCCCATCGGTCAGGTTGACGGCGTTGGAAAAACCAACGATCAAAAAGGCCGCGACGGCGACGTAGAAGACGCCGATATTGATCTTCTGCGGAATGCCTGGGATGGCGACGCTGCTCAGGTCTGTTGGGCCGACAAACAACAGCACGGCGACAACGACCGCGAATATCACCTGCCAGGACGCCTTGGTGCGCGCCATGATCCCTTCACCGACCACCCGACTGCCGCGGATGCCCTCCAGGTCGTCGATGAGACCGAGAATGCCAAACGCAACCAGCGTTCCCATCGGCACCAGCACCGACTGGCCGATCAGGTTGAAACCCAGCAGGTTGGCGAAGTTCAGCAGCCCGGTGATGATCAGCACCGGCAGGATAACCATCAGGCCACCCATGGTGGGCGTGCCCATCTTCAGCTGGTGCGAGCCCGGCTCTTCGACGCGGATCTTCTTGCCCATCTCGTTGCGGATCAGCCAGTTGATCAGCGGCCGGCCCCAGATAACAGCCAGAAAGAAGGTGATCGCGCCCAGCGTCAGCGGATAGGCCATCGAGCTAGGCCTCCCTTGCCGATTGGCCAGGCGATGGCACAGCCAGCGCCGCCACCACATCGTCCATGTGCGCCGCCCGCGACCCCTTGACCAACACCACGTCGCCAGGACCGATGACCGAACGCAGCAGGGCGATGGCGTCGGCTGCGGTCTCGACGGGCCGGACGCTGGCGGCAGGCTGGCCGGCCGCCCGTGCCTCGTATGCCGTCCAGCGCGCCCGCGGCCCAACGGTGACCAGATAGTCGGCTACGTCAGCCGCCCGGGCGCCCACGAGACGATGGCCCGCCTCTTCCTCGCTGCCCAGTTCCATCATGTCGCCGAGCACCGCGATGCGCCGCCCGTCGCCGACTTCCATGTCCTGCAGCAGGTTGAGCGCGGCCAGCATCGACGCGGGACTGGCGTTGTAGGTATCGTCCAGCAGGGTCGCGCCGTTGATGCTGCGCACCACCACCAGCCGCAACTGCGCGCCGACATCCTGCAAGCCGGAGACGATCTCCTCCCAGGTCAGCCCTTCGATCAGACCGACGGCCGCAGCCCGCAGCGCCGTGTGCACGCTGTGGCGTCCCAGCAGCGGCACCTTGACGTGGATAACGTCACCCCCATAATGGAAGCGGAAGCGAATGCCGTCCAGCCCTTCGCCGGCAATCTCGTCGGCCCACAGGTCGCAGTCACGCGTCAACCCGTAGGTGAACACCCGCGCTGCGGTCATCCCGCGCATGGCCGCCACCAGCGGTTCGTCAGCGTTCAGCACCGCCACGCCATCGGCCGGCAGCGCCTGTACGAGTTCCGACTTGGCTTCAGCAACCCGCTCGATCGTTCCCAACCGCTCCAGATGCACCGGGCCAACGTTGGTCACGACACCGATCCGCGGTCGCGCGATTCGGCAAAGCTGGGCAATCTCGCCCAGGGCGTACATGCCCATCTCCAGCACAGCCCGCTGATGGCTGTCGTCGAGTTGCAGTAACGTCAGCGGCAGCCCGATTTCGTTGTTAAGGTTCCCTGCGCTCTTGAGCGTGACGTAGCGCCGGCGCAGCACGGCCGCCGTGATCTCCTTGGTAGTCGTCTTGCCGACGCTGCCGGTGATGCCGACGACCTGCACCGTAAAGCGGCTGCGCCACCAGGTCGCCAGTTGCTGCAAAGCGGCCAGCGTGTTGTCCACCAGCAGGCAGAGCGGCCGGTCGAGCGCCTCCACCGTCTGACCGCGGGGCTCGCGCAGGTCCAGCACCGGCCATGGACCCTCCACCGGGTGGTCGATCAGCGCGGCGGCTGCGCCGCGGCTGAACGCGTGGCTGACAAAGCGGTGGCCGTCGGTGTGCTCGCCGGGAAATGCAATGAACAGGCTGCCCGGCTGAACCTTGCGACTGTCGATTTCGACAGCCGCCAGAGAAGGCACAGAAGCGGCAACGCCCTCAGACAGGGGCGTGCCGCTCAAGGCGCTGACGACATCGCTCAATCGGAGTTTCATGGCTTCTGTGCTACCTGTGGCGGCGGAATGTGCCAGATGCGCAGCAACTCGTTGGCCAGCCGCGCGAACGTTGGCGCCGCGGTGCCGTCGGCCCACGGGTGAGTCTTGGGAACGTCGAGTTTGACCAGCGCAACAAACGCCGGATCGTCAGCGGGCATGAAGCCGACAAAGGAATGGATCGTCTCGGTGAGGCTGTAGCCGCCGGCGATGGCGACCTGGGCGGTGCCGGTCTTGCCGGCCACGGTGTAGCCAGGAACGCGGGCGGCGAACGAGCCTTGCTCCACGACTTGCACCATCATGTCCTTGACTTCCTGGGCCGCCTTGGCGCTGATCACCCGGCGGACCGGCAGGTCGTCGGGCTTGACCACCTTGCCCTTGAACACCATGGTATCCACCACGTGCGGCCTGACCAGCATGCCGCCGTTGGCGATGACACAGGCAGCGGTCGCCATCTGGATCGGCGTCACGGCCAGACCCTGGCCGAAGGAGTTGGTGCCCAGGTCGGAGCGGCTCCACAGCTCGTCCCCTGGCACCTTGACCGTGCCGGGGCTTTCGTTGGCAAGATCCACCTCGGTCAACTGGCCGAAGCCAAAGCGGCGCACGTATTGGTAGAAGCGCGACTCCTCAAGCTTCAGGGCGATCTCGGCGGTCGGGATGTTGAGCGACCGCACTAACGCCTCTTCGACGGTCACCTGGCCAAAGGTTCGCTGGTTCGAGTTGTAGATCAACCGGTCGCCGATCTCGATGGACAGGGTGTCGGTCATGATCGTTTCCGGCGTCACGACACCTGCATCCAGCCCGCTGGCGAACGTGATGATCTTGAAGACTGACCCAGGCTCGTACTGCTTGGCGACAGCCGGATTGAGCAGCAGGTCGGCGTTGACCGTGCCGAACTGGTTGGCATCGTAGGTCGGCACATTGGCCATGGCCAGGATTGCGCCATCGCTGGGCCGCATGACGATGATCGTGCCAGAGTCGGCCTTGTACGTTTCGACGGCCTGAGCGAGAACGCGTTCAGTTGCGTACTGGACCCGGCGGTCGATCGTAAGCACCAAATCCTGACCTGTGGCCGACGGAAGCATTTGCCGCCACTCGACTGGCAGCCCGTTGTAGATCGTCTGGGCCTGCGCGTCGGAGCGCAGGAAGGGCGGATCGACCTTGCGCAGGTAGTCGTCGTAGTATTCCTCGACGCCGTAGTAGGCCCGGGGCTGCCCGTTGACGAACCCCAGCAGGTGGGAAGCCAGCGACCCTTGCGGGTAGTAGCGCACAGGAATCGCTTTGGCAGCAACATAGTTGTAGCCCCAGGACGCCACGGTGCTGCCCGCCTCCTGCGGCGCTTCCCTGGCCAGATAGAGCACACCCGGTCTCCGCTCACGGAGCGCCGCCATCAGTTCCTCAGGGGAAATCAGCAAGCTCGCCCCCAGAAGCTGAACCAACTCGCCGCCCAGTTCGACCTCCGTGCCGCGCGGAACGATGTTCGGTTCCACCCAGACCTCCCACCGGTAGCGGTCGATAGCCAGCGGTACGCCGTGCTGATCGACGATCACGCCGCGTTCGTCGCCTCGCGGTCGGCCCGCCGTGTGCGCCAGATCGGCCGGCAGATGCGACTCCTGGCGGTACGCTTCCGGAGCAAACAGCGTCCAGCGAAAGAGTTGGACGACAAGGAGCAGGAAGCCAAGCAGGATGGCGATGGCAACCACGGCGATGCGGATACGGGGGGAGGATGGCTTGGCTGTCATGATAGCTACTCTGGCTGCATACGATCGCTGAACCGGTTGACCAGCGCATCCACAGCGCCGACCAGACCGTCCCGCACCTGCTGAACCAACGACCGCGGATCGATCTGGCGAACGAACTCACCGGGCGACAGGGGCGCCTGGTCAAGCGCTGGCGGCTCCGTTGTGAGCGCTGGCGCGCTGGCGGCGGCTCCGTTGCCGGATGGCAGCCGCAGATAGACTGCGCCGCGGGCCGGACCCATGCCAAGCTGTGCTGCCCGCTGTTCGAGGTTCTTCATGTCCGAGTAAACCGCGATGTCGCTGAGCAGAATGGCGTTCTCCCGCTCCAGCGCATCGACCTCGGCCTTCAACTCGTTGATCCTGGCAGTTGACGCGCTGATCTCGCTGTTCGGCACCACGTACAGATAGGCGACCAGGGTCGCGAACACGATGCCGATCACTGTCACAACATGGCGCCAGGTTGGCAGCCACGAGCGCTGGAACCAGGACGGGTTGGCGGGGCTGGTGATACGTCGAATCATTGCAAAGCTCCAAGCTTTTCGACTGCCCGCAGCTTGGCGCTGCGGCTGCGGGAGTTGGCGGCGACCTCATCAGCGCCGGGCTGCAGCGGCCGGCGGGTCAGGATGCGCACGCTCGCCTTGTGTCCGCACTGGCAGATCAGCGTTTCAGGCGGGCAGATACAGTCCCGCGCTTCGGTCTGAAAGAACTGCTTGACGATGCGGTCCTCCAGAGAATGAAACGAGATGACGACCAGGCGACCGCCCGGCCGCAACAGCGAAACCGCCTGCGGAAGCGCCTCGCGGAGGCTGTCCAACTCACGATTGACAGCAATGCGCAGCGCCTGAAAGGTACGCGTCGCGGGATGGATCTTCTCCCGACGCCCAATGCTGCCGGCGATCACTTCCGCCAACTCCTGCGCCGTCACAATCGGACGGTTGCGAACGATGGCGCTGGCAATGCGCCGTGACTTGCGCTCCTCGCCGTACTCGTAGATCAGGTCGGCCAGTTCCTTCTCACTCAACTCGTTGATCAGGCTGGCTGCGGTCAGTTCCTGGCCGGTGTCAAACCGCATGTCCAGGCTGCCAGACGCCGCCATCGAGAAGCCGCGCGCTGTGTCTTGCAACTGGTCGCTGGAGAACCCAAGGTCGAAGACGATGCCGTCAACCTGCGTGAACTGCTGCGCTACCGCCACTGCCTGCAAGTTGCGAAAGTTGCTGTGAACCACCAATGCCTGATCGCCGTAACGCTCCAGCCTGGCCCGCACCCGCTCGACGGCTTTGGGATCTGCGTCCAAACTGAGTAAACTGGGGAAGACGGCGTTCGCACTGGCGGCAATTGCCTGCAGCAGCGCCTCCGAATGGCCGCCGCCGCCGGCTGTGGCATCGATGTAACGCCCGCCGGCTCGCGGCCCGAGCAACTCGATGACCTCGTGGGTCATCACGGATACGTGTTGGGTTGCGGTCATCTTGCAACTGGATCAGATGACCAAACTGGCAAAGAAGTCCTGGTCGGCGGCTTCCTGCTCCAGCAGCAGATCATGCTCGTCCCAGGCCTCCGGCTGCCACAATTCTATGAACGTGTCCATGCCCGCAATCAACACCTTGTCCGAGATCCGGGCAATGTCGCGCAGGCGCTGTGGGATGATCACCCGCCGCTGGCGATCCGGCTCGGCTCGCTGTGCATTGGAGAGCAGCCAACGCTTGAGCTTGCGCGCCCGCGAGTCGGTCAGCGACAGGGTGCTCAGTTGGCCGCTGATCCGGTCAAACTCGGTCTTCGGAAACAGGTAGACGCAGTTCTCCATCCCGCGTGTCAGGACGACGCCGGAAGCGAGATCGCCGGCGTACTCGGAAGGGAGGGTCAAGCGCCCTTTGCTGTCGAGCGAATGCTCGTATCTGCCAAGAAACATGTGCCTGTGCATCCACCTGTAGGACAAACAGCCGAGCCGTTGAGAGGGGTAGAACAAATGTTCAAACATTTGTCCCACCGTAGCGAGAAAAAGCCGGCGAAAATAGGAAACATGTCCCACTTCGCCCCACTTTGTCCCACTTTCGCCATGATAACACCTATCCGGCGATTTGACAAGGGTAGTCGATAAACTGCGCCCGCATTTCTGGTAAATTTTAAGGTTATGTAATCAGGTCGGCCCTCCGCGGCCGCGGCCAATACATCTGACGCACCATTCAACGAGGCGACCGGGTCCGCAAGCGACTCGGCCGAAGTCCGGCCGCAGCCACAGGTCGATAAACAGTGAGGAGGAGATCGATGACCGAGTCGACTGAGTTCAGCTATGGTGGCGAGATCGTATGGCGACCCTCGCCAGCCTACAGCGAAGGTAGCCACGTCCGGCGCTTCATGGACCGCCACGGAATCACCGACTGGGACGAACTGCACCGGCGTTCCGTCGAAGACGTAGCCTGGTTCACAGACGCGATGCTGGCCTACCTCGGCATCGAGTTTGCCACACCTTATTCCAGGATTGTCGATCTATCCGGTGGCATCGCCTGGCCGGTGTGGTGCGTTGATGGCGAAATGAACATCGTCCACAATTGTTTGGATCGCTGGATGGGCACAGCAACCGAGCATAAGATTGCGCTGCGCTACGAAAGCGAAGGCGGCGAGGTGGAAACCCTTACCTACCGCGAGCTTACCGACCGGGTCTGTCAGGTGGCGGCCGGGCTGCGCGCTCTGGGTCTGGGCAAAGGCGATGTCATCGCGCTCTACATGCCGATGGTCCCGGAGATCGCAGTGGCGCTGCTGGCGATTGCCAGAATCGGCGGGATCATCCTGCCCCTCTTTTCAGGCTATGGCCCCGGCGCGGTCGCGACCCGGCTGGTGGACGCGGGCGCAAAAGCAGTGTTCACCACCGATGGCACGTTTCGACGGGGCAAGCACGTGCCCATGAAGCCGACTATCGACGAAGCCCTGGCGCTCGCCCCCGGGGTAGCGAACGTCGTCGTCTGCAAGAAATCCGGCGCACCCACGACCATGACGCCGGGCCGCGACTTGTGGTGGGACGACCTGCCGCCCGGGGACAGCGGCGAAACTGCCAACGAGATGACCGGAGCTGAGGACGTGCTGATGATCATCTACACCAGCGGCACCACCGGCCGTCCCAAGGGCGCGGTGCACACGCACTGCGGTTTTCCCCTGAAGGCGGCGATGGACATGGCGCTGGGTCTGGACCTGCGGCGCGACGACACGCTCTATTGGATGACCGACATGGGCTGGATGATGGGGCCGTGGGAGGTGTTCGGCACGCTGATTCTGGGTTCGACCATGGTGTTCTACGACGGCGCCCCCGACTTTCCTGACGTTGAGCGCTTGTGGACCCTGGTAGAGAACCATCGCATCACGACCCTGGGCGTCTCGCCGACACTGATCCGCTCGCTGATGCAGCACGGCGACGAACCGGTGCGCCGGCACGATCTGTCCAGTCTGCGCATCATGGCGTCGACGGGTGAGCCGTGGAACCCCGAGCCGTGGCTGTGGCTGTTCGACACCGTTGGCGGCGGGCGCTGCCCGATCATTAACTATTCCGGCGGCACCGAGATCTCCGGCGGCATCGTTATGGGCAGCGTGCTGAAGCCGCTGAAGCCGTGTGCCTTCTCCGGCCCCAACGTGGGCATGGCAGCGGATGTCGTGGACGAAGGTGGGCGCAGTGTGCGCGGTCAGGTCGGCGAATTGGTGATCCGCGCGCCCTGGATCGGCATGACGCGCGGCTTCTGGAAGGATCCCGACCGCTACATGGAGACCTATTGGAGCCGCTTCCCCGGCGTCTGGGTACACGGCGACTGGGCAGCGGTCGACGCCGACGGCCAGTGGTACATCCTGGGCCGCTCGGACGACACCATCAAGGTCGCCGGCAAGCGGCTGGGCCCGGCGGAGGTGGAGACGGTACTGGTCAACGACCGCGCCGTCGTGGAAGCCGGCGCCATCGGCGTGCCCGACGAGTTGAAAGGCCAGGCGCTTGTGGTCTTCTGCGTGTTAGCCCCTGGCGTTGAAGGAACAGAGGAGCTGGCAGCGGCGCTGAAGGGAGAGATTGCCGCTGCGATGGGCAAACCGCTGACGCCCAGAGCTGTGGTCTTTGTGCCTGACCTGCCCAAGACGCGCAATGCGAAAGTAATGCGCCGCGTGCTGCGCGCCGCCTATCTGGGCGAGCCGGCAGGAGATCTCAGCGCGCTGGTCAACCCCGAGATCGTGGACGTCGTCCGGCGGGCCGGTAGTGCCTCACCGTAGTCGCTGCCAGTTCGTGTGAAAAAGTCGAGGCTTTGCCCGGGCCCCGGAGCGACTGAAGTCGCTACTACGAACGTTGCACCCTAGCCCCCGGCTGCTTTTGCCTTGAAGCCCATCTGGTTGAGGAGGTCCACGGCGCGGTCGCGGTGGTCGCCCTGGATGACGATGTTGTCGCCTTCCAGGGAGCCGCCTGTGCCCAGCTTCTGCTTGAGCTGCTTCAGAAGATCCTGCCGGCGCGATTCAGGACCGGGAACGCCGGTGATCACGGACACGGTCTTGCCCCGGCGTCCCTTGCGCTCACGCTGCACACGCACCTGCGCGCCAACGCCTGTGGATTGTGTTTTGGATGACGAAGGCGGGGCAGGCTCTTCTCCGGCCGGCATGTCCGGACGGTCATCGTCATTCATCTGCCCCCGCAGGAAAGCAAATGGAGAATCCTCGTCGGCGGGATCGTCGGTCGAATAGACAAGCTTGCGATCAGACTGGCCCATAGCGCCCTACGCCGAATACACGTCCTGAGCGCTGGCTGCCAGCGCCTCGGCATCGCACTGGGAGCACGGACAAAGCGCCCGCAGAAAATCCCAGGTGTAAATGCCGGCATCGTGCCCATCGGCCCAGACGAAGCTGAGGGCATAGTTGCCGACCAGATGCGCGCCGCTGATCTGCCAGGTCTGCGACGGCTTGACGTGGATTGCGGCCCGCTCCACCGGGGCTGACATCCCTTCGTGGCCGCCTCGGCACTCGGCGCACGGGCAGACGTTGCGCAGCCCCGCCAGCGGATAGAGGCTGCGATGCCCGTCGCTCCAAACGATTTCAAGGGTCTGTGCTTCCCGATTGACGGTCAGGTCTTGCGGACGTTCTTGTGCCATGCTCACTCCAGCGGCGTCAGCCAGCGGTCGGTTGAGTTTCCTTCGGCAGCCCAGCCGGTCACCGAGCTGCCATCGCTGACCTTCCACCAGCGATACCCGTTGGCGTCGACCGGACCTTCCACGATGCTGAGCTGGCTGTTCTCCGGAATCTGATGTTCAACCGGTGAACTCAGCCCGGCATCGGCCCGCACTTTGAGCAAACCGCCGGCGCCCACCGTTACCACCACCTCGTCGCCCAGCTTGACGGCGCGGTTGACCGGCTGAGTGCTGCCGACCCTGGGACTGAGCCATTCCTCGCCGCTGTCGGCGTCTCCGTCAGCCACCCAGCCGGACAGTTCGTTGTTGCCAACCCGCCACCAGCGGTAGCCGTCGGCATCCACCGGTCCCTCCAACACCGTGACGATAGCGCCGGGCGGATAGCGTCCGGCGCGCTCGCCCGTCACGCTGGACGTCTTGCGGGCGTTGAGGCCCTGGGCCGCTGAGACGCGCGCCGGCTGTCCGACAATCAGTTCTGTTCCGGCCACAGGCGTCGGCGTGAAGGTTGCTGTGGGGACAGCGCGCGTGGGCACAGAGGTCGCCAGCGCGACAGTCGGGGTCGCTGTCGCTTGCTGCTGCGCGCCGGTCTCAACGATTGGCGTCGCCGTCGGACGGGGCACAGGCGTTGGGCGCGGCACAAAGCTGCCGCAGGCCAGGCTTACCAGCGCAACGGACAGCGCCGCCAGCGCAATCGCACGGCGGCCATGAGCAACAGATACGGAACGCTGTGGAGAGTTTAAGGCGTCGTTGGTGGGTTGGTTTGACATGCCAGGACCCTTAGCAGCCAGCAAGTTCCAGTCAGCGTAGCCTGCCCGGAACCAATGTCCCAGTCTGCAAGCGAAGACACGGGTACATCAAGCGCAACGCCGCTTCGGTTCAAGGACCGTCTGTCCTGGGCGCCACCGGGCAAGTATACCACGAGTCAGGATGGCCGGCAACAAGCCTGCGATTTGCTGGCTGGTGCAGATCTGCATTGTTCATCCGGCGAAGCCAGCCGGAACACGATTAAGACTTGGGCCTGCATGGACCAGCTACCTGCGCAGCATAACCGGCAGATACATTCGGTCCACCGTCGGCTGCAAGACGTAGAGTCCCGTCTCCGTGTCGCTGATGGTCACGACGCCGCCCGACCACAGTGGATAGGGCGCAAAGGCGCCGCTGTGGCCAACACTGTCGCTGCCGGGCACCGTGTCGAAGTAGCCCAACTCGCGGAACGACAGGTCGGGCAGGCTGCGAATGTCCAGAATGCGCAGCCCGGCGCGCCAGTTGGCCTGGTACATCTTGTTGCCGATGAGGATGATGTCGTGGTCGATGGCGTTGGTGGTATTCTCGAAGTGGCCCAGCACCACCGGGTTGTCCAGATCAGTGATGTCGAAGGCATAGGTACGGGTGTGGTAGCCGTAGTGGTGCTCGTCCATCATATCGCCCAGCAGCCAGTACTTCAGATCCAGTGTCAGATCGCCCTGGTGCGCGCGGGCGATCCCAGGGTAGTCGAAGTCAGCCACGGTCACCGGCTGGCTCTTGTTGGTGACGTCCACGATGGTCACGTTGTCGTCGCTGCCCACGAAGCACATCTCGTGGCCGTGGTAGTCGTCGTCCGGCCCGTCGTACACCAGGCATTCTCCCGTGGAGAGCGGCGTCTGGTCGGCGCCGAAACAGCCGGCAAAAGCAGGTTGCAGCGGGTTCTGCACGTTCACCATCTCCACGCCGCTGCCGCACGCACCGCCAACGACCCGGTACACGTAGAGGAAGCCCGTCGCCTCGTCCATCCACAGACTGTGGCCGGCGGTGAAACCGGCATAATGAGCTGCCTCGCTGAAGGTCACCGGCGGACTCTGCACGTCACGCAGATCGGTCAGGTCGAACACCTGCAGGCCATGCTGGGTCGGGTTGTCCGCGACCACAAACAGGTAGTTGCCGTGAACGGCAAAATCGCGGTACTGCGACACGCCCTGATGGCTGGGCAGTTGTCCCAGAAAAACCGGATTCACCGGGTCGCTGATGTCCACAAACGAGGTCGCGTTGGTCAACCCGAAGATGACATACTCGCGGCCGGTATCAGGGTCGATCCAGCCCCAGTGTTTGTTGGCCTTGATCGTGTCATCCTGCGCGCCCAGCTCGGCAAGAGTCAGGTGTGAAAGCAGGTTCACGTTGCGGCAGGGATAGTCGCCTGCCATGCCGTCTACACAGGCGACCGCGCCGGTTTGGGCAGCCTGCGACGATGAGGCGCCGAACGCTGCTGTCATGGCGACCAGGAGCGCGGCCAGGATCATCAATAGTTTTTGCATCAGGGGTTCACCTCGTGGTATGCTCGCAAAGCCCGGCGATTGTAGCACAGACCGGGCCAGCTACCAAGGTTTCCGAAGCGACGCAACACATGAAACTCATCACGGCCATCTTCCTGACCACGGGTCTCGCACTGGCCGGCGCGATCAACAGCGCTGCCGGCCCTGAGACACCGTCTGTGGTCTACAGCACCTACCTGGGCAGCTACGCCGACGAGCAAGGCCGCAGCGTGGCCATGGACAGCGCCGGGCGCGCCTATGTCACCGGCTACACGTCCTCGGCAGTTTTCCCCGCCCCGCGCCCCGGTGCATCCCCCGATCACGGCGTGGATGTCTACGCGGTGCGCTTCGACCCTGGCGGCAGCAGCGCAGACTACCTCTACTGGTTCAACGCGCTGACGCTCTACGCAGAGGACGAGGGCTACAGCATCGCCGCCGACGCGCAGGGCAACGCCTACGTCACCGGCTACACCCGCTCCGAGGACTTCTGCACGGTGTTCGGCGCAGTGCCCGGCTACCACACCACCTATTATGGCGAGACCGACGCGTTCGTGTTGAAGATCAAGGCCGACGGCAGCGGCCTGGCTTACTGCACCTTCCTGGGCGGCAGCGACTGGGACGCCGGCCGCGCCATCACCGTGGACCAACTGGGCAACGCCTACGTGGTCGGCGGCACGTGGTCGCGGGATTTTCCAACAACCGCGGGCGCCGCACAGGGCAACATCGGCGGCCTGCGCGACGTGTTTCTGGCCAAGCTGAGCAGCGATGGCACGGCGTTGATGTACAGCACCTTCCTCGGCGGCGCAGGCCAGGAGGACAGTACCGCGCTCGCCATCACATCGGACAACGGCGTGACGGAGAACATCGTCTATGCGACAGGCTGGACCAACTCTGGCGACTTTCCGGTGACCGGCGGCGTGCTCGGCCCAACATACAGCGGCAACACCGACGGTTTTCTGTTCAAGCTCGATCTGGGCGCCGGCAGCCTGGCCTATGCCACCTACCTGGGCGGGAGCGACGACGACCGACCGACCAGCCTGACCGTGGCAGATGCCGGTGGTGCCCTGGTAACCGGCTACACACAGTCGCCCGACTTTCCGACGACTCCTGGCGCGTGGTCAGAGCAGCCACTGGGCGGGGTCGATGGCTTCGCCGCACAGGTGAACGTGACAGGAGACATTCTAAAGTGGGGAACCTATATCGGCGGCAGCGGCAACGATCAGATTTGGGACGCAGCCTACGACAGCGCGGTTGACATCGTGGGCGAGACCATGTCGTCGGACTTCCCGGTCACGGCAGGCGCCTTTTCGGCGAGCTTGAACGGGCCGTCCGATGCCTTCGTCTTCCGGCTTGCACCCGACGGGCGGGGCATCCTCTACGGAAGCTACTTTGGCGGAAGCAGCACGGACCGGGCGTACGGCGTGGTTACCGGCGGCCCGACCATCGATACGGTTGTTACCGGAATCACGCTTTCCAGCGATTTCCCCACGACTCCTCTGGCTTACGATACCGAATATAACGGGTCGGGCGACGTGTTCGTGACCAAGCTGAACCTGGGTGTGGTGGATGTCTTGCCAAGACCGCGGGCCTGGCTGCCGCTGGTGCGGCGATCCTGAAGTTCGACTTTTTCCGCAAAGTCGAACTTCTTCCATGCGACAACCCCAAATTCTCAGAAGCTCGACTTTTTCGGCAAAGTCGAGCTTCGCCGCTCTCGAATTGAGGAGTAGGCATCCTCAGATGCAGGGTTCGCATGTATGCATGCGAACTCCTCATATTAAGATTGACCGTGTGTTAGCCTCCGGCCGCCTCGTCCACCAGCCAGAACAGGCGGCCGGAGGCGGGTTGCACGCGCTGGGCAGGCAGGGGCGGCGACTCGGCATCGCCCAGGACGCGGCGCAGGATGTCGCGCTTGGATGCCCCGGTGACAAGGAATAGCACGGTTTGACTGGCGTTGAAGGCAGGGAAGGTGAGCGTCAAGCGCTCGGGGAAACGATCTTCGTAGGCAGCGTAGTTGGGGACCACCAGCCGTTCCGCCTCGTCCAGCGCCGCTGTGCCGGGGAACAGCGACGCCGTGTGGCCGTCGGTTCCCAGGCCCAGCAGCACCAGATCCAGCAGCGGCTGGCCCGGCGCGGCTTGCGAACGCAGTATCTGTTCGTAGGCCGCGGCCGCTTGCGCCACGTCGCCGGCAACGAAGGGAACGGGATGGATCTGGGCATCGGGGACGCCAAGCTCGGCCAGCAGCGGCAGCACCTCCGTGTCGTTCCGGCCCGGGTCGCCGGCCGGCAGATGGCGCTCGTCGCCCCAGTAAACTTCGGTCTGCGGCCAGGGCATGTGGCCGCGGTAGGGCGGCGACGCCAGCAGCCGGTAAAGCTGGCCCGGCGTGCCGCCGCCGCTGAGCGCGATGCGGAATCGCCCGCGGAGCTGGGTCGCCGTTGCCGCGCAGTCGATGAGCAGCTCCGCCGCGCGGCGGGCAACCGCTTCCGAGTCGGGTTTGGTCAGCAGTGTGGCCGGCATCGCGGATCAGCCGGCGCAGCCGGCCGGCCAGGCGAACCCGTCGCGCGCCAGCATCATGTCGCTCTCCCTGGGCCCCCAGGAGCCGGGTTCGTAGAACGACAGCGGCGCCGCGCCGCGCGACCAGGCGTCCAGGATCGGATCCACCAGCCACCACGACTGCTCGATCTCGTCGCTGCGGGCGAAGAGCGAGGCGTCGCCCTGGAGCGCGTCCAGCAACAGCCGCTCGTAGGCGTCCGGCAGGCTGGCGCTGCCGAAGTCGCTGTCGTACTGGAAGGACATGTCCACCGTCTGGGTGCGCATCCCCGCGCCGGGCATCTTCATGTTGAAGGTCATGTTGATGCCCTCGTCGGGCTGGATGCAGATGTTCAGGCTGTTGGGCGGGCGGATGCCCTGGTAGTCCTTGGGGAACATCAGGTGCGGCACGCGCTTGAACAGGACCACGATGTCGGTGGTCTTGGTGGCCAGCATCTTGCCCGAGCGGATGTAGAAGGGCACGCCCTGCCAGCGCCAGTTGTCAACGAAGAACTTCAAGCCAGCGTAGGTGGCCGTCTCCGAGTTGCTGCGCACCCCTTCCTCGTTGCGGTAGGTCGGCCCGGCGTTGCGGCCGCGATACTGGGCGCGCACGCTGACCTGGCCCGCGTCCTCGACGCGTATCGGCCGGACCGCCTCCAGCACCTTGACCTTTTCGTTGCGCAGCGCGGTTGCGTTGAACGCCACCGGCGGCTCCATGGCGGTCAGGGTCAGCAGTTGCAGCACGTGATTCTGCACCATGTCGCGCATCACGCCCGCCTGGTCGTAGTAACCCGCCCGCCGCTCGACGCCCACGCTCTCGGCCACGGTGATGAACACGGCGTCGATGAAGTTACGGTTCCAGAGCGGCTCGAAGATCGCGTTGGCAAAGCGAAAAACCAGCAGGTTCTGCACCGTCTCCTTGCCCAGGTAGTGGTCGATGCGATAAACCTGGTCCTCCTCGAACACCCGGTGCACCTCGCGGTTGAGCTGTCTGGCCGAGGCCAGATCGTGGCCGAACGGCTTCTCGACCACGATGCGGCGCCAGCCGTTGCTGCCGTGGGCCAGGCCGGCCGCGCCCAGTTGGGCGACAATCGTCTCGTAAAGCGTTGGCGGGGTAGCCAGATAGAAGAGGCAGTTGTCGGACTTGGCGGTTACCTCGCATGATTTCAGCCATTCGGCGATCTCAGCGTAGCTGTCCGGGCTGTCATAGTCGATGGAGAGATAGTGGAACCGGTTGGCGAAATCGGCCCACGGGCCGCATTCATCCGGCTTGTTGACGCAGTGCTCGGCGACGCCCGTCTTGAGTTGCTCGCGGAAGGCCTCGTCCGTCAAGGGGCTGCGGGCGACACCGAGCACGGTGAACTGGTCCGGCATCAGCCCTTTGCAGATCAGGGCGTGAAACGCAGGCACCAGCTTGCGCTGCGTCAGGTCGCCGGAAGCACCAAAGATGACGATGGCGACGTGGCCGAGCCTGGCCGCCTCGTTCTTCTCCTGCTGGAGCATGGAACTGGGCAAGGGTCTGGTGGTATCGGGCATTGGCCGTCTTTCTGTGACTATCTGCGCGTCGCAGGTCGCCAGTCTCAGGCGGCTACGAGCGCCGCTCGTTTCTCCGCAATGGTGGTCATCAGCTTGTCGAAGGACGCGGAGAAGGACGCGACACCCTGCTCCAGCAGCTCGGCCGTGATCTCGTCGATGCTGATGCCGGCTGCAACCAGCCCGGCAAAGACAGCCTGCGCCTCGTCCAGCCCTTCGGTCACCGTGACGCCGGTGGGATCGCCGTGATCGCGGTAGGCGTCCAGCGTGACCTGTGGCACCGTGTTCACCGTATCCGGGCCGATCAGGTGGTCCACATACATCGTATCGGCGTAGGTTGGGTTCTTGGTGCTGGTGCTGGCCCACAGCATGCGCTGGACGCGCGCGCCCTGGCCGCGCAAGGCCGCGAAGCGCGGCTCGGCGAAGATCTCCTCAAACCGCTGGTAGGCCAGTTTGCTGTTGGCAATCGCAGTCTTGCCAAGCAAGCTTTCCAGCGCTTCCCTATGACCGTCGTCGCTTTCGTCAGCGGCCAACGCTTCGATGCGCTTGTCGGCGTTGTTGTCGATGCGACTGACAAAGAAACTTGCCACCGAAGCGACCTTGCTAACGTCGCCGCCGCTGGCCGCCAATCGTTCCAGCCCGCGGATGTAGGCCCGCGCGGCCTGCTCGTAGGCTGACTGGGCGAAGAGCAGCGTCACGTTGATGTTGATGCCGCTGCCGATCAGCTCCTCGATGGCCGGAACGCCGGCCGGCGTTCCCGGCACCTTGATCATGACGTTGACGCGATCCACTGCGGCGTGCAGGCGGCGCGCCTCGGCGATGGTCTCTTCAGTCATGTGCGCCAGATGGGGCGACACCTCCAGGCTGGCGTAGCCGTCCAACCCACCGGTCCGGTCGTAGACGGGGCGCAGCAGGTCGCAGGCCTGGCGGATGTCGTCGATGGCCAGCGTCTCGTAGATGTGCTCCACGGAGCGGCCCTCGGCCGCCAGCCTGCCGATCTCGGCGTCGTAGTCGGCGCTGCCGCCGATGGCCTTCTCAAAGATCGACGGGTTGGAGGTCAGCCCCAGCACGCCGTCCTCGGCGATCATGCGCGCCAGGCCGCCGTCGTTGAGCAGCCGCCGCTCGATGTTGTCGTACCAGATACTCTGGCCGTATTGCTGTAACTTGACGAGAGGGTTCATTTTTACCTCGCAATGTGTCCAGGCTGCGGCGACCCAACGGTCAGCCGCAGCCAAAAATAATCAGCCTGCGTGGAACGCGCTATTCGCCGATCCAGCTTGCCATCAGGCCGGCGCCGAGCTGGGTCGCTTCCACCGCCGTGACCGCGTGCGCCACAACGTCGTCGGCCGTCAGGCCCAGTTCCTTGTAGATCGTCTGGTAGGGCGCCGATGCGCCGAAGCGCCCGCTGACGCCGATGAAGGTGGCTGCGTAGCGCTCCCAGCCCAGCGATACACCGGCCTCGATGGCGATGCGCGGCGTGCCATCATTGGGCAGGACGCGCTCGCGGTACTCTGGCGGCTGGGCATCGAAAAGCTCCCAACTGGGCAGGCTGACGACCCGCGCCGCGATGCCGCGCGCCGCCAGTTGCTCGCGCGCTGCCACTGCCAAATGCACCTCCGAGCCGGTGCCGATCAGGATGACCTGCGGTCCGTCCACTCCGTCCGGCCAGTCCGCCAGCACATAGCCGCCCCGGGCCACGCCCTCTTGCGGATCCTCCGACGTCCCCTCCAGGGTGGGCACATTCTGGCGCGTCAGCGCGAGCACGACGGGCCCGCCGCGGTGGGTCATGGTGACGCGCCAGGCGGCCACGGTCTCGCGCGCGTCGGCCGGCCGGATTAAGGTGAGGTGCGGAATGGCGCGCAGTGCCGCCAGGTGCTCTACGGGCTGGTGGGTCGGGCCGTCCTCGCCCAGGCCGATGCTGTCGTGCGTGAAGATGAAGATGGTGGGTATCTCCATCAGCGCCGCCAGCCGGATCGATGGGCGCATGTAGTCGGAGAAGATCAGGAAGGTCGCGCCGTAGGGACGCACACCGCCGTGCAGATACATCCCGTTCAGCGCGCCGCCCATGCCGTGCTCGCGGACGCCGAAATGGAAGTTGCGCCCCTGGTAGGAGCCGGGTTGGAAGGCCGGCGTGCCCTTGATGATCGTCTTTGTAGAGGGCGCCAGGTCGGCCGAGCCGCCGATCAGCTCCGGCACGCGCGCCGCCAGCGCGTTGATGACCGCGCCGGAGACGTTGCGCGTCGCCTGGCCTTTGGCGTCGGTCGGGTAGGTCGGCAGGTCGGCGTCCCAGCCGTCGGGAAGCTCGCGGGCAAAACGGCGCTGCCACTCGGCGGCCAGGTCGGGATACTCGGCTGCGTAGGCTTCGAAGCGCGCCTGCCATTCAGCCTGGCGCTGCTCTCCCGTCTCCACCGCCGAGCGGAAATGCTCCAACACGTCGCCGGGGATGTAGAAAGGCGGCTCGGCCGGCCAGCCGAGGTTGGCCTTGGTCGCAGCCACCTCGTCCGCGCCCAGCGGTTCGCCGTGGACGCCGGACGTGTTGGCCTTGTGCGGGCTGCCGTAGCCAATAACCGTGCGCACGGCGATGATCGACGGCCTGGAGGTCTCGGCGCGGGCAGCACGATCGCGGCGTCGATGGACCTCCAGGTCGTTGCCGTCGGCAACCACCTGGGTGTGCCAGCCGTAGGCCTGGAAGCGCATCATGCGGTCCTCGGTGAACGCCAGATCAGTGCCGCCGTCGATGGAAATGTGGTTGTCGTCGTACAGGTAGATCAGCCGGCCGAGCTGCAAGTGGCCCGCCAGCGACGCTGCCTCAGACGCGACCTCTCCATGAGATCGCCGTCGGAAACGATGCCGTAGATGTGGTGATCCACGATCTCGTGGCCGGGCCGGTTGAACACCGCCGCCAGGTGATGGGCCGCGATGGCCATTCCGACGCCGTTGGCAAAGCCCTGGCCCAGCGGTCCGGTAGTCGTCTCGACGCCGGGAGTCAGGCCGTACTCAGGATGACCGGGCGTCAGGCTGTCCCACTGGCGAAATTGCTGTAGCTGCGCCAGCGGCAGATCGTAGCCGGTCAGATGCAACAGGCTGTAGAGGAGCATCGAGGCGTGGCCGGCGGAGAGGATGAACCGGTCGCGGTCGGGCCAGGCCGGGTCGCCGGGGTTGTGCTTGAGAAAGCGGGTCCAGAGCGCATAGGCCATCGGCGCAGCGCCCATGGGCGCGCCCGGATGGCCCGAATTGGCTTTCTGAACGCCATCTACAGCCAGAAAACGGATGGTGTTGATCGCGTTGTTGTCGAGTTCAGAAGCGAAGGTCATCGGTTGGTTTTCCTTTGAAGAACGTGGGCTCTGTGAGTTTGGTGGTATGGGAGACTGTGAAACGTGAAGGCGTGAAACGTGACTCGTGACGAACGGCCTGGTTCGATGAAGCACTCATGCTTAGGAATGCGAAGAGACCTCGCGCTTTTCGTGTGTTGACGGCGGGTCGTGATCAGCAACCCAAAGTCCGAAGACAGAATCGCGGTCCACGCCATTACGTTTCACGAGTCAGCGGGAAAGGTGAACATCACCGCATAGTTCTGATAGCTCTGCAGCAACTCGTGATACGGCTCGCCGTCCAGCGTCAACCAGGCGTGGCCGCCGATCCCGTCGCCCAGGCGACGGGCGCCAAACACCACCACCACCGGCAGCCCGGCCCGCCGCAGAAAGTGGTAGCGTCCCAGCGAGCGGCGCAGACAGATGCCCAACGGCCGGCCCGCGCCAAACGCGGTAAGCGCATCGACGATTCTACGAATGGTGTCGCTGTCCAGTGTTTGGGCGGCCGGAACCGGCGTCATCTGCACCAGTGCGGCCGGCAACGGCTGGTCGAGCTGCCGTGGCAGCGAGCGGCAAAACGCCAGCGCCTCGTGAAGAAAGTGGCGCTGATCCGCACGGAGCATCGCCAGCATCAACGTCACGCTATAGCGTGCGCCGCGCTCGAAACGGGTGATCTCGCGTCTCAGTCTTTGCACAAGGGCAATTATACCCTGTCTGGCCAAACGGCCAAAACAGCCTGCTTTTGCCGACGTTTTGTCTCAACAAGATGTTGACGTATTGTCCAGGTTGCTGGAACGATCAAGGGGCCGTAAAGGTTAACAATTCATTAAGAAATTCGACAATTACTTGACAAGGCAGGTCTTTTCCGCTATAATGCTTGTGTAAATCACAAGTTTTTGAACCTTTGCTGATCGCAACATGTGTATCGGCCAAGCGTAGAGAAAAATGCCTTAGACATCGGGCAATTCAATCCAACAGCGCCGTCGAACACGTAAGAATGTTACGCATCACACACTCTGATGCGTAGCACGGCAACCAGGAGCCAGAAATGACTAAAACACAAAAGCGCAAGACACCCCTTTCCCAGCTAATCGCCAACATGACCGACGGCGACAACGATTTCCAGAACGCTGTCATCACCAGGACCATTCGGGCCGGTGAGACAATCGCCACTGCGGAGGAATTGGGCAGCAAGCTGTTCATCCTGATGAATGGCCGGGCGCAGTTGGTCACCCAAAACAAAGAAGGTCGCCGCATGATGATGTCCAAGCTGGGGCCTGGTTCCATCTTCGGCGACGGCGCCATGTTCAATCAGGAAGCGTCTTCGCCCGTCTTCGCCGAAGCGCTGGACGACTGCACCATCTGGATGCTGCCTGAAACCTCGGCCCGCACCATGACCGAGCGCTACCCGATCATTGGCTGGGGCATGTTGCAGACCTTTGGCCGGCGGCTGCGCCAGGTCGAGGATCGTCTGGAAGATGTGGCCTACAAGAAGCTGCCGCAGCGGCTGGCCAAGCTGCTGCTGGATCTGTCCAGCAGCGACCAGGCGCCTATCCGCACCAGCCACCAGTCGCTGGCTGACATGCTGGGCACCTACCGCGAGACGGTCAGCACCATCCTGCGCGGCTTCAAGGCCGACGGCATGGTCGAGCTGGGCTACCGCCGCATCTCGGTGACCGATCCGGTCGCCCTGCGCCAGTTGGCAAGCACAAACGACTGAGACAATACGACAACATGCAGGCAGGCGCGGGCGTGGGATGACTGATTGGGCGTCTGCCTGTTTCACCGGACCGATTGCGACTGTATGAGTGTGAGTGTGTGAGAATAGGCTGGGTGTGGGTAGACGGCACTGCCGGGCTGATGAGGCCCGGCAGTGTCGCGTCTGCCGCGCGCCGGAGTCGCGCAATCGAGCGGAGCCAGGCCGGCCGTAGACTCGCCCCGGCGTCCATGTGTTGACGGCTGTCCTTTCAATTGGCACGCGCGGGGAACCTCAGTAAAATGAAGCTGTGAACAAGGCAGCGCAGTCGGCGCTTCGCCGCCTGGCGCCAGCCGGCCCTGAGAAATCGGCCAGGGTTCATAAGGATTTCGTGCCAAGCATTGCGATGATCCCCGGATACGCAATACGCATCACGCCATACGTCCATCCAACCCTTCACCCAAGAGGTAAGCTCCGTGGAAACCATTCTCCAATCACCTACCAGAACCGTGGTCATCGGCCCCGGCAAGCCGTTCGTCATCATCGGCGAGCGCATCAACCCCACCGGCCGCAAGAAGCTGGCCGCCGAGATGGCTGCCGGCGATTTCAGCCGCGTCATCGCCGACGCCAAAGCACAGGTCGAAGCGGGCGCCCACGTGCTCGACGTCAACTCCGGCGTGCCGCTGACCGACGAGGCCGAGCTGATGACCGAGGCCGTCCGCCTGGTGCAGCAAACCGTGGATGCGCCGATCTCCATCGACTCCTCCGTAGTGGCCGCGCTCAAGGCCGGGCTGAAAGCTGCCACAGGCAAGCCCTGGTCAACTCGGTCACCGGCGAGGACGAGCGGCTTGAGGCGATCCTGCCGCTGGTGGCCGAGCGCGCGCGGCCGTCATCGGCATCAGCAACGACGAAACCGGCATCTCCTACGACCCGCTCGAGCGCTTCAAGATTGCGAAGAAGATCGTCGAGCGCGCCGAAAGCTACGGCATCCGCGCGAGGATGTGCTGATCGACCCGCTGGCCATGCCGGTCGGCGCGGTGCAGGGTGCCGGCAAGCATCTTTTTGACATCGTGCGCATGGTGCGCGAGGAGCTAGGCTGCAACACCATCTGCGGCGCCAGCAACATCTCCTTCGGCCTGCCCAACCGGCCGATCCTCAACGCCACCTTCGTCGCCATGGCTATCGCCGCCGGCATGCCGTGCGCCATCACCAACCCGCTGGACCACGAGATCAGGCAGGCCATCCTGGCGGCGGACGTCATGATGGGCGCCGATGAGAACTGCGCCGCCTGGATCACCGCGCAGCGGCAGGCTGCTGCGAGCGACGCTCCGGCCGCCGATGCGGCAGCGCCGTCGGAGGCCAGTGGCCGTGAAGCGCGGCGGGCGGCGCGCGAGGCCCGGCGAGCAGCGGCCAGCTGATACACTGACGAACACAACCCACGCTGAGAGCAGAGAGCGGCGCCGCTCACGGGCAACAGAACGCCCGGCCGGGTCGCATTCTCTGCTCTTTTCTTTGGAGGACATGATGTCACACACCAGGCTCTTCATCCCCGGCCCCAGCGAGGTCCGCGCGGAGATCCTCGAATCACAAACCGCGCCGATGATCGGCCACCGCAGCAGCGAGTGCGACGCCCTGATCGCGCGGGTGGAGGACAAGCTGAAGCAGGTCTTTATGACCGACAGCCGGGTCTATATCCTGGCGTCCAGCGGATCAGGGCTGCAAGAGGCGGCCATCCGCAACGGCGTGCGCGATGGCCGGCCGGTGGTCAACTTCGTCAACGGCGCGTTCGCACAGCGCTGGCACGATGTGACGCTGGGCTGCGGCAAGCAGGCAGTGAAGGTTGACGTGCCGTGGGGCCAGCCGGTGTTGCCCGAGACGGTGGACGCCGCGCTGAGGGCGCTGGACGAGCCGTGCGACGCGATCACCGTGGTGCAGAACGAGACCAGCACCGGCGTGCGCAGCCCGGTTGGCGAGATCGCGGCGCTGGTGCATGAGCGATACCCTGAGACGCTGGTGTTTGTGGATGCCGTCAGCAGCCTGGCCGGCGACTGGATACCGGTGGACGAATGGGGCCTCGACGTGTGCCTGACGTCGTCACAGAAGGCGTTTGCGCTGCCGCCGGGTCTGGCGTTCGCCGCCGTCAGCGACCGCACGCTGGCGCGGGCAGGGGAGGTAAGCGGCCGCGGCTGGTATTTCGACTTCCTGGTGCTGGAGAAATACTTGCAGAAGAACACCACCCCTGCGACGCCGGCCATCAGCCTGCTGCGCGCCGCCGACCGCCAGCTTGACCACATCATGGCCGAGGGATTGGCCGCACGCGTTGCCCGTCACCGCCGGTTGGCGCAGATCACCCAGGCGTGGGCGCTGGAGAACGGCTTCGGCCTGCTGGCAGCCGAGGACTACCGCTCACTGACCGTGACCTGCGTCGAGAACACACGCGGCGTCGACTTCGCGGCGTTGAACGGGTTTCTCAAGGGCCGCGGCATGGCCATCTCCAACGGTTACGGTGACCTGAAAAACAAGACATTCCGTATCGCCCACATGGGTGACGTGACGGACGAGGAGATGGCGGAACTACTGGGGGCGATGGACGAGTTTCTGGCCAGCCAGAGTTGACAACTCTGTTGGATCGAAGTACTTAGATCAGGCGACGGAGGTTCTTACGTCGTCGACTGCAGCGCATTCAGGCTGTTCGTTTGCCAACACGCTGAATGCATAGCGTATCACCTAGCTCTGTCACAGGTCGAGTTGGAAGCGAATTGCTTCCCGGATCTTCTGTTGCAGCTCTTGCTCTGCCAGTACTCCAAGATCTGCCTCCAGTCTTGACTTATCCAGAGTACCAACTTGGTAACATAGGGCTATCGAATCAACCCTCAGCCCGGCGGGGCCAGCTGGAAGAAAGACTTCGTTGGGATAAACGATGCGTGCTGCGGATTTGCGCGAGGTAAGCGGAACGACACTAACTACCGGCAACAATTGGTTGATCCTTTCCCGACTTATGACCGACACCGGACGCTTGCCTGCCTGCTCTGACCCCTTTGTGGGATCAAGCGAGGCCACGCACACATGCGATTGGGATGTCATTCTTCTGGCTCCCACCATTGGGCATCGACTGCCTGATACACATTCATAGTTTCTCGCAAATCAACAAGAAACACAGGATCATTGGCAGCGTGCTCAATCTGCTCCAAATTCGCTGTTTCCCAGTTTCTTTCAGCGTTTTCATCGAGATACTCTAAGACACGCGCATATTCCTCCATTGGCAGTATCACGCCAATTCGATTGCCTCCGGCATCTCGAATGAATTGTCGCTTTAACATAGTACTACCCATGGATGCCTCCGCTATTCCTATCTCCACACTGTATTCGCGCACGTAACTTCGCAGTTTTCATTCCAAGACGTAGTATACAGCGATCGCAGGAATCTCCCAACAGATGGGGATTCTAGGCTCACTCAAGATCCGAGTCCATCGCCCGGATATCGTCGCCGTCGCAGATACGGCAGTCCAGCGGATACCCGATGAAGCGGGCGCGGCCGGCGGCGTCCAGCACCCACGGGCGCTCCGACAGCGGCGGGTTATGGCGCACGTGCTGGCCGTGTCCGCACGCCAGCACGGCCACCCAGTCGCCCGTCTCATCCTGGCGGAATGCCACAATCGCCTGTTCCATCGACCCGGCGCTGGCAACCTAAAGCGCGTCCCTGGCCGCCTGGATCACCTCGTCGTAGTCCGGCTCCAGGCCGTTGTGCGCCATGTAGGCGACGTAGGTCAGCACCCCATCGCGGTTGACGACGAAGACGGCTCGGCGGAGGAAGCGCCGCTCCTTGATCAACAACCCGTATTTCTCACCGAACTCGGTCTCCAGCACGTCGGAAACGACGCGCACCCGGTCGATGCCCGCCGCGCCGCACCAGCGTTTCTGTGTCGGCGGCGGATCGGTGCTGATCGTCCAGATCAGGATGTCCTCGCTCAGGCTAGCCGCTTCCTGGTTGAAGCGGCGCGTTTCGATGTCGCACACCCGGGTGTCGAGTGCGGGCACGGCCGACAGGATCGCCACCTTGCCGCGCGACTCGGCGACCGGGTTGACCGGCGACCAGTCAAAAGCGGAGGCGGTAAACTCCGGCGCCTGCTGGCCCACGACCACATCATCGCCGATCAACGTGGCAGGCTGGTCGAATAACTTGACAACATCGGTCCGAATAGTAGGCATCGTTCACTCCTGGAAAGGGCAACTACTCAGGTGCCGGGCACTTGCAGCCCATGGGCGGCCAAAGTCGGCCCGGCAGACGTGCTTGCAGGCGCAGGTTCAAGTGCCCGGCACCTGGAACTGAGTAGTCACCGGGAAAGTTTGTTTCCGCCAGTGTACGCAACGACCGGACTTTCGCCAAAGACGATACCCTTCGCGCGGCGAGCAGGCTTTGACAGGTGCGCGCGCCTGGAGTATAGTTTTCCGGCAGCACTCTAGCAGGCACAGGACTGACCATGAAAACCATCGTAATCACCGGATCTACCAAGGGAATTGGCTTCGCCATGGCCGGCTGCTTCCTCGACAAAGGTTGCCGGGTCGTCGTCAGCGGACGGCGCCAGGAGCCGCTGGACGCGGCCGTAGCCGAGTTGAGCGCCAGGCATGGCAGCGAGCGCGTCGCCGGCTTCCTGTGCGACGTGACGATTCCCGAACAGGTCGAGGCGCTCTGGCAGCAATCGGTTGCCCGCTTCGGCCGCATCGACATCTGGATCAACAACGCAGGCAGCGGACATCCGCAGTTGCCGATCTGGGAGTTGGACGATCAGACCGTGCGCTCGGTCATCAACAGCAACGTGGTCGGCGTGATCAACTGCTGCCGCGTCGCGATCCCGGGCCTGCTGGCTCAGGGCGGCGGGCAGATCTACAACTTTGAGGGGTTCGGCTCCAACGGCCGGGTGCGCGCCGGCATCGGCGTCTACGGCGCGTCCAAATCGGCCGTTACCTTCCTGAGCAAGACCCTGGCAGCCGAGCTGAAGGACACACCGGTGCAGGTCGGGACGATCCAGCCCGGCATGGTGCTGACCGATCTGGTGCTGGATCAGTACAAAGACGATCCCGAGGGGCTGGAAAATGCGAAGAAGATCTTCAACATCATCGCCAGCCCGCTGGACGAGGTAGCGCCGGCACTGGTGGAGAAAGTGCTGGCCAACGACAAGAACGGCGCATCGCTGGAATATCTCTCGCGGGTCGGGCTGTATCTGCGCTTTCTGAAAGCGCCGTTCAGCAAGCGCAACCTGTTCGAGGACTAAGTCCTCGGCACCGAGTGCACCAACACAGTCTTCAGGAAACTGCTCACCCGTTGGGACGCGCGTATCACATTTAGTTGCCGCTTTGACCGGTCTCCTGACCGAGCCAACACAGGAAAGTTGTTTGCAGGCGCGTCCCAAGGACCCACCATGCCACGAAAAGTAACCACCCTCGTCTACGCCGCACGCAATGGCGAGGTGTTGATGATGCACCGCCGCAAACAGCCCAATCTGGGCCAGTGGACCGCGCCCGGCGGCAAGGTGGAACTCAACGAGTCACCGGCCGAGTGCGCGGTGCGCGAGCTGCGGGAGGAGACCGGGCTTGTCGCCACCGGCCGGCCCGAACTGCGCCTGATCGTCACCGAAACCTCGCCGCTGCCCGACTGGCAATGGCTGATGTTCGTCTACCGCATCTCGGAGTTCAGCGGCCAGGTGACGTCGTGCGACGAGGGCGACCTGGCGTGGATCGACGAAGACCAGGTGCTGGCGCTCGACATTCCGCAGGCCGACGCCATCTTCTATCCGCACGTCGTGGCTGGCAGCACAGCGCCGATCGCGATGAAGTTCGAGTATGACGGCGACCTGCGCCTGATCGACTGGCGGGTAGAATGACAGGGCTGGGCGACATTGCGATCCGACCGGCCAGCGAGGCCGATGCGGAGGTCATCAAGCGATCCATTAAGCAGGCAGGGCTGGATCGCACCGGCCTGGACTGGCGCCGCTTCAAGCTTGCGGTGACCGGTGAGGGCGAGGTGCTTGGGATGTGCCAGGTGCGCCGCTACTGGGACACCCGAGAGCTGGGCAGCTTGTGGGTGCGTAGTGACTTGCGCCAGCAGGGTTTGGGCGGCCGGCTGATCCGTGCCTGCCTGGCCGAGGAAAGCCCGCCGGTGCACCTGGAGTGCGTCGAGGCCCGCCAGCCATACTACGAGAAGTTCGGCTTTCGCCGCATCCCGGTCATGCAAGCGCCGCGCGGGCTGCGGCTGAAATCCGGGATCGGCGGGACGCTGGTGCGGCTCTTCGTCCGCCAGCGCATCATCGTCATGCGTTGGGACGGACCGGCGGACTCACCAGCCGTGCTCCCCGATAAGCGGGACGAACGCGACCGGTGACAACCGCTCCTCGACGAAGGTCTCACCTTTCCTGACCACGCGCACCAAATCCTGAGCACCGCGCGGCCCGACCGGCATGACCAGCCGGCCACCGCCGGCCAACTGCGCCAGCAGAGGGTCGGGCAAGTGCGGCGCGGCGCAGGTAACGAGAATCGCGTCATAGGGGGCGTGCTCCGGCCAGCCCAGACTGCCGTCGCCGACGTGGAAGCGAACGTTGTTGATCCCCAGTTCCGCAAGGACCTGGCTGGCCTGCCGCGAAAGGCTGGCAATCCGTTCGACCGTGAACACCTGGGCTGCCAGCCGGGCCAGCACGGCCGTCTGATATCCCGACCCGGTGCCGATCTCCAGCACCTTCTCCTCCCCTTGCAGCCGCAGCAACTCGGTCATGTGGGCCACGACGTAGGGCTGCGAGATGGTTTGTTCCTCGCCAATCGGCAGCGCGCCGTCGTAGTAGGCGGATGATCGCTCGCTGGCCGGAACGAACTTCTCGCGCGGCGTCGAGCCCATGACCTCCAGCACGCGGCGGTCGCGCACGCCCCAGTTCTCAAGCTGCGTGCGCACCATCCAGGCGCGCTGTTCTTCGAAGGTCATCCCCTTCGGTGGTCTGGCGCGAAAAAACCGATCAGACATGAGTTGTTCAGTAGCGGACGGAGAAACTACGCAGGTCGCCGGTGTACGGCTCGCGGCGCACCTCGACGTTCGACACCCAGGCGTTGGGCGGCCCATGGCGGCACCACGCGATCAGCTCGTTAACCGAGGCTTCCTCCCCTTCGAACACCGCCTCGACCTTCCCATCTGGCAGGTTGCGCACCCAGCCGGCCACACCCAGCGCGTTGGCGCGCCGTTGTGTCTGGCCACGAAAAAACACGCCCTGTACGTGCCCGCTGATCACAATGTGAGCCCTTACGTCGCTCATCGTCCCTTCTTTCAGCCCGGGTAGATTTGATTGTTTTCGTCGGCAACCATCCTGTTTGTATCATTTTCTCGTCCGCGTGTCAAGCGTTTCGGCTTTGACGCCTGCGGCGGCCTGTGGCATACTCGCCGCCGAGGTATTGATTGTGAACACGCAGCTACAAGTCTACAAGGCATCGACCCGCGACCAGGGCAAGATCGTTCGCCTGCTGAACGAGGCCCGGCGCAGCTTTGCCGCGTTTGGTCCGGAAGACTTGCCCAATCTGCTGGCACGCGGCAACTGCATGGTGGCCGGCGACGACGACAAGCTCTGGGGCTTCATGTGTATCGCACTCAACGGTTCAGGCTGGGCGTACCTGAGGGGAGCAGCCATCGTCAACGGCTGGCGCACCGACGATGCGCTGCGGGCTGTGCTGGAACCGTTGCAAGTCCGGATCCGGGCGCGCGGCGCAACACATCTGGCTGCCTACGGCACAGCGCTGTGGCTGGTGCCAGCCCTGCAGCGGGCCGGCTTCCAGCGGCGCGAGTGGATCACGAACCTGGAGCGGCATCCGCGGCCGTTGGCGCTGGAGTCGTCCCCAGACATCCGGCTTCGTCCGGCTGTTGCCCATGATGTCGGGCCGCTGGGCGCGCTGGACAGGACCTCATTCGCCCCGCCCTTTCAACTGGAAAGCGGCGAACTGATCGAACTGCTGGTCACCTGCGGCCATTTCGTCCTCGCAGAGATGGATGGCGTCGACACGTTGGCCGGCTATGTCGCTGCCGATGTGATCGGCGACGAGGGACACGTCATGCGGCTGGCGACGCATCCGGCGCTGCACGGCCGCGGCGTCGGCCGGACGCTGCTGAACAGCGCGCTGGCCTACAGTCAGGAAAACGGCGCGCGCAGGATTTCCATCAACACGCAGGACAGCAACCAGGCATCGCTGCGCCTCTATGAAGGCTTCGGCTTCCGGCGTGTCGGCCGGCGCGTGCCGCTGCTGGTACGTGAGCTTGACGATGGAGTTACCGAAGTCTGATGGGGCTTCAACTTCGACGCTTCCTTGCTATGGGGGTGCTGGTTGCGATAGCCGGTGTCGTGCTGGCGGCTTGCGGTCAGCCGGCCCCGGCCGTGCCCGAGCCGGTTGACGTTGTCATCGAGGAGCCTGTCGCGCAGGCTCCTACCGTCAGCACGCAGACGCCGCCCCCCTCTGCGACGGCCACCCCCACGATCACGCCATCTGCCACGCATACCCCGACACCCTCGCCGACGCTGACCCTCACGCCGTCGCCGACACCCACCGACACCCCGTCTCCCACGCCCACCGCCCTGCCGACGCCCGACGGCCAGGCCCGCGAGGCGAGCGTGCCGATCCTGATGTACCACTACCTGTCGAACCCGCCAGCCGGTGCTGACCGCTATCGCCGCGATCTGTCGGTGTCGCCGGCGCTGTTCGAGCAGCATCTGGCCTGGCTGCGCGACCAGGGCTACCAGAGCGTCACCCTGGAGCGGTTGCTGCGCCATCTGGCGCTGGGCGAGCCGCTGCCGGAGAAACCGGTCATCATCACCTTCGACGATGGCTACGCCGACAACTACCAAAACGCGTTCCCACTGCTGCAAAAGTACGGTTTTGGCGCCACGTTTTCGTGGTCACCGAGCTAGCCGAGCGCGTCGGCGGGTATGGTGGAACCGGACGGCACCGTGTACGCCGACGACTACATGACCTGGGCGCAGATGCAGGAGATGCAGGCCGCCGGCATGGACATCCAATGCCACGCCCGCGTCCACGAGGATCTGACCGACATGAACGACGATCGGTTGGTCTGGCAGGTGCTGGGCTGCCGCGAGATGATCGAGGCCAATCTCGGCCAGCGACCGCGCTTCGTGGCTTACCCTTCCGGCATCTACGACAAGCACGTCGCCGACGTGTTCGCCTCCGACGATTACTGGGGCGGCATCACCACCCGCCAGGGCAGCAACCAGCGCTCCGACGACCTCTTCGAACTCCAGCGCCTGCGCGTCCGCAGCACGACCACCGTCGGCGAGCTGGCCGAGCTTCTGGCCTGGGACGGGGAGAGTAGTGGAGAGTAGAGGGTGGAGAGCGGAGAGTAGAGGTGAAGCGTGGGCGCAGATCGTGAAACGTGGAAAGAAATCTGCTTCACCCCGCTCTCCCCCTCCCCGCTCCCCACTCTCCTCTCACTCTCCCGCCCTCTCCACATGCCCCCCTGCCCCCTGCATCCCATGACTTTCGACTTCATCACCACCGCCGCGCTGGCCGATGAGCTGCGCTCCGAACTGATGCCGGGCCGGGTCCAGCAGATCGTTCAGGTTGATGCAGCCCGCTACGGGTTGGAACTCTATGCCTCACAGGAGCGCCGCTACCTGCTGCTGTCGGCCGACCCCGAAGCCCGCGTCCACCAGATCGGCGACAAGCCGCCGCGGGGTCGATACGCCGTCGCCGCTGCTGCAATTGTTGCGCAAGTTCGTGCGCGGCGCGATTCTGGTCGATGTCAGCCAGCCGCCGTGGGAGCGGGTGTTGTGGCTGCACTTCGACCACGCCGAGTTCGGCGAGACCGCGCTGGTGGCCGAACTGATCGGACGCTGGGCAGATCTGCTGCTGTTGCGCCGGGCGGGGTAAAGGGCAGGGGCAGGGGCAAGGAGCAGGGGGCAGGGGGCAAGGGGCAGGGAAGGCCGGTCAGGATCTGCAGGATCAGGGCTGGCGGATTCTGGAGTGTGTTCACCGTCACCGGCCCCAGGAGGGCGCACAGCGCCCTGCGCTGCCGGGCCAATGGTATGTGCCGCCGCCGGCGCAGGAGGGCTGGCCGCCCGATTCGCTGACCGAACTGCGGCTGCGGCTCTTGCTGGAACAGACGCCGCCCGACGCACCGCTCTGGCGGGCGCTGGTGGATGGGCTGCTGGGCGTCAGCCCGCTGCTGGCGCGCGAGCTGGTCTTCCGCGCCACCGGCGACGCCCGGACGCAGGTCGGCCAGGTAACCCGGCTGACATCACTGCTGGAGGCCGCGGCTGATCTCATTGATCCACTGCAAACCGGGACATGGCAGCCTTGCCTGACGATTGATACCCGCGGCAAACCGGCCGCCTTTGCTCCCTACCCGCTCACCCACCGCACCGGCGACGGATTGGAGACTCTCCCCGGCATCAGTCTGGCCGCCGAACGCTACTACGCAGACCGCGCCTCGGCGGGCGATGATGCCTACGCGGCGGCGCGCAGGCAGGTGGCCGCGACGGTCGAGCGGGTGCAGCGCGGGCTGCAACGCCGTCGCGATGCCATCAGCCGCGAGCTGCGTTCGCCGGAGGAGGTTGAGCGCTGGCGGGTCAGTGGCGAGTGGATCCTGGCGTTGAGCAGCACAATCGGGCCTCGCCAGGCCGAGCTGGTTCTGCCCGAGGAAACCGGGATCCCGCCGGTCGCGCTGGATCCGGCCCTCAGCCCGGCCGACAACGCCGCCCGCTACTTCAAGCGCTACCGCAAGGCGCGCCGGGCGCAGAAGCACGCCGGGCCGAGGCTGGCCGAGGTGGAGGCGGAGCTGGCCTACGTGGAGCAACTGGCGGCCGATCTGGCGTTGGCGGCCGACCGCAGCGAGATCGACGCTGTGCGCGCCCAACTGGCCGATGCCGGCTATCTGCGCCAGTCGACAACGCGGGCGGTCAGCCAGCCAAAAGGCCCGCGTCGCTACACGAGCCGGGAGGGTTTTGCGATCCTGGTCGGCCGCAACAGCCGCCAGAACGAGCGTGTCACCTTCGAGATCGCCACGGCCGACGACCTGTGGCTGCACGCCCGCGGCTTCCCCGGCTCGCACGTGGTGATCCGCAGCGGCGGCCGGCCGGTCAGCGACGAAACTGTGCAGCGAGCGGCCGAACTGGCCGCGTATTCTCACGCGGCCGCGGCGAGGCGTCGGTGAACGTGATCGTTGTTCCACGCAAACAGGTGCGCCGCGCCCCCGGCGGCCGGCCGGGGATGGTGACGGTGGACGGGGAAAAGACGCTGCGCGTACGTCCGGCGAGAATGTTGTGGAGGGTGATGGGCGAAGCGGCCCAAACTGGCAGGGCCAGTCAGTCCAGCGCTGATGGGATGCCAGCCCACCATAACCCACCGAAGCCGTGCCTGAACAGGAAGTCGTTGCTGAGTTGCAACGCCAGCACAGTTGCTCGGCCGCAAGAAGTGACCGACAATCCGCAACCCATCATCGCTCCATAGAGTGCTTCCCAAGTCTACGACGTGGGTCGAAAAGCGCCACTTGCAGGCCACTATCTGGGTCGATAGCATAGTCTTGGCCTTGAAGCCGTTGCATAGGGGACATGCGAGCCACAGATTGTCCTCGGCAGACGACCCACCTGCAGCAGGGGCAGGATATGCCGATGTGCATGGGCATCGCGGTGAAAGACTGAGGGGTCAGGCAATAACCGCAGGATCCCCTGCCTGAGCGACTCTTGCGATCCACTGGAAATGCGGGGACGCATGTTAGGCCACTGGTCGAGGGGTTCTGCATCGGCACCCGATAGCCGCGCCGCCTCAGAGCAGATAGGCGTGGGCTTTGGCGCACGGTTGTGAGCCCATAGAGATCCATCAATGCATGCAAGCGGTCTTGCTCTTGCGCCGTCAGTTCTCGCTGGCCCTGGTGATCAGCAGCGAGCGCATCGGCCTGCTGGGCCTCAGTCATAGACTGGCAGCTCCCGCCACAGGCTGGATCGTCGCCCAGCCAGGCGAGCCAACTCGGCGGCGTCAGACGGTGATACGTCATCCAGAGGCGGCAAGCTGTGGGATGCCTGTTGCAACAAGGTCTCCATAGGTTGTCTTGTTACAGCCAATTGGCGCGCCTGGCGGTAGAGCGCTTCAGGCAGTTCGATTGTCACAGTTTGAACGGTCATGGATCATCCTGTTCCACTTATGCTCAAGGCAGTAAGGCTGGCGCTTATCACCGCCAACTCTTCTCACGTATCTTTCGTTACACCGATCATAGTAAAACAGACGGAAGGTATTGTCAACATGTAAATGAGACCGGCAACAGCAGCTCTTGCATATCTTAAAATGGGTTGTCGTCGTCCACTCAGGCACGTCGTTAGGTACGCACTCCACAATAGTCACAGGTGCCTCCTCGGTAGGTGCGTTCCTGCATTGACCCGAAAGAACCGCCAACTTTCCGATCTATCCCTGCCGATCCGTGAATCGCCTCCACAAGAATCCCCAAAACCAACGCCATCAGAATCGCGGCGCGCCAGCCGGTGTTGATCCACGGCAGGCCGTGGAACAGGCCCATGGTCACCACAGCGACCCAGGGTGCCAGCCCGGTTGCCAGGGGATACCAGCCGCGCCGGCCGCGCTTGACCGCCGCGCCAAAGGGTGCAACGGTGAGCCACAGCCACAGCGCGCCGGCCACCAGGCCCAGCTCAGCCGCCACCAACAGGGGAACGTTGTGAACCAACCGCGCGTAGGGGTCGATGAGGCGCGCCTGCGCCAGATAGCTGCCCATGCCCACGCCAGTGACCGGATGCTGTGCGATCATTTCCAGAGCGATGCGCCAGTCGCGCTCGCGCTCGAAGATCGAGCGCGCCTCGATGGCCGTGTCCAGGTTGAAGAAGCGGGTCAGCAGCAGCGGACCGTAGGCCGCCAAAAACACCACGGCCAGCCCTGCGACCACAGCCAGGGTGAGGATCAGCGTCCGGCGTCTGGTGCGCGGAGCGGGCATCGCCGGGCGGTCGGCTGACGTTCCCCAGCGGCGCTCGCTCCACAGCGGCCAGGCCATAGCGCCAGCCCAGACCAAACGCCAGCCAGGCAGCCCGCGGCGCGGTGGCGATCAGCGCGACGCCGCCCAGACCGATGACCGCCAGCAAGAGCCAGCGCTGCCAGCCGCCGCGATGCCGGGCCTGGCTGATCAGATACAGCATCAGCGGGGCCAGCAGCGCGGCCAGCAGATTCGGATGTCCCGTCAGCCCGTAGGCGCGCAGCCAGCGTTGCCCGTTGGCCATCAACACGCTGACGCCACTTACCGTCGGATCCAGGTCCAGTTCGCCCAGCACCCTGAGGCCCAAATCGGACTGGTGGATGAACTGGGCGATGCCGACCAGCGACTGGACGGCGACGATGACGCCAGCGGCCAGACCAACGATGGCCGCTCGTTGACCAGGAACAGGTAGGTCGCCCATACCAACCCAACAGACAAAACCTGAATGCGGTATCACTGATGCCCAACGGCGGAAGCAAGGTGCCGGTTGCCAACCAGTTCCACGCGATGCTGATCATCCCCAGCAGGGTCAATCCGATCAGCGGCCAAGTAATGTGCCGCCAGCCCCACTGCCAGCGTCGCCGCAACGATGGCAGTCGAAGCTCTATCAGCCGCAGCGCCGGCCATGACACCGCCAAAAGGATCGGAATCAATGTCAACACACCCAGTTCCATGGGCTGCTCGTCGCCCCAGCGTGAAGCGCGCGCTGGCAGCAGCGCTGGCAGCTTGAGCACGGGCAACCAGGTAAACGGACCGACCCGCCAATGCGCCGAGTGCGTGGCCAGCGCCAGCACCAGAAACGCTGCGAAGCTGATCTGTGTGAGGCGAAGGAGGATGGTATGGAGCTGAAGAAGTCTGGAGTTCGCCATTCAGTGGGCGGCCGTTGCCAATCCCTGGTAAAGCAGTTGCAATTGGTTCGATGTCTGATCGAGGCTGAAACGCGTATGCACGTCAGTCTCGACGGCACGGGCGGTCACGGCACGCTGTTCCGGGTTCTCGATCAGCCTGCGGATCGCTTCGGCCAACGCGCCGGCATCGCCCGCTGGTGCAAGCTGGCTGGCCGGCAGCAGCTCTGGCAGCACACCGACAGCCGTGCCAGCCACCGGACAGCCACAGGCGGCTGCCTCCAGCGCCACCAGACTCTGGCTCTCGTAGCGCGACGAGAGCACGAACAGGTCGGCGGCGCGATACCGGTCCGGCAGCTGATCGTGCGGCACCAGGCCGTGGAACGTAACGTAGCTTGCGATGCCCAGGTCGCCGGCCAGTGCTGTCAACGAAGCCAGCAGCGGACCCGCGCCTACGATGTGCAAGTGTACCTCAGGATGCGAGTTTACCAGAATCGCCAGCGCGTGCAGCAGGGTCGCCTGATCCTTGACAGGGGAGAGGGAGGCGACGTGGAGGAGGTTGGGGTGTGGGGCGTGGGGCGTGGGGCGTAGGACGGATTGCGTAATGCGTAATGCGTAGGGATCTGGCTCGTTGGGCGAGTTGGTTGGTGTGAAGAGGCGGGTGTCTACGCCCAGCGGCAGGATGTGCAGGCGGTCGCCGGGGACGTGAGGCGCGGCGATCTGGCGAAGGTACTCGAACCCACCGTGACCAGCGACGCATGGCCCAGCGCCTGGCCGGTCAGCCAGCGGTTGAGCGGCTGAGTTGCCCGCCGTAGGTGATGTCAGGAAAGCCTACAAGCTCACCGCCCAGGATTGAAACCGCCGCGGGCCTGTGCAACAACCGGCCCGCGGCGGCGGCTGCGGTGAAGCCCGGCTCGTCGGCCCACAACCCGTGAAGGAGGTCGAACGGCTGCCCGCCGTGCGCGGCGGACGGCGGCAGCGCCTGCTGTATCACGCAGCCGGCTCAGCCCGCCGCGCGTTCCCCAGCCAGCGCGTGCACCGTTGCACGGTCGCAGGCATAGGTGTCGCGGCGATGTGGGTAGCTGGCGCAGACATGCACGTCGTGGTCGCGCGCCAGCCTGCGCACCGTGTCGGTCAGCGCCGGAATAGCGAAGTCGTCCTCGCCGGGCGACGCAAAACCGGGGGTGATCAGAGCGAGTCGCATGATGTCATGGCTCGCGGCGTATCTCGAAGAGGGTCAGAGGTGACAGGTCAGCCAGCTTGACCAGGTCGGCGTGCTCTTGCAGCCAGAGATAGTTTTCCTGCGGCGGGAGGCCAGTCCATTGGCCGGCCGCGTTGGCCGTATCCAGCAGCAGGTAGAGCGGCTGGTCGTCTGTCAACAGCGCAGCCAGACTGGCGTCGTCCTGGTAATACAACTCGTGGGTCGTGCGGTCGGCGTAGTGCTGCAAGGTCAGCGTCAGGCCAAAAGCCAGCACCTGCGCATCGGGCGGGGTCGGGGCCTCGACCTGCTGCACCAGCGCAGGTCATGGGCCTTGCGGTCCAAAAGCTGCGGGTCAGCGCCCATCCGCCGGCACCATCAACGCCATGCCGGCCAGCAGGTAGAGGGCCAGCGCCGCCAGCGCCAGACGGCGCAGCGCCGGCCGTTCGATTCGCAGCAGCCAAAGGGCGATCAGTTCAGCGCCGGCTGCGGCCATGATCGCCAGCGGCGGCAGATGCGCCAGGTTGAAGCGGAAGTTCTGCCACGGCGCCGCCGGCGTGAAAGACGAAGATGACACCGGCCCAGCCGGCCAGCAGCAGGAGCGGTCCGGCCGCCCGCCGGCGGATCACGGCCCACAGCCCCGGGATCAGCAGCGGCGCGAGCAGCGGCGTGAAGTAGAACCTGTGGGCAGGAGCCAGCGCGTACCAGAGGCCGTTGGGCCACGCGTAGCTGAGCAGGCCATCGGCGGTGACGAACTCGCGGCGCAAGGCGTTGAGCGGGCTCCACGAGTAGACCTGCAGATCGACGGCGAAGGGCAGGGCGCTGCCGGACGCCGCCAGCGAACCGATCGCCGGCGCCAGGAGGGCATCAGCACGATCGGCGCGACGGCCGCGGCCGCCGGCCCGTGTCTGATGGCGGCGCCCCGGCCGCGCTGCGCCAGCGCCAGCAGTGCGTAGACGGTGAACGGGACGGCCACCAGTGCATAGGCCCAGCGTCATGACCGCGTAGGCGGTCGCGCCTGCCGCCAGCAACAGCCAGGCGACCGGGGACGCGGCGTTGCGCCGCCCGTAGCGCGCCAGCGCCGGGCGCCCATCGTGGCCGCCGCCAGCGGCTGTGTCGAACATCACGACGACGCTGGACTGCCAGAGTTGGCCGGTCAGCGCGACCAGCAGGCCGGCCAGGAGGGGACGGCGTGAGCGTACGGAAACGCAGGACCGGATGAGGCGCGATCCTTGCTCCACACCTCGTAGGCCAGCAGCGCGGTGAAGACGGGCGTCAGCGCGCCGGCCAGCAGGCTGACCACCTGGCCGGCGCGCGGCGTTACGCCCAGAACGAAGGAGGTCAACGCGACCAGCAAGGGATAGCCGGGCGGCCAGGTGAAATGGGGCGGCAGTTGCAACGGGAAAGGATCGCCGCGCGCAGCGGACCAACTGCGTAGTCGTAGTATGCGAACGGGTCCTGGCCGTACAGCCCATCGAACCGGCGCAGCACGGCCGCGCCGACGACCAGAACCGGCAGCGCCAGCGCCAGCGCCAGCAGACGAGGCGACAGCCGGCGGTGCGTCGCTGGCGGGTCCGGTGTGATCGCGAGATCACGCGGCTGGCTGGCTCGCCAGACGGGTCCCGTCACTCGGCGACCGACGCCGGCTGCATCGCCTGCATGCCGGACTGGCGCAGTCGCCTTCCCCACACGACGTAGATGACCAGCATCAGCCACTGCGATGCTGCACTGGCCGTCAGTGCCCCGGCCATGCCGATGCGCGGCAGCAACGGACAGCTCATGCCCAGGCTGGCAGCGATGCCGATCAGGTTAACCGCCAACACCACAAGCTGGCGGTTGGCCCGAAGAAGGCGTAGATGATCGGCAGGTAAAGTAACAGGCAGAACCATTAACCCACCGAGGCATTGCGGCCGGCGGCACGGTGTACTGGTAGAGGTAGATCAGCACCGCGTAGGCGAAGACCAGGCCGGGGATGACAATGGCGATTCCCATGGCCAGCAGCCGGGCTGACATGCGTGCGATGGTGCGATTGTCCCAGTCGGTAGATCGTCTTGGCGAAAGGCATCAGGATGAACGCCGAGACCGACTGCAAGTAGAGCATCAGATTGATGAACACCTGGTACTGCCCAACTTGTGCCGGCGGGAGGGGAAGTAGTTGACTGCGTAGAGGTCCACCCGCGATTGCAGCAGACCGGTAAATCCCAGCAAGAAGAAGAGCAGGGCAAGACGAAAGTAACCCGGAAAGAAGCGTCAACCCAACGCACCAGCACCTGGCCGCAGTAGCGCAGCAGAAAGGCGACCGCCCGCGGCCAGGTGGTCAGCTAAACCAAAAACCAGACTTTCCACCGTGACCGCGGCCCTGCACAACAGCGCCGACCAGCAGCGCGATGGCCGACAACTCAACCGCGTCGAGTAGACAAGTCCTTGCGATAAAGATCAGCACTTCGTTGGACTGGTAGAGCACCAGCCCGATACACCAGGCGATTGCCAACGCGGCCAGCGTCGCCGTCGGCGCAAGCAGCAGCAGCGCGCCGGCCGCCGGTATCAACAGCACAGCCGGGTCGCCAGGCTAGTCTGCCACTCCCTGCTGATGTGCGCCGGCGAGAAGCTGAAGGCGCGCAGCAGGTATTCCTTGTTGCCCCAGCCGACGATATGCGCCGCCAGTTGCACATAGATCATCACCGCGACGAAGCGCGCCCCAAAGCTCCGTCGAGCGCGAGACGACGACCAGCGACACCAACACCCCGAAACCGGGGACGATCAGGCCTGTTGACGTATTGGCGATCACTGGTTCAGGCGCCGGCGCAGCCGTGGATTTCACCAGGAGGCGCAGGCGCTCGGCTACCATGAGCTTGGTGAGGGTGGGCCATGGGAGGCAAGCTGGCTGCCGCTGGCAGGTGGTCGCCGAACCCAGCATAGAAGTAGCGGGGTGCGGCGGGTGACAACAACGACCGGACATTGGCAGCCAGCAGCTGGCGATACGGGCGCATGCTGAACCCCGCGCCGGCCAGCCGCGCCTTGTCATCGAAGTCGAGATAGCCTTTCATGGGTTTGAAGAAGTCAAAGCCATGATCCTGGTACTGCCGGCGCAGCGTGCCGAGGCCGGCCTGTCGCTGGCTGGGGTCGCCGATGAAAGCCAGCCCTGTCAGGGCCAGCAGCCCACCGGGGGAAATCTGACCTTGCTTTTCACCGTTTGGGCAAAGGCCGGCGGATCGGCGTAGAACTGCACAGCGGTTTACCACCACGACATCGAACAACTGATCCAGCACGTCCAGGTCTTCCAGGTTCATCTGCACGGCCAGCCAGCGGCTGTCGTAGAACCAGCGCGCCCGCAACCCGTCGAACTCGTCCACGAAATAGTCGATGGCGGTCACTGCGTGGCCTTGTTCGGCCAGCCGGTTGCTGAGCCAGCCATTCCATGCGCCGAAGTCCAACTTGCCGTTGCGCCGCGGCCGCCAGCAGGCTTGTGATCACCGCGAGGTCGTAGCGTCGCAGCCGCCACTCGTGGTTGCCCTGCACGGCCGGCCCGTCGGGCAGCAGCGGGTAAGCCGCAGGGTCGATCAGCCGTTTTGCGTCGGCGGCCCGCAGCGGCCAACGGCGGCGATCCGCCAGTCCTGCGCGCCAGATCGGCGTCCAACAGCTCCAGCACGCCGCGCGCACGGCCGAACTGGTGGCCGGCCGGGCAGGCGATGCCACCGGCCTGCGGCCACGCGCTGTCATCGATCTCGAACGGCTGGCGACAGTCAGGACATCGAAGGCGCATGATGCGTGGCGCACCAGAAACCGGGTTTCTTCCGGAGAAACCCGGTTCCTAAATCCCATTGTCTCAGGCCGCTGGTACGACATGACCTTGTGCAGGGCGCGCAGCTCCAGCGGGTAGTCGTAGAAGCCCAGCCGGTAGCGCCAGGCCGACGCGGCGCGCAGGGTGTTGCGCTTGAGGCTGCTCATGCCGGTATCGGTGGTGGTGGGGTGGTAGGCGTTGAGCACCCATTGGAAGTTGGTGATCTGGCGGCGAATCGGGTCGTTGAGCCAGGGCATGGAGACGCTGCGGCGCTGCGAGAACTCCTGCCAGCTTGGGTCGATCCAGCCCTCCAGCGTCTCCGGGAATGCAAACCCGGTGGACTTCGCCTGTTCGTACAGCTCGCCGGCCAGCGGCACCGGGGTGTACATGTACATGATGATCTCGGTGGCCGGGTTGACCTGCTTCACCTTGCGGATGAACTCGATAGTCTGGCGAGTGTCGGCCTCCGGGTCGGGTGGGTTGCCCAGCACGAAGCTCATCTCGGGCACGATGTCGTAGGCGGCCATTTTGCGCGCGATCTCCAGCGTCTTTTCAGTGCTGGCCTTGCCGCCCTTGTTCATGCGCTGCAGGGTCTCGTCCGAGCCTGACTCGGCGCCCAGGAAGACCATCTTGAGCCCGCTGTCGCGCATCAACTCCCAGGTGCGGTCGCCGTAGTGCATCATGGTGTCGATGCGCGCCTCGCCCCACCAGCCGATCTCGAGTCCGGCCGCCAGGAGGCGCTCCGAGAACTCGGCGACGCGCGCCTCGGCGGTGAAGAAGTTGTTGTCGTCGAACTCCACCGCGTTGACGCCCCAGCGATCGACGAACATCTGCACATCCGCCGCGACCCGCTCGGCCGAGTGCGCCAGCCAGCGGCCGTTGACCATGTTCACCACCGCGCAGAAGTTGCAGAAGAAGGGACAGCCATAGCTGCTGTGGTGCGTCATGGTGCGGCTGCCCATGAAGGTGTTGCGGATGTAGCGCGGCACGTCCACCCGATGATAGGGCCAGCCGGGCAGGCGGTCGGGATGGGGAATCGGCGCCAGAGTGTTGCTGACAGGAGAACGGTTAATGGTCAATGGGTAATGGGTAATGGGTATTGCTGCGGAGTCACTCTCTCCACCCTCCCTCTCCACCTCCCTCTCCTCCTCCTCTCTCCACCCTCTTCACTCTCCGCCGCCCGATACGCCAGCCCCGGCAGTCCCGTCGGATCGTCGCCGCGGCGCAGGGCGTCGATCAGGCCTTTGAAGACCACCTCGCCGTGGCCGCGCACGACGTAATCGACATAGGGCGCGTTGAGGCACGCTTCCCAGTGCTGCGTCGGGAAGTAGCCGCCCCAGATCACCGTCAGGTCGGGATGGCGTTCCTTGATCGCGCGGCAGGTGGGCACGGCGTCGTTGAGCTGCGGGCCGGGCATCACCGTGACGGCCAGGATGTCGGCGCCGGTGGCGCGAATAGCGCCGTCCAGCGCGTCCACCGGGTCGTGCTCGAAGTTGCCGTCCAGGATCAGATAGTCGTGTTCGCCTTCCAGCAGCGCGCCCAGTGCCAGCAGCGACATCGGCAGGATCGCCTTGCGCTGGGCGTTGCTGGGGGGATTGTAGAGGATTAGCATGGTGTCGTGAAACGTGAAACGTGTTGCGTATTTTCAGGGTCAGAATGTGCTGGGGCCGGTCTCTGACCGTGCCCGTGGGGTCGTTGGAGGTAATTCAGCGAACGCTGCTGCGGCCGGTCTCCGACCGTGCCGCCTCCATCTTCATTCATGGTTGTGCCAGTAGCGCTTGGTCGTATCAGATGCCGGGTTGGCGCTCAACGCGGTAAATGGTCAGAATCTCGCCGGCGATGGCACGCGACGCCGCGGCCTGGATCGTGAACTCCTGCCGGCGCAGCGGCTCCAGCCAGCCAGCCTCATCGCCCACCGACGACAGCAGCAACAGCGCGCGGCCGCCATCCGTCAGGTGTTCGTGCAGGCCGGCCGCAAACCGCTCGTTGAGGCCCTCGGAGCGCAGCGCCTGTTCGAAGGTGCTGCGCGGCGCGCCCGGAAAATAGGGCGGGTTGAACACTACCACGTCGAATTCCTCGTTGGCAAGCGGCGTCCACAGATCGCCCTCGCGCGCCTCCACCTTGCCCTCGACGCCGTTCAGCAGGGCGTTGATGCGGGCGCAGCGCACGGCTGCCGGGTTGATGTCCGCCGCGACGACCCGGCGTGCATGTTGTGCTGCTGCCATCGCGACCACACCCGAGCCGCAGCCCAGATCCAGCACCGACGCGCCGGTCGGGATCAACGGGTTGTCATCCTGAGCGGAGCGAAGAATCTCCTCGGCCAGCCATTGACCGGTGAAAAACAGTGCGGGGTTCAGCACCTCCGGCAGTACCACCAGCGGCCGGCCGGCTACCGTTTCCAGCACGACCCGGTTGTGGCGATGGCGTTGGAAGAGCAGGAACCTGGCGCGCAGCCAGGCGTTCCAGCCGCGCCGCTGCACCAGGTGCATGGTGGTCGATGTCATAGTCGTCTCAAGTGACAGTCGCCGTCTCAAGTGACAGTCATTTTCGGAAAGTGACTGTCACTTATGCGCACCAAGTGACTGTCACCTTCTCTCCAGCACCATCAAATAATGGTCGTTTAGCCAGGTCGCTGGCCAGACGGGACCGATGCGTTCGTCCAGTTCGGCCAGCCGGCTGAACAAACCAGGCCGGCGGTCCACCAGGTGGCTGAGATACGACGGCGGCAGGACTGACCCAATGCCGCGCAGCCCGATCACCTCAAAATCACGACCGAACTCGCGCGCCAGCGTCCGCGGCGACGGGTACCACACCGGGATGGTGGCGCCGTCGCCGACGTGCGCCTCGACGCCGCCGCGCAAACGACGGAAGGCTGCACCCGGCTGGCCGTGCAGCAAGTGCCAGGCCATCTCCCACGGGCAGGCCGGTCCCATGACCACCAGCATGACCTTGCCGCCGGGCTGTATCCACCCGGCCAGCGCCGCGGCCAGTGGTCGCCGGTCGGGCAGGCAGTTCAGCGGACCGAAGTTGGAGAAGGCGCCGGTGAAACGCGGCCTGACTCGCCGGTTTCGGGGTCCGGCAAGGAGTGGTCAGTAATCAGTGATCGGTGATCAGTGATCGGGAGGAAGCAAGGTCGAAAGCAGCGAAGTCGATCAGGTCGCTGATGCCAACAGCCGCTGCTTTGCGCTGCGCAGCGTCCAGCATCGCAGTCGAGGCGTCGGTGGCGGTGACGTGAACGCCGCGCTGCGCGAGCCAGACCGCGTCCTCGCCGGTGCCGCAGCCCAGCTCCAGCACACGGTCGCCCGGCGCAAAGGTCTCGCCCAGCACCGACCACACCGTCTCGCGCAGCCAGCGCGCCAGTTGCGTGCCGGTGAACTCGGCGTCGTAGCTGCCGGCCGCCGCGTCGAAAGGATGCGCTCCGTTGGTCGGCGCCGGCCGCGACGGTGTGAAAAGTTGATCCACGGCTACCATGCTTCCGTCGCGCGGGCTTCGGCGTCCCAGCCGCGGCCGGCGGGGTCGGGGCCGGTGCCGGTGTCGCGCTGGTTCTTCGTGCGGCGCATGCCCAGCCGGCCGCGCTGGGCGTTGGCCAGCAGCCGCGCCATGCGCGCGTAGTCGCGCGAGCCGGCCTGGCGCAGCTTATGCAGGGTAACCTCGCTGACCATCCAGCGGGTGGCGTGGTCGTAGAACTCCGCCGAGTAGCGGCCGGCCACGCCAAGGTCGCGGTCGGTGCGCTCGGCCCAGTGCAGCCCGGAGTAGACCTGATCGGCCACCGCCTCGTGGTACTTGGTGCCCTTGATCGGGTAAGCGACGGTGGTCAAGAAGACGTCGGGGTTCGACTTCTTGAGATGATCGACGGTGGCCTCGATGTCGGAAACCTCTTCGCCGTCGTAGCCCAGCATGATGAACATGCCGACCTCAATGCCCTTGCTTTGCAGCAGCCGGCTCTTGGCCTGCACGTCGGCGATGTCGGCCTTGCGCTTCATGGCGTCCAGGATGCGCTGCGAGCCGCTTTCGGCGCCTATCCACAGCCGGTAGCAGCCCATTTCGGCCAGCGCGTCGGCCACGGCCTCGTCGATGCGGTCGGCGCGGCTGATGCACTCGAAGGGGATGCGCAGGCCGCGCGCCTTCAGCGCCTCGGCGTATTGCAGGAACCAGCGGCGGTTGATGGTGAACACGTCGTCGGCGTACCAGAGCTGGTCGGGGTTGTAGCGCTCGGCCAGCCAGGCCACCTCGTCCACCACGTCCGCGACGCTGCGCCGGCGGTGAGTCTCGCCGAAGACCGAGTGGCTGCACCAGGTGCAGGTGTACGGGCAGCCGCGCGCCGTGATCAGCGACACCGAGCGGACGCCGTGGTGGGTATGCCAGGTCTGGAGGTAGCGTTCCAGGTCGATGGCCTCGCGGTCAGGCCAGGGCTGCGCGGACAGGTCGGGAATCTGCGGCCGCGGGCCAGTGCGCACGATGCGTCCGGCGCCGTCGCGGTAGACGATGCCGCGCACCTGCTCCAGCCCGGCCATCCCGTGGCGCGCCAGGTGCGGAATCAGCTCCTCCAGCGTTAGCTCGCCTTCACCTACGGCGACGATGTCCGCGCCGGCTGCCAGATAGTCCTCGGCGTAGTAGGGCGGCTCCGGCCCGCCCAGGATCACCCGGCTGCCCAGCTCGCGGAACAGCGGCAGCATCTGCAACACACGCTGTTTGGTCATCAGGTTGGTGTAGATGCCGACCAGCGGCGGCCGCACGGCGCGCATGTGCTGCTCGAACGCGTCCCACGCGCTGAAGGTGGTGTCGAACACCTCGACGTCGAACCCTTTGGCTTTAAGGTGCGAGGACACGTAAAGCAGCCCCAGCGTCGGGTAGGGCTTCATCACCTGTAGCTCGTGCGGGTCCTCGTACAGGAAGTAGCCGTGGGTCAGCAGAATGTCCATCCGTCTCAGTCTCTTACTCTTACTCGTACTCCTGCTCTTCCTCCTACTCTTCCGCTCGGCTCTCCGGAAGAGTACGAGTACGAGGATGAGTAGGAGTAGGAGGGAAGAGTGGTCGCTTAAATATTGCCGGTGATGTGGTCGGCGGCGATCTTGAAGATAACCCGCACCTGGCCCGGTTGGTAGGTCCACGGGGTGTCGTCATAGCGCCGCGACAGCGTGTCGATGTGTTCCTCGGCGCCGTCATGCGTTATCCCGGCCACGTGACCGCGGATGTCGAGGTGGGTGTACGGCTCTTCGGGATCCATGATCGACAGCGCAACCCGGCCATCGCGGCGCATGTTGCGGTCCTTGGCGCGGCCCTCGGCGGTGTTGACCAGAATGAACTCGCCGTCGAAGTCGATCCACACCGGCGTCACCTGCGGGCTACCGTCGGCCATGATTGTGGCCAGGTGGGCAAAGACGCGGCTGTTGAGAAAGTCGGTTTGTTTGTCAGAGAATGCAGTCATGGTTTGTCCAATCAGTCAGGAGAGCTTTGGCAGCGGCTTCAGGCGGTCTACCACCCGCTTCTCCACCGGCGCCCGATAGAAGTCCTTGCGTACCCGCCAACGGGCCACTGCCTGCAACGGCCGGCGGCGCAGCGTCTCCGGTCCCCAGGCGAATCGGTTGTAGAACTTGAAGCGTTCGATCAGCTCGTATTTCTCCTGGCTGACCCACGGCCCCGACGAGCCGACGAAGTCGAAGTCGGCCCACTCATCCAGCGTCTGCGGCAGGCTGTAGCCCTGGCGAACCACCTCGTCGGTGATCTGCGAACCGGGGTAGGGCTTGAAGTAGAAGATGGGCGTCTCGAACTGCGGGCTCATGCTGCGCAGTTGTTTGACAAGGTTCAGCGAGGCCAGGACGCTGTCGTCGCTCTCGCCGGGGAAACCGACGATGAACGGGAAGATCGCGCCGACGCCGTGGCGCACGCACATCTCGGCGCTCCTGACGACATCCTCGACGCGGATGTCCTTCTTCATCCAGTCCATCATCTCCTGTGACCCCGACTCGACGCCGATCATCACCCTGCGCAGACCGGAGCGGACACATAGCGCAAAGGCGTCGTCGCTCAGACGGACACCCTGGTCGGCGCGCATGGTGGCGGTCCAGGTGAACCGCGTGTTCCTGGCGGGCCCGCCGCCGTTGGTGGGTGGCGCAAACCGGCGCAGAAACTCCTCGGCCACGGCGATCACCCGATCACGGTAGGTAAAGAAGGTCTCGTCCTGGAAGGCCAAGTCGTCGAAGCGATAGCGCTGCCACAGCGTCTCGGCCTCCTCACCCATACGTTGCGGCTCCAGCGCCGTCCAGCGCCGCTTGAAGACGAACGGGTCGGCGCAGAAGGCGCAGCGGAAAAAGCAGCCGGTGGAGGAGATGTAGTCCAGTTGCCGCTCGCCCTTCAGCGTGTAATAGCGCTCGACGGCCATCAGCCCGTAGTCGTGGGCCGGCAGCTCGTTCATGTCGGTCATCGCGCGCCGGGTTGCGCCACGGGACGCCATCGACCCGCTCGACGGTGCCCGCGACGCCCAGGCCCGCCCGCCCGGCCGCCACTCGCCGGCCGCAAAGCGCTCCACCAACTCCACGAAGGTTGCCTCGCCCTGGCCCTGGACTGTAAAATCGACGCTGGGCTCGTCCAGCGTGTCGGTGGGGAAGAGCGAGGCGTGCCAGCCGCCCCAGACCACCGGCAAGCTCGGGCCGCCGCGCCTTGACTGCCCGGCTGACCTGCAAGGCATCACGGATGGCGCGCCGGTCAGCACGCTGATGCCCAGGCAGGCCGCGCCGTCCATCTCCGCCAGCACCGCGGCCACCGGGTCCTTCTCCAGCCGGCCATCGACGATGCGCACGTCGTAGCGCGCCGGATCCAGCGCCGACCCAACGGCCAGCAGCGCCAGCGGCATGGTGAAGAAGACGGCTCGTGGGTTGTAGAGGATGATTTTGGTACGGGTCATGGTCATGGCGGACAGGAAAGGAGGGAAAGGAGGGAAAGGAAGGAAACGGATGTGTGCAATGCGGGCAGTCGACGTCGGCGGCCTTTCCATTCTTTCCCTGCTTTCCTTCTTTTTCCCTTTCCGCTACTCCTGCGGCGTCGGTGTGGCGGCGGCTTGCTGGCTCATGGCCGGCTGCAGCGAGCCAAGGCCCTGGTGCGGCGCGTGTTCAAGCTGGCGCAGCTTGCGGCGCGCCAGCGGCAGCGTCGCCGTGTGGTAGACCATCGCGCCGACCTGGCGCGGGCCGGGCCGCCGGCCGCCGTTCTGGCCGGTCAGCGTGTTCCACGTCTTGCGCGCCCGGTACTCCTTGTGCAGCACCGTGTGCAGGTGGCGGTAGAAGTCGGTGGTGAACGGTCCTTCGTAGAGCATCGCCAGGTCGCTGGAGTCCTGCCAGTTTTGCTTGGCGCCCAGCTCGTCCCGCACCCGGTCGTAGAACTTGGTGCCGGGCAGCGGGTACGAGACCGACATGCCGATGTCGTCGGGCTGGCAGTCGCGCACCATCTGCAAGGTCTTCTCGATGTCGGCGCGCGTCTCGCCGGGATAGCCGAACTGCAAGAAAAAGGCCACCTTGACGCCCGCCTCGTGCAGCCGCCGGCTGGCCTCGTAGATCTGATCGACCCTGGTGCCCTTCTCCATTGCGTCCAGGATCTTCTGCGAACCGGACTCCGCGCCGACCCAGACGATCTGGCAGCCGGCGCGTCGCAGCGCGTCGATGTCGCCGTCGCGCAGCAGCAGGTCGACGCGGCTGAGGCACTTGAACGGCACCCTCGCGTCGAGGCGCTCCACGGCGTCGGCGAAGCGGCTCATCCAGCCAGGCTTGAGGCCCATGATGTCGTCCACGAACCAGATGTGGTCGGGGGCGTAGGTGTCCTTCAGCCACTTCAGCTCGGCGGCGACATGCTCCGGGCTGTGGCTGTTGTAGCGCTGGCCCCAGATCGGCTTGGCGCACCAGTTGCAGTGGAACGGGCAGCCGCGCGTCGTCACCATGTTCATCGAGTAGTAGCCGTGCCGCTCCAGCCAGACCCGCCGGTACTGCTCCACGTCCACCAGGTCCCAGGCCGGCCGTGGCAGGCTGTCCAGGTCGCGCAGGATGGGACGGGATTCAGTGATCAGTAATCGGTGATCAGTAATCAGTCTTTGGTCGTTGTTGGCAGACTGGGTCGTTTCACCGTTCACTGACCTCTGATCACTGACCTCTGATAACTGATCACTGGCCACCGCCAGCCCCAGAATCCCCTCCACCGGCTGCAGGCTGCGGCCGGTCAGGCTGTCCAGCAGCTCGCCCAGGGTGACCTCGCCCTCGCCGCGCAGCACGAAATCGACGTCGGCATCGAAATACAGGTCGGCATGGTCGGTAGCGTCGGCGCCGCACAGGATCACCGTGCAGCCGCGCTCCCGGGCCATGCGCGCCATGGTGACCGCCGCCTCGCGCATCCGCAGCAGACACATCTTGCTCAGGTAGTTGAAGTTGTCCTCGTAGAGGACCGCAAAGCGCGGGTGGTGTTTGTCCAGCGCCTCAGCCCAGCGCTCCTCCGAGTCGGCCAGCATGGCGTCGAACAGCGCCACGTCGTAGCCGCGCGCGCGGATGTAGGCCGCCGCGTAGAGCGTACCCAGCGGCGGATAGGGCTGCATTGCCTCCCACAGCTTGGGATCGAAGCGCAAAAAGTAGGACTGGCCGAAAAGCACATCAGCCATCGAGAGTCTCTCCCAGCGGATCTGTGCCGTTGCCCTGGTAGCCTGCCGGAACGGTCAATCCGTAGGGCGCCAGGCGCTCCTGAAAGCGGCGCAGAATCCAGTTGTCGTGGTGGTCGAAGTGGCCCTTGCAGACGTCGGCGGTGAACTCAACACTGCCGCCGCGCGTGCTGGCCTCGCGGTTGAGCTGCCGCACCTTGCGCTGCATCTCGCGCCGGTCCATGGCCGCGCCCAACTGGCTGCCGAATAGCGCCTCGGAGGCCCGCTTGACGCCCGACGCCAGCGCGCCAAGCTGGATGGCGGAGTCGGGGCACTCCGGCCCGGCGTGTTGCAGCGCCGGCGCCCCGCCGGCCTGTGGCAGGTAGTCCCCAACCCATGGGTTGCGGTCGCGCACGCGCTGATAGGTGGACATCCCGTAGAGCGGAACCATCTGCGCGACCTCGCGCGCGCTGAAATAGTTGTGCTCGTGAAAGACAAGCTCCCGTTCAGAGACGAAATAGTTGGGGCACAGCTCGTCGCCGCCCAACCGCGCCAGCCGCACCACCGCGATCACCAGCGCGCGGCAGAGCCACAGCCGCTCCGGTTCGGTCACCACGAAAACGTCGATGTCGTCCTTGGCTTCCGCGTTGTTGACCGCCAGGGTGCCGGTGATGGCGACCATGCGCACGAAGGGCAGGGTCGCCAGCCAGTAGGTATAGCGGCGCGCCCGCGCCCATTTCTCCTGCGCAACACGCTCGCGTCGCTCGCGCAGCGGGATCAGCTCGTCCCGTCCCGGCAGCGCGAAGTAATCGTGGCTGCCCACCAGCCATCCATGGGCCAGACACCAGTTCAGGACGCGTTCAACCTCATCGAGCGAAGCGGGCACGGTCACATAGCGAACTACCTCATCCAGCACCAGTGGATAGTTGAAGATATCCGCGTAGATGAACGTTTCCAGAACGGATTGCTCGAGTCGGGAAGAAGGGAAGGGACGGCGGCCATTGCCGGAAGCTTGCGCGGCCACGGTGGCAGCAGAAGACATCCTCAGTCACACCTCGTTTCGTTGTTCACCAATACTGTTTCTTGCTCCGGCCAAGGCATTATAGCGTCGCGCCAAATAAACGCAAATGGCGCAGGCAAGTCCCAGTTGACCAGGCTGGAATACGCCAATGCGAAGGAATACGGATGTGGCAGAGGGGTTTCGATCACGAAATCGCGAAGATCGCGAAGCGGCGGCCAGGAGTTCCGGGCAAGCTGACCAGATGCCCGGGCCGTTGCAATACCCGGCCCTGCTACCCGTCTGCCAGCACAATCCGCGGCGCGGGCCGGCGCAGCAGGCGGGTGCCGTTGAGTGTCACCAGCAGCGACATCCCCACGTCGGCCAGCACCGCCATCCACATGCTGCCGGTGCCCACCAGCACCAGCACGAAGACGATGAACTTGATCAGCAGGCTGAGCGCGACGTTGACCTTCACGATGCGCATGGCGGCGCGGCTGAGGCGGATGGCAAAGGGCAGCGGCAGCAGGCTGTCGCGCATAATGGTCACGTCAGCCGTTTCCATGGCCTGCGCCGTATGGCCGATGGCAATGCCGACCGTGGCGCTGGCCAGCGCTGGCGCGTCGTTGATGCCGTCGCCGACCATCGCGATCTCGCCGTAGCGCATGCGCAGGTCCTTGACCGCCGCGACCTTGTCCTCGGGCAGACAGTTGGCCAGCGTCTCGGTAACGCCGACCTGGCCGGCTACACCCTCGGCCGTGGCCGCGTTGTCGCCGGTCAGCATCACCAGATGCTGCACTCCGATCTGCTTCAGCTCGGCAATCGCAGCCCGGCTGGTGGGACGGACGGTGTCGGCCGCCGCGATGTAGCCGCGGTAGCTGTCGTCCCGGCTGACCAGCATAGTGCTGTAGCCCTGGGCGTCGACCGCCGCCAGCGCGTCGCAGTGCTCCGGCGGGTGCGGAATGCTCTGATCGAAGTAGCGATGGCTGCCGACGCTGATGCGCTGGCCGTTCACATCACCGGTGACGCCCCGACCGGTCAACGTTGCCACGCTGCTGGCGGCCGGGTAGAGGTCGCGCACGCCGCGCCGTGGCCTCGTGGACGACGGCCCGCGCCAGCGGATGCTCAGCGCGGCGCTCCACCGCGCTCGCCAGCGCCAGCAGGTCGTCGCACTGGTCGCAGTCAGCCTGGCCGGGCAACACGCAGTCCACCGACTTGTAGGCGACCACCGAAGGCGCGCCCTGGGTCAGGGTGCCGGTCTTGTCGAAGGCGACCGTCGTGACCTTGCTCAGGTTCTCGATGTGTACGCCGCCCTTGAAGAGCACGCCGTTGCGCGCCCCGTTGCTGATGGCGCTGACCAGTGCGACCGGCGTACTGATGACCAACGCACACGGGCAGGCCACCACCAGCAGCGCCAGCGCCCGGTACAGCCAACCGGCCGTCGGCTCAACCGGGTCGAGCAACGGCGCGCCAAACGCCACGGTCGGGACTACGGCGACCAGCGCGGCGATGACGATCACGGCCGGTGTGTAGTATTGCGAGAAGCGGTCGATGAAGCGCTGAGTCGGGGCGCGCTGTTCCTGGGCCTCCTCCACCAGCCGGATCATGCGGGCGATGGTGTTGTCCTCGACCAGGTGCGTAACCTCGATCTCCAGCGCACCTTCGCCGTTGACGCTGCTGGCGAAGACTTCGGCGCCGGCCTGTTTCTCCACCAGCCGGCTCTCGCCCGTAATGGGCGCCTGGTTGACCGCCGACGCGCCGCTGATCACGCGCCCGTCCATGGGGATGCGCTCACCCGGCTTGACCAGAATGCGGTCGCCTGTCCGCAGCGCCGTCACCTGGACCGGGCGCTCGACCGCCTGCCCGCCTTCAGTGGTAAGCAGCAACGCCGTGGCGGGCTGGAGCGTCATCAGGCTGCGAATGGAGCCGCGGGCGCGCTCGGCCGTGTAGCCCTCCAGCGCTTCACCGATGACGTACAGCACCATCACCACCGCTGCTTCGGTGTAGGCGCCAATGAGCACCGCGCCGATGGCTGCGATGGACATCAGGACGCTGATGTTGATCTGGCGCGCGATCCGCAGCGAACGCCAGGCGCTGCGCATCACCGAAGAGCCGGCCAGCAGCATTGCGGCGATGGACGACAGGTCGATCAGGACGCTGTGAACCCCCAGGCCCGGCAAGAGTTCGTCGAACAGCAGGCCGGGCAGCAGCAGGAGAGTCGCCACCAGCGCCAACTGTGTGTCGCGCCGGCTGGTGACGTATTGCAGGAAGCTGCGCGGCGGCTGGCCGGCTGTCACTGGCCGCGCGCCGGCTGCACCGGGCGCGATCTCGTCGATGCCGTATCCCAGCTCCTGGACGCGCGCCACGATGGACGCCGTCGCGACTGCGCCGCTGACCTTGAGCGTCTCGCTGGTGAAGTTGAGCTGACAGGCCTCGACGCCATCCAGACGCGCCACACCCGTCTCGATGTGCGCCGCACAACTGGCGCAGTCCATTCCCGAGACGCGGAAGCGACGTTCTGGTGAGATCGGTTGGTTGGGAGCCGCGTTCGCCATGCCGGTGATCATACCAGAACTGGCCGCGGCTGTCCAGCGATTTGCGTACAGTCTGACTGAGAGTTGGCATCTTTGCGGCAAAGATGCCAACTCTTCAACGCGATGTCTACGAGCCGGCCACAAACCTGACGTTGTCTGGCGAGACGGCCGGACTGAGCACGCGGGCGATGACGTACGGGTAGGTCAGCGCGGTGGTGCTGGCGCCTTGCGGCGCGCTCTCGCTGTAGGTGACGACCAGCGACTGACTGCCGTCCGACTTCTCAAGGGTGATGGAGTCGATCGACACCGCGTAGCCGCCGCCGGGCTTCATGCCGGTGTAGACGACGATGTACAGCGCGTCGGGGTTTGCTGCAGCGGCTGCCTGAAGAGCATCGACGACACCGGGCGGCAATCCGGCCGGCGCGCCAGCGAGTGCATCGCTGCCGGCGATAGCCAGCATGATGGGTTGGTCGCTGCCGCCGCTGTATGCCACGTCCTGGGCAACCATCTCGTAGACCGGCTCGCCGGCCGGTGGGACAGCAGGCGGCGCAGCGCACGCGACCAGTGCGGCAAGACACACTACGAGCGTCAAGGTGACAGTCACTTTCGGAAAGTGACTGTCACCCGAAGATGTGATTACTAGCATTGGCTGTTCCATTCTCCGGCGACGAGGGCGAGGTCGATCACGTCCACATCGCCATCGCCGTCGCGGTCGGCGCGACTGGGCGGTGTTGCGGCCTGCCAATAGCCGGCCACGTACTGCACGTCGGTGATGTCCACCTTCCCGTCGCCGAAGATGTCATGGTTGAGCGTGCAGACGACGCGGACATAGTACGAGGCGCTCTGGGGCAGGTTGCCGTAGACCACCAGCCCCAGCCAGTCGCTGCTGCTATGGTCATGGAAGTAGCCGAAGGTCTCAGTGTAGCCGGGCAAGGTGGAGGCGTTCGCTGTCAACTCCCCGGCGCCGCGGCGGTTCGTCCAACTGGACGCACTGCCCCCGTCAGACCTGAACAGCTCGGCGGCCAGATCGTTGGTGTTGCCCGCCGTCGGCACGATTTCGACGCGGCGGAACTGGTAGCGTTGCATGTAGACATCAAACACCTTGGCAACTTCGTTGCTGGTTGCAGAATACGGGCCGTAGTAGCCGTTGCTGCTGATCGCGACCCCCTGGTTCGACCAACTGACGCTGTAGCCACCTGTACCGCTGTAGTGTTTGACCACATATGGCTCGGCCATGCTGGAAGGCCAGTGGTTGCCGTCAACTGTCACATAGTCTACCGGAGAGATGTAGGTGGACGACTCCAGCGCCGTCAATCCGTCCGGATCGTCGAAGAAGGTCTTGTTGTACAGGAAGAGATCGTGGTCCGAGTCGTTGGAGCGAATGCCCATTACACGCCAGTAGATGGTGGGGCTCCAGTCGGTAGGATAGACGGCCAGATGTGTTCCCATGGCAGTCGCCTGGGAGTCGAGGTAGCCATAGTCGGGCGCGATGCGATATACGCCGCGCCACCAGCCGCGACCCAGCCAGGTGCCGCTGCCGTTCCAGCTTCCATAGCGACTGACCTCGAAGCGATAGGTTTCCGAGGCCGGTGCAACGAAGTCGACAATCTCGAAGCTGTTGACGCTCGAAAGTGATCCTTGAATGTACGTGCCGTCAGCTCGATAGGCTCTCAGGTCCAGGTCCGCCGGCAGCGGGTCGGAGGTGTAGCTCGCATTGGGGTTGGACAGCCAGCGGATGACGTAGCGTACCCGTTCGCCCTTGTACGCATACTGATAGAAGTCCAGCGGAAACGCCGTGGAGCTGTCCACAAATTGCGACCCCCAGTGGTCGCGCTCGGTGCTGACCAGTCCGGCCGCACCGTCGATGGCGCCCACGCCGTCGGCCCGGCTGAGGCGCGCATCTCCCTCGATATTGTGCAGCGATGTGGCCATCAACAGCGGGGTCAGAGCCTCGGGATAGCCCGACAGCCCTGAGTCCGCCTCGATCATGTCGGCTGCCAGCGCGGCCACCATGGGAGAGGCAAAGCTGGTGCCGCTGCCGGTGCTGGTCCAGGGGCTGGCCTCCGACAGGCTGGTGATGTTGGTGCCGCTGGCGGCCAGTTCCGGCTTGTAGACGCCATCGACGTTGTACTGGCTGGAGGAATTCATGGCGTCGCCGGTCCAGCTCACCGTGTTGCCGTCGTCGAAGTTGCCGACGGTCAGGGCGTTATAGCCTTTGGAGGGCGAGTTGACGTAGTTGGTGGTTCCGCCGCAGCCATTGGGACGGAAGTTGCCCGAAGCAACGGTTGCCAGATCATATCCGTAGCGCACCAGGTAATCCATGTGGCGATCGATGTTCTGCAAAGTGGAGGTGTCGCCGCAGTTGACCGCCCAGAAGCTGTTGTTGAGCACCACCGCCCGGCTCGATCCCCAGTCCATCGCTGCTTCCAGCGCAGCCACAGTGGTGTAATCGTCGCCGTTGGCGCTGTACATGTCGGCATCTCTGGCCAGCCCGCGATCCGTGGTATGGGTGCTGGCAATAATACCCGATACCATGGTGGGATGCCATTTGCGGGTGCGGGTCGTGTCGCGGGTCTCAACGACCGTGAGGTAGGGGTTGTTGTCGGAGGCCCGCTCGCCCTCGACCACGGCGACGTTGACTCCGTCGCCGGTGTAGCCGCCCCAGTCGGCTACCGGCAGCATGTTCTGCGTCGGCCGCGCCACATCCAGCACCGGGCCGCCGGGCAGGGAAGCGTCGTAGACCGCGTCGATGTCAGTGTTGCCCGCCAGGTCGAGAAGCTGCGTCCGCGTCAGTCCGGCGAGATGGACGATCGGCGCGGTTTCGCTGGCGTAGAGAACCTGCCAGCCGTTAGCAGCAGCTGCGTCAAGGAAGCGGGCGCGCACCGCGGCGATCTGGCTGCGCAAGGTCGCCTGGTTGGCGCGGCTGAAGGCTTCAGCTTCCGACAGCTCCGCCGGTCCCTGCATGGCGCTCTGTCGGGCCGGGAACATCGTCTCGGCATCCTTGGGAGCTTCGTTGCCGGCGCCCGCAGCAAGCGCCGCGGTGCCGGTCGCCGGACCTGCAGCCGACAGACCTGCTGCCTGGAGTTCAGCCGGCGACAGCGGGGTGGCAATGCGCTTGCCGGCGAGTGGAGAGTCCACCGGCCTGGTCGGCTGCGCAGCTGTGGCTGCTGTGGAACCGGGTTGTTCAGCGCCGGCCGGGTTGCGGTCCGGCTTGCGCAGCGGCTCGATGTCGACCTTGAGCCAGACCGATACGGTGAACGTCTGGTCGGGACCGGCAGCCTCCAGTTTGGCGACCAAATCGGGGGTTAGCGCGCCGTGTTCGCCGCGCCAGCTTGCATCGGCGGCCGCGCGGGCCGCCTGCTCGTCGACTACCTGCTGGCCGGCAAAGGTTGCGCCGACAACCTCGCCGCTGGCAGTGTCCACGGCCTTGACGCGCGTCAGAACCTCGCCTGTCACAAGCGTGATCGACGCGACGTCGGCAAGTTGCAGGTCGGCAGCGTCGCGGCCGGTGGCGTTGGCCAGTTGCTCCAGCCACTGGCCTGGCGCCTGCGGGCCAGCCTGTCCGTGGCGGTACGGGTTGTTCTGCAGTGCGGGCAACAGGCTCGACTGCAGTGTCGACAGAATCAGCGTCAGAATCAGGAATAGGGTGGTCATTGGATCCTCCATCAACCATGCCGCGCCGGAAACATGGACTCCAGGCGGATTGACGGCCACGAGTAGAGTGCCGCCTAAAAAGTTGAACGTTGGCGGAAGGCGATTTCAGGCGGCTGGTGTCTGGTTTTACCTGTCGTTGAAACGTCTGCCGGTCTGTGCTATACTGGTACTGAACTTGAGGTGACGAACCGGGGACGCGCATGCTGCGGAGGTGTGATTGTGTTGACGAAGATTGGAGTGTGGTTGACTTTCCTGGTGCTGTTGTTGGCCGTCGGCGGACGGCCGCCAGCGCTCATTGCCCAGGGCGGAGGCCAGTTTTCGGACAGCGGACAGGTGATCGGGGACGAGACGGGCAACAACATCGCCGTGGCAGATCTGGATGGTGACGGCGATAAGGACCTGTTTGCGGCCAACACCGGCGCGATCGGGTCTGGTTCAACCAGGGCGGCGCACAGGGCGGCGATGAGGGCACGTTCCTGGTGGACCCTGCCCAGAGTCTGGGATCGCGCATCTCACGTCACGTTGCGCTGGGCGACCTGGACGGCGACGGCGACCTCGATGCGTTCGTCGCCAACGGATCGTTCCTCCAGACAGCCAACAAAGTATGGCTGAACGACGGCAGCGGTACGTTCAGCGACAGCGGCCAGAACCTCGGCAACGTCTGGAGCGAGCAGGTGGCGCTGGGCGACCTTGACGGCGACGGCGACCTGGATGCTGTGGCCGCCAACTTCAACGGGGCGAGCCGCGTCTGGATCAATCAGGGCGGCGTGCAGGGCGGTTCGCAAGGCGTTTTCGGCAGCGGGCCAAGTCTGCCCGGCAACGCGCTGGACGTGGCGTTGGCCGACTTCGACCTCGACGGCGACCTCGATCTGGCGTTGCTGGACAACGGCGGGGCGCGCGTCAGCTTCTGGTGGAACGATTCCGGGGCTCTGAGCGCAGGGCCGGCGGTTGCGCTGCCTGAAAGCGCCAGCCGCCTGGACGCCGGGCCGGTGACAGCCGATGGGTATCCCGATGTCATGGTTGCCACGAGCGACCAGAACGCACTGCTGCGCAACCAGGGCGGCAGCGGGTTCAACATCTCACCGGCCGGGCCTGACACCAACGGCACCGATGTATCTCTGGGAGATGTGGACGGCGATGGCGACCTGGACGCCCTGTTCGCCAGTTGGGGCTACGCCGCCGATGTCGATCAGGTGTGGCTCAACGACGGCGACGGCAACTTCACGCACGCACAGACGCTGGGCGACTCGCAGAGCCAGGCAGGGGTGCTGGCCGACGTGACCGGGGACGGCGCACCCGATGCGCTGCTGGTCGCGTTCGAGGGAACGACGGCGGTCTGGTTCAACGGAGGCGGTGGCGGTGGAACTCAGGAGCAGGGCCCTCCGTTTAGCACCAACGGCCAGGAGCTTGGGTTGGCGGCGAGCCTTGACGCGGCGCTGGGCGACCTGGACGGCGACGGCGATCTGGACGCGTTCGTGGCCGAGCTTGGCGCGAACCAGATCTGGTTAAACGGCGAGGGCGGCGATCCCGCGGGCACCTTCAGCGAGGGGCAGGAACTGGAAGGCGACAACACGCCGGCGGTCGGTCTGGGCGATCTGGACGGCGACGGTGACCCCGACGCGTTCGTGGCTGGCCTGTCGGCGATTCACGTGTGGCTGAACGGCGAGAACGGCGACCCGACCGGCGTGTTCAGCGCAGGCCAGTCGCTGGACGACGACCACTTCAACGAGGACGTGGCGCTGGCCGATCTGGACGGCGACGGCGACCTGGACGCGTTCGTAGCCGGCGTGGATACTTCCGTCTGGTTGAACGGTCAGGGCGGCAATCCAGCGGGCGTGTTCAGCAACAGCGGTCAGAACCTGCCCGAGGCCCGCCGCGTCGCGCTGGCCGATCTGGACGGCGACGGTGACGCCGATTCCGTGCTGACCACCGAGAGCGGCAACCAGGTGTGGCTGAACGGTGAAAACGGCCAGCCGCCGGGCCGTTTCAGCAACAGCGGCCAGACGTTCGGCGGCGCCAACACGTCACGGGTCGCCTTGGGCGATCTGGACGGCGACGGCGATGCCGATGCGTTCGTGGCCAATCAGCCGGGCGCGCCCAACGAGGTGTGGTTCAACGGCGAGCAGGGCAACCCGGCCGGCGTGTTCAGCAACAGCGGCCAGACCATCGACAATGTCAACAGCACCGACGTGACGCTGATCGACCTGAACGGCGATGGCGACCTGGACGCCTTCATTGCCACCGGCGACGGCGGCGTGCGCAGTTGGTCGAACCTGATCTGGCTCAACGACGGGAACGGCTACGGGCAGGTGACAGGGCAGTGTCTGGGGGACACCGATACACGCGCGCTGGCGCTGGGCGATCTGGACGGCGACGGCGACCCGGATGCCTACGCGGCCAATATCGGGGTTGACAGGGTGTGGCTGAACGAACCGGGGGAGGAATGCAGTTGCGTCACTGCCTGGCTGCTGGGCGAGCCCGCGGCCGGCTGGCATGGTCTGAGCGGCACGCTGGATACGTTCTACGCCCTGCGCGACCAGGTGCTGCCGCAGACGCGGCGCGGCCGGCATTTTGCCCGTGTCTACGACCAGCACAACGCCGCGGTCTTCAGCGCGCTGCTGGCCGATTCGTCGCTGCGCTCCGAGGCTGTGACGCTCCTGGAGACGTGGCAACCCAACCTGGAGATGCTTGTGAACGGCCAGGGCCAGAATGCCACCATCACGTCCATCCAGGTGCAACGATTGCGCAACTTCCTGAACCACCTCGGCGCGGCCGGCGACGAGGATTTGCAAGGGATGATCGCGTTCGAGCTGGCACAGCTGCCGCCGCTTTCCCGGTTCACAGGGATGACCATGGCCGAGGCGCAGTACGTGGTGCTTAAGACGCACTATCGCTATCTGCCAGTGATGCCGCACCGCTGAACGAGCGCAGGCTGCGCCGGCTGCCGTCGCGGTGCGTCTGCCTGTTCGTCCGGCTTGCGCGACATGTGCCATTGGGGGTATTCTATGGTCCCGACAATCGGCGGCGAATCAGCCCCTCAACCAATGATCTGCGAGGCACGCACATGCAAAACGACACACTCACCTTTCTCGACAACAGGACCGGGCAATCGTACGACTTCCCAATCACCGACGGCACGATCCGCGGCATGGATCTGCGCCAGATCAAGGCCAGCGAGGGCGACTACGGGCTGACGTCGTACGACCCCTCGTTTCTGAACACCGCCTCCTGTCGCAGCCAGATCACCTTTATCGACGGCGACAAGGGCATTCTGCGCTACCGCGGCTACCCGATCGAGCAGCTTGCCGAGCAATCGACCTTTCTGGAGGTCGCCTACCTGCTGCTGTACAACAAGCTGCCGACACAGGCTGAACTGGACACCTGGGTGCGCGACATCAAGAGCGAGACCACCTTGCACGAGAGCATCCGCCAGTTCCTGGACGCCTTCCGTTACGACGCCCATCCTATGGGAATCCTGGTCGGCACCGTCGCCGCGTTGTCCACGTTCTACCCCGACGCCCACAACGTCCACGATCTTCAGTCGATCCGGCTGCAGACGCGGCGGTTGGTGGCGAAAATGCCCACCCTGGCAGCCTTTGCCTACCGCCACTCCAAAGGCTTTCGCTACGCCTATCCCGACAACGATCTGAGCTATACCGGCAACTTTTTGAACATGATGTTCCGGATGGATGAAGCGCCCTATCAGCCGAATCCCATTCTGGAGCGGGCGCTGGACATCCTGTTCATCCTGCACGCCGATCACGAGCAGAACTGCTCCACCAGCACGATGCGGGTCGTGGGCAGCACCAATGCCGATCCCTACGCAGCCGTGGCGGCCGCCAGTTCAGCCCTTTTTGGCCCGCTGCACGGCGGCGCCAACGAGGCAGTGCTGCGCATGCTGACCGAGATCGGCGACGTGTCGAACATCCCCGAGTTCATGGACAGCGTGCGCCGCGGCGAGCGGCGGCTGATGGGCTTCGGCCACCGCGTCTACAAGAACTACGACCCGCGCGCCAGCATCATCAAGAAGGTGGCCTACGATGTGTTCGAGGTGACGGGCCGCAATCCGCTGCTGGACATCGCCGTGGAGTTGGAGACCATCGCGCTCAACGAGGACTACTTTGTCGAGCGCAAGCTCTATCCCAACGTCGATTTCTACAGCGGCGTCATCTACCAGGCGCTGAACCTGCCCACCAGCATGTTCACCGTGATGTTCGCCATCCCGCGCACCATCGGCTGGATCGCCCAGTGGCGTGAGTCGCTGGCCGACCCGGAGAATCGCATCGCCCGCCCCAGCGAGTTCTACGGCGGACCCGGCCTGCGCGACTATGTGCCCATCGACCAGCGCCAGCCGGCTGACGCGCCGGTGGCGACGCCCATGACGCCTGAAGGCAGCTTCACCATCACCGACAACCGCACCGGCAAGACCTACGAGGTTCCCGTGGCCGACGGCGCGATCCGGGCCATCGACCTGCGCAAGATCAAGGTGGATGCCGACGACTTCGGCATCATGAGCTACGATCCCGGCTTTTTCAACACCGCTTCCTGCCGCAGCACCATCACCGAGGTTGACGGTGAGCGCGGCATCATGCGCTACCGCGGCTATCCGATCGAGCAACTGGCGCAGCACTCCACCTATCTGGAGACGGCCTACCTCTTGATCTACGGCCAGTTGCCGACCCGGGACCAACTGGACACATGGCTGGACGAGATCAACCACCACAACCTCGTCCACGAGAACATCTTGCAGTTCCTGGACGGCTTCCGCTACGACGCCGATCCCATCGGCATCCTGATCGGCGCGGTGTCGGCGCTATCGACCTTCTACGCCGACGCCCGCGACATCTCCAGCCCGGCCTCGGTAGAGCTGCAGACCCGCCGGCTGATCGCCAAGATGCCAACCCTGGCCGCGTTTGCCTATCGCCATTCCATGGGCCTGCCTTACGTTTATCCGGTAGACGACTACAGCTATACCGGCGACTTTCTGCGCATGATGTTCAAGCTGACGGAGAAGAAGTACCATCCTGACCCGGTGCAGGAGCGGGCGCTGGAGGTGCTCTTCATGCTGCACGCCGACCACAGCCAGTCCACCTCCGCAACGACGGCGCGCATGGTCGGCAGCTCGCGCGCCGATCCCTTCGTCTCCATTGCAGCCGCCATCGCCGCGCTGCGCGGTCCGAAACACGGCGGCGCGACCGAGAAGGTGCTGGAGTATCTGGACGAGATCGGCGATCCGGCCAACGTGGCCGCGTACGTGGAGACCATCAAGCGCGAGAAGCGGCTGCTGATAGGCTTCGGCCACCGGGTGTACAAGACCTACGACCCGCGCGCCGCCATCGTCAAGCAACTGGCCCACGACGTGATCGACGCCTCAGGCGCGTCTCCCAGGCTGGACGTGGCGCTGGAGCTGGAGCGCGTCGTCCTGCAGGACGACTACTTCATGCAGCACCGGCTCTATCCCAACATCGACTTCTACACCGGCTGCATCTACAGCGCCATCGGCCTGCCGGTCAACATGTTCACGGTGATGTTCGCCATCCCGCGCGTGGCCGGCTGGCTGGCCCAGTGGCGCGAGATGCTCAACGACCCTGAGCAGAAGATCGCCCGCCCGCGCCAGATCTACGACGGCGTCTGGCTGCGCGACTACGTGCCCATCGACCAGCGCGGCTAACAGTCAGCCGGTGCGCGATTCAAGAGATGCCAACTTTGGGAAAGTTGGCATCTCTGCGCGTCGGTTGACAGTCACCGGCTTATACGTATAATCCGCCTCATCTATCCGCGCACTATTAGTGCAGTAGTTGAACGAGGAGGAATGCGATGAATACCCAACCCTCTCGGCTGCGGGCCAGTACCCGCGGCCTGATTGCGCTTGTCTTGCTGCTGGGCGCGCTGCTTCCGGCTGCCGCCACCGCAGCGCCCACTGTCGGCCCATGTGCACCCGGCGGGTCATACGATCCTGCTTGCGACGTGGACCACGACGGCGACGTGGACGTGATGGACGTGCAACTCTCCGCCGGCCACTGGAACCAGTCCGGCACATGGATGAGCGACAACGACCACGACCACCTGGGACAGACCTGGACGGGGACGAACAACCCGCTCAAGATTGGAGGTTCGTTCGGAGCACCTGACTACGCAGCAATGGTCTTGAGCAACGGTAGCGGCAGTGGGCTCTCAGTAGACGTTGCCGCGTCAACCGGTGTTTATGTGGGGTCAGCAGCATACGGCTTCTATGTGGAGTCGGCAACCATTAACGGTGTCACCGTGCACTCGGCGTCACAAGGCCTGCTCGTGGACTCGGCTGGCTCCTACGGAGTACGCGTGGACAATTCGGGCGCTGACGGAATCCACATATGCAGGCCGGGAAACGCGACCCATTGTTCACTTCACCCGACCAACAATGGCGTAGAAATTAGTGGGACTGAAGACCACGGTGTGCGCGTCGATACGACCGGCGGTGCCGGTGTTTACCTGGACCAGATCGGTGGGATTGGCGTGTACGTGGACGATGCAGCCGAAGATGGACTGCACGTCAATCAGGCAGGTCTGTCCGGCGTGTACGTCGGGTCGGCCACCAACGGCGTCCGGGTCTTCTCTGCTACTGACTGGGCCGGCTCCTTCAGCGGCGATGTGTTCATTGGTGGTACGTGCACCGGTTGTCTCCCGGCGCAGATGGCCCTCAACACCAGCGGTGAAACGCTCCGGCCTGGCGACATTGTGGCGATGGATGGGATTGCCGACAGTCCCTTCGACGACCTTGACATGCTGCTGCGCGTCCGGCGCGCCACACCGGGCAGCGCGCTGGTAGGCGTGGTCAGCGGGCGGGCGGAACCCTCCACCAGCCCGGAAGACGGCGCCAACACCCTCGTCCCGCGCAACGGTGAGCCGGCTGCGCCGGGCGAGTACCTGTCGGTCGTCATCTACGGCCCGGTGCAGGTCAACGCGGCCGGTAATGTGCAACTAGGTGACCGTGTCACAGTGGCCGATGGCTTCGACGGTGTGCGCGCCCTATCTACCTTCCAGGTGCAGCGCACCGACGGCGGCACTGCTGACATGGTGGAAACAGCGCCGGTCTTGGGCGTTGCTCTGGACGCCGCACAAGATGGCTTGGTCTGGGTGTTGGTGAACCCGCAGTAGGCGTGCTCTGAGAGATGCCAGCTTGTCCGACTGGGAACCATCCCGGGCGAAAAGTTGGCATCTCTTCCCCTCGGCCTACAATCCCCAATCCGGCGCACAATCTGAATTGAAGATTTCCCGTTGGTTCAGCGGAAAATTCTTCCATCGTACGTTCAATAGTTGCGAGACATTAGTTCAAGGAGGAAGCACCGATGAAGATTCGCACAGGACTCACGCTGGTTCTAACACTGGGACTCCTACTGCCGGCTGCCGCTGCGGCGGCTGCTCCGACACCTTCGCTCCTGGCGGGGTCCTTGCGCCGGGCCAGACCTACGATCCCGCCTGCGACGTCGATCACGACGGCGACGTGGACGTGATGGACGGCAAACTCTCCATGACCACTGGAACCAGTCGGCACATGGATGAGCGACAACGACCACGACCGCACGGGACAGACCTGGACGAGGACCGAACAACCCGCTCAAGATTGGAGGTTCGTTCCGGAGCACCTGACTACGCAGCAATGGTCTTGAGCAACGGTAGCGGCAGTGGGCTCTCAGTAGACGTTGCCGCGTCAACCGACGTGTTTATGTGGGGTGGCAGCATACGGCTTCTATGTGGAGTCCGGCAACCATTAACGGTGTCACCGTGCACTCGGCGTCACAAGGCCTGCTCGTGGGACTCGGCTGGCTCCTACGAATTGCGTGGACAATTCGGGCGCTGACGGGATCCACATATGCAGGCCGGGAAGCGCGACCCATTGTTCACTTCACCCGACCAACAATGGCGTAGAAATTAGTGGGACCGAAGACCACGGTGTGCGTCGATACGACCGGCGGTGCCGGTGTTTACCTGGACCAGATCGGTGGGATTGGCGTGTACGTGGACGATGCAGCTAATGGACTGCACGTCAATCAGGCAGGTCTGTCCGGCGTGTACGTCGGGTCAGCTGGCACCTGGCGTCAGGTCTTCTCTGCTACTGACTGGGCCGGCTCCTTCAGCGGCGATGTGTTCATTGGTGGTGCGTGCACCGGTTGTCTCCGGCGCAGATGGCCTCAACACCAGCGGTGAAACGCTCCGGCCTGGCGACATTGTGGCGATGGATGGGATTGCCGACAGTCCCTTCGACGACCTTGACATGCTGCTGCGCGTCCGGCACTACACCGGGCAGCGCGCTGGTAGGCGTGGTCAGCGGGCGGGCGGAACCCTCCACCAGCCCGGAAGACGGCACCAACACCCTCGTCCGCGCAGCGGTGAGCCGGCTGCGCCGGGCGAGGAATACCTGTCGGTCGTCATCTACGGCCCGGTGCAGGTCAAGGCGGCCGGTGAGTTGGAAGTCGGCCAACGCGTCACAGTGGACGACACAGGCGTGGTGCGCGCCATGCGCCGCGTGGAGGTGGAGGGCGTCACCCTGGACGAGGGCGGCCCAAGCCTTGGCCTGTCGCTGGACACCGCCCAGGACGGCATGGTCTGGGTGCTGGTGAATCCGCAGTAGGTGTGCTCTGGGAGATGCCAACGTTCTGGGAGATGTAACGTTCTGGGAGATGCCAACGTTCTGGGAGATGCCAACGTTCTGGGAGATGCCAACGTTCTGGGAGATGCCAACGTTCTGAGAGATGCCAACGTTCTGAGAGATGCCAACGTTCTGAGAGATGCCAGCTTTTCGAAGTTGGCATCTCTGCGCGATCAAGTTCCATCTCTTGTTGCCCAACGCCCGTTCCTGGGTACAATAGCCTGACCTACCACAGTCAGGAACATCATGGAAACGCAGCAGGAAATCATCAAGCCAGCAGATCCACCTGCTGGGCAGCATGCTTCGGCGAGGCGCTTATCGAGCAGGAGGGGCGGTCGCTGTTCGACCGGGTCGAGGAGGTGCGGGCATTGACCAAGGCCATGCGCCAGGGCGACGAGACGGCTGAGGCGGCGCCGCGTGGCAGGTCGTCGAGTCGCTGTCGCTTGACGAGGCCTACGGTGTCGTCAAGGCGTTCGCGTCCTACTTTCAGCTCGTCAACCTGGTGGAGGAACAGGCAAGGGTGCGCGCGCTGCGCAACCTTGCGCGCTCGGCCGGCCGCGACGCCGAGCCGCTGAGCGAGACCATCACCGCCGCGGTGATGCGCCTGCGCGGGGAGGGCGCGTCGCCTGCGGAGCTTCAGCAGTTGCTCGACCGGCTGCGGGTGATGCCGGTCCTCACCGCCCATCCCACCGAGGCCAAACGGCGCACGGTCATGGTCAAGCTGGCGCGGATCGCCGCCCAACTCCACGATCTGGACACGGTCGCGCTGACGCCCGACGAATGGACCAACACGGTCGATCTGATCGCCGAGGAGATCGCCGCCCTCTGGCAGACCGACGAGACCCGCAGCCGCCAGCCCTCTGTGCTGGACGAGGTGCGCAACAGCCTCTACTACATCGAGCACACCCTGTTCGAGCTGGCGCCTCGGCTGCACGTCGAGATGCGACGAGCGCTGCGGGACGCCTACCCCAGCGCGACGTTCGCCTGCCGCCGTTCCTGCGCATCGGAAGCTGGGTCGGCGGCGGCCGCGATGGCAATCCCTTCGTCACCATCCCCGTCGCCGAGGAGACTGCGCGCCCAGAAGGCGCTGGCGCTGCGCCTCTACCGGGGCGCCATCGGCGCGATGTACGGCACTTCTCAGCACCTCGGAGCGGTTCGGCGTGTCGGACGAACTGCGGCCAGCCTGATCGACGACGCAGCCCGCTTTCCCGCCGAGGCAGTGCGGTTTGCTGACGCTATCCCGCCCAGCCGTATCGCCAGAAGATGGCGTTCGTCTATCAGAAGCTGCTGGCGACCGAGGAGGGCAGCGGCCGTCCCTGAACGCCGACCGGCTCTCCCATTCACCGAATACCATCGGCCGGGCAGTTCCTGGCCGATCTGCGGCTGATGCAGGACAGCCTGATGCAGCACCGCAGTGAGCGCATAACACCGGACGGCTGCTGGCTCATCACCCAGGTCGAGACCTTCGGCTTCCACCTGGCAACGCTGGACATCCGCCAGCACTCGAGCGGCACGCCGCCGCCATCGCAGGCTGCTGGTCGCTATGGGTTACGGTGGCCTCCTACGGCGACGTCTGTCGGAGCGCCAGCGCCACGACCTACTGACGGCTGAGCTTTACAACCCGCGGCCGCTGACGCCGGCCCTGGATTTCAGCCCGGAGACCAGCAAACACGGTGGGCTGTTTCGCCTGATCCGGCGCGCGCACGAGCGGCTGGGATCTGGCCATCGACTCCTACATCATCAGCATGACCGCCGGCGCCAGCGACGTGTTGGCCGTCCTGCTGATGGCGCGACGCCGGTGTCGCCGACCAGCTTGACATCGTGCCCCTTTTCGAGACCGTCAGCGACCTGGAGAACGCCGGCGGTGATGGAGGCGCTGTTCACCAATCCCGTCTACGCCGCCCATCTGCAAAATAACGGCGCGCCAGCGGTGATGATCGGCTACAGCGACTCCAACAAGGACGGTGGGTTTCTGGCGGCCAACTGGGCGCTCCATCGCACGCAGCGAGCTGGTCGATGTGTGCGACCGGCTGGCGTGGCGCTGACGCTGTTTCACAGGCGCGGCGGCACGGTCGGCCGCGGCGACGATCCCACAAACGATGCCATTCTGGCCCAGCCGTCTGAAGCGGTGCGCGGCAGCATCAGATACCAGACAGGGCGAGGTAGTGACTGACCGCTTCGCCAATCCGCGTGGCCTATCGCTATCTGGGACAGGTCTGCAACGCGGTGCTGCGGGCCTCGTACCGTTCGGACGGCCACAGCGGGCGCCACCCTTGCCTGGTCGCGCGCTGGACGAAGCGGCGACCTGGCCGAACAGGTCTACCGGCAACTGGTACACGACCGGCCGGCGCTGGCGGCCTACTTCCACGCCGCCACGCCCATTGCAGAGATCAGCCAGCTCAACATCGGCAGCCGGCCGGCGCGGCGCAAGGCCAGCGGGCAGATCCGCGACCTGCGGGCCATTCCGTGGGTTTTCGCCTGGACGCAGACCCGTGTCAACCTGCCCGGCTGGTTCGGTCTGGGCACCGCCTTCGAGACGTGGGCAGGCGGCGACCCTGACCGCTGGTCGTCCTTGGCGGAGATGTATCACGGGTGGGCGTTTTTCCGCACCACGATCGACAACGCGCAGATGTCGCTGCGCAAGGCCGACATGCACATCGCCTCGCTTTACGCCGGTCTGGCCGACCAGAGCGTGCGCGACGAGATCTTCCCCCGCATCACGGCCGAACATGCCCGCACCGAGCAGGCGCTGCTGCGCATCACCGGCTACGAGCAGTTGCTGGACAACGAGCAATGGCTGCAGACCGCGATCCGGCTGCGCAACCCCTATGTCGATCCCATGAACTACATCCAGGTCGCCCTGCTGCGCCGCCTGCGCCATACCGGCGACCCTGACGAAGCCGAGGCCCTGCGCAACGTCGTCCTCCTCAGCGTCAACGGCATCGCCGCCGGGCTGCGGAACACGGGATGAGACGTTCGAGAGATGCCAACTTTCCGAAAAGTTGGCATCTCTGTGCGACCAAGCTGTGGAGAGGGTGATCAATGGCCGAACAGGAAAATGCCGCTGAACTGGACGCTGTGCTGGTGGTCGTCGAGCGCGAGACCAGAGCCTTTTGGGACAAGGACTTCGACGCTTGGGCGGACTGCTGGGCGCACGAAGCGTACACGCGGACGATGGGCTACTGGCCGTTGGGCGGCGTGTCGGTGGTGGAGGGCTGGGAGGCGCAGCGCGCGTTGATCCGGCGCATGATGGACGACATCCCGGCGCCCAATCCGACCGCCGGTCTGGTGCGCCGCGAAAACATCAACGCGCGCATCTTCGGCGACGTGGCGTGGCTGACCTTCGACCAGTATGGGCTGGACACCGGCGATCCGACCTTCGACATGCCTGGCCTGAGCCGCGAGACGCGCATCCTGGAGCGCCACGGCGGCCGGTGGAAACTCGTCTACGTTGGATGGATGTTGGTCGGAGAGGCGTAGCTGCGCGGCTGGCTGCTGCCGGCTGCCGGCCAGCATGCTGGCCGGCAGCCGGTATTCGTTGGCGGGGCTGAGCGATCGCGGTTGTCTACTGCCCGTAGTAGGCAGTCGCGCCGTGTTTTCTGAGATAGTGCTTGTCCAGCAGTTCCTGCTGCATGGGCAGGATGTTCGGCGCCAGGACCGTGGCGTGGAAGTTCATAAAGGCGATCTCTTCCAGGACGACGGCGTTGTGAACGGCGTCCATGGCGTCGCTGCCCCAGGCAAACGGGCCGTGGCTGTGAACCAGCACGGCGGGAAGTGCATCAGGGTCCCTTTCCGCGAAGGTTTCGATGATGACCGTACCCGTTTCCTTCTCGTAGTCGCCCTCGATCTCGACTGCGGTCATCCGGCGCGTGCAAGGTATCTCGCCGTAGAAATAGTCGGCGTGGGTTGTCCCCAGCGCCATGATGCCGCGGCCCGCCTGGGCAAAGGTGGTGGCCCAGCGGCTGTGGGTGTGGACGATGCCGCCGATGTTGCGAAATGCTTTGTAGAGTTCCAGGTGCGTCGCCGTGTCGGAGGAAGGCTTCAGCTTCCCTTCCACGACAGCTCCCGTTTCCAGTTCCACAACCACCATATCGCCAGCCTGCATGGCGTCGTAGGAAACGCCCGACGGCTTGATGACCACCAACCCCTTACTCCTGTCGATCTCCGAGACGTTGCCCCAGGTGAAGGTCACGAGGCCGTGTTTGGGGAGCAGGAGATTGGCCCGTAAGACTTGCTCCTTCAGTTCTTCCAGCATCGTTACTCCCTCAGCGCATCGATCGCGCTTCGCTCGATCACCAGTCCCTGCTGATAGCGCGCCATGAAGGCGGCGAAGCCATCCACGTCGCGCGGATCGGGCGCGACCGTCGCGCCGGTCTCTCCGGCAAAGACCTTGTTGGACAGATAGGCCTCCAAAGGTTCATTCTCATCCCGGTTGCGCATGTAGGCGGCCAGCAGGGCGATGCCCCAGGCGCCGCCCTCGCCGGCGGTCTCCATCACCGTCACCGGGACGTTCATCGCTGCCGCCATGAACCTCTGGCCCACCAGCGGGGTTTTGAAGAAGCCGCCGTGCCCGAGAATCTGGTCGATCTCGACCTTCTCCTCCTCGAAGAGAATGTCCAGCCCGATCTTCAAGGCGCCCAGCGCCGAGAACAGGTGGACACGCATGAAGTTGGCCAGGGTGAAACGGCTTTCAGGTGTGCGCACGAACAGGGGACGCCCTTCCTCCATGTGCGTGAGGTGCTCGCCCGAAAGATAGTTGTAGGCCAGCAGACCGCCGCCATCCGCATCGCCCAGGAGTGCTTGCTGATACAGCAACTCAAACAGCCGGGACTGATCGACCTCCACTCCCAGCGCCTCGGTGAACTCACGAAACAGGCCGACCCAGGCGTTGAGATCGGAGGTGCAGTTGTTGCTGTGCACCATGGCGACCGGCCGGCCGCTGGGTGTCGTCACCATGTCGATCTCGGGATGCAGCTTCGACAGCGCCTTCTCCAGCACGATCATGGCAAAAACCGACGTGCCGGCGGAAACGTTGCCCGTGCGCTCGGCGACGCTGTTGGTGGCGACCATGCCCGTGCCCGCGTCGCCCTCAGGTGGACACAGCGGGATGCCGGCTTGCAGCGTCCCGGTGGGATCGAGCAAGCGCGCGCCTTCTTCTGTCAGCAGGCCGGCAGCATCTCCTGCCACCAGGACCTTGGGCAGAATATCCTGGAGCTTCCACGGTAGCCGCTCAACGCCAGGCAGTTGGTCGAACAGGTCAACCATGCGCCGGTCGTAGTCGTTGGTCGTGCTGTCGATTGGGAACACGCCTGAGGCTTCGCCGATCCCCAGCACCTGTTGTCCGGTCAGCTTCCAGTGGACGTAGCCCGCCAGTGTGGTCAGGTGGCTGATATCCCTGACATGAGCCTCCTTGTTAAGGATCGCCTGGTAGAGGTGGGCGATGCTCCAGCGCTGGGGAATGGCGAACTGGAACAGCCCGGTTAACTTCTCGGCCGCCTCGCCGGTGATGGTGTTGCGCCACGTCCGAAACGGCGCAAGGAGTTGGCCGTCGGTGTCGAAGGCCATGTAGCCATGCATCATGCCGCTGAAGCCGATGGCGCCAACGGTTTGGAGCGGCATGCCGAACTGTTGCAAAACTGCCTGGCTCAGCTCCCGGTAGCTCTCCTGCAAGCCGGTCCAGACGTCGTCCAAGCCGTACGTCCAGACGCCGTTCTCGTACTGGTTTTCCCAGGCATAGCTCCCGGATGCAATCGTCTTGTAGTCTTGGCCGATGAGCACGGCTTTGATGCGGGTGGAGCCGAACTCGATGCCGAGTACAGTTGCTCCGTTCTCAATTGCTTGTTGGGTATCGGTTCTATTCACGGACGGCTCCTTTGATTGGCAGAATCGCCACTTTGCGAGGTGGGCCAACATCTCGATGCCGGAAGCATGGGCAGTCAGGCCCGGTAGCACGTAGTATACCCACATTTGTGAACGTTAACAAAGCAAAATGCCAGAGTGGCGCAGCACCTCAAGATACTTTCAATCGGTTTGTGGTTTGAACGCCTCCGGCTGCTCCTCGACCTAGCTGTATCCGCGCGTTTCGTGCCCTGGTAGTGTAAAACTTGGGCTGAACCACCGGTTTTTGATTGACATCATCCCTCCCAAATGTTAGGATGGTAGCGATGAAGACGCCCATCCTCACCACGAAACTGCACATCCCCGCGCCGCCGCAGAAACTCGTGCCGCGTGACCTGGCGGCTGCTGGACAAGCTGGAGTCCGACCTGTGCTGCAAGCTGGCCCTGATCTGCGCACCGGCCGATTCGGCAAATCTACGCTGGTGAGCGCCTGGGTGCAGACTGTGCAACCGCGCCCGCGCGTGGCCTGGCTGTCGCTGGATGAGGGCGACAACGAGCTGACGCGCTTTCTGACCTATCTGGTGGCCGCGCTGCGAACCATCGAGGGCAACATTGGGCGTGGCGTGCTGGGTGCTCTGGAAGCGTCGGGGGAGGAGAACGTCGAGGCTGTTCTGACCATCCTGCTGGAACGAGATCGCCGGGCTTCCCGGAGAGGTGATCCTCGTCCTCGACGACTACCACGTCGTCGAAGCGCTGCCGATTCACCAGACCCTTGCGTTTGTCCTCGAACACGCGCCGCCGCAGCTGCATCTGGTCATAGCCACCCGCGAGGACCCGCTCATTGCCGCTGGCCCGCCTGCGAGCCCGCAGGCAGCTACCGAGCTGCGGGGCGCGGACCTGCGCTTCACCACCGACGAGGCCAGAATTTCTAACCAGGCGATGGGGCTGGGACTTTCTGGGGAAGACATCGCGCGGCGCTGGAAAGCCGCACCGAGGGCTGGATCACGGGCCTGCAACTGGCCGCCATCTCGCTGCACGGGCGCAAGGATGCCACAAGCTTCATCAAGTCCTTCACCGGCAGCCACCGGTTCGTGCTCGACTACCTGATCGAGGAGGTGCTCAACCAGCAGGCCGCGGAGGTTCAGGCTTTCTTGCTCCAGACTGCCATCCTCGACCGCCTGACCGGCTCCCTGTGCAACGCCCTCACCGGCCAGAACGACGGCCAGGCAACGCTGGAGATGCTGGAACACGCCAATCTGTTCATCGTTCCCCTGGACGAGACGCGGCACTGGTATCGCTATCACCATCTCTTTGCCGAGTTGTTGCGCCAGCGCCTGCATGAAACCCGACAGGGGCGGGCGTCTGTTCTTCACCAACGGGCCAAGAGCGGTACGAACAAAACGGTTCGCCGATGCATCCATCGAGCATGCCTTGTGTGCCTGGAGGATTCTTGCAGGCGGCGCGATTGATCGAGCAGCAGGTCGATGTTGTTCGGCAGCGGAGAACACGCCAGCTCTGCGCCGCTGGCTGGAAACGCTGCCGATCGACGTGATCCTGTCCAGACCACACCTGTGTATCTTCCACGCCTGGTACTTGTTCATCAGCGGCCAGCAGGAGCTGGCGGACTAAACGCTTTGAGTGGCCGAGCAGGCCCTGATCCACCTGCTGTAGACGTGTCCGGTGATGCGCGGCTCGGTTTCAGACCGTCTGACCGGCGAGGACAGGATGAAGATCCGCCGGACGGCCGCGATCCGTGCCTTCATGGGGTCGTACCGCGGCAACGTGCCGGGGATCATCCACCAGCGCACGCCGCCGGGCGCTTGCATTCCTTCCCAAAACGGACACGACCTGGCCTGGCATGACGCCATTGTCTGGCGATGCAACACGGCCGGCGACATGCAGGCAGCCTACGAAGCGCGGACGGGAGGCGTTGAAGGTATGCCAGGAGGCGGGTGACCTCTACTTCATCATGCTGGCCAGCATGAAGGTGGCCATTACAGTGAGAGAGCAGGGCAGGTTGTATCGAGACCCTGGCACCTCGCCGTATAAGCAGGCTGCCAGGAATGCGGCCTGGCGCAGACGAGACCGACGTGGGCCTGTTTCTGGCGATCCGGGGCGAGGTGCTGGCCGAGTTTGGCGACCTGGACGGAGCAGTGCGCGAGGCGCAAGCAGGGGATCGAGTGCTGGATCACAGGCGGCATCGATATGTCCATGGTCGGCTGGGGCCATCTCTGTCTGGCGCGTATCTTGTTCTCCAAGGGGGATCTGGCCGGCACGGATGCGACCATTCGCAAGATGGAGAACATCGCCCGGGAATCCTTTATGCCGCCCTGGATCGTTGGCCAGATGGCTGCCATGCAAACGCGGTTGTGGCTCGCGGAAGGCAAGCTGGAGCCGGCTGCACAATGGGCGCGCGACCGCGAGCAAGTGGTCGCGGCAAGCCCGCAACCGGTGCACGATACGGGTTATTTCTCACTTATCGAACGGATCATGCTAGCCCGCGTTCTGCTCGCTCAGGGGCGATTGGGTGAAGCGGCCAGCTTGCTGCAAGAATTGTCGGCCACAGCGACGGCCGATGACCGGCTGACAAGGACAATCGAGATTCTGAACCTCCAGGCGCTGGTGCTGCAAGCCGGTGGCGAGACAGCCCACGCGATTGCAACTCTGGAGCGATCTCTCGCCCTCGGCGAGCCGCAGGGGTTTATGCAGACGTACGTAGACGAAGGGCCCCAGATGGCGTTCCTTCTCCATGAAGCGCTCGCGCGCGGCAGCGCACCGAACTTTGTGCGCCGGCTGCTGGCCGCATTTTCCCTTGTCGAGCGGGACCAACTTGCACCGCCAGAAGGGCAGCGTTCCGAGTCTGGATTGATCGAACCTTTGAGCGAGCGCGAGATCGAGGTGCCGCAACTTCCTGGTCGCCGATGGGCTGACCAACCAGCAGATCGCGCGCCAACTTTCCTGTCGCAGCACACGGTCAAGGTCCACGCGCGCAACATCTACGGAAAACTTGGAGTCAAGAATCGCACCCAGGCGGCTGCCAGAGGCAAGGCGTTAGGGATTCTGTCGGATGGATGATTGGCTACCCTGAAGTGCCGGGGCGGTTAGCCGCTCAACAAATAAAGACGGGTTCGCAGATGCGGCCCGCTTTTTTGATTCCGCACCTGATAATCCCCCGAATACCTCCTTCGGGGTATGACACTAAGCCCACCTGACGTTTATGCTATAGACGTATTACAACCAACGATTTAGAACCTTCCTACGACCATGAGGTTTGAGTTAATGGTGCACGTGTTGGAGTAAGGAAGATGGAAAATCCACAAAGAATCATAAGTCTGGTCTTGAAAGCAGTAGCAGTGGGCACGTCCGTTGGCAGTATCGTTAGAGGACGCGTATGAAGACTTCAAAGTATATTCGAGTGTTTATTGTCAAATTCACCGTTGCAATTCTGATCCTGTCAATAGTCGTAGCATGTGGCCCCTCAAGGGAGGAGCTAAGTTCAGTTGACTATACACCTCTAGTCAGAGATGACTGGCCTGTATCTACACCAGATGAGCAGGGGCTGGATGCTTTGCTTGTGGCGGAGATGTATCTCAACGCTGCTGAGCTGGATACCCTGTATAGCTTGCTTGTCATCAAGAACGGCTATTTAGTAGCTGAAGATTATTTCAACGAAGGCTCGGTCGAACAAAAGGATCGGCTTCAGTCAGTGACGAAGAGTTTTACTTCAGCTATGGTAGGGATTGCCCTGGAACAGGGTTGCCTGTCGAGCGTTGACCAGAAGTTGCTGGATTTCTTCCCGGAAGTAGTTGGCAAGATCACCGATCCCAGGAAGGAACAGATAACGGTACGAAATTTACTCGAGATGCGCGGCGGATACCCCAACGAAGAGGATGCTCAAGCCCTCTGGGATGGACTTTTATCGGGTCACTATCCGCCTCTGATAGAAGATTTCCCCCTGGTAAGCGATCCGGGAACCAGGTTTCATTACAGCAATCTATCCTCAAACTGGCTGGGGATCATCGTTGATAGGTCTTGCGGGATGAACCTGAAAGCGTATGCGGAAGAGAACCTGTTTTCTCACCTTGACGTGGAGCCAGGCGAATGGGGGCAGGACGCAGAAGGGCATAACAACGGGTGCGGCGATCTTCACCTTGCAGCACGCGATGCAGCTAAGTTTGGGCTGTTATATCTCAACGATGGAATACTCGATGGGAATCAGATCATTCCATCAGATTGGGTGAGGGATTCGCTTCAAACCTATTCGATGAATGAAGCCTTTGTAAAAAGGGTAGGCGATTTTCGTGATATCGGATATGGATATCAATGGTGGTCTGCCAACGCGGGCAGTTATCATGTCAACTTTGCCTGGGGACACGGTGGACAGCTTATCGTGCTAGTGGACGATCTCGATTTGGTTGTCGTTACAACATCCTACCCGTTCTGGTTAGAGCACAATGATCAGTCATGGAAACATGAAAAGGCGATCATCACCATGGTGAGCGAGTTCATTAAATCATTGGACAATCAGCAAGCAGTAGATTTTGCTGATGTCTCAGCTGGCTAACGCGTTTCGTTCGCGGGAATGACGACGATTTGCCAAATCAGCAAAGAAAGCGAGAACACAATGACCAGAAAAGAGCAACGGACTGCAAGAATCGTGGGGGCATTGTTCCTCATCGCGATGATTGCATCGCTGGTGGGCGCAGGTCTCATCGAGGCTGTTTTGGCCGCGCCAGATGTCGTGGCCAGCGCGCACGCAGACAGGTTCCAGGTGGCCCTGGGCGTGCTCCTTGAGTTGATCAATGCCGTGGCGGTCGTTGGTATTGCCGTCGGGATGTTTCCTCTTTTCAGGAAACAGGACGAGGCGCTGGCGCTTGGCTATGTTGCCCTGCGGATCATCGAAGCGGTGATCATCATTGCTGCGGTCATCAGTCCGCTGGCGTTGATCGCGTTGGGGCAAGCCTATGCGACAGCAACTGCCGATGCTGCCTTTCTTCAGAACGTCAGCGCTTCATTCGTGGCCGTGCGCGCCCTGCTGGTCGGTCAGTTGACGGGAATCTTCTTCGGTCTGGCCGCCCTGCTGTTCTACTACCTGCTGTACCAGTCACGACTCGTGCCTCGCTTCATCTCGGTCTGGGGTCTCGCAGCGGTCGTGCTGGTGCTGGCGTGGAACATCACGGAGCTTGTTGGTGTTGAGGTGAGCATCGGAATGATCCTGGTTCTTCCGATCATCCTGAACGAGATATTCCTGGGGATTTGGCTGATCGTGAAAGGGTTCGAACCGGCGCCAGCCGTCGCAGCACCCACCCAAACAGCCATGACGGGAGTCGGAGGGTGACATGAAAGCAATCGTGCAAAACAGCTACGGCGCACCGGATGTCCTGGAGTTCAAGGAGATCCCCCAGCCGCTGGTAGGTGCAAACGATGTCCTCGTCAGCGTTCACGCTGCCGCGGTCAACGCCGGAGATGTCTTCTCCATGAGAGGCAGTCCATGGCTCGCCCGATTCTCGGTCGGATTTCCCAGCCCAAAGGACCACGTCCTCGGTTGGGACATGGCGGGGCGCGTCGAGGCGGTGGGCGGAGCTGTGACACGCTTCCATCCGGGCGACGAGGTGTTCGCAGTGTGTGAGGGTGCGTTCGCCGAGTACGTGTCTGTGGGCGAGGAGAAGCTGGCGTTGAAGCCGGCGAACCTCACCTTCGCCCAGGCCGCGGCGATTCCGTCGGGAGGCATTACCGCCCTGCAAGGTCTCCGTGATAACGGAAACCTGCAGCCGGGCCAGAAGGTTCTGATCAACGGCGCGTCGGGCGGTGTAGGAACGATGGCCGTCCAGATCGCCAAAGCACTGGGCGCCGAGGTGACCGGCGTCTGCAGCACACGCAACGTGGAAATGGTCAGGTCGCTGGGCGCGGACCATGTCATTGACTACACCCGCGAGGACTTCACGCAGAGCGGACTGCGCTACGATCTCATTCTCGACAACGTGGCCAGCCGATCGTTCAGCGACCTCAGACGCGTCCTGGCCCCGCACGGCGTGATCGTGCCCAACAGCGGCCACGGCGGCATGGGATATGTCTTCAAGGCGTATCTGCTCGCTCCGTTCATGGCGCAGCAGAAATCCCCGTTTATGTCAAACCCGAACGGCAAGGATCTGACGTTCCTTAAGGAGCTTGCCGAAGCCGGCAAGCTCACGCCTGTTATCGACCGAACCTACCGGCTGAGCGAGGCTCCGGCAGCTTTTCGCTACCTGGAGGAAGAACACGCCCAGGGAAAAGTTGTCATCGCTGTGGCGGAAAACGGTAGACAACAGTCGGGATCGTAACGGCGGCGTCATTTCACGAAGAAGGAGAAGGAATCGTGGAGGAAGTCCAGATAAGGCTTTCAGCATTGTGGATCTGCCTGATGCTGACCTACCTCCTGGGAGACGTGTTGAGAATCTTCAGCGGCGACTTCCAGGCAGGTCAGATCGGAGGCATGCAGGTATCCCAGACAATGTACCTGGGAATGGCAGTACTGATGGTGATCCCGATCATCATGGCTTACCTGTCGTTGACTCTGAACGGTCCCGTGATCCGCTGGGCAACCATCGTTGTCGCGATCTTCTTCTTTGGGTTCAATCTCATCGGGCTTCCTACTTATCCTTCCGCCTATGACAGGTTTTTGATCGTCGTAGGGCTTGTGTTCAACGTGCTGACGGTCTGGACTTCGTGGAAGTGGGTGTGAGCCCACCATCATCAACGTCAAACTTACGACTGAGAGGAAACAAATGGTTGCTACCACTGAAAACCAACTTACCAAACAAGCTGTCACAGATGCGATTCCAAGAGTGGCTACTCGCCTGTTCTTCGTCGACCATCTGCGTGCGGCGCTGATCATCCTGGTGGTGCTGCACCATGTGGCGCTGGTCTATGGAGGCATCTCGCCGTTCTACTACCTGGAGCCGCCGGTTGGCAACCTGATGGCGTTCGTGGTGCCGATGATCTTCGTCCTGCTCAACCAGGCGTGGTTCATGGGAGCACTCTTCCTGATCGCCGGCTATTTCACGCCGGCGTCCTTCGACCGCAAGGGATCAGGATCATTCATCAAAGGCCGGCTGATTCGCCTCGGCATTCCCCTCGTGGTGTGGTACTTCGTGCTCAACCCGATCTCGCAGATCGGCTTCTTTCTGATGCCGGCCAGTCTGACCGGGAACACGACGGCGCTGAACTGGCAGGTCTTCTGGCAGGCATATCCTGAACTCGTTGGTCTCGGGCCGATGTGGTTCGTCGCCCTGTTGCTCATCTTCTGCTTCGGCTATGTGGCATGGCGGCTGATGACCAGGAACCGAGCCGTGACGCATGAATCCTCAACGCCCAGGTACTGGCAGATCGGCTTGTTCATCCTGGCGCTGGCGCTGGCAAGCTATCTGGTGCGGATGGTTATTCCGCTGGGTCGCTCCGTGCTAGGATTCCCCACCCTGGCCTACCTCCCGCAGTACCTCGGCTTCTTCATCCTCGGCACGGTCGCGTTCCGCCGCGACTGGTTCCGCAGGCTGCCTGGCTCCATGGGCGCGGTTGGCTTCATCGCCGCGCTGGTCGCGACGGGAGCGCTGTTCTCGGTTGGCTTCCTCAGCTTCTTGAAGGCACTGGAGAACGGTGCCGCGCAGTTTCCTCCGTTCGGATTCGGGACGTGGCAGTCGGCAGTGTATGCGCTGTGGGACTCGATCTTTGCCGTCGGCATGGCCCTGGCCGCGATCACCTTCTTCCGCCGGTTTCTTGGCGGGCAGAGCAGCTTCGGCAGTTTCCTGTCGGAGCAGAGCTACGCGGTCTACATCATCCACATCCCGATCATCGTTTTCCTCGCCTATGCGCTGAGAGGTGTCGCGCAGCCGCCCCTGTTCAAGTTCTCTGTGGCGTCCCTCATCGTGCTGACGATCTGTTTCGCCGCCGCCTGGGTGATCCGCAAGATCCCGGGGGTGTCGAAGGTCATCTAGCCGGCCGCGTGTTGCAGTTGCATAGCGAGATGCCGGCTGCGGCCTCACCGATTGTCAAGCGTGATTCATCATCGATTCAACCGTTCTCACACTGGAGGCAAACACAATGTCTGGTGAAATGCAAAAAACCAAAACAACTGGAGTCAGCGGCCTGGTCTTTGTGGGCTGCCTGCTGATCGGCCTTGCCGTTGGCATTCTGACAGGCGAGCTGGCGGTCGTGCTTCTGGCCGCGCTGGGCTTCGGCTTTCTCGGCATGGCCATCGTGCGTCTGGCAACAGGTGCATGGTGACCAGGCCCGAACGGCCAGCAAGACAGCCGTTCGGCGCGTGACAGGCGCCAGAGATATCCCCATGAATGACCACGATCACAGGCTAACGCTGGATCGGCCGTTCACCTACCAGATCAAGGTGCCGGGCGAGTTCAACGAGAGCTGGTCAGAGTGGTTCGGGGGAATGACAATCGCGGTCGAGGGCAGGGACCGGCAAACCCCGGTCACCCTCCTGACTGGCGCAGTTGACCAAGCCGCCCTGCAAGGCCTGCTGCGCCGGCTCTACTCCCTGGGACTGCCCTTGATCTCGGTTGTCTGCATGGAATGCAGCGAGCAGGGCGATCACTGACAGCGCTCCCCGCCTACTCAAACAGCGACTCTACAAACACCTTTGGATCGAACGGCGCGATGTCGGTCATCCGCTCGCCGGTGCCGATGAAGCGCACCGGCACGCCAAGCTCCTGGGCGATAGCAAAGACGATGCCACCCTTGGCGGTGCCGTCCAGCTTGGTCAGGATGACGCCCGTGACCTTGACCGCCTCCTTGAAGTGGCGCGCCTGGCTGAGCGCGTTCTGCCCCGTGGAAGCATCGAGCACAAGAAAGACCTCGTGCGGCGCCTTGTGAACCTGGCGGGCCGCCACATTGCGCACCTTCTCCAGCTCCTTCATCAGGTTGAACTTGGTGTGCAGCCGGCCGGCCGTGTCGATGATCAGCAGGTCGGCCTTGCGCGTCTCCTGACAGGCGCGGATGGCGTCGAACACTACCGCACCGGGATCGGCGCCCTGGCCCTGCGCGATGACGTCCACGCCGACACGTTCGCCCCAGATTTGCAGCTGGTTGACAGCGGCCGCGCGGAAGGTGTCGGCGGCCGCCAGCACCACCTTGCGCCCGTGGTCCTTGTACAGCTTGGCCAGCTTGGCGATGCTGGTCGTCTTGCCCGACCCGTTGACGCCGACCACCAGGACGACCGTCAGCAGCCGCGGCTCGTCGATCTCCATCGGATCGCCGCCGCCCAGGGTGGCCAGCATCTCCTGCTTCAACACAGCCTGCGCGTCGGCGGGCCGTTTGATGCCCTCCCTGCTAACACGCTGCCTGACCTTGCCCACCAGCGCCTCGGTCGTCTCGATGCCGACATCGCCCATGATGAGCGTTTCTTCCAGCTCTTCCCAGGTCTCATCGGTGATCTCGTTGGCCTGAAAGATCGTGCCGATGCGGCCAAACATGCCGCCGCGCGTCTTTTCCAGGCTGTCATGGATGCGCCGCTCGTCGGCCTGCTGTTCTTCTTGTGATCGACGGAAAAGTCTTAACGCCACTCGTTTCTCCTCAGCCAGCTACGTTGATCCCTGGACACAGAAACGTGCGCCGGGCAGCGCACGTTTGCAAGGAATTGATTGTGCTCCGCCGCAATTATATACTGACATCCCGCGTTTGACTAAATCAAGCCGATCGGCCGCCAGGCTGTCTCATTGTCAATCCTCCACGGTCTGGATGGACTGATATGGATTGATCCGTGCAATCCGCGTTCATGCGTGAGCCGGTTTCTCTCCGGTCCCGGCGATTGGGGCTTTGCCGCGCCTGTGCTATAATCCGGCCGCCAATCACAATTCGCTGGACGATTTCCCTTTGCACGCGCTGTCGCCTGTTCAGAGGGAAGTTGGTCAGGTCCTGGAGGTTCGCCGTGGTGACCAACGACTCCTTTGCTCTGGCAGCTAATCCCCTGCTGGACGCTACCCGCCGCTTTGAAAAATCGACCGGAATCGCGTTTCGCGACAAAACCCTGCTTCAGCGCGCCCTGACCCATCGCTCCTACGTCAACGAGTCGCGCGTCTTCCTGCAGGCTGACAACGAACGGCTCGAGTTCCTAGGGGACGCCGTGATCGACTTCGTGGTCGGTGAACAGCTCTATCACCGCTTCCCCGAGATGCGCGAAGGCAAGCTGACCAACCTGCGCGCCGCGCTGGTGCGCGAGGAGACGCTGGCCGATTTTGCCCGCGAGATTCACCTGGGCGACTTTCTCCAGCTGGGCCGCGGCGAGTCGGACAGCGGTGGCCGGGAGCGACCCGCCATCCTGTGCGCCGTCTTCGAGGCCGTGGTCGGCGCGCTATTTCTCGATCAGGGCGTGCGCGCCGTCAAGCAGTTCATGTTCCCGCTGGTCGAGCCGGTCTTGCCCGACCTGGTGGAAGCTGCCGCAGCCAAAGACGCCAAAAGCCGCCTGCAGGAGTGGAGCCAGAGCGAGTTTCGCGAGACACCCCGCTACCACACAGTGGACGCGTCCGGCCCCGACCACGAAAAGACGTTCACTGTCGCGGTGTCAATCGGCGGTACACCCTGGGGCGTCGGTGTCGGCCATTCGAAACAGCAGGCATCGCAGTTGGCAGCCGCTCAGGCGCTGGAACACATCGACCTCTACGCACCGTCGGGAACCGTCCCCATCCCGCAGCTTGACATACTTGCCACCGAGTCGGATGAGCCAGAAGTCGATTGACCGAACCTCGGGACGGTCACTGTTGATCACCGGAGCGGCCGGCTTTATCGGCCAGCAGGTGGCTCGCAACGCCGCGTCCGCCGGCTTTGGTCCGGTCTGGGCAACCCTGCATCGCAGTCGACCACCTGCCGTCGACGGCGTTTCCTGCTACCAGTTGGACGTAGCCAATGAATCCGCTGTGAACAACTTGCTGCGCCAACTGCGGCCCGACGTGGTGATTCATGCCGCATACCGCAAAGACGGGCCGGGCGCAGAGGTCATCACCGTCGCGGGATCCGGCAACGTGGCGCGGGCCGCCGCGGAGATCGGCGCGCGGTTGGTGCACATCTCCAGCGACATGGTGCTGGACGGCGAGAACGCGCCGTACGACGAAAGCGCCCATCCGGCGCCCGTCCACGAGTACGGCCGCGCCAAGGCGGCCGCCGAGGCGCTGGTCGCGGCCAGCGCGCCGGCCGCCGCTATCGTGCGCACCTCGCTGGTCTGCCGTATCGACCCGCCCGATCCCGCCACCAAATGGGTCACCGACAGCCTGCGCACCGGCCAGCCGATCACCCTGTTCACCGACGAGATACGCTGTCCTATCTGGCTGGACGACCTGTGCGCCGCGCTGCTGGAGCTGGCCGCCGGCGATTTCAGCGGGGTTATCAACGTCAGCGGGCCGCAGGCACTGAACCGCTACGAGATCGGGCTGCGCCTCGCCGAACATCTCGGACTGGACGCGCGCAGCCTCACGCCCGGCCTGAGCAGCCAGAGCCGCGTCCGCCGGCCGCGCAACCTGACGCTGGATACCAGCCTGGCGCGGCGTCTCTTGCGGACGACCCTGCGCAGCTTTGACGAAGGGCTTGCGGCATGAACGACGACCTGCCAACCAACGGCCTCGACGCCGATCTCGTGACGGACGATCTGCTGATGCCGACCGGCGAGTCGTGGGACGACATCGAGGACGAAACCGTCGACAGCGCGGGCGTGCTGGACGACTGGATCGTCTTCCCGGTGATCGCGCTGGGCGTCGTCATCGGCACCGTCTTCCCGGTCCTTCTGAGCCAGCAGCTATGCCTGCCGGTGCTGAGCACGCTGGTGATCTTTCCGCTCTTCGTCTGGGCGGTGCGGACGGGCCGCAGCCGCCGCGCGGTCACACTGACGCTGTTCTGGGCGTTCTGTCTGGCCGTGGCGATGCTGGCGCTGGGAATCGTGCTCAGCGGGCAGGCTGAGGCGACGGTGCAGGGCGTGGTGGAGTATCGCAGCCAGTTCATCCGCTGGATGGCCGACGCCACGCCGGTCACCGCGGCGCCGGCGCAGGACTGGCTCGGCCAGGTGCGCGATCTCGTCATCTTCGCCGTCGCCTCCGCGATCACCGCCGGGCTGGGTGGGCTGTTTCTGCTGGCGATGGCCATCAACATCGTCAGCGTCAACGCGGCCGGGCTGGTCAACGAGGCAACGCGGCCCGTGCAGACCTTGCTGTTCGGCTGGCCTGTCTGGAGCATCGCCCGGCTGGTCGGCTCCGTCCTGATCGCGGTCGCGCTGGCCGAGCCGCTGGCCAGCGGCCGACTGCAGACCGACGCGCTGCGCGCCTGGTTCCACGCCCGGCGCAGGCTGCTGCTCTACGGCCTGATCGCACTGGTCGTCGCCGCGCTGCTGCAACTGCTGCTGTCGCCGGTGTACCGTTCGGTGCTCGAAGCGGGCCTCGGGCTGCGCTAAGGTTCCGGACCACGACCACGACTACCCAAACACGTTTCCAACCTGCGACCTGAAACGTGCAATCTGCACCTGTCACCACATGCGACTCAAACATCTCGAACTGCAAGGCTACAAAACCTTCGCTGCCAAGACCGACTTCCTGTTCACGGGCGGCCTGACGGCCATCATCGGCCCCAACGGCAGCGGCAAATCCAACGTCGCCGACGCCATCCAGTGGGTGTTGGGCGAACAGAGCTTCGGCCGGCTGCGCGCCAAACGCAGCGAAGACATGATCTTCACCGGCTCCAACGAGCGCGCCCGCATGGGTATGGCCCAGGCCAGCCTGACGCTTGACAACTACGACGGCTGGCTGCCGCTGGACTACGGCGAGGTCGTCATCACCCGCCGCGCCTACCGCTCTGGCGAAAACGAGTACTACCTCAACGGCACCCGGGTCCGGCTGCGCGACGTGGCCGAGCTGCTGGCGGAGTCCGGGCTGTCCAAACGCACCTACACCGTCATCGGCCAGGGGTTGATCGACCAGGCGCTGTCGCTAAAGCCTGACGAGCGGCGCGCGCTGATCGAAGAGGCGGCTGGCATCACCGGCCACCAGGCCAAGCGCGAGACCGCGCTGCGCGAGCTGGGCGAGACACGCCACAACCTGGAGCGCGTTCAGGACATCGTGGGCGAGATCGAGCCGCGCCTGCGCTACCTCAAGGTGCAGGCCCGCCGCGCCGAGGAGCGCATGCAGGTCCAGGCCGACCTCGATACCCAGTTGCGCATCTGGTACGGCTTCCGCTGGCACCGCGCGCTTGACGAGCTGCACGCGGCCCGCCAGCAGGCGCAGGCCGCGCTTACAACGGTTCAGGCGCGCCAGGAAACCTTGCAGCGGCTTGACGAGCAAGATACAGCCCTGCGCGAGCGCTACACCCTGCTGCGCAACCAGTTGGGCGACTGGCATCGGGAGAGCAGCGCCCTGCATCGCCGGGCGGAAGGCGCCCAGCGCGAGCTGGCCGTCGGCAGCGAGCGCATCCGCCAGCTTGACGCCCGCCACAGCGACCTGTCGCAAGAGTTGGAGCCGCTGCGCGAGCGCGTGCAGGCGCAGGTGAAGCAGGTCGAAAGCGCCCGCGCCACCGTCGACTCCGGCCGCGGCGAGATGCAGCAACTGGAGGCCCACATCCGCGATGCCAGGGATCGCCTCGATGCCGTCGAGGCAGAGCGCGGACGCCACGAGCGCGAGATCGGCGCCAACACCCGCCTTCTGGCCCAATTGCAGTCCGAATCCGCCGGCCAGGAACGCCGGCTGGTGGAACAGGAAAGCCGCGGCCACAGCATGGGCGAGGAACACCAGCGGCTGGAGAACGAGCTGGCTATGGCCGTCAACAGCCAGGCCGAGCTGGCGCCGCAGATCGCCGCTCATGAGCGCCGCATCGCCGAGATGGAGAGCGCCGGGGAGGCGCGCGCCGACCACCGCGAGGCGGTGCGCACCGCCATCGAGCAGACCGAGGCCGAGCTGGCGCGCGCCGGGGACCGCATCGCCGGCCTGCGCCGCCAGGCCGACCGCCTGCACGACCAGTTGGAGCTGTTACAGCGGCTCAAGGACGAGGGGGAAGGCTTCAGCGGCGGAACCCGCTCCGTGCTGCGCGCGATGAGTAGCGGCAAGGTCGAGCTGACCGGCATCATCGGCGCGGTCGCCGACCAGCTTCAGGTGCCGGCCGAGCTGGAGCTGGCCATCGAGACCGCGCTGGGCGGGCGCTTGCAGGACGTGATCGTGGAGCGCTGGCAGGACGCTGAGCGCGCCATCGACTGGTTGAAGCGAACGCAGGGCGGGCGAGCCACCTTCCTGCCGCTGGAAACCCTGCGCCCCAGCCAGCCGGTCAAGGCGCCGTCCGGGCCGGGCGTTGTCGGACTGGCGTCCGATCTCGTGAGCGCCGAGCCGCGCCTGCAACCGGTGGTCGAGTACTTGCTGGGACGGGTCGTCGTTACCAGGGACCTGCCGACGGCCCGCCGCCTGCTGGACACCTATCGCGAGCGCCCGACCGTCGTGACTCTCGAAGGCGACATCGTGCGGCCGGGTGGCAGCGTCAGCGGTGGCAGCCAGTCGGCCCGCCGTGATCAGGGCGTGTTGGCCCGCGAGCGCGCCCTGCGCGAGCTGCCGGAGCAGATCGACGCCGCTCTCGGCAAGCTGACGGACGATGAGACCGCGCGCGACGGCCTGCGCCACCGCCTCAACGAGCAGCGCGCATCGCTGGCCGAGGTCGACCGAGAGCTGGCCGCGCTGGCGCGCCAGCAGCAGGCCGAGTCCGCTGCCATGGCCGGGCTGCAGGGCCGCGGCTCCGCCCTGGCGCAGCAGATCGAGCAGCGCCAGCGGCGGTTGGACGCGGCCGTGCGCGAGCAGACCAAGCTGGCAGAAGCGGCCGAGAAGGGCCGTCACCGCCTGGCAGCACTGGCCGCTGAGATGGAACGGATCCAGAGCAGCATCGCCGCCCAGCAGTCCAAACTCGAGCAACTGGGAACACAGGAACTGGCCTCAGAACTGATGGAACGGCGCACGGCGGCCAGCGTCGTGGCGGCCCGCCTGGCCAGCCACGAGACGATCCTGCAAAACCAGGAGCGAGGGCTCAGCCAGCTTGAGCAGGAAATCGCCGACAAGGAAGGTCGTCTGGCGGCGCTGGCGCAGGAACGGGCCGACCTTGCAGCGCGCATCGAAGACCTGCGCTCGCAGGATCACGACCTGCTGGGCGAGATCGGCCGCTTCGGCGGCCTCATCGAGCCGGCCGAGCAGGAGCTGACGACGCTGGAGGCCGAGCGGCAGGCGCTGCGCAGCGAGATGACCGAGCATCGCAGGCAACTCCAGATCGAGGAGCAGGCCAACCACACGCGGGCGCTGGCGCTGCAGCGCGCCGAGGACGAGGTCCAGCATCTTCGTCACGAGATCGAGCACGATGTCGGGCTGGTGGAGCTGGAGGCGGAGGAGGACTCGCCCGGTGAAGCGCCCCTGCTGCTGCGCCCGGTGATCGAACGGCTGCCGGTGGTGGAGATGCTGCCCGAAGGCATCGAGGACGAGGTGCGCCGGCTGCGCGGTCAACACAGCCGCCTCGGCAGCGTCAACCCCAACGCGCCCGACGAGTATGCCCAGGCGCAGGAACGCTTCGAGTTCCTGACCGGCCAATCGGAAGACCTGACCACCGCGGCCGCGACCTTGGAGAAGGTCATCGAAGAGCTGGACGAGGTGATGCAGCGCGAGTTCATGGTGACGTTCCGGGCCGTGGCGCGCGAGTTCCGCGACCAGTTCACGCGCCTGTTCGGCGGCGGCACCGCGCAGCTCAAGCTGACGGAGCCCGACAACGCGATGCAGAGCGGCATCGACATCATCGCGCGGCCGCCCGGAAAGCGGGTGCAGGCGCTGCCGCTGTTGAGCGGCGGCGAGCGCAGCCTGACGGCGGCTGCGCTGATCCTGAGCATCCTCAAGGTCAGCCCGCCGCCCTTCTGCATCCTGGACGAGGTAGATGCCGCGCTGGACGAGGCCAACGTGGACCGGTTCCGCGCCGCCCTGCGCGAGGCCGCCCGCGAGACACAGTTCATCGTCATCACCCACAACCGCGGCACCATCGAGGCGGCCGACACGATCTACGGCATCTCCATGGGCAGCGACAGCACGTCCCAGGCGCTCTCGCTGCATCTGGAGGACCTGGAACGGATGACGGATTGAACGGATAGGGTAGTTGGGCTTGGGCGGTGGACGACTTGTCTGATGCAACCGTAATCCGCAAGATTTCCGTCGTTCGCTGGCTGAAGCTGGCGGCGGTCCTGACGCTGTGGGCGCTGAGCTTCGTGCTCAACGAGGTCGCGCTCGAGTTCCTGACGCCGACGACCGTGGCGGCCGGGCGCTGGACCGTGACGGCAGTGCTGGCGGCGGCGCTGCTGGCGCATCGTCGCCAGACAGGAACGCTGCGCAGCGCGCTGCGGGTTGACCTGCGCGGCTTTGCGCTGTTGTCGCTGGTCGGCGTGACGCTGCTTTACGGCCTGCAGATCGTCGGCCAGTCGCGGACGACGGCGGTCAACACCGGGCTGCTGGCTAACACGGTGCCGGTCTTCACGGCCTTGCTGGCGGTGCTGTTCCTCCACCAGCGCATCCGCGCGGTGGGCTGGCTGGGCATCGCGGTGGCGCTGGTCGGTGCATGGCTGGTCAGCTCCGGCGGGCTGACGCTGGATATCAACGACAGCAGCCTGCTGGGCGACCTGCTGGTGCTGCTGTCATCCCTGGCAGCCGCGCTGTATTTCATAATCGGCGCGCGGCTGGTGCGCAGCTACCCGCCGCTGGTGGTGACAGCAGCCGCAGCGACGCTGGGCGCGGCGACGCTGCTGGCAGTCGATCTGCTGGCCGGCGGCGAGAACCACTGGACGTGGCAGGCAATCGGTACTGTCGTGTTGCTGGGCGTCGGCCCTGGCCTGCTTGCAAACCTGTGGTGGTGGGAGACGGTGACGTGGCTGGACGCGGGACGGGCCGCGCTCTACGTCTACCTGATCCCGTTGATCACGATGCTGTTTGCCGTCACGCTGCTGGGCGAGACGGTCGGCGCGGGCCAGTTGGCCGGCGCAGCGCTGCTGCTGGGCGGCGTATGGCTGGCCGAGCGCGGCCAGGCGGGCGCGTAGGACAATTTTCCAAATTGTCTCCGCCGCTGCTATTTCGCGACACACTGTGCTGGTGAAGGCGGAACAATTTGGAAAATCGTTTTACGTCTCTGCTGTCGCAACGTCACGGCGTAATACGTGCGTGATGGTTTTGGACGATCCTTCAGATCGTTCTACACTACCTGAGGAGCCTCGATGAACTGTCCTAACTGTGATCATGAGATTGAAGAGGGCCTGGACCTGTGCCCGATGTGCGGACAGGCGTTGTGTCCGGAGTGCGGCGCAGCCATTGACGACAACGCCACGGTGTGCGACAACTGCGGCGCGGAGTTCGACCTGGCCTGCCCAAGCTGCGGTGAGCCGGTGGGCGCGGACGACGAGATCTGCCCGCATTGCGGCCTGGCGTTCGTCTTCCCCTGCCCACATTGCGGCGAGGAGATGGATCTGGGCGACGACGTCTGCCCGCACTGCGGCAAGGCGATCTGTCCCGAGTGCGGCTTTGGCGTCGGCGACGACGACACGGAGTGCCCGCGCTGCCACACGCGCTTCGAGCTGTTCTGCCCGAACTGCCAGGCGCCGCTGGTGGCCGGCGCGGAGACGTGCCCCGAGTGCGGCCATCGCTTCCAGATGCCATGTCCCCACTGCGGCCAGCCTTTCGAGCTGGGCGTCTCCACCTGCGGGCATTGCGGCGGCGACCTGTGTCCCGTCTGCGGCAACGGGCTGGAGCCGGACGACATCGAGTGTTCGCAGTGCGGCGCCGTGTTCGGCTTCGTCTGCCCGATGTGCGCCGCCGACGTGAGCGCGGGCGACACAAGCTGTGGCAACTGTGGCAGTGAGCTGGACCCGCGCATGTTCGAGCTTGAGGGCGGCGCTTCCATTGTCCACCTGGCCGCGGCGCCGCTGCTCCCCGGCTCGACGGCGGCCAGCAAGCCAGCCGCGGCTGCGACAGCCGTTCAGGCCAGCAAACCGGCTACGGCCAGGCCGAAGGCAACCTATGCACCGCCGGAGACAATCCCCTGCCCCCGCTGCCGGTCCGAGCTGCACGTCATGGACGGCGTCTGTGCAAGCTGCGGCCAGATGGTCTGCCCGCGCTGCGCGACCGCGGTCGGCGACGAGGCCGAGATCTGTCCGAACTGCGATCTGGCGCTGGTGTTCGACTGCCCGCAGTGTGGTTTCGAGCTGCTCAGCGCGGCGTCGGCCTGTCCCGACTGCGGACGCACCTTCATGCGCGCCTGCCCGGACTGCGGCGCGGACGTGTTCGGCGAGGCGCTGCAATGCGACAACTGCGGCCGCGCCCTGCACCTGGAGGGCCGCGACGTGGCGGTCATGATGGACGTGGCCGGCGTGGTGCCCGTGGTGGTGTGCCCGGAGTGCAGCACCAAGTTCCCGCGCAAGGACGGCATCTGCCCGGAGTGCCACACGCGCGTCTGCGCGCAGTGCGGCATGGTGCTGGCCGGCGAGGAGACGAACTGCCCGCGCTGCGGCGCGCAGGCTGCCCCGCTGCCGAAATTTCCGTGCCCGGTCTGCGGGACTGAACTGGTGGTCGGCAGCGGAGAGTGCGACTCGTGCGGTGCTGCGCTGTGCCCCGAATGCGGCGGCCTGGTAGACGAGGATGCTACGCAGTGCTTCCGCTGCGGCGCGAAGATCGGTCTCTATTGCCCCGAGTGCGGCGCGGAGGTAGCCGACGAGGACGAGCAGTGCGCGAACTGCGGTCTGGTGTTCGAGGTAGACTGAGGACACTTCTATCAACTGGCTACCGCTTTGGCCTTGCGTAGCACCCCGGAGCGGAGCGCAGTGGGTGGCCTCCGGCGGGCCTCGCAGAAGAGGCGCAGGCGGATTGCACTATCTCATTGACCAATACATTGTTTTGGAGGTTTCCTAACCAGAGCGAGGGATAAGCGAGGTGCGGCGCTGGCTCGGTCAGAGACCGGCCAGAGCGAGCAGTGAGTCGGATACGGCGCTGGCTCGGTCGGAGACCGGCCAGAGCGAGCGGTGGGAGACGTGCGGCGGCGGCTCGGTCAGGAGACCGGCCAGAGCGAAAACCAACTCGTCGGCGCGTCGCTAGATGAGGCCGTGTTCGTAGGCGTAGAGTGCGGCCTGGGTGCGGTCGCGCAGGCCGAGGCGGCTGAGGATGCTGGAAACGTGGTTCTTGACCGTGCCTTCGCTGACCACCAGCCGGTCGGCGATCTCGCGGTTGGTGGCGCCGGTCGCGATCTGGCGCAGGACTTCCAGCTCGCGCTCGGTCAGATCATGGACAACAGGCGGCGCGGGCGGCGGATCGGAGGCGGCTTTGCCGGTCGCGCCGAGCATCCCGACCAGCTTGCCGGCCACCGACGGCTCCAGTTGATAGATGCCCGCGTGCGCCAACTGGACGGCCTGGGCCAGCCGCGCGGCCGGGATGTCCTTTAGCAGGTAGCCAACTGCGCCGGCATGGAGGGACTTGACGATGTACTCCTCGTCGTCAAACGTCGTCAACATCAACACCTTGCAGTCGGGGAGACGCCGGTGGATCTGCGCGGCCGCGGCCACGCCGTCCATGACAGGCATGCGCACGTCCATCAGAATCACGTCGGGCGCCAGACTGATGGCCTTTTCCACCGCCTCCTGACCGTCGTCGGCCTGCCCCACCACCTGAATGCCTTCCTGGATATCCAGCAACGAGGCGATCCCCTCGCGCACCAGCCGCTGGTCGTCGACCACAAGCACCCGGATGATCGTCATAGCGCGCCTGCCATCTGTTGGAGCTGAGCCGGGTTGCGGGGGATTACGACCGTGAGTTCCGTCCCCGCCCGGGGATCGCTGTTGATAGTCATCTGGCCCCGCACCAGTTCTACACGTTCGACCAGTCCCTGGAGGCCGTAGCTGCCCTCAGGCGAAGCAGCCAGCCGCGCCAGCGCCTGCGAGTCGAAGCCCGCGCCGTCGTCGTGCAGCTTCATACGCGCCTCCTCCTCCCCCAGATCGACATCCAGCAACACATGCTGCGCTGCGGCGTGCTTCTGCACGTTGGTCAACCCCTCCTGCGCCACCCGATAGAGGGTGGTGAGCACGGGGCGTGAAAAGCTGGTCTCATCTCCCGCCACGCGCAGATCGACGCTCAGGACAGTCGTGTCCATGTGGTCGATCAGCTCGGCCAGCGCCTGCTTGAGCGAAAACGCATCACCGCCGTAGCGCAGTGCGCCGACCGATTGCCGCACATCGTGGAGAGCCGCCTCGGCCGACTCCTTGGCGTCGCGCACCGCCTGGTCCGCCTGGTCAGGGTCGCGCCCGCGGAACATGATGGCCTTCTCCAGTTGAATGTTGATGGCCGTCAGGTGATGCCCTACGCTGTCGTGGATGTCGCGGGCCAGCCGGTTGCGCTCCTCCGCGGTGGCCAGCTCGGCCACCTGGCTGGCGTAGATCTGAAGCTGGCGGTGGGAAGTCTCCAGCCGCGCCAGCAGTTCACGCGTATGCTGCGCCCGCCGCATCTCGCGGTCGATCAGGTCGGCGATGCGAAGCATGAAGATCGTCAGTAGGGTAAAGATCACGGTGATCGTCAGCCGGTCGAAATTGGCCAGCAGCCGCGCCCCGTTGGCGATGAACGCGCTGGCGCCGACGAACAGCCAGTAGGCCAGACCCACCAGCCGGCCGGTGGTCTTTCCGAGCGAAAAATAGGCAGCGAACGGAACCACCGGGTAAAGAATGATCGCCAGCCCCGTGCAGTCGAGCCAGACAATGCCCTGTACCACCACGGCGCGCAGCGCCACGAGCAACACTGCACTTTGACGCGGCTGCCTGTCCGCCAGACGCACGATCTCGAAGCGTTCCGTGAAGAGCAGGAGAACCAGCAGACCGACACTCCCCCACAGCGGGAACGACACGACGCCGCTATCGCAGCCACTGACGTAGTTGGTGTAAACAACCAGCGCACCAATGACCATGATGTAGGACGCGATGAATCCAAGCCTCAGCGCCCCCTCGGTATCGGGATGGGGATTGAACCAGACCTTTAGTTTCTCGACCACGGTGCTCCCTGAAAACGCTCAGTGCATCGTCCAGACTGCCGCGCAGCCAGCCAGCAAGTTCAGTATAGCACAGGCCGGGACGGGCAAGCAATAGGCTGTTGGATAGAAAACCATCCTGGCCGGAAGACACATGACCAACGGCTAGAGCCCGATCCGATGATAGGTCCAATGGACTACCAGATTATTGCCCGCGGCACATGCGCAGCCCGCCAACTCTCGTTATACTGGATCGTGAGACGTGACGCTGACGGAGTGCTGTATTTTCAGGAGCCAGCTATGGTTGCGGATGCGCATCAAACGAACAACAAGCGATGGGGCGCCAGAATCGCGCGCCGTCGGATCAGCCTGGTACTTGCGCTGGTGTTGCTGACGACACTTGGGCTGAGCGCGCCCGGCGTCGCTCTTGCCGCGGGAGGCAGCGCAGCCGAAGCGGGCACGGCACTGGCCGTCGTGCGCATCTCCGGCGCAACCCTGCACGACGCTGCAGGCGTGCCGCTGCGCGAGCTGCCTGCCAACATGCGGTTGACGGTCCACGGCCGCAGCGCCGACGGTGGCTGGCTGCAGGTCAGTGCACCTGGGGGCGTCACCGGCTGGGTGCGGAAGGAGCAGGTGGTGGCCTTCGGGCTGGGCAACCTGCCGGTGATGGCAGATTTCCAGGAACCGGCCGGCCTGGCTGAGGCGTCCGCTGATGCCGCCGTCCCGACTACGCAGCAAACAGCCACGGTCAACACAACCGGGGGACATCTCAACGTCCGTTCCGGCCCCGGAACAACCTATCCCGTGATCGCCAGGCTGGCAGACGGCCAGTCCGTGCCCGCGCTGGCGCGCAACCAAACCGGCGACTGGGTACAGATCGCCCGCCCCGCGCCTGCCGATGGCTTCGGCTGGGTCAGCGGTGGTCTGGTGACGCTTGACGGCGCAGCGGGCGACCTGCCTGTTTCAGAGGCCATCAGCGACGCTCCGGTCCTCCCGGCCGCCGCCACGACGCAACTGGCGCAGCCAGCGCGAGCCGGCGGAAACCTGCCCGGGACCATTGTCTTCCAGGAGCGCAGCGGCGGCGCCATCTACGCCTACGATCCGGCCAGCGGCGGCACGCGGCAGATCGCGACAGGCGCCGATCCTGCGATTAGCCCCGACGGGCGGCAGGTGGCTTTCTGGCGCGACGAGGCCGGCCAGCATGCGCTGTTCACCGTCAATATCGACGGCAGCGGCGAACAGCGCCTTCTGACGCGCGGCGAGATGATCCGTGCGCCCAGTTGAGTCCGGACGGCCAGCGAATCGTCTTCAGCCGCGTCGTCGGCGATCGACGGTGCCGGGATGTCGGAAACGGTATCTGCATGCCAGACCTCCCACCCTACAGCTTTTTGTTTCCCTTGGTGCTGCTGGATAAGTGGGGCCTGAGCAGCGTCGATGTGCAGGGCGCGGGCTTTCACGATCTCCCAACGCAATACAACGCGATCGCGCCTGACTGGAGCCAGGACGGAATCGTGTACGACGCACCAACCGGTATCGAGATCACCGGCGACGGCGACGACGCGGTCAACCGCTCACTGCTCAGCGATTTCAAATACCACGATCCATCGTTCCAGCCAGGCGGCAATCGAATCGTCTTCCAAAGCCTGGAGAAGGACCACTGGGAGATCTTCACCGCCACCCCCGACGGCGCCAACGTGACGGCCCTAACCCGGCCGGCCACGACCCTCTACGCACCCCTGCCGCACAACGTGGCGCCCGTCTGGAGCCCCGACGGCCAGCACATCCTCTTTCTCAGCAATCGCAGCGGCAACTGGGCGCTGTGGGTCATGAACGCCGACGGGAGCGACCAGCGCCAACTGCCCATCGATGTGCCGATCACGTATGGGTATTCGATGGAACAGGTGGCAAGCTGGCGGTAGGCAGTGTGCGCGTGCAAACTTTGGGCGATGAAACGTGAAGACGTGATATCTTCACACAGACACTCATTACGTTTCACCTTTCACGCTACACAGTCCGCCGGCAGCCAAAGACACGACATCCATCTGAACCGCGTTTTCCGACCACCCTCAGGAAGGTGACGAGACATGAAGAGATTGATTGAACACAAGCCGGTGCGAGCATGGGGCCTGCTGGCGCTGGTGCTTGTCCTGGCCACGGCCTTGAGCGGCTGCGCCGCGTTGGACCGGCTAACCTCGTCCGGCGGCGACAGCGCTGCGGCAGCGGAAGCGACGCCGCCTGCCAGCGCGCCCACGCCCCCGCCGGTTGTCGTGAGCACGCCGGCGGTATCTCCGGACTCGGCCGAAGCCTCGACCGGCGACGGGGAAACGCGCCGTCTGGACGCACTGAGCCTGACCTACAACGGCGAGATCATGGCCGACACGGTGGTGCCGGTGGTGGCGGAAGTGGCCGGGCAGATCACAGAGGTGCCGGTCGCGGTCGGCGACTCCGTGGCCAAGGGCGACCTGATCGTCCGGGTCGACTCGACGCTTGCCGAAGCGCAGCTTGCCCAGGCTGAGGCGGCGCTGGAGATGGCCCAGTCGCAGGTGGAACTGGCGACCCAGGAGCCCAACGATGTGGATGTGGAAGCAGCCAGGGCAGGTGTTGCCGCGGCCCAGGCCGCGTACAACCATGCACTGGCGGGCGCATCCGACGAGGACGAGCGCATGATGTTGGCCCAGTTGCGCCAGGCCGAGGCGGGCGTCCAGATCGCTCAGGCACAGTATGACCGCATCGCCGGCCAGCCCTTCGCGGCGATGCTGCCCGAAAGCCTGCAGTTGCAACAGGCCACGCTGGGACTGGAGGCCGCGCAGGCAGGCTATGACAAACTGCTCAAGGGCGCGACCCCCGATCAGATCAGCGGAGCCTATGCCCAGTTGGCGGCTGCCAGATCGCAGTTGGCCCGCCTGGAGCGCGGCGCCGAACCGGCCCAGATCAAGGCAGCCGAAGCCGGCGTCAAGCAGGCAGAGGTCGCGGTCTACCTGGCGCAAATGCAGGTGGACAAGACGACCATCGAGGCGTCCGCCGACGGCTTCATCTACCAGTTGGACGCCGTCGAGGGCGGCATGGCCGGCCCCGGCGTACCCATGGCCGTTATCTTCTCCGACGATGTCAAGATACTGATCGCCATCGAGGAGTTTCGCTCGCAGGAGGTCGCCATCGGCCAGCCGGTACGCATCACCGTGGACGCCTACGCCGATGAGGTCTTCGACGGTGTGATCTCCGAGATCGCGCCGACCTTCGACCACGCCACCCGCACGGTGCAGGTCACGGTCCGGCCGACCGGCGCCAACGCCGGCGACCTGAAGCCGGGCATGTTCGCCACCGTTCAGCTTGTGGAGCAGTAGTCATGAAGATCTGGGACGTATCGATCCGAAACCCCGTCTTCATCACCATGGTCATGCTGGCGCTGGTGGTGGTGGGCGTGGTCGCCTACACCAGCATGCCGCTGGACTTCTATCCCGACGTGGCCTTCCCCACCATGGCCATCGTCACCGTCTATCCCGGCGCGGGTCCCGGCGAGGTGGAAGACCAGCTTACCCGCCAGATCGAGGAGGCGATGGTCACTGCGCCCGGGGTCGAAGAGGTGCAGTCACGCTCCAGCGAGAACTATTCGTTGGTCATCGTCAGCTTCAACCTTGACAAGGACATCGATCAGGCGATCCAGGACGTGCGCGAGAAGATCGCCAACGTTCGCAGCCAGTTGCCGGACGACATCCTCGAACCCCAGGTGGTCGCGTACGACCCATCCTCACTGCCGATCCTCGACATCTCGGTCGCGATGCAGGCCGGCCAGGGCAATCCGGAAGGGGTGCGCCGCACCGTTACCGAGGAAGTCCTGCCCCGCCTGCAGCGGCTGGAGGGCGTGGCCGATGCCACCGTCACCGGCGGCCGCGAGCGGGAGGTGCAGGTGCTGCTGGACGCGCAGGCGCTCAAGTCGCGCCGCGTTGCGCCGCAGCAGGTGATCGGCACCATCGTCGCCGAAAGCTGGAGCATTCCCGGCGGCAGCGTGCAGCAGGGCGGCCAGAATCTGCTCCTGCGCACCCCCGGCAACTTCAACACCGTCGACGACGTAGCCAACCTGCAGATCGCCTCGCCGCTAGGCGCGGTGCGGGTCGGCGACATCGCCACCGTGCAGGACGGCTGGAAGGAGCTGGACACCTACAGCCGGCTGGACGGCCAGGATGCGGTCGTCATCTCGGTGCGCAAACAGTCGGGCACCAACACTGTGCAGGTCGCCTCGCGCGTCCACGATGAACTGGGCGCGCTGGCCAGGGAGCGGCCGGACCTCAATCTGAACATCGTTCAGGACCAGTCGAAGTTCGTCGAGGAAAGCTTCAACGACGCCATGCGCGAGCTTCTTATCGGAGCGCTGATGGCGTCGCTGGTGGTGTTCATCTTCTTCCGCAACCTGCGCAACACCCTGGTCACGGTGGCCGGCCTGCCGATCATCCTGCTGGGCACCTTCGGCGTCATGTCGGCGCTGCACATGACCCTCAACATCGTCTCGCTGCTGGCCCTGACCCTGTCCGTCGGGTTGATCATCGACGACGCCATTGTTGTGCGCGAGAACGTTTTCCGGCACATGGAGATGGGCAAGTCGCCCAAGCAAGCCTCCAGCGATGGTACCGGCGAGGTGGCAATGCCGGTGGTAGCCATGTCGCTGACCATTGTCGCGGTCTTCCTGCCGATTGCCTTCGTCGGCGGCCTGATCGGCAAGTTCCTGAACTCCTTCGGAGTCGTCGTCAGCGTCGCGGTGCTGATCTCGCTGTTCGAGGCGCTTACCTTCGCACCCATGCTGTCGGCCCACCTCTTCAAGCGGCAGAAAGCCAAGTATACCGAAGAGGAAGCGGAGGCGCTGGAGACATCCCACGCCGGCCTGGGTTGGATCGATCGCCAGTACAAGCATGTGCTGGGCTGGACATTGCGCCATCGCCTCGTCACCATCGCGGTTGTTACTGCCTTCGTGGTGGGCAGCCTGTGGTTTGCCAGGGATCTCAACCAGGCGTTCATGCCGGCGGTCGACCAGGGATCGGTCGATATCGGCCTCGTTCTGCCGCCCGGCACGGCCCTGTCGGAAACCGACAACGTGGCGAAGCAGATCGAGGCGCGCCTGCTGGCCCGCGACGACGTTGCCGCGGTGCTGGCCTCGGTCGGCGGCGCCGGCACGCCCGAGAATGCCTCTTTCACCGTGAGCCTCGCGCCCGGCGCGGCCGCCGATGACTTCGTCGCGACGGCCAGACGCGAGTTCAGCGATGTGCCCGGCCTCTCCATCAGCAGCGGCAGCTTCACGTCGATGGGCGGTGGCGGCGCCTCGGTACTGGGCATGCCCGTTCAGATCACCTTGCAGACCATCGGCGATACCGACGCACTGAACACCTTTGCCGTCAGCCTGGCGGATCGGCTCAAGTCGATCCCCGGTCTGGTAGACGTCGATGTCTCGTATCGCCCCGGCAAGCCTGAGGTGCTGCTGGTGGTGGACCGGCGACGTGCGGCGGACATGGGCATCAACATCGCGACGGTCGGCAGCACCATCCGCACGCTGGTGGAAGGCGACGATGTCGCCACCTTCCGCGGCCAGGGTCCGGAGGCCGACATCCGCGTCCAGTTGCAGGAACAAGACCGCCAGAAGCTGGACCAGATCCTCGACCTGCAGGTGCCGACCGAGCGGGGCTTCGTGCCGCTGCGCCAGATCGCCTATCTTGAGCAAGCCAGCGGACCGACCGAGATCAACCGGGTGGACCGCCAGTCGGCGGTCATCATCGGCGCCAACACCTTTGGCCGCGTCCAGGATGACGTGGTCGCCGACATCAGCGCGATGCTGGATCAGACCGAGTTCCCGGCCGGCGTCTCGTGGGAGTACACCGGGGAGCTGGCCCTGCAGAGCGAGTCGTTCAGCGCTATCGGGTTGGCGATGCTGCTGTCGGTGCTGTTTGTCTACATGGTGCTGGCGTCGCAGTTCGGATCGTTCACCCAGCCGTTGGTCATCATGCTGGCTCTGCCGCTGGCTGTGATCGGCGGCCTGCTGGGGCTGGCGATCTTCAGGATGGAGCTGGATATGACAGCCATGATCGGCATGATCCTGCTCATGGGGCTCGTGACCAAGAACTCGATTTTGCTGGTGGACAAGACCAACAAACTGCGCCGCGAGCACGGTATGGCGCGCGACCAGGCACTGATGGTGGCCGGCCCGATCCGGCTGCGTCCCATCCTGATGACGACGCTGGCGCTGATCCTGGGCATGCTGCCGGTGGCCGTCGGCCTGGGCGCGGGCAGCGACTTCCGCCAGCCCATGGCTATCGTGGTCATCTGCGGCCTGATCACCTCGACCCTGCTGACGATCCTGCTGGTCCCGACCGCCTACAGCCTGGTGGAAGGGGCCGTCTCCCGGTTCAACCGGGGACGGGCAAACCGGGCCGCGCGCCGGGAAGAAAAGGAAGCAGCCAGGCGGCGGGCCAAGGAAGCATCCGGCGCAGCGTCCTGACCGCCGGCAAGGGAAACACGCAGCGCCGGCCTGGTGTTCCATCAGGCCGGCGCTGCGATTCCGGGCATGCCGTCAGAACACCGCAGCCCAATCCGACTTCGTAGGATAGCCCCTTGTGGGCGCCCGCAGGAGAAGCGGGACGGGCACAAGGCCCTATCCTGCGCCCTGACCCGACGCAAAACCGAGATCGTAGGATAGCCCCTTGTGGGCGCCGCAGGAAAGCGGACGGGCACAAGGCCTATCCTGCACGCCCTGACCCGACGCAAAACCGAGATCGTAGGATAGCCCCTTGTGGGCGTTCGGGACGACTGTTGCAGGGGGCAAGAATCGCCGCGTATTTGACAGTGCTATTCGCGGCGTATACAATCCCTTGGTTACGCCGCCGGGCGACCCCGCCCGCGCCGCGCCGCGGCATATCGCAGGCGCAACCGACCTTCCCGACGAGCCATACACCATGCCTTCAACCTCTCCCGCCGCCACGGCTGACCAGCGCAACGGAAACGCTCGATCTGAGCGTCGGCTGCACCGCGTGGTCTTTCAGCCGGCAGGCCGGCAGGGCGACGTGCCCGAAGGAACCAGTCTGCTGGATGCCGCGCGGCTGCTGGGCGTGGAGATCGAGTCGATCTGCGGAGGCAAACAGACCTGCGGCAAGTGCCAGGTCCGCATCGAAACAGGCCAGTTCAGCCGCCTGGGGATCGAGTCGTCCCCCGATCACGTCACCCCGGAAGCGGCACGCGAGGCGCGCTACCGGGAGGAAAAGGGCCTGCTGCCCGGCTGCCGGCAAAGCTGCGCCGCCCAGGTGCTGGGCGACGTGCTGGTCACCGTGCCCGAGGAGAGCCGGACCCATAAGCAGGTGGTGCGCAAGGCCGCCAGCCAGCGGGCGTTCGAGGTCAACCCGGCCATGCGGCTGTGTTATGTCGAATTACCGGCGGCCACCATGGACGACGAACGCAGCGACTGGGCGCGGCTGGCCGACGAACTGGCGGCGCGCTTCGACCTCGACCGCGCGCAGCTGGCCATCGACCCGGTGATCCTGCCCGCCTTGCAGCCCGCGCTCAGCCAGGGCCGCATGCGCACGCCGGAGGGCGAGGCGGTCCACGCCGTGACGGCCACCGTCTGGCACGACCGGCAGGTGGTGCGGCTGCAACCGGGCTACCGCGAGGAACTGTTCGGCGTTGCGGTGGACATCGGCACCACCACCATCGCCGCGCATCTGGCCGAGCTGCGCACGGGACGCATCCTGGCGACCGCCAGCCGCATGAACCCGCAGATCACCTACGGCGAAGACCTGATGTCGCGGGTCTCCTACGTCATGGAGCACCGGGACGGGCTGGCGACCCTCCGCGGCGCGGTGATCGACGCCCTCAACGGCCTGGTGGCCGATGCGACCGACGAGGCAGACCTGACCCCCGGCGATGTCGTGGAGATGACCGCGGTGGGCAACACCATCATGCACCACATCTTCCTCGGGATCGACCCGACGGCCCTGGGCGGCGCGCCGTTTGCCACCGCCATCAAGGAGTCGCTGGACGTAAAGGCCAGGGATCTGGGCCTGCGCATCGCTCCCGGCGCCAACGTTCACATCCCGCCCGTCGAGGCCGGCTACGTCGGCGCGGACAACGTGGCCGTCATCATCGCCGAGGAGCCGCACCGCCGCGATCCGGTCACGCTGCTGATCGACGTCGGCACCAACGGCGAGATCGTCCTGGGCAACCGCCGGCGGCTGCTCTCCGCCTCCTCCCCCACCGGCCCTGCCTTCGAGGGCGCGCAGGTGCTGCACGGCATGCGGGCTGCGCCGGGCGCGATCGAGCGGGTGCGCATCGACCCGGCGACGCTGGAAGTGCAGTACAAGGTTATCGGACGGGACGAATGGGTGAGGTCGGAGAAGGAAAAGAAGGAAAGAAGGGCAGACGGGCAGATAGCAGATAGCAGATGGCAGATGGCGGATGGCGGAGATTCGACGCTGAGCGCCAGGGAGGCGCGCGAGTTGCGGCAGCGGCTGCGGGCTGAGGAGCAGGCGACGGTGAAGGCGGCCGGCATTTGCGGGTCCGGCATCATCGAGGCGATTGCCGAGCTGTTTCTGGCCGGGCTGATGGACGGCAGCGGGCGCCTGGTCCCGGCGGCGCCTACCGACCGGCTGCAGTTCGAGGGCGCCAAGGGTTATTTTGTGCTGGCCTGGCCCCACGAAACCTCCACCGGCCGCGCGATCGTGGTCCACAGCGACGACATCCGCGCCATCCAGCTTGCCAAGGCCGCGCTGTACGCCGGCGCCAAGCTGCTGATGCGCCACTACAACCTGGAGAGCGTCGACCGGATCGTGCTGGCCGGCGCGTTCGGCTCCTACATCGACCCGCAGCACGCGATGGTGCTGGGGCTGATCCCCGACTGCGACCTGGATCACGTCAGCGCCGTCGGCAACGCGGCCGGCGACGGCGCGCTGATCCTGTTGCTCAACCAGGAAAAGCGGCGCGAGGCCGACCAGGTCGCGCGCGAGGTGCACCACGTGCAGACCGCAACCGACCCGCATTTCGAGAACGAGTTCGTGGCGGCGATTCACATCCCGCACAAGACCGATGCGTTTCCGCATCTCCAGCCGCTGCTGGACGCCGCCGAGGCGCAACGTATCGTGCCGCCGCCGCCGACAGAGAACGGTAGCCGCGCGGGCAGATCGCGCGCCGAACGCCGTGAGCGGCAGCGCGTGGCCTGAGGTGACAGTCACTTTCGGCTCCATCCGCTCCACTACAGGAGTCTGCGAAAAGTGACTGTCGCCTGGTAAGCGACTGCCACCTGGACCGAAGACGTCAACAAAGAGAAAGAGACAGCATGAGCGACAACGGCTTAGACGCCTTACCCACCGAATTGCAAGATCTTTATCTCACCATGCAGGACGACCTGTACGACGGGCTGAAGGACGAGGTCGTCGCAGCCACGGTCGCCGCGCTGGAGGAGTGGCAGCAGACGCCGGGTGAGATCCTGGCGCGCGGGCTGGTGGCCGGCATGGACATTGTCGGCGAGGACTTCCGCGATGGCATTCTGTTCGTGCCCGAGGTGCTGATGGCCGCCAAGGCCATGAAGGGCGCGATGGAGATCCTGCGCCCCCTGCTGACCGACGCCAAGGACGTACAGCGGCAAGGCACCGTCGTCATCGGCACCGTCAAGGGCGACATCCACGATATCGGCAAGAACCTGGTGGGCATGATGCTGGAAGGCGCGGGTTTCGAGGTGATCAACCTGGGCATCAACGTGGACGCCGACCAGTTCATCGCCGCGCTGCGCGAGCACAACGCCGAGCTGCTGGGCATGTCGGCGCTGCTAACCACCACCATGCCCTACATGCGGGTGGTCATCAACCGCCTGGTCGAGGAAGGCATGCGCAAGGACGTCAACGTCATCGTCGGCGGCGCGCCGCTGACCGAGGCGTTCGCCGAGGACATCGGCGCCGACCGGTACTGCGAGGACGCAGCCGTGGCCGTGGAGACCGCCAAGGCGTTGATGCGAATCAGGCGGGGCGAGTGATCAGTGATCGGTAACCAGTAATCAGTTGTCAGAGGTTACTGTTCACCAGACCGAAGGAGTATCATGAGCGATCGACTACTGGAGATGTTGCAAGACAAATCGCTGGTGCTGGGCGACGGCGCGATGGGCACGATGCTGCAGCAGGCCGGGCTGACCGACGGCGGCGCGCCGGAGCTGTGGAACGTCAAGCGACCCGATGTGGTGCGCGCCATCTACCAGGGCTACGCCGACGCCGGCAGCGACATCATCACCACCAACAGCTTCGGCGGCACCAGCTACCGGCTCAAACTGCACAAGCTGCAAGACCAGGTCTTCGAACTAAACCAGGCCGCGGCGGCGCTGGCACGCGAGGTGGCCGGGACGGACCATCTGGTAGCCGGGTCTGTCGGCCCGACGGGAGAGCTGATGGTGCCGCTGGGTCCGGTGACGATTCCCGAGGCGCGGGCAGCCTTTGCCGAGCAGGTCGCGGGGCTGGCAGCAGGCGGCGTGGATTTCATCCTGATCGAGACCATGAGTTCGCTGGACGAGGTGCAGGCCGCGGTCGAGGGAGCGCGCGAGGCGTGCGACCTGCCGGTCGTGGTCACCATGACCTTCGACACCAACTACCGCACCATGATGGGCGTGACGCCGGCGCAGGCCGTGCAGACGCTCCATTCCTGGGGCGTGACCGTCATCGGCGCCAACTGCGGCAACGGCCCGGCCGAGATCGAGCGCATCATGTGGGAGATGGCGCAGGCGCGGCCCGAAGGCGTGGTGCTGATGGCGCAGTCCAACGCCGGCCTGCCCCGCTGGCAGGGCGGCGAGATCGCCTACGACGGCACGCCTGAGGTGATGGCGGACTACGCGCAGCGGATGCGGGCGCTGGGCGTCGAGGTCATCGGCGCCTGCTGCGGCAGCACACCGGCGCACCTGGCCGCGATGCGGGCCGCGCTGGATGGCCCGCCGCTGGCGGGCTATGAGCCGCATTTCGAGCAGAAAGAGCCGGTCGATACCGGCAACCGACGAGCGGCACGGCGCGCGCAACGTGAGCACGCGTGATAATTGTGGAGCCAATGCTATGGCCGGTCTCCGACCGAGTCCACAGGTGTAACCTACAGGTGGCTCGGTCGGAGACCGGCCATAGCGACCCCAGACTAATGAGAGAAACCCTTGACGAGCCAAGAGTCGGCAATGCAACTACGCGATAGAAGTATCATTTGGCGCACGCTGCTGCTGGTGGTCTGCCTGCTGGCCGGGCTGGTGCTGGTCAACGCGGCCATGTCGCTGTTCGATGTGTGGCAGTTGGACACCGGCGCGCCGGTACCCACACCATGGAGCAACCTGTTCGACGCAGGGCGCGCCTCGCAGCGGTCAGACACATTGGCGCTGCTGGGAACTGCCCTGCTGGGCGGCGCCGGGCTGGCCTGCCTGATCTTTTTCCTGGAACGGTCGATCAAGGGTGTGGTCGGCTGGACCCAGGACAAACTGCGCAAGTAGCACGGGAATGCCGGGCAGCAAAGGAGCTTTCGACTGGCGTTACGTGCGCTGGGAGCGCGGCGTCCCGACCCCCGTGGACGGTGTTGTCATCCACGAGGAGCAGATACGCATCCATGTCAACGGCCTGGAGCTGGTGTCGTTCATGTGCACGCCCAAGGATCTGGACCAGTTGGCGCTGGGCTTTCTGCGCTCGGAAGGGATCATCCAGGACATCGCCGACGTGCGGCTGATCCACACCTGTCCCAGCGAGACCTGCGTCGAGGTGTGGCTGCGCGACGCTGAGCCGGTGCTGCCCGGGCGGGCCATCGTTACGTCGGGCTGCGGCGGCGGCGTGACCTTCGACGACCTGAGCCAGCGCGTGCCGCCGGTCGAGTCGACGGTGACAATGACCGCCCGCCAGGTCAGCGAGGGTATGCGCCAGTTGATGGATGTGGCGACGCTCTATCGCCTGACGAGGGGCGTTCACACGTCGGCGCTGAGCGATGGCCAGCGCATCATTGCCCAGGCTGAAGACGTGGGCCGCCACAACACCATCGACAAGCTGTGGGGCTACTGCCTGCAGCAAGGCATCGCCACCGCCGGCCGGACCTTGCTGGCTACCGGCCGCATCAGCTCGGAGATGCTCAACAAGGCCGCCAAGATGCGCATTCCCGTGGTTGCCAGCCGCACCTCGCCCACCAGCCTGAGCGTGCAACTGGCCCGCGAGTGGAACATCACCCTGATCGGATATGCCCGCGGCGAGAACTTCAACGTCTACGCGGCAGCAGAACGTATCCGCCCGACCAGTCAACCGGAACAACCATGAGCGACTTCCCCAATCGACACCAACTCTACGAAGATCTGATCAGCGCCCGCCAGGAGCTTAAACGTTCCCTGTTGTTTCTGACCAGCGACGAGACCCGCCAGCCGGGCGTCGACGCCGAGTGGTGCGTCCTCGATGTCCTGAGCCACGTGACCGGGCGCGAGGCAACCCTGTTCGCCGCTGTGCGCAACCTGGTCAACGAGGGCGATCCATGTTTCCCCGACCCGCTGGACGAGCGCGAGTTCAACCTGGCAGCCATCCGCCGACGCAGCGGCTTCACCATGGCCGAGGTCATGGACGAGCTGGACAGTCTGCGCCACCAGATCATGAAATATCTGCGCAAGCTGCCCAACCAGGCGCTCTTTGGCGCGCACGAGGTACGCGCCACGGGCGAAATGCAAAGCATCGCCGACGTACTCAACGCCACGATTGCCCACGACCAGGTGCATGCCGATGGCATCTGGCAGTGGCGTGCTGAGGCCGGCTTGCTGCATCTGGAGGACTTTCGCCGCCACATCGTGCGCGAGCGGAACGAGTTTCTCAACGCGATCGGTGGGATGCACGAAAGCGAGATGGTCTCGGTGGAGACGTGCGGCTACTGGACGGTGCGCGACCTGATGGCGCACCTGTTGAGCTGGGACGAGGAGATCTACCGGACCGTCAAGCACTGGACGGGCAAGCGGGACTGGCAGGACGGTGCGCTGTACGACGACGAGTGGAACGAAAGCCAGGTCAACGCGCGCGCCAAGCTCGACGTCATCGAACTGGCCGATGGGTTGGCCACCTGGCACCGGCGCACCATCCAGTATTGCGACAAAGCAGCGCCGGCCGATCTGGTAGCCGTCGCGCGCGCCCCCTGGGGCGAGCCCATGGCGTTGTTAAGCTTGCTGTACGAGATGGCCGCCCACGATGCCGTTCACCGCTTACAGATCGAAACCATGCGCGGCGGCAAGCCAAGAGGGAGAAGACGCAGACCCTGAGTGGGAGGAAATCCGCGCTTCAACCGGCCAGCGCCGTCCTGGCCGCCGACATCATCACGTCCAGGGGCGCCTCGTGGCCGGTCCATATCTCGAACGCCGCCGCGCCCTGAGCGACCAGCATCTCAAGGCCGCCCTGCGTAGCACAGCCGGCCGCGGCAGCCTGGCGCAGCAGGCGAGTCTGTTCCGGCCGGTAGACCAGATCGTAGACCAGCGCGCCCGGCGGCAGAGGCAGCTCGTCCGGCCAGGGCGATGCGTCGACGGTGGGCCACATGCCTACAGGGGTGGTGTTGATGATGAGGTCGGGAGGAGGACCGGAAACGGTGAACGGTGAATTGGTGAATTGGTGAATGGTTAATGCGGGGGAGAGGGACGCGGCATGTTGGGCGAGATCGGCGGCGCGGTCTGGGCTGCGGTTCCAGATCGACAGGCTGGCAATGCCGCGCACTGCCAGCGCATAGACCACGGCGCGCGCCGACCCGCCCGCGCCCAGCAGCAGCGCTGACTTGCCCGCCAGGTCGAAGCCGCGCTCGTCCAGCGGATGCAGGAACCCCAACCAGTCGGTGTTGTCACCGCGCAGTACCGCAGGACTGGCAGTCCTCGGAAGGACTGCCAGTCCTTGGTCCACAGTGATCGTGTTCACCGCGCCGATGACGCGCGCCGCTTCGCTTAGTTCGTCCATCAGCGGCATGACGGCCTGCTTGTGGGGATTGTCACGTTGACGCCGCGGTAGCCCCTCGCCGGCAGCCCGCGCACCACCTGCGCCACATCGGCCGGCGCGGTCGGCAGCGCGTCATAGCGCCCTCCAACCCCAGCGCTGCAAACGCCGCGTTGTGCATCGCCGGACTGATGCTGTGCCCCAGAGGCCAGCCGATGAGGCCGGTGAGAAAGGTCATGGTTAGCCGAACAGCGGCTTTGCCACTCCAGCGCCTGCTGCGCCATGGGGAGCAGCTTCTGCGCGGCTACCGCGACGCCGCCGGCTGCCGCCAGCACCTTGGCGATCCCCTCCAGCTTGCTGGTGATGACCGCGGCGCTGGGCTGCGGCTTGGCGGCCTGCGCTTCGACCACCTGCACGTCGGCGTCGATGATCTCGGCCGTGTCGGGGTCCAGGCCGGCAGCGGGCAGCGGCGCGCAGCTCGGCCAGCAGTGCGGTGAACTCGGCCAGCGAGACGCCCTGCGGCGTTGACCTGGGTAATGGTCTGATCGCGGCCGACGAAGGCCCCGCCGCCGGTGTCCACGTTGCCGCCAATGTATGCCCTGCCGCCGGTGGTCACGCTGGCGGGCGGGGTGGGTGGTTGTTTGTCAGTCATGGGTACCTCCAGAATGTAGTGTAGATGCGCAGCGATGTTTGGATCACGAAGTTGCGAATGTCCGCGAAGGCACGAAGGACGCAATTGGACAGACTTACCCGTCGCGCTGCTGGGGGACTGGCTCGAAAAAAATCGGCGATTCGATGGGGCACGCCCCATCGAATTCCGGACAGGATTCAGGAACCGGAACTCAGAAGCCAGCACTCAGAACTCAGAATTCGCTAGGGACACCACCACTCGAAACCCGAGGTAGTCGCCGAAGTCGTCAGGAAAGCTCCTGAAGCGGTACGCGCAACGAGCATATGTTCTATCTACATAAAATGCACCGCCGAAGTGTGAAAAGCGGTTCTCTCCCCGACCAGCGCACGCGGTCCACTCCCAGACGTTGCCGCTCATGTCCCACGCACCGACAGGCTGGCGCCGCCAGGATAGGTACAGATAGCGGTTGTTCCCATGCCCTGGCCCGTCTTCTCGGCCACGTTGGCGTTGGCGGCATTGAACTCGCCGAGCCAGGGATACTCGCGGCCATCGACGCCTCTGGCGGCACGCTCCCATTCCTGTTCGGACGGCAAGCGCACCCGGTAGCCGGGCGGGATGGGTTCGCTGCCGCCGCCGGCCAAGACACGGCCTGCGGGCCACTATGCAGCCAGTTGCCGTAGGCCTGGGCTTCGTACCAGGAAACGCCGACCACAGGAAAAATGGGGTTGCACAGGTCAGGATCGTCCCAGAAGAAAGGCCGGTTGCGCTTGTCCAGCGGACGCAATTCTAGAATCGTTGCGTATAAATCCCTCAGGCTTTTGGCCTCGATCAACTCCAGATCGGTGTCCGCGCCCTGACGCCACGCCCAGCCTTCCTTGCTCCACCAGCGTTCGTTGTCGTAGCCACCATCGGCCATGAAGCGGGCATACTGGGCGTTGGTGACTGGATATCTGGCGATCCAGTAGCGATGGGAGATAATGCGTTCTTCTCGGGTATCGCCGTAGAGGAACCTGCCTGGCTCCACCGGGACGAACGTGTCCAGGTCATCCGGCTGCCAACCAAGCCTGCCCAGTGCCAGTCCCGCTCGACGGCGCAAGGTCGGCGGCACGGCCATGTCCTGCATCGTCTCCACCAGCGCTGCGACCACCGTCTCCTTGCAGGTCGCGGTCACGCCGTCGGGCCAGGCGTCCAGCACGGCCTCGCCGGCCAGTGTCACGGCTTCGCCGGGCGGGCCGGGGCGTTCGCTGGCCAGCGCCGCCGCCACTTCGCCGGCCGCCAGGGGGCGGCGCTGCACGATGCCCAGGTAGCCCACCGTCAACAGGCTGGCCTCGCGCCACACCGGGTCGCCCACGTGCTGGCCCAGGAAGGCCGTCACCGGCTGCAGGTCCACCTGCCCCAGGGCGGCGATGCCCACCGCGGCCAGATACTCCTCGAAGGTCAGGTGGATGAAGCCGTACTGACCCTCGCCCCTTGCCAGCAGCAGGCCGGTCTCGGCCGGGATGTCGCGCAGGAACTGCGCGGCCGCCGCCGGCGGGACGGCCGCGCCCTGCCCGCGGTAGATCTCCTCCAACTGCTGGCGCAGCGCCCACTCCGACACCAGCCCCACTCCCGGGCTTTCCCCGTGGATCCACAGCGCCAGCGGGGCCGGACGGCCACGGTGGCCACCGTCCAGCTCGCGCCGGGCGCCTGCCGGCCCATGCTCCTCGCCCGGTTCCAACTGGAGATCAGCGTCTCTACGGCCTGGTGGTAGAGCTGCACCCGGCGCTCCGGCAGGGCGACCCCCTGGCGCTTCATCATGGCCAGCATGGTCAGCAGCAGCGGATTGGCGGCCAGCCGGCGCGCGGCCGGGTTGCGCTGCACGGTGTCCAGTAGCTCCTGGCGCTCGCGGCGCGCGTCGGCCGCGCTGATGGCCGTGTCGCCCCCCGCCTGGCGTTCCAGGGTCGCCGTCCAACGGCCCACGAAGGCCTCGATCTCATCGTCGTCGAAGTCCACCAGCGTACACTCGGCCAGGCCGTCCTGGCGTGGGCCGCACCGCCCGGTAGCCGACGATGCGGCTGGTCAGCACGAACTTGTTGCCGCGTCGCTGCTGGCCGGTGCAGAAGTCCATCACCCGCTCCACCACCCGATGGCGCAAGGCGGCCTGCCGCACCTCGTCCAGGCCATCCAGCAGCAGCAGCGCCCGGCCGTGGGCCAGCGCATCGCCCACCATCTCCTCCATGGGCAGGTCGAGGCCGCTCGCTTTGTACGCGCCGGCGATGAACCGGTCCAGGCGCAGGTCGGGATCGTTGCTCAGCGCGCCGGCGTAGTCGGCCAGCGAGGCCAGCAGCGGCAGCCGCTCGCCGATGCCCAGCCGCTCGCCGCGCCCAGCGCCAGTTGCAGCGCCAGAACCTTGAGGAAGGTGGTCTTGCCCGCCCCCGGGTCGCCCAGGATGATCAGGCCGTCGTGCCGTCCCAGGAGGTCCAGGACGGGCACAGGCTCGCCCAGCCGGCCGGCCAGCGCCAGCGCGTCCGCCTCCGCTTCAGCCGGCTCCAGCGGCCGGCCGGCCAGGCGCAAGTGGCGCTGCCAGGTCTCGCCCTCCGGCATCTCCAGCCGCGCCTTGAGCGGCACGTAGAGATCGAGGAGCGGCAGTTGCAGGGGTATCCGGTCGTGGACGCCCATGCCCTTCAGTTGCAGATAGCGGTGGCGGTCCAGCAGATAGGTCAGGTAGGCCTCGGTCGCCCGGCGCAGCGCGGCGGGATCGCCGGCGGCCGGGCTGGCGCGTTTGCTCAGTTCGCCGGCGGTTTGGATCACCAGGTCGCGCTCGACGCGGATGCTGGTGATGTTGCCACCGCCGGTGACGATGCTGTCGCGGCCGGTCCAATCGCCGCCATTGGTGCTGACGCTGCCGCCGACATAGGCGCCGCCGCCCGTATCAACGGTAGTGGTGGCCGCGGGCGACGGCTGGCGGCTGCGCCGGTAGCCCAGCACGGCCAGCAGCGCGCCGCCGGCCAGCAACAGGAGCTGCACCAGCGCCTCCAGGCCCTGGATCAGCTCGCTGTTGGCCTCCGTGAAGCTCAGCAGGGCCGGCAGCCACAGCCGCGCGGTCAGGCCGAGCACGATAAGCAGCAGAGCCAGCAGGAGGAGCGGGAGGTAGCGTTTCATGGGCGTCTCGTGTGCTGAGGCAGGACTGGCAGTCCTTGAGTCGAGCGGCAGACCTGGCCGTCGCGTCGAGACTTGCTACAGGGTAGGGCCAAGGACTGCCAGTCCTGATGCGCCCCCGCGCCGCGCCGCCGTATGCGGTCAGGGCGCGGGGACCGGACGATATTTGGCCGGCCGCTGTGCGCAAGGCGAACAACGGACGCGACCCGGGCCGGACCGGGCTAGCTTTTGGGGCGCCGTCCCGCATCGCTGTGATGGCGGGATCTACCGGCCGGGACTTAAGTGCCGGGCACTTCGGAAAGTGCCCGGCACTTGCCGCTTGGGGAAAAGCCATGGACACCACCACTCGAAACCCGTTGTTGTTGTTGAAGTTGTCAGGTATGTTCCTGTTGCGGTACGCGCAACGAGCGGCGGTGGTCCGGCCCGAGAGAACGCAGGCCGCAAAACTCTCACGGCCGCGGTTTCTCCTTCAACGATTCCATCCAGCCGCCCAGCAGTCGACCCAACTCGTCCACCATACGGGAGACGTGAGCGTATTGGCCGGGCGTCAGCAGTTCCAGGTCGCTGCACAGGCGCAGGTAGGTGCGCAGTTTTGTCAATGTGACGTCGGCCTCGCGCAGCTTCTGCTGCGGCGCTGGACTGTAGGCGGCCTCGATCAGTTGCTCCTGCCAGGTAAGCGCGGTGCGCTGTACGGCTTCAGCCAGCACAAAGCGCTGCTGGCGAGGGAACTTGATTGTAGCCGGAATCAACCAGCGGAGCAAGTCATAGGTGCGGGTGAAGATGGGAGATTGCTGCATGCTGATACCTTGGCACGGGCGCGGCCAACAACGAGCGTCGCAGACCGCGCGTGTCACCGTGGCGCGCGTGGGCAATCCATCCCTGCACGCGGCGCTGCAACTCCTCGTAGGTCAGATCGCCGGCGGCTACGGCGCGGTAAGCAATGCGCAGCCGGCGGGCAAATGCCACGCCGTTGCGCCGCTTCAGCCGCCGGTGGTCGGGAAAGACACGGAAGCCCAGAAACGGAATGCCGCCGGCCACCGGGTAGACGGTGCTCTCGCGCTCGTGTAGCGTCAGTCGCAGGCCGGCCAGCAGGCTGCGGATCGCGGCTTTCCAGGCCCAGAGCTGGCGCTTGTCGTCGGCGAAGAGCAGGAAATCATCGACGTAGCGCAGGTAGCCCTGGCAGCGCAGGCGGCGCTTGACAAACTGGTCGAGCTCGTTGAGATAGACGTTGGCCCAGAACTGGCTGGTCAGGTTGCCGATGGGCAGGCCGCGCGGCCGCTGCATGGCGAACAGGTCGTCGCCGGGAAACATCACCGGCTGGTAGATCTCGTCCAGCACGCCCTGCCCGCCGGCCAGGATGCGGTCCGCCAGCCACAACGCCTTCGGATCGACGATCTTGCGGGCGATGACGGCGCGCAGTATTTGGTGGTCCACCGAAGGAAAGAACTGCTCGACATCGCACTGCAGCACGTAGGGATAGCGCCGCGCGAAGGCCTGGGCGCGGTCCAGCGCGGCGTGCGTGCCCTTGCCCACCTGGTTGGCGTAGGAGTCGCCGATGAAGGTGCGCTGGAAGATCGGCTCGATGACGTTGCACAGCGCGTGATGCACCACCCGGTCGCGGAAAGGCGCGGCCGATACCAGCCGCCGCTTGGGATCGCGGATGGTGAACGAGCGGTACGGGCCGGGCCGGTAGGTCAGAGCGAGCAGCTCCTCTTCCAATCGCAAGAGGTTGCTTTCCAGGTCGAACTCGAAAGCGGCGACAGAGCGCTGGCCGCGTTTTCCTCTGGCGGCCTTGCGAAAGGCCTGGTGCAGGTTCTCGAAGGAAGCGATGGTCGGATAGAGGTCGGCGTAGGATTCCGTCATCTTCCAGACCTGCACGGTCAGTTCTTCCGATCCGCGCGTCCGGCAATCGGCGGTACTCCGCTCGTGGAAAAATCCGGCGATTCGCCGGGGCGTGCCCCGGCGAACCCGGACAGGATTCAGGAACCGGAACTCAGAAGCCAGCACTCAGAACTCAGAATTCGCTAGGGACACCACCACTCGAAACCCGACGTCGTAGCCGAAGCCGTCAGGAACGCCCCCGTAGCGGTACGCGCAACGAGCGAACCTTTGTTCTAAATACCAGGATCCGCCGCGCACGATGCGCAGGTCGGGGCCGGCCAGCGTCTCGCGGCCGTCGGCGGGGTCGTAGGGGTAGCCGTAGTCCGGCCTGGCCGTTTTGCCGCCCCACTTGCTGCGGGTCCACTCATAGACGTTGCCTGCCATGTCCAGCAGGCCATGCGCGCTGCGGCCGTCGGGGAAGAGGCCCACCGGGCTGGTCTGCTCCAGGCCGGCCTCCTCCGTGGCCCGTCACTCCTGCCAGCCGCCTTACCACGGCCACGCCGGCCGTCGCCGCTAACGCTCCGCCTTCTCCCACTCGGCCTCGCTGGGCAGATGCGCACCGGTAGCCGGGCGGGATGGCGACGGACTGGTCCGCGACCCGCAGCACGCCGCCGGACGCCCGCAGCCGGCCGTCCAGCCACCTGCACCAGGCCAGCGCCTCGTACCACGAAACGCCCACCACCGGCCGGTTGGCCGCGCCCCACCTGGGGTCGTCCCACCACCAGGGCTTCTTGCGCTTGTCAACGGTTCGATCTGCCAGCCAATCGGCGATGTCCTTGCGCAGATCCTCTGGCAGGTCGTCGTAGGGCGACAGGTCGGGATCCGCTCCGTTGCGCCAGGCCCAGCCTTCGTCTGTCCAGTAGTCCGGGTTGTCGTAGCCGTCCCCCTCGACGAAGGGGCGGAACTGGGCGTTGGTCACCGGAGTAGCGCGCCACGAAGTACAGCGGCAGGTCCACCCGGTGGGCGTCCCGCTCATCGTCCCAGGCCATATCCGTCGCTCTCGTCGCTTCCCATGGTGAAGGCCCGGCCGGATGGCCTGCCCAGTCGATGTCAGGCAGCGGCGACAGCCCATCCACCAGGCCGACGCCGGGCCAGGTCGCCCAGCTTGCCCAGGGCATCGCCGGCCCGCGAACTCGCCGGCCGTCAGGCGGCCGCCTTCGACCAGACGGACCAGCCAGTAACGGATGGCGCCCAGCAGGTCGCCGTAGTCCTGTCCCTCGCGAACCCGGTCCGCCAGCCGCAGCTCGGCGGCTGCCTCGCCACCAGCCCCACCATGCGCCAGCCAGCTCGTTGCGGCTCCCTGGCCGGATTGAGGGGCGCTTAGCTCCTTCGGGAGCGTACCGCCGCTGCCGATGCCGCCGCACCCGTGGGCAGCAACAAGATCTCGCGCCACCAGTCCATGTCCTCGTCTTCAGCTCCTGAGGCGCTGGTAGAAGTCGGTCTGGTCGAACAGGTAGCTGGCGGCCAGGTATTCCTGGAAGGAGCGGTGCGGAAAGGCGTAAACCTCCTCCCGGCGTGGGATCAGCAGCCCCGCCCGATGGTGGAGATATTCCAGCAGCGTGTCCGGCGCCACCTTGCCCAGCAGCGGTTTGAAGGCCCACAAGACCCGTTCCACGGGGATGTCGGCCGGCGCGTCGCGTCCCTCGGCGTCCTGGCGTTGGCGTTCCTGGGCGTCGGCCAGCTTGTTGAGCGCCGTGCGCAGCGGGCCTTCGCCTGTCTCCAGCACCTGTAGAATCCCCGGCTCGACCACCGGCTGGCCGCCAGGGCCGACCGCCTCGCGCGCCCGCTGCCAGCGGGAGAGCAACAGGCTGACCGACTGCTCGTACAGATCGGCCCGATCCTCGGGCAGCTGACCGCGACTGGAGTGCAAGGTCGCCATCAGCGTCAGCAGCAAAGGCGAAGGTGGCCAGGTCGGCCAGATAGGGCGCTCCACCAGAGCCTCCTGCAGATCTGGCCCTTCTTGCGCGCCGTCTCCTCGCTCCACCCCATGGCCGGACGCACCGCCTGCTGCCAGCGCCCGATGAAGCGCCTGCTGTTCTTCATTGAAAGGCGCCAGGGCAGGGTCGTGAAGGCCTCCAGCCGCCACTGCGGATCGGCGTAGGCGTAGGGGCGGGCGGTGACCGAAATCGTCCGGTGTCTGCGAGGCAGCGTGGCCGCCATTCCGGCCACTGCTTCCAGCGAAGGGTATGGCGGCAGCGGCCGGCCTCCGGCGCTTCGTCCAGGCCGTCCAGCAGCACCAGTCCGCCTTCCTGGCACAGCCGCCGCTGGACCTCCGGCAGCAGCAGCGCCGCGGCCAGTTGGCCAGAGCGCGTGCCAATATCCGCTTCAGCGCCTGCCACAGCATGCCGGCATCGCCGCGGCGGGCGTCAGCCGGGATGTGCTCGGCCGCCACACTCGCGCGGGATCGGGCGCGACAGCCGGCCCTGCAGGATGTCGGGCAGAAGGCCGGTCTGCCGGAGCGGTCGGGGTCGGCCAGCAGGTAGCTCAGATGGTTGACGAAGGTGGTCTTGCCGCTGCCGGCGTCGCCCACCAGGACCGAGCGCGGCTCGCTGGCCAACGCTGCCAACGCAGGCACGCGGCCGCCTGCTTCACCCAGGCCGCGCACCAGCCGCAGCGCCCAGCCGCGCTCGGTCTCCGCCTCTCTGGGCGCCGAGGGGATCACATCCAGGTCCACGTAGACATCGGGCAGCGGAATGGTCTGTTGTTCGCCGGTTCCCAGCCACTTGGCGTCGATGACGCCCAGCGGCGAACGGCGACAGTCGGCCGCCAGCCACTGGTAGTAAGCGTGCAACAGCGTATCCACCGGCGCCAGCTCGGGCGCAAGTCGTTGGCGCTCGCCAGAAACGTTGATCACGATAAGACCGTTTGCGTCGCCGCCGACGATGAACGAGCCATCGGCCAGCGTTGCCATCACCTTGTCGCGCCCGACGAACTCGCGCGCTGAAACATTGCCGGCCACCAGAGACCCGCCGCCGGTATTGATCTGAAGTGCTGCAGTTGAGCCTCACTGCGGCGCAGCGACTCGCACCTCGCCGGCGCCGGCTGCCGCCAGGAGGCTGGCAATGAGGTCACCGCACCCGCTGCAAATTGCTGCGCAGCGTGTCGAGATCGATGGGCAAGTTTGTCATTGTCGCCTACCTTTCTGGCAGTCGGCTTAACCCAAAACTTCGCAACTCGCCGGTTCTGCGTAACACTGGTCACCAGGCTAACCATTCTCTAGCTCCGCGCCCAGGCTTGCCAGCATGCGCTCGAAGCCGGGGAAGCTGTCGGCGATGCAGCCGGTGTCCTCGACCAGCACCGGACCGTCGGCCGCCAGCCCGGCTACGACCAGCGCCATGGCCAGGCGGTGGTCCCCGTGGCTGTTGACCGGCGCGCTGCGCAGCCTGGTCGGACCCTCGACCACGAAGCCATCGGGCCGCTCCTCGATCTGTGCCCCCAGGGTACGCAGCTCGGCCACCACTGTCGCGATGCGGTCGGTCTCCTTGACGCGCAGCTCGGCCGCGTCGCGCACGACGGTGCGACCAGTTGCCTGGGTGGCCAGCACCGCGATCACCGGCAGCTCGTCGATCAGGCGCGGGATCAGCGCGCCGCCGATCTCTGCGCCGCGCAGCTGGCCGGGCTGCACGACCAGGTCGGCTACCGGCTCGCCGGCCTCGTCGCGCAGGTTATCGGCGCGCACCGCGCCGCCCATCTGCGCCACGATGTCGAGAATGCCGGTGCGGGTCGGGTTGACGCCCACAGCCTCCAGGGTGACGTGGCCGCCGGGCGCCAGCAGCGCCGCGGCCAACAAGAACGCGGCCGAGGAGATGTCGCCCGGCACGGTGATGTCCAGCGGCAGGAGCGGGCGCTTGGGTCGTTCGCTCGCGATGACCTGGCCGACCCGGCCCGCCTGCGCGCCCATCGCAGTCAGCATCCGTTCGGTGTGGTCGCGGGTCGGCGCCGGCTCGCGCACGACAGCCAGCCCGTTGCTGTAGAGGCCGGCCAGCAGGATGGCCGACTTGACCTGCGCGCTGGCTACCGGCATGGCGTAGTCGACGCCGCTCAGCGGGTGTCCTTGAATGGCCAGCGGCGCCTGCCTGCCGCCCTGCCGTCCGTGAATGGTCGCGCCCATCAGTCGCAGCGGTTCTACGATGCGGCCCATGGGACGACGGGTCAGTTGCGCACTGCCGTCGAGGATGCTGAAGAACGCCTGGCCGGCCAGCAGGCCGGCCAGCAGGCGCATGGTCGTGCCGGAGTTGACGCAGTCCAGCGGGCGCGCCGGCTCCTGCCAGCCGTGCAGTCCGGCGCCGTCGATGCGCAGTTCGGTCGTGGCTGGCTGGTCGATGGTCACGCCCAGCGATCGCAGCACACCGACGGTTGCCAGGCAGTCGCCGCCGGGCAGGAAGTTGCGGATGCGGCTCTCGCCCTCGGCCAGCGACGCAAACATGGCGGCGCGGTGCGAGATCGACTTGTCGCCGGGGACGCGGGCGGTACCGAGAAGTTCCTGGGCAGGATGGATGATGAGGTTCATGGGACTCGTGATGCGTGAAGGATGAAACGTGATGCTTATTGCGTCGAGGTGACTGTCACCTGGATGGCGGGCTATGCCCCGTGTTGATCGATGAAAGCCTGCCGGCGCGCCTGGATCGATTGCAGCGCTTGGCGCAGGGCCTGGTCGTCGTCACCGGCAACCAGGCTGGCAAGCTGGTCGAGCTGGCTGCGCAGCCGGTCGATGTGTTCCAAAACGGCCGCCCGGTTGCTGTGCAGGATGTCGGCCATCATCAGTGGATCGCTGCCGGCCAGCCGGGTTGTGGAACGAAAGCCGCCCGCGGCCAGTTGCCAGATTGTTTCGTCGCCATCCGCCTGCTCAGCAGCAGCCGCGAAAAGAGCCGCTGATGCGAGATAGGGAACGTGGCTGATGGCGGCCGCCAGCCGGTCGTGGCGCAGCGGGTCCAGCTCCAGCGGGCACGCGCCGATTGCCTGCGCCAGTGCGGCCGCCAGCGCGGTTGCCTGCGGCTGCGTGCCCGGCAACGGACAGAGGATGAACGGGGCATCGCGGTAGAGACTGCTTTCGGCGACGTCCAGCCCGGAGGTTTCCTTGCCGCACATGGGATGGCCGCCGACCGGCTGCACACTGGCTGGCAGCCGCGCCATGGCGTCGCAAATGGCGGCCTTGGTGCTGCCCATGTCGGTGAGCACGACGCCGTCGCGCAATCTGCCCTGCCTGGCCAGCGCGCCGACTTCCCCGATCTGGCGCAGGATGATGCTCACCGGTGTCGCCAGGACGATCAGGTCCGCGTTGCCGGCCGCGCTGAGATCGCTCGCGCCGTCATCGATTGCGCCGATGGCCAGCGCCTGCTCAACCGTTTCGGCGCGGCGGGCGATGCCAAGCACACTTTGCACACGGCCGCGCAGCGCCAGCCCCAGCGATCCGCCCATCAGTCCCAAACCGGCTATTGCCACCGTGCAGCCGGCCAGGGGTTTGTCGTATGCGAAGCTACTCAAGGTTGTCCTTTGTTGGGAGCAAACGGCAAACGATCACTAAAGCGTCCGCCCCACCGCCTCGGCGACCAGGCGCGTCTCACGCACCAGTTGGGCAAAGCGCTCCGGTTTTAGGCTCTGCGCGCCATCCGACAGGGCGTGTTCCGGGTCGTGATGAACTTCGATGATCAGGCCGTCAGCGCCGGCTGCCACCAGCGCCCTGGCGACCGGCGCCACCAGCGCCCATTTGCCGGTGCCGTGGCTGGGGTCGCCGATGACCGGCAGATGCGTCAGTTGCTTCAGCGCCGGAATGGCGTTGATGTCGGTGGTGTTGCGGGTGTAGGTCTCGAAGGTGCGGATGCCGCGCTCGCACAGCATGACGTTGTAGTTGCCGGCCGACATGATGTACTCGGCCGACATCAGCAGCTCCTCGATGGTGCTCATCATGCCGCGCTTCAGCAACACCGGCCGGCTGGACGCGCCAACTGCCAGCAGCAGGGCGTAGTTCTGCATATTGCGGGCACCGATCTGCAGAATGTCGGCGTATTCGGCCACCAGGTCCACCTTGTCGGGCGCCATCACCTCGGTGACGATGGCCAGCCCGGTCTGCTCGCGCGCTTCGGCCAATATCTCCAGGCCTTCGACGCCCAGCCCCTGGAACGAGTAGGGCGACGAGCGCGGCTTGTAGGCGCCGCCGCGCAGGATGGTCGCGCCGGCTTCCTTGACCGCGTGGGCCGCCTCCAGCAACTGGCCGCGGCTCTCGACGCTGCACGGCCCGGCCATCATCGCCAGCTGACGGCTGCCGATCCTGGTGGTTCCCACATCGACGACGGTGTTTTCCCGCCGCCACTCGCGGCTGGCCAACTTGTACTGCGGCAGAATCGAGATCGTCTTCTCGACTCCGTCCATCAACTCGAACGTGGCCGGCTCCAGCGTGCGCTCGTCGCCGATGACGCCGATGATGGTGCGCTCGGTTCCCTGGCTCAGATGCGCCTTGAATCCCAACTCGTCGATGCGGTTGGTGACGTGCTCAACCTCGGCAAGCGCTGCACCGGCTTTCATGACTATGATCATAGCATAACCTCGTGGTAGAGTCTGTGAAATTCTACATCAAGTGGTGGCATTTGGCGGAAAGCTGGGAGACGTAGTGCGTACTGCGTAATGCGTAGCTGGTGACCGGCTCGTAAAGTGCCGTGGGTGTGTAAAGAAAACAGCGGTCCACTGATAGCGCGGACACCGCAGAGGCACCCAGACCCACCAACACACAATACGCACTACGCTGCTCATAGCTCCCGCCCCAACGCCCCTGCCAACGCCTTCAACTCGCGCATCATCTGGGCGAAGCGCTCCGGCTTCAGGCTTTGCGGACCGTCCGACGTCGCTTCCTCGGGTCGGGGATGCACCTCGATGATCAGGCCGTCCGCGCCGCAGGCGACCGCAGCCTTGGCCATCGGCGCCACCAGATCCCAGCGGCCGGTGCCGTGGCTGGGGTCGCCGATGACAGGCAGGTGGCTGAGCTGCTTGAGCAGCGGCACGGCGTTCAGGTCGAAGGTGTTGCGGGTCATCGGCTCAAAGGTGCGGATGCCGCGCTCGCACAACATCACCCGGTAGTTGCCGTTGGACATGATGTACTCAGCCGACATCAACAGCTCCTGGATGGTGCTCATCATGCCGCGCTTGAGCAGCACCGGCCGCTGGGTCCGTCCCACCGCGTTCAGCAGGCCGTAGTTCTGCATGTTGCGCGCCCCGATCTGCAGGATGTCCGCGTACTGGCTGACCATCGGGACCGCGTCGGGCGTCATCACCTCGGTGATGATCTTGAGACCGGTGGCCTCGCGCGCTTCGGCCAGCAGCTCCAGTCCCTTCAGCCCCATGCCCTGGAAGGAATAGGGGGAAGTGCGCGGCTTGAAGGCGCCGCCGCGCAGGATGCGCGCGCCGGCCTCCTTGACCGCCTGGGCTGTCTCGATCAGTTGGCTGCGGCTCTCGACGCTGCACGGACCGGCCATCACCACCAGCTTGTTCCCGCCGATGGTGGTGCCGTTGAGGGCGATCACCGTGTCCTCGGGCATGGTCTGGCGGCTGGCCAGCTTGAACTGGTGCCCGATGCGGGTGACGGTTTCGACGCCGGGCATCTGCAGGAACACCTCCGGCTCGACCTTGACCGCTTCGCCCACCACCGCGATCACCGTGTGCATCTCCCCGTAGATCGGGTGCGGCGTCAGGTCAAGCTCCTCGACCCGGGCAATGAGCGAGCCGATCTCGGCGGCCGTGGCCCCTTTTTTCATGACGACGATCATGGGATTACCTGCCTTTTGTTGGTTTGCTGATGGCAGATAGCAGATGGCTGATTGCCGATGCCAGGGAGTAAGCGTGCTATCGGCTATCGGCCATACGCCATACGCAGTCTGCTAGATCTGCAGCATCTCGCGCTGCCCCGCATCGCCGTTCTCCGCCGGCATCTCGGCCGCGGGATAGGAGCCGAGGTGCTTGACAAAGGCCGCACGCGTCAGCAGGCCAACCATCGCCTGCTGGCAGCCGGGATCCTGCCAGTGGCCGTCGAAGTCGAGGTAGAAGACGTAGTGCCACGGGCGGTTGCGCCGCGGCCGGCTTTCGATCTTGGTCAGGTTGATGCCGCGGCTGGAGAATTCGTTGAGGCACGCCACCAGCGACCCCGGTTCGTGGGTCACCGCGAACACCAGCGATGTCTTGGCGTTGCCGCTGACCGGCGGATCGCCGCGGCCGACAACGAAGAAGCGGGTGTAGTTCCAGGTCAGGTCCTCGATGCCGCTGGCGAGAATCTCCAGCCCGTATGTTGTCGCGGCCAGGCTGCTGGCGATGACGGCCACACCCGACTCCGGCGACGCTGCCAGCTCCTTGGCGCTGCCGGCGGTGTCGTACCAGGTGACCGCCTTGAGGCCGCGCTGGTTGATCCAGCGTTCACACTGCGCCAGCGCCTGCGGATGCGAGCGCACCGTGGTGATGTCCTGCAAGGCGGTGCCGGGCGGCGCCATCAGATTATGGCGCACCCGCAGCAACACCTCGCCCCAGACACGCAGGTCGCGCTCCAGCAGCAGGTCGAAGGCACGGTTGATGGAGCCGGCCACCGAGTTCTCCACCGGCAGCACGCCGAAGTCCGCCTCCCGGGACTCGACGGCCGCGAAGATGCCCTCGAAGGCGTAACACGGCAGGGACGCCACCTCCTGGCCGAAATGCTGGAACACAGCTTGCTCCGAGTAGGCTCCGTGCTCGCCCTGAAACGCTACGACGCTCATTCTTTTCTCCTTCTTGGCGGACTTCTGATTCCGCCATGTGGTAACCTGGCGCTCGATCCAGCCTTCCAGCTCGTTGTCGTTGACCGGAGGCAGCTCCGCCTTGTCCGGCCGCAGATTGCGCGCGCCCCGCAGGTAGACGTGTACCACGTCGTGCCCGGGCGTGTCGGTGTTCCAGTTGACCAGCACCCGGATGCAGCGCGGCAGCCCGCCCGGCACATCCATCTCGTGGCCGCACAGCAGCGCCGTGTCCAGCCAGCCCAGCTGGCGGGCGGCCAGCGCAGGGTACTCGGCGGTCAGGTCGCGCGTCGTCGAGAAGATGATGCTGGCCACATCGTCTGGGCGAATGCCGTTGAGGTGGATCATCAACGCCAGCAGGCGGCGCGTCTCGCGCAGGATCGCTTCAGGTGTGTTCTCGTCGGCGGTAGTGGCGCCGCGGACGCCTCGACTGGGCATAGGGCCTCCGGATGATGCTGTACCTGTTCGCGCTGCGGCTCGGTCGGACACCGGCCGCAGCGCGCAGGGCGTCTGGTTGCACAAAAAAACGTGGAGCCTTGCGCTCCACGCTCTTGTCGGTCGGATCGGAAGTTTCCTGGTCAGGACACCGGTGCAGACTGGGCGTGAAGCGCGCGTGTTGATCCCGCAAAGTAGTAGGAAAAATAAAAACCGCACCAGGACAGGTCCAGGCGCGGGCGCGGAATCGAAGTGACGCTCTCCACAAGAGAGTGGCTATGTTGGTGTCGATGGGCGATCAAACGGGTGTGCATGTGACAGGAGTTCCTCAAGCAGCGAGATGGTAACACAACCGGTCGAGGCTGTCAAATGAAATGGGTGTGCTCAAGATGAGGTGGCATCCGAGACTTCGGAAGCCACCGGCTGAATTCGTCAATTTGGCTACCAGGCAGTGTCTCTGTTAAAATGCCGCTATCGTGCATAGACGCGCTAGCCAACGGAGATACCCCCATGCCAGAACGAAAAATTCGCATTCTCGTCGCCAAGCCCGGACTGGACGGCCACGACCGCGGCGCCAAAGTAGTGGCCCGTTCGCTACGCGACGCTGGCTTCGAGGTGATCTACACCGGCATCCGCCAGACGCCAGAGATGATCGCCGAAGCGGCCCTGCAGGAGGACGTGGACGTCGTCGGCCTTAGCATCCTCTCCGGCGCCCACATGGCCCTTTGCCCGCGGGTCGTCGAATTGCTGCGCGCCGAGGGCATGGAGGACGTGATTGTCCTGGTAGGCGGCATCATCCCTGACGAGGACATCGAGCCGCTGCGGGCGGCCGGCGTGGAGGGAATCTTCGGTCCCGGGACCAACACCCAGGACATCGTCGCCTTCATCAACCAACGAACAGGGCAGCCGGTTCCGGCATGATCCTGCCATCCGGCGTGCGACCACCGGCACGCCGGCACGCCCCGCCACATCCAGCTTCGAAAATACAGCCTCGCTCGGGCCGGTCTCCGACCGAGTCCCGCTCGTTTTCATTGATCGGAGTGCCCGGTCCGCCTGGCCGGGCGGCTGACAAGCTGTACGTTGCCTGCTAGATCACACAGACACTCCGCGGTTCGAAAGAAACGGGCGAACTCCCTCGGGCATTACGATCCCACGTATGTCCGCAGCCACGCCAACGTGCGTTCCCACGCCAACGCCGCCGCCTCCGGGTTGTAGCTGGCGCGCGTGTCGTTGAAAAAGGAGTGCTGCGCGCCGTCGTAGATGTAGAACTCGTTAGGGATGCCGGCGGCGGTCATCGCCTCGCCCATGGCCTCGACGCGTGACGCCGGGATGCCGCCGTCCAGGCTGCCATAGTTGCCCAGCACCGGCGCAGTGACCGTAGCTGCCTGCTGCGAGCTCAGCGGCGAGCCGTACCAGGGCACCGCCGCGCCCAGGCGGTCCTCCACCAGCGCGATCTGCAAGGTCAGCCCGCCGCCCATGCAGAAGCCGGTAATGCCGACCGTCGGTCCTGCCACATACTCCTGCGCCAGCAGGTAGTCGATGCCGCTGCGAATCTCAGCGACCGCCGTGTCCTGGTCCATCTCCATCACCAGCTTGCGCGCCTCGTTGGGTTCGCTGGTCACCGCGCCGTGGTACAGGTCGGGCGCCAGGGCGACAAACCCCTCGGCAGCAAAGCGGTTGGTCACATCCTTGATGTGGTCGTTGAGACCCCACCACTCCTGGATGACAACCACGGCCGGATAGGGTCCGTCGCCGGTCGGACGCGCCACGTAGGCCATCAGCGTGTCGCCCTTACCGTCCGGGTATTCGACCATCTGCGTCAGGATGCTGGAGCCGTCAGGCGTCGCGGTCAGGGTTGGTTCGCTGGCAGCCGGCTCCAGGGTCGCGACGACCACCGGCTCTGTCGGACCGGTGACCGGCGTACAGGCGGCCAGCACCGTCGACGCGGCTGCGAAGCTGCCCAGCGCCGCGCCTGCCTTGATCAGGAAGTCGCGCCGGCTCATCTCGCCGACCTGAAACGACCGCACCAGTTCCATTGTGTAGACTCGATCCATTGTTTGCCTCCGTTGTCGGTTTGTGAGTTATGTTAGCGGCGTACTGCGTAGCTCATATTGCGTAGCCAGAGATGGTGGCCGCGGCAGCGTCGCCCTGATTCGACGACTGCTGGCGTGCGGGACACTTCAGTCGCGCTGGACAATGTGTTGTGGCGTGCTGGGCAGGTTGTCAAGCGCACTGCGCAGAAATTGTGGATGCAAGGGAATGGAGCCGATCTCGCGGCGGTCAAACCAGCGAAAAAGGATCGGAACATCTCCTTCCATGCCGTTGATCGGGCCGCTGCGATGGGCTGCCAGCCACTCCTCCGGCAAGTGCATCAGCCAGTAAAGGCCCACCTCGTGGAAGACGTATCCGTCGAAGCGGAAGAAGTTCTCGACCACCCACAACAGTCGGTCCGCTCTGACAGCGATGCCGAGTTCTTCCATCATCTCGCGCTGCAAGGACTCCGTCATCGCCTCGCCCAGTTCACAGCGTCCGCCGGGCAGGAACCAAAAGTCGCCGGCCGGATCTTGTTGCAGCAGCACGCGGTCGCCGTCCAGCACCACGCCGGCGACCCGCAGGTTAAATCGCCCGTCGTCGTGGTCGAAGGTGATCATGGTCATCGCGACATCGACATCCAAAGGTTTGTAGCAGGCGCTTCAGCCCCCGTCCGGAAGGGCGCTGAAGCGCCTGCTACGAGCGCACCGCCAAAACAAACGGCGGCCCAGGCGTGCTGGACCGCCGTTTTGTGTCAGCGGATATGGCTAGGCCGCTGTCGGTCTAGCCGAAGATCTTGTCCCAGGCCGACTTGACGCGTCCGACCACGTCGGCGACGCCCATGGCCACTTGGACTGCGCTGTAGTTGCTGCCAACCGCGTCCCAGTTCACCACTTCCCACCAGGCCGAGATGTAGTTGCCGCGCATGTTCTGGTACTTCAGATAATACGCGTGCTCCCAGACGTCGAGGCCGAGGATCGGGATGAGGCCGGCCGAAATCGGGGTGTCCTGATTGGGGGTCGAGGAGACCACCAACCCGCCTTCGCCGTTCACCGACAGCCACGCCCAGCCGGAGCCGAACTGCGTCAGGCCCGCCTTGGAGAACTGGTCCTTGAACGAGTCGAAGGAGCCAAACGTTGAGTTGATCGCGTCCGCCAGCTTGCCGCCGGGTGCGCCGCTGCCGCCCGCCTTCATGACCTTCCAGAAGAGCGAGTGGTTGGCGTGGCCGCCGCCGTTGTTGCGCACCGCGGTGCGGATCTCGGCCGGCACGCTGTCCAGGTCAGCCAGCAACTCGTAGAGGTCCTTCTTCTGCAAGTCCTCGTGACCCTCCAGGGCCTTGTTCAGGTTGTTGACGTAGCCGGCATGGTGCTTGTCGTGGTGAATGCCCATGGTCGTCGCATCGATGTACGGCTCAAGAGCGTCCTGCGCGTATGGCAGGTCAGGCAGTTTGTAAGGGTATCCCATTGGTGTGTCCTTTCTTTGACGTAAATCGTTGTTTTGGTGTTCTCGGCGCATGTGCGGGGAGAAAGGTAGCGAAAACCCGGACAATACTATAACACAGATTCGCCGCTCGTGCCAGCGAGATTCCTTCCAGTTCAGGGTCAGTGATCGGCCAGCCAGCGCAGCGCGAGCGACGTCACCTGCCCGGAACGGCGCAGTTTGACCACATCCAGCGCGTCGGCAGTGTCCTTGGTTGTGTTGGCATCGTCGTCCGCGTCGGCCCAGATGACCAGCGTGGCAGGCAGGCCGGCGCGCTGGAACGACGTCTGGTCGCCGGTGTCCTCTGCCTGCCTCACATCGGCCCGGACGCCGAGCGCCAGCGCCGCGAACGCCAGCGACTGGTTGGTCAACGCCTCGCGGTTGCGGTCGCCCTCGTAGGTCAGGAAGAAGCCGCGGCCCGCGCCCACGTCGTCCAGGTTCAGCATGCCCAGCGTCGCCGTCAGCGGCACGGACGGGTTGGCGAGATAGGCGCGCGAGCCGGCTTGTGCCACCTCGTCGCCGTCCCAGGCCGCGAAGAGCACCGGGCGGGCCGGCTGCACGCCGGCGGCGCGCCAACTGCGCGCGATCTCCAGCAATGTTGCGACGCCGGCCGCGTTGTCGTTGGCGCCGGGGTAGATCGTGCCTGCGCCGTCCACGCCTGGCCCGTCCAGGTGGGCGCTGACAATCACTACTTCGTCGGCCAGCGCCGGATCGCTGCCCGGCAGCAAGCCCAACACGTTGGCGCCCTGGCGCGTCCCGATCTCGCTCAGTGGCACTGCAACCTCGGCCGTCAAGTCGAGCCGCAGCGCGGCCGGCGCCGTGTTCAGCTCCACCAGCGTGTGACCGGAGAAGGTCAGCAGTTGCTCGAAGGCATCCTGGGTCAACTCCAGCACCGGGATCGTCGGCGTTACGATCTGGCTGCCGTCGATGGGCGTGCGCGAGCTCATTCGGTTGGGACCGGGCGCGGTCAGCAGGATCAGCGCTCCTGCGCCCGCCTCGGCCGCGTTGCGTATCTCCGTGTCCAGCAGCTCGGTCGGATCGCGTAACACGATTTTGCCGTCCAGCGCCATGCCGTCGTAGCTCGGATCGCGCACCCAGACCACCGGCCCGCTGGCCTGCCCGCCCAGCGCGTGGCCGCCTGTCCGCTCCAGGAAGTCGGTGCGGTAGGCAAGTTCCAGTGTCTGGTCGCCCTGCCGGAGCGTCAGCGCCGGCGGCGCGCTCGGAACGGTATGGCTGATAGCAAAGGTCTGCAAGAACGTGTTGGCGTCGCCAACAGGCTCTAGATTCAACTCGGCAAAGGCATTGACGATCTCGTCGGCCGCGTTGCGCCCGCCGTCCGTCCCCGTCTCGCGGCCCGCGAACTCGTCGCCGGACAGCCGGGTCGCTTCGGCCAGCGCGCGCTCAGCGTCGAAGCTCTCGGCCAGCGCCAGCCACTCGGGCGGCGCGTGGAGCACGCCCGCGGTCGCCAGCCAATCCTGCTCGAAGTCGTCCAGCGAAACGCCCAGCGCGGACTGCATGGCAGCGTCCGTTGTCGCTCCATCCGCCAGCGCTGCCAGGAGGTTGCTCAACCCCTCGCTGCCAAAACGCTGGATGAGATAGCTGGCGGAGTCCCACGCTTCGGCCTGCGCCAGTGTTTTGGCGGTCGAAGCCAGGGCGGCTGGATCGGGAAGCTGGCTCAGCGGCCAGAAGCGGCCCTGCTGGGCCGCCAGCGGTATCTTGTCGGCCAGCCGGTTGGCCTGCTGCCAGCCGATGTTGGGATCGACCCATTGCAACGCGATGCGGCCCAGGCCGGCCCGCAGCCACAGGGTGTCGGTCGTCGGTTGCACGCCGATCTGGGCCAGCAACTGTGCGACGATGGGATCCAGCAGCTCGTTGCGGACGTCCGTCACGGCGGCCGCGCCCTGCTGAGACTTGACCACAACGTGCAGCGACCCGCCGGGGACCGGTACCGCAGCCGCGCCCGCCGGCAGATCGTGCCCGGCCGCCAGACTGAGCGCCAGGTCGTTGGTGTACAGCTTGACCGTCAAGGGCGCCGGTTCAACGCCCAGCGCGGCGGCCACCGTCCGGTAGGCGTGGTCCAGCAGCGGTGTGAGCGCCTCGGCCAGCGCCTGGCTGGCGGCCGGGGACAGCACGGTCACCGGCCCCGACTGCGTCGCCATCCACGAAGGTCCGCCGTAGGTGAGTTGGCCGTCGCGCAGCGGCAGCCAGACGGTCTGCCTGACCTGGCGCTGCCGGTCATCTCCGGCCTGCCAGCTTGCCATCAGGTCGGCCAGCATGCCATCGGCAGTCAGTCCCTTGAGTTGCCCGGTCAGTTCGAAGTTGGTCAGCGGCGAGGCCAGGGTCTGGCTGCGGTCGAACCAGGCCGCGTCGTCGGCCAGTTGGAGCGGGTTGGTTGGGTCGCCCGTTGCCAGGAACGCGGCCCGGTCGCCGGTTTCCACAGCAGCCTGCCGCCGCGCCAACAACTCGTCGATCTGCGCCTGCGCACCGTCGATGCGGTCGCGCCAGCTTGCCTGCCAGCCTGCATCGAACTCAGCCGCCGACTGGCCCAGCGCTTGCTGGAACGCCCGCGCCGCTCCGTCCGTATCCGTTGTCTGCGCCAGCGCCGCTGCCAGGTCGCCGGCCCCTGGCAGGCCGTGCCCCTCCAACAGGTAGCCGGTCATGGCCCAGGCCTGCGCGTTCCAGAAGGGCGTGCCGGCCTCGCTGCGCAGCGCCGACGGGAAGTCGGTCGCGCTGAAGGGCGCGGGATCGACCAGCATCTGGCGCAGCACCGACAGGTATCTCTCGGCCAGCGCTTCCCGGTCGCCCGACGCGGCGAGATAGTCCGGCAGCGCCCGCCAGAGCCAGGGCGCCTGGGCTTCGCTGAGGCCGGTCTGCGCCAGCGCGAGGAGCGTCAACGTGTCGGTCAGCGCCCTCGTGCGGGTGATGCCAGCGCTGGCCACGACGTGCGCCTGGTTCCCGGCTGCCCACGAGGTGACGGTCTCGGGCAAGGTCAGCCCTGCGGCTGCCTGCATGGCTTGATGCGATGGGTGCAGGGTCAACGTGGCGGCCGGGCGGCGCTGCGACAGACCCAACTGGCGCGCGATGGCTGCCCGCTGCGCGGTTGCCCTGTCCAGCACCTGGGGCGCGATCTCGGCCAGGCTGGGCGGGTAGGCCAGCGTCAGCCCGTCGCCGGTCAGGCGCTGCATGGCGGGGCCGGCCAGCCGCCAGCCGTCCGCGCCGCGCGTCGCCAGGACCGTGCCGTCGACGCGCTCCCGTTGCCCGCCGGCCGGTGTAATCTCGTAGCGGATCGTGGCGGTCGCCACGTCGCCCGCCACGACCGCGTCGACCAGGCTGGCCGACAGGCTCTCCGGCCGGTTGCTGGCCGTCGAGTCCCACCAGGCGGCGTCGGCGGCGCGCTCGGCTGCCGTGCTGGTTGCCAGGAATGCGCTCCGGTCGCCGGCGTTGAACGCCTGCGCGCGCTGGTCCAGCATCGCGGTCAGCTCCGGCTCGGCCGCGGCCAGGCTGATCAGCGTCATGCCGGCCAGTTCGCCGACAGCCTGCAGCTTGCCCGGCTCGATCACCGCGGGCGTGTCCAGGGGCCGGTGGTAGTGCGCCAGCTTGGGGTTGCCTTCCTGGTCTTCGCCGAACCAGATCACCATCGAGGCGTCGACGCCAGCCAGCCGGAAGGGCACATGGTCGCTGCGGCCGATGTCGCCCAGAGTGGTGGTGATGCCAAAGGTTGGCGCGAGGCCGATCAGACGGTCGGCCACCGGCCCCGGCCCGTCTACGGCCAGTTCGTCCGCGCCCGCGCCCACCATATCCAGGTTCAGCACGCCGGCGATGTCCTCCAGCGGCACGGTCGGCGCTTCGGCGAAATGAAACGATCCCCACAGCCCCTGCTCCTCGGCGTCCCAGCCGGCGAAGAGAACGCTGCGGCGCGGCCGGAAGCCGGCTTCCTGCCACGTTCTTGCGATCTCCAGCATCGTAGCGATGCCGGACGCGTTGTCGTTGGCGCCAGGGTAGACCGCGCCCTGGCTGGTGGCGCAGGTCTCGGGGTCGTCGATGGCGTCGCGCGTGCACAGTTCGCCGGCCGGGTCGCTGCCCAGGTGATCGTAGTGGCCGCCGACCACCACGACCTCGCCGGCGAAGGCCGGATCGCTGCCGGGCAGGATGCCCAGCACGTTGCGGCCCTCGACACCCTCCTGCTGTTCCAGGGCGACGCTCAGATGTGCGTTGGTTTGCAGCGGCAGCCCGGCGAACTGGATCGACAGGTCGTCGAAGGTGTAGCCGCTGCCGGCCAGCAGATCGTCCACGACCGAGGGGTCGATGAGGAACGCCGGCAGTGGCACGGGCACCAGCGGCACGTTGTAGCGGCCGATGCGGTCGATGGGCGCGTCCGGATCGCCGACCAGCAGCAGGCCGGCCGCGCCGTGTTCGATGGCGTTGCGGGTCGGATCCTCGCCGCCACCCTGGCGGCAGAGCGCCACTGCGCCGACGGCGTCGATGACGTCGAAGTCCTCGTGACGGCAGTAGTTGGCCCAGACCACCGGGCCCTCGGCGTCGCCCTGCCCCGCGTAGTTGCGCACGTAGGAGCTATAGTCTTGGCGAAACTCATACGGTCCGGCTGCCTGGCCGTCGGGTCCGAACACCTCCAGCACCGGCGGCGCGGTGTAGGTCACAAAGAAGTCGAGGGGAAACTGCTGGAAGTAGCTGCGGCTGCCGTCAGGCTGGAGGTCGCCGGCCGGCTGAAGTCCGTAGCCGGCGAAGGCGGCCGCGATGGCGTCCCCGGCCGCCCGGCCGCCTTCGGTGCCGGCGCGCCGGCCGGCGAAGGGCGCGGCGGCCAGCTCAGCGATGCGCGCCTCAGCGGCCGCGCCGTCGAAGCTGCGCGCCAGTGCCAGGTAGTCCACGCTGCCGGACGCCTGGCCGGCCGCGTCGGTGATCCACCACCCCTGCGCCCCGTCCTCGACCTCGACCGCGGCGGGCGCTGGCTGCGCGGCCGCATCGACCGCGTCAGGCGCGTTGCCGGCCGGTGCGTCTTCCGGCGCGAGTACGACGGGCTGCACGGCCGGCTGGTTCTGCTGGGTCCACCAATAGCCCAGACCGGCGGCCCAGACAAGCAGCGATCCAGACGATGATCAGCAGGCGGCGGTGTTTGGCGGTTGTTTCGGACATACGGTTTCAGTCGTAACACAATTTTCCAGACTGCCCGGCCAGCGGAGCGAGGAAGAACGCGACGATTGGCGATTCGGAGACAATTTGGAAAATTGTCTTACGATGCGCGCTGACGCGGCGTCGGGTTCAGCGAAATACGGGCTGCCAGGCCGGATCGAAGTTGTTGCCCTGATCGGCAGTCACCTGTGCCGGGTCGCTGCCCAGATCGTCCACCAGCCAGAGATTGGAGTCGCCGGCCGGCTCGAAGCCCTGGCCGGAGGCCCGGTATGGCTGGGCGGCGAAGACCACCTGGGTTCCGTCGGGCGACATGACGGGGGTGAAAGCCGGGTCGGCCACCCGCTGCGACACCGCGTCCAGCTCGTCACGCGCCACATCCAGGATGACGATGTTGGGCGCGGAGCCGCCGGTGAAGCCGGAGAAAATCAACCGGCTGCCGTCGCGGCTCCACGACAGGTCGCTGATGGCCTGAAAACCCAGCCCACCCATCTGGAAGGCGCTCTCCTGGCCGCTCGCAAGGTCGTGCAGGAACAGCCGGCGGCGTCGTCGCCCCGTGTCCTCGAACTCGCGCCACATCGCCATCTGTGCGCCGTCGGGCGAGAGGGCCGCCAGCTCTACCTGTCCGGCGCTGACCAGCGCGGGCGGACCGCCGGCCACCGGCAGCGCGTACAGACCGTCCTCGCCGTTGACGTCCAGCAGCAGGTAGAGCGTGGCTCCGTCGGCCGACCACTGGAGGATGCCGTTGCCGAAGCGCGGGCTGGGCGCGACCCCTTCCAGCCCCGCCAGCAGGTCCAGCGGATCGGCGTCAGGGCTGGCCAGGTCGATCAACAGCAGGCGATGCCGGTCAGCCAGTCCTGGCTCGCCGTCGTCGTTGCCGTCCTCGACGACGTACAGCGCGGCCTGGTCGGCGACCGGGTTCTCGGCGCCGGCGATGGGCCAGCCGTCGCCGGCGATGATCGCGCGCTGGTCGGTACCATCGGGAGCCGCGGACATGGCCGACCACGAGGGCGCGCCATCCGCGTCTTGCTCGCTGCGCAGCCACACCAGCCGGTTGCCGTCCAGCGTCCAGGAGGGCGAGAGGTCTTCGGCCGGGTGGTTGGTGATGCGCTGCTGGTCCGACCCGTCGGGCCGCACCGTGTAGATCTCGGCGTTGCCGTCGCGGTCAGAGACGAAGGCGATCAGGCCGTTGGTCGCGGGGACGCCCAGCGTGGCGGCGCGGGCAGCGGCGCTCGTCTCCTCGGGGTCCACCTGTTCTCCGGAAGCTGGCGCTGCTGCGGTCAATCCGGCCGCGGCTGGCTGCGGCAGCGAACGGGCGCGCATCGCCAGAAAGACGGTGGCGGCCAGCAGGCTCAGCGCGGCGATCGCGGTGATTGTCCAGGCAGCGCGGATTGCGTTTCGGGTCATGGTCTCACCAGCTTGCGTCGCGGCTGGCGGTGATCAGGGTCAGGTTGATGGCTTCGCCGGCCTCGCGCAGCAATTCCGCATCCAGCCGCTCCAGGGTGTCGTCGGCCCGCGGCACGGCGGAGTCGGTCCGCTGTACCACGATCACCGGCAGGTTCTGGCGCAGCACCTCCTGATAGCGGTGCGAAAGCGGCTCACCGCGCTGGACGGCGACATCCAGTGTCGCCGCGTTGTTCTCGAACAGGTCGGCGACGCGCTGCGGCCCGTCGCTGATCTCCAGCCTGTCGCCGCCCGCCGCCAGGCGCGCCAGGCTGAACCCGGCCACGTCAACCAGCGTTGCGGCCGGCCCGGCATAGTTGGTGGCGAAGGCCTCGGCGCCCGAATAGTCCAACTCGGAGCCTGTCAGCGCCACGAAGAGCACGCTGCGTCGCGGCGTGTAGTCCTGCTCGTGCCACAGCCGGCCGATCTCGAGCATGGCGGCCACCGCGGCCGCGCTGTCGTCCGCGCTCTGGTAGACAACGCCGTCGGCCGAGGCATCGCCCGGCGAGTCGTAGTGCGCCAGCACCACCAGCAGCTCGCGGTCGAGCGCAACGTCCTGGCCGGGGAACAGGCCCATCACGTTGCGCAGCGCGACCTTGCGCGGCTCGCTAAGCTCGACGCTGACCTGCGCCTGGCTGGTCAGGGGCGTCAGTTGCCAGGGTGTCTGATCTTTCTGCGCCTCGATGCTGCCGTCAACGGCCGCGAGGCTGGACCCGCTGGCAGCCAGCAGCCGCTCGGCCGCTTCAGGCGTGATGGCCAGCACCGGCAGCGTGGGCCGGCGCACGTAGTCCGCGCCCAGCTCGGCCAACTGCACCTGATCGCGCAGGCCGTATGCGTCCTCCTCGACCGTCAACACGGCGCGCGCGCCGCGGATCAGCGCCTCGGTGGAGAATCCCTCCGGCGCGTTGTCGCCGCGCACCAGCACGATCTGGTCGCGCAGGTCCATCCCCGCGAAGACCTCGACCGGCCATTGTCGTTGCTGCGGGTCGAAGGTCACGACCGTGACCGGCGCGGTGGCCGTGCCGCTGCCGCCGTGCCCGTCGATGCGAAACGCAAAGTCATCCAGGTGCGTGAACCGGGCCAGCGGCTGGCCGTCGGCATCAAGCAGCGCCAGCGCGGGCGGCGACAGTGCCTCGACCAACCGGGTGTCGACTGTTTGGAAATAGGAACGGCCGCCGCCGCCCGGCTGCATGCCGTATTCCTCGAAGCGGGCGGCGATGTAGTCGGCGGTCTGGTCGTTGCCGGGCGTGCCGGGGCGCCGGTCGCCGAGCTCGACGATGGCGGCGGCGTGCGCAAGAGCCGCGTCGCCGTCGAAGGTGCGGGCGAGCTGCGCATAGGAGGGCGCCGGGCCGACGTGGCCGACGATGTACCAGGTGGCCGCGACGACGACGGCGACGATGAGCAGCATCTTCTTGCTGAGGATGAAGTTGGTGTTGAAGCTGCCGCGCTCCATGAGCCGCCGCAATCCCTCGCCCAGCGCGTTGAAGCCCAGCACCGCCAGGAAGAAGGCCAGCCCCGGATAGAAGACCATCCACGGGCGGCCGCGCGCCCAGACCCGGCTGTCGGCCATCATCGCGCCCCATTCGGGGATGTCGGGGATGGTGGCCGAGGTGATGAAGTTGCTCTCCTGGGCCGTTCCGCCGCCCATGAAGACGCCGACGAAGCCCAGCTCGCCCAGCAGCAGCAGGGTGGCGCCCATCTCCAACAGGGTGATGACCACCAGCGCGGGCAGGATGTTGGGCAGGACGTGGCGGATGGCGGTCTGCGCGCCGGTGAGACCCATGGCGCGCGCGCCCTCGATGAAAGGCCTCTGGCGCAGCGTGATGAACTCGCCGCGGATGTACTGTGCGATCTCGCCCCAGCCCACGACACAGAGTGCGATAAGGAAGACGACGATGCCGCGGCGGATGTCCAGCGCAAAGATCACCAGCATGCCGGTGAGCAGCAACGGGATCGAACTGGTGATGCCGACGGTGCCCATGATGGCCTGGTCGCTGGCCTTGCCCTCGTTCCAGCCGGAGATGATGCCCAGCACGGTGCCCAGGATGACCCGCGCCAGGGTGATGAAGACCGCCGCCACCAGGGTGTTGCGGGCGCCGTAGAGCAACAGGCTGAGGATGTCGCGGCCCCACTGGTCGCTGCCCAGCGGGTTGGCGCCGGAGGGCGGGAAGGGAGGCGACTGCAGCGTGCCATCGACCATCGTCAGGGTGGTGGTCCCCACCAGGTACGGGTTCTCCGGCGCCCAGAGCGGGCCGAAGAGGACGAGGAAGAACAACACGGCCACGATCAGGAGCCCGACCATCAGCGGAACGTTCTGCAGGATTTTGCGCGGCGTGATGCGTCGCCGGGCGGTCTGCTTTTGCGGCGGCTCCGGCTCCTGCTCATCCGGACGCGGCGGCTTCAGCAGCTCGCTGTAGTCGAGCCGGCCGTTGAGGATGCGCTTGAGGAGCGGGTCGTATTGCTCATGGCGGATAGCTGATGGCAAATAGCAAATAGCAGATGGTAAGTGATCAGTCGTCAGTGGTCAGTGATCGGAGGTCGGATGTGGCCAGAATGTCGTCGCGTTCCAGCCATCGGCCATCGGCTATCTGCCATCCGCTACGCCACCGTCTCCCGAATACGCGGGTCGATGTAACGATAGAGCAAGTCAAGAACCAGATTGACCACCAGGAAGGTCGTGCCCAGCGCCAGGGCCAGAGTCGCAACCACCTCGACCTCGCCGTTGCGGATGCCGGTCAGCATCCGGTCGCCCAGTCCCGGCCAGCCAAAGAAGAACTCGACCACCGGCAGCGCGCCCAGTGCGAAACGCAACGAGATCGCGCCGGCGGTCAGGATCGGCACGGCAGCGTTGCGCAGCGCGTGGCCGTTGACGACCTGGCGGCGGCTTAGCCCCTTGGCGTTGGCGGTGCGGATGTAGTCCTCGAAGAAGATGGAACCCAGCGTGACAAAGGTGACGCGGGTGATGTAGGCCACCGGCCGGGCCGACAGCACGATCACCGGGAAGATCATGTGCCGCCAGTCCCAACCGAAGCCGCCGGCAAAGGCGATGCGCAGACCGTAGCGCTGGATCACGTTGATGGCCAGCACCTGCAAGAGCATGGCGACGAAGAAGGATGGAATCGAGATGCCGACGATGGTGGCCGACAGCAGCATGAAGGACGCGGTGGATGACTGCCGCAGGGAAGCCAGCATGCCAAACATCAGCCCCAGCGCCAGCGACACGACCAGCGACGTGATCAGCAGCCCCATGCTCTTGAAATAGGTGTCCAGCAGCACCTGGGTGACAGGCACGGTGCGGTCACGGCTGATCTGCACGGTTCCGAAGTCGCCTTTGACGGCGTTGGCGATGAAATGTTCCGTGTCCTCCACGGCAGCCTGGGCATAGCGGGCGATGCGAAAATCGGCGCGCGGCGCGGTGGAGTTGCGCGTCATGCGCATGCCAAGGAAGACAAAGAAGACGATGGCAATGGCAACGATCAGGATGAACGCCAGGCGGCGGAAGACGAAGGATAGCATTACGAGAAACCCTGTGGTTGAAACCGCAGTCTTGTACCGCAACCCTTGCTGGAGCAAGTTGGTGAAACGGCGACGCGTTCACATGGGCGAGCCTGTGGGTTCAGCCACAGATGGCGGGTGTGGTAAAGACTGCGCCAGCCCTTTCCATTCACTCCCGACCAGGCCGACAGGTTCAATGCGCCGTCACGCCAGTTGTGGCAGAATGAACCAGACCAGCGCGGCCCCATCCAGCAGCGCGAGCAGGGCAAAGGGCAGCACAAAGGCGGCTACAGTCAGGCGACGCCGCCAGGCTGTCGAGAACCGTGCGGCAGCCAGCGACCAGGCAAGGAAAGCTGCACCCGCGCCGCCCAACAGCGCCACGCTCCACGTGTTGACACCCGCGCGCAGCCATCCGATCACACCGGCCAGCGCTGCCGACGCGATCAGCACCAGCCCGGCCCAGCGCGCCGCGGCCGGTCGTAGCGCCTCATGCCAGCCGAGCGCCACGGCCAGTCCGATAGCGGGCAGCGCCGGGAAGAGGTAGCGTCCCTGCGGCTGGACGAAGATCAGGTTGTAGGAAACGTAGATGCCAAGAGTCAACAAGGCGGAGAGGGCTAGCAGGGCCAATGACCACGTTTGGAAACGTGATCCGTGATGCGTGATGTGTGCATTGTTGCGCGGCTGGCGCGCTTTACGTGCAGCCAGTGCAACGCATCCGGCCAGCACGGCGAGGCTGAACGCCAGCAGCAGCGTGTAGATGCGCCCGTCCATCCAGACGCCCATCCAGCCGAAGACGCCCCAGAAGCTGTCGTGGCTCCAGACGACGAAGCGCTCCAGCACCCCGCCGGGGCCTGCCTGCGCCAGCAGTTCGCTGGTGCGCAACTGGCCCACGACCACCGTGTCGTGCCAGCGGCGCGCCAGGATGTCCATGTGGCCGTACACCGACGCGTTGCGCACGTACCAGGGCAGGGCGATCAGCAGAGCCGGCAGGAAAACGAGGATCAGATGAACCGTGAACCGTGACGCGTAGCCTGCAGCGAGGTTCTGGCGGCGCGCTTCGTACCAGGCGACCAGCAGGGCGGCAAGCGCAATCGGCGCCGCGACGTACGCGCTCACCTTGGTGATCAACGCCAGCCCCAGCAGCAGGCCCAGGATCAGCGCATCCCATCCGCCCGGCGAGCGCGGCCCAAGCACGGCAAGCCTGACGTAACGGATCGACAGCAGCAGAACCGCCGCCAGCAACACCTCGGCCAGCGCGTCGTTGTTGACCGAGGCCGCCATCGCCAGATGCATGGGCAGGAAGGCAACGAAAGCTGCCGCCCCCAGCGCCAGATAGACCCGTCCCGGAAAGATAGTCGCCGCGATAGCATAGGTCAGCACCACCAGCAGCGCACCGAGAACCGCCGAAAACAGCCTCAGCGCGGTCAGTTCACCTCCCGTCACCCGGAAAACCGGTCCGGCCAGCAAGTAGTAGAGCGGCGGCTGGTGGGCCTCGTAGCGCACACCTGCGATGGATAGCTCCGGCGGGAATCGGGCGGCCTTGAGCTGGTCCAGGTATGCCTGGTCGTAGTCCCCCATGCGCAGCACCGGGAACTGGCCGGTGGTGGCAAGCTCGTGGACGTAGTTGTAGTGGGCCGGTTCGTCGGGAGCCTGCCAGGCTGGCACCTGCACGGCGTAGAGCGTGACCAGCAGCAGATAGATCGCAACAATCAGTGCGAGCCACACCTTGGGGTAACGGGGAGACATTGCCGCCATTTTACCGCAGGCGCGACAGCGGGGCAAAGAAGGAGGGGAAGGGAGTGGGAGAGAAGGAGAGGGAGAGAGGGATAGAGGGGGAAGGGGGGAAAGGAGGGAAAGGGAGAGGACGGAGCGTCCGTGATTGGAGGACGAGGATGGGTCTTGTGTCTTTTCACGCCTCACGTTTTACGTTTCACGCGCCGAGACGCGCCGCGTCACGTCTCTCTTTTTCCCTCCTTTCCTTTTTTTCCTTCCTCTTACGTTTCCCTCCCCCGGATTGACAGCCCGCCAGCGGTCGTTTAGAATGGCTGAACCACTGGAACGTATGAGACGTGTAGTGACTGGTGAACGAGATGACCGAGACGAGATTACCTGGACGCATTGAACAGCACCCCGGACGCTGGCTGGCCTTGCTGGGCGCGGCGCTGCTGCTTGGCCTGGCGGCGGTGCTGATCTGGGGCAGCCTGCGCTATGGCGGGTTGGACGGCCTTGCACAGCGGGTGCGCGTGCAGTTTGCCCAGCCCGTGGAACATCCGGCGCTGGTGCCGACGCCGCTGGCAGCCGTCGAAGGTGGCAACGCGCAGGCAATGGCCTTGCTGGCCAACACCGCCACGCCGTCCGTCACGACCGCACCGCCGACGGCGACGGCCACGCCTGCCGCCACGCCGATCCTCGAAGCTGCCGCAGCCGATGAACTGCGGACAGAGCACGCCGCCACGCGGCCGACCGGCACGCCGACCGCCACTCCCCTGCCCACCGACACCCCGTTGCCGACCGACACACCGGTCCCCACGCCGCAGGTCGCGCCGGGCGCGGGCGTCGTCCTGTCCGGCATCGCTCACTACTGGCAGACCTGGAACAACTGCGGCCCGGCCACGCTGTCCATGAACCTCAGCTACTATGGCAGCCAGGTCAAGCAAGCCGAGGCGGCCCGCTCTCTCAAGCCCGACAGCGACGACAAAAACGTCAGCCCGCACGAGATGGTCGCCTTTGCGCAGTCGCAGGGCCTGCACGCCCTGGCGCGCGTCGACGGCAGCAGCGAGCAACTGCGCCAGTTGGTGGACGCCGGCATCCCGGTGTTGATCGAGACCTGGCTGGACCACGACGGCGGCATGGGCCACTATCGTCTCGTGACCGGCTACGACGACAGCACGCAGGAGTGGATCGTCTACGACAGCTACATCAGCGAGGGCATCGATCCCAAGGGGCCGTATCCCGGCATCCGCATGAGCTACGCCGACCTGGACCGGCTGTGGCGCGTCTTCAACAACACCTACGTGCTGGTCTACGATGATGCCCGCGCCGCGGCGGCCGAGGCTATCGTCGGCGACGAGATGGACGACCAGACCATGTGGGAGCGGGCGCTGGCGCGCGCCCAGGCCGACGCCCAGGCCAATCCGCAGGACGCCTTCGCCTGGTTCAACCTGGGCAGCAGCCTGGAGGCGCTGGGCCGGCCGGCCGACGCGGCGGTGGCCTTCGACCAGGCGCGGGTCATCGGCCTGCCCTGGCGCATGCTGTGGTACCAGTTTGCCCCCTTCCGCGCCTACTACGACGCCGGCCGCTACGACGAACTGGTGGCCGTGGCCGACGCCACCATCGCCACTGCCGGCAACATCGAGGAGACCTTCTACTGGAAAGGCAAGGGGTTGCAGGCGCTGGGCGACATCGACGGCGCGCGTGACAACTTTCGCCGCGCGGCCGAGCTCAACAGCAACTACGCCGAAGCGGCTGCCGCGCTGGCCGAACTGGGCGGCTGAACCAGATGGCTGAAGGCGTGACGCCAACGACCGGGCCGTCGCTGGGCGCGCGCCTGACCCACATCACCCGCAACACGCTGCTGGTCACGTTCCTATTCGGGCTGGCAGCGGCGGCCGGGCTGTTCCGCAACATCATCGTCGCCCAGGAGTTCGGCATCGGCGCCGACCTGGACGCCTACTACGCGGCCTTCAAGCTGCCCGACCTGCTATTTGCGGTGGTGGCCGGCGGCGCGCTGGCCACCGCCTTCATCCCCGTCTTCGCCGATTTCCTCAGCGCAGGCGACCGCCGCGGCGCCTGGCGGCTCAACGCCGCCATCACCAACCTGGTGGTCATCGTGACCGGCGTGCTGGCCAGCATCGCCTGGATCTTTGCGCCCTGGCTGGTCAGCACGGTCATCGCCCCCGGGTTCCCGCCGTCAGGTCAGGCCGAGACGGTGCAGGTGATGCGCATCGTGCTGATCTCGACCGTCATCTTTGGCATCAGCGCGGTGCAGGGGAGCGCGCTCAACGGGTTCAAGCACTTCTTATTACCCGCGCTGGCGCCGGTTGTCTATCCGCTGGGCGTGGCGGCCGGCGCACTCTTCCTGGCGCCGACCATGGGCGTGACCGGGCTGGCCATCGGCGCGGTCTTCGGGTCGTTGCTGCACCTGCTGATCAAGGTGCCGGGACTGATCAAGTTCGGCTTTCGCTGGTGGCCGGTGCTGGACCTGAAGACCGAAGCGGTGCGCCACGTGCTGGTGTTGCTGGGGCCGCGGGTCCTGGACCTGTTTGTCTTTCAGTTCACCCTGATCGCCACCACCAACCTGGCGTCGCGATTGCCCGCCGGGGGTGTCAGCTCGGTGGAGTGGGGCTGGGACGCCATGCAACTGCCTGAGACGCTGATCGGGACGGCGTTCGGGCTGGTGGCCTTCCCGACCATGGCCGAGCTGGCGGCGCGCGGCGATATCGGCGGGCTGCGCAGCACGCTGGGCGAGACGCTGCGCTGGGTCATCGCGCTGGCGCTGCCGGCCACGGTCGGGCTGATCCTGCTGGGCCAGCCGCTGCTGACCTTCCTCTACCAGCGCGCCAGTTCGACGCGGCGGCCGTGGACGCCGTCTATGCCACGCTGCGCTTCTTCGCGCTGGGCCTGATCGCTCACACCCGTCTGGAGCTGACGGCGCGCCTTCTTCGCCCAGAAGGACACGCTTACCCCGCTGATCGTCGCCGTCGGCTCGGCGGCGACCAACATCCTGCTGGCGATTTTGCTGATGGGTGTGCTGGGCGCGGGTGGGCTGGCGCTGGCCAACTCGCTGGCCGTAACGGCCGAGGTGCTGGTGTTGATGGCGATCTTACGCAAACGCTGGGGCGGCGTCGAAGGACGGCTGATCGGGCGCACCTTGGTGCGCTGGCTGGCCAGCGCCGTGATGGGCGTGATGCTGGTGCTGTTCCTGGACCGCGTCGAGACCATCGCCCTCAGTCCGGTGCTGGTGGTGCTGGCCGGTGGGTTGCTGGGCGCGGCCGTCTACATCGTGGCGGGCCTGCTGCTGGGCGTTCGCGAGCTGCGGGAGATGCCGCGGGCATTGCTGGGACGATGATCTGTCAGTCATACTTTAGCCGAACTTTGTGCTGCGGCGTCCCGATAATACGTGGTCGATGGACGCGATTTATCCTACAGGGACGCGATCCGAAGCCTTGACTGCATCGTGCGCTGTGAATACAATTGGCTCATCGACAGTTTGATAGTCTTTATTCGTCCCCGCAAAAAGATAGCGACTTGCTCCGTTCGTTTTTTCCTTGGACGGCGAGTATAGGAGACGCATGACAGCCACGCTATATGCTCAACCAGTAGACCGAGCGCAACAACTGCTGCCACTGGTGCGCGCTGCCGTCGATGGCGAGATCATTCGACTGGAGCTCGCGCTGAGGCTGGCGCGTGAACGGCTCCTGCCCTTCGAGAAGCGGAACGGCGTCAGCTCCGAGTACTTCATCGCGAATATGGCTGCTGAAGACCTGGAAGGAAAGGACGACGAATACGTTCAGTGGGCAGGTGAATACCGGTTGATGAAACGCCTCGAAGAAAAGCTCACTCGTCTGCAGGAGGTCGAGTACAGTGATTCAGGCGTACTTCGACCAACTTAAGCATATTGTCGACAGTTATGCGGCAGCTTCTTTTGTGCTGGATGCCCGGGTAAGCTTTGAACTGCGTCCGGGTGATCAGGGCTACTTGCTCGGTTCGATGCTGTTCCTTGATCAGTCGCTTTTACACTTCCGCGAGTATCTTGATGTTGCTGAAGGTCGTGTGAATAGGTTAAGCTACTCGTACCACTACCAAGACTCCGAAGATCGATTGGTTTTCCGATACGACAATGCTCTCCATCGACCTGCTTTGCTGGCACTTGAGCACAAGCATAGCGGAGACACGATAGTGGCAAGTCCGGCGCCAAGCCTCGAAGTCGTGCTCAGCGAAATCGCTGGAGACAAGGGGTGGATTGAAGAGATGGCTGAAAGGAAGTAGTTTCTCGGTGCTGCAAGTCCCGAGATAGCAATTCGTGGGAACGAAAAGCCCCCGGCGGTCCAGATCCGCCGGGGGTTTCTGTTTCATACAGTGTGTGGGGCTACGCGGGGGATGGGACGCTGCTTGGGCGTGAGTGTGCTTGTGCCCTTGTCCATTCCCCACCCCCAAATCCTTATGACGCGGTGTGTCAACGGGCTTGCTGAACTTGCCAAAACCGCGAGATTATGACACAATGCGTCATAGATTGTAACACCTGCGTTCCTCACTTGCAGACCGTCAGGTCATTGCAGAGCGGCGTTTGAGCCATGAAGGCTGATAGCGATTTCCCCTCCCATGACGGCGTGGCCAAGGCTGGCGATCCCCTTCAAGCCTGGCCCCGGAGCGCGGCGTGCCACTTGCATGTTCCCGGTTACGCAAAATCAGCGACAAGGAGGTCGGACCAATGACTGTTCAAGCTGATATCCTCGACGAGCGCAAGGTACTGTACGAGGTGGGCGAGCAGCCACCGCTGGGCTACGTGCCACCGCAGATGTACGCCTGGACGGTTCGCGCCGATCGCTTCGGCGAGCCTACCAAGGCGTGGCAGGTCGAGGTGATCGACGTCCCCGAGCCGGCCGACGACGAGGTGCTCGTCTACGTCATGGCGGCGGGGGTGAACTACAACAACGTCTGGGCGGGGCTGGGCGTGCCGGTCAACGTCATCGCGGCCCGCAACAAGGCAGGTGAGCCGGAGGACTTCCACATCGGCGGCAGCGACGGCAGCGGCATCGTCTACAAGGTCGGCAAGGATGTGACCGACCTCAAGGTTGGCGACGAGGTTGTGATCCACTGCGGCATTTGGGACCGCAACGACCCGGTGCTCGCGGCCGGCGACGACCCGATGTACGGCAACAGCTTCCGCATCTGGGGCTACGAGACCAACTGGGGCAGCTTCGCCCAGTTTACCAAGGTGCAGGCGCACCAGTGCGTACCGCGACCGCAGCACCTGTCCTGGGAGCAGTCGGCCGCCTACATGCTGGTGGGCGCGACCGCCTATCGCATGTTGTACAACTGGGGCGCGCACTCTCTGCGCAGCGACGATGTGGTCCTGGTCTGGGGCGGCGCCGGCGGGCTGGGCTCCATGGCGATCCAGATCGTCAAGGCGGCCGGCGGACGCGCGGTGGCCGTTGTCAGCGAGGACGACAAGTTCGAATACTGCCAGAACCTCGGCGCGGCCGGCTGCATCAACCGCAGGAACTTCGACCACTGGGGGATGCTGCCGCACTGGAAGGACACCGTCGGCTACAACCAGTGGTTGAAGGGGGTGCGCCAGTTCGGCAAGGCGATCTGGGACGTGCTGGGCGAGCGGGTCAACCCGCGCCTCGTCTTCGAGCACCCGGGCGAAACCACGATTCCCACCTCGATCTTCGTCTGTGAGACGGGCGGCATGGTCGTGATCTGCGCCGGCACCACGGGCTACAACGCGACCGTCGACCTGCGCTACCTGTGGATGCGCCAGAAACGGCTGCAAGGCTCCCATTTCGCCAACGATGATCAAGCCAGGGGGATCAACGACCTGGTGATTGCCGGCAAGGTGGACCCGTGCATGTCGCAGGCATTCACATGGAACGAGTTGCCACTCTCGCACCAGCTGATGTACGAGAACAAGCATCCTTACGGCAACATGGCGATTCTGATCGGTGCGCCCGACTTCGGGCTGGGCGTCAAGGTGGCCGCACCGGTGCAGCAGCCGGCCACCACGCTGCCTGCCAGCCTGCCCTCCGACGACACCTACAAGGCGCCGCACGCGCCGCTGCCGGCCCCCAGCAACGGCCATGCCACGGAACTCGACACACGAACCGTGCGCGAGATCATGCATTTCGGGGTGATCGCAACAGGCGAGGATACGCCGGTAGACGATGCCGCGCAACGCATGGTGCAGTTCCACGTCCACGCGCTGGTGGTCGTGGACCCGCAAGGCTATCTGTCAGGCGTCCTGTCGCAGACCGACGTGGTGCTGGCGCGCAAGGGTCGCTCGCTGGCTGAGCTGGCCGGGCTGCGCGCCCGCGACATCATGACGCGCGATGTAGTGACCTGCACACCCGACACGACCGTATCAGAGGCGATTGCAACGATGACCCGGCGCCAGATTCACCGGCTGGTGGTGGTTGATCCAAGCCGGGGTAAATCCTGGCCGATAGGAGTTGTGAGTATGACCGACATAATCACGTACGGAATGGGCAGGGCCGACGTAGGCATGTCGCTGCCGCCGTCGTCCGTGGCTGACATCTACGAGCCGCTGGAGCCCGAGCATCAGCTGGCTGAACTGGTCGAGGATGAGACGCTGGTGCGCGACGTCATGCACCAGGGCGTCATCACATGCAGCCGCAAGACGCCGCTGGAGGAAGTAGCGCGCACCATGTTGGCCAACCAGATCCACGCGGTGGTCGTAACTGAAGGCGAACGGGCAGCAGGCGTCGTCTCCCAGACCGACATCGTCCTGGCGCAGCAGGGCCGACCCATTGAGAAGGCGGCCGCACTGACCGCCGGCGACGTCATGACCCCAGGGCTGGTCAGTTGCACCTCCGACCGCAAGCTGTCCGACGCCGTCACGCTGATGACGCGCAACCGCATCCACCGGCTGGTGGTGGTGGAGGACCGCGCAGGCAAGCTGGCGCCGGTAGGCATCCTCAGCATGACCGACGTCGTACGCCGGCTGATCAGCGAGAACTAGTGGAAAGAGCAGCAGAGTGACAGAATGACAGAGTGGCAGAGTGACAGAATGACAGAGTGGCAGAGTGACAGAGCGACAGGACAGAGCAGCCAGCGCTGACCCTCTGACTCTCTGACTCTCTGTTCTTCTGACCTTCTGTTCTTCTGACCTTCTGACCTTCCCATCGCAACACATTACACGAAAGGACCGGCCAATGACCGTACTAACCGGTGAATACGAAACCATCCGGCGCGAGACGCGCAAGTTTGCCGAGAAAGAGGTCGCGCCGGTTGCCCACGACCTGTACAACGAAGGCGCCGAGATACCGATGCCCATCATCCGCAAGATGGCCGATCTCGGCTACTTCGCAATGGCGATCCCCGAACGGTATGGCGGCCTCGGCATGGACACACTGACAATCACCCTTGTCACCGAGGAATTGAGTCGGGTCTGGCTGTCGGTAGGATCCGTGATGACAAGGATGCTTATCGCCGGCGGGTTGCTTCTGACAGGCGGCACCGAGGAGCAGAAGGATCGCTGGCTGCCAGGCATTGCGGCCGGGGACGTTTTGCCCGCGGCCGCGTTCACAGAGCCGAATGCTGGCTCCGACACTGCCGGCATGCAGCTCCGAGCCGTCAGGCAGGACAATGGAGCGTATCTGCTCAACGGCGCCAAGACCTGGATCACCTTCGCCAACCGCGCTCACATCATGACCGTGCTGGCGCGCACCGATCCCGACGCCAGCAAGCGCCACAAAGGGCTGTCGATGTTCGTGGTCGAAAAGGAGCCGGGCAACGGTTTCGTGCCGCCGCATCTGACAGGCGCGCCCATTCCCACCATCGGCTACTACGGCATGAAATCCTTCAGCCTCAACTTCGAGGACTTCGCGGTGCCGCCCGAGAACCTTATCGGGGGCGTGGAGGGGCGCGGCTTCTACCAGCTCATGGGCGTCTACGAGACGGCGCGCATCCAGACCGCGGCGCGCGCAGTCGGCGTCGCACAGGCGGCCTTCGATGCAGCGCTGCAGTACGCCCAGGAGCGCGAGCAGTTTGGCAAGCCCATCGCCGAGTTTCAGGTCATCCAGCACAAGCTGGCCCACATGGCTACCGATATCGAGGCCGCGCGCCAACTGACCTACTACGCAGCGCAGAAAAAGGACGCGGGGGAGCGCAGCGACCTGGAGGCCGGCATGGCCAAGCTGTTCGCAGCCGACATGGTGGAGAAAGTGACCAGCGACGCCCTGCAGATCTTCGGCGGCTACGGCTACGCCATGGAATACCCCGCGCACCGCTTCTGGCGCGACGGCCGCATCTTCAAGATCTTCGAGGGCACCAGCGAGATCCAGGCCGAGGTGATTGCGCGACGGCTGATACCGGAGAGGAAGTAATCAGTTATCAGTTACCAGTGATCAGAACTGATTACTGACCTCTGATAACTGATGACTGCGACAGAGAGTGCATCCATGAAAACAACCTTCACACCCGAGAAAATCGCCGGCATCACGCAGCGCATCGAGGCGGCCAACGAACAGTTTCGCCGCGACTATCCGGGCGACGTGACCAGGCGCCAGCCGGTACACACCGTCTACGGCGGCGCGCACCTGTTCAAGGCCGACACGGCGGCTAAGCTGGGAGGCATCGCGCTGCGCAACCTGGACGCCTACGGTCCCAACTTCGTCGTTTTTGCCAGGGCGCTGGGCCTGCCGGGCGCCGAGACGCTGCCGACCGCTGAGGCCGAGATTGCCCACCTGGGCCAGGTCATCGAGCACGACCCCGACGCCATTTGCCGCGCCAACGAGCCGGCCTGGATGGCCTACACGGTCTACCGGCGGGTGCGCGACAAGCTGAAGCACGAGCCGGTGGAGGACTACCGCGTCGACTTCGAGGACGGCTACGGCAACCGGCCCGAGGAAGAAGAGGACTTCCACGCCATCACCGTCGGCGAGCAGCTGGCCGAGGGGATGACCGCCGGCACGCTGCCGCCCTTCATCGGCATCCGCATCAAACCGTTCACGCTGGAAAGCTACGGGCGCGCCGTGCGCACACTGGATCTTGCCATCACCGCGCTGGCCGACGCCAGCGGCGGCAAGGTTCCGGCGAACTTCGTGGTCACGCTACCCAAGGTGACCATGCCCGAGCAGGTCGCGGCGCTGGCAGAGCTGGTCGGGCAACTGGAGCAGCAGAACGGCATCAAGGCGGGCGCCATCGGGCTGGACCTGATGATCGAGACGCCGCAGTCGATCATCGACCACCTGGGCGAGAACACGGTCAACCTGCTGGTGCGGGCCGGCAATGGCCGCGTGCGCTACTGCGCCTTCGGCACCTACGACTACACCGCGCTGGTCAACATCACCGCCCACTTCCAGACCCACACCCATCCGGCGGCCGACTTCGCGCGCCACGTCTTGCAGGTCAGCCTGGCCGGCACCGGCGTTACCGTCTGCGACGGCGCGACCACCACCATGCCCATCGGTCCGCACCGGGCTGCCAGAGGCAGCGCCCTGACCCCGCAGCAGGAGGCCGAGAATCTGGCCGTGGTCCATGCCGCCTGGAGGCTGCACTACGACAACATCCGCCACTCGCTGCGCCACGCCTACTACCAGGGCTGGGACCTGAACCCGGCCCAGTTGCCGGTGCGCTATGCCGCAATCTACGCCTTTTTCCTGGAGAGCCTGGATGACGCATCCATGCGCTTGAACCGCTTCGTGGACGCGGCGGCGCAGGCCACGCTGAGTGGCAACATGTTCGACGACGCGGCGACGGGACAGGGGTTGCTCAACTTCTTCCTGCGCGGCATCGCCTGTGGCGCCATCACCGAGGAGGAGGCCATGGCCACCGGCATCACGCTGGATGAGCTACACGGCCGCTCGTTCGTCAAGATCGTGCAGAACCGGGCGTACAAGAGGACGCTGTAGCGGAAACGTCGTGCGTGATGCAGGCGGCAGGAGCAAGGCATGGATGACTCTGAGCGGAACAGCCTGACTGAAGCGGTGCGGACGTGGGAGGAACGTGACGTGGTCCAGTCGGTCCGGCGTGCCGGAGCGCGCCGAAGCTGCACATGTTCAGCGGCTACACACGCCGCTGAACGCCGGGCCGCAGCCACCGCCGGAGGCCGACCAGCAATGGTACCTGGAAACCCTGGGCTTTCCCGGCCAGTACCCGTTTACCCGCGGCGTGCAGCCGACCATGTACCGCAGCCGCTTCTGGACCATGCGCCAGTACGCCGGCTACGGCACGGCCGCGGAGGCCAACGAGCGCTTCAAGTACCTGCTCAGCCAGGGCCAGACCGGACTGAGCGTCGCGTTCGACCTGGCGACGCAGATCGGCTACGACAGCGACGACCCGCTGGCTGCCGGCGAGGTGGGGCAGGCCGGCGTAGCCATCGACTCGCTGGCGGATATGGAAGCGCTGCTGGATGGCATCCCTCTGGAAAAGGTCAGCGTCAGCATGACCATCAACGCGCCGGCGGCTGTGTTGTTAGCCATGGTGGTCGCCACCGGCGAGAAGGCGGCGTGCCGGCCGGCAAGCTGACCGGCACCATCCAGAACGACATCCTCAAGGAATACGTCGCCCGCGGCACCTATATCTTCCCGCCCGGCCCCAGCGTGCGGCTGGCTGCAGACACCATCGCCTGGTGCGCGCAGAATGCGCCGCGTTGGAACGCGATCAGCGTCAGCGGCTACCACATCCGCGACGCCGGCAGCACGGCAGCCCAGGAGATGGGCTTCGCAATCGCCAACGCTGGCCTACATCGACGCAGTGCTGGCCGCGGCGTCGCCATCGACGATTTCGCGGGGCGCATCTCGTGGATCTTCAACACCCAGAACAACTTCTTCGAGGAGGCCGCCAAATACCGCGCTGCGCCGCTTGTGGGCGCCTCTACTGCGCGATAAGTACGGCGCCAGCGACCCGCGTTCCATGGCGTTGCGCACCCACGTCCAGACCGGCAGCGACGCTGACCGCCCAGCAGCCGTTGAACAACATCGCCCGCGCCGGTTTCCAGGCATTGTCAAGCGTCCTTGGCGGCATCCAGAGCATGGCGCTGAGCTGCTACGACGAGGCGCTGGCGCTGCCCACCGAGGAGGCTCAGGCCACTGCCCTGCGAACCCAGCAGATCATCGCCCACGAGATCGGCGTCACCGAGGTCATCGACCCGCTGGCCGGCTCCTACTACGTGGAAAGCCTCACCGACCGGCTGGAGGCCGAGGCGCGGGCGCTGATCGACAAGGTGCAGGAACTGGGCGGGGCGGTCAAGGCCATCGAGAGCGGCTGGATGCAGCAGCAGATCGCCGACAGCGCCTGGAACGCACAACAGGCCGTAGAAAGCGGCCGGCAGATCATCGTCGGTGTCAACGCCTATCAGACGCCGGGCAAGGAGCGGCCGGTCGGCATCTTCCGCCCCGACCCCGAGACCTACCGCGTCCAGATCGAGCGCAAGCAAAAGCTGCTGGCGGAGCGGGATGAGGGCGCGGCGTCGGCTTCCCTCGCTGCATTGCGATCCGCTGCACAGTCACCAGCCAGCCCCGCCAACAACCTGATGCCGCCGATAATCGACGCCGTGCGCGCCTACGCCACCATGGGCGAGATCTGCGGCGTGCTCCGGCAGGTCTGGGGCGAATACGAGCCGCCGGTGGTGATCTGACAGAAGGGACGTTGAGGGAAAAAAGGAAACGAGGGAAAGGTAGGAAAGCTGTGAGTTCCGATTTCCCTGCTTTCCCTGGTTTCCTTCTTTTCCCTCTCCCCTCCCCCTCCGCTTTCTGACGAAAGGACGACCCATGCTCGACCACAGCTACATCGGTAAGAAACTGCCGCTGATTCGCTACGAAGTGGACGCCAGCAAGATCCGCGAGCTGGCCATGGCCTTGGGCGACGACAACCCGCTGTTTCGTGACGAGGAAACCGCCCGGGCGGCCGGCTTTCCCGACATCGTCGCACCGCTAACCTTCCCCACGCTGTTCCGCTTCTGGGGCGGCACGCCGGCCGGCGCCGAGACGCGCGCCCTGCTGGGCGAGATGGGCGCCGATCTGTTGCGGGTGCTGCACGGCGAGGAGGAGTACGAGTACTTCGGCACGCTCAGCCCCGACGACGACATCACCGGCGAGCTGGAGATCGTCAGCATCGACCGCAAGGAGGGCAGCGCCGGCCCCATGGACATGGTCAAAACCCGCGCCACCTACCGCGACCAGCACGGCACCGTCAAGGTCATCGCCCGGGCGACCATGGTCGTGCGCTGGTAGATTGGGGACTGGTAAATTGGTAAGTTAGTAAATTGGTTAAGTGGGTAGGGCGGCTCGCGGCGGCGACTCTCCACCAATCTACCAATCTACCAATCTACCAATCTACCGATGGCAAACGAGGAACAACATGAGTCCTAAATTCGAAGATATCCATGTCGGCGACGCGCTGCCCAGTCTGACCAAGCCGGCGATCACAGAGGTGCAGTTGGTGCGCTACAGCGGGGCATCGGGCGATTTCAACCCCATCCACACGGTGCACCAGGCCGGTGTGGACAGCGGCAACGGCGGCGTAATCACCCACGGCATGGTGATCATGGGCTTCGTGGGCCAGATGATCACGGACTGGGTGCGGCCCGACCAGGTGCGCAGGTTCGGCGTACGCTTCACCGGCATCAGCCGGCCCGGCGACGAGATAACCGTCCGCGGCCAGGTGGTGGAGAAGTTCGAGGCGGACGGGGAGCAGCGGGTTCGCTGCCAGGTCGAGGCCGTGGACCAGACCGGCCATCGCAAGGTCAAAGGGGAGTTCATCGCGGCGTTGTAGGATAGCCGAGGCGCGACAAATCGGCTCCGGGTTGAGACTGAGTCAGTGGATGGATTTGTCCAAAAGGGCCGTGCTCGGTAGTATAGCCGGACAACCTGAAAGACTGGAAGGCTTTTCCGACCATGACCCATCGTACGAGACCCAACCGACTTGCCTGGCTGCTGTTGGCCACGCTAGTTGCGCTGCCGGCGCTGGCCTGTGGACGCACGACCGAGGTACCCACACCGACCGCCACTCCCGTTATTCCGACGCCGGCCAACGCGCCTGCCGAGCCGACGTCTGCCATCGTTCCGCCGTCACAGATCGAGGTGGTGATTACCGAGAAAGACATCGAAGATGGCGCTCGATCCACCAGGCTGGAGGGGGTGACTATCGAAGGCCTGGATGTCACATTTCAGCAGGACCAGATGACGTTGACCGCCGCGCACCTTAGCTATGGCGTTCTCAACCTGCGCGACGTGCTGGTCGAGGGCACGCTGCGGGCACAGGATGGCGTGCCGGTGTTCGATGCGACGCGCATCGAGCCGTCGAACTTCGCCACCAACCTCATTCCCCCTCTGATCAACCAGTTTCTGAGTGCGCTTGCCAACAGTTGGTACGTAGAAGACGTCCGCGTCGAGCCGGGCCAGTTGGTACTGCTGACCCGCCAGAAATGATCCCGACCGTTTCCGCTTAGAATCCAGCGAAGTCCGGCTTTGCGGAAAAAGCCGGACTTCTTGTCGTCAAATGTATGTGCCAGTGCAGGCCGGTTCAGAAGCCGGGAGACGTACCTGCGCCGCCCCTGTCTGAACTGGCGTCCAGGCGCGGTCTCGCCCTGAGCTTGTCGAAAGGCGCGCCTCGGCAGGCTCGGCGCTCGTAGTAGCTGGAACGACGCCTATCGGCCGCTCAGCGGCGCGTTGGTGTCTGTCAGCACCTGCTGATAAACCTCGTAGTCGCCGAAGTACTGCCTGTCAAAGGTTTGGCCGTTCACTGTTCCTGAGAACAGCCACCGCTTGACGTACTGCATCAGCGCCAGAACGCCTGCTTCCGTGTCGTAACACGCCTGTCCTTCGTAGAGCACCGTCCAACCATCCTGCTGCGGAACCTCCTGGGTCCGGGTGTCGGTACACCAGACGGATAGCTGCTCGCCCAACAGGTCAATGGATCGGACGGATTGTCCCGGGTTCGCGCCTTCCCAAATGTTGAAGAGGGTAGCGCTGGCTGAGCTTTGTCGCTCCTTGCCAGTGTAGCGATCTACCTGCGTCAACCAGTCTTCCGGCTCACCGCAGCCATCCGGCCACGACGATGTTCGCGTGACCTCCAGCCAGCGATCGTTGACGACTCGCAGCGCGTTAGCCTCGCTCTGCCCGAGACACTCCTCCTGATTGCAACCGCTGCCGTGGCATTCCCAGCGCAGCTCCCACGACGCGTTCAGGTCGTCAGGGATCAGCGGTCCGACCACCGGCACGGCTCCCCGGTCGCCCTCGAAACGCACGACGGACTGGCTGGCCCAGCCGGGCGTGCCGTTCACACAGCATACCTGCCACCAGGACTGACCCTCGTTGCTGCCGGTAACCTGCAGGGTCGTTCCCTGGCGGGTGGTGGCAACAACCGGGAACGAGGTCCCGGGACCACCGCGCACGTTGGCCTGCTGTGACGTGACAACCGCTGTGCCGAAACTGACAGGTGTCGGCGAGGGTTGGCGTTGCCGCGGATACCTGTCCACCGGAGCCGGCGGCAGGCAAGGCCCGGCGACCCACCCCGTTCCCGTCGCAGTGGGCAGAGACGTGGAAGTCGGGGTCGCCGCGGGTGTCGCGGTCTGGGTCACGACCTCTGTTGCCGTGGGCGTCGCAGTTGGAGTGACGATCTCCGTCGCCGTGGGCGTCGAAGTAACCGTGACCGCAACCGTTTCCGTCGGCGTTGCCGTGCGTGTGATCGCAGGTGTCGCAGTCAGCGTCGCCGTAGCGGTGATATCCGTCCTGGCGGTTGTAGTCGGCGTCGCGGGTACGGTCGCCGAAAGAGCCGGCGTCGCGGTCAGCTCGACGGTGGCTGTCACCGTTGGCGATGTCATAAGATCGGTCAACGTCAACGACACCTTGACGGTCGGCGATATGACGACGGTGTTGGTGGCAGGAATCGTCTCGGAAATGAGGACCGTCGGAGACACAGTGGCCGTGGTGGTGATGACGGCGGGCGCTGCCGCTTCAGCGGTAAGCTGGGCGATTTGCTGCGCCGCCGCGACTTCCGTGGCCATTGCGGCTGCCAGTTTCTCAGCCGCCGCAGCCTCTGTGGGCGCGACTCGGCAACCATGGCAATCGCGGTTGCTTGTTCAGGGCTGGGTGGCGGCGCGACACAGGCGGTCGCCAGAACGAGCAGAGTTCCTAGCGCAAGAATCTTTTGCAAGTGCGTGCATGTCCTCTCCCGTCGGCGGATAAGGGCGGGTGTCGGGTATGTGAGGATGACCTGCAAGGCATTATAGTGCGCCGCGGGACACGTGTCAATCCGTCGAAACCGCGCCACTTCGCTTAGCCAATTATGACACAAATCATTGACGGGCACGCCCTTTGCGTGTAAACTCGTAACGGTCGGAGTTGTTGCTGTCCGGCCAAACGTTTCACTTGGCTATCGCTGAAGCCATGGGAGGAACCATGCATCGACGCTCACTTCATCACTTGTTTCGTTGGCCATACTGGTAGTGCTGGCAGGTTGTCAGGGCATGTCCGGACGTCCTACGGACACGCTGCAACTGGTCGGCGAGTACAGTTATGTGGACGGCGTGCCTGCCTTTCACGTTCTTCCAGGAGAATCCAGCCCCTACCTCGTCTATCGCAAGCAGCCGGTGCGGGTCGAGCAACAGAAACAGCTCGTGACCATTGCACTCAACGACGTTTCCATCGATGTGACGCCGTTCGATCCAGCGGCGGCATTGGGCATCAGAGCGGCCGGGGATGGTTCAGGGACGACCCAACTGCCAGACTACTATCGGATCAAACCGACCGTGACTGCCGAGGAGTTCATCGACGGCGAGTGGGTACACTTCTCCGAGTTCGAGGCAAAGCCCAGGCAAATCGCCAACATCGGCATCGCGGTGATCGTGGACAGCAGCAAGTCCATCGACAGGCAGCTTGGCCCTGCCAAGGCTGCAGCGAATTATCTTGCAGCCTTGCTTGAGAGCCGCTGGGGAGATCACCTCTGGGTCAGCGTGGCGCCAATGGATCCGGGTGCGCAGTATCTGGGGTTCACGAACGACGCAGCCGCGATCAAGACGTACATCGCCGGGCTGGAATCGGTGCCGTACACGCCGCTGTACGATGTCATCGCCAGCGTGTGCGACGCGTTCGACGCTTTCGAGTTCCAGCATGCAGGCGTGGATCCCCGCTTCAGCTTCAACCAGCGCTGGATTCTGTTGCTCACCGATGGCCGGGACAACTACTCAAACCTGGACCTGGGCGACGTGCAGCAGCGGCTGGCGCAATCCAATGTGGCAGTGTATGCCCTTGGCATCGAGGCGCTGAACGATCTCGACCAGAAGCACCTGGGCAGGTTGTCTCAGCAGCGGCTGGTTGCTTTGACCGGTCTGGAGCAGGAGCGACTGCGCGAAGCGCGAGATGGAGATCGTGAACACGATCGTGGCGCAGTCACCTGCATACTACGACATTGTCTATCTGCGCAACGACCAGCAGATTCGCGAGCCGCGCGAAGATCCGTCTGACCTTCGAGATCGACCGTTAGAGGGCGCCAGCAACTACTGGCCGGCGAACTGGGGACCCAGCACCTGGTTGATCAAATCGACGAAGTCCGCTTCGTCGGTCACCGCCAGCGCCAGCAAGCCACCCTTGCGCCAGAAATGGGGCGCGGCCGGCCACGACAGCGGCAGGCCATGGATGCTGGACGCAGTGGCATCCAGATCGACCACATCGGCCAGCAGGCTGGCTTCATCGGGGTACTGGAACACCTGCAACGGCTCCCCATCCACCTGTACAATCAACCCGTAGGTCGTCAGGTAGGGCTTGACGACGCGTCCAGGAGCGACCGCGACCTGTGCGTCCAAGTTAGCCAGGTCCGCCAGCAGGTCCAGCGTCGAGTATTGAGCCGCAGCCTCGGTTACCTTGGTCGGTATAGCCAGGGGCGTGGCCGACGCATCCGGCTGCGCGGCTGACGCTGCCCGTTGTGGTCGCCGTGGATGTCGCTGATGGTTGCGGCGAGGGGGTGTCGGTAGGGGCGACAGCCGCCAGAAGTTGCCCGGTAGCGGTTGGCGACGCGGCAACCACAGGCAGATCAGGCAGGAACTGGGCGGTAAGCGCGTCCAGCACAGGCGCGGCCCAGTCAGGTACCTGGTCGTCGGCGGTACGCACGGCGTGTTCGCCGAACAGGTTGCGATACACCAGTTCGTAGGTGGCGCAGTCGCTGCACACGTCTTCCGTGACGTAATCGCCGGCCTGCTCGCGCAGATTGGCGTCTTCCAGCACCTTGAGCAGTGCGCCCATCTCTTCCTCGGACAACATGCCCTCGGTCACCTCGCCGGCGCGCGCGACGCTGTAGGTCCGGTCAAGATTAAGCAGCACACGCTCGTCTGCGTCTGCGCGGCTGCGTGTGAACTCCACCAACACCAGGGCCGGCGCAACCTGCGGCGCAGGTGCAACGGTTGGCGTGGGTTGATCGGGACGATAGACGGTTACTGACGCGGGGTCAGGGGTCAGCAACAGGTTGTTCAGCAGGGGAATCAACGGCCGCGCCCAGTCAGGGGCGGTCTCTTCGCTGGTCATCAGCGTGCCTTGCAGCATCAGTCCGCGGCGGCCGATCTCGTAGGTCGTCGCGCCTTCCGGAACCGGAGTCGGCGTCAGGGCAGTCCGCGTGTTTTCGAAAAAGTTGGCAGACTCGAAGGCCGCGTCGATCTGGTCCTGGGCCGCGGCGGAAAGCTGGAAGGTCACCGGTTCGGCGCCGATCTGCTCGAGCAACACGTGGCCGTCGAGATACATCACCGCGTGTTCGTCCAGCCCGTCAGGCCCGCCGGCGCGCCGGAAATCAACGACCGGAAAGGTCGCCTCCTCAATGCCCAGCGGTGCGGTGCTCCCGCCGGGGTTCTGGCTTACTCCAACGCAACCGGCAGCCAGCAGGCTGGCCAGGGTGAGTGCGACGAGGACGACGACAAGTGTGGTTTTGGTGCGCATAGAGAGAACTCCTTCGGGTGGCGTCACAATGGCTCGCCGACCAGCACGACGTGCACGTAGCGCGGGCCGTGGATGCCCGCAGCACGGATCAACTCCAGATCAAGCGACTGGCTGGGGCCGGACAGAAAGGTCACAACGGCGTCATCGCACGGCTGACCTGAGCGCGCCAGCCAGCGCGCCGCCGACGGATACAGCCTGCCAACCGGCAGCAGGACGATGACCCGGCGCGGCAGGAAGGCGGACAGCAGCGGACGACCCGCGCCGCCGCACACGGCCAGCGTGCCGGTGTCGGCAAAGCCAGCCGAGGCAGCAACGACTCCAACCTCGACGGCGCCCGCCGCTTGCAACAGATCGCCGCGGCTGTCAACATCCTGAGGACGCAGCCGCGGCGCTGCGGCCCGCAGATCGGGGATCAGCGTCTCGATGCCCAGCAGGTTCAGTGTGTCAAGGGTACCGGGCGACGGCAGATGCTGTGCCTGCCACGTCAGCACGCGAGTCACGTTGCCGGCCTGAAGTGCGGTCACGAGATGCAGCCGGGCGCTTACCGGGCTGTCGGCCAACTCCCATGTGCCGCCGACCCTTTCCAGCGCGGCCGTAAAGCGGTCGATCAGCGGCGCGTCGCCGTCTGCCAGGCGTGCCAGCCCGGGCAGCAGCCCAGGCAGGGGCGGCTGTGAACCGATCTGCCTCAGCCGGCCAAGAATGGCGTCTCGTGCGTCGGTCATGGTTTGGAACGCTCCGCCCAGCGGTCGCGGAAGGGCTTGCCGGCCGGCTTCGGCAGGTCCCGCTCGGCGCGCCAGGCGCGCAGGGGCGGCGCGACGCTGCCGCTCAAGCTGCGTGCCAGCCAGCCGTGCGCCCGCCGAAAGTTGGTCGGCGTGTCGGTGGCCCAGCGAAAGGCTGAGCGCACCGCGTTGTCAACCAGGCTCGCCTGGCCTGCCGCCAGCCGGGCTTCCCGCAGCGAACGCAGCATCTCCGGCAGGTCGATGCCTACCGGACAGACGTCGGCGCAGGCGCCGCACAAGGTGCTGGCCAGGGGCAGGTCGGTGAAGGCAGGGTCCAGCAGCGGGATTTCTGACGCGACAACCTGTTGGTCCGACGACTTTCCCGGCGTGCCCGCGACCAGCGGCGCCATCACTGCGCCGATCGGTCCGGCGTAGCCGTTTCCATAGGCCTGGCCGCCGATCTCGCGCGTTACCGGGCAGACGTTGTGGCAGGCGCCGCAGCCGATGCACGCCAGCGCGTCGCGATATGGCGTTGCCAGCAGCGCGCTGCGGCCGTTGTCCACGATCACCAGGTGCAGTTCGCCCGGCCCGTCAGGATCGCCAACCTGCGCCGGCCCATTGAGCAGCGTCAACGAGCCGGGCATGTCGTGGCCGGCCGCGCTGCGGCTGGCCATCTGCGCCAGGAACAGCGCCTCGTCGAGTGAGGCAGCTATTTGGTCGATGCTCATCAGCACCACCTGCACGCGCGCCAGGCTGGCGGCCAGGCGATCCTCCCCGGCGTCGCTGACCAGCACCAGCGTGCCGGTGTCCGCGGCCGCCAGCGCAAGCTGGCCGATCGTCATCTCGTTGCGCAACAGCTCGCGGCGGAGTCGGAAGCGCGCCATGCTGCCCATAGCTTGCGGGTCCAGCGTCTTTGGCATGTCGAGCTTGTTCTCGAACAGGTTGGCTACATCGACGGCAAGCTCGTGCAGGGCGGGAAAGTGAGGATGGGACGCAGCATCGCCGGCAAGCTGCAGGATGTAGTCGCCGAAATGGGTGTTGATGACCCGGATCCCGGCGTTCGTCAGTGCGCCGTCCAGGCCGATCTCCTCGGCCAGCGGCGAGCGACTGCGCAGCGTCGTGTCGACGCCCCGGGCGATAGCCAGCGCCGCGATGTAGCGAACGACAGCCGCGCCATCCTCAGCCCAGATGACCTCGGTGCCGCGCTGACGCAGCCTGACTTCCAACTGTTCCAGAAGGTCCGGCAGGTTGTCGAGCGCAGCGCGGCGGCTGGTCGCTGCCGCGGCCTGCAGCTCAGGCCACGGAGTCTCCAGGTCGTCGAAAGCTGCGTTGCGCCAGCGCTGCAGGCGGCCAGATGCGCGCGCCTGGGCCGTCCGCAAATCGGAGTCGGCAAGGGCTTCGGCAACACGCGTCTCGAAAGGTGAAGGCATAGCTGGTTACATAGATTTGGTTTTCTGGCCACCGCAGAGTGCGCACACTCGCCATCCAAAGCCCAACGCTCAACGCCCAACGCGGAGTGCGCATCCTCAGATGCGCACGGGGGCGACGTCAATGCGAGCATGCCGCCGGCTGCCACCATGCGTGATGGAGCCGTTCGCATTTGAGAATACGAACTCCGCAACGCGATGCGGTCGGCGCCGCGGAGTGCGCATCCTCAGGTGCGCACCTGGGCGGCGTCAACGCGGACATGCCGCCGGCTGCCACCATGCGTGATGGAGCCGTTCGCATTTGAGAATGCGAACTCCGCGACGCGATGCGCAGGCTTGTGGGTCCAAGGAAGACTTATCAGTCGCGCTTGAATTTTGAGTAATCCGGCATGCGGTATTTGCTGGCACCCAGGCCAGCGATGTCCAGCATCGCCTCCACCTTCATCGGCAGCCCGAAGATCTTGATAAAGCCCTCGGCGTCCTTCTGGTCGTAGACGTCTTCCTCGCCGAAGGTGGCGTAGTCCTCGCGGTAGAGGGAGTACGGCGACCGGCGGCCAACGAGACGAGCGCTGCCTTTGTAGAGCTTGATCCGCGCGCTGCCGGTCAAGTTTTCCTGGGTGGACTGGACGAAGGCGTCCAGCGCGCGCCGCAGCGGCGTGAACCAGAGTCCATTGTAGACCAGCTCGGCGTATTTGAGCGCCACCTGCTCCTTGTAGTGCATCGTCTGTTTGTCGAGGCACAGCTCCTCCAGCGCGGCGTGCGCAGTGTAGAGGATCGTACCACCTGGCGTCTCGTAGACTCCGTGCGACTTCATGCCGACCAGCCGGTTCTCAACCAGATCGATCCGGCCTACGCCGTGCTTAGCGCCCAGAGCATTGAGCGCGGTCAGCAGGCCAATCGGGCCCATCGCCACGCCGTTGAGCCGCTTCGGAACGCCGCCCTGGAAGTCGATGACCACTTCCTCTGGCTCGTCGGGGGCATCCTCCGGGCTTACCGACCACTGGTGCATGACCTCCTCCGGCTCGATCCACGGATCCTCGAGCAGGCCGCCCTCGTGGCTGAGGTGCCAGATGTTGCGATCCCGGCTGTAGATCGACTTCTCGGTGGCTGTCACAGGCACGTTGTACTCGGCCGCGTAGTCCAGCGCGTCCTTGCGGCTGCGGATGGTCCACTCGCGCCAGGGAGCGATGGTGCGCAGCCGCGGGTTGAGCGCCATCACGGTGACCTCGAAGCGCACCTGATCGTTGCCCTTGCCGGTGCAGCCGTGGGCGACCGCATCTGCGGCCTCCAGTTCGGCGATCTCGACCATGCGCTTGGCGATCAGCGGGCGGGCAACGCTGGTGCCCAACAGGTACTTGCGCTCGTAGATGGCGCCGGCCTGCATCATGGGATACAGGTAGTCGGTGATGAACTCCTCGCGCAGGTCTTCGACGTAGAGCTTGCTGGCGCCGGAGGCCTTGGCCTTTTCCTCCAGCCCGCCCAGCTCGTCTCCCTGGCCGAGGTCGGCGGTGAAGCAGACGACCTCGCAGCCGTAGTTGTTGCGCAGCCAGGGCACGATGACCGATGTGTCCAGACCGCCCGAATAGGCGAGAACGACTTTGTTGACCGATTGTGTAGGCATGTGAAGTTTCCTTTGAGTGAGTTTTGGTATTTCGGGCGTGGTGCGTGAAACGTGATGCGTGATGCGATCCCGAGCGAGGCTCTTTTTTCAACGCAGTTCGTCAGCATCACGTTTCACGCATTACGTTTTATTTCCGCACGACAAGTCAGGGCAAAGACGCGTTGCGGCACGGCCAGCGGTTCGATCGGGAACCGGCGGGCCAGCATGTCGGCCAGATCGGCGTCGAAACGGGAGACATCCTCGGCCGGCAGGCTGCCGCCGATGGGGGCGCTGGCGCGCACCCGGCCGCGCCAGGCAGCGTGGCCATATATGGCCGGCTCGTCGTAGGTGAAGCTTTCGATATCGGTGAACCCGGCCTCGGCTACGTCGCCAAACCACTGCGGATAGATGCCTGTGCCGCCGCTTAGACGCCACGACGGGTTGTAGCGCAAAATCAACTCCTCGGTCAACTCGACGACGTTGCCGGACAGAGGCAGCCAGTCGTAGTGTGCGATCACCAGGACGCCATCTGAGCGGAGCAGCCGGCTGACCTCGGCAGCAACCCGTGGCCGGTCGAACCAATGCCAGCACTGGCCGGCGGAGACTACGTCGAAGCTGGCGGCCGGGAAGCCAGTATGTTCGGCCGGTGCGACGCGATACATGACCTGCACGCCAGCCTGCCGGTCCAGCTCGCCGGCCTGGGCCAGTTGCTCCGCCGCTACGTCGACGCCGGTCACCTGGCAGCCGCGGCGGGCAAAGCCGCGCGCCAGCGTGCCCGTGCCGGTTCCCAGGTCAAGGATCTGCTGGCCGGGCAGGCCGATGCCGCGCTGCGCCAGTCGCTCGAAAAGCGACTCGGGAAAGCCCGCCCGATAGCGCGCATAATCCTCTGAGGTCCTGCCGAAATCGACCTGCATGGGGCTACCGGCTCCGGTAGAGGTTGACCACGTCGCGCAGCATCGCGGCGGCGGTGCCGGTCGGGCCGCGCTCGTCGATGGCGATGAAAACCTCTTCGAACAGGTCGCTCTCGAACATCACGCCCATCTGCCAGCCGCTGACCTGCGCTAACTTGTGGTCGGCGCCCAGCGCCACCGGCTGCACGCTGAGGTCGTACCCGCCATCCGAGCGTCGCTCCGCCGTGCCCACAAGCTTCACAACCTCAGCGCCTTCGTTGCTGCCTTTCCCTCTCGCCCCCTCCACCGCGCCGATTCCCACCACCGGCTGCACATCGCGCACGGTGCAATCGAAGCCCAGCACCGCGTTGGCAACGATGGTCAGCTTGTTGGCGGTGTCCCAGCCCTCCACGTCGAGGCGCGGGTTGGTCTCGGCGATGCCTCGTCGCTGGGCCTCGGCCAGCGCGTCGCTGTAGGTCTGGCCGGCCGCCATCTGCGTGAGAATGTAGTTGCTTGTGCTGTTGAAGATGCCCTGCACCCGCTGGATCTCAGCGGCCACGTGGTCGCGCATACCGACATTGACCACCGGCAGCCCACCGCAGACCGTCGCCGAAAACGCCAGGCGTGCGCCAGTGGCGTCGGCGGCGCGGCGCACATCGCGGTAGCGCAGCGCCAGCGGCGCCTTGTTGGCCAGGACAACATCCACGCCCTGTCCCAGCGCCGCCAGCACGAAGCTGAGGGCGGGTTCGGCATCTGCCAGGTTGACCGGCGACGCCTCCAGCAACACGTCGGCGCGTACCTGGGCCAACAGGTCACGGGCTGTCGCGCCGGCCAGGCCGCCGGGGGCAGTGCCTGCGCTGCCGCCAGCCCGCTTGTGGGCCAGCAGCGCCGCCGGGTCGATGCCGGCCGGATCGGCCAGCGCGCCACGGCTGTCGCTCGCCCCAACGACGCGCAGCCGCAATCCGTAGCGCGCCGCCAGCTTTTCCCGGCGGCTGTCCAGCAGGTGCAGGAAGCGCTGGTTGACATTCCCCAGGCCGACCAGGATCAGGTCAATGGTTTGGAGATCGTTCATGCTGGCTTGCCGGACTGCGGCGTGATCGCATCGGACGGGCCAACTGGGGGCGCATTGAGGTCAAGCGGCGGCGATGCCTCGCCGGCGAGGGCATCGGCAGTGGCTTGCTCCGGGATGAACATGGCCGTCGGGTCGGTATCTGTGTCCCTGATGTGGATCGGGAAGGGCGGACGATCGGTCAGCTTGGCATGGGCGTACCAGCCAAGGATCTTGATCGAAGCCATGGTCGGAGCGGCGAGGAACGCTCCCAGAATGCCGGCAAAGCTGGCGCCGACCACGACGCCGACCAGCACCACCATCGGGTGAAGGTTGAGGCTGTGGCCCATGATGCGGGGGACGAGGATGTTGTTCTCCAACTGCTGGATGACCACGTAGACCGCGACAACGATTCCGGCGAAGATCAGGTTGCTGATCGGCAAGTAGGTAGGTCCCTGGATCAGCGCAATGATCACGGCCGGGATCAGGGCGAGCACCGGCCCCAGGTTTGGAATGACCTCCAGAACGCCTGCCAGCAGGCCCAGAATCAGCGCGCCCGGCAGGCCAAGCAGCGCGGTGGCCAGGAAGACCACCGTTCCCACCGTCAGCGAAAGCAGCAACTGGCCCCGGAAGAAACGCTTCCAGGTCAGGTTCAGCCGGTGACCCAACTCCTGCATCTCGTCGTGATAGCCGGGCGTTACCAACTGGCTGAACCAGCCGGTCAACTGGTTGCCATCCTTGGTGAGGTAAAAAGTATAGACCAGCAGCAGCAGGCCGGTCAGCACCACGGAAATGACCACCGAGGCGATGTCGGCAGCCGTTCGCACAACGTTCGTGGCTGCGCGCAAACCTTCCAGCCCGTAGCTGATCAGCGCCTGAATGTCGGGCAGTTGAAACTCCCTGAGATTGTGTTCGAGGGAGCTCTGACCCGCCAGGATCGTCGCGCCAACATCGATCTGGTTTCCCAGCAGGTTGATCACCGGCGCTTCTTTGATGATCTTGTCCAGCGTCGTGGTGATGTCAGGGATGCGGCTGAAGACATCGATGATCGCTCCGACGCTCTGAATAATCGCCGGCAGGAGAAGTATCGGGCCGATTGCCAGCACCAGGATCAGGATCACGATGCAGAGTGCCGCAGCCAGGCCGCGCGGTACGCGACGCCTGGCCAACCCGCCGACGATCGGCTGAAACAGATAGGCCAACACGGCGGCGATCACCAACTGCGGAATGACGCCGCGCGCCAGGTAGACCAACGCGAGCGCCGCAATCAGCACGGCGACTGCCACAATGCGCTTCGTGTCTCGGTTCCAGGCAGGTGGTAGAGCGGGGGTCATTGGACGAATTCTCGTTGGCTATCGGTAGTCTGAGCGAATTATACCCGCAATCGCCGCAGATGCCAGCCGGTCACCTGTCACGCTGGCAGGAGACGGAATACCGGCTGGCCACCGTTGACACGCCACGGCCGCGCTCGGGGTTCATCGCTTTCGGCAGCCGGCTCGGTCAGGTTCAGCAGCATGGCTGTCTCGTCGCAGTGGTGGAACTTGGAGCAAAACACGCACTCCTGCCAGATCTTGGGTGTCAGCCCCCAGCGATCGACGATCTCAAAGCCCTGGCGCTCGAAGAAGGCCGGCCGCAGGGTCAGCGCGCACACCTGGTCATAGTCCTGCGTCCGCGCCATATCCAGCAGCGCGGCGACGATGACGCCGCCCAGCCCGCTGCCCTGATGCTCGCTGGCTACGGCCAGCGAACGAATCTCCGCCAGCGCCGGGGTCAGCGCGATGAGGGAGCCGCAGCCGGCCAGCTCTCCGTCGATCTCGGCGATCACGAACTGGGGCAGCGCGGCCAGAACCTGCTCCTCGCTGCGCGGCAGCATGATGTTGCGGGCCGCAAACGAGTTGACCAGCGCGGCGATGTGCGGCGCATCGGAGGCGAGCGCGGCGCGGATCTGTGGCATGACGCCGTTGGTTGAATGTGCCATGATTCCTCTTGCTAAAGCTCCGCCAGCACCGTGCGCAGGCGCTCTACGACCCGATCGATCTCGTCGTAGTCGATGATCAGCGGCGGCACCAGGCGCAGCACGTTCGGCCCGGCGCCCACAGTCAGCAGGCCGTGGCGATAGCCGGCAGCCACTACGTCGGCCGCCGCCACGTCCAGCTCGATGCCCAGAAGCAGGCCCTGGCCGCGCACCTCGACGATGTGCGGTGAGTTGATCTCGGCCAGCTTCTCCATGAGGTAGACGCCCTTGTCCTGCACCCGCTCCAGGAAGGCTGGCTGGCTGACCTTGGCGACCAACGCCTCGGCCACGGCTGCCACCAGCGGTCCACCGGCAAAGGTGCTGGCGTGGTCGAAGGGGTGTATCGCGTCAGCTACCCGCTGGGTCATCAGCACCGCGCCCATGGGCAGCCCGCCGGCAAGCGGCTTGGCAGCCGTGAGCATGTCGGGCGTCACGCCGTAGCCTTGGTACGCCCAGAGATGGCCGGTACGCCCCAGCCCGCACTGCACCTCGTCGAAGATGAGCAGCGCGTCGCGCTGGTCGCAGAGGGCGCGCACGGTTTGCAGGAACTCGGGTGTTGCCGGATGCACGCCGCCCTCGCCCTGCACCGGTTCCACGATCACCGCGCAGACGTCGTCGGTGATCGCCCCGGCAGCCGACTCCACGTCGTTGAACTGCGCAAAGCGGACGCCGGGCATCAGCGGTTCGAAGGGTTGTTGATACTTGGGCCGGTCCGTCGCAGCCAGCGAGCCAAAAAGACGTCCATGAAAACTGCCGCTGAACGCTACGATAACATGCTTACTGCTAGGGCTGGTCTCCGACCGCGCCCCTTCCTGCACAGCACCGCTCGGGCCGGTCTCCGACCGTGCCCGGTCGTACGCATACCGGCGCGCGAACTTGAAAGCGCTCTCGTTGGCGCTGGCGCCACAGTTGCTGAAGTACACCTTGTCGGCGAAGCTCGTCTCGCACAACAGCCTGGCGAGGCGGGCTTGCGGCGCAGTGTGGTAGAGGTTGCTGACATGCCACAGCTTGCCGGCCTGTCCCTCCAGCGCTGCGTGCAGATCGGGATCACCGTAGCCCAGCGCGTTGACGGCGATGCCCGCGACGCAGTCGATGTACTCGCGGCCGTCGGTATCGACGACGATGCAACCGTGGCCGTGGTCCAGCACGAAGTCGGCGCGGGCGTAGACCTGCAAGAGATGGTCGTGATCGAGGGAGATGAGTTCGTGGGTGTTCATGAGTTGGTAGATGGTAAGTTGGTAAATTGGTAAGTTGGTAAATTGG
>JAWKOJ010000008.1:0-208738 GCA_041391245.1 Caldilineales bacterium
GACAGCAGGCTCAAAGCCGGTTTGCCCCAGCGTCTGGCGCCAATACCAGCGCTGCGAAGCGACGCCGGCCAGCACGTCCCGGATCAGGCAGGCCAACAGTTCGGAGGGATCGGCGAACAGTACGCTCTCGGCCTGCATGGGCACAAGCTGTCTGGCCGGTCGGTAGGCCCGCCGGCTCAGCTCGTCCAGCCGCCGCTGCACATCGCGCTGCCAATCCAGCGGCGGGCGAGCGCGGATGTCGGCCAGCGAGGCCGTTTGCAGCCGCCGGGCGATCAGGATCGCGTGCGGCGACAGGACGCTGGGGTGCAGATCGACCCCTTCCAGCAGCCGGCCCAGCTGCAGCCGCGTCGCCGGATCGCCGGTCGAGCGCCCGGTTCGTTCCCGGCCGGTTGCCGGCTGGCGTCCCTGAACCAGCCGCAGCCGGCCGATGCGGTCTTGCGTCGAGGGGACCATGGCTAGCCGAGGTTGTTGGCCTGGTTCATCTTGCGCGTGGCTTCCGCCACGGCCGCCGTGGGATCCTCTCCAGCCTGCAGCACGGCCTGCATCATCTGCTGGAAGGGCTGCCAGAAAGCGGTGAACTGCGGCTGCGTGGGCCAGGGCTGCGCCTCCGCGGACATCGCCACGAACTGCAAGAGCACCTCGTCGTTCAGCGGCGCGTCGCCCCGCACCGGCACCTTGTTGGCCGCCTTGGCCAGTGTCGCCTGTGGCTTGGCGCCGGTCAGCAGCTCGGCCAGCGCGACCGAGTCGGCCAGGCTGCGGCTGAACGCCGGCACGACATAGCCCTCGACCCGCAGCAGCGGGTGCGCCGCGTCCACGGTGCCCGCGGGCAGCGGCGCCACGCCCAGGCCATCGCCCAGCGCCTCACGATAGAGATCGAGCGACAGCGTCGTGTCGATCATCAGTGCGCTGTCCTGGCCCGCGAAGCGCTGGCGCGCCTCCTCGTAGGGCAGGAACTGGGCGCCAACCTCTTGCAGATTGCGCAGGAGCGCCATCGCCTCGGCCACACCGCCGCGGTCGGCGATGCTGCGCCCGCTTTTGTCCATGATCTTGCCGCCAAAGGCCGGGAAGAAGCCGTAGTGGAAATAGACCTCCTCCGGCAAGGCAACCCGGCCCTGCAAGAGACGGGTGCGCGCCAGCAGCGCCTTATGGTCGGCAGGCGGCTGGGCCACCAGGGCGCGATTGTAGAACAACGCGGCCTCCTCCAGCGACTGCGGGACGCCGTAGAGCTGCTTGTTCAGCGACAGGCTGGCATAGGCGATGTCGGCCACAGCGCTGTCACGTTTGGCCACCGCATCCAGGGGCTGGATCACCGCTGCCTGGGCCAGGCCGGCGATCTGGGTGTTGTCGGTCAGCACCAGATCGGGGCCCTCGCCGGCCGGAACGGCCACCATCAGTTGCTGGATAAGCTCCGGATGGGCGGACAGCTCGACGGTCAGCCCAGGATTGGTCTTCTGCACCGCGGCAACCAGGCTTTGCAGCGCAGCCGCAACCGGGCTCTCGCCGGTGTAGCCATGCCAGACTTCGAAGGTGCCGTTCAGCCCTGGCTGGCTCACGATGGCGGTCTGCGTCACAGCGATCGACCGTTTGGCCGCCACCTGCTTGACGAACATGGCGTACGGCCTGTCCTCCGCGTCAGGTACGCCCGGCGGGATCACCTGCTGAAGGGCAGCCAGGAGCGCCTGGCGATAGTTGGCGGCCATGCCGACCAGCCCCAGCTGCGGAACGATCATATCCACCAACCGTTGTCCTATCAGCCGTTGCCAGACGTCGGCCACGATGTAAACGGCGAAACGGGTCTCGCCTTGCAGGTCGATGGCCTCGTCGTACCAGGAGTGCTGGAGGTAGAAATCGACCGACTCGCCATCGATGAGCTGCACGGTGGAAGGCATGGCCTCGCCGAAGAAGGTCTGCAAATCGAAACCAGTCTGGGGCAGTCCGTTCTGCACCTGGCTGACGAGCAGGTTCTGGTTTTGGGCGATCAGGCCGATGGCCTCGTTCAGCATGCCGCTGTCGCCCACGGCGGTCTTCAGCAGGTCCAGCGCCACGCTGCGAACCAGGAAAGTGGGCGGACGAATCGGCAGATAGCCGACCGGCGGCAGGTAGCGAAAGAAGGTCTGGGCCTGTACGCTGCCGGCGCTGCCGCCGGCCAGCAGCCGGCTGATCTCGCCCTGAAACTGCAGGAAGCGGGCCTGGGCAACAGCCACGCGCATGTCGGCCAGGCTGCCGCGCCATGTCTGCCAGGGGCCGGGCTGCACAAGTCGCCGGCGCGCCGGCCAGGTCTCCACGAAATCCAGCTTGCCGTTACGCCAGTAGAAGACCGCCAGCGGCAGGTCGCAGGGTGAGAGATCGGCGCCGGGTATCGTGTCGAGCCCGGTGAAGTCGTCGCTGAAGTTGAAGGGGTCCAGCGGCAGGCGGCGCAGCGCCAGAGAGCCGTAGCACCAGTGGGCCAGCAGATTGCGGCGGTTGCTGGTGGTCGCGCCCGGGCCACCGGTGCCGAAGTCCAGCAGCCGGACCGCCTTGAACTGCAAGCCGTCCACCTCCCATTTGAAGGCACAGCCTGGCGTCGACAGCGCACCGGCAGTCTTCTGCACAGGCGCCTGGCCCTCCAACCGGGACACAGGCAGCACGGCCAGCAGATACGCGCCGTCCTGGCCCGGTCCCCCTGTCGTCGTCGCGTCGAACTGGCAGTTCTGGAAATGGCCGTTGGCCGCCGGCTGGGGGATGCCAGGATCGCTGGCCGGCGCCAGATTCAGCGTGACCGGCCCCGGCAGCCGCACAAGCTGGCCCTGCCTGTTGAGGCCCAGCCCTGCGGTGACCTGCACGGTGGTAGTGCCCAACTGGCTGGCTGTCAGGCCCTCTACGATGCCGTGGCCCGCGGCCTTGCCCAGCCAGCTCAGCCGCTGGAAGGTCGCCTTCTGCTCGCTGCGCAGGTCTTCTGCGCTCAGCAGCCGGCCGTTGACGAAGTAGGGCGATTGCAGGCCGTCGCTGAAGGTGGTGTCCAGGAGTTGGCTGTTGCTCATCCGATTCCTCCTCGGCTGGGCACGTGTACGAAGGCAACGATCGCGTCCTCGCCGTTGTGGCCCTCGAACTTGATCCGTGAACTGTTGATGTAGTTCTCCAGCGTCATGTCCTGGCCGTTCTCGATGACAATGGTCTCGCCCACGGGGAAGACAAAGCGCAGGTAGCGGGAGCCGCGTTGGTTCCACACCTGGCGCCGTACATCCACGCGGTAGGCGCTGGATTGAAGTGGCGTGACCGTAAACGCGTCACGGGGAATCTCCCGCAAGTCGGGCGGCATCTTGACGTCGTTGCTGGCGTTGGGCACCTCGCCAAGCACGATGAACGTCGGCTCTTCCATGAATACGACCGCTTCCTGGCCGTCCCAGCGGCGATCGACGTGGAACCAAAGCTCGAATATGGGCAGCGCGTCGTTGTCGTGCACCACGATGGTCACGAACGGCTGGGTGGGCAGGCGCCGGGCTACCTCGTCCAGTATCTCCTCGATGGACGGTCCCTGCTGCACCTGCGGCGGCAGCGCGACCTGGTAGAAGAGTCGCACCGTCTGGCGGCCGTCATAGCCCACCAGCGAGAGATGCTGGGCGGCCACAACGTCGGCCAGCGAGGTCACAGCGTCGCCAACCAACACCGTCTCCAGATCGAAGTCGATCAGCAGCAGTTCGTCGTCCCGCAACTGTGTGTTGCCCGGCCCGGTCAGCAGCCATTCGTGCGAGAACGGGGAGTTGTCGGGCGTCGATGTCGTGTAGTTGGACGGCAGGCCGGCCGGCCCGCGGCGCACCGGCACGGTCGCTGGCAGTTGCACCGGCTGGGCCGTGTGGAACCAGAGGTGGACACCGGCCGCCCGGTTGCCGCGCATCTGCACGTCCACAGTCGCCAGATCGCGGCTGGGCAGGATACGCTCCACCAGGCCGTAGACGGTGAGCGTGCCCCCGTCCCGGCCCAGATAGCCATATTCGACCACGTCCAGCACGTCCAGCAGCGGCCGGCCGCTGTTGCTCTCCTGCCAGTTGCCAAGCCTGAAGCTCAGCGCCAGGCGGTCGCGCGGCGACATCTGGCCGGTGTCGCCGGTCGCCACGAACAGGTTGTCAAAGCCGGCCACGGGGGCCACGCTGTCCAACCCGAACGGCTGGCCGTTGACAGCCAGCGCCAGCGCGGCCAGCGGATCGCCGACCGGCTCCAGCGGCTCAGGATGGTGCAGCCAGACGCGCAGCGTGTGGCTGTCCAGCACCTGCACGGTCGCAAACTCGCGCAGCTCGCCGGCCTCGGCCGCATCGCCGCCGCCCAGCAGCAGCAGCTCCTGGATCAGTTGAGTGTGCAGCAGATAAGGACGGTCACCGTTGTTGACCTCGGCCGTGTCGATGCGCGGATCGGCGGGAACGAAGGCCGCCGCCGGCTCGAAGTCGATGCAGGCCAACAGGACGGCGCTTTCCGGGCCGGGCGGCCCGTCGGAGGCAACGTCCGGCTCGATCAGATCCACCCGGTCGCGAACGACCGGCCGCACCTCGCTGACCCAGACGGCCAGGATGCGATCCAGGACCTGGCGAGCGCCTTCGGCTGGCAGGCGCAGCGTTCCGGCCGGGGGCGAGGCCGCCGGCAGGCCGGTTTCCTCCGCGCAAGGCTCCATGAGCGGCGGATCGGCCAGCCCGCGCACCTGGGCCAGCACCAGGTCTTCGTCCGACAACTCCGGCGGCAGGCCGGGCACGAACCGCACCGCGGCCAACACGTCGGCCAGCGCCCGCACGCCGTCCCAGGCGGTCATCAGCGGCGGCTGCCAGCGAAGTTCGATCTGGACCGCGTCGCGGATGCGCGAGGGCGCCATGGTGGTGTCGGCCGTCGCGCAGGGCTGGCCGGGAATCGCCACCAGTGCGTCCAGGCATTCGTCGTAGCGAGCCACCACGTAGGCCCGCAGCGGCGCGGGCGGGCTGGCCGTTGGCGCCAGACCTTCCTGCACCTGGCGTGCATACCAGGCGCCCAGCCGGGCGCACTGCTCCTCGCGCAGCACAAAGACGCGGCCGAACTGGTCCACGCCGATGCCCGGATCTACGGTGACCAGCATCTCGTCGGCGTCATCGTCGGGCCGCGCCACGCTGACGCGCAGGCCGGAGACGGTGCCATAGCCGTGCAAGCTGCGGTTGTGCAGGTACTCCTTTTGCAGGAAATACTGCTGCTCCTGGCGAAACTCGTCCACGCCCAACACCTGGCCGAACTCATAGTTCACCCGCTGGTCAGGGCTCAGCGCGCCGCTGGCCAGCGACATGCAGCGTTGCAGGACGCCGTTGCCGTTTGCGTTGTTGTGATTGCTCATAAGGTTGCTACTCCTGAGATCGGCCTATAGCGGGCGCAGGCCGCCGATGCGGTCCCGCTCCACGATGATGCGATCCTCGACGTCGAAGGGATAGGCGGCTGGCAGATAGCTGCCGGCCAGATAGCTGTCGCCCAGGATCAGTGGCAGGAAGCGGCTGCTTTCGCCCAGGCGGGTGTCCAGACCCAGCCGGGCCTCGTCCACCCGGAAGAGGTCCCAGAATCGCTTCAGTTCAAACTCGGTGTGGGCCGGCTTCTCCAGCTCGACAATGCGGCCGGCCATGGCCAGTTGCTCGTCGTCCAGGTCGTGTGGAAGCAGCACGGTGAACCGGTGGGCGTCGTCGGCCGGGTTGGTGGCGCCCGACCCGGCGGTAGCGTCGCCCAGCGCCGCGCCGCTCAGCTTGCGTGTGCGGAACCGCTCGACGATGCGAACAACGCCCCCCTCCCAGCATGCCGGGTCCAGCAACGTCGCGTCGACGCTGGACTCCAGATAGAGCCGCAGGGCGATCTGCAAACCGGCCAGCGTGCCGCGGCGGCGGAAGAAATGGTCGGCGTAGCGGATGAAGAAGCGCCGCCGTTGTTCGTCCCACAGCGGGTCCAGCACCATGCCGAACCAGCAGGCCAGCCACTGCAGGGTGTCCGCCGGCGCAGTCCGCGGGTCGAACAGCGCATCGACATGCTCGATGTGGTCCTCGATGTAGGTGTAGAAGCCCTCGAAGTTGGCCAGCCAGCGCTCGGCAAACGAGGCGGGAACCGGTTCCTCGCGGTAGATGGCCGGCAGGTAGTTCTCAGAATAGGAGAAGCGCGGATACCACGCCCGCAGATTGCGCAGCGCGGGTGTGGCGGCCGCTGCCGGTCAACGTCAGCTCAAGCTGGAGGTAGCGGCCCTGGACGCCCTGGAAAAGCAGCTCCCATGTGCCGGTCCGCGGTGGTTTGGTCTGGAGGTCCTTCCATGGATCCTGATAGGGCAGCTCACAGCCGTTGGAGCGCAGATAGAGAGTCGGCTGCGCCAGCCAGCTCTGCTGGCCCAACAGGCGGGCGTCGTCGGCCGCCCGAGCGCACCTGCACGGCCGTGCCGGGCGGTATCTGGGCGTCCAACAGCAGGCGATGCCAGATGCAGCCGGCCAGCGCGCTGTCCAGCGGCGCACCGTTGACCTTGTCGGGAGCGGCCGGTGGACTTTCCAGCCCGGCAGCGGCGAGCCAGCCCTCGTAGTCCGGCGGTGTGACCAGCACTGCGCGGCTGTCGTACTGGCACTCCATGAAGGGCTGCAGCGACACCCAGCGGTCGGCGAAGTCGTAATAGACCTGGCCGCCGGCGCAGACCAGCGCCTTGCCCTGCCAGCGACGCATGGGCAGATAGAGCGGCTGTGCGATCAGTTGCCCGTCGTCCTGGTCTATCTCGAAGGCCAGGGTCTGATTGCCGGCCTGCTCGGCAATGTAGACCAGGGAGCGCCCGCTCGTCGCCGGGTCGCCGGCCGGCGCATTGCAATAGGCCACATCGTGACCGACCACCGAGAACGTCACGGTGGCGCCCGGCCCGGCCGCGGGATCGGCTACCGTGACGGCGTCCTCCAGCGAGTAGATGGCCAGCAGCAGGCCGTCCCCATACTGGAGCAGGCGCGAGAAGGGGCGCAGCGGATGGCTGTCCAGCACCAGCACCGTGCCGTCCGGGCCAGGCGCGATGCTGACCGCGTCCAGGGGTTCGGGCGGCGACTCCAGCGACAGCGGGAAGCCCTCAGGCTGCAACTCGGTGCGTCCGGCCGGCGCAGCCGGGCCGCCGTCCCTGGGCTGGAACCAGATCGTCGCGCCGGTCAGCGGCTGGCCCGGCAACCTGAAGTCGTCGTTGAGACGCCAATAGGTCGCGTGCGTCCGATCCAGCACCAGCAGCCCGCCGTCAGGCGTGGCCGCCAGGTCCCATGGCTCGAAGGGGACGCCGGCCGGCCAGCGCAGCAGGATAGGCGCGTCGCCGCTGTGCAGGTCGAACACCAGCAGGCCGCGGCGGGTCACATCGCCGGCCACCAGGTAGTGCGCCTTGGTGACGGCCAGCCCGCGCAGCAGCAGTGGCTCAGGCGCCGGCGGTGGTTTGGCTGCAAAACCGCCGTCGTCGGGCAGCGCGCAGCGCTCGTCGCGCCGCAGCGAGGTCCAGAACCCGGTCGCCGGCGAGCCGCCTGACGGCAGGAAGCGAATACCCGACTCGGTTTCATCGATCCAGTACCAGTTGCCGTAGCTGTCGCGGTCAGCCCCGCGGCGCTGCGCGATCTCCATCTCCTCCGTGCCGCTGGCGCGGCGGAAAAGCGGCACGCGGCTGGCCAGACGCAGAGTCTGGTTGGCATCGTCCCACGCCACCGGCAGGTCTACACCCTCCGGCTGCTGCCACAGCTCGGCCAGCGCGGCCGAGCCGCCGCTCAGCCGGAGCTGGCCCCAGTCGGCGCGGCCATGCAGGAGGTGAAATCGGGTCTGGTTGGCGTCCACGAAATGGATCCTCGTCTTCTCAACAGGCCTTGGGCAGCACCGGCACGGACACCAGGTTAGGCGGCGCCCCGGTCGACGGCTGCTGGCCCAGCAGCATGTCCAGGTCCTCGGCCTCGCCCTCGCGCACGTTGACGGCGATCAGATGGGGCAGTTGCAGTCCCCTGATGGAAATGCTCTCCACGTCCGTCATGGTCGCGCCGCCGCCGCTGCTCGTGCCCAGCTTGATGGGGTTGACGTAGCGCACACCGGCCACCCGGGTGGCAACCGCCTCCAGGTCCTGCCGGCGCACATCGACACCCAGCGGCCAGCCAAGCCCTCTGGGCGTGGGACAGCCGGTGCCCGTGTCGGGCGTCTCGCCGCAGACCTGATCGGGGTCGGCCGCGCCCTCCACCGGCGGGCCGCCGGTCAGCGGCGACAGGTAGGTCTTGAGCGCGTCCACCACGGCCTGGCGCACCAACTCGCGCACCTGGCCGGGCATGGTGGCGATACCCACGGAAACGTAGACCGGCACATACTGCGGGCCGCGCACAAACAGTTCGGTGGTGACAAGCCGGCGCGGATCGACCCAGTCGCAGACCGCCCGCAGAAACAGCCGGTCGGGCTGGGGCGCGTCGGGCTGCTGCGGATCGTGGCGCGGGATGACCAGCAAGGTCACACCACCCGGCCACGCCTCGGTGATGGCCTGGGCGAACGGTAGCTCGGGGTTGAACAGCGAGAGCACTTCGACCCGCCCCATGTCCACACCCGGCGTTCGCAAGGTGATGTCGCGAAAGTCGTTGGCGGTGACCAGGCGGTCGCGGTGCTGCAGGTAGCGCGGGATGTTGCGCTCGCCCTCGGCGGTGGTCTCGCCCGGTGCCCCGTCCCAGGTCGCCACCGGATTGGACACGGTGAAGCCGCCGGGCAGCGCCGGAGATTTGGCGATTGCATCGATGGCGACCTGGCCCTGCGGCCCGCCGCCGTACTCGTAGCTGGCCCGGATCACCCGCCCCAGGGGCGGCCGCAGACCGCGCAGGCCATCGCCGAAGGTCACCCGGCCGGCCTCTGGATCCAGCGTGTAGACCTGATCCTGAGCCGAGGCAACGTAGATGTCGTCCACCCGGCGCCAGGTGTCCCAGCCGCCGTCAGCGTTCTGCACCTCCAGCACCAGGCTGCTTTCAACGCTGGTGATGCCGGCCTTGTTGGCAACCTGCTCCTGGATGACCGGCGTGTTGGCGACCTGGAAGGTCTGCTCGGGGGCGCCGCTGCCGACGCCCAGGCGCTCGAAGACGACCGGCACGGCTTGCACGACGCGCGCTGCGTTGGCGCCAACCCAGCTCAGACGGGCCTGCTGGCTGCTGGCGGTGGTTGCGCCGTCCTGGTTCCACTCCGGCAGCCGGACACGTATCCAGGTGGCGATACGGGCGGCCAACTGGCGATCCTCCACCAGCGGCGGGTAGTCGCCCGCGCCCTCTTCCTGCGGGTCGAAGTCCCACACCAGCAGGTCGTTGTAGGCGGGCAGCACCAGTTGTACGACGCCGGGGCGCTCCAGCACGTTTTCGGCGTATTCCGGCGTCAGGCGGCGGTAGCGGGCCGGTCCGCCGCCGACAATACCGTTGTCGGAGGGCAGCGGATCGGGCGCAGCGATCTCGAACACCAGTCCGGGATCGGTGACCGCCTCGGCATCGGCGCTTGCTTGCTCCGGGCGCAGCGCCAGCCCCTCGCACTTCGGCGCCGGGTAGATGCCCAGCGTCAGCGTCTGCCCGGCGATGGCGGCGCGCACCGCGTCCACCGGCACACCCTTGGGTCCGGCCAGCGCCAGCCACAGCGACCTATCGACAACGCCTCGCTGGCTGTCGGCCAGATCGACCACCGGCAGCGGCTTGCCTATCTCCGGCGCCTCCAGCGGCAGCACACAGAGGCCGGTGCGGGTGATGAAGGGCACCTTACCGGCGCGCACTTCGATGCCAGCCTGGAGCGGCCAGGCCTGCACCGGCCCGCGCTCGTTGTGGAACTGGACCAGCCCCCTGGCCGGCGAGGCCGGCCGCAGCGGGATGTTGAGCAGCGACAGGAACTTCTTGCGGTTGCGCTCCGGGATGCGGTTGCTGCGATATAGCAGGTTCTCCGTCATGAAGGCAAAGAGCTGCACCAGCGTGATGCCGGGATCGCTGTCGTTGAAGTTGGTCCATTCCGGCGTGTGCACCGGGATGCGCGCCCGGGCCTCGGCCACGAGCTGGTCGAAATTGCGGTCGTCGAGATTGGGTACAGTCAAGGGCATAGCATTATCCCTGTCTTATTATCACGTTTGCAGCGCCACGCTGATGCCGACCCGCTCGCGCTGCCGGGTGGCGATCAACGTGTACACGATGGTGATGTCAACTGCGCGCGGGTCCTCCGGATTGGTCGCCACCACCACGTCTTCCAGCGTGATGCGCGGCTCCCAGCGTGCCAGCGAGGTCTTGACCTCTTCCTGGATCAGGCGCAAGGTCGAGACGCTGTTGGGCTCGAACAGGTAGCGGTCCAGCCCACAGCCGAAGTCGGGCCGCATCAGCCGCTCGCCCGGCCGGGTGCGCAGGATGATGCAGATCGACTCGCGCACGTTGAGCTCGCCGGCCGACCACTGCATCTGGCCGTTGGGGCCAACGCGCGGCGGGAAGCCGATTCCACGTCCGTACAGGTCCGCCGAACTAATCATGTCAGGTCAATCCTCGTCACGTTTCACGTTTCACGCTGCGCCGCGGCTCGGTCGGAGACCGGCCGAAGCGGGCTTCTCACGGTGAACTCTTCTTCACCGGGATCGGGAAGCAGATCTTCAGGAAGGGCAGCCACCAGAAGATGAAGTTCAGGGCGATCAGGAAGATGAACATTACGATGAACGCCACCAGGAAGATGATCTGCAAGGAGAACGAGCAGATCATACCCAGCTCCCACGAGACACTTTCGGACGACAGGTCTTCGCCATCCAGGAGCCCCTTGTGAACGCGGTTCATCACGTCGCGCAGTTCGGGCGCCATCTCCAGGCCCACACCCTTCTTGTAGCGCCGCAGGTCCTTGGGCTTGATGCTGGGCAGCTCGATGCGGATGTTGCGCGCCGGCGCGGCTGGATCGAAGTACCTGGCGAAAGTGAAGGTCTGGCTCGGCTGGCTAACCTTGGGCGCACACGGATCGTGCTCGTAGACCAGGCGCACAAAGTAGCGAGTCTCGGCCGGCGCCTCGCTAGCGGTGCTGCGGTCGATGACCACCTGCTTCTGCAAGAGCTCCACCACCTGCTCGGACGGGTTCATGGGCGACGTGGTCTCGGCCAGCGCCCGGCGCAGCAACAGGTGCAGTCTGCCCTCGTTGCCCGGCACACCGGGGAACGGCCGCGGCTCCAGGTAATCAAACGACGCGACCCCGGTCGGATTGGTAAAGGGACGAACATCGTAGCGGTCTTCAGGCTCCTCGCCGACGCCTTCCACAAGCCCAATGCGCGGCAGCAGCTCGGCGATGGCGCTGGACATAGCCAGGTTGTGGTTGTAGTTGGCGTTTTCAGGCCGCTTGACCCAGATCTTGATACCCTGCAGCTCCTGCAGCAGCGCCCGGCGATGGGAGCCAGCCGGCAAGGCTGGCCCGCCGGTAATCGCAGCGATCACCTCTGGCAGATAGCGGTTGAGGAAATCGGCCAGGTCCAAAACCAGGTAGAGCGAGAACTGGTTGCGCCGTTCCTCGTACGCCGCGCCAACCAATTGCTCAGGCGGATTCGCATCCGGGTCATGGAGGCCCCGCCAGGGTGACAGCACGCGGTTGGTCACGTCGTCCAGCCGGAAGTCGTAGTCCGACTCCAGCGGCGACTCATCGTGCACGGCCTGCTCGAAGTTCTGGATCAACGCGGTCGGGCTGGCCGCGGTTGCCGGCCGGCGGTCGAGGTACTTCTCCCGGTTGCCCACAGGTACGTAGCCATAGAGCAGCGTGCGCTGGCCGCCTGCCAGCAAGGCAAAGGGATCGGCCGGCGTTGCGCCGTTGCGCGGCTGGGGCATGTTGGCCTGCACCGGATGGAGCGGCAGCCGCTCCTCGTCAGCCCGCAGCGCGACCGGAGCGCCGCGCCCGTCCACCAATGGCTGCCAGCCGCGCTGGTCGCCCTCCTCAACCCAGCCCTGCTCCTGCTCCTCGCCGTCCACCTCCACGGTGCGGCGGATGACGAAGGCGGTGCGCTCGCCGTTCTGGCGGGCCACCGTGCGGTCGGGCAGACCCAACTGGCGGCAGACCAGCGAGCCGACCACCAGATAGTAGCGCCCGTGCGCCGGGTGATACAGCTTCAGCGTGTCGCCAGCCAGATCGTCGGGATCGTTGAAGCCGTGCTCCTCGGCGCCGAGAAAGCCGGCCGGGCCGTTTCCGTTGGATGCGCCGGCCATGGCGCCCAAAAAATCGGGCAGGAAGTTGTCGCCTGCCAGCTTCAGCAACTGCGGCTCCTTGATCTGGCCGTTGGCCGTGGCCCACAGCGGGGCCGGCGTTCTCCACTCGATGCTAGGCATGGGATTACCACACGTTTCCTGCGCCGGGCGTGTAGCTGGCGCTGACCACGGCGTTGCTGATCAATGTATCGCACTGCACCACGCCGCTGAACTTGGACATGCCGGCGTTGACGGTCACCATGCCGGCGTTTATCTCGGCCGTGCTGGCGTTGACGGTGATCTTGGCGCTGGTCGTCACGGTGATGCCCTGGCTTTCCATCTTCAGCGAGTTGCCGTTGCTGTCCTGCACCGTGACCGCGCGCTGCCCATCGTCCAGGACCACCGTGTGGCCGCCGGGCGTCTCCAGCCGCAGCAGCACTGCGCCCTGCGTGTCGTCCATGGTGATGCGGATGCCGCTGCGCGAGACGATGCTGCGGATGTTGTTGTCGCCGGCGCCGTCCATGCGCTCCGGCGGCGCATCCTGGCCGTTCCACAGCGCGCCCACCACGTAGGGCCGGCGCATGTCGCCGTGTTCGAAAGCAACCAGCACCTCGTCATCCACCTCGGGAATGAACCAGGTGCCCCGGTCAGCCCCGGCCATCAAGGTGGCGACGCGAGCCCAGGCTTCGTACTGGCTGCCGCCCGGATCGGGCGCCCATGGCAGGCGGATGCGCACGCGCCCCTGCCCGTCGGGGTCGGTCACGTCCACCACCAGCGCCACCGAGACGCCGTAAAAGCGCCCGCCGGGGCCGGTGGCTGATCGTTCCAGGTTGGTGGCCGTCAGGTCAGACATGCCTAAGCCTCCGCCGGCCCGATGCCCGGCCGCTCGACATCGAACTCGGTCCGATAGCCGCGGCCGCCGTCGAAAAGGTGGCGCACGCCGGATACGTAGTAGCTGCCGCTGAACAGGCTGCCCACCGCAGCCACGTTGATGGTGCAGCCGACGCGTATTCGGGGATCGCCGTCGGCAACGCCGCTGCCGGTGACGAAGCGGCGGGCGCGCTCCCGAAAGCGCGCCTCGACCTCGCTGCGCGCCTCGCTGACCGACCGGGGGGCGCTGTGCACCAGGCGCTCCTGGCGCGCCAGCAACGCCTCCTCCAGCACTGACGCGCCGCTGGTTCCGCCGTTGAGCTCGCTGGCAACTGTGCTGTCGTCGGCGGTCTCGTCGATGGCCTCCTTGGCGCCTACGTCCCAGCCGGCCACGCCCAACTCCGTACACTGGTGGGCCAGATCGGCCCGCACGGTGAAGGCCGTGAGGTTGACGCCGTATTCCAGGTCAACGCTGCCGGCGTCGCGCTGGCTGCGTCCCTGGCAGTGCAGCGTCGTGCCATCCACCCACAGTTCAGCGCCGATGGCGCGCGCCCGCTCGCGCATAAAGGCCAGATCGCTCTGGTTGACCTGAGCGAGCACCGGGTGGGTCGGGCCGTCCAGCGACATCTCCGGCGTCAGCCCGTGCTCGCCGGCGATCTGGCGCAGCACGTCCTCGTCGCTGACATCCTCGAAGGTGCGGGTGCGGCGGGTCATGCGCAGGTCCTGCAGGCGATCCTCGGCCAGCACGGCCACCTGCACGTCGCCGTCAGGGTGGTAGGACGCCTCGATGGCCGAGATACGGCCCTGAAAGATGTTGGCCGCGCCGTCCGGCGGCCCGGCCTTGACAACGATCTCCTTGCCAAAGTCCAGCACGTCGCGGCCAAAATAGAGAAAGCCGATGCCCTGTTGCCGCTGGCCGTAGTTGTTCAGGCGCAGCTCGCAGCGGAAAAGGCCGGCGGTGGTTTCCTCTACCAGCACCGCGACCAGATCGCCGGCCACCAGGTCGTTGGACTGGCCGTCGATAATCAGCTTCGGTTGCGCGAAATAGGCGGTTGCAGTTGGCATCGTGTCAATCGGCGTGGACGCGCGCCTGGCGCGCCCGCAAATGGTCCAGCAAGCGCTGGAGATCGTGGACTTGCAGCGGCTGGCCGGCCGGCTGCGGTGGCGGGGTGTTGCCGTTGCCAGTGTCACCCGGCGGCGGCGTCAGCACCTCAAAGTCGTTGATGATCACAGGCATGGTTGGTAGCTCCAGAATGGATGCAGTTGTCAGCCAAAGCTGGCTCCGGCGTTCAGGTTGACCACGGCGCCGGCCTCCAGGTGCCGGGGATTGTCGATGCCGTTCAGCTCAGCGACGGCCTTCCAATCGGCGCCGGCCCCCTGCGCCATGTCCTGGAGAGTCTGGCCGGATTGAGCCAGCGAGAGCGGCGTTGTACCCACGGATGCGCCTGCCCCGAAGCTGGCGCCTGCGCTGATGCCGCCGCCGATGCCGGCCGAGACTCCGACGCCAGCGCTGAAGCCGGCCGAAAAGCCTGCGCCAAACCCTGCACCGGCGCCCGCACCTGAACTCTTGGGCGGGAGTCGTTCCAGACCGATCTCGGACATGCTCAGGCTTACTGTGGAGCGCAGCGGCTTGCCCTGATCGGAGAAGTAATCCACCGTCTCGTCCATGGAGTCGATGGTGCCGTTGAACATCAGCGTACCCCACAGAAAGCGCACCCGGGTGCGGGACTCGCCGGCGCCCGATGTGCCGGCCGTGCCCTGGCTGACCATAGCGGCGATCTGCTCGGTGTAGGCCAGCACGTCGTCGCCGCTGTCGGTGGTGTCGAACAGCAGCTCCACCGACAGGGTGGCGCTGTAGCCGGTGGCCTTGGACTGGGTGGCCTGCTGCACGGTGGTGCTGTCCTTGCTGCCGGTGCCGGGATTGCCGCCGGCAACCTGCGCCCGCCGGCTGATGCGCAGCGACTCCGGGTTGAAGTGAACGAGGAGCTTCTTGGCTTCGTCCGGCTTGCCCTGTCCGTTATAGGGTGTTAGCGACGCCTTTTCTGGCGACATAGACCGTTCCTCTTCGTGTTAGCCGATGCCGAAGCCGGCGGATGCTGAACCGGATACGCTGGCCTGCAGGCCGGGACCGCCACTGACGCTGAGGCCGGCCGAGGCCTGGAAACTGGCGCTTGCGCTGGCTCCGAAGCTGGCGCCGACGCTGAAACCGGCGGAAAGACCCAGCCCGCCGGAACCAGGCGGCGTAAGCTCCAGTCCGCGATACGCCAGTAGCATCTCCTCGATAGCCACCTGCCCATCCTTGGCGTTGAGCGACGGGCCGCGCATCTTGATGGGCATGCAGTCGATCAGCTTGAAAGTCAGCGCCGGCTCGCCATCGGTGCCGCGCAGGGTGACCTGGCCGGACGCCATGCGGTCCTTGCCCGGCACCACCGCGGCCTGCATCCACAGCCACAGCCCGTGGTTGGCGGTCATGCCGCGGCGCAGGGTAAGCTGGCCCATGCGCACCGGGCCGCGCAGGTGAATCTGCTGGGTGTTGTTGCCGCCCTCGCGCAGCGTCTTCGGCTCCATGCTGAGCTCCAGCCCGTCGCACTCGGCAAAGGCGGCGCTGCACACCGGGCTGGGTACGCCGGGCAGCGGCTCGTTCAGGTCCAGCACCACCTCGAAGCGGAAGGTCATGAAGGGCGGGCTTACCGTCTCCAGGGCAGAATCGGCCATGCTAGAACTCCGCTACCTGCAACAGGTCCTCGCCCGACCGCAGCAACGCCACGGTGATGAACTCCACGGGCAAGGTTGGGGCGACCTTGAGCGCGATGATGAAGCGGCCCTGATCCAGGTCGTAGGGCGTGTTCAGCCCGTCGCCGGTGACCACCTCGTAGGCCTGCAGCGCTCCCCGCTGGGCCAGTTGGCGCAGAACCCGCTCAAAGCCACCCTGCACCCGCCGCCGGAAGCGCTCATCGTTTGGCTCGAACACGTAGTCCATGCCCCGGCGCAGCGCCAGCTTGCGCAGAAAGATCAGCAGCCGGCGCACGTTGAGCTGGACCAGCAACCGGTCGGTCGCCAGCGTGTGTGCGCTCCATTGGCTGAAAAAGCCAGGCTGCTGGTGTAATAAATTGATCTGGGCGTCGAACAGCGCCGGCAGATCCGCGCCCGGCAGGTCTGGGCTCAGGCCAACAACACCGCGCAGCGGCACGTTGGCCGGGGCGATCCAGACGCCGCGGGCCAGCTCGCGAGCCGCGATCACGCCGCAGGCGGCGCCGTCGGGCGGCAGATGGCGGCGCAGCGCCAGCTCAGGCGTGTTTTCCTCGCGCACCTGGACCCACGGATGGTAGACGACCGCATAGCTCAGCGCAGCGGTATCGCAGTCGTGCAGCGGCTCGTGCAGACGGCGCTGCCAGTCCAGCACGTCCGGCCGCTCGAAGTGCTCCGGCAGCGACAGCACGGCTACCAGATCGGCGCGCGCGGCGCACAGGTTGGCCAGCGCGCAGTGCATCTCCAGCAGCGCGTCCAGTGCAGCCGGATCGGACCGGAACTGCGCCGGGTCGATCACCTGGGGCAGGCCGCTCAACTGCGGGCCGGCGGACAGGCTGCTGATCTGCGCGTCGATGTCGTCGATGAGCCATAGTGCACCGTTCCACAGCAACCCGAAGAGCAGCGCCACATCGACGCCGTTGCCCAGATGCAGCAAGGCGCGCACGGTGGCCTCCAGCTCGCTGCCGGGATCGCAGGGCGGCGGATCGACCTGAAAGGAGACCGGCAGGGCGCCGATGCCCAGCAGGCTGAGGAGCGGCTCGTTGTCCAGGCGCGCCTGCATGGCAGGACTCAACGTGTCGCGGGCCGCAGCCAGATCGTGGCGCTGGACGGCCTGCAAGAATGCCAGCACCACTGCGTCCGGCGCCAGAGGCTCGTCCGGCTGCGGCGCCGGGCACTGCTGAAAGTGCGACCAGTCGGGCGGCTCATCCGGCACGGGCGGCGGCACGGGAGCGGCCGGCGGCGGCGCGCAGGTTGCCAGGGACGATGCACCAGGTCGGGGACCGCCACCATGCCAACCTCGTCCAGCGGCAGCACGCCATGCAGCTTGCGCAGCGCAGTCGGCTCCTCCGTCAGGTAAAGCAGATGCTCGGCCTCGGCCATCAGCGCCCGCCGTCCCACGCCCCGCAGGCGGTCGTCCAGGAACAGCACGCCGGGATCGAAGACATCCAGCCCATCCTTGCCGCCCGGCGCGCCTTGGTCGGGCAGGGGACGTGCGGCCATCTCCGGGTCCAGCAGGTCAGCCATGCCCAGCGGCAGGTAGACCCGCCCCGGCTCTGCACCGATGTCCACCGGCGTTCCCAGCCGCAGCGAGCGTCCACTGCTGACCTGAACTGCACCGGCCGCCTGATGGTCGCCGTTCAGCGCCAACACGCCGGACCAGTGGCCGGTCCCGGCGGCAAAACGCAGGTCCGACCAACGTTCGGCGGCTTCGTCACCTTCGCCGATCATCAACTCAATGGTCAGCAGATCCACCTGGCGCAGTTGGCCGGCCGGTATCTCTGACGGCGTGACCCGCTGCCAGAGCGGGTCGTCGGTGACCGCTTCGAGGCGACTGCCGGCCGGCGGCGATAGCTGGTCCTGGCCGTGGCCCACCTGCTGCACCGGAAAGAGCAGGACGCTGTTGTCATCGCACAGGACGCGCAGCAGGTCGCCGGGCGCAACTGCAGCGGCGGCCGGCAAGGATACCACCAGCGCTTCCGGCCGGCCGGTTAACGGACGCAGGTCCGCATCGACAGCCAGCGGCTGCCAGCCATCCTCCGCCAGCCGCTCGACCTCCACGGCCAGCGGCAGCGCCTCCGGGTTGTTTGTCTGGAAGGTTCTCGTCACCGCCGGGTTGGCCGTCACCAGGGTGGTCACGGTTCCGATGCCGGGCAGCGCCTGGCTCAACACCCGCAGCACTTGCAGCGGCGCCAGCAGCAACAGCTTCTGGCCGGCCGGGCCGTCAACCTGCAAGCGCAGCAGATCGCCCGGCTGTAAGGCCAGATCGGCCGGCAGCTCCAGCAGCAGATTGAGGCCGGGCGGCAGGCCAAGCTCCGGCGGCAGGACGGCCGACATCAGCGGCGACACGGCCAGCGGCGTGGCCAGCAGCTGCGTCGCCACCGTCATGCTGTCCGACCAACTGCCGGCCCACGCGGCCGGCGCCACCACCGCGCGGTAGCCCTCCAGCGCCGACCAGGAGACGAGACCGGGCAGGCGGAAGCGGTTGGGCCGGGCGTCGTCGCCGGCAACCCGCACCACGTAGCAGCGGCGCCCTCCGTTGTCAAAGAAGGCTTGCACCGCGGTCGGCAGGTTGGCATAGACCGGACGGCCGCCGTCGCGCGCCACCAGCAGATCGCCGCCGTACAGCAGCCGGTATTGGCTGATGTCCTCGACGGCTACCGGCGTGTCCAGAGGGCCGCGCTGGGCAAAGCCCACGAACGCGGCCACATCGAGACGCAGCGGATCGTCGCGTTGCGGCGGCAGGCTGGTCTGGCAGACAACGCCAGGCAACCGGCCGTTGTAGGTCAGGGTTGAAGCCATGGTGGTCTGGGCGGTTGGAGAACCTATTCGATGGCCATGTCCTCGCAGGACAGCACCAACTCCTCGATGGCTACGTCGCTGCCGCCCTTGGCGTTGAAGGTGGGCGCGGTGTAGCGCATGGGTCGGGCGTTGGTCAGCCGCCAGGTCATCACCGTGTTGGCGCCGGCCTCGTCGCGCAGTTGGATGGTTACGCTGCGCGCCGCGCCCTGGTCGCCGTTACGCACCTGGTTGATCCACTCGTAGAGGTCCAGAGCGCCGATGAGGCCGCGCTTGAGCGTGACGTCGCCGACCTTGTACATGCCGCTGATCTTGCGCACGCGGTTGACCGGCTCGTTGCCGTTGCGGTACTCGGCCATGGTGATCTCGGTGTTCAGGCCGCTGACCTCCTGAAAACCGGCCTTGACGCTGGCGGTGTCGCCGGTGCCCAGGTCTACCAGGAAGTTGAAGTTGCTATAGGGATTGTCTCGTTCGGTGGCCATGCAGATGCCTCCTGTGGTTCTGTCGAATTACGCCAGCGGCTCACCTGGCCAGCGCTACGCGGTGGCGGTGGCCGTCCACTGGCCGATGCGGAAGATCACGAACTCAGCCGGCCGCACAGGCGACACGCCGATCAGGCATACCAGCCGTCCGTTGTCGAGGTCGTTGGGAGTCATGGTGCTGCGGTCACAGCGGACGAAGTAGGCTTCCTCCGGCTTGCTGCCCAGCAGCGCCCCCTGACGCCACTCGTTGTAGAGGAAATCCTCCACGGTGCGGCGCACATTGTCCCAAAGCTGTGGCCCGTTGGGCTCGAACACCACCCACTGGGTGCCGACATCGATGGTGCGCTCCAGATAGGCGAAGTAGCGCCGCAGGTTGACGTACTTCCACTCCGGGTCGTCGCTGATCGTGCGCGCGCCCCACAGCAGATAGCCGCGGCCCTCGAAGAAGCGGAAGCAGTTGACGCCGTTGGGGTTGAGCGCCTCCTGCTGCGCCTTGTTGAGGCGCTGCTCGAAGTCGATGGCCAGCCGCACCACTTCGTTGGCCGGCGCCTTGTAGACGGCCCGCTCGATGTCGTTGCGGGCGTAGATGCCGGCCACGAAACCGCTGGGCGGCAGCTTGAGGCGGCCGTTGGCCTGCGGGTTGGCGACCACCACCCAGGGATAGTAGATGGCGCCGTACTTGGAGGAGCGCAGGTTGCGGAAACCCAGCGCACCCGACACCAACTGGTTGGGCGGCGAGTCCAGCACGGCGATGCGATATTTCATGCGCTCGCAGTGGCTGATGACCGCGCCGTGGGTGGCCAGCACGCGGTCCTGGTCATCCTCGCTCAGGTAGACAGCGGAGTAGCCCGGCGCGGCCACGATGGAGATGTCCTCCACACCTTCCAGCGCCAGCAGACCGTTCTTCGGCTCCTGCAACGGATCGTTGACGTAGTCCTGGAAGTCGCTCTCGTTGCCCTCGTAGCTGCGGGCGGAGGGCAGGTCGCCGTCAGTGCCCCCGCTCAGCACCAGCATCTGGCGCCGGGCAGCCAGCACGCGCTGGCGGTCGGCCGACGTCACCGGCACTTCCAGCAACGAGTCGATGGCGGCCGCGCCCAGCAGCTCGCGCGCAATGTCCAGCGTTTCAGCCGTCTGAGCATCCGCGTCGTCCTCGTCAGCGACGCGCGGCGTCTCCAGGGCAAAGGGCACGGTCAGGAAGTCCAGGCGGATGTCCGGATTCCTGGCGAAGGTCGCCTCCAGCGCTGCCCGGCCGCGCAGGTCAAAGCCAAACTCGCCGAGCTGCTCAGGCTGCTGGAATCCCCCGCCGTTGACCTGGGGACGCTCGACCTCGACTACGACGCTGAGCGGGCGCACGTGTTCCGTGCCGGCCAGCGCGTCGAGAGAGGTTGTGTTCGTCCCGTCGTGCAGTTCCCAACGCTGGGCGACGCTGTTCCACACCGCCAGCATCAGACCGTCGGTCCCCAGCGGCGTGTAGCCGATCACGCGGCTGCCGGGCGGCGACTCGGTCAGCGGCTCGCCGACATGCACCAGGTCGTAGCTGCTGACCCGCGTCAGGGTGCGGCCGGTGGTGCCCGTGGTCAGCGCGTTGGAGCCTGCCTGCAGCGTGAACGTGACGCGCAGGTTGCCCGCAGCGCCGGGAAAGCGCGCGTGCAGCGTAACAACAGACAGCGCCGGCGAGTAGCTGGAGGTGTCCACGCGGCCGTAGTTGGCGCCGGGGGTGGCGCTGGCATCGCCGTCATCGAAGATGCGGCTGACGTAGAGCCGCCGGCCGCCTTCTTCATAGAAGGCCCGCACTGCGTGGGCCAGATAGTTGGGCTGGCGACCGGTGGAATAGATCAGGTCCTCCAGCCCGCCGTAGATGCGCTCGAAGTCGGCAAAGCTGGTCAACAGCTCCGGTTCCCCGCTGACCGGCCCGTAGCGGGCCGGCCCGACGAAGCCCGCCGTGCTCGTGCTGACCCCCTCCAACGACTTGGAGCGAAAACTGGTTTCCTCGACGTAGACGCCGGGTGCTAGGTATTCGGGCATGTCAGTGCCTCCTCAGAACTTCAGGGTTACTGCTAGGGCCGCCGATGTTGGCAGGCCGATCAAGTGAAACGGGGTGCGTGATGCGTATTGCCTAGTGAACAGCGTTTGAAATGTGAAACGTGACTGGCGAAACCGTGGCTACACCGGATTCACCAGCAGGCGCATGCGGTTGGGCGGGTCCAGGTTCTCCGTGACTACCTGCAGCTCCTGGCCCAGGTAGAGCAGCCGAACGATGTGGTCGTCAATGACGCCGGTTCTGTCGTGAACCTGTGCGGACGCCTGCTCCAACAGCGAGCGCAGGTCAGGCGGCTCCTGGCCGATGAGCCGGAGCTGGCCATCAGGCTCGAAGTGAACCCGGATGGTCAACTCCCAGCGCAGATCGTCTCCGCCGTGCGGCGGCGAACCCATCAGCGGCGGCAGGGTGCTGGCGTAAGGCAGGAAAAGGGCAAAGACTCCGCGTGCGTCGGCCAGCGTGGCGTAGCTGGTGGTATTGTCGGGCGCCGCGGTCACCAGCGCCCAGGCCGCCGGTCGGTCGTTGACCGCGTCCCACACCTGGCCGCGCAGCACGCCCTGCCCCGACAAGGCCGGCCGGGACGGCGATGAGAAGAGCGGAACTTCCACCAGGCTCTCCTTGGGCAAACAGAGCAGCAGCGAGAGCGACAGAAAGCGTCCGTTGCGGTCGTCCACCCGCAGCGCGAAGTTGGGCACCGGTCCATCGAAATCGGGAGCCAGCGGCCGCTCCAGCCCCGGCAACTCGATGGGCTGCGGCGGACTGCCTCCGCCGGGTGTACACCAGAAGGACGCCGGCTGCTGGCCCACCTCGAACAGACGCAGGCCGGGCAGCGCCCGGTAACCGTAGATGCCCGACAACGGCGAGCGCACGGCGGAGCGGCGCTCATGTTGCAGGCCCAGCGGCCAGGCCAGCACTTCCAGCCCGTCGCTGACGGCCACTCCCTGCGCCAGGTCCATGAAACGCAGCCCCAGGGGGGCACGCCGCAGTCTGCTCTCCAGAACGCGCACCGGCAGCATGGCTACTCCTCGACCACGCCGTAGTCGAGCTGGCGGGTGAGCACCGGGCTGCCGGCCTGCAGGTCTACATCGGAATCGATCCGGACCACGCGCGCGATGTAGCTGGCCGAGACGTGATAGTCGTGCGGCAGCACATCCCAGATGCGAACCAGTTCCTCGATGGCGACATCGTTGCGCACGATTTCGACGGTCTCCTCCGCGGCGAAAGTGTTAGGAACCTGGGAGTTGAGAATCCCGGCCGGCAGGATGGGCCAATCCTCCAGGGTGCGCATCGTCCAGCCCAGGATCTCGTGCTCCAGAGACGCTGCCTTGGCCCAGGGGGTCAGGAGCAGGTGCAGATCCAAGGGCAACTGGGGACGGCGGCGCTGGCCGTTGCTATCGATCCGGGCGGGCGGCGTCCGCTGGGCGCCGTTGATGTTGGCCCGGTAGAGGAAAAGCGAAACACCGGCGTCCATGGGGTCAGCAAAATCCTGGGTGCTGTAGACGGCAAACTGCAGCGGGGCGTCGTCGAACAACTCCGGCCGCCAGGACTGCTGCAGCAGCCTGACGATAGCCTGGCAGGTGGCGCTGATCGCTCGATAGGTGGCCATTCTACTCCTGATGGGTCGCTTGCCGATTGGCGCCGTGGCTACTGCGCTGTCAGCGTCTCCAGATAGGTACGGATGAAGCCAACAACGTCCTGCAATTGCTCGAAATAGCGCCGCCGGCCGCTGGGGACATGGGTGATGTGGCCACGCCACGTGGCTTCATCAGCTTCTTCAGCTTCCTCCGGCAACTCTTCGAGCCAGATCTTCACGATGAAAGAGTGGGACTCGTATGAATCCATGAGCCAGCCAATACTCGCTTGCCGTCGGCCGAGATCGGCGTGAACGCGGCCTGTATGAACTGTCGCGGCCAAGACCGCGTTGAGCTATGCTGGAGAGTATAGCAGCCGGGCCGGAGCGAGGCGTCTTTTTGCCGTCTGTGGGGCGTCTGTTGGCGGGAGGAGAGTAGGGAAGGAAGGAAGGAAAGAAGGGAAAGAAGAGAGGTTCTGCTTTTTCGGCAGAGTCGAGCTGCTGAATCGAGGGCGCGCCGAAAAGTAGAGGGAGGTGAGGGAAAGGAAGGAGGTTCGACTTTTTGGACGAAGTCGGACTTCTGGACGGAGACTGCGGATCAGGAGTCGGCCAGCGCCAGTTCGATGACCTCGAGCTCCTGGCGTATCTGGCGCTGCATTGCGGTCAGCGATTCGTGCAGGTGGCGGAGATGGGCGCGTGGATCTGAGTTTGTCCTACCCCGCGGCGGCGCCATTTTGTCCGCACCCACGCCACCGGATGGCGGGTCGCCGTCAAAGGTATCGGCTCGTATCTGCTCCACCAGACGCATGGAGCGCCGCGAGGGCCTGACGTTCAACTCCTCGCGCAGCGTGCGCACCAGTTGCTCGTACTGGCGCAGCGCGGACGTCCGGTCACCGGCCAGATAATACAGCCGCATCATTCGGCGATGGGTACGCTCGCGGGCGCGGTCGTAGCGCAGAATTTGCTCACCGTAGCCAAGCCCAACCTCGTACTCCTCGCGCACCTGGCACCAGTCGATCAGCTTGTCCAGCATCGCCAGGTACATGTTTTGCAACCGCTCACGCTCGAAGATGCACCAATCCTGATAGCACCCCTCCAACAGGTCGCCGGTGTACAGCTTGACCGCGTCGCTCATGGCCTCCACTGCCGGATCGTCCAGGGCCGCGCCGGCCACGCCCTGGGTGCGCGCGTAGGCATCCTCGAACTGAGCCACGTCCAGCCAGACAGGTGACACCGGGTTGAACTGTACCCACTCCGGGTCGGCGACCAGCGGTTCCTGTCCGCCGTCGCCCGCGCACGGTTCCAGCGCGCTCTGGACCTGCCACAGCGCCTGGCGCAGATATTTGCGTGTTTGCGTGCGCTCTGATTCACCCCACAGCGTTTCCGCCAGCACCTCGCGCGCGTGCGCCCGGCTCCTGTAGACGAGAAGGTAGGCAAGCAACTCCTGTGTCTTGCGACCTTCCATGCCGGTCAACTCCGCCCCGTTGAATCGAATATGAAACTTGCCAAACAATACGACTTGTACAGCATTCATTGTAGCCACCGCGAAAGCCTCGACTCCACCAGAACAAAACAAGGGCATCCATAATACTTGAACGAAAATAGTCGCGCGTTTCTGCCATGAATGCGCATTCCGGGCAGTATCCTGCTTGTGTAGGAGTTGCGAGACTGCTTTGACAAGACTTATGGACGAGCCAGGCAACGCAGGAGGTGAACTCCGGCCACAGGGCTGCATCTGTGCAACTCAAATTGCGAACTAACGAGTGTGAACGACATTATACCCCGCCAGCCCTGTGGCTGCTTGGCGTGCGCCATACGCTATTCCTACGACCCGCAGTGGCGCGGCGCTGCATTGTCTCAGCAAGATTGTCGAAAGCGGGGTGATGTGCTATGCTGTCGGCGAATCTTGCGGAACGACTGAGGAAACATATGAGAGATGGAAAACTCCGAGGGGCTTTGACCAGATATGCAGCACTGGCCGGGGTCGCGCTAACCACATTGCTGGTTGCGGGAGCGACGACCAGCCAGGCCGCGCCAGCCGTGCCAATCACCCTGACGGTGGTCGGTCCAAGTCAACCCGTGTCCACCGGCCAGACCTTCCTGGTGACGGTGCGCGTCAGCCAGGCTGCAGATCTTGGAGCATTTGAGTTTGGGGCGGCCTTCAACGGCAACCTGCTGAGCACGAACCCGGACTGGATGGCACTGACGCACTTCCTGGGCAGCACGGGACGATCAACGGGTGAACTGCGCATTCAGAACCCGCCCAACCTCACTCAGCCGGTGTTCGGTGCGTACAGCTACGGCGACGGCGCCGGTCCCGCCGGCAGCGGCGACCTGGCAACGATCCAGTTTCGCGCAAACGCGGCCGGCAGCTCTGCCCTCAACCTCACCCAGGTGCAAGTGACCGACACGCACGCCAACATCCTGCCGGTGACGGTGGTGCCGGGCAGCGTTACGGTGCAGCCGTCGTCATCGACTCGCCGCCTGTTTCTGCCGATGCTCCTGCGGCGCCAGTAAGAACGCGTCGAAACGTCAGGCATCACCTCGTTGTAATCCCGCACACCCGGTTGCGGCCGAGCCGGCAGCCGCGAAGGCTGACCTGCTTTGCATCACCGCAGCAGCGCGAACAGATTGAGATTCTGGCTTGCGCCGTCCGCGTAGTACAGGTCGATCACCCGCCAGCCAGCCTCATCTGCCACCTGCTCGATCTCACGTTCATCCACCAGATGGCAGTAGCGCAGGCCTGAGCCGCCCCGGTGCCAGTCGAGCAGATAATCACCCGGCTCCAGGTCGCCTGCGTCCAGACCGACCTGCTCCCAAGGCACGATCTTGCGCCGCAGCCGCTCCTCGTTGAGAAACTGCCACGTGGAGACGATCAGGAAACCATCCGCGGTGAGCAGGTCCCGCAGCCCGCGCAGCAGCCTGGCACGGCGATCCAGGCCGGGTATGTGGTGCAGCACAGCCAGCAACGCGGCGGCATCGTAGCCAGACTGCGGCAGAGCCGCCGTCCAGCCCTCCCGGCTTATGTCGACTGAGACGAAGGCCGCCTGCACCGCGGACAGCGCCGACGCCGACCGGGCAGCGATGGCGAGCAAGGCGTCGCTCACATCGACGCCAGTGTAGCGTATCGCCAGACCGGCCTCGTCGAGCGCATGCGCCAGCCGGCCGTTGCCGCAGCCGACATCCAGCAGCGTGTTGACGCCGGCCATGCGCTCGACCACCCACAAAAGACCGGGCTGGCGGGTGCTGCGGCTGTCGGCAAAGGGCTGGGCAAGTTGCTCGTAGAACGCCCGGTTGATCTCCAGCAGTTGATCGGCAGTTTCTTGGTTCATGTATCGTGACAAATCGTGTTAGGTTTGCCTACCTGCCGCCCTCGCCAGATCACCGCCACGCGGACGATGCGTGGAAGTATGATCCGGTCGACTTGGCGCGCCACGAGACGCAGTTGCGGGCCATCATCGAGGCGATCCGCGCCGCGCCGGAGATGGATCAGCGCACGCTGCGCGCCATCCTGCGCCAGTTCCCGCGCGACGGCCGGGGGTTCTTCAGCAAGAGCGAACTGGTGCGCGGCTATCAGGCGCTGTGCGACGCCGGCAAGCTGACATTCGACCGGGAAACGCTGCTCCGCTTGCAGATGAAGCCGGTGCGCACGCTGTCAGGAGTCGCGCCGGTGGCGGTGCTGACCAAACCAGCCGGCTGCCCGGGCAAGTGTATCTTCTGCCCCAACGACCCGGAGATGCCCAAGAGCTACCTGTCGTGGGAACCAGGAGCACAGCGCGCTGCGCCACGACTTTGACCCTTTCGAGCAGACAGCCAGCCGCCTGACGGCGCTTGCAAACACCGGCCACCCGGCGCGCAAGATCGAGTTGATCATTCTCGGCGCAACCTGGTCGGCTTATCCGCGGCCTTACCAGCAATGGTTCGTGCAGCGCTGCCTGGACGCTATGAACGGCGTGGCCAGCGGGTCGCTGGTCGAGGCACAGACCCTTAACGAGCGGGCCGATGTGCGCTGCGTTGGCATGACGGTCGAGACGCGGCCCGACTGGGTGACGCTGGACGAGGCGCTCTGGCTGCGCAAGCTGGGCGTCACCCGGGTGCAACTCGGCATCCAGAGCCTGGATGACCACATTCTCGCCATCAACCGGCGGGGGCACGACGTGGCTGCGGCCCGCCATGCCAGCCGCCTGCTGCGGGCAGCCGGATTTAAGCTACTGATGCATTGGATGCCAAATCTACTGGGGGCGACGCCCGAAAGCGACCGGCAAGATTACCTGCGCCTCTGGAGCGATAGCGACATTCGTCCAGATGAGCTCAAGCTCTACCCGTGTTCGCTGATCGCCGGCACCGGGCTGTACGACATCTGGCAGCAGGGCGGTTTTCAGCCGTACGACCACGAGACGCTGGTGGATCTGCTGGCCGACTGCAAAGCTGCCACGCCGCGCTACTGCCGGCTGGATCGGGTGATCCGCGACATCCCGTCGACATACGTGGTGGTCGGAAATCAGCACGCAAACCTGCGGGAGATGGCCAAGGCAAGGCTGCGTGCCAGCGACCGCCGTTGCCAGTGCATCCGCTGCCGGGAAGTGCGCAGCAAGTCTGTCAGCCTACAGGATCTGCGGCCCGCTGTGCTGACCTACCGCGCCGGCGGCGGCCAGGAGATGTTCCTCAGCCAGGAAACGGGGCAAGGCCAACTGGCGGGCTTTCTGCGGCTGCACCTGCCCTCGGCGCCATCAGCGGTGGAAGCACCGACTGAGTTGGCCGGCTGCGCCATCATCCGCCAGCTTCACGTCTATGGACCGTCGCTGCCTATCGGCGATGCCAGCGACGGCGAGGCGCAGCACCGCGGCATCGGGCAAGGACTGCTGATCACTGCGGCCGATGCCGCCCGCCAGGCGGGTTTGCAGCGTCTCGCCGTCATCGCATCGATCGGCACGCGCGAGTACTATCGCCAGAACGGCTTTCAAACCGGCGATCTCTACATGACGCGCGATCTGTAGTTGAGCAAGCCAATAATAATCCCCTGCGCTTGGATGGAAACTGAGGCGGCTACTGACCAAGCGCCTGCATGCTCTCTGCGAGGAGCTTGTTGCTGTAGTCCGGCGTACCATGGACAGTCACCAGGCTGCCAACGTGCGGCGCGCCGATGATAGCTGTGTCCGCCACGACCTCCACACGGTGACCAGAGACTCGCCACTGCCCGATCGTGCTACCCGATGGCATCTGTTCCACAATGCCGGTGATCGTCTGTTTCGGCGGGCGCGGCAGCACCACGATCCGGCGTGCGCGGAAGTAGTTACCGCCAAAGCTGTCAGCCTGAATATCGAGCCAACTGCGATAGACCGCCGTGCCGGCAGTCTCATCAACCACGGTGTTTTCATAGACCGCGACGTAGACCGGCACAACCCCAGTCCCCTCCAGAAGATTGACACGCCACAGGAAGGGAAACTCTTCGCCTGCAACGGAGACCAACCAGCCCTCCCGCTGCTGAAACTCGGCCGACCCGTCAGAGACGATGATGGCGTATGCCCGCAGATGGCGCGGACTGGTCTCGACACCGTATACCTCCACCAGAGCGCCGATCTCCGGCTCGCCCGCGATAGACGGCGAACCGCTGAGGTCAACGACTACATCGTCCACCAGCCACTCATTGGGCTGCTGCCGGACGATCCGGCCCTGGTAGACGGCCTGCTCCGCCGCCGATTGGACCACTGCCTGGTCTGCCGCAAGGCCGTCGAGACTCCAGCGACCATGAACGTATACCAGCGCGTCTACGGCAGGCGTCCCCTGAACATTGGTCTGGTCGCTGACGAGCACGTCGGTATCGCCGACCTGCCAGATTCCCTCACCGGCATCGATGGCGACTATCCTGTCGAAGATCTCGCCTGTTGGAACGCTCTGCAGCGCCACCGTGCGGGCCTCAAGGGTCCCTTGGCTGTCCTTCACAGCGTCCACCCGCGCCCAGACACCCGGTTGCACAGTCTGGCCATTGGTGATGACCTGTGTGTCTGAAATTACCCGGAAGTGCAATGAGTTGACTACCCAGGTCGAGGGAACCGCCGAGCTCCCCTGACTTATCAAGCCCTCAAAAGTAACCAACGAAACAGCAGGAGTCGCATCCGTGGGGGGTGTCTGCGGACTCACGGTGTTTGGAGCTCGCGCCGGCAGGCGCTGGCTGACGAGCAAACCCACCAGCAGTGCTACTGTAAAAACTGCGGCGCATAGAGCAACGACTCGTTTCATGGATGCCGTCGACAAGAAAGCTCCGGTTGCTGACCGGAGCTTCGTGATTACAATACAGATCGCATTGGCGGGCTAGAACGTCGCAGACAAGCTTCTCCGACGTCAGTTGTGGTAGCGTAACGTCCGCGACACGATGTCGTCTTGCTGGTCGCGATAGTGGTTTCTGCGACGCCGACTGTTCTTTCGCGAGGCCCTCTCCACTTCGTACTCGATGTCCTCCTCGCTCAACGCCATGCGGAACGCCATCTCCATGGCCGATGGAAGCTCTTCTTCCTCAAGCTCCACCGTGACTGGTTCCAGATAGACTTCAGCCGAAGCGTCGTCGTTGGGAGCGGCCTGGCGCAAGCCCTTGAGGCTGAGGTCGATCCGTCCTCGACGCGGGTCCACGCCACTGATGCGCGCCTCGATGACCTCGCCCTGCTTGACAACATCTTCGGGCTTGGCAACATAGCCGTCGCCCATCTCCTTGACGTGCAACATTGCGTCGCGCTCAAGGCCGATGTCCACAAAGGCGCCATAGTTGGTCAGCCGGGTGACAGTGCCGGTGACGAGCTCACCGACTTCCAGATCGCGAATGGTCTTGGTGTCGGGGGAGATCATGGACAGGCTGATGCGATTACGCTCGCGATCGAGCTCCTTGATCCAGACCGTTACCTCCTGACCTTCCTGTACCACGTCGGTGACCTTGTGCACGCGGGAGGTAGACAGCTCGGAGATGTGCAACAGCCCATCTCGGCCTGCGCCAATGTCCACAAACGCGCCAAACTCTGAAACACGTTTCACTGTACCCGTGACCTCCATCCCGACGCTGAGAACCTTGACAATCTTGGCGCGGGGCAGGACACGGACCTTTTTCTTTTGTTTTTGCGCAGGTTTCGCAGCTCTGGTTTCAACCTGGGCGCTTGCATTCTCAGCTACTGCGTCGTCCGCGGCACTCTCGACCGCGGCAGTCTCGACAGCAATTTCAACGTCACCTGAAGTCACGGGAAAGTCCTCCTGAAGCGACTTGGACCCTTACCAATAAGTATGCCGCTATCGGCACCAACGCCGGCGCGGCATCTGGCATAGAACGTCGGATCCAATTCCTGGATAATGTCTGAAACAATTATACCCTTGAGCAAAAAAGCTGTCAAAAGCAGCACAGCATCGCAGATGATTCCCAACCTCGCATTATGGGACAAATGCCACAATTGGTCAAGAATCGTGTTGACATGACCGTTTTTCCATGCTATACTGAACTTGACTGGTGGACTGCTTGTGACATCGAAAGCAAGGTGCCTGACGGCGGTTGCAGACATCAGGGACAGAGCCAAGAGGTCGCATATGCCACCGCAGGCCAGTATCCAAGCGCAGCCAATCCTCATCCCCGAGGCAGGCTGCGCCTATTCGTAAAGGCACAGGGCAGTGCCGCCTCATTCCCGACCCAGTCAGCGTTGCCGATTGAATACCCTATCGGGTGAGGAGAACATCCCATGTCCAAGAATGCCCAGGAACTCTTGCAGACCGAGCTTGAACGAGCCAACGAGCAGCTTGTCACCTTGGACCGCCAGTTGCAGCACCGGCCGGATTTCGGACTTGGTGAAGGCAGCCCGGAGATCATCACCTGGGAGATGAATCTCGCCCGGCGAAGTGTGTTGATGCGACGCATTAATGAGATTGAGCAGGCACTTGAACGAGACTCTATCGGCGTTTACGGAACGTGTGAATTCTGTGGAACTGAGATCGATCCCGAACGACTGCGGATTCTTCCTCACACACGCCGGTGTGTCAGATGTGCTAATATTCCAAAGGGAGCCAGGCCCCCAGCGCATACGCCCCAAAGAGCAATGAAATGACGCTGGCGGAAACCCCGAGCGACAATCAGGAGATTATGGAAGAAACCATTGAGTTGGAAGCCGCCGAGTCGACAGAGTCGTTGACCGAACTGCTGGAACGAGCGTCAAGTCAGGGTTTCATTACTTACGACGAAATTCTCGAGGCGCTTCCCGAAGTTGAAGAAAGGCTGGACGTCTTGGAGGAACTCTTCTCCAAACTCCGCGAGCTTGATATTCCCGTCCAGGATCAATCGGAAGATGCTGACGAGGAAGTAGAGTTGCCGCCAAGCCGGGTCATCTCCGCAAAGGACGAAGATGACCTTGCTTTAGCGCGCGATGCGGTCGATCTCTACTTCCGGCAAATGGGCGCCCACCCGCTGCTTACGGCGGATGAAGAGAAACTGTTGGCCGGACGGGTGGTGATGGGCAAGCAGGCCAGCCGCAAGCTGGCCCGCGGCGCATTTCAAACACCTGCCGAGCGCGCTGATCTGGAGGCTGCCGTGGAGCTTGGTCAGCAAGCGCGCCGGCGCATGATCGAGTCCAACAGCCGCTTGGTCATCAGCGTTGCCAAGCGCTACATCGGGCATGGCGTGCCGTTCCTTGACTTGATCCAGGAAGGCAACCTTGGTCTGATGCGCGCCGTGGACAAGTTCGACCCCGATCGCGGCTACAAGTTCAGCACCTACGCGACCTGGTGGATTCGCCAGGCCGTCAGCCGCGCCGTGTCGGACCAGGGACGCACCATCCGCCTCCCCGTCCACATGAGCGAAAAGCTGCTCAAGCTGCGCCGCACCAGCCAGGAGATGGAGCAGACGCTGGGCCGTGAGCCGACGCCGGAAGAGCTGGCCGAGGCGCTCGATCTTCCGGCCGAGCGCGTCCATCGTTATCTGCGCACCGCGGTGCGCCCGCTGTCTCTGGAACAGCCGGTGGGCGAAGAGGAAGAGAGCACCCTGGGGCAGTTCATCGAGGATGACGACAGCCCGGAGCCCTCAGAGCGCGCCGAGCAAGCCCTGCTGCGCTCCAAGCTGGATGACCTGCTGGACACCTTGCAGCCGCGCGAGGAGCGCATCCTGCGCCTGCGCTACGGCCTGCTGGACGGCCACACCTACACGCTGCAAGAAGTAGGTGAGATGTTCGGACTGACCAGGGAACGCATCCGGCAGATCGAACAGGAAGCCCTGGCGCGCCTGCGCCATCCCAGCCGCAGCCGACAGCTGCGCGACTATCTCTAAAGTGACGAGCATGCCAAAGCAAGCCTCAGAATCAAGTCCGGAGCGTTCCAACCCGCCGCGCGGACAGCAGAAGGTCGTCCGACGCAGCCGCCGGCGTCGCTCATCACATTCTCGCAATCGTTCAGAAAACCGCGACCGCTCCAATCAGAGCAGCAACGCCTCTCCCGCTGTGGACGGCGCTTTGTCGGTGGCTGCCTGGACCCGCGCGCCGAGACCTGCGGAGCCACCGCCAAAGAATCCCCGCGTGTTTAGCTACACGTATACTACCTGGAAGACTTCTTAATTCGTCGAACCCGGAGCGCTGACTGGACCACCCTCCAGCTCAGCGCTCTTTGCTGCAGGGAACAACACGGGCGGTACCACAGATGAATACAAAGCGTCTCACGATCTTGTTGGTAACGGTGTTTGTCGTCCTTGGCCAGTTGTGCCCATCGGTACTTGCTGCGTCTGACTGCGCTCCGGACTGCATGGTCTACCTTCCAATGGTCGCCCGACCCGGCTACCATCCAGTGACGCTGCCAATGGGCATCAACAGCGGCGGGCCAGCAAAGACCCTGCTCGATGGTCGCCATCTGGTCGGCGACATGGAATACCTCTCCACGCGCGGCGCAGGGTACGTGGGAGGAAGAGCAGTCACGAACGACCTCACGTGGGAGGATATCAACGGTACCGAAGATGATTTCATCTATCGCAGCGGTCGTGCGGGCGCGTCCGAATACCGTTTCGACGTGCCGAACGGAAGCTACCTGGTTGAGTTGAGTCTGGCTGAGATCAACAAGAACAGCGCCGGCCTGCGCCAGTTCAGCGTTGCTATCGAGAACCGGCCGGTGCTTGTGGACCTGGACCTGTACGCGCTGGCCCAGCATGACTACGCCGTGCGCTACCGCTTCGCCGCTGACGTGCTCGATCGCCAGCTTAACGTCTCGCTCTCGCCAACCGTCGACGAGACGCTGATCAACGCGATCTGGGTCGCCCAACGAGCGCCCGACCTCCAACCACCGGCTGCCCCCTCAACCACAAAAGTCGTCGGTGGCTACGGTGAAGCGTTGGTTCGCTGGCCGGCCAGCCAGGCTGATGATGTAGCTGGATATTATGTCTATAAGTCGCAGTCGGTTACCGGTCCGTTCGTCAGAGTCTCAGCTACTCCCACCCCCCTCACGCGCTACTTCGATCGTGATGTCACCGTCGGTCAGCAGGTTTGCTACCGCGCCAGCGGTGTCGACGTCTTCGGCAACGAGGGCGCGCAAAGTCCGTCGAGCTGCGCTCAGATCATCGATTTCAGCGCCACCAGCCTCCCCGTCTTCCACCTGACCATCGACCCGGACGATCTGCTGGCGCTCAACATCGATCCGCGCGCCAACATAGAGGTTCCGGCAGTGCTTGAACAGGGCGGCCAGACCTATGATGTGGAAGCCGAGTACCGCGGCAGTTCGACGCAGTTCAGCAACAAGAAGTCCTGGAAGCTGGTTGCGGACGAACCCTTTGCCTATTCAGGCCAGGAGACGCTGCTGTTGAACGGCGAGGGGCACGATCCCGCCAGCATCCGGGACAAACTGGTCTACGGCTTGTTTGCCGACGCAGGTGTTCGCCCGCTCGCTGCCAGCTTTGTAGACATCGACCTGAATGGACGCTTCATCGGGGTTTTCACCCAGGTTGAGAACCCCGACGCCGACTTCCTGCGCCGGACTGGTCGAAATCCGTTTGGCGATGTGTTCAAGTGCCGCGATGGGCTGGATAGCGAGCCGAACTGTAGCAACGAAGTGGCTGCTGATCGCAACATGGAGGATCTCTACAATTTCGCCGCGGTTGTGAACCGCACGCCCGACGACGAGTTTGCCTCCGCGATCGCTGAGGTGCTCGACGTTCGCGAGTTCCTGGACTATCAGGCGGTCACAATGTTTACCAATGACCTGGACGCCACGCACCAGTACCTGTTGATCTCGCCCTCGGCGACTGAGCGCTGGCAGATACTGCCCTGGGACAACGACGCCAGCTTCCGTGACGGCAACGTTGCGCTGGACTACGGCACGGCAAGCAACCCCGCCTACGGCACGCAGGTCAACGTCTTGCTGACGCGCATGCTGGACGTGCCGCAGTACCGTCGCTACTACGGCGATCGCATCCTCGAGTTGATCGATGGCACCTTCTCGTCGACAGTCATGGCGAGCCGGCTGGCGCAAATCCGGACGGAGGCATGGTTCGACCTGGAGCGCGACACGTGGAAAACCCACCGCGAGGACAACGACGCCGCCTTGCTGAACCTGAACGACATCCAGATCCTGGTCAACAGGCGCATCGATTACCTGCGCAACGCTGTGCCCGCGTTCGTGCCGGCACGCGACACCTATCTCGCCATCAACGAAGTGATGACTCGCAACAGCAGCACGGTGATCGACCCGGCCGATGGCCAGGCGGAGCCGTGGTTCGAGATCTACAACGCCGGCGTCAACCCGGTTGACCTCGGCGGCATGTACGTGTCAGACAATCCAACCAATCCCACACGCTATCGCTTTGCCAGCGGCACGGTGGTGCCGGCGTTTGGTGGCCTGCTGTTCTGGGCCGACGGCGAGCCGCAGCAGGGTCCCGACCACGTGAACTTCACTCTGTACGGCAACGGCGGGCAGCTCCGGCTGACGGCGGCCGATGGCGTGACCAACGTCGACACCCTGTCCGTCCCGCCGCTGGCAATGGATGCATCCTGGGCACGCTTCCCAGATCAAAGCGGCTCAGCGATGCGGTTCAGCCGGCCAACGCCCGGCCTGCCCAATCGATTGCCCGCGCCGGAAATCGCCGGCGTCACACACACACCCACCTACCCGCAAGCGAGCGAATCCGCAACCGTCCGCGCCAGGATCGTGGACGACAACCAGGTCGCACACGCCGAGGTGATCTACAAGATCGGCGTAACCTCAAACAGCGCAGCCATGTACGACGACGGCCTGCATGACGACGGGGCAGCGCACGACGGCCTGTATGCGGGACAGATACCCGCGATGCCCGACGGGACGGTGGTGAGATACTATATCGCGGCCACCGACGACACCAATCGCACCAGCTTCCACCCGTTCGCGGCGCCGGTGCTGACCCACGACTACCGCGTTGGATTCCTGCCGCCGCCCGTAGCCATCAGCGAGTTCATGGCCGACAACGAGACAACCATCATGGACCCTGACGAACCTGGCGAGTTCCCGGACTGGATCGAGGTAACCAACCTGACCCAGGCACCGGTCGATCTGGGCGGCTACTACCTCACCGACAAACTGACGACACCGACCAAATATCGCATTCCCAACGGGACCGTCGTCGCGGCCGGCGAGGCGGTCATCTTCTGGGCCGACGACGATGGCACACAGGGACCGTTCCACACCAACTTCAAGCTCAGCGCGGACGGCGAGAGCGTCGGCCTGTTCGATCCCGACGGCGTGACACCGATCACGGCCTTTGAGTTTGGCCCCCAGCTTACCGATGTCTCCTTCGGTCAGTGTCCCCCGCCCGATGGCACATGGGATTTCCACCATCTGCCGACACCCGGCGCGCCGAATGCCTGCAGTCGGGTCTTCTTCCCCGCAGCTCCAGTGGAGTAATTCCCCACAGGTGACAGTCACTTGCGAGAAGTGACTGTCGCCTTGTAGGCTTGATCTCAATAGAAACGCACGATATCCCAGCCGCGCGCTTCAGCCAGCTTCAGCAGCGGCTTGTCGGGATTGACAGCGATGGGGTGGCCGACCGCATCCAGCAGCGGCAGATCGGCGATGCTGTCGGTGTAAAAGTAGCTTGTCGCCAGATCGATGCCGTTCTGCACGGCATACTCTTGCGCGGCCAACAGTTTGCCAGGCCCGATGACCATCGGCTCAATCATGCGACCCGTGAAGCGCCCGTTGCGCACCTCGAAGCGGGTGGCCATGACGTCCTCGTGCGGAATCGCCAGATGATCGGCCAGCGCGTTGGCGGTGTACTCGGGTGACGCCGTGATCATGGCGACCCGGTCGCCGCGCCGGCGATGCGCCTCCAGCCAGCGCAGGCCTTCTGGTGCGACGAAGTTCACCACCTGCTCGGCAACCCAGCGCCGCGTCGATGTCGCCCGTTGCGCCTCCGGCTCGCCGGCCAGATCCTTGGCCAGCCGGCGGGTCATCTCCACCATGTCCAGTTGACCCAACTGGTAGCGCACCATCGCGCCCAGAAATCGCAGGATGTAGCTCACCGGCAGCTCGCCCCGTGCGCGCATGTAGCGAATCCAGAGCAGCGTCGAGCTTTCGCTCAGCAGCGTGCGATCCATGTCGAAGAAGGCGGCCGTCTGCGCGGTGGCTACCATGCCAGCACCGCTCCCTGGCTGCCGCTGGTTACCAGCCGGGCATAGCGTTGCAGATAGCTCGGCAGACCGGGCCGCTGCACGGGCCGCCAGACGCTGCGCCGCCGCGCCAGTTCCTCTTCGTCAACGTGCAGGTGCAGACTGCGTCCCGTGATGTCCACGGTGATCATGTCGCCCGGCTCGACCAGCGCGATGGTCCCACCGGCCGCTGCCTCCGGCGACACGTGCCCGACACAGGCGCCGCGCGTACCGCCGCTGAAACGGCCATCGGTAATCAGGGCAACCGAGCTGCCCAGCCCCTGTCCCATCAGGTAGGAGGTCGGCGCGAGCATCTCCTGCATGCCCGGCCCGCCCTTCGGCCCTTCGTAGCGGATCACCACCACGTCGCCCGCCTTGACCTTGCCATCGCGTATGCCATCGACTGCCTCTTCCTGGCTTTCGAAGATCACCGCCGGCCCGGTGTGCTGCAGCATGCCAGGCAGCACGCCGGCGGTCTTGACGACGCCGCCTTCGGACGCCAGGTTGCCAAAAAGGATCGCCAGCCCACCCGTATCACTGTACGGGTTGTCTAGGGTGCGCACGCAGTCGGTGTCTTGCGACCGGACGCCGGCTATGTTGTCTCCCAGCGTCTTGCCGGTCACGGTTATCGCATGGAGGTTCAGCGCGCCGGGCTTCTGCGCCAGCTCGGCCAGAATCGCGGTGACGCCGCCGGCCGCATCCACGTCCTCGACGTGGTAGTGACTGGACGGGCTGACCTTGCACAGGTTCGGCGTCCGCTTGCTCACTTCGTTGACGCGGCTCAGCGGGTAGTCAACCCCCGCTTCGTGTGCGATGGCCAGCGTGTGCAGCACGGTGTTGGTGCTGCCGCCCATGGCCACGTCCAGCGCCATCGCGTTGTCAATGGCCTCGGCCGTGACAATCTTGCGCGGGGTCACGTTCATCTCCACCAGCGCCATCAACTGCCTGGCAGCCGCGCGCGCTAATTCCTCGCGTCGCGGGTCGACGGCCAGGATGGTGCCGTTGCCCGGCAGCGCCATGCCCAGCGCCTCGCACAGGCAGTTCATCGAGTTGGCAGTGAACATGCCGGAGCAGGAGCCGCAGGTCGGGCAGGCGACGTCCTCGATCTGCTTCAGCTCCTGCGCCGTCATCTTGCCGCTCTGGTAGGCGCCCACGCCCTCGAACACTGAGATCAGATCGACAACCTTGCCGCCCGCCGTCACGCCGGCGCGCATCGGCCCGCCGCTGACAAAGATAGTCGGCACATCGACTCGCATCGCGCCCATCAACATGCCGGGCGTGATCTTGTCGCAGTTGGGGATGCAGATCATGCCGTCAAAGCAGTGGGCCGAGATCATGGTTTCCACCGAATCGGCGATGATCTCGCGGCTGGGCAGGCTGTATTTCATGCCGAAATGGCCCATCGCGATGCCGTCGTCCACGCCGATGGTGTTGAACATGAAGGGAACACCGCCAGCCGCGCGCACCGCCTCGCGCACCACCTCGCCAAAGGCCTGCAGGTGGACATGGCCCGGCACGATGTCAACGTAGGAGTTGGCGATCGCGATGAAGGGCTTGTCCATGTCGGCGTCGGTCACGCCGGTTGCCTTGAGCAGGGCGCGGTGCGGCGAGCGCTCAATACCGCGCTTGATGGTATCCGAGCGCATCGCGCGCTGCACGCCGTTGCTGCCGTTTTTTCCGTGAGTTTGTTGCATCACCATAGTGTCATTTACCCGTAGCATAGCCCCTCGTGGGCGCTCCGACGATCTCCGTTTCATGCGTAAAACGATTTTCCAAATCGTTGCTTCGCCGTCCCAGAGCTGCAATTTGGAAAAATGCGTTACGGATCATGTTTCCAACACCGCGTCCGATTGTACCACAGCGACACGATTCCCGTTCAAGCCGGTCAGCGCGTATTCCAGCCCGTCGGACAGCGCCTGCCAGCTTGCCTCGATGATGTTGGTGCTGGCGCCCACCGTGCTCCAGGTGTCGGTGCCGTCGCTGAAGTCGATCAGCACGCGCGTAGTCGCCGCGGTCGCCCGATGCGTGTCCAGAATGCGCACCTTGTAGTCGGCCAGATGTACCGCCCGCAGGCCGGGATAGAAGCGTTCCAAAGCCTTGCGCAGCGCCAGGTTGAGGGCGTTGACAGGCCCGTTGCCCTCGGCGACCTCGTGGAAGACCTGCCCTTCGATGTCGACCTTGACCGTGGCTTCTGAGAACAGGCCTCGCCCGCGCCGGTTGTCAACGGCAGTGGTGAAGTCGATCAGCTCGAACGGCTTCTTGTAGCCGGGCTGGGCGCGTCGTAGCAACAGGTCCACCGAGGCTTCAGAAGCCTCGAAGGAGTAGCCGTGGTTCTCAAGCTCCTTGATCTGCTGCAACACGGCGCGCTCCTGCTCGCGGTTGATCCCGTTCAGGCCGTACTCGTCGCGCTTGACGGCGATATTGTCCTTGCCGCTGAGCTCGCTGACGACCACGCGCTTCTGGTTGCCGACCAGCGTCGGATCGATGTGCTGGTAGCTGCGTTCCAGCTTGACCACCGCGTTGACGTGCGTGCCGCCCTTGTGGGCGAACGCGGAGGTGCCGACGTACGCCATGTGGGCGGGCAGTTGCAGGTTGGCAAGCTCGGCCACGAAGTGGGCGACCTCGCTCAGGCGTGCCAGTTGCGCATCGCTGACGCATTCGATACCCAGCTTGAGCTTGAGATTGGCGATGATGCTGTTCAGGCTGCTGTTGCCGCAGCGCTCGCCATAGCCGTTGATCGTGCCCTGGACGTGGGTGCAGCCGTGGCGGATGCCCTCCAGCGCGTTGGCGACACCTACATCGCCGTCGTTGTGGGTGTGGATGCCCAGCACACCGCGGTAGCCAATGACCTCCAGGAATTCCTGCACCGCGTCCACCGCCTCGCCGATTTCCCAGTACATCGACCCGCCGTTGGTGTCGCAGAGCACCAGCGCATCCGCGCCGTTGTCGGCAGCCGCCTTGAGCGTCGCCAACGCATACTCGCGATTGGCCTTGTAGCCGTCGAAGAAGTGTTCGGCGTCGTAGATGAACTCGTCGCAGTGTTGTTTCAGATAGGCCGTGCTGGCGCCGATCATGCGCAGGTTCTCGTCCAGCGTGGTCCGCAGGACCTCGGTGACGTGCAGATCCCATGTCTTGCCGAAAATCGTGATCACCGGCGTCCCGGCGTCCACCAGTAGTTGGATCTGGGGATCTTCTGCCGGGTCGGCCCCGGCGCGACAGGTGCTGCCGAACGCAGCAACCCGCGCCTGGCGCAGTTGCAGCTCGTGCTGCGCGCGCTGGAAGAACTCGATGTCCTTGGGGTTCGATCCCGGCCAGCCGCCCTCGACATAGTGAACGCCCAACTCGTCCAGCTTGCGGGCGATGCGCAGCTTGTCCTCGCACGAAAAGCTGATCCCCTCGCCTTGCGTGCCGTCGCGCAAGGTGGTGTCGTAGAGCCACATCGGTGGTTGTGTTGTCTTGGTAGTCATGTCATGTCTCTCCATCGTTAGGTGTTATGTCTAGCTTGGGAATTGACCAGTATGTTTCACCATGCCACTTCCGATGGAGCGGGTGCGCTGCACCACGGGCCGTCTTGCCCGCGACACAGCCACACCCGTGGTCACCCTATCCGTGTTCGGAGCAACGCCCGAACGCTTCAACTTGCAACAATCATTCATTGCAGGATCCGATGCACTACCGCATCGCCCATTTCGCCGGTGCCGACGATCCGCCGCGCGCCCCAGGCGATGTCGCCGGTGCGCAGTCCGTCCGCCAGCACCTCTTCAACCGCATCCTCTACTGCCAGTGCCTCAGTCTCCAAGCCCAGCGAATGGCGCAGCAGCATGGCAGTGCTCAGGATCGCCGCCAGCGGATTGGCGACGCCCTGGCCGGCGATGTCCGGCGCGGAGCCATGGATCGGCTCGTACAGGCCGCGCGGCAGGCCGCGGCTGTTCGACTCGCTGCCCAGGCTGGCGCTGGGAAGCAGCCCCATGCTCCCGGCCAGCATGCTCGCCTCGTCAGTCAGGATGTCGCCGAACAGGTTCTCCGCCAGCACCACGTCGTAGGCCGACGGCCTCCGGATCAGATGCATCGCCATCGCGTCCACCAGCACATGCTCGAGCTGAACGTCATTGAATTCCTGCGTAACCACCTCAGTCACCACTCGCCGCCAGAGCCGCGAGCTGGCCAGCACGTTGGCCTTGTCCACCGATGCCAGCCGGCCACCGCGCGCGCGTGCAGCCTCGGCCGCCAGCCGCGTCACCCGTTCGATCTCCGGCCGCGTGTAGAGCATGGTGTCGAAGGCTATTTCGTCTGCGGTCGTCGCTTCCTGGCGCGGACCGAAGTAGATGCCGCCGGTCAGCTCGCGCACCACCAGCAGATCGACGCCGGCCAGCACCTCCGGCTTGAGCGTTGAGGCCTCCAGCAGCGCGGGAACAAGCTTCACCGGCCGCAGGTTAGCGAACAACCCCAGCGCCTTGCGGATACCCAACAAGCCCTGCTCCGGACGAACCGCGGCCGTCGGGTTGTCCCACTTCGGCCCGCCGACCGCGCCAAGCAGTACGGCATCGCTGCCCTGGCACAGGCTCACCGTCTCGTGGGGCAATGCCGTCCCTGCTTGATCGATCGCGCAGCCACCGATCAGTCCATGGAGGAACTCGAAGCGGTAGCCGAACCGGTCGCCGACCGCGCTCAGCACCTTGACAGCCTCAGCGGTCACCTCGGGGCCAATGCCATCGCCGGCCAGAACGGCAATGCGAAACGGATTGTCATTCATGGCAGGCGTCGTAGCACGTCGTCAGCTCAGGCGCGGCATCCGGACGTCGTCCATTTCCGTTCGCCGGATGGTCCGAGTCAAAACGCTCGTAGACGTGCGTAGCCAGCGCCGCCTCCTCACGCGGGTCGATCCAGAAGCGCGGCTGCTGCTCGCGCTCAGGAGTGATCGATCTGTGTGCGATTACTATCATAGCTCGATTCCTCGCATAGAGTGGTCCTGAAGTGTCAGCGCTACGTTCAATCTGTGGGGGATGACACGGGATCCACAGATGGCACGAGACACCGATCGCTTCATATCAGGCAAGCTCGTGAACCGCTTCAAACGCCGCGATAGCGTCTGTTTTCGACAACAGATAGCCCAGGTCGTCCAGGCCGTCCAGCAGGCACAGCTTGCGGTACGGGTCAATGTGAAAGCTGAACACCTGACCATCAGGCAGGCTTACCACCTGCGCCTCAAGGTCCACGGTGATCGCGATATCGGGCTGTTCCTCCACCAGATCGTGCAACATGTCAACAACGTGGTGCGGCAGCGTAACCGGCAGCAACCCGTTCTTGAGGGAGTTGTTGTGAAAGATATCGGCAAACCCAGGCGAGATCACGGCTCGGAACCCGTAGTCGGTCAACGCCCAGACGGCATGCTCGCGACTGGAGCCGCTGCCGAAGTTACGCCCGGCCAGCAGAATCTCAGCGCCCTGATGGTGCGGGCGGTTCAGCACGTGGTCTTCGTCGAGGCTACCATCCTGAAGATAGCGCCAGGCGGCAAAGCAGCCCTCGCCCATCCCTTCCTTGGTGACGGCGGTCAGAAAGCGCGCCGGAATGATCTGATCGGTATCGACGTTCTCTGACCGTAACGGAACGGCAGTAGCGGTAAGTTGAGTAAACGATTGCATAGTATTTCCTTGAAGCCCAATCCGTGAACGTGAAACGTACTTTGTTGGCACAGATTACGCATCACGTTTCACGGCTACAACATCTCCCGCACGTCCACAACCCGTCCGTTGACCGCCGCGGCGGCGGCCATGATTGGGCTCATCAGCAGGCTGCGCGCGCCCGGGCCCTGCCGGCCCTGGAAGTTGCGGTTGCTGGTGCTGGCCACGTACTTGCCGGCGCCGGCTTTGTCGTCGTTCATCGCCAGACACATGCTGCAGCCTGCGCCGCGCCACTCGAACCCGGCCTCGGCGAAGATGCGATCCAGCCCCTCGGCCTCAGCCTGTGCCTTTACCGCCTTGGAGCCAGGCACCACGATGGCCCACACGTCGTCGGCGACCCGCTTGCCGCGCACCACCGCAGCGGCCTCGCGCAGGTCCTCGACGCGGCTGTTGGTGCAGGACCCAATGAAGACGATGTCCACCGGCTGGCCGGCCATCGGCTGGCCCTGGCGCAGCCCCATGTAGTCCAGCGCACTCAGCAAGCTGCGCCGCTCGGCCGGGTCCTCCAGGTCGTCCACGATCGGCACGCGGCCCGTGACCGCAACGCCCTGGCCCGGGTTGGTGCCATAGGTCACCATCGGCTGCAACGCGTTGGCATCAAGGGTCAACTCGCGGTCGAAACGGGCACCCTCGTCGGTGCGCAGCGTCCGCCAGCGCGCCATCGCCCGCTCCCAGGCTTCGCCCTGCGGCGCATAGGGCCGGCCGCGCAGGTAGTCGAAGGTGGTGTCGTCAGGCGCGATCATGCCAGCCCGCGCACCGCCCTCAATACTCATGTTGCAGATCGTCATGCGGTTGGCCATGCTCATGCGCTCGACCGCGCTGCCGCGATACTCGAAGACATGGCCGCGGCCGCCGGCTGCGCCATTCTTCGCGATGACCGCCAGGATCACGTCCTTGGCAGTGACGCCGGTCCCCAGCTCGCCGTCCACGGTGATCGCAAAGGTCTTGGGCCGGTCCTGCAACAGGCACTGGGTCGCCAACACGTGGCCGACCTCGCTGGTGCCGATGCCGAAGGCCAGCGCGCCGAACGCGCCGTGGGTGCTGGTGTGGCTGTCGCCGCAGACGATGGTCGTCCCAGGCTGGGTGATGCCCATCTCCGGCCCGACCACGTGGACGATGCCCTGCACCGGCCCGTCGATGTCGAACAGCGTGACGCCGAAGTCCTGGCAGTTCTCGCGCAGCGTGCGCACCTGGGTTGCGGCGTCGCTGGGCCACAGCGCGATGTCGACGTTGCGCGTCGGGATGGCGTGGTCCATCGTTGCGAAGGTCCGGTCGGGTCGGCGCACCGGCAAACCGCGCTCACGCAGCGTCGCGAACGCCTGCGGCGACGTCACCTCGTGGATCAGGTGCGTGTCGATGTACAACACCGCCGGCGCACCGTCATCCTGCGTCACCACATGCGCGTCCCAGACCTTCTCGAAAAGTGTTCTTGGTTTATCGTTGCCTGTCAATGCTCATTGCTCCTCGTGCTGGAGACTGTTGGAAAGGGTAGCCAAGTATACAAGTACACAAGTAGGCATGTAGACAAGTAGACATGCAAGCAAGTTACACAGTAGCCTGCCGCCTTGTTCGCTTGGTTACTTGTCTACTTGTCTACTCATCCACTTGTCACTTGCTCGCCACCTTCTCATCTTCCTTGCCCGCACCTTCGTTGGCGGCCTCAATGGTGGCTACGGCTTCCTTTGGTAGCACCAGCCAGAAATTGCGCAACTGCTCGTCCCAATTGGCCAGAATCTCGCGGGCGCGCTGGCTGCCGGTAAGCTGGAAATGGCGGCGTACCAAACCGCGCAGTTGACGTTCCTGCTCCGCGCCGGTCACCCGCCGCAAGGTGATGAGTTGCGGGTTGTAGCGGCCGGGGAAGTGATCGCCGGGGTCGTAGACGTAGGCCAGGCCGCCGGTCATGCCGGCGCCGAAGTTGCGCCCGGTGTCGCCCAGGATCACCGCCACGCCGCCGGTCATATACTCGCAGCCGTGGTCGCCAACGCCTTCCACCACCGCCTGCGCGCCGCTGTTGCGCACCGCAAAGCGCTCGCCCGCCCGGCCGGCCGCGAACAGTTGGCCGCCCGTCGCGCCGTAAAGCGCTGTGTTGCCCAGAATCACGTTCTCGTGCCAGACGTAACGCACCGCGGCCGGCGGACGCACAACGATCTCGCCGCCGCCCAGCCCCTTGCCGACATAGTCGTTGGCCTGGCCGGTCAGGTGCAGATGCACGCCCGGCAGCACGAACGCGCCGAAGCTCTGACCGGCCGTCCCCTCGAACTCGACCACGATGCTGCCGGCCGGCAAACCGTCGTTGCCATAGCGCTGCGCTAGAATACCCGACAGACGCGCGCCGACCGTCCGGTCGGTGTTGCGGATGGCGTAGCGCAGCCGCACCGGAGCGCCGTCGCCGTCCAGATCGGCCAGCGCGTCGGTTGCCAGTTGCTCGCCCAGATTCGCGCCGCCGGGCAGCGGATTGCGCCCCTCCACGTTGCGGCGCGGCTTGCCGGTGTCCGGCACCCAAAGGAGCGGTCGAAGATCGATGTCGCCGGCATCCGCGCCAGTTATCACCTGCTCAAGCAGCTCAGCGTGACCGATGACCTCGTTCAGCGAGCGGTAGCCCAGCCGCGCCAGGATGCGCCGCACCTCCTCGGCCACTTGCAGCATGAAGAGCATCAGGTGCTCAGGCTGACCGGGGAACTTCTCGATCAGGTCCAGCCGCTGGGTGGCGACGCCCACCGGGCAGGTGTTGGTGTGGCAGGAGCGGGCCATCTTGCAGCCCACCGCCACCAGCGCCGCTGTGCCCCACGAGAACTCGTCCGCGCCCAGCAGCGCGCCGATCACCACGTCGCGGCCGTTCTGGAAGCCGCCGTCGACGCGCACCCGCACCCGGCTGCGCAGCCCATTGGTCAGCAGCGTATGCTGCGTTTCAGCCAGCCCCAGCTCCCACGGACCGCCGGCGTGCTTGATGCTGCTCAGCGGCGAAGCGCCGGTGCCCCCGTTGTTGCCGCTGAGGTGGATCACGTCGGCGTGGCCCTTGGCGACCCCGGCCGCGACCGTGCCCACGCCCGCCTCGGCCACCAGTTTCACCGAGACGTGCGCCGCCGGGTTGACCTGCTTTAGATCGTAGATCAACTGCGCCAGGTCCTCGATGCTGTAGATGTCGTGGTGCGGCGGTGGAGAGATCAGCGCCACGCCGGGCGTGGTGTGGCGGATGCGGGCGATCTCGGCGCTGACCTTGTGGCCCGGCAACTGGCCGCCCTCACCCGGCTTCGATCCCTGCGCCATCTTGATCTGCAGCTCCTCGGCTGCCATCAGGTAGGCCGGCGTGACGCCGAAACGGCCCGACGCCACCTGCTTGATCTTGCTGTTGCGCTCGTCGCCGTAGCGTTCCTCGGCCTCGCCGCCCTCGCCGCTGTTGGACATGCCACCCAACCGGTTCATGGCAATCGCAAGCGTCTCATGGGTGATGCCGCTTAGCGCGCCGTGCGACATGGCTGCGGTCGAAAAGCGCTTCAGGATCTCGCCTGCCGGCTCGACCTCCGCCAGCGACACGGGATTGCGCCGCGCCGTGAAGTCCAGCAAATCGCGCAGCGCCGCCGGCTGGCGCTTCTCCACCAGCTCCGCATAGCGCTGATATGAGGCGGACAACTCCGGTGCAGGCATCGGATAAGCGTCCCCATCGACAACCGTCTCAGCGCTACCTGCCACCTGCCCCTTGCCACCTGCCAGCCCCGCCGCTTCGTGCAGCGCCTTCACCACCTCCGGGTTGTAGCTGTGATACTCACCGCCGCGCTTGAACTTGAACAGGCCATGGCTGTCCAGGCTGGCCTTGCCGTTGCCGTTGACCTGCGCCGGAAAAGCGGCTGCGTGCCATGCCAGCACCGTCTCGGCGATCTGCTGCAAGCCAACGCCGCCCAGCCGCGCCGGCGTGCCGGGGAAATAGCGGGCAACCAGATCGTCAGCCAACCCCAGCGCATCAAAGATCTGCGCACCGCAGTAGCTGTCCACCGTGGCGATGCCCATCTTGGACATCACCTTGAGCAGCCCTTTCTCCAGCGCCTTGCAATAGTTCTCGCCGGCGCGCTCCGGCGTGATGCCCTCGCCGTGCCGCCCTGACGACTCGACCTCGTCCTCCACTGTCTGCAGGGCCAGCCACGGGTTGACCGCGCTGGCGCCGTAGCCGACCAGCGTCGCCAGGTGATGCACGTCGCGCGCCTCGCCCGTCTCGACAATGAGGCTGGCATGGTTGCGGATGCCGGCCTTGATCAGCGCGCCGTGAACCGCGGCCGTGGCCAGCAGCGAGGGGATCAGCGTGCGCTGCCGATCCACGCCGCGGTCGGAGAGGATCAGCACGCTGGCGCCGCCCTTAACCGCTGCCACCGCGTCGGTGCACAGCCGGCTCACCGCTTCCTCCAGGCCGGCCGGCCCGGCCGCAACCGGCCATGTGGTCGCCAGCGTCGCCACGCGGAAGTCCTCGGCCTGGTCGGGCGCGATGGTGCGATGCAGCTCGCGCACCACGGCCACGTGCTCGTTGGTCAGCACCGGACTGGACAACTCAAGCAACCGTGCTGCCTCCGGCCCGCGCCCAAAGATGCTGGCGCGCCGCCCGGCGTACTGGGTCAGCGACATGACCTGCGCCTCCCGCAGCGGGTCAATGGGCGGGTTGGTGACCTCGGCGAAACGCTGGTAGAAATAGTGAAACAGCGGCCGCGGCAGTTGGCTGAGCGCTGCCACCGGCGTGTCGTCGCCCATGGAACCAATCGCCTCGACACCCTGCTGCCACATCGGGCGGAAGAGCACGACCAGCTCCTCGCGGTTGTAGCCAAATGCGACCTGCTGCGCGCTCACGGCGCCGGCGTCAACGGGCGTCGCGGGCCGGCTTGCTGCCGAACGTGTCGAACGGCCGCCGACCGGGCTGTCCAGCAGAACCAGATCGTCCAGCGAAACAAGATTCTGGCTGAGCCAGGTCTCGTAAGGTTGCTCGGCCGCCAGGCGGGCCGCAACCTGCCGGTCGGATAACACCTCCCCGGACGAAGTATCCACAGCCAGCATGCCGCCCGGCCCCAGCCGTCCCCGGGCAACGACACGCGCCTCGTCGAGGTGAACAGACCCCGCTTCGGACGACGTGATCACCAGTCCGTCGTCGGTCATCACCCAGCGCGCCGGGCGCAGTCCGTTGCGGTCCAGGGCGCTGCCTACCACCACGCCATCGGTGAACGACAGTGCGGCCGGTCCATCCCACGGCTCCTGCAGGCAGGCATGGTAGCGAAAGAAGGCGCGCTGGTCGCCCGGCAGCTCAGGGTCATGCTGCCAGGCGCGCGGCGCCAGCATCATCAGCGCATGGCGCACATCGCGGCCCGCCTGCATAAGCAGATCCAACGCGTTGTCCAGCATGGCCGAGTCGCTGCCGCGCTCGGCGATCACCGGCAGCAGCGTGTTGGCGGCCTCACCGAAATAGGGCCGCGCCGCGCGCACCAGGTCCGCCTCGCGGGCGTGCATCCAGTTGATGTTGCCGCGCAGGGTGTTGATCTCGCCGTTGTGGCACAGCAGGCGGAAGGGCTGCGCCCGCTCCCAGGTCGGGAAGGTGTTGGTGCTGTAGCGCTGGTGGAAAACGGCCAGCGCGGTCTCGAAGTCCGGCTCGGCCAGGTCACAGTAGAAGCGCGCCAGTTGCGGCGCAACGAACAGCCCCTTGTAAACAATGGTTTTGGAGGAGAGCGAGGCGATGTAGAAGTTGCTGATACCTTCCGCCCAGGCAAGCTGGGTCGCCCGCTTGCGCGTCAGGTAGAGCGCCCGCTCGAAGCTGCCGCCCGCGGCCAGCGCCGGCGGCCGGCCGATGAACGCCTGTGCGATGTAGGGCCGCAGCCCCATCGCCCACGCGCCCAGCGCCTCAAGGTTCACCGGCACCTCGCGCCAGCCCAGAAACTCCAGCCCGAACTCGCGCGCCGCCTGCTGGAACAGCTCCGCACTGCGGTCGCGGTGCACCAGGTTGCGCAGCGGCAGGAACAGCATCCCGACGGCCAGATCGCCTGGCTCCGGCGCCCGCACGCCCAACTCGCCCAGTTCGCGCGCCATCAGCGCGTGCGGAATCTGGGTCAGCACGCCTGCGCCATCGCCGGAGCGGCCATCGGCTGCCACCGCACCGCGGTGGGCGTGGTTGCAGAGCGCCTCCAGCGCCAGCGCAAGGACGCGGTTGCTGCGCCGGCCGTCGCGCTGCGCCACAAAGCCTACGCCGCAGGCATCGCGCTCGAAGGCAGGGTCGTAGAGCGGGCCAGGCCGGCCGCCGGGATATGAAAGCTGTTCGGATTGAAGAAAGGGTTCCATGCTGTCTGAGCATCTGGCGCTCCTTACTATCGACTCATTCGGTATGCTGCAGAGCACCATCGCTCAGGCGCCCAAGCATCGGGCGCAACAAACGTGTTCGTGCTGTGGCCGGTCTCCGACCGAGCCACAACTACACCGCCACCGCCAGCACCGACTCGCTCTCCTCGCGCGCGGCCATCAGCTTGTTGAGAGCCTGCATGTATGCCTTGGCGCTGGCGACGACGATATCGGTATCAATGCCGCGGCCGGAGAATATCCGCTGCCCGCGGCCGCCGTGCACCCGCTCCACCGTACCGACCGGCTCGCACGCCTCGATGCGGATCGTCACGTCGCCGACCGCGTCCAGCCCGTCATCAATGGCCTGGATGACGAACTCGACCAGCTTGCTCTGCGCGCCGACGATGCGGTTGATGCCCTGGTAGACGGCGTCCACCGGACCGGTGCCGAAGCCGGCGTCGGTGACCAACTCATCGGTCGCGACGTTGCGCAGCCGCACCACCGCCGTCGGTATCAGCGATGTGCCGCACTGCACCTGAACGTCTTCGATGCGCCAGGTCTCCGGCGGCTTGTATAGCTCGTCACCTACCAAAGCTTCCAGATCGCCGTCGGTGACCACCTTCTTCTTGTCGGCCAGCTCCTTGAAGCGCCTGAACACATCGTCCACCGCGTCGTCGGCGAGCTGGTAGCCCATGCCTTCCAGCTTGACGCGGAAGGCGTGGCGGCCGGAGTGCTTGCCCAGCACCAGCTTGCTCTGGCTGAGGCCGATGGTGCCGGCGTCCATGATTTCGTAGGTGCGCTTGTGCTTCAGCATCCCGTCCTGGTGGATGCCGGCCTCGTGGGCGAAGGCGTTGGCGCCGACGATGGCCTTGTTGGGCTGCACCACCATGCCGGTGTAGCGGCTGACCATGTCGCTGGTGCGGTGGATCTCCTGGGTGACGATGTTGGTGTCGGTCTCGTAGACCTGGCTGCGGGTGTAGAGCGCCATGGTGACCTCTTCCAGGCTGGTGTTGCCGGCCCGCTCGCCGATGCCGTTGATGGTGACTTCCATCTGGCGGGCGCCGTTCTCAACACCGGCCAGCGTGTTGGCCGTGGCCAGGCCGAGGTCGTTGTGGCAATGGCAGGAGATGACGACGTCTTTGGCGCCCGGCGTGTTGGCGCGGATGTCGCGGATCAGCTTGCCGTATTCCTCCGGCACGGTGTAGCCCACGGTGTCGGGGATGTTGAGCGTGGTCGCGCCGGCCTTGATGGCCTCGGCCAGGACCTTGTAGAGGAAGCGCGGGTCGCTGCGGCCGGCGTCCTCCGGGCTGAACTCGACGTCGGGGCACAGGCTGCGGGCGTAGGCGACCATCTCAGCCACCCGTTCCACTACCTCGTCGGGCGTCCTCTTCAGCTTGTATTCCATGTGAACCGGCGATGTCGCCAGGAAGGTGTGGATGCGCGGCCGGTCGGCGTTGCGGACAGCCTCCCACGCCTTGTCGATGTCGTTCTTGTTGGCGCGCGCCAGCCCGCAGATCACCGGCGGCGGCGCGGCGCGGCCGAACTTGTCGACGCGCGGCTCGCGGCCCACGGTCTCAGCGATCATGCGGACCGCCTCCAGGTCGCCGGGCGACGCGGCCGGGAAGCCGGCCTCCATGATGTCCACGCCCAGGCGCGCCAACTGGCGCGCGATGTCGAGCTTCTCCTGGGCGTTCAGGGTCGCGCCCGGCGACTGCTCGCCATCGCGCAGGGTGGTATCGAAGATCAGAACAACGTCACGTTCGCTGGTAACGGCAGGGTCCATAAAGGCAATCTCCTTTCAGAGTGGCAAGGTGCAAGGTGCAGGGTGCAGGGTGCACGTGGCAGGTCGCGGTTGTCAGTTGGCTAAGGTCGACGAGGCCATCCTCGGACATGGAGATCACCTCCTTTCGGTAACCTGATACGTAGGGATCTGGTAGATTGGTAAGTTGGTAGATTGGTAGATTGGTAGATTGGTAGATTGGTAGATTGGTGATTGGTAGATTGGGTCGGAGCTTTGGCTGCCGCGACAACTTGTGTACTTTTCTACCTGTTTACCTGTCTACCTGTCTACCAGTCTACCAATCTACCTGTCCACCAATTTCCCGCTCTACTCCACCACCACCGGGTTCAGCCACGGCATCATGGAGCGCAGTTCACGGCCGACCTGCTCGATGGGCTGGTCGCGTTCTTCTGCGCGCCGTTCGTTGAACCACGGGCGGCCCTTGGCGTTCTCGTCCAGCCATTCCTCGGCATATGCGCCGGATTGGATGTCGGCCAGGATCTCGCGCATTGCCTCGCGCGTGTCGTCGGTGATGACCTTCTGGCCGCTGTAGTAGTCGCCGTGCTCGGCCGTGTCGCTGACTGAGTAGCGCATGTAGCTCAGCCCGCCGCGGTAGAACAGGTCCACGATCAGTTTCAGCTCGTGCATGCACTCGAAGTACGCCACCTCGGGCTGGTAACCGGCCTCGACCAGCGTGGTAAATGCCGCCTTGACCAGCTCGCTGACGCCGCCGCACAGCACTGCCTGCTCGCCGAACAGGTCCGTTTCCGTCTCCTCGGAGAACGAGGTCATCAGCAGTCCGGCGCGGCCGCTGCCGATGCCCGCCGTAGGCCAGCGCATCCGCCAGCGCGTGCCCGCTGGCGTCCTGATAGACGGCCACCAGCGACGGCGTGCCCTGCCCGTCCTGGAACACTTCACGCACCCGGTGTCCCGGCGCCTTGGGGGCAATCATGCTCACGTCCACGTCGGGCGGCGGCACGATCTGGCCGAAGCGAATGTTGAAGCCGTGGGCGAACATCAGCGTCTTGCCGGCCGTCAGGTGCGGCTCGATGCTGGCCTTGTAGACGCGCGCCTGGGTCTGGTCGGGGATGACGATCATGATGATGTCGGCCTCGGCAGCCGCCTCGTCCACCGTCTTGACGGTCAGGCCGGCTGCTTCCGCCTTGGCCCAGCTCTTGGAGTCGGGATAGAGACCGACCCGCACATCGACGCCGCTGTCGCTCAGGTTGAGCGCGTGGGCGTGGCCCTGGCTGCCGTAGCCGATGACGGCTACCTTGCGGCCTGCCAGCCGCCCGAGATCAGCGTCCTTGTCGTAGTAGATAGTTGCCATGAGTCCTCTGGTTTGTGGTTGGTAGGCTGATAAGTTGGTAAACCGGTAGGTTGGTAGATTGGGAAATTGGTAGACTCGTCAGCATATCCCAATTTACCAATCTACCAACCTACCAATGACTAGATTCCCATCTTGCGACCGTTGCGCTTGACGACGGTTCCGTTGGCCGGCGCAGATTGCAGCGTTGCCCGGCCGCGCGTGATAGCCACCCGGCCGGTGCGAACCATCTCGCGGATGCCGTAGTGGTTCAGCAGTTCCAGCAGGCTGTCTACGCGATCCTCGGTGCCGACCGCCTGGATGATCAGCGAGTCCAGCGCCACGTCCACGATCTGAGCGCGGTAGATGTCCACGATCTGCATGATCTCGGCGCGCGTTTGGGTGGTGGTCTGCACGCGCACCAGCGCCAGTTCACGCACCACCACCGGCTTGTCGGTCACATCCTCGACGCGCGTTACGTCGATCTGTTTCTCCAGTTGCTTGACCGCCTGGTCCACCATGCGCTCGTCGCCGTCGACGACGAAGGTCATGCGGCTGATGCCGGGCGTCTCGCTGTGCCCGACCGCCAGGCTCTCGATGTTGAACCCGCGCCTGCGAAACAAGCTGGCCACCCGCGTCAGCACGCCGGGCCGGTCTTCCATCCATGCGACTACTGTGTGTTTCATTGGTTGTTCTCCTGCCTTGGATACAGTAATCAGTGATCAGTTATCAGTAATCAGTGACCGCTTCAAACTGACGACTGTTTACTGATTACTGATAACCCGCTCACCAGCTCGGCTGCACGCCCGAATAACCCTGCACGATAGCCGGGCCGGGCCGGCGGATCATGTCGCCTACGGCTGCGCCAGGCGCAACCATCGGGTAGACGTTGACCTCTTCCTTGACTCGGAACTCGACCAGGTACGGGCCATCGTAGGCGTTGGCGCGCTGGATGGCCGGCGCCACGTCCTCGTTCTTCGTCACACGCTCCGACGGGATGCCGTAAGCCTCGGCCAGCTTCATGTAGTCCGGGCTGAGCATCGGCGTGCCGGCGTAGCGCTTCTCGTAGAACAACTGCTGCCACTGGCGCACCATGCCCAGAAAGCCGTTGTTGATGATGCCGATCTTGACGGCTACCTTTTCCTGGACGATCGTCGCCAACTCCTGCAGGGTCATCTGGAAGCCGCCATCGCCGACGATGGCCCAGACGATCTCCTCCGGCTTGCCCATCTTGGCGCCGATCGCGGCCGGCAGGCCGAAGCCCATGGTGCCCAGCCCGCCGCTGGTGAGCAGTTGCCCCGGCCGCATGTGGGTGAAATACTGGGCCTCCCACATCTGGTGCTGGCCGACGTCGGTGACCACCAGGCAGTCGCCCTGAGTAGCGTGCCAGAGCTGGCGCATCACGAAGGGCGGGATCAACTCGTCCACCTCCTGGTTGGCTATGTCGCTCGCGTACGTCGTGTCCTGCCAGCCGCGCACGGTGGCCAGCCACTCCTCGTGGGTGCGCGGCTGGATGCCAGGCAACACCTCGCCCAGCGTCTGCTTGCAGTCGCCTAACACGGTCACCGTGGGCCGGACATTCTTGCCTACCTCTGACGGGTCCAGCTCGAAGTGGATGACCTTGGCCTTGGGCGCAAAGCGGTCCAGCCGGCCGGTGATGCGATCGTCGAAGCGCATCCCAACCGCGATCAGCACGTCGCACTCCTGGACGGCGTGGTTGGTGGCCGCCTCGCCGTGCATACCTCCCATGCCCAGCGACAGCGGATGCTGCTCAGGAATGACGCCCAGGCCCAGCAACGTGGTCACCACCGGGATCTGAGCGCGTTCGGCCAGCTCGACCAGCTCCGCCTGTGCGCCACCCATCTGCACCCCGTGTCCGGCCAGAATCAGCGGCCGGCTGGCACCGTTGATCAATTCCGTGGCGGCGGCCACCGCGTTCGCCTCCTGGCGCAGTGGCTTGACCAGCCCCGGCCGCGTCAGCTTCTCCGGGTAGTGCCAGTCGATCTTCGCCGTCTGCACGTCCTTGCAGATGTCCACCAGAACCGGACCGGGCCGGCCGGTGCGGGCAATGTAGAAGGCCTCCGCCATCGCCTCAGGCAGGTCGTTGATGTCGGTGATCAGGTAGTTGTACTTGGTGATCGGCAGGGTGACGCCCGTGACGTCGGTCTCCTGAAAGGCATCGCCGCCCAGCAGGCTGGTGGCCACCTGGCCGGTGATGGCGACCACCGGGATCGAGTCCATCATCGCGTTGGCCAGGCCGGTGACCAGGTTGGTCGCGCCGGGGCCGCTGGTGGCAATGCAGACGCCTACCTTGCCCGTTGCCCGCGCCCAGCCTTCCGCCATATGCGCGGCGGCCTGCTCGTGCCGCACCAGGACGTGCCGTATGGGATAGGCCGGCATTGCGTCATAGGTGGGCAGAATGGCGCCGCCGGGATAGCCGAAAACTACATCGATGCCTTCTTTGAGGATCGTCTCCCAGACGATCTGTGCACCTGTTCGCTCCATAGAGCCTGTTCTCCTTTTCCGTGGACTTTCGTGTCCCGGCCGGCGGTCGGGATCGATACTAACAAAAATGCCTCAGCGAGCCTGCGCCGTTCCCATCGTCGGGAAGGCAGAGGCAATCTGCTGAGGCATCATCGCGTCGGGCGGTCCGTCGCAGGGCCGCGGACGGCGGCCCACCGAGCGCGCCGTCCATCGTTTTTGCAGCCGACTAAAAAACCCCTCCCGGGTTGGGAGGGGTTTCGTCTGTTGGCTGGTGCGTGGCGTCTATGCCTTGCTCCTCAACAGCCTCCCAACGGGGGCCGGCTCCCGGATAATAACCAGGAGCTCGATAACCAGGAGGCTAATAAGGACCAGGGCAGATGTAGTCATCGTGTACCACGTTCACATTTCAACCGCTCAAGCTTGAGCGTGGCGAGAGTATAGCAGCCCGCACAGCAAATGTCAATCCGATTTGTGCCGAAAACAGCAAGCATCGGGAATTTTTTAAGGTTAGGGCAAAGCACCCGAACTTCTGTCTCTGGCGTTTCGTAGCACAATCGGTTGTCTCTGGCGCCTCGTAGCACAATTTTCCAAATTGTGTCTGGCGTTGGCAGACGACGACAGGACAATTTGGAAAATTGTCTTACGCGTCATGCCAGCCCAGTACCCTGACTCAGAACGATTGGTACGTCTTAATGTTTGAAGTGCCGGTGTCCCGTAAAGCACATGGCAAGCCCCAGCCGGTTGCAGGCGGCGATCACCTCGTCGTCGCGCACCGAGCCGCCGGGCTGGACGACCGCGGTGATGCCGTACTCCGCCGCAGCCTCGATGCCGTCGGGGAAGGGGAAGAAGGCATCGGATGCCATCACGGCGCCGCGGGCTCGCTCGCCGGCCCGCCGTCCGGCCAGATGCACCGAGTCGACCCGGCTCATCTGACCCGCGCCGACGCCGACGGTCTGCTGTCCGCTGGCGTAGACGATCGCGTTGGACTTGGTGTGCTTGGCGACCCGCCAGGCAAAGTCCAGGCTGGCCAGGTCGGCCGCGCTGGGCTGGCGCATGGTCACCACCTGCCAGGCGGCGGCCGGCTCGATCTGCACATCGGGCGTCTGTGCCAGCAGGCCACCCTCGATCGTGCGCAGCGCCAGGCCGGAAGCGGCCAGCGCCGCGGGCTGCAAAATGCGCAGGTTCTTCTTGCGCCGGAAGCGATCCAGCGCGTCTTCGTCGTAGTCAGGCGCGATCACGACCTCGACAAACAGGTCGGCCATGGCCTCGGCCAGCGCCAGATCGGCGGTGCGGTTGACGGCCACGATGCTGCCAAAGGCCGACACCGGATCAGCCGCCAGCGCGGCCGGCCAGGCTTCGGCTAAGGTCGCCGCGCTGGCCACGCCACACGGGTTGGTGTGCTTGATGATGCAGACCGTTGGGTCATCGAACTCCTGCGCCAGCCCCCAGGCCCCGTCCATGTCGAGCCAGTTGTTGTAGCTCATCTCCTTGCCGCCCAACTGCTCGAACGCGGCATCCTGGCCGGCCGGCCGATACAGCGCGGCAGCCTGGTGCGGGTTCTCGCCGTAGCGCAACGTGTCGACGCGGCTGTAGGAGAGGTTGAGGGTGGCGGGGAACGGGTTGGCCGGATCGGCAATGCCGGCCAGCCAGCCGGCGATGGCGGCGTCGTAGCTCGCGGTGTGCTGAAAGGCCTTGAGCGCCAGCCGGCGGCGGGTGTCCTGGTCCGGCCCGCCAGCCCGCAGGTCGTCAAGCACCCGGCGTAGTCGCCGGGATCGCAGACCACCAGCACGCTTTCGAAGTTCTTGGCGGCAGCCCGCAGCAGCGTCACCCCGCCGATGTCGATCTGCTCGACGGCATCAGCCTCGCTCGTGTCCGGATCGGCCACGGTGCGCTGAAACGGATAGAGATTGCAGATCACCAGGTCGATGGGCGCCAGGCCGTGGGCTTCCAGCTCCGCCAGATGATCGGCGCTGCGCCGCGCCAGAATGCCGCCATGCACGGCCGGGTGCAGCGTCTTGACCCGGCCGCCGAGTATCTCGGGAAAGCCGGTCACGTCGCTGACCATCTCCACATCCAGCCCGGCCGCGCGCAGCGCCCTGGCCGTGCCGCCGCTGGCGATCAACTGCCAGCCCAGCCCGTGCAGCCCGCGCGCCAGATACTCCAGCCCGCTCTTGTCGGAAACGCTGATCAGCGCTCGATGGTCGGCCATAGGTCGTCTTCACTCCCCGCGGGCGTCAGCTCACCCGGTGTATCTCCGCCGTCGCCGTAGGTGATAGACGACTCCGGCTCGCTGGCCAGCAGGCCAGCGCCTGCGACCGCGTTGGCCATCAAGGCAGCCAGCGCGGCCGCGTCAAGCCGCGCGCCCTCGCCCGCCCTGCCGCCGATCACCACAACCTCGTCCAGCGACACCTCTTCAATTCCGGCCAGCGCTGACAGCGCCCACTCCCGGCCGGCCGCGTCTGATGTCAGTTGCAGCCAACCGGCGTTGCCCTCCCGACACACCAGTCCTGCTGCCGGCAACGCGGCTCTCAGTGTGCTGAGCGTGGCGCCGGCCGCTTCGACCGTCATCCGGTAGACAGGATAGGGCAAACCGGCGCTGAGGTCTGGCGATATCGACGGCCAGTTTCCGGTCTGTTCAATGATCGAACGCGCAAACGAGCCAATGCGGTTGGCGATCCAGCCGTCCGCGGTTTCGAGAACGACCGTCGCCTTGGGTGCGCCGAGCGCCGTGTCATGGAGAAGCTGCGCCAGGAGCTTGCCGTCTAACGGCTGGCCAAGCAGCGGTTTGCGGCCCGGAAAGTCGTACACCAACGCGCCGTCAAAAGCAACGACCGGCGTGCCGAGGCCAAGCTGCGCCCAGTAGCGGTGAATGGCCTGCGGCGACCGCGCTGACGCCAACACGACCTTGATGCCAGCCGCGTGCGCCGCACGCAGCGCCGCCGCATCGGTTGGGTTGAGACTCCCGGCCGCGGAAACGACGCTGTCCAGATCGACGACCATCAGGCGAAAGCGCGCCGAGGTTTGTGGCAAGATGTGGGTTGGCATAGGCAAATCCTTACTCGTTGGCTGTTCAGAATGTTACACACTTGGCATGCCGCGGCAATGTACCATAGGCCCATGGGCTTGTCAATCCAATCGCTCAGTGGGGTGAAATGTAAGCAAAATAACGGCTGGCTGCACGCGCGAAATCGCCCGTACCGAACGTTAAACAAAGTGAAGCCAACAACCAACAAAGGAAACAATAGAACAGAAAGGAGCAAGACAAACCAGGAAGTTGCGAGCCGATGGCGTTCGCAACTCGTTTCGTAACGATTTCGTGACGATTGGCTGCTAAGATCAGCCTGCCGAATCAATTGATGCGGCCGCGCGGTCGCATCGCAAAGTTCATCGACAGGAGGAAACCCGATGAAACGTGTCCGTCTGTATTTCGCAGTGTCGTTTGCGCTGGTGCTGGTGCTGCTGTTGAGCTCGGCGCCGGGAGCATTTGCAGGCCCGCCTGATCCCGCCTACCAGAGCAACGATCCCTTCGTGCGTGCGTCGACCTACCTCAGGACCCACCGTGTTGCTCAGAGCGCGCTGCAGGTTCCGGAAGGAATGCAGGTAATCGGAACCGGCCTGAACAACGGCCGCGATATTATTATCGGACCTGATGGCGGACTCTACATCGCCGAGAACGGCTCTGGCGATCCGAGCAACTGCGAAGAGCTATTCCCCGGCTTTGAAGCCTGCGTCGGCAATACCGGCTCCGTGACCCGCATCGAGAACGGCGTCCAGGAACGAATCGCCACCGGTCTGCCCTCCTGGGGCGACTCCAGCGGATTTGGAACCTCAGGCCCGGCCGGCATTACCTGGAGCCCGCGCGAGGGCTTTTATTTGACGATTGGCCTCGGTTTTGGCCTAAGCCCGGACGATCTGGCCGCAATCAATCCGATCGGCCAGTGGTTCGGCTCCGTGGCGCGCATGAACCCCAACGGCTACTGGAACATCCAGGCCGACATTTACAACTACGAGGCGACCCAGAACCCTGACGGCGGCGAGATCGACTCCAACCCCTACGGATTGGTGACGATCCAGGGACGCACGCGGGTCGTCGCGGACGCCGGCGGCAACGATCTGCTGAAGGTGAACAACAACGGTGTCGTCTCGACACTGGCGGTCTTCCCTGACAGGCTGGTGCCTGCCCCGCCGTTCCTGGGCCTGCCGCCGGGTGCGATGATCCCAATGCAGGCCGTGCCGACCTCCGTGACGCCGGGTCCTGGCAACACCCTCTATGCCGGCCAGCTCACCGGGTTCCCGTTCCCCGTCGGCGGCGCCAACGTCTACCAGGTGTGGCCCAACGGCTACACGCAGGTCAAGGCCAGCGGCTTCTCGTCTATCGTGGACATCACGACCGGCCCGGATGGCAGCCTGTACGTCCTTGAGTTCGCCAATGACCAACTGGCTTGTGAAACGATGGGTATCTGCGATGGTCGTCTGTACAAGGTCGATGCCGGCGGCGGCAAGACCCTTCTGGCCAACAACCTGCCCTATCCCGGCGGCGTGGCTGTCGCCAGCGACGGCACGATCTACCTGACGTTGAACAGCATCTTCCCGGACTACGCCGGCGGCGGCCAGGTGGTTCGCCTGAACTAGACACGGTCGATTCCAAAAACTGACTGCCTTGGCTACAAGCGGGCTGCACCATGTGGTGCGGCCCGCTTTTGCATTTCCACGACCAGCGGGAGCCACGCCCGCTGTCGTTCGCCGCGGTGCGAACGGTGGCGCCGCCGGTAGCCACACCGACGACCTCCATCAGCTGTCGCGCCAGGTCGCGCATCAGCTCGTACTTGCGGTCGGTCAGCGCCTGGCCGGCGCCATCGTGATGCTGCCCCCTGTATGAACCTCCATCGGGTCGGAGTTCCCGATCCTGCACACGACGACGAAGCTGCAACTCAATCCAATTGGGTGAGTTTGAAAGCGGCACAAGTCTACCCCGGTGGGAATGCCTCTGTCGAAGCTTCTGTGCGATTATCCGCACAGCGCTCATTTTTAAGGTTACCGCTATTGACAAACGTGAATTGTTCTTGTAATATGTGAATGCACGAAAGTGAACGAATTGTTGACATATGTGCACTGCATATATTCCCCCATTTTAACCAGGAGTTGTTGACGTGATAGGACAGGCCAACGGAACGAAGGCGATTCTACAAGAGCAGTTCGACCTGACCCAGGAACAGCTCAAGGACATGCTGTGGAAGATGCGGCTCACCCGGACGTTTGAAGATGCCGCGTTCCAACAGTATGCCCTCGGCAAGGTACATGGCACCATGCATCTTTACTCAGGCGAGGAGGCTGTGGCCACCGGCGCCATCGCCGCACTGCGGCCCGATGACATGATAACCTCAACCCACCGCGGGCACGGCCACGCCATCGCCAAAGGCCAGGACATCAACACCATGATGGCCGAGTTGCTTGCCAAAGAGACCGGCGTCTGCCGGGGTCGCGGCGGCTCAATGCACATGGCGGATGTAACCTTGGGCAGTCTCGGCGCCAACGGGGTGGTATCCGGTGGGATCCCCCTGTCGGTTGGCGCCGGCTTGTCGATCCGCTTGCGCCACAGCGACCAGGTATGCATCTGTTTCTTCGGCGATGGTGCTTCCAACGAAGGCGCCTTTCACGAGAGCATTAACATGGCCGCTGTCTGGAAGCTTCCGGTCATCTATCTGTGCGAGAACAACCAGTACGGCATGTCCATGTCGCTAAAACGGGCCAACTCCGCCCGCGACATCGCTGACCGCGCTGTCGCCTACGGCATCCCCGGCGAGACAGTGGACGGCATGGATCCGCTGGCGGTATACGAGGCAGTGCAACGAGCCGTCGCCCATGCCCGTGCCGGCAAAGGCCCGGTGCTGATCAACGCGCTGACCTATCGCTACTACGGCCACTCAAAAAGCGACAGGCAACTCTACCGGACAAAGCAGGAAGTCGAGGCATGGAAGGCCAAGGATCCTATTCCCGCGTTCGCCAACCGGCTGATCGAGGCCGGCCTCCTGACGGCTGCTGAGGTATCAGCCCTGGATGCCAGAGCGCAGCAAGCGGTAGAAGACGCCATCGCCTGGGGAGATGCCGGCCCCGAGCCGTCGGTGGAACATCTTACCGACGATGTGTACGCCGACGAGCCAGCGGTTCTGGCCGCACCGGAACGCGTGCTGCCTCAGTGGATCAAGCAAACTTTTGGCCCTGAAACAGCCATCAACCCCGAGTCGGGCACGCGGGAACTCAGCTACTCCGAGGCGCTGCGCGAGGCCATGCGCCAGGCGCTGCAAGCTGACGAGCGGGTTTATCTGGTTGGAGAAGACATCGGCATCTACGGCGGTGCGTTTGGCGTAACCGGCGACCTGGTGACCGAGTTTGGCGAAGAACGGGTGCGCGATACCCCAATTTCGGAGAACGCCATCGTCGGCACAGCCGTTGGAAGCGCCATTACCGGAATGCGTCCGGTGGCCGAGATGCAGTTCATGGACTTCCTCACACTCGGCATGGAACAACTGGTCTTGCAAGGCGCCAAGATCCGCTATATGTTTGGCGGCAAAGCCACCGTGCCAATGGTTCTCCGCCTGCCGGCCGGGTCAGGAACCGGTGCAGCAGCCCAGCACTCCGAAAGCCTCGATCCTGGTTGGTCAACGTGCCGGGGCTGAAGGTGGTAGCGCCCACCACCCCGTACGATGCCAAGGGCATGCTGCTGGCAGCGATTGCCGACAACAATCCTGTGATGTTCGTCGAGAACAAGCTGCTGTACAAGTCGAAAGGTCTGGTTCCCGAGGAGCCTTACATCGTCCCGCTGGGGAAGGCGGCAATCCGACGACCCGGAGTCGATCTGACCGTGGTTGCTACGTCGATCATGGTCGTGCGGGCGCTGGAAGCGGCGCAGAAGCTGGCCGGGGAAGGCATCGACCTTGAGGTGATCGACCTGCGCACACTCAAGCCCTACGACGCCGAAACGATTATCGATTCGGTGAAGCGGACAGGCCGGCTGCTGGTGGTACACGAAGCGCCGCTGATCGGCGGCTTCGGCGGCGAGATTGCCGCCATGATCGCCCAGAGCGAGGCGTTCGCCTACCTGGAAGCGCCCATTGTGCGATTGGGCGGGGCGGATGTGCCGATCCCCTACAGTCCCAAGCTGGAGCGAGCCGCCGTCCCCCAGACCGACGATATCGTGACAGCGGCCCGCCAACTGGTCCGGGTCGAGATCTAGGAGACTGACATGCCCGTTGCAGTGATCATGCCGAAGTTCGAGATGACCCAGGAGACCGGTACGGTCGGCTCCTGGCTCAAAGGTGAGGGTGAGGCCGTGCGCCAGGGCGAGTCGATTCTGGAGATCGAGACCGACAAGGTCAGCATGGAGGTCGAGGCGCCGGCGGATGGAACCCTGGTCGGCATTTCGGCAGAACCGGGCCAGGTCGTGCCCGTAGGACAGACCATTGCCTACGTGCTGCGTGCGGGCGAAACTTGGACCGCCCCAACCGACGGATCCAAGCAGACGACCGCTCAAGCATCAACCCCGGTTGCCGAACAGGCTCCTGTCCAGGCTCCTGCACGACCCACACAATCCCCGGCCCAAAACAGTGCCGAGCCTGCGTCTCGCCCGGCGGTGGCAGCCAGCCCGCTGGCCGCGCGGGTTGCCGCAGACCTCGGGGTTGACCTGTCCGCTGTAACGGGCACCGGGCTGCACGGCCAGGTGACACGCAAGGACGTCGAAGCCCATCTCCGCACGGAAACCACGGGCACCGCCAACAAGACGGCCAAGATCGACACGGTCGCCGACGGCTTGAGCGCACCCGCTGCAGCCAGCAACTCACAACTGCGCGCTGTGCCGGCTGCCAGACGGCTTGGGCGGGAGTTAGGCGTTGACCTCGCACAGGTTCACGGCAGCGGGCCTCAGGGTCGCATTCAGTCGGTCGATGTGCGAGCGTTTGCAGCGAAGCAGGCCGAGGCAGCAGCCAGGCTGGACTTGCAGGCACCATCGGCCGACCTCGCTGCTGCCTCGACGCCGGCGAATGCCAATGCCAGTGCATTGCCGGCAGGCTCGCCTGCGATACGCCGGATGATCCCACTGACCAGCATGCGCCGAACCATCGTCGAACGAATGACCACCAGCGTACGCGAGGCGCCGCAGTTCACTGTAAGCTTGGATGTGGACATGACTCGTGCTCGGAGCATCGTGGATGACCTGAAAGCCGGCGCAGCGGACCAGCAGCCGCGTGTCACCCTGACGGTGTTGCTCATCCGTGCCTGTGCCTGGGCGCTGGCGCGCCACCCCGAGGCCAACAGCGCCTTTGTCGATGGCCAGATCGCCGAATGGGATACGGTGAACGTCGGTGTAGCGACCGCGGTGGAGGCAGGATTGATCGTGCCGGTGGTGCATGACGCGGACCGGCTGGGGATGCGCGCCATCGCCGCCCAACTCGCCGACCTGGCTGTGCGCGCCCGCGAGGGGCGCCTCAAGCTGGACGATCTGCAAGGCGGCACGTTTACCCTCTCGAACCTTGGCATGTTCGGCATCGACCGCTTTACTGCCATCCTCAACCCGCCGCAGGCTGCCATTCTGGCCGTCGGCCGGATGGCCAAGCGGCCCGTAGTAACGCAGGATGACATGGTGGAGATTCGTCCCCTATCCACCATGACCCTGACCGCAGATCACCGGGTGCTGGACGGCGCATCAGCCGCCCGCTTCCTGGCGACGATTCAACAGGCCCTGGAACATCCGGGCATGTTGCTGGAATAACAACGGAGAATCAAATGTTTCCAACAGGAGGAGCTGCATGAGTTCGGTCCCACTGCTGCAATGCGCACTGGACTACATTTCGTTGCCGCCGGCCTTTGCCATGGCTTTACAGGTAGCGCCTGAAGTCGACATCATCGAGATCGGGACGCCGCTGTGCAAGGCAGCAGGGCTGGATGCCATTCGCTTCATACGCGAGGTGTTGCCCGACAAGTTGATCCTTGCTGATTTCAAGTCGCCCGATGTAGGCGGTCTGGAGGCGAAAATGGCGTTCGATGCCGGCGCCGATATGATGACCGTCATCGGCGGCGCGGCGCTGGCAACTGTCGAATCGGCGCTGGATGCAGCCCGCGAGGCCGGCAAGGAGATGCTGATGGAGCTAACCGGCGTACGAGACATCGTCGCCCGCGCCGAGGAATGGCGCCAGCTTGGCGTCGAGCGCATGGTCTACCATCGCGGCTGGGATGAGCAGGCTTTCAACCGCCAGTGGGTGGACGATGACCGGCAAACTATTCAGCAGCTCATCGACATGGGCTTCAAGGTCACGGTCACGGGCGGAATCACCAGGGAGACGCTTGGCTTCTTCCAGCCATTGGATGTCTCGGTGGTCATCAGCGGCCGTGGCATTCGCGAGGCGGCCGACCCCCGACAGGCAGCCCAGGAGTTCCACAATGAAATGGTGCGGCTCTGGGGCGGAAAAGCATAAGACGAAATATCACACATCACGGAGGTAACTTTCGATGGCAGAATCGCTGAAAGGCAAAGTGGCAGTGATCAGTGGCGTTGGTTCCGGTTTCGGCAAAGCCACAGCCGAGTTGTTCGCCGCTGCCGACCAGGTCAATCTGGTGTTGATCGACCGGAACGCAGCAGCGCTCAAGAACACGGCCGACAACTGCGAGGCGTCCGGCTCGCGGGTCATCGCCCTGGAGTGCGACGTGACCCAACCGGAGACTTTTGAAGCTGCGCTTGACGCAGCCTTAACCAACTTCAGCAAGGTCGATTTTCTGATCAACTACCTTCGGCGGCGCCGCTCAGGTGGCGCCGATTGAGGAGATGGTGGACGTAGAGATCAACCGGCGCATCATCGATCTGAACCCTGACCAGCACGATCATGAGCTGCCGTACCTTTACCCGCTGTTCAAGCAGCAGGGCTACGGGAAGATCGTCAACGTCTCCAGCGCCTGCGACCGGCGATCGTGGCCAGGCTGGTCGGTCTATTCAGCCGCTAAGGCGGGCGTCAACGCCTTCACCAAGTGCTGCCTGTACACCGAGTTGCGACCCCACGGCATCGCCGTCACGCTGTTGGTGCCGGGTGGTTCAAACACGGGCTTCCAGGCAGCAGCACGGGGCGTTGACAAGTTCGAATGGGACGAAGAACTGGCCGTGCGTCCCGAACACTTTGCCGACATGGTCCACAGACGTGTGCGCTCACCAGGGTGGCTGCGTCTCCGAAATGCTGGTCTATGGACTGGCACGGGATGTGAGCGGTTTCTAGGTCCGGTGCCAATCTGAGCCAAAGGAGGTCGCAGCAACTGAAGTCGAACACCACCACCCCACCGCGTCAATCAAATCGATTTCACACCGTTCACAACCATTCACCCTCAACGGAGAGAGAGTCACCCATGAATAAGCTCCTGTTCAAACTTTTGGCCCTGCTGAGTCATGCCAGCCTTGTTGTGTCTGCCTGCGGCCCGGCCTTCCCCTGCTGCTGAAGAACCCGCAGCCCTGCCGATACAGCCGCCGAAGCTCCGCTGCTGAATTACTGTACCGGCCAACGCTCCCAAGAAGATTGCGTTCTTCGTATCGGATCTGTCCAACGTGTTCCGCAGACGCAGTTCACGGTGGCACAGAAGTATGCCAAGGGAAAATACGGCGCTGATGTGTCTACCTGTTCGAGCGGCAAGTCCGGCTCGGCAACCATGACCCAGAACGTCGATCAGATCCTTGCTCAGGGCATGGATGCTGCCACCCTCCACATCTGGGACTACGAGACTGTCAAGCCCGCCGTTCAGGAGGCTCTGGAGAAAGGCATCATTCTGACCTCCTTCTTCAGCCCGCTGGGCGACAGCGGCATCCCGGTCGCCCGCAGCGACGAGGCCGGTGTCTCCTTCGCCATGGGCGCCGAGATGGCTACCCAGTGGAAAGCTGCTCACCCCGATGTCCCCATCGTCATGGCTCAACTGGGCTGGCCCAACCACACCGAGGTCAAGTCGGGCCGTACCGACCCCTTCGTCCAGGGCGTCCTGTCCGTCGATCCCACCGCCACCGACCTGGGCTGCCTCGATGCCTCCAAGGGACCTGACACCGCCAAGCAGATCATCCTCGACCTGGTCATGCTTTCCCGAGGTCAACCTCATCTACTCCGAAGCCTCCAATCTCACCGTCGGCACCATGGCTGCTCTCACCCAGGCCGGCCGCGGCAAGATGGACAACGGCAAGCCTCTCACCGAGATCGTCGCCAGCGTCGACTTCGACGAGGTTGAGATGAAACAGGTCTACGACCCCAACAGCTCCCTCAAGCTCTCCATGGGCCTCCCGCCCCTCGAGACCGCCCGGGGCCGTATCCGACCTGATCATGGACGTGGCCGCCGGCGAGAAGCACACCACACCTCCCAGCCCGCCAGCGAACACTTCTACAAGGCCTACGACATCTCCTACTGGACGATGCCTGAAGCTGACGCCGTCAGTTGGCTCAACGACCAGTTCGGAACGGATCTCGGTTTGGAAAGTCAATCAGATGCCGCCCCGGCCAACGCTCCCAAGAAGATTGCGTTCTTCGTATCGGATCTGTCCAACGTGTTCCACCGGAACGCAGTTCACCGTGGCACAGAGCATGCCAAGGAAAGTATGGCGCTGATGTGCTTGTACCTGTTCGACGGCAAGTCGAGACTCGGCAACCATGACCCGAGGCAATCAATGAATCTCCGCTCAGGGCATGGATGCTGCCACCCTCCACATCTGGGACTATGAAGTCGCATCAAGCCCGCCGTGCAGGAGGCTCTGGAGAAAGGCATCAGTCCCAAGCTTCCTTCTTCAGCCCGCTGGGCGATGGCAGCATCCCGGTCGCCCGCAGCGACGAGGCCGGTGTCTCCTTCGCCGCATGAGCACGCGAGATGGCTACCCGAGTGAGCTGCTCACCCCGATGTCCCCATCGTCATGGCTCAACTGGGCTGGCCCCATACACCGAGGTCAAGTCGGGCCGTACCGACCCCTTCGTCCAGGGCGTCCTGTCCGTCGATCCACCGCCACCGACCCCGCGAGGCTGCCTCGATGCCTCAAGGGACCTGACACCGCCAAGCAGATCATCCTCGACCTGGTTGCCCAACACCACGAGGTCAACCTGATCTGCTCGAAGCCTCCAACCTCACCGTCAGCACCATGGCCGCCCTCACCTTCAGGCCGGCCGCGGCAGGATGGACAACGGCAAGCCTCTCCCCGCGAGGCCCGTCGCCAGCGTCGACTTCGACGAGGTCGAGGATAGAGCAGGTCTACGACCCCAACAGCTCCCTCAAGCTCTCCATGGGCTCCGCCCCTCGAGACTGCGCAGGGTCGTATCGACCTGATCATGGATGTGGCTGCCGGCAGGGAAAGCACCCACCTCCCAGCCGCCAGCGGGAACACTTTACAAGGCCTACAACGTTTCCTACTGGACGATGCCTGAAGCTGACGCCGTCAGTGGCTCAACGACCAGTTCGGAACCAACATCCAGAAGTAACGATAGAAAGAAGACAGCAAAGACTTTGGACACCGGACAGGATGGGCATCTGCCCGCCCGTCCGGGACAAAACGGATGTATGCAATCGACTGATAACGTGCTGGAGATAAAGGGAACTCATCAAGGATTTCCCGGGCGTACGTGCGGTCAACGATGTCAGCTTTGACATCAAACGGCACATACACTGCCTGTTAGGTGAAAACAGCAGGTAAATCCACCTGATCAAGATGCTCACCGGCGCCTACTTTCGCGCACCAGCGGCAGGATCCTGCTGAACGGCGAGGATTCCCAGCCCGCCCGCAGCAAGATCTGCGCAGAAGGAATCAGCACCCTGTTCCAGGAACTCCAACGTGGTGGACAATAACTCACGGTCGGAAAATCTGACCCTGGGAATGGAAGACACCAGGTTCGGATTTCTGCACCAAGACGGGCAAGATCAACAAGATGGTCGGTGTGATGAACAGCATCGAACCATCCATCAAGCCAAGCAACTGGTTTCAACCCTCAGCGTCGCGCAAAAGCAGATCGTGGAAATTGCCAAGGCGGTCGCTACCGAGGCCAACGTCATCATCATGGACGAGCCAACCGCCGCGATTTCCGAGCGAGATCGCCCGCCTGTTCGCGCCATCATCCGAAGCCTGCGCGAGAACAACGTCACCGTCTCTGCATCTCACCGGCTCGATGAGATCTTCAGACTGGGTGACTACGTGACGGTGATGCGCGACAGCAAGCACATCGACGCAAGCCCGTCGCTGAGGTGCAGGATCGGTCCGAACTGATCAGGATGATCAGCAAGACGGTGTTCGAACAATACGCCGACTGCGAAGACAGCGCACCGATCTGGAGGAGTCAGTCACCTTGCAAACCACAAGCTGAAAGACTTGTCCTTCAATGTTCGCCAGGGTGAGATTGTCGGTTTCTACGGCCTGGTTGGCGCCGGTAAAACTGAGCTGGCGCGTGCGATTTACGGGGTCGATGAGTATGACGGTGACATCCTCCTCAAGGGCTGCAAGCTGGAGCCTGCCCCGGACAAAGCCATTGCTTCAGGCATCGTGCTGGTGCCTGAAAGGCGAATCCTGCCAGGGGCTTTTCACGATCCTGACCATCCGCGCCAACGTGCCGGTGATGAACATGAAAAAGATCTCCCGCAGCGGGTTCATCGACGCTGCCTGGGAACGGGGCGTTGCCGAAGAGTTCGTCGATAAACTGCGGATCGCCACCAGCAGCATCGAAAAGGAGGCTGCGCAGCTCTCCGGCGGCAACCAGCAGAAGGTGGTACTGTCCAAGTGTCTCTTCGCTGACGCCGATCTGCTGATGCTCGACGAGCCGACCCGGGGCGTGGACGTGGGCGCCAGAGCGAAATCTACAGCATCATCCGCCAACTCTCTGTCGACGGCAAGTCTATTCTGATCTTCTCCTCTGAGCTGCCGGAGATCATTGAACCTCTGCGACACCATCTACCTCCTCTACGACGGAAGCATGAAGGCGGTGATGCGCAACGGCGGATATCGACAGCGGGTCTCCACATTGTGACAGGTGGCGTATGAACGCAGAAACTGAACTGATGCACAAAAAGCCGCTGGGCGGCCGGATGAGCAATGAGACCTTCATCACCGTGTTCATGATCGGTGTGCTGGCCCTCGTATTCGCCATCGCCGCGCTGGTCGTGCCGAACTTCTGCCGCAGAACATCCTCAACCTCCTGGCCAACAACTGGTTCATCATCATCTGGGCATTGGGGTCTACGTTCCTGCTGGTCACGGGCAACTTTGACATGTCAGTCGGCGGCGTGATTGCGTTAACCGGCGTGCTGTCTGTTTACTTTTGCGGGGCGCCAACGTCTCTGACAATGTGCTGGCCAACAGGCTGGGGCCTGCTACATACGGCGTCGCAGTTGTGCTGGCGCTGATATGCGCCATGGGCGTCGGAGGGTTAATGCGTTCTTCGTCGCGCCTCAAGGTGCCGTCCATCATCACGTCACCCTCAACACCATGATGCTGGCCCGTGGCATTGCCCAGGTCATCACCCAGGGTGCGCAGCGCAACACAAGTCTGCCGGACGTGTTCGGCGTGGTCGGCAACATGGCGATCCCCGGCACCACAATCAAGCTTGCCGTGCTGATCATGCTGTGTTTCGTGGCCATTGCCTTTGTCTTCGAGAAGGAGCCGTGCCCGGTCGGCGTACGTATCTCATTGGCGCCAACGCCGAAGCGGCCAGACTTTCCGGCATCAAGGTGACCAGACACCTCACCAGTCTTTTCATCCTGAGCGCCCTGCTGGCCGGCATTACCGGCATCCTCCTGGCCTCTGAGTTCAAGGCGGGTGTTTCCAACCGGGCGATGGGATACGAGTTCGACGCACTGGTGGTGGCGCTGTTAGGAGGCGTCAGCATCAACGGCGGCCGGGGCTCTGTCCTGGGCATGTTTGTGGGCGCTGTCATCCTACCGGTTGTCACGTCGGCCTCCACCGGGCTATTGCTGTCGCCGGACTGGCAGTTCATCCTGAAGGGCGTGGTGACCTTCATAGCAATTCTCGCCCAGCGGTTCGCCCTGGAGCGCAGAACCCAGTCTGAGAGAGGGTAGCGCCATGAACACCACAGCTCAGGCAACCAAACAGAGTGAAAATGGAACGGTCACGGGCAGTCCGGGCGACCATCCAAAAAGTTCTATATCATCATTACTGCTGCTGATCGTCGCCATCTTCAGTGTGATCAAGCTGGGCGATGTGGAAATGTTCGGGCGCGGGCACTTCCTCAGCCCGGACAGCGTCATCAACCTGTTGCGCACCACAATGCCAATCATGACGGTCAGCGCAGCCTTTACCCTGCTGATGATCTCCGGGTATATCGACCTTTCGGTCGGCGGCAGTGAGCCTGAACGCAGTGGTATTCGCCTTCCTGGTCCTCAACGGTTTCTCGTTTCTCCCCCGCACTGCTGCTCACGCGCTGATTCTGGGGACTTGTGTTGGGATCGGTCAACGGCTACATGGTGATGAAGTTGCGTATCACGCCCGTTGCAACTCTGGTTACCCCTGCTGATTTTCAAAGACGCTTCCTGATCGTACCCGACGGCCTGTCAGCCATCAAGAAGCACGGATCAGCAAATGCCGGGCTGGATCAACAACTATGCCCGCCAGGACGTTTTGCTTGGCCTGCCCATGGCGTTTTTGTCGCCCTGCTCGTCATCGGCATTCTGATCGTCGTGCAGCTGCAAGACTGATTCTGGAGCAGAGCATCACATGCAGCCGCGGTTGGCGGCAATCGCACTGCGGCTGAGCTGTCGGGCATCAACGCAATCAAGGTGGTCTGGCTTTGTACATCATCGTCGGCGTGTGCGCAGCGCTGGCGGGCGTAGCGGGCCAGCTACATGTCGCTGGGAGACTCTCCGGTGACAACATGGAGCTTTCTGTATCATCGCTGTGTTGCTGGGCGGCACGGCGTTCTCAGGCGGCGAGGCTCGGTGGCCAGACCATGGTCGGTGCATTGATCATCATGTGCGTCACCACCGGTCTGATGACAGTTATCCCGGCTTACTGGCAGACTGTGGCAGTGGGCAGCGTAACCTCCTGGGCGCCGTCGTCCTCAACCACCTGCTGGTACAGGAAAAGCTAGGGCACAGGAGCAAGCCATCGGCTGCAAAGGGTAGTGATAGTGGCCGGCGAACTCGTTCCGTCGAAACTTCGATCAAGAGCGACTGCATCGACAGCCCAGACGGGCGCCTCTCGCAGGTCCGCCATAACCATGCTGAGCCTGGGCACAGCCGGCGCGCTGACGGATTGCCGCCCGTGGGTCTCTACACGGCGCTGCCAGCGCGCTGGTGCTGGGACCGGAGATTGGCTATGGCAGCGCAGGCCGGTTACAACTTCGTCGGATAATCCATCGACCGGGCGACGAGCGGCTCGGCCGGCTCCAGTGGCCGGGCGCAGCCGAGAGCGGACCTGCGTCAGGCCGTCGCCGCGGCTGGCGTACCCATCCTGACCATGTGCCTGAGCGGGCATCGCAAGTACCCGCTGGGCAGCAGGTCGCCCAGTTCGCCGCCAGGCAGAAACACCTGATGCGCCGGGCGCATCGAGTTTCAGTGGACCTGGGGGTGCGCATCATCAGGTTGCCGGCTACGACGTTTTCTACGAGGAAAACGACGACGACACCACCGGCACGCTACGTGGACGGCCTGTGCCGGGCAGCTGACTGGGCGGGCCAGGCCGGTGTCATGCTGGCGTTGGAGAACGTGGATGCCACGGTGAGCAGATCGCTGAGCGCGCTGCATAGCGATCGTGCGCCAGATGAACTCGGTCTGGTTCGAATCTATCCCGACATGGCAAATGTCGCGCGGCTGATCCGGTGGACGACTGCGCGCTCTGCGATGGCCGCTCGTCGGCGCGTCAGGATAGTCTCCCGAAGATCATCCGCAGGGTGCCCTTCGGCGCCGGCATCGTGCCCTTCAGGCGCGTCTTTGAAACCTGACGCCGCAGACTACCACGGCCCGCTGGTTGTAGAGATGTGGGCCGACCCGGAAGACAGCGATCCTGTGGCGACGATTCGCAACGCGCGCCAGTTTGTGGAAACGCTGGTCGAATCAGCCTATCCCTCAGCGCCAGATGTAAAGAGTTAACGAAACAAGAAGACAAGGAACAACCATGCTACTCGAAGCATTGCGACAAGACGTTTGGAAGCATAATCTGGAATTGCCGAAGTATGGGCTTGTTGTTATGACAAGCGGCAACATCAGCGGCCGCGATCCACAAAGCGGACTGGTGGTGATCAAGCCCAGCGGCTACAGCTACGAAGCCATGACACCCGCCGATATGGTCGTCGTAGACCTCGACGGTACGGTTGTCGAAGGACACCTCAAGCCGTCCACCGATACTGCGACGCATCTCTACATCTACCGGCACCGCCCCGACGTATTCGGCATCGGGCATGCACACCTCAACCACCTATGCATCGAGCTTTGCTGCACTGGGCTGGTGCATCCCGGCTGTGCTGACTACTTCAACCATGCTGGGTGGTGAGATCCCCTGCGGCAGCTGCACGACCATCGGCGGCGAGCAGATCGGCGCAGAGATCCTGCACCATCGGCTCGGCGCGCCGCCGTACTGATGCAGAACCACGGCGTCTTACCGTTGGCGATCGCCTCGCCAGGCTGCGAAGGCAGCGTGGAGGTGGAAGAAGTCGCCAGAGGATCACCTGGCCATGCTCAAGGGCAAGCCGATCCATCTCACCTATGAGCAACTTGCCGAGACCGGCGAGATGTACCAGACCGTCTACGGCCAGCGCTGGTCCTGTCCGGCAGATCGGACCGCCATCGCAAGGCGCGGAGAACGCGAAGCAACAACAGAGCCTTTGAGATGGAGCACCATGACTGAGCTGACTTCAAGGAACAGATCCTCCCGATTCTCCATCGCCGGGAACCGGATGCGTTCCGCACTTCAGTGGCTGATCGACCGGCGTGTGCGCAGGCCATCCTGCCGGGCTGTGCCGACCAATGAGTTGCGGTGCGCATGGGGCACGATGCGGTCATCGTCGACCCAGCCTTCAGAAGACAACCTGGGCGGCAGCCGTTATCTCCAGCGAGTGGGGCTACGTTGGCCAAAGACCCAAGGAGGAGCACGGCATCGAAGTCGGGTCATGGAAATCCAAACGATGGCCGACTTCGAGCGCTACACGCCGCCCGACCCTATGCGCCGAGCCGCTACGATACTGCCGTCGAGCGAAAGCGCTGGCGACCTACGGCGACCGCTGCGCGGTGATCGTGCACCTCAACGACGTCTTTTCGATCCCGCGTACCCTGATGGGCATGGAGAACCTGCTGATGGCCATCGCCACCGGCCGGAACTGGTGCGGGCGTTGGTGAATGTCGGTGGATATCAACCTCAAGATGGCCAAAGAGGTGGCCCACCGGGGCGCCCAGTTCGTCTACACCGGCGACGACATTGCCTGGACCAAGGGCCCGCTGATGTCGCCTCGCCACTTCCGCGAATTGCTGTACCCGGGCTTCTGCAGGGTTATGCGCGGCTTCAAGGAGCTGGGCCTGGTTGTGATCAAGCACACTGACGGCAACCTGTGGCCGATCCTGGATATGATTGTGGATGCAGGCATCGACTGCTGGATCCTCTCACGACCCGATCGCCGGCATGGATATCCCGGCGAGATCAAAACAGCCTACGGCCAGCGCATTGCGCTGAAAGGCAACGTAGACTGCGCCAGCCTGATGAGCTACGGCACGCCCGAGGAGACGGCCGAAGCCACGAAAGAAGCGCTGCGCAAAGGCATGCCCGGCGGCGGCTACATCCTGTCGTCCAGTAACAGCATCCATTCGGGCGTCAAGCCAGAGAACTACCTGGCCATGGTGCGAACGCAGCAGGGTAACAGCTATCCGATGAAGTTGTAGGACCAGAAAGCACGAAGAGCTTGCCCGCTTCGGCAACCTTACCAAACTTAATGGAGACCCGGCCGGCTCTATGAGCGGCGGTTGCCTCTCGATGACAAGTGAGGCTTGCCTCGTCAAGTTAACTCCCGCTGGAGACTCTGCGCTGCGAATAGATGCAGTAGAACAGCGCACGGAATGCTGAGGCCGTATTATGACCTACTTAGCAGGGATCGACCTGGGATCGACCACACTAAAAGCCGGGATCTACGATCTGGCCGGCAACGTGGTGGCCAGCGCCTGCCGCCCCACCGAGCAGGTTCATCCCGGTAGCGCACCCCGAGTGGACCGTGTGGATGCCCGACCAGATCCTGGGACAGCAACGACGACGATGAAGAAGGCCGTGGCGCAGCTCGACCAACTCATGAGAATCAAGGGCGTCGCCGTCACCGGCATGGGCATGGACGGCGTGCCGGTCGACGGGGCTGGGCAGTGGCTCTACCCCTTCATCCAGTTGGCACTGTCCCCGCACGCAGCCATAGTTCGACTGATGGTCAGATCACATCACAGCGGATAAGACGTTCTCCATCGGCGGCAACACCGCCCATAGCGGCAGCTTCTCGACGGCGCTGCGCCTGCTCTGGATGGCTGAGCACCAACCGGACGTGCCACGGCGCACCTGTAAGTGGCTGCTGATCGAAGATTGCATCATTCGTACTGTGCGGCAAGATGGCAACGGACTTCACCATGGCTTCGTGCACGCTGCTGTTCGACCAGCGCAAGCTCGCCTGGTCGGACGAGATGCTGATCTGTCGGGCATCGACAAACGCCTGCTGGCAGTTCCGTCGCCAAGCGGCACACCTTTGGGCGAAATTACACTTGCGGCAGCAGAGGCGACGGGCCTGCCGGCCGGCACGCCGGTGGTGCTGGGCGGACACGACTACCTGTGCGGCGCGCTGCCGGTTGGCGCCATTCGGCCCGGCGTGATTTTGGACGTCAGCAGGACGTGGGAAATCGTGATGGCATCGACCTGCGGAACCATTCTGACGCCAGGCAACGCCGGCGTCACCGTCGGGCCATAGCCCGCGACCTGTACCGTCTGGGGCGGCGCCGTGTCCTCCGACATGCTCGAATGGTACCACCAATGAAGGACAGCCGAAGGCTGAATTGGGGCCGAAAGTGCGGCGGCGTGGACTGGGATTTTCTCGCCGGGCACTCGGAAGCGCCGACCGGATCCCCACGGCGTCATGTTCCTGCCCCACCTGTCGGCGCCGGCACCATCTACCGTGGATCCACGCTCCCTGGGCGGGTTCGTCGGGCTGAGCAAGGCAGCCACCAGAAGCGACTTGCTGCGTGCGGCGTGAAGGGCTGGATTACCAGTTCCTGCATATCGTCCAGACCATGTGCGACGACCTGGCGGTGCCGTTCGACCAGCTGGTCGTGGTGGGTGGCGCAACCAAGAACACCTTCTGGATGCAGAACAAGGCGGACATGGTGGGCGGCCTGTTTGGCTGTCCTATCGAGGCGCCGGAGGTCGAAGAGGCGACGACCCTCGGTGCGGCCATGCTGGCCGGCATCGGCGTGGGGCTGTACCGCGACGAAGCGGATGCGTTCGAGCACGTACGCAAGCCGAGCGTCGTCTACGATCCGAACTCGACGGCAGCCAGGACGTATGCGCGGCTGTTTCCCATGTATCAGCAGATCTACCCGGCGTTGAAGCCGTTGAGCCATGCGCTGTCGGCTTGGATGTAAGCCAAGAGCATGGCGGCAGCCGCCGAGGCGAGCCTTTTCGAGTTGATCGAGCGGCACGTCCTGCTGCCCGCCGTGCAGAGGTAACCGCAGCGTTCGCAAGGAGTTGAACCTATGCCTTCCTATCTCCTGGGCATCGACAATGGATTGACCGTCTCGAAGGCCGCCATCTTCGACCTGCACGGTCGCGAGGTTGCCGTGCAGGGCCACAAGGTGAGCCTCACCTACCCCAGACCGGCGTGGGTGGAGCGCGACAGCGAAGTCGTCTGGCAGACGACAGCGGCCGCCATCTGCGAGGCCATCCAGAAGGCGGGCATCAATCCCCGCGACATCGTCGGCGTTGGCAACTCGGCGCACGGCAACGGCATCTACCTGGTGGACAAGGCCGGCGCGCCGCTAGGTCCGTCGGTGACGTCCATGGACAATCGCGCCAGCGACATCATCGACGAGTGGTTCCAGCCCGGCGGCGTTCGCGACCAGGCCTTCCCCGTGGTCATGACCAATACCTGGGCCGCGCAGCCGGCTGCCCTGCTGGCCTGGTTCAAGCGACACCGCCCCGACCTGTACCGGCAGATCGGGCATGCGTTTGTTTGCAAAGACTACATCAAGTACCGGCTGACCGGCACCGTCACCTCGGATTACTCGGATACCAGCGGCATCAGCCTGTACGACAGCCGCAACCGCCGGTTTTCCCCCGATCTGCTGGACCTGTACGGCATCGGCGACATCCTGCCGGCGCTGCCCGAGCCGATCGAAAGCCATGCCATCGCCGGCCATGTCACCCGGGAGGCGGCGGCAGCAACCGGTCTGGCCGAAGGAACGCCAGTTGTCGGGGGGATGTTCGATATCGATGCGTCGGCCATCGGGGCGGGCGTGATCGACGAAGGGATGCTGTGCATCATCGCCGGGACGTGGAGCATCAACGAGGTGGTGACGCGCCAGCCGCTGGTCGACAAACGCATCCTCATGTGCACCCTTTTTGCCGTGCCGGGGCTGTGGCTCACCACCGACAGCAGCGCTACCTCGGCCACGAATCTGGAGTGGTTCGTCAACAATTTCTGTTATGAAGAGAAGGTCTTGGCCGAAAAGCAGGGTGTTTCTGTATACGAAGTCTGCAACGAGATCGTAGAAAGCCTGCCGCCGGGCGGGACCGATGTCATCTTCCATCCGTTCCTGTTCGGCTCCAACGTACAGGCCAATGCCCGGGCCGGTTTCTACGGGCTTGGCTCGTGGCACACCAAAGCCCACGTCTTGCGTGCTCTCTACGAAGGCGTTGTGTACGGACATCTGGATCACGTCGACCGGTTGCGAACCGCAGGTGCCCGGATGAACCTGGGGCGTTTGACAGGTGGCGGCGCCCGCAGCAAGGTGTGGACGCAGATGTTTGCAGACGTGCTGGAGTTGCCAATCGAGGTTCCCGCGGCCACAGAGATCGCGGCCCTGGGAGCGGCAATGGCCGCGGGCATTGGCGTGGGCGCCTATGCTGATTATGCCGACGCTGTCACACAAACCGTCCGCATCACGGGCCGCTACGAGCCGCAGCCCGCAGCCACGGCCAGCTACCGGGCGCGCTACGACGAATACTTGTGCCTGTTGGATGCCATGCGTGAGCCCTGGCGTCGCCTGGAGAAGCTCAGCGACTGAAGGAATTTCCAATCATCGTAGCCGTGAAGCGCATTGCGTACCGATTGTTGGAGCGGCAGGCAGGTGTGCGCAGTCCAAGGATGGACCTTGCACAAATGTGAGTAACCCATTTGCAATCGTTACAGTTGCGGCATAGAATACCCCTGGTTGGAAGAATAAATCAGGGACCAGGAGTCCCCACAGAAGGAGTGGGCGGTATGGAAGACGATCGGATCGATCTCCTGACTCAAGTAGCCATCTGGTACTACGAGGAAGGGCTCAACCAGGCAGACATCGCACAACGCATCGACAAATCGCGTTCCATGGTCTCGCGCTTGCTGGAACAGGCGCGTGAGGCCGGGTTAGTCGAAGTTCGTGTGCGCCATCCGTTGCGTACAGATAGCGATCTGGAGCAGAAATTATGCAAAGCGTACAACCTCGCCGAGGCCCATGTGTTGGCCGAGCCGCCGGATGACCATCAACTTCTGCTGCGGCGCCTTGGCGAACTTGGCGCCCGCCGTCTGCAGGCATCGCTGCAACCGGGCATCATCATCGGCGTGAGTTGGGGGACCGGCGTACATTCCCTGGTCAGCGCGATGCCAACCATGCATGTACAAAACTCGACCGTAGTGCAACTGATCGGAGCGGTTGGCCACGGCGATCCCATGGTCGATGGCCTGGAGTTAGGACGATGGCTGGCCCAGAAGCTTGGCTCCTCGTTTCGCTTCCTGTCGGCCCCGCTGCTTGTGCAGAGCGAAGAAATCGCCCAGGCGCTACGCCTTGAGCGCATCAACCAGGAAACACTCGAAGTTGCGGCTCGTGCCGAGGTGGCTGTTATCGGTATTGGTACGCCGGAACCCGACCACTCCAGCCTGCTGCGTGCGGGCTACGCCAACCGCGCCGATCTGGAAGAGCTGGTGGCGGCTGGCGTGGTCGGCGACATCGTAGCTCACCAGTTCGACGCCAACGGCCGGCTGCTTGATATTCCGGCGAACCGCCGGACGGTCAGCCTCGATGCCGAGTCCATCCGCAGAATCCCCCTGGTAATAGCAGTCTCGGGCAGCGTCGCCAAGGCGAAAGCAATAGCGGCTGCCCTGCGCGGTGGCTTTTGCAACTGTCTTGTGACCGACGCCTGGGCAGCGCAGATGGTGCTGAGCATGGCGGAAACAACACCTCAGGACACCGGGCGCTTTGCCAATGCCGCAGTTACAAGCGACGGGGCACTGCCAATCAAGTAACCCCAGAAAGGGTTTCATCCATGTTCGAAATCGAACACGTCTCCAGCGTAGAAAACGAGGTGGGCGAAAGCCCGCGATGGGATGAAGAGGAGCAGGCAGTCTATTGGCTGGACATCTGGAGCAATCCTGCGGTCTTCCGCTTCCAGCCAAACACAGGCGAGGTCACGCGCTGGGAGCCAGGCCTGCCTGTAACGGGTCAGGCGCGACGCGCGGACGGCGGCTTTGTGTTCGCCACCCGTACCGGCATCTATCTGTGGAACGAACGCACAGGCCAGTGCCAGTTTGTTGGAGACCCTGAGGCGGAGAATCGTCCGGTGCGCTTCAACGATGGCTCGGCCGACAGGCAGGGCCGCTTCTGGGCCGGCTCGACCTATGCAGACGACCAATACCGCCCCGACGGGTCATTGTACAGGCTGAGCACGCAGCGCGACATACGGAAGATGGCCGGCGGGCTTGCCTGCTCCAATGGCCTCGGCTGGAGCCCTGACAACAAGACCATGTATGTCACCGCCCAGTTCGCATACGAACTGCTGGCGTTCGACTTCGACCCGGCCACCGGTGAGATCGCCAACCGGCGCTCCTTCGCCAGGGTGCCAGAAGCCGACGGCCTGCCTGACGGGCTAACCGTGGACGCCGAAGGGGGCGTCTGGAGCGCGCAATGGGGCGGCTGGCGGATCACGCGCTACGACCCGGACGGCAAGATAGAGCGGGTGGTGAAACTGCCTGTGCCCAACCCCACCAGCTGCGTCTTTGGTGGGCCCGACCTCACCGATCTTTACGTCACCACCGCCTGGCTGCTGCTCAGCGATGAGGAGCGCCGAGATGCGCCGGGCTCAGGGGACCTGTTTGTCGTTCACACAGATATCAAGGGGTTGCCCGAGCCGAAGTTCGCGGGGTAAGTAGGACGGGATCAACCCATTGGTAGTTCAAGCAGGGACACAGGGTCATGGACCTCGGTGTCCCTGCTTTTTTGCTTTTGGTTACTTACTCGGGAGGCCTCAAGGGGGACAGCGTGGGGACGACTATTCGCCGGTCTGCCAGAGTTGTTCGTAGACGTCAGATATGGCGGCGGCCAGCGCGTCCAATTCCCGGCGGGCCGGCTGTTGGCTCCAATCGGCGCTGATCTCGAACTGGTCGCCGCTGAAGCGCGGGATAACATGCAAATGAACGTGGAACACATCCTGAAACGCGGCCTCGCCGTCGGCCAGGAAGATGTTCACGCCCTCGCAGGTGATCGACGTGCTGCGGATGGCTGCGGTCGTCCGCTGGGCGACCCTGAACAGATGCATGCCAAGCTCCTCGGGCAGGTCAGCCAGCCCGGCCGCGTGCAGGCGGGGAACGATCAGAGCGTGTCCCGGATTGACCGGCGCGATGTCCATAAACCCGATGCACAGGTCGTCCTCGTAGATTACGCTGGCGGGCGCGCGGTTGTCGACAATGGCGCAGAAGATACAGTCGGTCATGCGGGAAGCCTTTCTGGTTACAAGGCATCGCCGGCGTGAGGCGGCGTATTGGACGCGACGGAGCGAGGAGCCGGCCGGCGTCTGTTCCAGTCAGAAACTCCTCGCTCCGTCGCGAATGGTGTTCGGCAAATGTCAGGACATGCGATCCCGTATCATCGCCACGGACTCGCCAAACAGGCCGTGCGAGTCGTGGGGGCCGAACTTGAGCCGGCTGGTGGCCCCACCCAGCGCGCGCCCGTGGCTGTGAGATGCCGCGGGATGTTCCGCTTGGCGCCGAAGTCGTAGAGCACAACGTGCTGGCCAACCAACCCATGCTGGTTTTCGGAACCCCGCAGGGCATCGCCAGCTATCAAGTGATCCGCCGCGTCGCCGGTCCAGTGATACGGTTCGACGCAGGTCACCTCGCGCATCATGTCGCGGCCGTCCAGACCGGGCCAGGCGCGCGCGGTTGCCAGCAACTGCTGCGGATCGGCGCCTTGGGTCGAGAGTGCGGCTTTCATCGTTCCGGCATCGCGCAGCTTACGGGTCAGATAACGGGTATCGATACCGCTGATCCCCGGCACACCGTGAGTCGCCAGCCAATCTGAAAGCGTCACCGTGGCGCGCCAGTTCGACACGCCAGGGCTCAACGATCGGACGACAAGCGCGGACACCTGCGGCGCACCAGACTCGCAATCCTCCGGGTTGACGCCGACCTTGCCGATGTGGGACGCCGTAAAGAGCACCCCCTGGCCGCGGTACGAGGGATCGGTGGCGATCTCCTGGTAGCCGGTCATGCTGGTGTTGAAGACCAGCTCAAAGACAGTATCCGCTGCCGCGCCGAAGGGTTGGCCGATCAATGTTGTCCCGTCTTCAAGGACAAGTATGGCGTTATCCACTATGTCACCATGATCTTAAGATAAGGGGTAGTTCTACACTGTTGGTAGCGACCGGCGTCTTCATCACATAAAGCCCATCTCTTCCGTGTGGCACGACAATGGTGGTACCCGCTACCGCCAGACCGTAAGCGGATCCGAGGTATCCCAGGTCTGCCATCCCTATCACTTGGGGCACCGCCGAATTAGCCGAGAGATCGTAGATTTGTAATCTAGTGTCTCCAGCAGCATAGAGTTGTTGGCCTTGAATTTCCAAGGCGGAGATCTCCGTTGTGTCCTGAAGAATCGTTACCACCCTCGGTTCTGCAGGGTTCGTGACATCGACAACGCGAAGTCCACTCGTGTTGTTGGTGAATCCAATGTAAGCATAGCGACCCGAAACCACCAGCGAGCCACCATAGGCCGGAATCGCCACGGATCCCACCTGAACTGGCTGCTGTGGATTGGCCAGGTCTAAAATACGCAGAAACCGGTCCGAGGTTGTGACATATGCGTACTGTCCCTGGACCGCAATGTCGGTAAAGATGGCGGAAGATATTAAATACTGCCCGACCTGCACAGGCGCATTCGGATCCAGAATGTCGATTACTTCAAGCCGGTCTGCGGGATATATGCTCAGAACATATGCGTAGCGTCCGTTAACAACAATGGAACGAAAACCTCCTCTATCGGGGGCCGCATAAAACCCTTAGCCACGGCAAGCGGAGGGAACGCTTACATCATAGATACGGAACCCGCCCCCGGCGTTTCGATAGAGATTGATATCCCACACCGGGTCTTGGGTAACGTAGGCATAGTTATGGGAGGTCACAATTTATTTGTCGGAGTGGTCGCTGCCGCGCGTCCAACTAACTTTGGCCGCCTGACATCAGCCAGATCTATAACGCGCAAACTCGCTTCACCTGTCAGCAGGCCATACCGGCCAACAACAGCAATATCAGTGCTTTTCCCAATAGCCCAGGCATTGGATAATGTCGGCGTCGTCAGGCTGCCCACGTTCACAACCCGCACGCCGGCGTTGCCTGAAGCCTGATACCCAAATTTTGCGCAAAAAACGAGGGACACCAAAGCGTGGTGTCGGCTCCTTAACAATTGAGGTAGATTGGTCATTGCGGCAGCAGCACTACGGATCGCCGAATCGGGCAAGTAGATGCTGTAAGCCGTCAGCGATGGCATTGGCATACGGATGGGATTGGCTGAGTTGCACCTCTACAAGACGGTTCTGACTGAAAACAAGGCGGCCCGGCATGCAGAAGACATCTTCAACCAGTCGAAGGGCACCGAAACTAGAGAGTGGTGCGGGAAGCGCCATCCAGAGACGGGTCCATGCCAACAAGTTGTGAGCAAGATCGACCAACAAGACAAGAGCCTCTTGAGCAGCCAGATGCTTTTTGCGTCGTCGCTCGAGCTTCAGACCCATCTTATCGGCTTGGATCTCGGTTTCGCAAGCGCCGCGGTCATCGTAGCGACGAATGGTCTCGGTCTGTGTCCACTCTGTGACAGAGCAAACTACAGTGCTGTACTTGGTCTGCTGGGTCTGGGTTAGCCAGCGCAGTACCAAGTGTTGTGTCGGGTGGACATAGACAGGCGATGCAGGTGCAGGGCAACCCAACGGCTGTTGCCCAAATCTTGCCAGGCCTCATCCGCCACGCGACGGGCATAGGATTGCGGCCGCTTGCCACCTTTGCCCTTGGCCAGAACCTGCCAGCCGCCTTGAAGTGCCCGATTGACGTTGGCATCGCTGCCGAAGCCGGAGTCAGAACGCAAGATGGTCTTGGCACGCTGCTCCGGCGTGAAACCTAACGTGTTCTCGATCGCCTCTAGCGCAGGGATGTAGGTCGGACCACTGTCCGTCTTGCCGATGTAGATGCGTGACAACAGTGTTTCATGATATTGCGGCGCATGCGCGTGCCAGTTGGCGCCCGTAGCTGTTTTTTCTCAAACTTGCCCTTGGTGCTGCCCTCAGCTCTCGCTTCGAACTGGGCAGCGGCGTCAAGTCCACGTCCAGATACAGCCACTCATCGCCAAATGGATGGCGAAACACCTGGCTCTCCTGCCGCAACAAGGCGTCAAACCCTTTGTTGCAACTGAGCCACCTGGTCGCTCCCGAACGCATCCAGTGTTCGCGCCAGGATGGACTGCTCGGCAAACTGCGGCCGACCCCAGGCACTCGCCAGAGCCAGATCAGGTCGTAGTCGCGTGTTGGCTTGCATGATGGAGCGACATCCTGTCAGTATGCTGACCAGAATGTCCCGCAGCTTCTCTTCTGGCTCATGCTCTACTGCCTTCATCGGCGGCTCTACCTTGTTCCACACGGGATCCAACAACTTGGACCGTGTCAGACAGTAACCCAACACACCCAAAGGGGCAAACCCTGTCTCTTCGGGCATTGCAACCAATCGAATGACCGTTCCCATGGCGCACCTCCTGTTCAGATGTGCCGCCTATTCTACCTCAATTAGTAAGGTTCTGGGAGACGATTGGTCTCCCGGAATTTTGCGCAAAATTTGGGTGATAGGCAAGATCATCGGCTACAGCCACAGGTCCAGTTGAATCGTAGGCGCCAAGATTGACCGGCCGTACGGGATCAGCTAAGTCAAACACTGTCAAATTGTCACCTGTGACATGGCGCGGACCATTCTTGATAGTCACTCCGGTGGAGCGTCTTGCATGGGCCATTCCAACAAATCGGGGGGCATCGAGGTCACTGATGTCCATGACATATACTCCGTCAAGATCCAAGTCGGGTAAACCACTGGTTACATAAACATAGTTATGGTAAACCGCAATACCGGATCGAACGCCGCCCATCTCCTGCGGCAGATGGCTGATCTCAACTGGCTGTGCCGGATTGGTGACGTCGATCACGCGAACTCCGTAATAATCGTTAGCAACAAATGCAACCACTTTGTCGCCCCTGACAACAACGACAACAGCCTGAGCATCTCCAGGCGTGTCGAGAAAACCAAGCTCATCTGGCGTAGCTGGGTCGGATACATCAACGATCTGCAATCCAGCAGTCGCCTGCGGCCACATAGGCGAGACCATCACTAACAAAAATGCCCATTGAGCTATCGGGTGTGTCGATCTGACTCAACTGCACAGGATGGCGGGATCGGAAACATCGACAACTGCCATGCCGCCGGGATCATCTGTGTTGTGGTCACGCTCTTCAGCCACATACGCCCGCGTGCCAACCACAGTCACGCTATGTGCGGAAGTGGATGTGGCAAGGTGTCCAATCTCAGTGGGTTGCAGCGGGTTGGCCAGGCTGAGCACACGCAGACCTGCTTCGCCGTCGGCTACATAGGCATAACCGCCTGCTACAGTGATGCCCTCGGCCTGACCCGGCGTGTCGGAATGTCCCTGCATTCTTATGCGAGGTCAGATCAGAGGTGTCAGCTACATAGAAGCCATCGGAGCGTGCCGCCACGTAAGCCATATTATCACGGACAACCAAACCAAAGGACTCGTTATACGTGTCGAATAAGCCTGTCGGTGTCGGATGCAGCGGATCGGTGATATCAAATGTGCTTAGTCCATGGGAGCCAACCACAAAAACAGTCTTCGAAGTCGCACTGATGTCGTACGAAGCGCGGAGTTCAACCTGCGCAACCACGACAGGAGCAGCAGGATTGGCAACGTCTACGACATCGAACCCCGAATCAACCCGCGATACGTAGGCATACCCATTCGTAGCCGCCACGGACCATGATCCTGGAGCGCCAGTATAACCCAAAGCGATCGGGGACATCGGGGTGCTGACATCAACGATCTGCAAACCATCTCCAGTGGCGACGTAGGCGTACCCGCCTGCCACCGCGAGGCCGCGCGGTCGACCTGACAGCGGAAGGTGTCCTACCTGGACAGGCTGGAGGGGCCGGGAAATATCCAGGATGGTCAGGTCGTTGCCAGCCAGGTAGAGATAGTTACCAGCCACGGTAACGCCTGATGCTCGATCTGCTGTAATGTAGCCAGTCACAACCGGGTGTGTTGGATCGCTCACGCCGATCACCCACAGCCCTTCCCTTTGAACGACTGCGTAAATGGTCTCGCCCTTCACGGCCAAATCGACGATTTGATCAGGCAGTATCTCGCTGACGCCCACTTGAACAGGCTCAGCGCGCAGATCCACCACCGCCACTGTTCGTCCAACACCCACAAAGGCAGTGTTTCCGTCAGGCGCGACGGCCACGCTTTGGGCTTCTCCTCCATACTGCCCGACAATACCCACAGCCAACGGTGTGACCGTCGATGAACTGTCGAACTGAGCAGTGCTTGCAGTCCCAACTATCGGCGGTGTTGGGAAGGATGCCAAAGCCATCATTCCCGACGAGTTGAAAATCAGCGCAAATGCACAGACGACGAGAAAGATATGGATAGATCTTCTCAAGATTCTCATTGTTTTCCCTCCAAGGAAATGGGTGCCTGGGTACAACGTTGCAACCTTACGCAGCCCTCAGTTACCTCATGAACACATCCAAACCTCAAAATACGGTCCGGCGGTCTGTCAACAACCGCCTGGCAATTCTAACACCGTAGTTCGCCGAAGAAAAACTACAGCCGTGGAATTATTCACTTACGCGCCGCATCTGGTCAGCCACACCAAGCGCGCGTTCCAGCGCATCTCCTACATAATCGCTGGCGTCCAGCAGCGCGGCGGCCCTGTCAGCCGGAAGCCAACGCGTGACGCGTGGATCGTTGCAAAGCTGCTCAGCCAGCGGGTTGGCCTCGCCGCGGCGCAGGGCATCCCAAGCCAGCAGGCTGTGTTCGCGAATTACCTCGTGCAGTTCCTGTCGGTCGCCGCCCGCCTTGACCGCCTCCATCAGCAGCCGCTCGGTGGCGGCAAACACGCCGTAGGTCGCCATGTTGCGCGCGACGACTTCTTCCCGCACCACAAGGCCACGCACGACCCGCGTCGCGCGACCGATCAACTCGTCGGCCAGCAGGAACGCCTCGGGCAGGAACAGTCGCCGGTTGGCGGAGTCGTCCAGCGTCCGCTCCAGCAGGCTGTGGGCCGCGTTGTCCCAGGCGATCCGCGGCAGCGTGGCCAGCTGCCGCGCCAGGCTGTCGATGTTCTCGGCGTCGATGGGGTTGCGCTTGAAGGGCATCGCGCTGCTGCCGACCTGCTTCGCGCCGAACGGCTCGCTCCATTCGCCGATGGTCGGCGCCTGCAACAGCCGCAGGTCGAAGGCGAAGCGGTACAGCGACTGCCCAACGCCGGCCAGCGCATTGACAATCAACCAGTCCTGCTTGCGCGGGTAGACCTGGGTACCGGCCGGATGCGCCTCGAGGCCGAGCAAGGTAAGAACACGCAATTCCAGCTCTGCTGGCGACGCTCCCAGGCCGGCTGTGAGTTGTTGGTAGGATGCCGACGTGCCGACCGCGCCGCGCAGCCCTTTGCCGCGGATGCCATTGCGCACACGGTTCATCTCCTGCCAGTCAAGCAGCAGGTCGTAGCCGTACTGCGCCAGCCGGTAACCGACGGTGGTAGGTTCAGCCGGTTGCAGGTGGGTGAACGCCATGGCCGGCAGCGCCGCATTTTCCTCGATACGATCAGCCAGAGTCGTCATCAGGCCGGCCAGCCCGGCCAGCAACAGGTCGGCCGACTCCCGCAGCCGCAGCGCGTCGACGTTGTCCAGGGCGTCCATGCTGGTCGCGCCGAGGTGGATGATGCCGCCGCCAGCCGGGCACTGTTCGGCGTAGGTGCGGATCTCGGCCATCAGGTCGTGGCGGATCTCGGCCTCGATTTCGGCGGCGCGTTGCAGGTCGATGTCGTCCTGGTGCGCGACGAGATCGGCCAGTTGCTCAGCGCTGACCAGCCCAATCTCGTGCTGCGCAGTGGCCAGCGCGACCCAGAAGCGGCGCAGCAACAGCCGCTTGTGCCGCTCGGACCAGATGCGCCGCATATCGTCGCCGCCGTAGCGCCAGGTAAGCGGGGAAAGGTAGGTGTCGTGTGAATAGGTCATAGCCGCGCATCGCTTATCCTACTCGTACTCGTCCTCCTACTCCTGCTCAAGTTCCGGAAGAGTACGAGGACGAGTAGGAGTAGGAGTAGGAGTGGAAGCCCTAACCAACCCCAAACATCTCGTCGCGCTCCGGGCCGACCGAGACCCAGGAGATGCGCACGCCGGCCAGCTCCTGGATGCGCAGCAGATAGCGCTGTGCGGCCGCGGGCAGGTCGTCCCAGGAACGGCAGCCGGTGGTTGGTTGCAGCCAGCCGGGCCAGGTCTCGTAGACCGGGGCCGCCATCTCCAACTCGGCGGTGTCGGGCATGCGCGTCAACACCTCGCTGCCCAGCCGGTAGCCGATGCAGATCTTCAGTTCCGGCATCTTGTCCAGAACGTCCAGCTTGGTGACCGCCAGGTCGGTGAACCCGTTCAGCCAGGCGGCGTAGTCGATGGCGACGCCGTCGAACCAGCCGACCCGCCGCGGGCGGCCGGTGGTCGCGCCGTACTCGTCTCCCACCTCGCGCAGCTTGTTGCCGGTCTCGTCCAGCAGTTCCACCGGGAACGGCCCGGCGCCGACGCAGGTCGAGTACGCCTTGACCACGCCGACGATCCGGGTGATGCGCGCTGCGGGGATGCCGGCGCCCGCGCCGGCGTAGGCCGCGGTCGGATTGGAGCTGGTGACGTAGGGGTAAATGCCCCAATCCAGATCGCGCATCACGCCCAGTTGGCCCTCGAGCAGCACATGCCGCTTCGCTTCCACCGCCTCGCGTATCATCGGCACCGTGTCGATGATACGCTGGCCAAGATGCTCGCGCCACGCCATGCACTGACCATACACGTCCTCAACCGACAGGGGTGGCTCGCCATAGCGCTCCAACTGGACGCTCTTGCGCGGCACGACCTGCTCCAGCCGCTCGCGCAGCCACTCCGGATGGCGCAGGTCGCCCAGCCGCATGCCCCAGCGGGCCGCCTTGTCGGCGTAGGTCGGGCCGATGCCGCGCTTGGTGGTGCCAATGGCCGAGCCGCCGCGGGCGCTCTCCTGCAGGCCGTCAAGCTGGACGTGGTAGGGCATCACGATGTTGGCCCGCTCGGAGAGCCACAGGTTCTGCAGGTTGACGCCGGCCTTTTCGACCTCGGCCATCTCGCGCAACAGGCTTTCCGGGTTGACAACCGTGCCGGTGCCGATGATGTTCTGTGTGGTCGGGTTAAAGATGCCCGATGGGATCAGGTGCAGACGAAAGATTCCGAAGTCATTGACTACCGTGTGCCCGGCGTTGTCGCCGCCCTGAAAGCGGATCACCATATCGGCCTCTTGCGCGAGGTTGTCTATGACCCGTCCCTTGCCTTCGTCACCCCATTGCGCACCGACCACTGCTGTAACTGACATGGCGATTCTCTCTTTCGGTAGGTTGGTAGATTGGTAGATTGGTAGATTGGTGGGTTGGTGGATTGGTAGATTGGTGAGTTGGTGAATTGGTAGATTGGTGAATTGGTAGATTGGTGGATCGGTGGAGTGGCAAGTTGGTAGCGTGCAGCATATTGGGTCGTCGGTTCACCATTGATGTGACGATCGTCACCCTGTCACCTTGTCACCCTCTCACCCTCTCACCCTCTCACCCTCTCACCCTGTCATCCGCATCAAGGCAGCCAGAACGACCGCGTGATCACGCAGTCGGGGCAGGCCAGCGCCAGGCCCTGGATCGCACCGCTGCTGATTTCAACCGCCAGCAGGTTCTGATCCTGTTCCAGAAGCAGGTAGCGCTCGCCTGCCACTTCGCCTGCCGCAGGCGACCAGGCCAGCGCGTCCAGGTGATCGAACGCGCCGGGCAGATCGGCCCATTCCCCATTCTCAACCGGACTGACCTGGACGACGACACGTCCATCCGCTGCAACTGCCCGCGCATCCATGGTCCCGTCGGGCGAACGGATCACACCCAGCGTCCCGTTGTCGTCCAGCAACCCAGCCTGGGTAGGCCTGCGCGAGCTTACCGGGTGGCGGAGAAGCTGGTGCGTCGCCGGCGCGTCCGGCACGCCGCGCACGTAGCGCAGCACGTCGGCCGACTCCCAGGCCGGCGACCAGGCCGCGACTCTGTCGGCCGCCGCGACGCCGTTGTTGCGCAGCGCTACCTCACTGAAGTTGGCGATCTCGCCGCTGCGCAGGAAGAGGACAAACACATCCGTGCGGTCGGCCTGGCTGGGCGGCGTCGGCGGCTGCTGAAAGGCGTCAAACGCGATCTTGTCGCTGTCGGGCGACCAAACCGCGTGCCGCACGCTGTCCATCTGCGCCACCACCCGCAGCCGGCCGTCGCTGCGATTCCACAGTGCCAGCGCGGTTGCGTCGGCCACCGGGTAGACCAGCGCCAGCATCTCGCCATCAGGCGACCAGGCCAGCTCGGTCACATGGGTGACCGCAATGCTGGCGTCCAGCGCGGGAGCTTCCAGGCCGTACAGATCGACGCGACCCGGTAGAGCCACGGCCAGCGACCCGCCGTCGGGTGACAACGCCAGCGGACCGCCCGCGACCGTGGGCGACGTGACGTCAGTTGCGGTAAGTTGGTCCAGCAGGGCGGCAGTCCCGCTCACCGGCCAGGTGGCCAGCAGGTAGCCGTCGGCGTCAAGGATGGCGCAGGATGCCGGCTGCGCGGGGCTGCACGTCCAGGCGCCGGGCGCCACGGCATCTGCCAATTCGGCCAGATCACCCGCCCCATCCAGCAGCCATAGATGCTCTGTGGCCTCGCCGGCCCGCGTCACGCCGAACACCACCCGGCCAACAGGCGCACGGCCAGCGGCGCTGGCAGCCAGCGGCGTCGCGGTCGGCGTGGGTGTCGGGGTAGCTGAAGGCGTCGCCGTGGGCGTAGCCGTCGATGTCGCGCTCGGCGCAGGTGTCGGGGTGTCGGTGGCGAACAACGCGAAAGCGCGCTGGGTCTCGCTCGTGGCCACGGCCGGCCCGGTAATGGGCTGCGACGTGCAACCGGCGACGGTCATTGCCGCAAGAACGACGAGCAACAGCAAAGCGCGGCGAAGCGCCGGTCGAGCGTTGCTCTGAGCCTGGCGAAGTGTGGCAAAATGGGCGAATGCGCTGTTCATGAAGTGATCCACCGTCCGCGTGTCAGGATTCGGCGGCGCTCCGGTTCGTCTACGATGTTGCGACCGTCCGCGTGTTACTTGAAGCGGCGGGACAGCTCCGCCTCCAGGTCGCTGTACTGCAAACCGCGCGCTGCCAGCAGCACGAGGGTGTGGTAATACAGGTCAGCCATCTCGTACAGCACGCGGTCGTCGCCCTCGCTGGCCGCCGCCAGAATCACCTCGACTGCTTCCTCGCCGATCTTCTTCAGGATCTCGTTCTGGCCTGTCTCAAGCAGTTCAACGGTGTAGGAGCCGGCGGGCCGCTGGACCTTGCGTTGCTCGATCGTTGCCCAGAGCGCTTTCAACGTGTCAGCCATGGCGAGTTAGCTGTCCTCCCCTTCGGCGGCTTCGGGCGACCACTGAAACGCGGCCTCACCCGCCCGGCGCGTCTGATCCACGTCGATCACGTCGTTAAAGGTCAGGGGTGAGTAGAAACAACTGGTGCTGCCGGTGTGGCAGGCAGGGCCGCGCGGCGCCACCTTGAAGAGCAGCGCGTCGGCGTCGCAGTCGTAGGCCGCATCGGCCAGCACCATGGTGTTGCCTGACGTCTCGCCTTTGTGCCACAGCGCCTGGCGGCTGCGGCTGTAAAAATGCACCTCGCCGGTCAGGAATGTCCGGCGCAGCGCCTCCTCGTTGACCCAGGCCAGCATCAACACCTGGCCGGTGTCGGCGTCCTGCACGATGGCCGGCAGCAGTCCCTGGTCGTTCCATCTCAGTTCATCGATGTGTGTCATGATGCCTCCAGTTTGACCGGCCCTGCAGCGCGCACCGGAATGCCGCGCCCGGCCAGCCAGGTCTTCAGTTCGCCGATGCCAAGCTGCCGGAAATGGAAGAGCGAGGCGGCCAGCACCGCGTCGGCGCGGCCCGCGGTCAGCGCCTGGTAGAAATGCTCAGGCGTGCCCGCGCCGCCCGAAGCGATTACCGGCGCGGACACCGCGTCCGCGACCGCCCGCGTCAACTCGACGTCGTAGCCAGCCTGCGTGCCGTCGGCGTCCATGCTGGTCAGCAGCACTTCGCCCGCGCCGAGATCGACCGCCTGCCGCGCCCAGTCCAGTGCGTCGAGGCCGGTAGGGATGCGCCCGCCGTTGACGAAGACCTCCCACCCGCCGGCCGGCCGGCGACGGGCGTCGATGGCAACCACGATGCACTGGCTGCCGAACTCGCGTGCCCCGCGGGCGATCAACTGGGGATCGCGCACCGCAGCCGAGTTGACGCTGGTCTTGTCGGCGCCTGCCAGCAGCAGCGCGCGCATATCCTCAACCGTCCGCACGCCGCCGCCGACGGTGAACGGGATAAAGACGTTGTCAGCCACCGCCCGCACCATGTCCAGCACGATGTCGCGGCGCTCGTGGCTGGCCGTTATGTCGAGAAAGACCAGCTCGTCGGCGCCCTCAGCATCGTAGACCTGCGCCTGCTCCACCGGATCGCCGGCATCGCGCAGGTTGACGAAGCTGACGCCCTTAACGACCCGCCCGTCCTTGATGTCCAGACAAGGAATGATACGACGGGCAAGCATTTAGGCCTCCACCCTGCCGGACAGGGCCAGCGCCGCCGCCAGATCGAGGTTCCCGGTATAGAGCGCCTGCCCGACGATCACGCCGGCCACACCGGACGCTTCCAGCCCGAGCAGCTGCCGGATGTCCGCCAGATCGCGCACGCCGCCGCTGGCGATCACCTCCAGCCCGGTGCGTTGGGCCAGATCGGCAGTACCCTGCAGATCCGCACCGGCCAGCATGCCGTCGCGGCGGATGTCGGTATAAACGGCGCGCAGGACGCCCGCATGGCGCAGGTTCCGCCCGACGGTCACGACGTCCAGATCGGTGGACGCCTGCCAGCCGTGGGTGGCGAGCCGGCCGGCGCGCGCGTCGAGACCGGCCACGATGCGCTGCGCCAAACTGCGCCAGCGCCTCTGCCAGCAACCGCGGCTGCTCGACGAGGGCCGTTCCCAGGACCACCCGCCGCTTCCAACGCAAGCGCCTGTTCGATATCCGCGCAGGACCGCAGTCCACCGCCGAACTGGATCGAAACATCGACTGCGTCGCGAATCTCGGCCAGCCGGCGCAGGTTGGGCGACTGACCTCCCGCGCCGCCTATGGCGCCGTCGAGGTTGACGATGTGCACCCAGCGCGCCGAGCCGCACCCAGTGGCGGGCCGTCGCGACCGGGTCGTCAGAGAAAACGGTCTCCGCTTCCGGATCGCCCTGGCGCAAACGCACGCATCGTCCGCGCCGCAGATCGATAGCGGGATAGATTATCATGGTGTTGCCCGTGTTTGCATTCTGCTGGCAGTATATGCGCAGACAGCGGGCCTGTCAAAGCAGCCGCCGTTTCCACGTTGTCAAACACACGCACATGTGCTACCATTCGCACAAGTGCCTAACCACACGTCGGAGGGAATCGCAGCGACCAGCCGAGAACTCCAATGACACTTCCCGACATCTCCCCGGAGAACGCATTCTCTGACAGTCCAATACTGCGCCGCGACGCAATCCTGAGTGCGATTGCGTACGCAGGCCAGCAGTTTTGCGTTCCGGTGACTGGAACGCCACCGTCAACGCCGTGCTGGAGCGCTCAGGGCCAGGGCAGCCGGCGTCGAAAGAGTTACATCTTCGAGGACCATCCTGGCCCAAACGGCAACCCGGTTGCCAGCCTGCGCTACGAGTGGGTGGCGCCTACCGGCCGGCGCCTGCTGGCGTCGCGCGGCTTGCAAAACACCCCTATTTCCGCAGATCGTCGGCCGTCTGGCGGAGCGCCTGCTGGCCGGCAACATCATTACCGTACAGCTCGACGAGTCGTCACCGACCGCCAGCAGGCTGATGCGACTCCTGCTGGTGCGTTCCTTCGCCGCCGTGCCGATCTTCGTGACCGGCCAATGGTGGGGCGCTATCGGCTTTGCGGACAACCAGCCTGGCAGAGCCTGGTCGGGCAGCGAGTTGGATGCCCTTGCAGGTGGCTGCCAGCCTGCTGGGTGCTGCGTTCGAACGAAAACAGATCGCTCAGGAGCGTGCCGAGAGCGAGCGTTTCTGGTCGTTGATGTTCCGTCTCAGCGCGGCCGGGCTGGAGGCAATCGACGAGGAAGCGCTGCTCTCCAGCACCGTCGATCCGTTGGCCAATGTTATCCATGCCGACCACTGCCTCATCATGCTGTGGGACGACGCGCAGGAACAGGTCGCCACATCCGCTGGCACAGGCCGTATCGCCTCAGTACTCTCCTCTTACAGCGGACCCGTTCCATCACGATCCATCATGGGCACACTGCTTCAGGAGCCTCGCACGCTGGTGTTCGACGACCTGGAGAAGTACACCGATGCATATGCCGAGGTCGTAAGCCATGTGTCGCTGGTTTCGGGCATCGCGGTTCCGTTGATCGCCCGAAACCGGGTGATGGGTGCGGTGTTGCTCGGATTCGCAACGGCGCACACGGTCACCGCAGTAGAACGTGAGCGAGTTGAGCTGGCGACGCAGCAACTGGCGCGCTTCCTCTCCAATTTCCGCCTGCTGAAGGCCGAGACCACCGCGCGCAAGCAGGCCGAGACCCTGCAGGCAGTCGGCCAGCTGCTCAGTTCGACGCTCGACCTGCGTGAGGTGCTGGAGCGCGTCCTGTCGGAGTTGCAGCAGGTGGTGCCCTACGACAGCGCATCCGTCCAGCGTCTGGAAGGAAACAGGTCGGTCATCGTCGCCGTGCAAGGCTTCGACGATGCCTTCCCGCGGGTCGGACTGGCGTTTGACGTCGACGATCCCGACCTGCCCAACAGAATCGTCTATCGGGAGCGGCAGCCGGCTATCGTGGCTGATGTGATGACCAGCCACGGCGGGTTCGGCGCGGCTGCCGACGGGTCCGACTACATCCATTCCTGGCTGGGTGTGCCGTTGATCTTCGGCGATGAGGTCATCGGCATGCTGACACTGGACAAGACGGAGCCGGAGTTCTACAACGAGCAGCACGCCAGCCTTGCCGGGGCTTTTGCATCACAGGCCGCCATCGCGCTGGAAAACGCCCGCCTTTTCGACGTAACGCGCCAGCTCAACATCCGGGTATGGCGGCAGGCTGAGCAGCTCGGCCAGGTTATGGACGCGGTTACCGACGCCATCGTCCTTCTCGACGCTCAAAACGGCGTCGTCCTCGGCAACACGGCCTTCTACGAGTATCTCCCCACCCTGACTGGCCGGTCCCGGGCGACAACCCTGGACACGATCTGCGGCCAGCCGCTCGAGTATTTCCTGGAGCCTGACGGCGGCGTTGGGTGGCGCGAGGTAGCCGTCAGCGGCGGAGCGCGGCGTATCTTTGCCGTCAGCGCCAACAGGGTCAGCGCGTTGGACCGGATAAAGGCGGCTTGGTGCTGTCGATCACCGATGTCACAGCCGAGCGCGAGCAGCGTGAGGCGCGGCGCGCAGGAACGCCTGGCGACCATCGCGCGCTTGCCAGCAGCATCGCCCACGACTTCAACAACATCCTGCAGGATCATCGGGTTCGCCGACCTCCTGAGCAAGAACCCCGACATCCCCCAAAGCGCGCGCCACCGCCTCGCACTCATGGCGGCCGAAGGGCAGCGGAGCTGACCTGATCCGGCAGATCGTCGAGTACAGTCGCGAGGTGGCGCTCAATGCCCGGCCGGTTGATCTGGAAGTGCTGGTCGCCCGCCGCCAGGGATTGGGAGCAGCGGTCAGGGCGACCGGTTCAGGTGTCAATCGACGACCGCGGCGCTGTCTGGCCGGTCAGCGGGGATGCCGTCCGGCTACTGGAGACGTTCACGGCGCTCGTCAATGATGCCGCGCACACGCTGCCGGCTGATGCGCCGATCGCGGTTGCTGTGGCCAACCGGCCGGCGCCGCTGGAGAGTCGCCAATACAGTCCAGGCAGTGCGCGTGTCGGCGCTCAGGCAGTAGGACGCTGCGTGGCGGTATCGATCACTGGCGGCACACAGTGGCTAACATCTCCCGAACAGATCCATGCCTTGCAAAACGATCTACCGGTCGTCCATACGTTGATCGGAGGCGACCTGATGCTGGCCCAGGTGCAGGGCGTGGTGCGCCAGCACCGCGGCGCGATCACCGTCGACGCGGGTCGGGACGCTTGCCGGGTGACGATCTCTGCTGCCGGCGACAAGCGCGAGTGGGACTGCCGCTTCGGCAAGCGATGTCCTATCCGAGAAGAGGGCGCAATGGCAATCGTGATAGTAGTCGACGACGAACTGCTGGTGCGGGAGCTGTACAGCGTCTGGCTGGAGGACGCGTAGGCCACCGCGTTGTCGCCTGCGCTTCAGCGAACGCAGGCCGTGAGGCGCTGGCTTCCATGCGGGCCGACGTGCTGCTGGCCGACATCCGCATGACCACGGCGACCGAGGGGATCGATCTGCTGGCCTGGACGCGCCGCCACGACCCCAACGTCTCCGTGGTGTTGATCACCGGCGTTCCCGAGGTGAGAACAGCGGTTGAAGCGTTGCGGCTGGCGGCCTACGACTACCTGGTGAAACCGGTGCCGCAGGAGTCGTTGCTGCGCATCATTGGCCGAGCGGCCGAGCACGCGGCCTTGCAGCGAGCGCGCCCGCCTTGCCGAGGAAAACCGGCGCTATCAGGAGCATTTGCAGCAGTTGGTCGAGGAGCGCACGCGACGTTGGAACGGCGCACCAACCAACTGCTGCTGCTGAACCAGGTGGTCAGCGAGATCAGCGCGCTTCAGGAGAGCGCCCAGGCAACCGTCGCCCGGGCCGCATCCGCCCTCCAGTCGGTGTTGGGCTACCAGGATGTCGCGATCTACGAGATCGACCGTACCAGCAACACAGTTCGCCTGCCGGCCGCGGCCGGCGCAGCCTCCGGCCTGCGCGCAGCGCCGCAGGTCGATTGGTCAACCGGGAACCCCGCGCTGATTCATGAGCGTACGCCAGAAGAACCACATCCCCGGACAGACGGCGGCGAAGAAGCGAATCCCGACGATGTAGCCGTCTTCCCGATTGCGGTAGGCAGCACCATGCGCTATCTGCTGGTCGTCCCCGGCGCCGTCGGGGCCGATCTTGACGCCGCCGACGCGACCGTGCTCGCGACACTCACCGAGCATCTCGGCATCGCGCTGGCCAACGCAGACCTGTACAACCAGCTGCGCGGCGCCTTGCAGGTGCGCGAACAGATCTTGCAGAACGTGTCGCATGAGCTGCGAACCCCATTGACGCTGATCAGCGGATACTCGGAACTGCTGCTGGAGCGGGAACCCTTGACGCCCACTGCGGCCGAGATGCTCGGCGTCATCATCGAACAGACGGAGCACCTGGCAGCGCTGGTCAACCAGCTGTTGACGCTCCAGTCCATCGAGAGCAACCGCATCCCCCAGGAGCTGATCATGCTGGACCAGTGGTTGGCAGCCCAGGTGACGACGTGGCGGCCGATCTGGAGCGGGCCGGGCTGCGGCTGGATGTAGCAGCTACCGGCCTGCCGGCAGTGATTCAGGGAAGCTGGGACCACCTCAGCGAAGTCATGCAGAACCTGCTGGACAACGCACGCAAGTTCAGCCCGCAGGGCGGGACGGTCTGCATCCGTGTCGATGCGTCCGGCGCGGATGCGATAGTCTCGGTCAGCGATCAGGGAATCGGTGTTTCAGCGGAAAAGCTGCCCCAGCTTTTCGAGCGTTTCTACCAGGCGGACGCGGGCGTCACACGGCGCTTCGGCGGCATGGGCCTCGGCCTGGCGCTGGTGCGCGAGATCGTCATCGCCCACCGCGGGCGTGTCTGGGCCGAAAGCCCCGGCGAGGGCGCCGGGTTTACGGTGTCGTTTGCGATTCCGGTGGTGACGTAGCCGTCCCCAGTTCCTTGTACATCACCGGTCGCATATCCAGATCGCGCACCAACCCGATTCCGGCCATTGCGGCATCGATGCGGTCCGCGTGGGCGGTGGTGCTGACCACGACGCGCGCCGGCGTCGCCTCGCCGCGCCCGACCTCGCTGAGAAACCCGCCGATGATCTGCGTTTCCAGATCAGATCCCCAGTAGGCCGGATCGAGGCCGACCATCAGCGTCAGCACGCCGTCGTCGCGCTCGTTGGGCCGGGGCGAGAGGTAGCCAATTTCCTCCGTCTGGCCGGCCTGCTCAGCCAGCTCAATTGCAAACGCCTTGTACGGGGGCAGCCGGCGCTTCAGGAAGACGGCGTCGATCATCGCCCGACCGGGGTTCTCGGACGCATCCAGTTCCATCGCGAGATAGCGCTGGCGACTCTCGGCGTGTTCCCGGTTGCCCAGCGTCCGCAGGTTTACGTTCTCCGGCGCGGCCATCCCCTGCACCGCGCCGCTGAACGCCCACAGGAAGTAGTCGAGCAACCGAAAGCCGGCCTCCTCGAAGATGGCCATCGTCTCGTCGTCGGCCTCCCACGGCGACGAGCGCAGGAAGTGGTAGCCGCGGTCGACGGCAAGCTGCTCGACCTGGTGAAACAGAATCGCCAGCAGCGGCCGCCGGTCGAAACCGTCCGTGACGATGAAATCGGCCAGATGCACCGCCGCGCCGCTCTGCTCGGCTACGGCGTAGCCGGCCAGCTCGCCGTCTTGCAGCAGCACAAAGGTGTTGGCCGAGCTGCGCAGATAGCGCGGCGTCACCCAGCGCTGATACAGAACCCGCTTCCACGGGTTACTCATCAACTTTGCGAACGCGGGGAAGCGGCTGCGCTCCTGCACCAGCAGATCCATCACCGGCTTGATCTCTTCCTTGCGTGCGATGCGTACTTCGTACTGAGGCATGTCAACTCTCCAAGAACCGTTCATGTCGCAAAGGACCGACAGTCCTGGTTTGAAAATAGCGTCTGTCTCCAGAACCGCGGATTGGCCGGAGCGCGGATCGGAGGCGTGACCGCGACGGTGGCGTGTTCCGACGTTTTCGTTGGTCGGAGTGCCGGGGCTGCCCGGCCGGGCGCCTGGCTAGAAAATGGGTCATTCGAAACGTCAGTCGTACCTCTGCCGCAGGACAAGGACTGTCAGTCCTGCCGAGCTATCAACTCTCCAGGGTCTGACGCAGCCGCCCGACAAAATCGGACACGGTGTCAGCTTTCAGACGCCAGGCGGCCCGGTTGGCAAGCAACACGGCCTGGCTTTCAAGAATCGTGCGTAACTCCACCAGGCCGTTCTCCCGCAGCGTCTGCCCCGACTGCACCAGATCCACGACCAGATCGGCCAGGTTGACCAGGGGCGCCAGCTCCACCGACCCGGTCAGCTCGATGATCTCGGCGCTGACGCCGCGGCGGCGAAAGAAGGCCTCGGTCAGCCGGGGAAACTTGGTGGCGACGCGCGGGTTCGGCTCCAGCCGCAACGGCCGGTCGCTGCGCGACCCCGGCGCAGCCACGGACAGACGGCAGTAGCCAAAGGGCAGCAGCAGCGGCTCCAACACATCGCGCCCGGCCTCGCGCACGACATCCAGCCCGGCGATGCCCAGATCGGCCGCGCCGTATTCGACGTAGACGGGCACATCCGACGGCTTGGCCAGCACGTAGCGCACGTGGGGGGCCGCCGACTGCAGCACAAGCTGCCGGCCGCCGTTGCCCGCGGCCAGCCCGTAGCCCGCCCGCTCCAGCAGCGCCAGCGCGTCGTCCAGCAGCCGGCCCTTGGGCAGCGCAACCACCAGATCGTCCGCGGCGGCGTTCTGCTCGGCGTTGGCGGCGCGTGGCGCAGTTACGTCCATTGTTCCGCCTCCCGCGCCAGCTCGTCCAGCGATAGATCGCGCACGCCGCGGTCGTCTTCCAGCACAACGGTTTCGGCGTCCCGGCAGCGCACGATGCGCGGAATGCGTCTCTGCCCGGCGTTTGCCCGCAGCGCATCCGGCGTCGATACCGTCAGGTCAAGCTCCACCCGCAGCCCGCGCGCCCGCCACGCCCTGCTGAGCGCCGCCAGCGCGGGACAGCCGTCTGCGGCAACCAGCACCGTAGCCGCGGCAGCGCCGCCCCGGCCGGTCTGCCGCTGCCGCGCCAGCAGGATGCGATCCAGCCACAACGCACAGCCCACGGCCGGCTGCGGCGGGCCGAAGTGACCGACCAGATCGTCGTAGCGGCCGCCAGAACAAACGGCGAATCCCATCCCGGCCGCGTAGCCCTTGAATGTAATGCCGGTGTAGTACTCCATGCCCCTGGTCTCGCCCAGGTCGAAGGAGATAGACTCCGCCACGCCGAACGAGGCCAGCCAGGGATGGACCGCGGCCAGCCAGCCCAGCGCGCCGGCCATAGCGTCGTTCATCACCACCCGGCGGGCGCGCTCGATGACCTCGACGCCGCCGTGCAGGTCGGGCAGCAGGGCAAATGCCCTGCGCAGCCCACCCGCCGCGCCGACTGCGTCCAGCGCGGCATCCAGGTCGCCGGCGTTTCGGCGGTCGATTGCGCTCTGCAACCGTGCGATCTGATCCGGTGAGGCCTCGATCTCGCGCAGCAGGCCGCGGAAGAAAGCCATCTGTCCCAGCACGACCTGGAACTGCTGCAGGCCGGCCAGCCGCAGCGCCTCGACCGTCAATGCCAGCGCTTCGGCATCGGCGGCCGGTGTTCCGGCGCCGATCAGCTCGATGCCGGCCTGGGTGAACTCGCGCTGGCGGCCTGCCTGCGGCCGCTCGTAGCGAAAAACCGAACCGATGTAGAAGAGGCGCAGCGGCATCGGCTGGTCATAGAGCCGGGTGCCTACGACGCGCGCCGTCGGCACGGTCAAGTCCGGCCGCAGCGCGAGGGTGCGCCCATCGCGATCGGTGAACCGGTACATCTCCTCCGCGATCTGCGTGCCTGCCTCGGACGCCAGGGTGTCGGCGTACTCGAAGGTCGGCGGGATCAGTTCGTCGTAGCTCCAGGACGTGAAGAGGGAGCGCAGTGCCTGCTCAAGCTGGCGCTTGTCGGCCGCGTCCTCGTAGAAAAGATCTACGACTCCCTGGGGCAGCGGCCAGCGGGCGTGGTCATGATGATCGGTAATGGTCATGGTCTAAGAAAGTGACAATCACTTGCGCCTCCTTCCGCGTCGCTTCAGGAGTCTGCGAAAAGTGACTGTCACCTGGCCGCCGGTCTGGTCAAACGGCGATCCCTTCGGTCGTCTCCCGCACCAGGTGATCGACCACGGCGCACAACGCTTCTTCCCTGTTGGCCTCGCCGCCGTGCTCGTTGAAGACGCGCAACTGCCGGTCGGCACTGGTGCCATGCTCCAGGATGCTGTAGATGACCTCGATCTCCTCGCGGCTGCCCAGTTCGTCGATCTGTTCGTCCAGCAGCAGCAAGAGCTCGCGCACCAGGCTCTTGGTGGGCGCCTCTTCTTCTTTGCCGAAGTCGATCATGCGCCCGTCGAGGCCGTGACGCAGCGCCCGCCACTTGTTCTCGTAGATCAGGTCGGGCCGGTAGGTGCGAAAGGTCAGGTTGCGCTTGCGCAGCTCGCACAGCCAGGCCACCAGCGCCTGGATCAGCGAGGCGACGGCGACGGCTTCCTCGGCACGCGTGCAGATGTCGGGCACACGGAACTCAAGCGTCGGAAAGGCGTAGTGCGGGCGGACGTCCCACCAGATCTTGGAGCCATCCGCGATGCAGCCGGTGTTGATGAGGCGCTGGACAAAGCGATCGAACGCTGCCCAGGAGCTGAACTCCTCCGGCAGGCCGGTGCGCGGCAACTCCTCGAACAGGATCGAGCGGTAGGACTTCAGCCCGGTGACGCGACCGGACCAGAAGGGGGAGCTGGTGGTGAGGGCTAGAATGTGCGGCAGCATGTAACGCACGACGTTCATGCAGTCGATGGCCATGTCGCGGTCCTCGATGCCGATGTGGACGTGCATCCCGAAGATCAGCATCCGCTGAGCGATGATCTGGTGATCCTGCACCGTCTTGTAGTAGCGCTCGTAGGGCGAGATCTCCTGGCCCAGCCAGTGCGAGAAGGGATGGGTCGACGCGGCGGCGATCTGCAGGCCGCGCTCGGCCGCGAGCTGGCTGATGTGGGCGCGCTGCTCGAACAGCGCCGCCTTCACCTCCTTGGAGGTGTGGCAGATCGGCGTGCCCAGCTCCACCATGGATGCGTGCAGCTCGGGCTTGACCTCGCCGGTCTTGAGCTCGCCTTTGACGACCTCGACCGCGCCGGCCTTCGACTCCATGAACTGGGTGATGAAGGAACGCAGCTCGCGGGTCTCGGGATCGATGATCTGATATTCTTCCTCAACGCCAATGGTCAGGGATGGACTCTTCATACCGCCTCCTCACTCCACACAGACCATGGTCTCTTCGACCAGGTGATCGACGACGGCCATCAGCGCTTCCTCGCGGTTGGCGTCGCCGCCGTGTTCGCGATAGACAGCCCGCTGGCGGTCGGCGCTGGTGCCGCGCTCGACAATGGTGTAGATGTGGTTGATCTCGCGCCGGCTGCCCAACTCGTCAACGTACGGATCGATCAGGCGCAGCAGCTCACGCACCAGGAAGCGGGCGGGCAACTGCTCTTCCTTGCCAAAGTCGATCATCTTGCCGTTCAAGCCGTAGCGCTCAGCGCGCCACTTGTTCTCTTCGATCAGGCTGGTCTGGTAGAGCCGGAAGCTGACATTCTTGGAGCGCAGGTCGTAGAGCCAGGCCACCACCGCCTGCACCACTGCGATGATCGCGGTGGCGTCCTCTACCCGCGGCGCCATGTCGAGGATGCGCACTTCCAGCGACGGGTAGACGGGGTGCGGCCGGATGTCCCACCAGATGTCGGTAACGCTGCGAACACAGTTGGTGCGCATCAGCACGTCCACGTAGTGCTGAAACTCGGCGTAGGACGCAAAGCGCTGCGGAATGCCGCTGCGCGGCAGGTTCTCCTGCACGACGCAGCGATAGGACTGCAGGCCTGTGTCGCGGCCCATCCAGAAGGGTGAGCTGGTGGAGAGGGTCAGGATGTGAGGCAGGACGTAGCGCGCCACGTTCATGCAGTCGATGAGAAAGTCGCGGTCCTCGATCCCGATGTGGACGTGCATGCCAAAGACCAGCAGCCGCTCGGCCACGCCGCGCAGCTCGTCGTACAGCCCGACAAAGCGTCCCGGCATCGGCACCCCAGACTGGCGCCACGAGGCAAAGGGATGCGCCCCGGCCGCGGCAACCGCCAGACCCAGGTCCCGCGCCGTGCGGCAGACTGCGATGCGCTGCTCCAGCAGTGCATCGCGCACCTGTGCGACCGTGCCCAACGTGGGCGACGCCAGGCTGCGCGTCAGGTCGGCCAGCGACTCGTTGAGCGGCGCCTCGCTGTCGTGGCCGCGCAGCACCGGTTCTTCGCCCTTGCTCGAGCGTGTGATCACGTATTCCAGGTTGCGGGTTTGCGGGTCGATGATCTGGTACTCTTCTTCGACCCCGATTTTCAGGCTTGGCCGGTTGATCATTTGCGCCTCCAGTTTGGCGTCAAGCCAGCGTGGACAGTGGATGATAGCTTGCAGGATAGGACCTTGTGCCCGTTCGGGAGATTCCCGGAACGCCCACAAGGGGCTATCCTACGTGTGGATCACGGACGCCGCCGCGCGCTGTAGGATAGGGCCTCGTGCCCGTTCGGGGGACGCCCGGAACGCCCACAAGGGGCTATCCTACGTGTGGATCACGGACGCCGCCGCGCGCTGTAGGATAGGGCCTTGTGCCCGTTCGGGAGATTCCCGGAACGCCCACAAGGGACTATCCTACCGCCGAACCGCATATTACACGGCCACAACCATGGTCGGCACGGTGGTACCGCCGCCGGCGGTGACGTTCAGCAGCCCGCCGCGCGACAGCCGCGTCAGGCAGCCGCCGGCGTAGCTCCCGTCGAACATGAACGGGTCGAAATCCACCAGCCGCGACTCGACCGCAACCGAACCGTCGTCCTGGACGGCGGGAAAGTCCTCGCGGCCAAGGGCTACCGCCAACTGCACGACGTGCGGTTCTGCCAGCGCCACGTCCACCGCTCGCTGCCATTCCTCCTCGCTGGCATCCCAGCCGAGAACGACGCCCCGGCCGCCGTAGGCGTCGTTGGGCTTGAGCACCAGCCGGTGCTTGTTGGCGTGGATGAAAGGGATCAGGTCCACAGTCTCACCGTCCAGCAGCGTCGTGCGCTCCTCCACCCGCCGCGTCCAGGGGATGTGGGCGTCGATCGTCTCCAGCTCCTGCCGCGTGAATAGGTGGGCGTTGCGCTCGTCGCTGAGAACCGCCAGGCTGGCCTTCTTGTGCAGAAACTTGCACGAGAAGCGGTTCATCATGCAAACCGCCCGATCGCGCACCGCGTAGATCACCGGGTGTTCGACGCCGAACTCCTCGATCAGTTCATGGGTCAGCACCCGCTTGTACACGAAGTTCACCGGCGTGTCCGCGGCGTAAAGCACGCCGTCGCGGTAGTCCATGTCGTGGGGATCGACGATGATGGCCTTGATGCCGTGGCGGGCGAAGTAGTCCTGGAACAGGACGAACTCCGAGTAAGTGGGCACGTTGGGCCAGTCGACAATTGCGATCGTCGGCAGGTCGCGCCCACCCCACTCGCGGTAGATGCGCAGGGTAGTCTGGATCGCGGCCGGCCTGGCCCACAGCGGCCGTACCGGGAATCGCCACTGGAATGCCCGCATCAGCGGCGTTCTCAGGAACAACTCGGCCAGCCCGTCTTCGTAGGCAACGGCGGCCGGACTCTCCGCGTTGTACTCCAGCAGGTGCAGGCTGGGCAGCGAGCGGCCCTCCCCGCTGGTGGACAGGACGAAGCTGCAATCCAGCCGGCCGATGGGAACCGGCATGCGCAGTCCGGCCTCGTAGCCGATCAGCGTCTCCTCTTCCGGCGTCAGCCAGATCTGCGAGCGCAGCGCCTGGTTGCCAAGCATGGCCTGAAACGCCTTGTCGAACGCCTTGATCAGCGTTGCACTGGCGCGCGAGGCGTGCTCCCAGCCCTCGACCGACACGAACTGCGGCCGCAACACGGTGCACAGCAGCCGCTCGCCGAACGTGAGATTACCGGACCGCATCCCTCTTCAAGAATGCCCCAGGTGTCGGCGGCCATCTGTGGCGTGCAAAGGTCGTTGTAGGCGTTGATGGCGGTCAGAACAGGCGATGGGGACATAGATCACTCAGCTCCATTGCGGGCAGGATCAGACTCGTCCGCGATGCGGACAATGGAAGCGGCGCGCTCGGTCCAGGTCAGCGCCTCGGCTTCGGCCATCGCCTCGTCGCGTTCGACGAAGACCAGGTCGAACGGGACGGTGCGCTGGTCCAGCAGGTAGTCATCGCGGGTCAACCGCAGCGCCAGGTGGTAGCGCTCGCCCGGCCGCGGCTGCTTCAGATGCATGGTCAGCGACACGTAGCTGTGTTGCACATCGACCATCACCATCGCTGCCGCCTCGCGCCCGTCCGGGTCAAGCAGCGCCATCTCCAGCTCCGGACCAGGCCGCGGCGACCGGTGTCAACTGGACGCGCATCCAGACGCGCGTCAACTCCGGGTAGGGCAACGCCTGGGCGCGCAGAAAGCGCGGCGGCTCTTCTTCAACGACAAACTGAACCGGGTCGATCATGGCAGGAGGCTTTCAGGCTGCACGGCTTGTCCGCGCAGCCTGGGAAAGAAGACGGGAGTGGATGGGAGTCGAACCCACCGTGGCTGCCTCTGTGGCACCCACCACCGATTTTGAAGACCGGGGCGCCCACCGGGACACAACCACCCCCAGAAACCAGCGGCATGATACACGATTTGCAGAGGCAGGTCAAGTGAAATCGCCATCAGACGTGAACGTAGGCCAGGTCGCCAAAGCCGATCAGGACCACGTCCAGCTCGTCCAGCCAGCGGCGAAAGTCCGGACCGGTGATGAAGTCGACCTCTCCCTGCCGATGGTCCGGCAGAAGCTGATCCGGCAGGGGCAAGTCGGGATCGGGGGAGTAGCCCGGATGCACCACCAGCTCGGTCACCGTTCCCGGCTTCGACAGCACGGCCCGCAGCCGCTGGTCGTCAAAGATGCGATCGCCCCACTGGTGCAGCGAAAGCAGGAACTGCGGCGCCAGCATCGGATCCTCTCCCGACCACTTGGCCAGCAGCTCGGTCCAGGTGAAGCGGGGCGACAGGGTCGAAAGCACCTTGGGCGAGCGCCAGGCTTGCACGCCGTAGCGCTGGCCCAGGTCGCGGATGATGCGGCGGGCGGGCGGCAGCACGTGGAAGTGCACGTGGGTGTCCAGGTTATCCAGCACCAGCCCGCGTGCGCGCGCCCACCTGACCTGCGCCTCCATCTCGGCCGCAGCCTCGTACCAGTTCAACTGGCCGGTCAAGGCGCGCCGATAGAGGGTCGCCGTCTCCCAGAAGTGGCCCGTCTCGTCCACCAGGCTGGGCACGCTGGCAGCCGGCAGCAGCGGCTCTCCCTTGCTCAGGTTGAGATGTACACCTACCGACAGACCTGGCAGGCGCCGGGCAATGGCCGCGCCGGCCTCGCTGAAGGGCAGGTTGACGATCAGGCTGGTGCTGGTGATGATTCCTGCCGGGTAGAGGTCGGCAATGGCCTGATTGACGCCCGGCGAATAGCCGAGGTCGTCGGCATTGATGATCAGGGCCGATTTGGCTGAACTTGTCATGATTTGGCGCTCGCTACCGCGATTGTAGCACCGGCGCGGCGCTTTGCAAAGGGGTGAACTTCCAGTCAGGAGGCGCATCATGCTATAATTCCCGCAGCCAATGATCAACTTCATGACGGTCAGCGCAGTTGTTCCGGCAGCCGGACTGTCCCGTCGCATGGGCGGCGACACGTCCAAGGTGCTGCTGCCGTGGGGCGCGCACACGGTGGTGGAACAGGTCGTGGAAACGCTGCGCTCGGCCGGCGTGCAGGACATCCTCGTGGTTACCGGCCACCAACGGGAGCGGGTCGAGGAGACTATGCAGCAGCACGCAGTGCGTTGCGTCCACAACCCCGACTACGCCAGCGGCGAGATGCTGTCGTCGCTGCAAGCCGGCCTGCAGGCGTTGCCGGACACCTGCCGCGGCGCACTGATCGCCCTCGCCGACCAGCCGCAGATGGAGGTAAGTGTCGTGCGGGCGGTCGTCGAACAGTTTCGCCAGCGCGCAGGCATCGTGATCCCCAGCTACCGGATGCGGCGCGGCCACCCGATCCTGCTGCCACGGCGTCTTTGGCCGGAGATGCTGGCGTTGGCGCCGGACGACACGCTGCGGACCATGATCGACCGCCACAGCGATGAGATCGAATACGTCGTCGTCCGGACGTCCAGCATCCTGGCCGACCTGGACACGCCAGAGCAATACCAAAGGGAAGTGAGGCAGTAGGCAGTGAACAGTGATCAGAAGCAACCCGTCATCGAGACCGAGCGGCTGGTATTGCGGCCGTTCACGCTGGATGACGCGGCCGACGTACAGCGGCTGGCCGGCGATCCCGACATCGCCGACACCACGCTGGTGATCCCGCATCCCTACCCGGACGGCGCCGCCGAGTCATGGATCAACACACATCAGGAGCGCTGGGACAACGGCCTGGGCATCGTCTGCGCCATCACCTTGCGCAGCAGCGGTGAGCTGATCGGCGCGATCAGCGTGCTGAGCATCAGCAAACAGCACGGCCACGGCGAACTGGGGTATTGGGTCGGCAAACCATACTGGAACAACGGCTACTGCACCGAGGCGGCGCGCGGTCTGATACGCTTCTGTTTCGAGACGTTGGGCCTGCACCGCGTTCATGCCTACCACTTTGCACGCAACCCGGCCTCGGGCCGCGTCATGGCCAAGGCCGGCATGCGCTACGAGGGCACAATGCGCCAGCACCTGCGCAAAGGAGATGCCTACGAAGATCTGCCGTCGTACGGCATCCTGGCCGGTGAGTTGCAGGAGTGAACCGATGGATACGTTCTACCATAAGCTGAACGACCTGCTGGCTGCCGGCGAGACGGTAGCCGTCGCGACCATCACCGACGTACGCGGCAGCGTGCCGAGGGAAGTGGGAGCCAAGATGATCATCCACCCGCTGGGCCAGCACGTCGGCACGGTCGGCGGCGGCTGCGGCGAGGCGGATGTCATCCGCGCCGGCCTGGACGCCATCCAGACCGGCCAGCCGGCCACCGTCCGCGTCGATCTGACCGAGGACCCGACCATGCAGAGCCTGGGCGTCTGCGGCGGGATCATGGACGTGTTCGTGGAACGCTGGGGACATGAATGATGTAAACGCGCGCGGTAGGGCCATGAATGGCGACACGGACACATCACTGCACTCATCGATTCCTCGCGTCGCCGTTCATGCCCCTACATTGTTGACCGCCCTGACCGCCTCCATCGAAAACCGCAGGCCGGTCGCGCTGGTAACCGTGATCGCCGGTCCCGGCGCCGCGGTTGGCCGGCACGCGCTGGTCTGGCTGGATGGCGAGCCGCTGGGTGGGTTGGGGCTGGGCGACCTGGAAAGCCAGGCGCTGGCGGACGCGGTCGAGGTGCTGCGCGGACGCAACCACCGCACGCTGACCTACGAGGCGGCCGCCGGGCCGGTCAGGCTGTTCGTCGAGGTGCAGCACCGCCCGCCCGAACTGGTCATCGTCGGCGCCGGCCACATCGCAGTGCCGCTGGCGCGCCTGGGCAAACTGTGCGACTTCACCGTCACCGTGCTGGACGACCGGCCGCAGTATGCCAACCGCGCGCGCTTCCCCGAGGCAGACGCAGTGCTGGCGAAGCCGCTACGCGAAACCATGCGCGACTGGGCGGCCGAGGGCCGGTTGGACAGCGACTCTTGCGTCGTGCTGGTCACGCGCGGCCACCAGTACGACATCGACTGCCTGCTGGAGATTCTGGATGCGCCCCTGGCCTACATCGGCATGATCGGCAGCCAGCGGCGTGTGCGCACCGTGTTCGACCTGCTGGCCGTCGAGCAGGGCATCCCGCCGGAGAAGTTCGACCGCGTCTACGCCCCCATCGGCATCGCCATCGGCGCCCGCACTCCGGCCGAGATCGCCGTCTGCATCATGGCCGAGATCATCAACGTCCTGCGCGGCGGCCCGGCCCGCTCAATCTCCGACGCAAGGCGCGAGACGGAGCAGCGGCGGCGGGCGAAGGGTGAAACGTAAACCGTGATGCGTAATGCGTGTTGCGCGATCCTCGACGTGGTTCTTTCAATCACCCTGTCGCCCTGTCACTCTGCAACTCTGTCGCTCTGTCACCCTGTCACCCGTTTTCCCTGATTTCCATCCTTTCCCATCTTTCCCTTCCCAAAAACCATGAACCAACCCACCATCCTCCAAGGCATCAAAGTCATCGACCTCACCCAGGCACTGGCCGGGCCGACGTGCAGCATGTATCTGGGCGACCTGGGCGCAGATGTCGTCAAGGTCGAGCGGCCGGGCAGCGGCGACATGAGCCGCGGCTACGGCCCGCCCTTCATCGACGGCGAGAGCGCCTACTTCCTGTCGGTCAACCGCAACAAGCGCAGCATAGCCATTGATTACACGAAAACCGAGGGGCTGGCCGTCTTCCAGCGGCTGATCGACGAGGCAGATGTTTTCATCAACAACCTGCCGCGCCAGGCGTCGCTGGACAAGTACGGCCTGTCGGTCGAGGCTTGCCTGGCCCGCAACCCGCGGCTGATCCACCTCAGCATCACCGGCTTTGGCCGCACCGGCCCCTACGCCGACCGCAGCGGTTACGACGTGGTGGCGCAGGCCATGTCCGGCACCATGGACCTGACCGGCGAGGAGGGCCAGCCGCCGCTGCGCTACCCGGTGGCTATCGCCGACATCACCGCCGGGCTGTTCGGTCTGATCAGCGTGCTGGGCGCGCTCCTGGCCCGCGAGCGCACCGGCCGCGGCCAGGCCATCGACACCAGCCTGCTGGACGGCCAGCTCACCTGGTTGAGCTACATCGCCGGCAACTACTTTGCCACCGGCGAGAAGCCGCCCAAGCTGGGCAGCCTGCACCCGTCCATCACACCCTATCAGCCCTTCAAGACCGCCGACGACAAGTGGATCATCGTCGGCGCGGGCAGCGAGAAGCTGTGGCGCGCCTACTGCAAGGTCATCGGCGCCGAGGCCACGCTGATGAACGATCCGCGTTATGCCACCAACAGCCAGCGCAATGCCAATCGCCCGACGCTGCTGCCAATCCTCGACGACATCATGCGCGGGCGAACAGCGGCCGAATGGCTGCCGCTGCTGGAGGAGGCCGGCATCCCGTCCGGTCCCATCTACGCCGTGGACGAGGCGCTAAACGATCCACAGGTCCAGGCCCGGCGCATGATCGTCGAACTGGAGCACCCGGCCGCCGGGCTGGTCAAATCGCTGGCATTCCCCGGCTTTTTCTCCGACACGCCGGCCAGCTACCGCCTGCCTCCGCCGCGCCTGGGCGAGCACACCGGGCAGGTGCTGGGCGAGCTGGGCTACGACGCAGCGGACATCGACGCGCTGCGCGCTGCCGGGGTGTTGTAGGATACGCACGTCAGGACTGGCAGTCCTCGGAAGGACTGCCAGTCCTGGAAGCAAGCATGAAATCAACACACAACGGCGACCGCCAACCGGCCAACAGCTTTCCGACCTCCATCACCTGGGAAACCGGCGCGCCGGTGGAACTGGACTGCGGCCGGTTCCACGCGGCCGGCAACGTTGCCGCAGGTGCGCAGCGTGCGTCACCTGTCCGAGGTCGGCGAACTCGACGAGCAACTGGAGCACGTGCGGGCAGCGATCACAGCCAGTCTGGAACACGTGCTCACCGGCATGCAGCCCACCAGCGCCCAACTGGCCGAGTTCCATGAAGAGATCGCTTCGGCGACCCTCGTCGCCGCGAACTCGCGCCTCGGCGCCACCGGCGTGGTGCTTCTGGACCTAAACATCCACGACCTGTCTCCACTATCTTGACAGCCAGCCGGCCACGACGTATAATCGCAATTGGTCAGGTGGTCTGACCAATTCAGCGCAAGGACCCCGTCCCGTGGCCACGTTCGAACCCGTCCGCAAGAGCGCCATCGCCGAGGAGATCTCGGCCCGCCTCCTTACCCTGATCCAGGAAAAGCAGCTCAAACCCGGCGACAAGCTGCCGCCTGAACGCGAGCTGGCCGCGACCATGCAGGTCAGCCGGCCCTCGTTGCGCGAGGCGCTGCGCGCCCTGGCGCTGATGAACGTCCTGGAGATCCGCCAGGGCGACGGCGCTTACGTCACCTCACTGGAGCCGGACCTGCTGGTGGAGCACCTGGACTTTGTCATCTCGCTGGACGACTCGACCATCCACCACCTGTTCGAGGTGCGGCGCATCCTGGAGACCGGCATCGCACAGCTTGCTGCCCAACGCCAGCGATGACCAGATCGCGAACCTGGAGGCGCTGTTCCATCAGTCGGTGGACTGCCGTGACGACGCGGCGGCTTTCTTGCAGGTCGATCTGGCGATGCACGACCTGATGGCCGAGGCAACCGGCAACCCGCTGCTGCGGCGGGTGATGGCCAGCATGAGCCGGATGGGGCTGGCCAGCCGCAGCCGCACCGGCGCCAGCCAGAGCGTGCGCGACCGGACCGTGATCGACCACCGGGCCATCGTCGCCGCCATCAAAGCACGCGACCCCGAAGCTGCCGAACAGGCCATGCTGGACCACCTGAACCACGTCGAGCAGAGCCTGGAATTGGGATAGCGCCTTGTGGGCGTCGGCCGGAGCCGGAACGGCACAAGGCCTATCCTACAAGACTAACCACGTTTCACATTTCGTAGCATAGCCCCCTGTGGGCGTTCCGAGGAACGGACGCCGCCCACCTAAATTCAAGGATTTCACCGCATGAAACTTGTTACCTTCATCGATGCAGGTACACCAACGCTGGGCGCTGTGCTGGGAGAGCGCGTGGTCGATTTGCCGCGCGCTGTGGCAGCGTCGCCGGCTGGCGCGCAGCAGGCCGGCTTTCCGGCTTCCCTGCGCGCGTTGCTGGCTGCCGGCGACGCTGCCATGCAAACCGCGCGGGATGCGCTGGCATGGCTGGCCGCGGACGGCGCGGCCGAGATGCCCGGCCTCTCTCATCCGCTGAACGAAACCCGCCTCGCGCCGCCGGTCCCTGACCCGAGCAAGATCGTCTGCTGCGGGCAGAACTACGCCGACCATTGTCGCGAGCAGAACAAGCCGCTGCCCAAAAACCTGATCCTGTTCAGCAAGTTCCCGACGACGCTGATCGGTCCCGGCGACGCGATCACCTGGGCGCCGGGCTCGACTGAACAGCCCGACTACGAGGCTGAGCTGGCTTTCGTGGTCGGCAAGACGGCGCGCAACGTACCGGTCGAGGAGGCGTACGATTACATCGCCGGCTACACGAACGCCAACGACGTCAGTGCGCGCGACGTGCAGTTCGGTGACGGCCAGTGGATCCGCGGCAAGTCGTTCGATACCTTCTGCCCGCTGGGGCCGTATTTGGTGACCGCGGACGAGGTCGGCGACCCGCATACGCTGGGCATCCGCTGCCGCCTGAACGGCCGCACCATGCAGGACTCCAGCACCGCCGAGCTGGTGTTCGACGTGCCGACGATCCTGAGCTTCATCAGCCGGACCGCGACGCTGCTGCCCGGCGATGTGGTGCTGACCGGCACGCCGGCCGGCGTTGGCGTCTTCCGCGACCCGCCGATCTTCCTGCAGCCGGGCGACGTGGTGGAGATCGAGATCGACAAACTCGGCACCCTGCGCAACGTCGTTCAATAAACGGCTCGCGGATACACGCGGATGGACGCGGACGGATTTCTGATCTCTTTGTTTCCTCTGACCCGCGTTTATCCGTGGAATCCGCGAGCAATCGCCCATGAAAGTCACCGGCTCGTACACACTCGATGCACCGCGGACGGACGTCTGGCCGCACATCTTTGACCCGGCGGCGCTGGCAGGGCTGATCCCGGCTGCCAGCGGCTGGAGCAGGTGGCGCCCGACGAGTACCGCGGCCAGTTCATGGTCTGGCTGTCGGCCGTCAACGGCGCCTATGAGACCACGGTGCGCGTGCAGGAGCGCGAGGAGCCGTCGCACTGCCGCTTTCAGGGCGAGGTCAGCGGACCGGCCGGCTCGATGCGCGGCACGGCAGAGTTCACGCTGGCGGACGCTGACGCCGGCACCTTGCTGACCTACGAGGCGCAGGGCGTTCCCGGCGGCGCGCTGGCGCGCATGAGCCCGCGCTTCGTCGAGGGCGTTGCAAAGACGCTCATCAACCAGGGCCTGGACAGGCTGAACCGCGACCTGATCGCGGCGCGGCAGGCTCCGGAAGCCGGCCCTGTCGTTTCCCCGCAAAGGAGGTTTGGATGCGTATTGTCGATCTTTCAGTCCCTATTGGCGCGGATACGCTCAGCCCTCCGTCCGTCAACCTCCAGCTCACCCTGACCTCCTACCACCGCGGCCCCGGCTTCTGGCAGGCCAGCAAGGTCGAGATGCTGCTGCACACCGGGTCGCACGTGGACTTTTCCAAACACGTGCAGGAGGACGGCGAGACGGCGGTGGATGTCGGGCTGGAGCGGGTGTCGGGCCTGGCGCGGGTGGTGGACCTGAGCCACGTCGGGCCGAACCACGCCATCAGCGTCGAGGACGTGGCCAGCCGGATGGGCGACCTCCAGCGGGGCGACATCGTGCTGGTGCGCACCGACTGGACCGAGAAGCAGTGGGGCAACTGGCCGACCTACTACCTCGAGTCGCCGTGGTGTACGGCGGAAGCCGCGCAGTGGATGGTGGACAACGGCGCGCGCGCCATCGGCTTCGATTGCTTCAGCGAGTACTGCGCCCGCCTGCCCGACTTCACGTCCGAGGATTTCATCATCCACAAGGTCATCCTGGAAAACGGCGCCATCCTGATGCAGCAGATGACCAACCTGTCGCAGCTTCCCACCGACCGCCGTGTGCAGTTCTTTGCACCGTTCATCAAGATCCGCGGCGCCGAAGGCTCGCCGGCCCGCTTCTTCGCGCTGGTAGAGGACTAACCACCTGCCAGCAAGCCGCTTCGGCCGGTCTCTAACCGAGCCGACCGGCGCTCACCGGTGGCTCGGTCGGAGACCGGCCACAGCGCCCCGGTTTGTTAAGATGATACAACAAGGAGGTATCAATGTGACCACCCAGGCATACTATCTGCCAAAAACGGTTGACGAAGCCGCCGGCTTGCTGGCCGAACACGGCCCGTCGCTGATGGTCATGGCCGGCGGCACGATTGCCATGCCGCTGATCAACGACGGAATCACTTTCCCGGCCCAGGTGATGGGTCTTCGGCACGCCGGGCTGGACTACATCACGCGCAGCAACGGCCACCACGCCATCGGCGCAACCACGACCCTGTCCACGATGCTGGGCTGGAGCGAGGTGCCGCTGCTGCAAAAGGCTGCTCACAACGTGGGCGGCTGGGCGATCCGCAACATGGGCACGGCGGGCGGCAACCTGTTTGCGCCGCCGCCGTCGGGCGACTTTGCGGTCGCGCTGCTGGCGCTGGACGCGCAGGTCAAGCTGGTCAGCGCAGCCGGGCAGCGGATCGTGCCGCTGGGCGACTTCTACACCGGCTTCATGACCACGGTCGTGCAGCCGGGCGAGCTGGTAGCCGAGATCCAGGTGCCCGTGCCGGCCGGCAGGACGGCCTATCTCAAGTTCGCCCGCCGCGAGGCCAACACACCGTCCATCGTCACCGTCGCCGCCCATGTCACCTTCGACGGCAGCCTGGTCAGCGACGCCCGGCTGGCGCTCAACGGCGTGGGACCGCATCCGCTGCGCTCCCGCCAGGCCGAGGAGCGGCTGACAGGATCGGCGCTGGACGAGAAGACCGTGGCCGAGGCTGCCGAACTGGCAGTGGAAGACTGCGATCCGGCCGACGATGCGGTGGCCAGCGCCTGGTACCGGCGCAAGATGGTCCCGGTCATCGTGCGGCGCGCGCTGATGCAGATTGTCAACGAGGAGGCGAGCCATGGCGTCTAGAATCGTCGAATTCACGCTGAACGGCCGCGCGGTCGAGGTGATGGTCAAACCGCTGACCACCGTGCAGACCGTGCTGCGCGAGCAGCTCAACTACACCGCGACCAAGAACGGCTGCCGGCAGGGCGGCTGCGGCAGTTGCACCGTGCTGGTGAATGGCCAGCCGATGCTATCCTGCCTGCTGCCGGCCGAGGACATCGCCGGCCAAACGGTTGTGACGCTGGAAGGTCTGACGCCGCCTGACGGGCTGCATCCCTTGCAGCAGGCGTTTGTGGACCACTACGCAGCCCAGTGCGGCTACTGCACCTCAGGAATGATCCTGGTCGGCAAGGCGCTGCTGGATGCCAATCCGCAGCCGCTGCGCGACGACATCGTCGACGCGCTGGCCGGTAACTACTGCCGCTGCACCGCCTATGAACCGATCATCGAGGCCATCGGCGACGCCGCCGGCCGGCTGTCCAGCAACGGCAAGGAGGCCTCATCATGAGCAGCAACGGATTACACGTCGTCGGCCAGTCAGTGCCGCGCCGCGATGGCCTCGGCCACGTGACCGGCAAGACGGTCTACGTCGACGACATCTCCTTCCCCGACACCCTGCACCTCAAGATGGTGCGCAGCCCGATCGCGCACGGCATCATCCGCGGCATCGACTTCTCCGAGGCCGAGAAGGTACCGGGCTTCGTGCGGGCGCTGACCTGGCAGGACGTGCCCAAGAACATCTACACCATCCTCTGCCTGATCGGCGTCGGCCCGGACGACGAGCCGGTGCTGGCCCAGGACAGGGTGCTCTGGCAGGGCGAGCAGATCGCGGCCATCATCGCCGAAAGCGAAGCTGCCGCCACCGAGGCCGCCGACAAGGTGCGCCTCGACCTGGAGGAGCTGCCGGCGGTGTTGGACGTCGAAGAGGCGCTCAAGCCGGGCGCGCCGATCCTCAAGCCGTGGGGCACCAACTACTTTGTCTACGACTACGAGTACGGCCAGGCGAACCCGGCTCGCAAGGTGCGCTACGGCGACGTGCAGCGGGCCTTCGACCAGGCCGACTACATCGTCGAGGAGCGCTACACCACCAGCCCCATCGAGCACGCCCCGACCGAGACGACCGCCTGCCTGGTGCGCCCGGAGCCCAACGGCCGCTACACCGTCTACACCAACACCCAGGCGCTCTTCTTCTCACTGGACAACAGCGCGCTGATCCTACAGGTGCCGTTCCAGAACCTGCATTTCGTCGGCGGGACGGTCGGCGGCGGCTTCGGCGGCAAGGTGGACGTCATCGTCGAGCCGGTGGCGATTCTGGCCGCCATGAAGACCGGCCGGCCGGTCAAGTACCGCTACACGCGCCAGGAGGAGATGCGCATCTCCTCGACGCGCGCGGCCTGGCGGCTGTACTACAAGGACGGCGTCACCAGGGACGGCCGCATCATCGCCCGCCAGGTGACCAGCTACCACGACGCCGGCGCCTACAACCGTCACTCGCCCTATGCGGTCACCAAGCACGCGGCCAACCTCAGCGGCCCGTACAACATCCCCAACGTCCACATCGACGCCCACTGTGTCTACACCAACCGCCAGCCGGCCAGCGCGATGCGCGGCTTCGGCGTCACTCCGGCCTCCTTTGCGATCGAGGTGCAGATGGACAAGATCGCCGAGATCGTGGGCATGGACCCGTGGGAGATCCGCTTCCTCAACGCCTATCGTAACGGCGACATGCGCCCGCACCAGAAGGAAGTCGAGGATGCGACCCTGATCGAGGTGATGCAGGCGGCCGCGGCGATGACCGGCCACGAGCTGCCCGAGCAGCTCAAGGCCATGAGCTCGTGGGACAAGGAGGTGCACCATGGCTAAAAAGCGCGGCACCGGCATGGCAGCCGTCAACTATCCGACCGGCATGAACCTGGGCGGCGACCCGTCCCAGGCACTGATCCATGCCACCACCACCGGCAACTTTGTCATCAGCCTTTCCAGCACCGACCTTGGCCAGGGGCTGAAAACCGTCATCGCCCAGATCGGCGCGGAAACGTTGGGCGTGCCCTTCGAGACCGTGCTGATCGACACCGCCGACACCGACACCGGTCCGCACTGCATGGGCACCTTCGCCAGCCGCGCCACGCATCGCGTCGGCAACGCGGTCATCCAGGCCGCGCAGGAGGCGAAGAAGGTGCTGATGGAGGTCGCAGCCGACGAGCTGGAGGCTAGTCCCGAGGACCTGGAGACCGACGGCCAGGGCATGGTGCGCGTCAAAGGCTCGCCCGACCGCGCCGTCTCGGTGATCGACGTGGCGCTGGCGGCGCACTTCAAGTACGCCAAAACCATCTCCGGCCGCGGCATGTACATGAAACCGAAAAGCCCTGTGGACCCCGACACCGGCAAGATGGACCCCGACAGCACCGAAGCCCACGCCTGCACCGTGGCTGAGGTGGAGGTGGACACCGAGACCGGCCAGGTGACGGTGCTCAGCCTGAAGAGCGCCTACGAGGTCGGCCGCCAGGTGAACCCCGAGCTGGTCAAGGGGCAGATCCAGGGCGGCTCGTTCATGGGCATGTCGCACGCGCTCTACGAAACCACGGCGCCCTACTACCCCACCACCGACCACGCGCCGACCGGTTTCAGCGACTATGTGCTGCCCGGCCCGGCCGAGCTGCCGGTGATCGAGAGCGTGGTGCTGGAATATCCGAGCGTCAACGGTCCCTACGGCGTCAAGGGCGTGGGCGAGATGACCGCCAACTCGCCCATCCCGGCCATCGTCAACGCGATCTACAACGCCGTCGGCGTGCGCATCACCGACCTGCCGGTGACGCCAGAGAAGATTCTGCGCGCGCTGGAGGCGAAAGGATAAACTCGGGGCGGATCGGCCACGAATTGCACGAATTCGACGAATTCAAGCCAACCGCCCATCTGTCACTCTGAACGGTTCGATCCGCCGGCCTCACGGGCACGCGACGCCAGCGAAGAATCCTCCACTACTACAACAAGAAAGGAACAAGAACATGGTCAGAGTATTTTCCCTCATGAAACGCCGCGAGGACATGAGCCTCGAAGAGTTCCGCCACTGGGCGTTCAATGAACACCCCGAGCTGGGCAAGAAGATCCCCGGCATGCGCCGCTACCACATGAGCTGCGTGCTGGAGGACGCCGGCACGCCGTTCGACGTCGTGTCCGAGTTCTGGTTCGACGACCTGGAGGCGCTGCAGGCCGGGTTTGCCACGCCGGAAGGCAAGGCAGCCGGCGGCGACGCCGCGCCACACTGTTCGCACCGCGTCCGTCTGGTGACGGAGGACCGGGTCATCATCCCGTGACAACCCGTGGGGGCATGAACGACCCCGTAGGGGCATGAACGACCGTAACGAGGTTCTCTTCGATGGCGGAAGATTCCGCCGGTCGTTCATGCCCCTACACCCCGCGCGATGTGGTATAATGCCGCCCTGCAACGGGCAACCCAACCATGAAAGACGTACTGCAAGACATCCAGACCTGGCGCGCCGCCGGCCAACCCATCGCCATCGCGACCGTAGTCGATACCTGGGGTTCCGCCCGCGGCCGGTGGGCGCCAAGATCGCGGCGACCGGCGACGGCCGGTTTTCCGGCTCGGTCAGCGCGGGCTGCGTCGAGGGCGCGGTGCTGGAGCAGTGCGCCGGGGTCATCCAGAGCGGCCAGCCGCGGCTGCTGACCTTCGGCGTCGCCGACGAGGAAGCCTGGGGCGTTGGATTGGCCTGTGGCGGGACAATCCGCGTCTACGTCGAGCCGTTTTCAGCCTGGGAACCGGTCTTTGCATCGTTGGTAGAGCGCTTGGAAGCCAACAAGCCGCTGGCCATCGTCACCGCGTTGGATGGACCGGCCGGCAAGCTGCTGGTGGCGCCGGACGGCCAGACCGTTGGACCCTTGGACCTCGGCAGTCATACTGCAGCCGCCGTCTCTGCCGCGCAGGAAAAGCTGAACAGCGGCCGCGGCGGGACGGTTCAACTGAGCGACGGCCGGACCGTGTTCGTCGAAGTCTATCCAAAGGTCGCCCGCCTGATCATCGTCGGCGCGGTCCACATCGCCGTGCCGCTGATCGATCTGGCGCGGACGCTGGGCTATTACACAATCATCGTTGATCCGCGCCAGGCCTTCGCAACCCGCGAACGCTTCCCGCGCGCCGACGAGATCGTCAACGGCTGGCCCGAGGACGTGCTGCCCGGCATGGAACTGGACGACAGCGCACACATCGTGGTGCTGACCCACGACCCGAAGATCGATGACCCGGCGATGCAGGCTTCGCTGCCCTCCGCGGCGCGCTATGTCGGCGCGCTGGGCAGCAGACGAACGAACCAACAACGGCGGGAGCGTCTGCTGGCAGCCGGCATAAGCCAGGAGACGCTGGCCCGCCTGCACGCGCCGATAGGCCTGCCGCTGGGCGGCCGCTCGCCCGAGGAAATCGCCCTCTCCATACTGGCCGAGATCGTCCAGGTCCGCAATAAAAAGGATTAACCCACCACAGAGGCGCAAAGAACGTAGAGCGCTTTGAATCAACCCTCTGTGACCTCTGCGCCTCTGTGGTGATTTCTGACCATGTTCGACACGATCGATGCATTGCAGGCAGCGCTGCTGCAACGGGACTACGTAGCCGAGCGCGGGCTGGCGACGGTGATCTTCCTGGCCAGCCGGCTGCACAAGCCGTTGTTCCTGGAGGGCGAGCCGGGCGTTGGCAAGACCGAGGTGGCCAAGGTACTCAGCTCGCTGCTGGGCACGCGGCTGATCCGTCTGCAATGCTACGAAGGGCTCGACGTCCACCACGCGGTCTACGAGTGGGCCTACTCGCGCCAGATCCTGCACCTGCGCATCCTGGAGTCCAGCGGCGCGACGCGGGCAGAAATGGAGCGCGGCCTCTACAGCCGTGAGTTTCTGGAAGCGCGGCCGCTCTTGCAGGCCATCGAACACGACGACCCGCGCCCGCCCGTGCTGCTGATCGACGAGATCGACCGGGCCGACGACGAGTTCGAAAGCTTCCTGCTGGAGATTCTCTCCGACTATCAGATCACCATCCCCGAGATCGGCACGGTGCGCGCGGCCGAGCCGCCGGTGGTGGTCATCACCTCCAACCGAACGCGCGAGGTACACGACGCCCTCAAGCGCCGCTGCCTCTACCACTGGATCGACTACCCCGACTTCGACACCGAACTGCGCATCGTCCTGCTCAAGTCGCCCGGCATCGGGCAAACGCTGAGCCGCCAGATTGTGGCTGCGGTCCAGGATCTGCGCCAGGCCGAGCTGTACAAGCCGCCGGGCGTTGCTGAAACGCTGGACTGGGCAGCCGCGCTGCAGGCCATGGACTGCCAGGCGCTGGACGAGCAGGCGATCCGCGACACGCTGGGCGTGCTGCTCAAGTACCAGGAGGACGTGCAACTGGCCCAGAGCAGCCTGGCGCGCAAGCTGGCCGCCGTCGCCCATGCCCGCGCCTGAGCCGCCGGTCGGGGGATACACCCTCCGCCGGCTGGTGCAGTTCGGCCGGACGCTGCGCGAGGCGGGGCTTTCAGTCGGCGCCCAGCAGATGAGCGAGCTTGCCGCGGCGCTGACCGCCATCGACCTCGCCCGCCAGGACGATTTCTACGTTACCCTGCGCAGTTTCCTGGTCCACAACGCTGACGAGCGGGAGATTTTCGACCGGCTGTTCGAGCTGTTCTGGCTGGGAAAAGCTGGCCTGTTGATGGAAATGGGGGTCAGCCGGAAACGCAGTGCCGCGATGCTGCACGAACGAACGCGCAAGTCGGTTACGCAGCAGGGCCGCAGTCGAGCGCTTCCGGGCGAGGACGACGCCCCGGCCGGCGACGAGCAGGAACCGAACATCGCATCGACCTACAGCGCGCTGGAGCTTCTGCGCCACAAAGATTTCCGCGACTACAGCGATGAGGAAGCGGCCGCCGCGCGGGCGGTCATGCAACGTCTGCTGTGGCGGTTGGAGGAACGCCCGACGCGCCGGCACATTCGGACCAGCAAGCAAACCGCGTCGCTGGACCTGCCGCGGGTGATCCGCACAGGCGTGCGGCGCAACGGCGAGCTGGTGGAGCTGGCATGGAAGCGGCGCAAACGAAAGCCACGGCCGCTGGTGGTCATCTGCGACATCAGCGGGTCCATGGAGCGCTACTCGCGGCTGTTTCTGCACCTCATGCACGGCATGATGCAAGGTTCGCCCGGCATCGAGGCGTTTGTCTTTGGCACACGCCTGACACGCATCACCCCGGCGCTGCGCCACGCCGAGGTGGATACGGCGCTGGCCCGCGCTTCTGACCTCGTGCTGGACTGGTCCGGCGGCACGCGCATCGGCGAGTCGCTGCGGGCGTTCAACCTGAGCTGGGGACGCCGGGTGTTGGGCCACGGCGCGGTAGCGCTCATCATCAGCGACGGCTGGGACCGCGGCGACCAGGAGTTGCTGGGGGCGGAGATTCGCCGGCTGCGCCGCAGCGTTCACCGGCTGATCTGGCTCAACCCGCTGGCCGGCAGTCCCAGCTACCAGCCGCTGGTGCGCGGCATCCAGACCATCCTGCCCCACGTGGACGAGATGCTGCCGCTGCACAACCTGGACAGCATGGCCCGGTTGGCGGGCAGGCTGGGCGCGAGCAGCTCCTGACACTCGTTGTTGGCAGGGATTCGCGGAGATGTGTATACTGCGCTGGTGAGGACTCTCCCTCACCCTAACCCTCTCCCGCTGGGAGAGGGAACCAGCCTTCGACCTCCTCTCCCGGAGAGGGCCGGTGAGAGTACCCCCTCTGGGAGAGGGCCGGGGAGGGAAGTACACACTCATTCACCGTCACCCCCACCACACCCTCACCTCGCCTCCTCTCCCGTGGGAGAGGGCCGGGTGAGGAGACACACTCTTCCATCCATGCCCGACGAAAACCCACAGATTATCCACATCCCACGCCAACGCGGCACCACAGACGCCGCCAACGAAGCGTGGGCAGCGGCGAATCGCACTGGGCGCTTTAAGTTCCGTCGGCAGCATCCCATCGACCGGTTATCGTCGATTTCTACGCCACGTCCGGGTGGAGGGAGATGAGTACCAGATCGAATACGATCAACGAACTGAGGCTGAACGACCGAGGCTACAGTTGTGCGTCACGAACCAGGAGGTTACCGCAGCTACCCGCGTGCTCGATGCGATTTGGCGGGAATGTGAAGCGGAACGAGGACCTCCTCACCCTACCCCTCCGCGGGAGAGGGACGAGCCTCCGACCTCCCTCTCCCTGAAACATCATCTGCGAGAGGGCCGGGGTGAGGGACAGCGTCTCAACACATCACATTCCGCACGCCGCAGCGCTGTTGTCAGGGCAGGCATACGGGACGTGAGGCAGGTCTCCCTCCCCTAACCCCTCCCCTGGAGGGGGGACCGAACCTCCGACCTCCCTCTCAGGGAGAGGGCCGGGGAGGGGCGCACTCAACAAACACCATTTGCAAGGACACACTCATGCCAGACCCACCAGCGACGACACGACCCACACCCAACCCGCTCCCGGACAACCTCGTCACGACCCATCACACCACCACCATCGACGGCCGCGAGATGGCATACACCGTTACCTGCGGGACGATGGTGCTCAAGGAGGAAGCAGAGAAGAAAGGCGACGAAGCAGGCAAATCCGACGGCGAACAGCCGCGGGCGGCCATCTTCTTCATCGCCTACACGCTGGACGGCGTCGATGACCCGGCCGGCCGGGCGGTAACCTTCTCGTTCAACGGCGGACCCGGCTCTTCATCGGTGTGGCTGCACATGGGGCTGCTGGGACCCAAGCGCGTCTGGCTGGAGGAGGAGGGTTGGGCGCCGCAGCCGCCGTACAGGCTGGTGGCGAACGACGCAACATTGCTGGACGCCACCGACCTGGTGTTCATCGACCCGGTGAGCACCGGCTTCAGCCGGCCTGTGCCTGGCGAGAAGGCCGGAGATTTTCACACGTTCAAAAAAGACATCGAATCGGTCGGCGACTTCATCCGACTCTATTGCAGCCGCTACGGCCGCTGGACGTCGCCCAAGTTCCTGATCGGCGAAAGCTACGGCACGACGCGTGCGGCCGGCCTGTCCGGCTACCTGCAGGAGCGGCACGGCATGTTCCTCAACGGCATCATGCTGGTGTCCATTGTCCTCGACTTCCAAACATTGGAGTTTCTGCCCGGCAACGATCTGCCGCACATCCTTTATCTGCCGGCGTTTGCTGCCACTGCCTGGTATCATCACCGGCTCGACGAGGAGTTACAGGGACGGCCGCTGCGCGAGCTGCTGGCTGAGGTGGAAACATTCGCGGTCGGCGCCTACGCGTTGGCGCTGCTGCAAGGCGACGCCCTGTCGCCCGAGTTGCACGCTCAGGTGTCCCAGCATGTGGCACGCTACACGGGTCTCGATCGAGGTTACGTCGAGCGCAGCAACCTGCGCATCGAGATCATGCGCTTCACCAAGGAGCTGCTGCGCGACCAGCGACGCACCACCGGCCGGCTGGACAGCCGCTACACCGGCATTGACCGCGACGCAGTCGGCGAACAGTTCGAGTTCGATGCCAGCTACGCCGCGGTTCAGGGCGCTTATAGCGCGACCTTCAACGACTACGTGCGCCGCGAGCTTGGCTTCGAAAGCGACCTGCCCTACGAGATCCTGACCGGCCTGTACAAGACCTGGAGCTACGACGACCACGAAAACCGCTTCGTTAACGTGGCTGAGACGCTGCGCAAGGCCATGTCGATGAACCCGCACCTCAAGGTCCACGTCGCCAACGGCTACTTCGACCTGGCCACCCCCTATTTCGCCGCCATCTACACGCTCAACCATCTCGGTCTCGATCCCAGTCTGCGCGGCAACGTCACTACCAGCTACTACGAGGCCGGCCACATGATGTACGCCCACCGCCCATCTCTGCTGAAGCTGAAAACCGAGCTGGCCCGCTTCGTCGCAATGGCAATCCCTGGTTCCCCGGTTGCGTAGCGGCTACAAATGAACAGGCGGGCTGGTTCAGCCCGCCTGTTCGCGACAACATTGCTTATCGAACTGTTTCGATCACATCTTACGCGGCTGGCGGCTGCTGGATGATCCGCAGCTCGACCAGCATACGGCGGATGGTGCTGCTGGGCGGCGCGCTGGTCTGGTCATACTCCATTTCCAACACCTTGCCGGCCAGGCGCAGCGTCTGGGCGTCCAGCACGAAGCCGATGCCGGTCCCCAGCAAGACAGCATCGCCGCGCGACGAAAGCTTCTCCCGCAGCGGCGGGTTGCCGTAGGCGTAGTCGCTCATCAGCACCTTGGTCACCGTGCGGATATCGCTCTTGTCGAACAGCCAGACCTCCAGCGCGGTCGCGCGGTCCGGGTCGCCGTCCACCGTCTCCGAGATCGTCACGCCGCACTCGCCGAGATAGGAGCCATCGGGCCCTTCGATATCGAAGCTCTCGTCGAAGTTCTTGTCGCCCTGGCTGAACTCGGCGCGGAAGCGTTGGCCCGGCGACTCACTTGCAGGCGCGGGAGCGACCGGCGCTGGGCCGCGGCCGGACGTAGCGGCTGTCGCCGCGGCAGCGGCGGCCGGCGGCTCAGATGCCTCGTACGCCTCATCCTCTTGCGCGCTCCGGCGGCGCATCAACAACCAGCCTGCCAGCACAATCCCGCCAACAATCAGCAGGAGACCAAGCGCGGTCAGCAGGCCGCTGTTGCCGCCTTCCTGCCCCTGATCGACCGGTGCAGCCGGCGGGGCTTCGGCCTCCGGCAGTTGCAGCCCGAGCGCAGCCGCCATGGCCTGGATGCGGTCGGCGGTGACGAGATCGCCTGAGGCCTCGGCCGATGCGATGGCTTGCGAGGCGATATCGGCCACATCCGCCGGGCTGCCCATGGCCTGCAAGCGTTCGATGGCCTTGGCGCCATCCTGGGTCTGCGCAAACGCCTCCGCGGCGGTAGCCACGTAGCTTTGCTGCAGCGCCGGGTCCAGGTCTTGCAGGCCGGCGTTGTTCCATTTCACCGGCGCGATCAGCCAGCCGAGAATGAACCAGCCGATGATGATGCCGAAAACCAGGGGAACGATCCACCAAAGATAAGTACGATTGCGGTCTCCCATTTGCAACCTCCTTGCGCTGGGTCAACGATGCGGGTCAACGATGTGTTCGGGATGGTCACTGGCATGCCCAGCGGGCTCCCAGTTGGATGAACTGCGATCACGGCTGTCCAGGCTGCCGCGCGGGTGGGCAGTGCGCACGACGTCGTGCAGGCGAGCCTGGCTGACATGGGTGTAGCGTTGCGTGGTTGCCGGGCTTTCGTGGCCCAGCATCTCCTGAATGATGCGGATATCGACGCCCTCGTCGATGAGATGGGTGGCAAAGGAGTGTCGCATCGCGTGGGGCGTCACCTTGCGATCGATGCCGGCCGCCCGGGCATAGCGGTCCACCATGCGAATGATGCTGACCCGCCGCAGGCGCTGGCCGAAGCGGTTGAGAAAGAGCGCGTCGGTCTCTTCCTTGCCGGCAAGCTGAGGGCGGCCCTGCTGCAAGTAGAGACGGAGCGTCGCCTCGGCGACCTTGCCAAACAGCGCGATCCGCTCCTTGTTGCCCTTACCCAGCACACGCACCTCGCGCCGGCTCAGGTCCAGGTCGTGCAGATCGAGCTTCTCCAGCTCGCCCAGCCGGATGCCGCTGCCGTAGAAGACCTCCAGGATGGCCAGATCGCGCTGGCCCTGGGGAGTCGCCACGTCGGGCATCTTCAGCAGCGCCAGGACCTCGTCGTAGCTCAGCACCCGCGGCTGGCGCTTGGGCTGCTTGGGTGAACTGATGCTGGCCAGCGGGTTGCGGTCGAGCCTGCCCTCGCGCACCAGAAACGCGCAACAGGACCTGACCTCGGACAGGCGGCGGGCGATGCTGCCCGGCGCATAGCCGCCGATCCGCAGATCAGCCAGCCAGCGCCGCGCCAACGCCTTATCCACCTGCCGCCACTCCTGGACGCCATGCGCCGCCGCGAACTCGATGAACTGGCCGATCTCCGTCCGGTAGTTGCGCACCGTGTAGGGAGAGAGGTTGCGTTCGACCTCGAGATAGACGACGTAGCGATCCAGGTCTTGCTGCATGGTCAGTAATGGGTCACGCCGGAACAGTCTGCGCCTCAAGCTGGCGACGGCCAAACCTGTGCCCGCAGACGGTGCACTTGGCGCCGTCGCGCCCGGACTTCGTCAGCAGGCCGCCACAGTCGGGACAGGGCGTGACTACCGGTTCCTGCCACACCACGAAGTCGCACTCCGGGTAGCGCTCGCAGCCGTAGAAGGTGCGGCCCTTCTTGCTGCGCCGCTCCACCAGCTCGCCTTGTTTGCACTTCGGGCAGGTGACGCCTGTCTTGACCACAAAGGGCCGGGTGTAGCGGCACTCCGGGTAGTTGGAACAGGCAATGAACTTGCCGAACCGCCCGATCTTCAGCACCAGTTCGCCGCCATCCTCGGGGCACGTCTCGCCGATGGGCTGGGCCAGCGATTCGGCCGGCTTCATGGTGCGCTCGGCCTCGGCCAACTGCTTCTCCAGCGGCTCGTAGAAATCGCGCAGCACCTCGACCCAGTCGCGGTGCTCGTCGGCGATCTCGTCCAGCGCCTCCTCCATCTTGGCCGTGTAGCCAACATCGAAGATGTCCGGGAAGTGCTCCACCAGGCGATCCACCACTGCGAAGCCCAGTTCGGTGGGATAGAGACGCCGCTCGCGCTGCTCGACGTAGTTGCGGCTCTGGATCGTGGTCATGGTCGGCGCGTAAGTGCTGGGCCGGCCGATGCCGTTCTCCTCCAGCGCCTTGACCAGCGACGCCTCGGTGTAGCGCGGCGGTGGCTGGGTGAAGTGCTGATTGGCCAGCAGCTCAAGCAGGTCCAGCAGCTCGCCCGCGGTCAGCGCCGGCAGCCAGTTATCCAGGTCGTCGTAGTCGCCGTCGTCGTCGGAATCGTTCTTGTCGCTGCCGTTGCGTCGATCCCTGCCGTTCTCGTCGCGGCCCTCGACGTAGACGCTGAGGAAGCCGGCGAAACGGACCCGCGAGCCGCTGGCACGGAACAGATACTCCGGGTTCTCCAGCGCGCCGGCCAGCGCGGCCGCCTGCGCTGCAGTCAGGGTCGGGTGAGTGCGGGTCGGCAGCGCGGCGATGTCCACCGAGATCGTGTCGTAGATGGCCGGGCTCATCTGGCTGGCGACGAAACGTTTCCAGATCAGATCGTAGAGCTTGTTCTGGTCGCGGTTGAGATACTTGGCCACCGACTCCGGCGTGCGCATCACCGAGGTCGGGCGGATCGCCTCGTGAGCTTCCTGCGCACCCTTGGCGCGCGTCTTGTAGACCGGCGGCGAGGGAGGCAGGTACTCGGAGCCGTAGCGCTCACCGATGAACTGGCGCGCCTCGCTCTGCGCCTGGCTGGAGACGTTGACGCTGTCGGTTCGCATGTAGGTGATCAGACCGGTCTGCTCGTCGCCGCTCAGTTTGATGCCCTCGTAGAGCTGCTGTGCGGCGCGCATCGTCTGACGAGCGCCGAAGCCGATCTTACGCGACGCCTCCTGCTGCATGGTGCTGGTCGTGAACGGCGCGGCAGGCTTGCGCCGCCGCTCGCCCACCCGTACCTCGGAAACCAGGTAATGCGCGCCCTCCAGATCATCGACGATGGCCTGCGTGTCGGCCTCGTTGCTCAGATCGACCTCTTCGCCGCGTAGACGGTGCAGTTTGGCCAGGAAGTCAGGGCGGTTGGCCTCACGCCGCGTCTCCTGCTGCGCCAGCCGCGCCCGGATCGACCAATACTCGACCGGCACGAAGTTCTCGATCTCCCGCTCGCGCTCGACCACCAGACGCACGGCCACCGACTGGACACGTCCGGCCGAGGTGCGGGTCTGCACCTTGTCCCAAAGCAGCGGGCTGATCTTGTAGCCCACCAGCCGGTCGAGGATACGGCGTGCTTGCTGGGCGTTGACAAGGTCCATGTTCAGGCCGCGCGGGTGCGCAAAGGCCTCAGCCACCGCGCCGCTGGTGATCTCGTGAAAGACGACGCGGCGGGTGCGGTCCTCTTCGGCCTCGGTGGCTTCCATGACGTGCCAGGCGATGGCTTCACCCTCGCGGTCCGGGTCGGTGGCCAGGAAGATCTCGCTGGCCTTGTCGACCTCCTGCTTGAGCTCCTTGACACGCTTGCGGGCGTCGTTGGGGACGCGATAGCGCGGCTCGAAGTCGTTTTCCACGTCCACAGACAGGGTAGATTTCAGCAAATCGCGCACGTGGCCCACGGAAGCGCGCACCGTGTAGCCCTTGCCCAGAAAGCGCCCAACGGTGCGCGCCTTGGCGGGCGATTCAACAATCACCAGCTTGCCGCTGCGGCGCACCGATTTCCCGGCGCTGCTCGACTTCGCGCTTGACTTTGCCTTGCCCGATTTGGCTTTTGACTTGCTGCTGCTCTTGCGAGGCTTCTTGGTGACCACCGGGGTCGGCAACCCCTCGTGATCCGGGGTGGCGCCGATCTTGAACAGGTTGGTGCCGCAGACCTCACAGGCGCCGCGCGCGCCGGGCCGGCCGTTGCTCATGAACACAGCACGGCCATCGACCATCTTGCGCTGCGTCTTGCATTTGACGCAGTACGACTCGACGGGGGTCGTCAACGGGGCAGAGATATCTTCCGGCGCGGGGCCGGTTGCCTTGGGCTTGCTGGCCTTCTTGTCGCCAGCCGGTTTAGGCGCGGCGGCAACTGCCGGCTTGGACAGACTGGCGTGCGCGTCGGTCGCGCCCATCCGGTTCAATCTGGTGCCGCAAACGGTGCAAACACCCTTGGTCGCGGGGCTGCCGTTGCTCAGCCAGACCGGCTGGGCATCGGCCATTTCTCGTTTCGTCTTGCACTTCGTGCAGTAAGCTTCCATAAATCTGATAAACCTTCATCCTTTGCGCCGAACCGACACGCCTTCGCAAAAGATGATAGTTCAATCTCGCCTTAAAAGGAGTGTCGTTCCGGGTTGTCGTTCGCGTTTCTATGGCTGCGGATCAGCCGACCTGGTACGCAGCGCGCTCGTCGCGCGCCAGCACGTAGTTCATGCCGCCGACCTGACGCGCCAGGCCCTTCAGCTCCAGCAGCGCCAGGGTGCTGGCGACCGTGGCGGCCGGCATGTCGGTCGCCCGTCCTAACTCATCGACGTGCGCAGGTTCCGCTGAAAGCAGCTCCAGCACGCTGCGCTCCGTCTCGGTAGTCGGCACAACCGCCCGCACCTCGGCCTGCTGCGTGATCTGCGCCAGGTTCAGCTCTTCCAGCACATCGGCCACCGAAAGCACGGGCCGGGCGCCTTCCTGGATCAGCCGGTTGGCGCCCTCGCAGCTTCGCTGGAAGATGCTGCCCGGCACGGCGAAAACGTCGCGCCCCTGCTCACCGGCGAAGTCAGCCGTGATCAGCGCGCCGCTGCGCGCGCCCGCCTCCACCACGATCACGCCCAGCGACAGCCCGCTAATGATGCGGTTACGCGGCGGAAAATTACTTCGCTCCGGCCGGGCGCCCAACGCGTACTCCGACACCAGAGCGCCCTGCTGGGTAATCTGGGCCGCCAGCCGCTGGTTCTGTTCGGGGTAGATCACATCGACGCCCGAACCGAGAACGGCTATCGTGCGGCCGCCGGCATCCAGCGCCGCCTGATGGGCCACCGAGTCGATGCCGGCCGCCAGCCCGCTGACGACCGTGACGCCGTTGTGGACGAGGTCGGTAGCAAGCTGACGCGCCGCCTCCTTGCCGTAAACGCTGGCCCGCCGCGTGCCGACCACAGCCACCGCCCAGTCGTCCTCCGACGTCAACTCGCCGCGGACGTAGATCACCGGCGGCGGGTCGTAGATGTTGCGCAGGTTGATGGGGTAGTCGGGCGAGTCCCAGGTCAGCACGGCGACGCCGGCCGCTGCCAGCCGGTCAAGTTCCGCCTGAAGATCAAGGGTTTTGCGAGCCGCCAGCAGGTTGGCTACACTGCGGCGATCCAGACCGATCTCGTAGAGTTCTTCAGACGTCGCATGCCAAGCTGTCTCGACGCTGCCGAAGAAGTCCAGCAGCGCACGCAGCCGGGCAGGGCCAATGCCCATTACTTTGTTGAAACCAACCCAGTAGCCAAGTTCGTCCACAGAAACCCCTCGGACGGCGCAATATCAATGATAGCAAGGACGCGACAAAGCAAGCCGGCGCCAGATGCTGCGAGCAATCACTGCGCGCCAGAATAACCCAATCACCGTGTTTTGTCAAGGCGGTTGAAAACGTGGCGGAGTCAGTCCAGCAGGCCGGGGAAGCGGTGAACGACGATCCTACCGGCGGCCAAGTCCTCACTGGCGACGACGTCGTTGATGTACGGAATCAGCAACTCGCCCCGGGGACCGTTGACGATAAAGACCTCGTTGGCGCCGGTGAACATGATCTCGCCGATCTCGCCCAGCTCCTCGCCGTCTACCGTCACGACCTGCACGCCCAGCAGATCGAAGACGTAGTTCTCACCCTCCGGCAGTTTGGGCAACTCGGCGCGCGGAATGTGCAGCGACTGGCCGCGCAGAGCCTCGACCGCTGTGCGATCCTCGTACCCTTCCAGCTTGACGACGACACCGTTCTTGTGCAGCCGTGCGCTGAGCAGGCGGACCGGCGCGGCCTCCGGTCCAAGGTAGACCGTTCCCAGATCGAGGAACCGCTCGGGCGAGTCGGTGTGCAGATTGACAAAGACCTCGCCGCGCACGCCAAAGGCGCGGCCAAGCTGCCCGACAACGATGTAGCCTTCGGCCACGTCGTTGGGCAGCCCTGCGTAGCTTTGTGCCGACGGTGGAGTCATAGAATCAGGTCCGCAATAACGCGCAAAACGGGAGGCCGATGGTCAGCACTCCCGTCCACACAGGTAGCTCTGGGTGATGATCTGCGTGACTTGAAGGCGGGCTAGACGATCTCGAGGTTGACTTGCTTGCCCTGCCGGTTGGCAGGAACCCTCAGCACGGCCCGCATGGCGTTGGCCACCCGTCCGCCGGAGCCGATCACCCGGCCCATATCGTCGCGCGCCACGCGCAGCTCAAGCAACATGCCCTGGGAGGTGCGGACCTCGCGCACGCGCACCTTGTCCGCGTCGTCCACCAGGTTTTGCGCAATGTATTCGATCAAGTCCTTCACAGTGATGTTCCGATCAGGCAGCCGGCTTCTCCGAAGCCTCGTCCTTGGCAATCACGCCCGAGTTGACCAGAATGCGGCGCACGGCATCGCTGGGCTGGGCGCCGACGCTGAGCCAATAGCGGGCCCGCTCGTCGTCCAGCTCGACCGTCTCCGGCACGGTGCGCGGGTTGTAATGTCCGATGTTTTCGATGAAGCGCCCATCGCGGGGTGACTTCCTGTCAGTCACAACGATGCGGTAGGACGGCTGCTTCTTTGCGCCAACGCGGCGCAGACGAATTCTTACCATTTCTGTCGAGAGTCCCTTCTCTTTTTCTTTCGAGCTCAGGCCGCCCGCGGTGCGGTGCGGCTTTCACAGGCTGTAACAAAACAAGAGTATACACCAGCCCACCCTATCGGGCAAACTTCCGCCGCTCCTGATCACCGGTCGTACATCGCGGGCGCCAAAGCGTCGTGGCCGGTCGCAGGTGATTAGGGCAGCCAGCCAACGACCGGAACGCCAGACGGCCCGTTCAGCAGCTCACCGCTGGCAAGATCGAGCACGTGCGTCCCGTAGGTCAACTGGTCGTTGAGCGCCAGCAGCAGCAGCTTGCCATCCCGCTCAGGTCCGGCCAGGACCACAAAGCGGGCGTCGAACTCCGCCACCACTTCGTCGGTTCCGTCCAGGCCAATGCGGCGAATCTGCCAGAGGTGCGGGTCAAGCACGTCAAATTGCTCGGACGTGGCGATGTAAAGCGACTGGCCATCGGCAGACCAGGCAGGCGGGCCGTTGCGCCCCGGATCGGATCGGTGAGTTGAACTGCGTTCTCGCCCGTGCCATCGACCACGGTCAGCGCCTGCGTGAGAAACGCGCCGTCATCGCGCGCGTAGTCCTGATCGAACCAGAACGCGACCTTGCTGTGGTCCGCGTTGGGGTCAGATGCCAGGCGCCGGCGCGCTGCGGCAGCCGGTCGCCCAGAGCGGGCAGCGTGCCGGTCAGCACCGGGCTGGGCACCAGCGGCCCGCCCCATTCCGTCCTGAACAGCCCCGGCGCCTGAATGCAGCCACCCACCGAATAGCCGCTCAGCAGGATAGTGTTTTCCTCTCCCCAGGCGATGCTGCCTGGGCAGTTCCACGGCTCGCCGGGTGGGCCCAGCGGCGACTCGACGACGCGCAGCGCGCCGACTCGGGCGACAACACACCCAGCTGGTACCACTGGCGGTCGCGGCCTGCATCAGCAGCTCGGCGCCGTCAGCAGACTGGCCGACAACACAGAACTGGCGGTTGCGGGCCGGGTTGTTGTCGTCGACGTAGTGCTCGACCAGCAACGTCGGTGTGACGACCGCCGTCAGGTCGATGGCGCTGACGCCGCGCTGGTCGGTGAAGTAGAGCGTCTCGCCATCGTTCGCCAGGTTCAGGCAATCGACCGCGTGGTCCGGCCAGCCCAGGTCCGTGTCGGTCTGGCCATCTACATCCCAAACGTGCAGCGTTCCGTTGAGGTAGAGCACCCGTAGGCCGTCGGCCGCACTCACCGGACTGGTGAGCGTTTCAGACACCACGCCTGCAGGCAGCGCTTCGGCCAGCGGCGCAACGTAGGCGGGCGTCGGCCGCGGCGGCAAGACGCCGCCCAGCTGCAACGTATCTTCGCTGGCGGCAGGAGTGGGATCTTCGATAGGCGGCATCGACTCGCCCGTCGGGACAGCGACTTCGGCTGGCGCGGGGGTGTCGGCAGCCACCTGCGGCGATGGCGTGTCGCTGGCGACCTGGGGCACGGGTGCAGGCGGGGCCGCGCAGGCGGCGATCAGAAGCAGTGCGATAAAGGCAAAGAAAGTGATTGTCTTCATGGTTCTAAGGGTTGATGTTGCTGGCAAGAGCTTCTATCACGTTTCACGTTTCAGGTAACGCGGGCCAAGACAGCGCGGGCTTTGCGGGTGACTTCTTTCTCGGCCTCGAAGGTCAACAGCGTTTCGGCCTCGTCCAGACCTGCAGCCCACAGGTTGCGAAACAGCGCCTCGCGCTTGCTGGAGAACCTGGGTGGCCGCACGCGTTCGCTCGCCAGGCGCATCAGGTAGTAGCGCTCGTCGCGCCGGACCTGCTTCTGCTGATATACGAACTCGGTCGTCTGCCAGCCAAGGTCGGCGAGTATGTTCAGGTCGCAGTAGCCGGTCTCCTCGCACACCTCGCGGCGGGCAGCCGCGGCTGCGGCTTCGCCCTGGTCGATGTGCCCTTTCGGCAGCCGGACTTCGTGTTGGCCGTCCACGGTGCGCTCGATCAGCAGCACACGGTCGTTGGCGTCCAGCACGACGCCGCCCGCGGCCTCGTACTCGATCAGCTTGTTGGACATTGACGCTCGCTTCAGGTACCTGACAGATAGCAATCGAAAGACGGCCTGGCCGCCGCTCTTGCCCGGTCGGGAACCGCACAATCCGGGACAAAGCGACAGCCAGTATACCACAGGGTCGCGGTGCGCCAGAAACAGACCGATGCCGGTGATATGCCGCTCCCGGTCACGGCTCAACCGGCGTCGCCGGTGTTGCCAATCCCGCGACGCGTGTGGTAGAATGCCTCACGGCAGGCAGGCGGCAACTCGCCGTCCGGCCAGCGAAGTTCCAGGCCAAAGGCGCCCTGGCAAGACCTTGCGTAGGTTTGGTTACGCAGTTTGGGCGCCGCCCAGGCTGCTTTTTCATTTCAAGTTCGAAGGAGAACGTGGTATGACTACCGAAAAGTTTGTCCAGCTCGAGGACCAGTACGTCGCCAACATCTATCACCCATTGGACGTGGTTGTCGAGCGGGCGGAGGGCGTTTGGATGTACGATGTGGACGGCAAGCGCTATCTGGACTGCCTGAGCGCCTATTCTGCCGTCAGCCAGGGCCACTGCCACCCGCGCATCGTCAACGCCCTCGTCGAGCAGGCGCACAAGGTGACGTTGACCTCGCGCGCCTTCCGCAACGACCAGCTAGGCGATTTTGCGCGCGAGCTTTGCGAGTTGACCGGCTACGAGATGACGCTGCCGATGAACTCGGGCGCGGAAGCCGTCGAAGCAGCGGTGAAAGCGGCGCGCAAGTGGGGCTATGAGGTCAAGGGCGTCCCTGACGGCCAGGCCGAGATCATCGTCTGTCTGGGCAACTTCCACGGGCGAACCACCACGGTTATCAGCTTTTCTTCCGAGCCAGCCTACCGGCGCCATTTCGGACCATTTACGCCGGGCTTCACCTTCGTTCCCTTCGGCGACATGGACGCGCTGGTGGATGCAGTTACCCCCAACACGGTGGCCTTTATGGTAGAGCCGATCCAGGGCGAGAACGGCATCAACGTGCCGCCGGCCGGCTACTTCAAGTTCGCCGAAACGCTCTGCCGCCGCGAGAACATTTTGATGATCGCCGACGAGATCCAGGTCGGACTGGGCAGGACGGGCAAGCTGCTTGCCAGCCAGCACGAAGACATTCGTCCGGACATCGTCGTGCTGGGCAAAGCGCTTTCAGGCGGCGTGTATCCCGTCTCCGCGATCGTGGCCGACCGCAACATTCTGGGACTGTTCAACCCTGGCGATCACGGCAGCACCTTCGGCGGCAACCCGCTGGCCGCGGCTGTCAGCCGCGAGGCGCTGCGAGTGCTGGTCGACGAGAAGCTGGCCGACAACGCCGCCGAGCAAGGCGCGTATCTGATGGAGCGGCTGCGCCGCATCGAGAGTCCGTACGTCAAGGAAGTGCGCGGCCGGGGGTTATTGATTGGCTTGGAAGTGACGCCGGAAGCGCGCGGTGCGCGCCGGTTCTGCGAGGAACTGGCCGCCGAGGGCATTCTGTGTAAGGAGACCCACAAGACCGTTGTACGTTTCGCCCCGCCGCTGATCATCACCCGTGAGCAGACTGAGTGGCTGGCAGATCGCGTGGAAGAAGTCTTCGCCCGTATTGAGGCACGTGACGCCACCGAAGCCGGTGAGCCAATCGCAAGCTAAGGGAGGCGCAGGATCACGAAGCGCTGGATCGCGAAGAGACGGAGAGCCTGCGGCCGGCCAACTCTGATCGAGCGCTTGTTGGTTACGGAACACAAAACCCTTCGGGTCTCGTGTCACTGATGGCGGTACGATGCCACGATCCGAGACCCGAAGGGTTTTTCGCGCCTGAAACTACCCGTACGCTACAGCAGCGACTGCACAGCGCAACGCTAATCCCTGCGCGATATCTGTGTTCGCGTCCATCTGTAGGAAAGATCTTGACCAACGGATGGAAAGGAACACAGATGGGTATCTCACTCACCGCGCAGCGCAGCGATGATCTTCTGGTCGGTGACGGCGAACGCGTAGCTGTCCAGGTCGTCGAGGGTTACCCAGCGCCAGTCGGCTACCCCGATGCATTGCGGCTGGCCAGCAAGGAGCCGGCAGCGAAACGCGTGTAACGTGATCTTGAAATGCGTGTAGGCGTGGCGCACGCTGGTCACCGGATCGCCGATGGCCACCTGGACGCCCAGTTCCTCCACCATCTCGCGCTGCAGGCATTGCGGCAGCGTCTCGCCGTCGTGCACCTTGCCGCCGGGGAACTCCCACAGCCCGCCCAGCATGCCATCGGCCGGCCGCTGTGCGATGAGGAACTGGTCATGGTAGCCGGGCCGCTGCAGGACAGCCGCGGTTACGTCGAAGTGCGGCAGCGGCTTCCTCGGTGCCTTGACCGGCCGTTCTTCCTGCGTGCCGCGCTGGCGCGCCAGACAGAGCGCATGGAGTGGACAGGCAACGCAGCGCGGCGACTGGGGCATACAGACCGTCGCGCCCAGCTCCATCAGCGCCTCGTTGAGCGGGCCGGCCATGTGCGGTTCCACGGCCTCCACCAGCGCCTCGGCCAGATGCCACAGCCGCGTCTCGGTGGCCGACCGCCCTACGTCGGCATCGATGTCGTACAGGCGAGCCAGCACGCGCTTGACGTTTCCGTCCAGCAACGCGGCCCGCTGGCCGAACGCGATGCTCAGGATCGCGCCAGCCGTGTAGCGACCGATGCCCGGCAGCGCCAGCAGCGCCTTGCGGTCGACCGGCAAGCGGCCGCCGTGTTCAGCCACAACCCGCCGTGCTGCTTTATGTAAATTACGTGCCCGGCTGTAGTAGCCAAGTCCCTCCCACGCCTTCAACACCTCAGACTGATCGGCTGCGGCCAGCGCCTCAACGGTGGGGAAACGCTGCATCCAGCGCTCGTAGTAGGGTATGACGGTCGCCACCTGCGTCTGCTGGAGCATGATCTCGCTGACCCAGACGGCGTAGGGCTCGCGCGGCTCGGCACGCCAGGGCAAATCGCGCAGGTTACCGGCGTCGCTCCAGACCAGCAATGCCTCGGAAATCGTGTCGGGGGAAATCATGGATAAACGCGTATTGGTCAACTTGATGGCGGAAAAAGCAGCGTCGGTCGAGTAGCGGTTTTAGCAAGTCAAGTCACATGAAGAAATCCAACGCCAGCGTATCGAGACCAACGACTCTGGCGCACAACCCGCTCGCTGGTCTCGATGCGCTACCGACACGGTTCAATGGCGCTTCCAGCTTGATCCGCTACTCGACCGACGCTCGCTATCTCCTCTGCCAGCCGTTCCGCCATCCTCTTGGCCAATACAGATCATGGGCAAAAAGAAAGGACTGGCAGCGCCCGGAGCACTGCCAGTCCTGCTCGTCTCAGCGGTTACGCTTCGCCGTCGCGCTGGAGGACCCTGGCAGCGACGACGGCTGTGGGAATGGCGACAGCAGCAGCAACACCCGCGCCAATCAGCGCCTTGTCAAGGCTGCTGCGGCCGGAGAAGCCGGCGTTGTGGGCGGCGTCGGTGTGGCGGCGCTGGGCGGCCACCTCGGGCGCTTCGGTGAAGGCGGTCTTGAACACCTCGAGCGACTGCGGGATCACCTCCATACCCATCCGCTCCAGCCGGACGCCTTCCTGGCCCACATCCGGCCAGCCCTGACCGTCAGGGTCGGGCTTGACCTGCTCCCAGTTGGCGAAGAGGCGGCCCCATTCGCTCTGCAAGGCGTCGGACATCATCTGCTCGCCCTTGAAGGGGTACCAGTACATGTCGTGGTAGGCGACGGAGGCCAGGTACGACCAGGGCGCCAGCACGGTCTTCAACGACCACTCGATGGGCGCCTTCAGCGGTCCCCAGTAGATCTTGTGCTGCATGCGCGAAGCAAAGGTCATCTTCTCATACGGGCCGACGAAGTGCCAGTTCTCCTGGGCCGCTTCCAGGTCGCCCACGATCTCGATCTCGTCGGGGTCGCCGCAGCCCAGCCCCAGCTCGTGGGCCAGGCGGATGTACTTGATGTCCAGCGGGTTGAGGCCCATCAGCTTGGCCGCCATGGCGTCGATGGCGACCTGGTCGCTGCTGGCCAGGATGACGTTCTTGACATGCGGGTACATGCAGCGCGGACCGGGGCCGTCGCCGGCAAAGGTGCCGTCCATCACCGCAAAGACGCCGCGGTGGATCTTCTGCTGGATCATCAGCAGGTCCACCAGCGTCTCGTGGATCACCGGATGGGTCCAGTGGCGCCGCTCGTTGAGCAGCCCGCCAAAAGCGTTCTTCATCGCGCCCGTGGTGGTGGTGAAGATGTGCGCCTTGATCGTGGGCAGGTGGATGATGTTCTCACCGATGAAGCGCTTAGGGATGTAGAAGCCATCGGGATAGACTTCGTTGAGCACCAGGAACTTGTCGGCCAGATCACCCACCGCGTCGCGGATGTGGATCCACTCCTCGCCCTCGTAGAGATGGACGTTGCGCAGGCCGTGGGCTTCGACGACGTTGATCTGCTTGTTCTCGCGCTCGCCCAGGTGCGCATCGATGACCACGGTGCGGTTGTGGCAAGCGTGGATCAGGTCGTCGCTGTAGCCGTCGCGCTCCATGGCGCGGATCACGCCTTCCATCTGCCAGGGCGTGGTGGAGGAGCCGGGGAAGAAGTAGTGCCAGGAGATGTTGACCTTCAGCGCCGTGTCGGCGTCCCTGGCGATCACGTCCTGGTAGCCGGCCAGGTTCATCAGCCGGTGGTAGTCATCCAAAACCGTACGCGGTGACGTCTTTAGAATCGCAACTTTGCTCTTTGTCATAGGTATGCTTCCTTTACTGTGCAAGAATAGGGCCATCAACCGCGCCAGGCACACGAGGTCCGCTGCGCTGCCGGAATGCGTGTATTCGCCCACATTCGTGGATGGCACCTATCTTGATGCGTTTCGGCCGCGAATTTTACCACAGAATGCGAAGAGGCAAGGAGTTTGGGTCGTGGAGAGTCTGGATCGCGATGCCACGAAGAGGCGCGAAGATCGCGGACAGCGAATTCCGGTAGCCGCTCGCCTGTTGTATAATATGCAGACGAGAGGTTGCTAACGTGAACAAACCACAACCGGCGGCGCCGGTACAACGGACCATTGCCCCAGTGGTGCGAAAAGTCAGGTTAACGGAACAGACGAGCGACTACGCTTTCTGGCAGACGCAGTCATTTGAGGCGCGCCTGGCCGCACTGGAAGAAATCAGACGGGAATACCACGGCTGGACCGATGAAACTGAGCGCGACTTCAGAGAGTTTATCGAATCGTTAAACGCCAATGATGTCCGCTACCTCTCCGTGAATTTCATTGACCGCGAATCTCAAACGCAACAAGCAAGCTTCAGGGCGGCTGCAAGACCTGGCTGACATGGAAAATCTGGAATAGTCCGCCCCAACTTTCAGCCGTGACCATAGGGAGGGTCGTCATGCAAATCAGCACCCGAACTGAACTAACCGACGTCTTCTGGGAAGGAATGCTGGAGCCCCCGGTTGTCACACGCTCCGACCCCAGCCTGCGCGCGTCCAACGGCCGGCCGGTGCATTGATCGGACGGCCAGATGCTGAGCGACAAGCGGCCGCCGGAAGCCACAAGCCATCCGGCTACGAAATGCAAGCCCCTGGGCTACGGAATCCGGAGGCCCGGAGGGCCTTGCACGCCGCTGCTCGCGCCACGGAGCAGGTGGCCCGATCCGTTTGACGGTCGGGCGGCCGCACACCCACAGAATCCGCCAGAGCCAGATGTGTTGTGCTCTATCTGGCCCGTGACCGCGCAGACCCTTCGCCTTTGCGATCCTCTACTCCACCCGCGACGGCGTCGTGAAGATGTCCCGCCGCACTTCCATCGCGCCGCCGGTGATGTCGAAGCAGCCGGCCAGCGGGAGGTCGGCGGATGACGTGCCAACCATGACCTGCACAGGCCCCGGCTCGACCACCCAGCGCATCGTGCGGTCGAGGTAGGCGAACTGGTTGACCGCCAGCTCGAATGTCACGCTGCGCGTCTCGCCCGGCGCCAGGTGGACGCGCTGGAAGCCCTTCAACTCTTTCAGCGGCCGCGTCATGCTGGCGGCGCCGTTGCGGACGTAGAGCTGCACCACCTCGTCGCCGGCCACCTGGCCGGTGTTGGTCACATCGACACTGACTGCGACCACGTCGCCCGCGTTTGCCTGCTGCCGGTCCAGCCGCACGTTGGCCAGCGCAAAGGTCGTGTAGCTCAGCCCGAAGCCGAAGGGGAACAGCGGCTGGTTGCTTTCGTCCACGTAGGTGGTTTTCCAGTGTGAGCGGCCACCCGACGGCTTGTGGCCGTAATAGATCGGCACCTGGCCGACGGAGCGGGGGAAGGTCATGGGCAGCTTGCCGCCCGGGTTGGCGTCTCCGAACAGCACGTCGGCAATGGCCGGACCGCCCTCCTCGCCCGGCAGCCAGGCTTCCAAAATGGCGGGAACGTGTTCGGCGATCCAGGTGATCGACAGCGGCCGCCCGTTGACCAGCACCACCACGGTCGGCGTGCCGGTGGCGACCACCGCTTCCACCAGTTCCTGTTGCACGCCGGGCAAGCCGAGATCGGCCCGGTCCCGCGCCTCGCCGCTGGTGCAGTCGTCGGTCAGCCCCGACTTGTCGCCCACCACGACGATAGCCACGTCGGCCTTACGGGCCGCGTCAACGGCCTCGTCGAAGCCGTCGCGCCGGTCGCTGTTGACGTCGCAGCCCGGCGCGTGCAGCACGGCCGTGTCCGCGGCCACCGCGGCCCGGATCGCCTCCAACACTGAGGCGATGGGCACGAAGTCCTCGACGATCTCGATGTTCTCGGCGATGGCGGCGCCAAAGGCGTTGTCCTTCTCGCGCGCCTCGATCAGCGTCTCGACGTGGCAGATGTAGGTGTAGTCGCCCACAAGGTTGCGGGCCGCGTCGGCGTTGGGTCCGATGACCGCCACCGACCGCAGGTCCTTGGGAAGCGGCAGCAGCCGGTCCTCGTTCTTCAGCAGCACCATGGACTGGCGAGCGATCTGGCGGGCCAGCGCGCGGTCGGCGGGCGTGTCGAACGCGGCGACCGCTGCGCCCTCGTCCACCCAGGGATTCTCGAATATCCCGAGCTGGAACTTGGTGCGCAGCACCCTGGCGACGCTCTGGTCGATGACCGCCATGTCGATCTGCCCCGCCTCGGCCAACCCTCGCAGCGGCTCGCCGTAGCAGTCGGTGCTGGGCAGCTCCACGTCGATGCCGGCCTCCAGCGCGAGCTTGGCCGACGTCGCCTTGTCCTGCGTCACCAGATGCGCCTGCTGAAGCTGATCGACCGCGAAATAATCGGAGACCAGCAGCCCGTCGAAGCCCCACTGCTCGCGCAGGATCTCGGTCAGCAGCTCGCGCGAGGCCGCGCAGGGCACGCCGTCGATCTCGTTGTAGCCGTTCATGACCGAGTAGAGGCCGGCTTCCTTGACCGCGGCCTCGAAGGGGTGCAGAAAGACCTCGCGCAGCTCACGCGGCGGAATATGGGCCGGGTTCCAGTTGAAGCCGCCATCGGTGAGGCCATAGCCGACGAAGTGTTTGCCGGTCGCGATGACGCCCTGGCGCCAGTCGTCGGTCTGCAGGCCGCGCACGTAGGCAACGCCCATGCTGGCGACCAGGTGCGCATCCTCGCCAAAGGTCTCCTCGACCCTGCCCCAGCGCGGGTCGCGCACCACGTCCAGCACCGGCGAGAGGCCCTGATGGGCGCCGACGGCCCGCATCTGCGTGCGCACGACCGCGGCCATTGCGCCTGCCAGCTCGGGCTGCCATGTGCTGGCCAGCCCGATGATCTGCGGAAAGACGGTGGCATCGCGCGCCATGTAGCCGGCGCAGCACTCCTCGTGCACCATGGCCGGGATGCCGAGGCGGGTCTCGCCGACCAGGAAGCGCTGGATCGCGTTGGCTGCGGCCGCGCTTTCGGCCGGCTTGAGGTTGCTGGCCCCGCCGATGCGGGTGATCTGGCCAATGCCGTTGCCCAGCAGCCGATTGGCTGCCTCTGGGTCGTCCAGCTCGTAGATCCAGGCGCTGCCAAGCTGGGCCAGCTTTTCCGCCAGCGTCATGCGGCTCAGCAGGTCGGCCACCCTTGCCTCGACAGGCTGGGTCGCGTCGCGATAGAGAGGCGTGCCTTCAGTTGTTTTGGTTTGCATGGTAGTTCCAGGGGGTGTGGTTGTGAGGTGCTGTACCGTGTTACGGCGCAAAGTTCATCCGCGGGCTCGGCAATCTGGAAGACTGCCCAACGGGGCGCGGCGCTGGCCGACAGTTGGGCAGACTGGCGCGGCTGCCTTGACTGAAAACCTCCCGCAGGCTTGGCGGCCGATCGCTCGTGAGACGCCTGATCACAGCCTGCGGGAGGTGGCGATTCTGCCAAACTCCGGCACCAGCCAACTGGCGAGCTACCGGACTCCCAGCAATACCTCGACCGTAAGCTGGTCCAGCCGTTCGTAGGCCAGGCCGCGGGCGCCCAACGCCTGGCGGTCGAAGCTGGCCGCCTTGAGCGCATCGGCCTTGCCGCGGCTGTAGGCGCCCTTGAAGCCGTCGGTGCTGCCGTCGTCGGCGTTGATCTCAGCCACCAGGGCCTGGATCTCACCGTCGGCGTTCCACTGGGCGGCCTTCTCCTTGAGGATCAGATAGGTGCGCATGCAGCCGCGCGCGAAGTCCTTGACGCCCGCCAGGTCCTCGGTGCGATAGGCATGGGCGTCGAAGTGGCGGCTGCCGGCGTAGCCCGCGTCCTCCAGGAACTTCACCAGGAAAAAGGCCGACTTGAGGTTGACCGCGCCGAAGCGGAAGTCCTGGTCGTAGCGCCCGAAGGCCTGGTCGTTGAGGTCGATGTGGAACAGCTTGCCCGCGTCCCAGGCCTGGGCGACGCCGTGCAGGAAGTTGAGGCCCGCCATATGCTCGTGGGCCACCTCCGGGTTGACGCCCACCATCTCCGGACGGTCCAGCGTCTCGATGAAAGCCAGCATGTGGCCGGTGGTCGAGTTGTACATGTCGCCGCGCGGCTCGTTGGGCTTGGCTTCCAGCGCAAACTTGAGATTGTAGCCCTGATCGACGGCGTACTCGCAGAGGAAGTTCATCGCCTCGCGGTTGCGCTGGATCGCCGCCAGCGGATCCTTGGCCGCGTCGGTCTCGACGCCCTCGCGCCCGCCCCAGAAGACGTAGATCTGCGCGCCCAACTCGACGCCGAGGTCGATGGCGTGCATGGTCTTCTGCAGGGCGTAGGCGCGCACCTTGGGGTCGTTGCTGGTGAAGGCGCCGTCCTTGAAGGCCGGATCGCTGAACAGGTTGGTGGTCGCCATCGGCACCACCAGCCCCGTGTCCGCCAAAGCCTGCTTGAAATCGCGGACGATGCGGTCGCGCTCGGCTGGCGTGGCGTCGATGGGCACCAGGTCGTTGTCGTGGAAGTTGACGCCGTACGCGCCGACCTCGCCCAGCAGGTGGACGATCTCCACGGGCGTCAGCGGCTGGCGGGTCGGCTCACCGAACGGATCGCGGCCGATGTTGCCGACGGTCCAGAGACCAAAGGTGAACTTGTGCTCTGGTTTGGGTTGAAAAGCGGAGGGCATGGTTATCCTTCTGGCAGAACGTTATGTCTCGTAATTTCGTTGAGGTTCATCGGGGCGCTCCCTGAGACGTGAAGACGTGAAACGTGAGACTGCCTGACCCGGTCCAATCTCACGTTTCACGCATGTACGTTTCGGGAACGGCCACCGTCAACCACACGAAACCTGTCGAAGCGGCTTACTCTTTCACCGCGCCCATCGCAATGCCGTTGACGATGTAGCGCGAGAAAACCAGGTAGATGATGATGATCGGCACGATGGTCACGGCCAGACCCAGGTAGATCGCGCCGTATTCGGTGCGGTAGACGTCGCCGCGCATCAACTGCACCAGCATGGGCAGCGTGTACTTCTCGATCGAGGAGATCAGAATGAACGCGTTGAAGAAGTTGTTCCAGGCAGCGACGAAGGCAAAGATGCCCAGCGTAACCGCGCCCGGAACCGCGATCGGCATCATGATTCTGTGGAAGATGCCGAACTCACCGGCTCCATCGACCCGGCCGGCGTCGATGAGGTCGTGGACAACCACCGACTCGAAGTATTGCTTGCCGAAGAACACCGCCCCGGCCGAAGCAATCACGGGCAGAATCAGCGACGCAAAGTTGTCTGTCAGCCCGATCATCGACATGAACTGATAGAATCCGATGATGGAAAGCTGCAACGGGATCAGCACCAGCAAAATGATGAAGCTGGTAAAGAACCGCTTTCCCCTGAAGTTGTAGACGACAATCCCATAGGCCGTCATCAATGAGAAGTAAACGGCCAGAATCGTCGAACAGGTGGCCACAAAGAGGCTGTTGCTGAAGCCGCGGAAGAGGTTCAGGCCCCGTCCTTCGAGAATGCCGTAGTTGTCCAGCATGTGCGAGCTTGGCAACGCGCTAAGGCCCTGCTGAATCTCAACTGTCGAACGGGTGGCGTTCACCAGAACGAGCCAGATCGGAATGATCGTGACGATGACCAGCAGAACGAGGCCAACATAGATCAGTACACGAAAGAGTGAGAGGGTTGCCCTGGGGTTGGGTTTCATCTTGACGTCTCCTTGATGTTTGCAATGCCTCGGATCGCGTCCTAGTTCTTCTCGCGCAGGAAATAGAATATGCCCAACGCAATGACCGATGTCATGATGAAGACCACAACGCCGACGGCCGAGGCCGCGCCGATGTGGCCCTGTGCGCTGCTGAACTTCAGATACATCAGCATGTTGTTGGTCAGGATCGAGGCGCTCGGCGAGCCTCGCCCGTCAGTAAGCAGATAGGGAATGTCAAACATCTGCATACCGCCGACCAGCGAGGTCACGAAGACGTAGATCAGAATCGGCTTCAGCAGTGGCAGCGTGATGAAGCGGAACATCTTCCACTCATCGGCGCCGTCGATCATCGCCGATTCATAAAGGGATACGGAGATCGAAGTCATGCCGGCCATGATGATGATGATCGTTGCCCCAAACCACATCCACCACTGGATGAAGATGACAAGACCGCGGGCAACCGTTTGATTCTGCAGCCACTGCACTGGTTCCGTCAGCACGCCTGAGCGCACCAGGGCCTGGTTGACAGGGCCATAGAAGGAGAACAAGCTAAAGAACAAGGCGGCGATCGCGGCTGGCATCAACAGGTTCGGCATGTAGAAGATGGTTCGCCAGATGCCTACTGCTCTGATTCTCAAGCGGACGCTGGTGAACCAGACAGACAACAGCAACGCAATGCCGATTTGCGGAATGAAGTTCAGCATCCAGAGCAGCCACGTGTTGCCGACAGCCTTGGTGAACAGCGGCGTGTCGAACAAGATCGTGTAGTTTTGTAGTCCGACAAAACTACCCTGACCGCCCATCAGCGTTGTATCGGTGAAGCTGAGGCGGAAGGTGTTGTATACGGGGTACAGCCCAAACAGCAGGAACCCAATGATGAAGGGTGCGATGAAGAGGTACCCGTAGTAGTCCTTCTTGAACTTGAACCCGGTTTTCTGGCTGGTCGCTGCGGTCATGGTCGGCTCCTCCAGAATGGGCCAGCCCGGTTCTCGCCAGGCTGGCCCATTGTTTGCTTCAAAAGGTTAGTTGACTTGCAGTTCAGGGAAGTCGAGGGACAGATTCTGCTTCCAGGTCTCCCACATCTGATCTTCGCTGATCTCGCCGTTGAGGTACTGGTTCAGCGGGTCGCCCATCGCACGCTGGATGGCATCGTCGGAGCCCTGCATCAGCTTGGCGTTGACCGAAGGCGCCGCTTCAGCAAACCCAGCGTAGCTGTTCTGGCCGGCCAGGAAGGCGCTCAGATCGGAGTTGTCGAAGGACGGGATGATCTTCTCCACCACGACCTTGCTGGAGACGAAGTCACCGGGCGCCTGCATCTGATCGTCAGGCACCTGCGGATCGATGGCCTTCAGGTATTCGTTGGTGTACACGCCGGTCGCCCAGTTGGTCAGGTTCTCCTGATCCAGCGTCGCGAAACGCACGAAGTCCTTGGCCAGGTCCATGTTCGGGCTGTCCTTCAGGACACCCAGCCACGTGCCGCCCCACTGATAGGGCAGCGGGCCGGTGATGACGCCCCAGTCGCCGCTGGTGTCGCTGCTGCCATCGGCGGATTTCGCGTTCGGCGCCAGCACGTAGGGCAGACCCCAGGTCGGCAGGAAGTAGGAGAAGACCTTCTTGGGATTGCCATTGGCGTCCACCAGGCTGTCGTTCATGCCGGCGAACCAGCCTTCCTGCCACTGCTGAGCCTGGGCTTCGTAGCCTTCATCGCGGAACATCTTGGCCGTCTCGACATACTTGTTGACCATCGGATCGACGACCAACTTGCCATCGACAACCCACGGCTGCTCGCGGTTGGCGAAGAAGGGGTTCTGGAAGTCGCCGCTGGAGGCTACCATGTAGGTGTCGCCGCCCGACTTCTCTTTGACGATGGCAGCGGCTTCCGTGAACTTGTCCATGTCGGACAGCAGCGCCTGAATCTCTTCGGGATCATCGGTGCCGAAGTATTCCTTAGCCAGGCTGCGGCGATAGAACAGCGCGCCCGGAGTGGCCTGATAGGCATAGGCCTTGATCACACCGTCGTTGGTGCCGACGTCCAGAACGAACGGATAGGTCTGATCCTCGTCTGCATACTGCATGAGATCGCCCAGGTCGGCCAGCAGATCAGACTCGACGAAGCTCTTGACGAACGCAGCTTCAAGGGCGATGACGTCGGGCGCATCGGCAGTGCCCAGGGCAGCCTTGAGCTTGGTCTGATACTCACCGTTGGTCATCGGGATCATGCTGTAGCTGATATCTACGTCGGGATTCTTCCCTTCGTAGGCGACGGCCATGGTGTTGATCTCATTGGTGAACGACCAGACGTCCAGCTGTTGCTGGCCGGCAGCAGGCGCTTCGGCGGGCTGTTCGGCCGCGGGCGCAGCGGTCGGCTCGGCGGCGGCAGGCGCCTCGGCCGCGGGCGCAGCGGTCGGCTCGGCCGGCTGCGATGACGGACAGGCAGCCAAGACCATGGCTACCAGGATCAGCAGTACGAAAAGTCGAAGACTTGTCTTCATCAGTTTACTCCTCCTAAGAGTATCGGGGTTTGAATTGTCGACAGGTTAGCTGCAAGTGGGGTAGATTCGTTTGACCTAGGAAGACCTCCTTGTCTGGGGCGGGCCGCTCACCAGGCCGGCGGGCCAGAACGCACAACTTCGTAACGTGGAAGAACTCGCGATGATTAGGTGATTATAGCACAGCCATCAGGCCCTGAACAGAAGCTGGCTGGACCTGGAAGGGGTCGAAAAAGAACCGATGGATTGGCTAAGCAGGAACCGGCCACAGGGTGAACTCAGCTATTGGCGGTTGCCTGCCTCGGCGCGTTGCGCAACGGTGCGCAAGAGTCGCGCACGACAAGATCCGTCGCCAGTTCACGGTACTCGAAGGGCCGCTCCGGATCCTCGATGTAGGTCAAAAGCATCTGCACTGCCTGGCGGCCCATGTCCTCCAACGGCTGTCGAATCGTCGTCAACGCCGGCGAAACACCGGCTGCCTGCGGTGTATCGTCGAAACCGACCACGGACATGTCCTCAGGGATGCGAAGCCCGGCCTCACGGATCGCTTCCATCGCGCCGAATGCCATGGCGTCGTTGGCCGCGAAGATCGCGGTCGGCCGGTTGGGCAACGCCAACAGAGCCTGCGCAGCCGCGTGCCCCGTTGGCTGATGATAGTCGCCCTCCGCAACCAGCGCCGGGTCGTCGTCCAGGCCGTGACACGCCACCGCCTGCCGATAGCCGTTCAGGCGGTCGACACCTGACGTGAGATCAAGCGCGCCCGTGATGAAGCCGATGCGGCGATGTCCCAAACTGACAAGATAGTCGATCGCCAGGATTGCGCCGCCGTAGTTGTCTGCCCCGACGGCCGGGCCCTTGTCTGAACCTTTGTAGTCAACGAAGACGTGGGGATAGCGCCGCTGGTTCAGGAGGCCGGTGTAGGGATCGATGTTGTGGGGCAGGATCAACAGCAGGCCGTCGGCCATGCCGCCCACAAAGTTGGCGACATACTCCGGCTCGCGGGCCTGGTGGTGGGTCGTGAAGAGCAGCATCTCGAAATCGGTCTCCGCGATTTCGGCGTCGACGCCGCTGATGATCTGGCCGATATAGCCGGTGCCGAGATCGCGCACCAACAACCCGATCATCTGCGAGCGTCCGGTGCGCAGGCTGCGGGCCTGCCGATTGGCGACGTAGCCCAGATCGTGCAGCGCTGCGGTGACCCGTTCCCGGGTCTCCGGCTTGACGTAGGGTTCATCGTTCAATACCCGCGACACGGTGGCATAGGAGACGCCGGCCTCGCGGGCGACATCGATAATGGTGACCTTGGTGGGAGCGCTGTGGTTCATAAGTGTGCTGCCGACCGGGGAATTTCTGTGAACGTTTTCTGAAAACGTTCACAGAAAGGATACCATACAAAATCGCCTGTGTCAATACCTTGAGCCAACGAATTCACAGAATTGCCCGCTGTTCATCGAAGATTTCAATCAATCTCAGAGAGTCGCTGGCGCTTCCAGGGCGCCGTCAACTGCACCGAGCGCCACCAGCGCGGCCCGCTGCGCCTCCGTGATGCCGGTTGATGCGGTGATATCCATTTCCTGATACGGGCCGGGCAGACGCCAGGTGGCGACACAGTGCCCTGTGTCCGGATCCCACAGCCTGATAGTTTCATCGCCGCTGCCGCTGGCCAGCGTACGGCCATCGGGACTGAACGCCACCGACCACACCATGTCGTCATGCCCCTCCAAGACCTGGCGCGTCTTCCCCGTCTGAAGATCCCACAGGCGAACGGTGAAATCGTTGCCTCCGCTGGCCAGGGTCCGGTCGCCCGGCCCGAACGCCACCGTCCGGACCCAGGCAACATGACCCTCCATCTCTTTCAGCAATGCTCCGCTGGCCACATCAAACAGGCGAACGATGCCGTCGGCGCACGCGCTGGCCAGCCGGCCGCCGTCCGAGCTGAAGGCAACCCCGTTTACCCAGTTGCTGTGACCGGTGAGTGTGTTGCGAACTTGTCCAGTCGCCACGTCCCACAGGCAGACGTTGCGGTCGGCGCTGCCGCTGGCCAGCAGCGTGCTGTCGGGGCTGAAGGCCAGCGAAACGACGGCTTGTTCATGTATGCGCATGATTCGCGGCAGGCCGCCGGACCTATGTTGGTTCAGAGACCACACATACACCGAACGGTCCTCACCGCCGGCCGCCACGAAGCGGCCGTCTGGACTGAACACGACGCAGACGATCCGGCCCAGATGACCACGAAGGGTGGATCGCAGCCTTCCGCTTCTCGCATCCCAGATGTTGACCGGCGAACGGCCGCCACCGGTGGCCAGCAGGTCTCCGCTGGGAGAAAAGGCTACCGATTTGAGCTGGCCCGCGACCGAGCGCTGGCCACCCGCCGGCAGTTCATACTGCATCGCGGGCGCGTCGATTCGCCACAAGCGAGCCTTACCGTCCTCGCTGGCGCTGGCCAATGTGGCGCCATCCGGGCTGAACGCCACCGATAACACCCGGTTCTTGAAACCCTGGTGCAGCCGAAGAAGCTGCCTCGTGCGAACGTCCCAGAGCCGCACGCTCTTGTCGTCGCCGCCGCTGGCCAGGATGTGACCGTCGGGACTGAACGCGACCGAGCGAACCCAGTCGCTGTGGTCCTGGCGGGCGTATGGAGGCCGCTCGCCTGCCAACATCTGTTCATCGAACAGATCCCAGATCAGTATCGAGCGGTCGATGCTGCCGCTGGCAACCATGCGCCCGGTTGGGTCGAAAGCAACGCTTAGCACCCAGTTGCGATGCCGGTTCAGGACGTGCAGGCAACGCCCGCTTGCCGCATCCCACAGGCGTACGCTTCCATCGTTGCTGGCGCTGGCCAGAGTCTTTCCGCCGGGGCTGAACGTCACGCTGGTGACCCGGTCGCTGTGGCCGTCCAAGACAATCGACGCTCGCTCGGTCGATGGCCGTGCGTCCGTCATATCCCACAGGCGGATGACCTGATCTGCACCGGCGCTGGCCAGCAGCCGGCCGTCCGGGCTGAAATCCAACCCCAGGACGAGCAAGCTGTGCCCCTGCAGCACCTCGAACGCGTTGCCGCCGCCCGCTGCCAGTATCGCGGCGACATCCCACAACCGGATCGTCGCGTCACGGCTGCCGCTGGCCAGCGTTCGGCCATCCGGACTAAAGGCAACCGCCTGAAGACTGCCCTCGTGGTCGCGCAGCACGGCGCGCACATGACCCGAACCGGACGCGCTCCTGGACCCGACGATATCCCATAGCCGCACCGTTGCGTCGATGCTGCCGCTGGCCAGCATACTGCCGTCCGGGCTGAACGCGATCGACGTGACGACGAAATCATGCCCCGTCAGCATCGTCGCCAGCATCCCGTCGGCCATGCGCCAGAGCCTGATCTTGTTGTCGGCGCTGCCGGCGGCTATCAGACGGCCGTCGGGACTGAAGGCAACCGAGGTAATCACATTGGAGGTGTCGGTAAATGTGCAGCCGGAGAAGGCAGTTCTGATGAAGCTAACCTGCGGCAGGCGAGTGCCTTGCAGGTCGGCCTGGCGCAGATCGAGACGCGAGAAGTCGAAGCCGGTCAAGTCCACTTCCGCGTGCAGCAGCAGGTTGAGAATGTTGCCGGCGGCATAGCCGGGTCCGTGCAGCGCACCGGCTCGCAGCGCGTCGAGCATTGCGCGCAGCAGGGCCGCGATGCCCGGCGATCTCTGGGTGGTCGCCAATCTGCGCGCGATCGGGTCAAGAATCAGCCTCCGCTGGCTCTGGCGGACCACCTCGCTGACCCGCGTGTGGAGCAGCGCAAAGCGATCAAGCGCGTCGATACGCCCATCCAGAACCTCACGGCAGATTTGATCCACCAGCCGGTCGGTCAGGTATTCAGTAACCACGTTTTGCAGGCCGAATCCCTCGCCCATCTTTTCCAGCAGCGAGCGGTTCTGCAACCCGCGCATCGCGTCCAGCAGGTCGCCTGTGCTGGGCGCGCCGACCATATCACCGCGGAGGGTTGCGGGCGCGACCGGCTGGCGGCCGATTGCCAGCCAGACCATGATATCCTGCTCAAGCGGCGCCAGCCGGCTGATCTGCTGCTCCAGAACGTCGCGGATGTCGCCGAAGATCGGCGTCTCTTCCGCCAGAAAGGCATCCACGTCCCCGTGGAACAGATCCTGAATCGATTGGGCCACCAGCGTCAGCGCCAGGGGGTTGCCGGAATAGCGCCGGGTCAACGCCTCGGCTGCCTGTGGCGAAACAGCCAGCCCGTGCTCCTCCAACACGCACCGCGATGCCTCAACGTCCAGACCCGCCATCGGCATCGATCGAACGCCGTTGGAATTGCGCTCCAGGCGCGCGACGGCCAGCGGACGCTCGCGGCTGGTCAGCAGGAGGCAGCTCTCGTGCTCGTACGCGCCGAGCCGCTGCAGCAATTGACCGTAGTTTTCGTACCCCGGGCGGTAATGGCCGGCCTGCTCGGCCTGCAGAATGGTCTCGAAGTTGTCCAGGACCAGCAGACAGCGTCGCTGGCGCAGTTGGTCAAGCAACAAGGACAGCTGCTCGTCAAGGTTGGCAGGCATCCCATCGACCGGCTCATCTGACAACACTTCGATGATCGATGGCAGCAGATCGCTCAGCAGCGAGCCGTTCAGCAGCGAGCGCCAGATGACCGCATCGAAATGCCCCGATACGGCGCGGGCAACGTGCGTGGCCAGGGTCGATTTGCCGACGCCGCCCATGCCAAGCAGCGCGACCAGTTGGCACCGGTCCTCCACCAGCCACTTCTGCAACTGGGCCGCTTCGGCCGTCCTGCCGAAGAACGGGCCGACCAGCGGCGCGTCAATCCAGTCTGATGGCAGCACGGGAACCGGGACGGGGGCGGCCGTCCGGCCAAAGTCGCCCACCGAAATCTGCCGCACCAGATCGGACGTTTGCTCGTCCGGCTCGACTCCCATCTCCTCGCGCAGCAGCTTGCGCAGCCCCTGAAACTGCGCCAGCGCCCGCTCGGTCATACCCTGATGCGCCAGGAGACGCATGATCTGGCGGTGTGTTTCCTCGCGGAACTGATCCAGCGCGAGCAGTCGTGAGCCGTACGCGTGCGCCTGCGCGTATTGCCGGCGCGCTTCCAGCACGTTGGTCAAGTCCGCCAGCGCCTGGATCGCCAGCAGGCTCAGATACTCGCGGCGCAACAAGAGCCACTCCTCGAAATCAGGGGCATCGGGCAGGCTGAGACCGCGCAACAGATCGCCCCGGTAGAGACCGGCAGCGGCAGTAAGATTGGCCAGACACTCGTCGCACGCGGCCAGCGATGGATGGACGTGCGCGGCCACTGCCTCCATCCTGGCCTGAAATGCCAGAACATCCACCATGATCTGGGACGGGTGGAAGGTCAGCGAATGGCTGGAGATCTTCAGGAAGGTGCTGCTTGCACCGGGAACGGCATCGTCCAGCGTCTTGCGCAGGCGGTAGAGGGTGTTGCGCAGATTGGTGCGCGCTTGCTGGTCTGGTACATCGGGCCAGAGGAGACCCGCCAGAACCACGCGGCTGTGCGGCCTCGCCGACTCCACCGCCAGATAGGCAAGCAGCGCGCGCGTCTTCTCGGTGGGAAACTCAGTTACCTGCCGGCCATCAATTATGATCGATAGCTCGCCGAACAGGTTGAGATCGATACTGGCCATAAGAAACGTGATCCGGGCCCGAGGCCAAACTTGAACGGATGTTGAAACGCGCCAATTGTACCACCAAACCGGCGGATTGCGTATGCCATCGCCCTCAATTTGCACATCTGATGCGAAATCCATCGCTCCCTGATGCGATCTTGATGCGCTGGGCTGCTATACTCGCCTTGTTCCTGGCGATTCCGCGCAAGGCGACATGTCTTCGCTACCCTGTTCGATCCAAACCCTGGAAGGCCGCTCAATGACACAACACGACAAGAATCAATTGGAGCGCACCTACATCGCTTTCATGGTGCGCATGTGGCGTGATTCTGCCCGCTCGCAGTGGCGGGCCTCGGCGCAGTCCGTACATACGGGAGAGACCGTGCGTTTCGCCAACATACCGATGCTGCTGCGCTATCTGCACTCACACGTCGGCCACGGCGCACCGGACGAGGATACGGGATCATCTACCCCAGAAGCGATTCCTGATGAACAACGCGACGCTTTGGTCGAACAGGAGGCGAACCATGTCTGACAGGAAACACGTTATCGCGACCTCGCTCTTGCTCCTGGCGATGTTCGCCGCGGGATGTTATCCGCCCGCTGGCCCTTCACAGATCGCCAACCCGGCAACGCAGTACTGTCTCGATCACGGCGGCAGCACGCAGCCGCGCGGCTACACGGGTGATGGCCCGTCGGGCCTGTGCGTCTTCCCCGACGACAGCGTCTGCGACGAATGGGCGTTCTTCCGCGGCGAATGCGGTCCCGCCTCACAGCCTCCGGAGGAGCCAACCCCGGCAGCAGCGTCCGGCGCCACCCAGCCGGCCATCTCGGACGTAGATGCCTTTCTGCTGGCGCGGCTGGACGAGACGTTTATCCGCGACACCTCGGCGCTGGTGGAGATCCAGACCTACCGCGACGACGCGCCCGACAGCGAAGCGCGTGTCACCGCTAACCTGGAACGTATCCGCACCTACCTGAACGAGCGTGTCGACGCGTTCAACGCCGGCCAGGAGACGTTGAAGGTGGAGCCGTTCCAGTGGCAGGAGGAGATCGACGGCGTGAACCGTTGGGTGTTCGGCTTTCGCCGGCGACGGCCCGCGCAAGTTCTCGATGCTGACCCACATGGACACCGTGCCGCCGGGCGACGACGCCTGGCAGCCCTTCGAGCCACGCGCCGAGGTCAAGGAATACCGCGGCGGGACGCAGCCCTTCCTGGTCGGCCGCGGCGCCGTGGACGACAAGGGGCCGGGGATACTTGCGCTGAGCGTGCTTGAATCCGCGGCCAGGCAGTTCGACGGCACCGATGCGCTGGACGACTGGACGCTGGAGGTTTCCTTCGATACGGCCGAGGAGACCGACATGAGCATGCGCTACTACCTGGATGCGGTCGGCGCACCTGAGTTGGGCATCGTCTTCGACGCCTACTGGTGCGTGCGTGCCGAGAAGGGCATCGAACGGCCGGTCTTCAGCGTGCCGTTGGGCGACGCCGCGGCGGGTGATTTGTGGCTCACCGAGCTGCGCACACCGGATGGTGCAGTCAACCAGATACCGGATCAGGCGACGCGCGCATCGAGGGCGACGACCCGGCCGCGCTCGACGAGTTGGCTGCGAAAATCGAAAGCATGTACGCGGCCTACGGCTTCGACGATCCTGGCTACCACCGCGCGCCGCTGCAGGTGGACCGCGACGGCTCGGCGCTGCTGCTGACGACCACTGTCGAGGGCGCGCAGCACGGCTCTGCGCCCAACGAAAACCGGGCCGACGGCGCCAACCCGCTCGTGTCGCTGGCCAATTTCCTGGCCGGCCTGGTGGACGATGGCACGCTGGCCGACAACGGCTACGGGCGTATGGCGCAGTTCATTGCCTGGAGTTGGGGCACGCAGGTGTTCGGTGAAACGCACCCCGAGCTCTTGCAGCGCTTCGACCAGGTCTTCAGCGCCGGCAACGGCACCAGCTATGCGCTGACCCGCCTGCTGCCCTCCGTTGATGGAGAGACCCTGGACCTGGCGATCGACGTCCGCTACGCGCTGGGTCACCACGACTCGCCCTACACCGGCGTGACGCCGGGCCTGGTGCCCGGCAGCAGCATCTTTCCCAAGGTCTTCGACGAACTGGTGGCCCGTTTCAACGAGCAGTATCCCGACGTCGGGCTAACCTATCGCACGGCCAACATCTACGCGCCTGACGTGCGCGACCCGCAGGGCCCGCAGTTCCAAACCGTCAGCCGCGGCTACGAGGACGTGATGGGCGTCGCCTGTCCCCAGTTCGCTACCGGCGGTGGGACCGATGCCAAGGGATTTACGTCGCTGGTCGCTGCCGGCGCGCTTTTCTCCGACGACTTCGGGCCGCCGATCAACTTCCACGGGTTGAACGAAGGCGCACCGGTCGATGACCTGCGCAACAGCGCATTGATCTTGTATCACATTCTGCTGCGGCAGGTCGGCGGCGTGCATTAGCCCAGGGAGAACGTTGTGTACCAGATAAGAAAATGCGGAAAGTGGGTGTTGCCCCTGGTTGTGGTTCTGGCGCTTGTCGTCCCGGCCAGCGCAGCTTTGCTTCCGTTGCGCCCGGCGGAATCGTATGCAGCCGGGCCTTCCAGAGAAATCGAGGTCCTGGACTGGGAACTGGTGCAGAACAGCCCGGATGTCTTCTGGTACACGGTGGACTTTCCAACGGCCAGCGTTGGCTATGCGGTCGGCGGGCCCGACTGGAACGTCAACAACGGTGAAGGCGCTGTGTCGATCGGAAAGACCACGGACGGCGGGCAAACCTGGACCGTCGATACCGTGCCGGGCACCAACCGTTTCAAGCGCGGCCTGGCGTGCAGCAACGCCGACACCTGCTGGATCGCCGGCGCCAGCACGCCCCGCATCCAGATGACGACCGACGGCGGCGCCACCTGGACGCCCGGCGTGGTGGACGCCGACTGGACCGGCTGGCTGTGGTCGGCGGGTTGGACCGGGGTCGGAACGACGGTGCTGGCCGGCACCAGCGGCTATGCCAATCTGCCAGGCCGCCGCGCCAACTTCCTGCGCAGCACCGACGGGATCACCTTCACCGCCGAGATCGCCAACGACCCGCTGGAGATCGAGGTCTACGATTTCTCCTGCCCGACGCCCGGCTTGTGCTACGCGGCCGCTCAGGCCACGGCCTTTTTCTCAGCCGACAACGGCGACACCTGGATACGGCAGCCTGCGCCCGCGGCCAGGTTCTACGGCGTCTGGTGCACCGACGACAGCACATGCTGGCTGGCCGGCGGCAGCGAGACGGACACCACCGACGGCGTGATCCACATCTACCGCAGCCTGGATGGCGGCGACACCTGGGAGCCAGCCAACGCGCCCCGCTGACCGGCAATCGCCCGCGCTTTTCAACGTCCAGATGGTCGATGCGACCCACGGCTTTGCCGGCGGCTGCATCGACGCGCCCGATGAGCTGACCGAGGAATGCCAGGGCGGCGGGCTGTTGATGCGCACCACCGACGGGTTCTCCTGGCACCAGGTCACGTCGCCGACGGACGCCGACATCATGGACCTCTGGGTTCACGACATGAACGACGTCATCCTGGTGGACCACACCGGACGCATCTGGCGCGGCACAGGCATTGCAACTGCCACGCCAACGGCCACCACCACACACACAGCAACGCCAACCGCGACCGCAACTGCAACCGGGACGGCCACGGCAACGCCGACCGCGACATCCACGCAGACACCAACGCCGACGGCGACGCCACCCCATGGCGGCATCGGTGGATTCGCCTTCTACGACGAGAACGGCAACCTGCTGCCGGACGCCGGCGAGCCGGGTCTGCCGGGCGCCGTGATTGCGCTCACGCGCGGCAACGTGCTCGTGGCTACCCAGACGTCGGGCAGCGCCGGCCAGTTCGCCTTTGCCGCGGTCGAGCCGGGCTACTACACGGTGCTCGAACAGGCGCCGCCGCCAGGCTACGCGCCCAGCCCCAACCAGATGACTGTCTACGTCGGGGCCAACACCACCTGGACGGTCGCCTTTCCCCACAGTCCGGAGCCGACCGCCACGCCTACGCCAACTGCCACACCGGTCCCGACCGCGACCACCTGCTATTGCAGCTACTTGCCGCTCCTGCAACTTGACCAGAGCCAGCGCCATCCATAGCAACCTCCCCAGGCCTCCATGCAACGACGATGCGGTGGGTTGCTGTTTTGGGCCGCATTGCTTGAACTGCTGAACCCGATACTTGAGAACTGAGAACAATGAAACTGAAGAACCATACGAAGGCCCTCATGGTTGCCCTGGCAGCAGCCGCCCTGATCGGTTGGATAGCATTTGGTTTTCGCTTGCCTGTCGAGGCCGGCGAACCGTCGCCGGCGGCCGCAGTTCAGGCCGCGATGGATGCAGTCCGCGCCTCCAGGTCGCACCGTTTTTCGGCGGAAGTCCGCGAGCAGGTGACAGCGGTCGATGAGCCTGCCGCCAGCGAGCCTGTCGAGCTGACCATGCGCCTGGAAGGCGAGGTCGCCGAGCCTGGACACGCCCGGCTGACATTGACGCGCTCGTTTGACGGCCGCGACGAACAGACCAGGATCGTCCAGGTCGGCGATCAGATCTACGTCGATCAGCAGGGTTCCTGGAGCCGCATCCCCAACGCGCTGGACGCCGCCGGGCCGGCCGCCGACGCGGTTGCGCTGCTGGACGCGGCGACCGACGTCCAGCGCCTGCCTGATACCGCCAGCGCGGCCGGGGTGTCGCGCCGTTATGCCTTCGCCATCGACCGCAACCGCTATGCGGCGCTGATGAGCGCGCGGCTGGAGAAGCTGCTCAGCCAGGAGTCCGGGTACGACGTCCGCATCGCGCAGACGGGCGCCGCGGCGGCAACCTACTGGAACGTCAGCGGCACGGGGGAGATGTGGGTCGGCGAGGACGGCCTGCCGCAGCGGGTGCAGCTCGACCTGACGCTGCCACAGGTAACGACCGGCTTCGACGCCCGCTTACAGATGCAGGTCGATTACCGCGATTTCGGCGCACCGATTGCGCCCGTCGAGGCCCCTGCGTCGGCTGGCAGCGGCGGCCCGGCGCAGGCGGCAACAACCTCTGAGGGCGCGCTCGCCGCTGTGCCCCGCAGGGGCTTGTGCTTCCGCTGATTCTGGCCGGGCTGCTGCTTGCTGCCGCTGCCCTGGCCGCGCTCGTGATCCGTCGCCGTGCTGGCTACCTCGCGGTCGCGGTCGGCATGACCGTGGTCTTCGTGTTCGGTCCGCTCCTGCAAACCGGCGCGGCGGCGAGTTCGCTGGACCGCCTGGCTGCGCTGCAGGAACCGCCTCTGCCGGACGATCAGGCTGCCGGCTTGGGAGCCCTGGATCCGGTGCAGCTTGAGGCGGCAGCAGCCAGGCTGGCCGCTCCCGACGCGGTGACCGACGACGTCAGCGACTGCGCCATCATCCCCGGCGGGCTGCCGGCCACCGACGACCAGGACCAGGACGGCATGGACAACCTGACCGAGAGCTGCCTGGGCACCGATTACAACCACGCCGACAGCGACGGCGACACCATCACTGACACGCTGGAGCTCCAGGGTTTCACGCTGAACGGCGTCACCTGGACCACCAACCCCAAGATGCGGGACTCCAACCTGGACGGGATGGACGATGTGGCCGAGTGGAACCCGGCCTGGGCCACGCAGGACGCCAGCACGCTGGATCCCGACGGCGACGGCATCCCCAACCCGTGGGATGACGACAACGACGGCGACGGCGTGGTCGACTCGCTGGACAACTCGCCCTACACGGTGCTGGGCTATCAGCCTTCCTACGAGCTCAAGATCTCCAAACCCACGTCCGCGTCGCACAGCAGTACGTATGTTTATGTCGATCTGCTGGTGCAGCCGCAGGACACGTCGCACCTGCGCTACAACACGACGCCGCTGGACTGGCCATCTGACGACAAGGGACAGATCCAGGACCTGAACAACTCGGCGGACGACGTCACCCTGTTTCCGATGTTGCAGTTCACCACCGCCGTTCCGCCCAGCCTGACGAAGGAGTACGGCTATCTCGTCAGCGGACCGGACGGCAACGGGCTGTACCAGGTGATGGCGCCGCTCACGACCGTCGGCGCCAACGGCGCCATCGACGCCTTCCGGGCGCATATGGCGTTCACCGACAGCGAGACCGCGCTGGGACTGGACCTCACCAGCGTCAAGGTGGGCTGGCTGGCGCAGGTCAACACCGACGAAAAGACAACCCAGCGCGTCTTCCACCGGATCTACGGCAACTACGGATACTATACCAACAGCACGGTGATCAAGACCACCGACGAGGTGGCCGCCTCCTATTACGAGCCGTCCATCCGCGTGGTCGGGTTGAGCGTCACCGAGAGCGAGGACGTCGAGGTTGCGCTGTTCGGAGCGCCCAACGCCCCGGAGACCAGCACCACGACCACCGACGAGGGAACGGTGATGTCGAACCTCATGGCGGGCCTGAACTCCAGCTATCTGTACAACGTGCAGCCCGACCTGCCCACCATCGTGAATCGGTTCTCCAGCGCCAGCACGCCGGCCGAGGAGACCTGGGGTGTCACTCCCCCGCTGGCCACCACCTACGACACCTACGCCCATCGCGAAGAGGCGCTGGCGACCACGACTATGACCACCACGGTGGACTTTCTCAACGCTCACTACAGCCACAGCCGCACACCCATCCTCGCCCTGGGCTACCAGGAGACAACCGGCGCGCTGGGCCTGGAGAGCGGCGGCGTGTCCGTCTCCGGCAGCAAAATCACTGTGGAACTGTCGAACAACGTCCTGTCGACCATGCGCCAGATCGAGATCACCCAGTACCAATGGCAGTCGGGATCGAACAGTTGGACCGCCCTGACCATGGACGGGGCGCTGGCCGAGCTTGCCGACCGCTATCCGAATCAGGAGCAGCAGTCCACCAAGACCACCGTCGATTATCTGGTGCTGCACTACTACGCCGGGCTGGTGAACTATGTCGAGCGCAACGGCGTTGTGCTGGTCGGCGCACAGGCCGACGACCAGGCGATCTTCGACTGGCTGGACCAGCCGCAGCAGGTGTCGCTGCCGGGCTACGTCGACAGCACCTTCCAGCTCAGCCAGCTCGAGTCGCTCAGCAGCACCTATGGCGACGCGCGCGGCTGGCAGGTCTGGCAGGACGGCCTCGACACGCTGGGGCTACCGGGCATCGATAGCTATCTGAACCAGGTCAGCGACACCCGCGACCGGCTCGCGCCCAAGGGCCGCTCCATTCCCGACGGCTACAACTGGGGCCTGCGCGTGCCGCAGTCCTCGCTGCAGCGGGTAGCCGGTTCGTCGCAGACTATCGCCAATGCAGCGGAGAACGGCGCGGCCGTCTGGCACGCTGCCAACCAGACCAACGCCAGCGCGGGCGTCGGTACCATCATCAAGCCGACCGGCAGTTGGCTGATGTTCACCAACTACGACGTCAACATCCAGGCCATGCAGCTCGCGATGAACAGTGGGTTCGGGGTGGCATTAACCGTCACTACCGTGATCGCCGTCTTGCTGCTGGCGCCGGTGGTCGCCATCAGCAGCTTGTTGAGCGTTTTTGGCGTCAACACCGGCCTGGACGGCATCCTGGACGACATCGCCGACTGGGTTGCTGGCATCATCTCCAACTTCTCCCTCTATTCGGAGCTGGATTCCAACAACCCGCTCACCAGCAGTTCGACCAGTGTCTCTTTGGGTAATGCGGACGAAGGGATCGTCACCGGCAACCCGTTGACGATGCAGACCGACTTCACCGGAGTGATCGTCAAGGGGCCGGGCAAGAGCCAGTGGAACTGGACCCACAGCCGCAGCGGCAACCTCGACGATGTGAAGCAAAGCTCGGCCTACGGCGAATGGCGCTTCAGCGGCGCGAGCGCGACCGTCACGCCGGTGGTACCGACCCCGGTCCACTACAACTGCACCACCTCCAACGACAAGGGATACTGCAAGAGCCACGCCACGGTGTCCATCACGCCGGAGCAGGCGGTGCGCAACCTTACCCTCAAGATCACCACCGTGGTCCGCTACAGCTTGCGCTACCAGTCATGCTATGGCGTCAACTTCATCTACGATTACTGTGAAGCGAAGACCACCTCCGGCGTTGCGCCTTCGCCGGGTGACACCACGAACTACAACAAGGCCACCAGCACGCTCTATGTCGATGTCCTTCCGAACACTATCAACGGATTGTGGGACTGGTCGGAGCTGGACAACTGGGACGCGGATGGCGACTTTCTCTGCAACGGCAACCACAACACGCCGCACCCGTCCGCCTGCATCGGCTGGGAGAGCACGTACTGCCCCAACGGTGTGCTGCCGGCCAATGCCACCAGCACCTGCACCAACGTCTGGGACAGCGACGGCGACGGACTGAGCGACGGCGACGAGGCGCAACTGGGCAGCAACGGGCTGCGCGCCGACAGCGACAACGACGGCCTGACCGACTACCAGGAGCTGCTGATCGGCACGTCGCCCACCAAGTCGGACTACGACGGCGATGGGCTGAAGGACGGCGAGGAGGTTTGCTACGTCAACGCCAGCGGTCAGCAGGTCGGCGGCTGGGAGGTTACGACCCTGGGTTCGGGCGCCGGCTTCAGCTACTGGACATGCTCCAGCCCGACCGACGCCGACTACGACGGCGACAAGCTGAACGACAAGGCCGAGCGCGCCATCGGCACCAGCCCGGTGGCGGCCAACACCGCGCCCCGCCTGTCCCAACAGGTGCTTTCGCCCTCCTACGAGGACCCCGATGAGCCAAACGCCGCCCCGCTGACCATCCTTGGCCCGGGCGATGCGATGCAACAGCAGTTCCATCTCTTCAACGACATCGGCGCCGCGCTGGACACGACGCTGAGCTGGTGCGCGCCCAGCGGAACGTTCGGCGCGCTGACGGTCACCGGCGTGAGTGCGTCCAGCGGCTATACTCCGCCCACGCCCACCACCGACACGGTCGGAGGCGACGACTGCACGCTCTGGGATCTCAGCCAGAGCCAGCTCTACCCCGGCGAGGAGTTCACCGTCACCCTGCAGGCGCCCGCCCTGGCCAGTGCTCCCAGCGGCTCGCTCTACCAGACGCTGACGCTGCCCTTCACCGACCCCACCGATCCGTCGATCACGCGCCAGGCGCAGGCCAGCGCGCAGGTAATCATCGACAACACACCTCCCGTGGCCGTCCTCAACGACCCGCCGCCGGACGACACGACCGTCACTAACGCCGACAGCTACCTCGTGACAGGATCGGCCAGCGATCTGCCCAGCGATTCATGGGTCTCGCTGGTGGAGATCTCGGCGGCCGGCAGCGGATGGCAGCCGCTGAACCAGACCAAGGTCTTCACGTGGACCTGGTCCCTCCCAACCAGCGATGGTTCATATGCCGTGCAGGCGCGCGCGACCGACGTGGTCGGCAACGTGCAGACGGCGCCGTCCAGCGCCACGGTAGTCGTCGACCGCACCGGCCCTGGCGCCAGCATCACCAACCTGACCGACGGCGAGGTGATCACCAACCTGACCCTGGATGGGCAGGGTGGCGCCACCATCCCGGTCGATATCGTGGCCAACGACCTGGCGTCGGGTGCAGCCGCGGCAGCCGGCGTCGAGGTGATCCAGGTCAGCATCGACGGCGGGCCGTGGGAGCACATCTGGTCGGCGCGCAGCGACGCCCCGCCAACCCAGTCAACTACCTACTCCTGGCAGGTGTATGCCGGCGGCGGAGGCACGCACACCGTCGCCGCACGCGCCATCGACGCCCTCGGGCAGGCCGGCGACGCGACGACCGTCCGGGTCGTGCTCGATATTCTGCCGCCGGCGGTGAACCTGGGCAACTACCTGTCGGACGTACCGGCCGGCCAATCGGTTGCCCTGCTGGGGCACGCCGACGACACCGGCAACGCGCCGCTGCCGGCCCGCCCGGCCGACCTGAGCGGCACGCTGGACAGCCAGGACGACGCCACCGTCTGGCTGGAGGCGTCGGGCGTCGGCGACCTGACCGGCGCAACCGTGACTTGGGTCGGCGATATGAACGGCGACAACCGCGCTGATGCGGCGGTCGGCATGCCGGCCTACAACGGCGGCGCTGGCAAGGTCGTGATCCTCTCCGGACGCGCCGGCGACTGGCCGGTGCCGCCCGACGTCGAGTCGCTGGAAGCCGCGACGTCCAGCCTGGTCGCCAGCGGCTCTGCTGGGCTGGGCCAATACGTCGCGCCTGCCGGCGATGTCAACGGGGACAGCCTAAGCGACCTGCTGATCGGCGATCCGGGCAACAACCGCGTGTTCGTGGTCTTTGGCCGTTACGGCGGTACCGGCGCATCGTGGGACCTGTCAACGCTGTCGAGCAGCAGCAACAGCGGCCGCGGCGCGATCCTGACCAGCCAGGGCGGCACGGTCGGCCAGTGGATCGCGGCCGCCGGCGACGTCAACGATGACAGGTACGGCGACCTGCTGATCGGCACGGCCAGCAAGACATATCTGGTCGCGGGCCGCAGCAAGTTCTCGTCCCAGACCTTCACCATCGACAATGCCTCGGCCGCGGTCATTCCGTTTGCCACGGCGTCGGACGCGGTCGCGACCGGTGTCGGCGACCTGAACGACGACGGGCTGGCCGATTTCGCTGTCAGCGACCCGGCCAACAGCTACGGCGGCGGTGCGCGCGTCTACCTCTTCCTCGGCTCGACCGATTACCGCGGCGCATCCAACATCGGGCTGACGCCGGCCACGGATGCCGCAGCCTCCTTTGCCGGCTCCAGCCAGCCGGGTCAGCAGGTGCTGGCGCTGGGCGACGTGGACGGCGACGGCCTGGACGACCTGCTGTACAGCGACGGCAACGCACCGCGGCTGATCTACGGCCGCACGGCGGCTGACTGGGGCCAGGGCTACGGCGGCGATGCAACCTTGAGCTACAGCCCCGCGGCCTCGGGAATTCTGGCCGCGCCCGGCGACGTCAACGCCGACGGCCTGAACGACCTGGTGCTGGGGACGTCCGGCAACCAGGCGTACGTGATCCACGGCAACGCCGCGCGCCCCGGATCGCCGGCCATCGCCGCAACGATCAGCGACGCGGCCGCCGTGGCTTCGGCGCCCTACGCGGCCGGCTCCGACCTGAACTGCGACCTGTCGTCCGATCTGCTGGTCGTGCCCCCTGATGCCGGCGGCAGCCAGGAAACCGCCGGCGAAATCGGCCGCGGCCCGGTGCCGCAGCCCGATCCGGCGGCTCTTCCTGTGTCCGCGCCGGCCGGCCGCTCGGCTATCGTTGCCGGCCCGCCGCAGCGCGCTGCACAGATCGCCGACACGGTGTATGTCTCCGCGACCTACTGCGCGGCCTGCGCCAACGACGGCCATACCTGGGGAACCGATGCCTTTGCGACGATCCAGTCGGCCATCAACGCCGGCGGGCAGAACATCTTCGTCCTGCCGGGAATCTACGAAGAGCAGATCGCGTTGGCCAACGGGGTGAACATCGTCGGCTCAGGGCCGGAGGTGACCATCCTCACGCCACCGGCCGGCCATCGGGCACTGCCGCGGGCCGCGCGCCCGCGTCCGATCTGGCAGACAGCTCGCTGGTCGGCTACTGGCCCTTCGACGGCTCGCTGGCCGACGACACGGGCAACGGCAACAACGGGACGTACTCCGGCCACGGCAGCGGCGCGACCTACTCGTCCGACGTGCCCGCCGCGCTGCCTGGCGGCCAGTCCATCGACTTCCAGGGCGGCGAGGCTATCTTGGTCAAACACTCCGACTCGCTGCTCTTCGACCAGGCCTTCACAGTCGCCTTCTGGGTCCAGGGCACAGCGGCCGAGATGGCCGGCAAGACCATGGGCAAGCCGGCCAACTCAGCAGCCGAGTTGAAGTGGGAAGTCCAGGACGCCGACAACAGCGGCAACCGCAGCCGCATGGCCACCTACAACAGCCCGGGCTGGGACTTCGGCCCCGAATACGACGCCTCGGACGTCGGCTGGCGCCATGTGGCCTATGTGGTGCGCATTCAGAACGGTGTGCGCTACCAGGACCTGTATCTCAACGGCGCATACGTCAGCACCGTGGGCGGCAACCGGGCGACAAGCAGCCTTGGCAACACAATGCCGCTCTGGTTCGGCAGCGGCGGCGATGGTCCATTCGGCGACCCGCGCTATGGCATCAGCGGCATGCTGGACGACGTGGCGCTGTGGAACGAGGCGCTGAGCGCCGACGACATCGCGGCGCTGGCAGCGGGCGCCAAAAGCCCGGCCGACTGGATCAACCGGCCTATGGTCAGCGCCGGCATGGCGGGCAACGCGCGCCTGGCGCACCTGACCATCCAGGGGGACGACCGGTATGACGGCGTGCGCGTCAAACAGGGCAACGTTACCCTGCAGCGCCTGGTGATACGCAACACCAATGTCGCCGTCGCGTCGGATGGCAACCGCGCGGCTGTGACGCTGATCAACAACACCGTGGTCAACAACGTGGACGGCGTGCAAACCCGCAACTGCGGCAGCCTCGATCAGCGCAACACCGTGCTGGCGTACAACCAGGGCGCGGCGGTCGATCTCGAAAGCTGCGGCGCGACCGCTCCCGTGGCCGCCTGGTCCTTCGATGAGGGCAGCGGTTCGACAGCCTTCGACGACAGCGGCAACGGCCATGACGGCGCGCTGACCAACGGCGCCGGTTATTCGACCAGCGCCGCCCCCATCGGCACAGAGAACCCCTATGCGCTGACGCTGGACGGCGTGGACGACTACGTGCGCATCCCCGATTCCGACGCGCTGGACTTCGACACGCACGATGACTTCACCGTGTCGGTGTGGATCAAGCCCGACGGGACGCAGTTCCCGTCAGGCTCGGATAACGACAGCGACGTGGTGGAGAAGTGGAGCCAGCACCAGGGCCGCTACCCCTTCGTGATCCGCTACTACAACCAGAACGCAGGCAGCAACGAAGGCAAGGTGTACGTCGAGCGCTACGACGGCAGCCACGCGCCCAAGATCACGTCCTCGTCGTTCATCAACGACGGCCAGTGGCATCAGATCACCTTCGTGCGTTCCGGCGGCGCCACAGGCACGCTCAGCCTGTACGTGGACGGCGTGCTGGAAGGCTCGACCGCTGACAGCACCACTGGATCGACAGTCAACAACTCGGCCCTGTACATCGGCCAGCGCGGCGACAACATCAACCGCTTCCACGGCCTGGTGGACGATCTGCAGATCTACGACCAGGCGCTGACGGACGTGGCCGTGCGCAACCTTTACACCGGCGGGCGCAGCGGCGGCAGCGTGACGCGCGACTACGACCTGTTCTGGCGCAACGGCGAGGATCTTCTGATCGACGGAACGCCGGTGGACCAGCCGGCGCCCGGCGACGTCTTCGCCGATCCGCTGTTCGTCCAGTCCTCGGTCAACAACTACCAGCTTGTGACCGGCTCGCCGGCCATCAACGCCGGAGACCCCGACGACCCGACACCGCCGGCCACCGGCGGACGGGTGGACATCGGCGCCTGGCAGCACGCCCAGGCCGCCTTCTACGCCGACGACGACTACTGCGAGACCTGCCTCAACGACGGGTTGGACTGGCAGGTGGACGCCTTCGACGTGGTGCAGGACGCCATCGACAGCGCGGAGACGACCATGGCGCAGGCCTTCGGCCAGGGTCTGAAATCGACCTACACGGTCGGCGTGGGGCCGGGCACATACAGCGAGGCGCTGACGTTGCCCAGCTACACCCGGCTGGCCGGCAGCGGCGCCGACGACACCATCTTTCAGGGATCGGGCGCGGGCAGCGCGGTCGTGTTATCTGGGACCACGCAGTCCGAGGTGAGTGGCGTGACGATCACCGGCGCGGGCCAGGCGGCCGTCCTGGTCACGGGATACTCCAACAACATTACCGTCACCCGCAGCCTGATCACCGGCAACGGCAACGGTATCGTGTTCGAGGACGGCTCATCGGGCGCAACTTACAACAACACGGTCGCCGGCAACAGCGGCTCGGCCGTTCTCGCCAGCGGCGGTGGTTCCTGGGCCGGCGTTCATAACAGCATCCTCGCCAACAATGGGACCGGGCTTGCAACTGCGGATTCCGGCGCGATCTTCAACGACTATAACCTGCTCTACGAAAACACCCTCGACTATCAGGATGATGGCGGCACCGGATTGGTGCAACGGAGCCACGAGATCACCGGCCAGAATCCGCTGCTCATTGATCCAACCGCCGGCAACTATCGGTTGCAGGCCAACTCACCGGCCGTGGACAGCGGCGAGCCGTTGGCGCCCGTACCGGTGGGCGGCGGCAGCGTGTCGGACATGGGCTACCACGAGGTGCTGGCCGTGCCGCTCACGCTGCTTTTCGGCGTCGAGGGGACTACCTGCGTCGATGCCAGCTCGGGCATGGCCTCCGTCGAGGTAGGCATCAGCCACGTGGTCGACGCCAGCGAGCCGGTGACCGCCACCGAGCCTTCGACGTGGTCGGCGGCCGCACTGACGACGCCCGGCGAGACCGGGTCATACTGGAACGGCGGCGTAACCCCGGCGGAGGGCGACGGCCTGTACAGGCTTTACGCTCAAGGTGACGACGGCGCCGGCAACGAGACCGGCCCGCTGTACATCAGCGCGTTCATCGCCGACGGCACCGCCCCGGCGGTGAGCTGGACGTGGCCGCCCCAGGCATCGACATCGACCAACTATCCCGCCTTCGAGCTTGAGGCCGAGGTCAGCGACTACGTGCCGACCGGCTCCGGCCAGCGCTTCAACGTCGCGTCGGTCTCCTTCGAGGTCAACGGCGCGCCGGTGGACGCCGAATGGGCGGACGACGGCTGGAGCGAGGCCAGCGGCCTGCCGCGCAGCTTCCGCGCGATCGTCGGCGGCGCCAGCGGCACGCTCAGTGTCGTCGCGGTCGCCCGCGACCAGGCCGGCAACGAGACTCGCAGCGAGGCCCGCACGGTCACCGTGGTTGACAGCGGCGACTCGGCGGTGATCACATCGCCGTCGCTGGCCGGCGCCACCAACAACCCGGTGATCGCGGTGACCGGCTACGCCAGCTTTGCCAATCCCGGCAACAACGCGCAGGTTGTGCTGACCGCGCCCGGCCAGAGCATCAACGTCACGGCGAATCTGGCCGACCCGGCGGCGGCTATCAGTGCCTGGACCGCCGACGTGACGCTGCCGGGTGCTGGCGTCTACGAGATCGTCGCCACGGCGTCGTCGGGCGCCGTCCAGCACGCGCCGGAGGCCGACCTGGAAGACCACGTCTTCGTCAGCGTGACCTACACGCCCCCTGCTCTGGTCGTCACTTCTCCCGGCGACGGCGATCTGGTCTACGACTCGCTGGAGATCGCCGGCAGCGTGACCACCGGCGCCACCGGCCTGCGCGCCATGGAGATCAGCCTGGACGGCGGTTTTACGTGGCAATCGCTGGCGGTGGCGGGCGACGGAAGCTGGAGCAGCATCTGGCCGGCCCCTGAGGATCAAGACTTCGCCGGCTACCAGGTGCTCTTCCGCGCCAGCGACCTGGCGGGCAACGTAGCATTGCAGAGCCGTCGCTTCTTCGTGGACAACCAGGGGCCGACGGCCTTCACACCGGTAACGCTGGACCCGGCGCCGGGCACCCACGTGCAGGTCGGGACGACGCTGAACGTCGCCTGGCAGCCGCCCACCGACGGCAGCGGCAGTGCGGAGATGCTTTATGCAACCAGCACTGCGACCGACACGATCCCTTCGACGACTGCCAGCGGCACGTCGTGGTCGGGAACCCTGGACACCGCCGGCACATGGTACTTCCACCTGATGGCCGAGGACGCAGCCGGCAACCAGACCCACACCTACTACGGCCCGTACTACGTCGAGGGATCCACCACGGCCGCCAACGGCCCTGAAAGCGGTGCAGGCGGCTGGGTCCAGTCGATCATCGTCGATGGCTACATCGACCTTGTCAACGGCGAGTGGATTCCCCAGAGCGAGCAACTGGACGTCGATCCGCGGTGGGGCCAGGCGCAGGTGCTGTATGCAACCTGGGACTCGTCCAACCTGTACCTGGGGCGGCAAGGCTCGCTCTGGAGCGCTGATGGCGTTGGCTGGTTCTATCTCGACACTGGGCCGGGCGGCACGATCAAGTCGGTGCACTGGCCCGCGCTCACCCTGCCAATGGAGGCAGACTATGCCATCGAGATCATCAACCGTGATGACCGCACCCTGTGGCGGTTCGACGGCACGGCCTGGCAGGCGCTGCCGGGCGACAGCTTCGACTTCGACCATGGCGCCAGCGGAGACACCGAACTGCGCGTGCCGCTGGCGACGATTGGCCAACCTACCAGCCTCAGCATGCTGGCGTTCGCGGCCAACAGGCGCAGCGAGGTGATCTGGAGCGTCTTCCCAACAACCAACCCGGTGCTCACATGCTCGCCGGGCGGACCGTGTCCCGATTGGCGCGACGTCTATCACTGGGACAGCCTGGGCCAGAACGTGATTCCCAACCAGGGCCAGCCGCGCGGCCATCACGCATCGGTCGTCCTGACCAGCCCGCAGGGCATCCAGACCGGCTGGGGGCCGGGTCAGACACTGCAGTTCGTGGCGCGCGTCCAGAACCTGGACAACGATCCGCTGACGCCAGCCGGTCTGATTCTGGACGGCAGTGACGGGCTGGCCTTCGACTCGGTCGATCCGGGGATACAGGTGGCGCCCGAAAACGATCGCTGGTACGTCAATCTTGGCGACATGGCGCCCGGCGACTCGCGCACCGTAACATTGACCACCCACCTGTTGCCTGACCTCACCGGCCTTGAGTTCGTTACCGTAACCGGCCAGGTTGTGCTGCCGCTGCCGGCCAGTGAGCCGGCGCTGGCCAACGCCAGCTACAGCCACCGCATCGACAGCCGGCCGCCGGTCGTAGCTATCGACCTGCCGGCTGCGGCCCTGGCGCCGGGCGCACAGACCGTCCGCGGCACCGCCCACGACGGCGATGGCGGCGGCGTGGCACGCGTCGAGGTCCAGGTCAACGGCGGTGGCTGGATCACCGCGCAGGGAACCACCGCCTGGGAGGCAGTCATCGATGTGCCGGGCAACGGTTCTTTCGCGCTGTCGGCGCAGGCCACCGACGTCCACGGCCACACCAGCGACCCGGTGACGATGCAGATGCAGGTCGATCCCGATCCACCTGCCGCGATCCTCGACCTCGCGAACCCGTTGCTGGGCGGCACAGTCGCGCATCTCACCGGACGCGCGACCGACGGCAGCGGGTCCGGTGTCGGGATGGTGCAGGTGCGGATCGACGGCGGCCCGTGGATCGCGGTGACGCTGCCCTTCGAGCCGGCCGGCGACGGCACGGTGATCTGGCACTACAACTGGACGCTGCCGCGTGAGGACGGCGGCGACCATACGATCTCGGTGCGCGCCCGCGACCGCGCCGGCAACCTCGGATCGGCTACTGAGCCGGCTGCCGTGACTGTGGACAGCGTCGCCGGTATCGGTGATAGCCTCGCCGGAGCCGGGCGCGGCCATCGGACCGCCCGACCTGCGGATCTGGGGCGTGGCGACCGACGGCCACGGCCTCGACGAGGTCGAGATTAGCCTGGACGGCGCGCAGACGTGGCAGCCGGCCGAGCTGATGGCCGCGGCATCGCTGAGCGATGTAGTCCTGCCGAAGGCGATCACCGACGACGGCGTCATCTGGCACCTGAACGTACCGGTGACCGGCGGCGAAAGCTTCGTCATCTACAGCCGGGCGACCGATCTGGCCGGCAACGTGGAGCGGCTGGGCGCGCTGTGCGTGTGACCGTCACGCCTGGCGATGCGCAAGACCTGGCTGCCGCTGGTGAACCGACAGAACTGAACAAGACCGGAGGATGGAAATGGCTGCAAGATCAAGGATCAAACCGAGGAGACGCGCCCCGTTTTGAAGAAACCAGAGTTTGTCACTCTGAATGGGTCTGACGCACAACGCATTTCAGCGGACCGCCAATGAAGAGTCTCGATTGCCAAGGGCCGAGGGACACTTGCGCCGCACGCACGTGCAGGTGTGCTTCATTGGCGATGGCTGCGCGTGCGTATCGGACGCTGGACCCATTCAGCATGACAGTGCGATAGCTGGCGCAATCGGGCACAACAGATCGACGACGGCGTTGTGGCGTTACCGTAACCTGCTGGCAGTCCTGTTCTTCGCACTGCTGGCGGCTGTACTTGTGCCGGCGGCAACCGCGCAAGCGACGTGCAGCGTCGCCGGCCAGCCCTGCGTGCGCGACGACTTTGAGTCGCGTGCCTACGATCTCAACACCGGCACCGACGACTGGGCGACGGATTGGGTGGAAGATCCCACCACCGATGGTGGCCCTACGCTAGGCGTAATGCTGGTTCCCGTGACCCCTGGCGAACTTCGTTTCCAGGCAGTCTCCGGGACTGACGAAACCAACTTCGCTGTCTCGCGGGACGTTGATATTCCAGCAGCTGCGAGCAGCGCCTCGCTCAGCCTCAGAATCGGCTACACTGGCGCCAGCGCTTCATTCAGAGAATTCGTTGTTGAAGCGACCGGCAGCGGTCTGCCGCCACTGTTTGAACTTATCAACGGTGGCGCCTCTCCGAATCCAGGCACATACGCCTTTCCGCTCCTGGGATCAGTTGGCGGCAAAACAATAACCGTTTCTTTGACGAATCTTTCCAATCTTGGTGACACGCCTGACTACTGGTACATCGACTTCGTCGAGGTGACCTACGACTCGCCGCTGGCGATTACGCTGGCCGATTTCGGCGCCGAGCAGGCCGGTGACCACGTGCTGGTAACCTGGGAAACGGCCAGCGAGCTGGACAACCAGGGGTTCAACCTCTACCGCAGCACATCGGACGCCGCGCCGGAGACACAGCTCAACGACGTGTTGATTCCATCGCAGGCGCCCGGCAGCGCGAGCGGCTACGTCTACACGTGGGAGGACCGGCGCGATCTGGCGTCCGGCGCAACCTACTACTACTGGCTGGAGGACGTGAGCCTTAGCGGCGCGACGACGCTGCACGGCCCGGTCAGCACGACGTACAGCGGACCGACGGCGGTCACATTGTCCGATCTACAGACTGAGACCGGTTCGGCGCCTGGCAGGCTGGCGGCGGTGGTCGCGTTGGCGTTGCTGCTGCCATTGCTCGCAACACACCTTTACACAAAAAGACCAACTTCAGAATTGAACGGTCAACTGACACGAACGAGGTAATTCCATGAAATCCACGCGCACATTGTTGTTTACGGTTCCTTTGCTGGTTGTCGCCCTGGTGGCCGGCAGTTTCACACTGGCGTTGAGCAGCGCTGGCCCGACCGCCTGAAAACGTGTTGGCCGATGCGCTCAAGCTGGCCGGAAAGCAGCCGAGCTACCATCTGGTGGCAGACGTCCAGCAGACCGTGATCCCGCGCCCTGCCTGGTAATGCCGGCAAGAGCGATCATGCGACGACCATGCGCGTCGTCGGCGATATCGTCACCGACCAGGGCGTGGGCAACGGCGAACCGCGCGCAGATGCAGTTCTATGCCGGTACCGACCGTCCTGTGGACCTGATTCTCAGCGGCGACAAGGCGTTTGTGGGCTATGACCAGCAGTGGCAGCAGGTGGACGCGCCCCCAGGCGGCGTCGCCCCCGGCGGTGACTACCTGGGCTATCTCGTGGCAGCCACCGACGTGGCCGAGGGGGATCAGATAGCTACACCGGCCGGCACCTTCCGCCGCTACACGTTCAACTTCGACGGCCAGCGCTACGCCGAGCACCAACGCGACGAGGCGTATCGTATGCTTGCCAGCCAGTTGCCGCAGGGTATGCAGCTTGAACTTCACCCTGTTTATAGAGCGATGACAGGCAACGGCGAACTGTGGGTGGACAGCAATGGCCTGCCGCGCAGGCAGATACTCACTCTCGACATGCCAGGCGTCACAGACAGCTACGACGCGCATGGAATTGACCGTCGAATTTTCGCGCTACGGCGATCCTGTGGCCGCGATTTCCTTGCCGCAGCCCGTCGGCGCCGGCGGTGAACTGGTGCTGCCCGCCGCGGATCGTGCGACAACCGCAGCACCCCAGCCTGGCGCAGCCATGCCAGTTGTTGTTCAACCGGCTGCCAAGGCGTGGATCGGCCAGGCGCTGGCCGGCGTGGCCGGCCCATTGCGCCGGACAGGCGCCTTAGCCTTGGCCATGGTGCCTGTGCTGGCGCTGTTGTTTCTCCTGTTCATGACGCGCCGCCGCTCCTTCTATGTCGCAGTGGTGTCGGCGCTGATCCTTGTCATGGTTTCGCAGCCGCTACTGGAGGCCGGCAAGGCGATACGGTTCGGCAATCGGGCAGCTGAGGCTGCGCCCTTGACCACAGCGTTACAATCTGTCGGTGCCACCCCGGCCGGCACCAGTCCCAAAAACACGGCCGAGCGCGTGCTGGCCGATCTGCTGCCCGTAGGTGCCGAAGCAGATGACACGCTGCGCGACTGCCGCGCGCTTTTCACCGATGCAGGCTACGACCCGCTTGGTGATGAAGACCAGGACGGGCTGGACAACGCCACCGAGTGGTGCCTGGGCACCGACTTCCGCGACGCCGACACCGACCACGATACCATCACCGACACCGTTGAGCTGGCCGGCTTCACTTACAACAACAAGACCTGGACCACCGATCCGCGCGAGGATGACAGCAACCGAGATGGCATCCTTGACGGGAGCGAGTGGATACAAGGGCTAGACGGGGTCGATCTGGACGCGGTCATCGACCCCGACGGCGACGGCGTGCCCAACCCCTGGGACGATGACAACGACGGGGACGGCGTGGTGGACAGCCAGGACATCTCGCCGGTCACCGTGCTGCCGCTGCGAAGAAGTTTCGACCTGGAAGTTACCAGCCACACGGCCGGCGCCACGGTTTACATCGATATACAGGCGCAGCCTGAGATCACATCGCACCTGACCTACAACCTCCAGCGTTCTCGACTGGCCGGCCGACGACCTGGGCCAGATCATGGACCTCGACAACTCCGCCGAGGATATCACCCTGGTACCGATGCTGGAGATGGTCAGTACCATCTCACCCACGCTGGCGGCCGAATACGGCATCGTTTCGCAGGCGATCTCTGCCACCAACCCGGCCAGCGGCTATGGCTTGCTGGTTCCGTTGTCGCCGGTAATCAACTACAATAGTATCCAGGCTTTCAGCTCGCGCATCCCCTTCACCGATGCCGAAGCCGCCGACGGCATCGCGCTGACCGACGCGCGCATGGTCTGGCTGGTGGAGGCAAAGCTCGACAACTACGTTACTTCCTGTCAGGAAGGCGACGTCGACTGCACATGCTACTCCTCCGGAGAGCTGGCGGGCTCCTGCGTCCTCAGCCAGCGGTCCGTGGTAACCACGTTCTACGAGAACAAGTTCCGTATCACCGGCCTGCAGGTCAGTCAAAGCATGGACGCGCAGGTCGGCCTGTTCGGCACCAGCGCGCCCACGATCTCCACCGACCCGAACATAGCCGACGAAGACAATATCATGATGACCCTGATGTCGGCCGGGCTGAACGGATCCTTTCTCAACTACGTGAATCCGGATCTCAACCAGATCGCGGCCAACTTCGGGGACCCGACCGCACAGCCGCCTTACACACCCACCTGGAGCATCGATCCGGCCGTCATGCACGTAGTCACGGGTACCTACGCGCACCGCGATGAAGCGTTGGCCACCACCACCCAGACGACCACGGTGCAGTTCCTGGATCAGAACTATGTCGATTGCACGCTCAACACCACCGCCCAGGTAACGCCGACGCTGGCGCTGGCCTACCAGGAAACGGCGGGGTTCATCGGCATGGCCGATAAGCACATGACGATTATCAACGGATCGGGGAACATTGCGACCTCGGCGCCGGTGCAGTTCTCCGTACCGTTGGCCGATACCGTATTGGCCAAGACGCGCCAGGTCCAACTCAACAGCTACGCTTGCGGTCTGGACGACTCTGGCGCGGCTGCCTGGCGCGGGCTTTCGGTCGGCGAGGCGCTGGGTGAGCTGAACCGCCGCTACGCCGACTATATGGACGAGCCCTGGTTCGGGCCGATCCAGCAGCTTTTCATCACCTATGACAGCGGCCGCTCGAACATCCTCAGCGCCAACGGGACGCTGATCAACGGCGTCGGCCAACTGGCGCCTGACGATGCTTATGCCCAGTTCACGAACTGCCAGGACAGCGCGATGCCCGATTGCGTGCGCCAGAGCTACGCGATCGATGGCCTGCTCCTGAAAGTTGACGAGCTTGGCTCGGTCAACGGCTATTGGGAGTGGGGGCGTGATCTGGCGGACATCTTTTCTTCGCTGTCCTTCGTCGATCGGCTGCTCTACGGCATCACGAAGATCATGGCCTACCGGGCACACGCCTACGCATTCTCGCAAGTAGAAGCGCCGTGGGTCTACGACAAGATCCCTCAAGGTCAGATGCAACAAGCCAACTACGAGGACTTTGCAAACCACTGGTACGAGGGCGGGTTTGAGGAGTTTAAGGCCGATATGGCCCTCGACGAGTCGTCGGCGTTCCTGGAAGCTCAAATTGAGCAGGGATATTTCGAAGTCCCCGCCTACCAGGATGTTAATGTACGGTCTGTGGCATATCAGGAAATCGGCAATAACCTCAACAAGGTGACCAGTGCAGCCAACGCTCTACTGTTCCTGATCTTTGTGGTTAGCATCTGGGTCGGCTATGCCGTTGCAATCGATGGAGCAACGAGCATTCAACAGGATATCGCGCTCGCACAGGCGATTGCGGGCACGATAATCTTGACCGTCCAGCTCCTGACAGACTTGATTTTTACCTACTTCCAGCTTGCCATCGAAGCGGCCACCTTCACAGGCTTCGGCCTGTTTCTGTCTTTACTCGTCCTTGTGCTGCTCTACGTCATTGTAGCTGCCATCAGCGGCGACTGGAATCCGCTCAATACCACCCAGGAATTGGCAAAACTCATATTGAACGTGAACGTGTTGGCTCAGGTGCCCGATAGCGGGATAGCCACCGGCCCGCTCAACATGCGCGTCGAAGCGAGCGGCGCGCCAGCCAACGGCGCGGTGCCGGCCAGTGGTACGACATTCAAACCACGATCTCGACGACGGTCCAGCTCAACAAGACAACGCAGGAGGAGACCTGGTACAAGAACAAGGACGTCGGCAGCTCTGACGACGTCGAGAAGAGCTGGGCCTACGTGCGTTGGGCGCGCTGTCGCAGAACTCATCGCAATACCCCACATATCTGGACCAATACCTCATCACCAACACCCTGCCAATCTTCGGCGCGGATGGCGCGGGCGCCAACACCCACTGCTACGCCGGCGGCGCCGTGGTGGGCGACAGCAGCGTCTTCACCGGCACCGAAAAGGAGTGCGTCAACGACGTCAGCCTGGCGTTTAAGCCGGGCGACCCGGGCCGCAACATCGGCGTGCCCTTTGCCAACAAGATCGAGCAGAACATGCGATACCAGAAGTGCTGGTGGGACGTGGTGGGATACACCTGCTCGTTCGACATGAACTACGAGTACGGACCTGACAATGCACCGGTCGACACCTTCTACATCGACGCGCTTCCCAACACTCTCGACAATCTGGTTTCTTGGGACGCATACAACCCGGTCAGCGACACCACCTACAGCGACTTCAACCCTGACCTGGACAATGATGGTCTGCCCAACAGCCAGGAGACGGCCGACTGCACGAATGGCCTGCCGCCCGGCGCCACAAGCACCTGCCCGAACCTGCCTGATTCCGACGGCGACGGCCTGAATGACGGGTGGGAGGTTAGCAACGGAACGCTCTTTGGAACCAGTGCACTGCGGGCGGATACCGACGGCGATGGCCTGAACGACCGCGACGAGATGAGGATTGGCGTCGGCAGTGATCAGCGACACCGACGGCGACGGGCTGCTGGACGGCGAGGAGTTCTGTCGCTACGAAGACGGCGTTTTCAAGGGCGGCTGGATAGCCACGCAGGCCGGCGGATACCGGGTTTGCTCCGACCCACTCAAGGGTGACGTCGATGGCGACCTTCTGCTGGACAGCCACGAAAAGCAGGCGGGACTGAGCCCCTTTGGCCCCAACATCGCACCCTGGTTATGGCTCAAAGCCGAGCCTGTAACCATCTACAACCGCGGGTTGGTCAGCGTCATTCGGCCAGGTGATCCGCTGACCTGGACCCTCTACCTCAACAACACCAACGTGACCGACATCGACCAGCCGCTGACGCTGGACTACGCGACCAGTGTCCTGGTGACGCCGACCGTGCTGACCCAGAGCGGCAGCGACGGATACATTCCGCCGGAACCAGGCGAGACCCCCAGCGGGCTGAGTTGGAACTTCAGCACCAACCCGCTATATTCGCTGGAGGCCATGACCTCCACCCTGCTCACGGGCGCAGATCCCGCACTGACTACCTCCCGGTCACCACCGTGACGGCGACACTGGTCTACTCGGACGCGGTCGCGCAGGCGCTGACCACGCTCAGCCAGACGTTGCCGCTGCTCATAGACGCCGACGAACCGGCCTCCACAGTCACCAGCCCGGCCAATGGGGCGGCGATCAACGGCACGGCCTACGTCATCGGCGGCACGGCCAGCGACCCGACCTCCTGGCCGCGGCTGGTGGAGACGAGGGTCACGGGCGGCGGGTACGACACGGGCTGGCAGGCGGCAACAGGCACCACCACCTGGGCCTGGACCTGGACACCCCTGCCCGCCGACGGCCTGTACACCGTCCAGAGCCGCGCCACCGACTACGTCTTCAACCTCCAATCCAGCCCGACGACGTCCTCCATCATCGTCGACAACACCGCGCCCGGCGCCTCATTCAGCAACCTGGCCGACGGCGACGCCCTGCAGATCAGCGGCAACACCGTCACCATCCAGGGCGCGGCGACCGACCTGCTCTCCGGCGCCGCGCAGGTGGCCGGCCTGCAGACGGTCCAGCTCAGCATCGACGGCCGGCCGTGGCGCAACGTGGACGAATACCTGTCCGCGCCGCACCCCGCCACCGCCGACTGGCAGTTCAGCTGGACGGTGGATGCCGCGGCATACGGCAGCCACACGCTCCAGGTGCGCGCGGTGGACGCCCTGGGCCAGATCGGCGATCCGACCGAGATCACGGTGGTCATCGACACCCTGCCGCCCACCGACATCTGGTCCAACTACGCGCCGTACCTGCCCGCCGGCCAGTCCGTCGCCCTGCTGGGCCACGCCGACGACGAAGGCAACGTCCCCCTGCCGGCCCGCCCTCAGGCGCTGGAGAACACGCTGGACGCGGTGTTGTCCGCAACGGTGCGGCTGATGCCCGAGGCGTACACCGACACCGTGGGCATGACCGTGACCTGGCTGGGCGACGTGAACGGCGACGCCCGCGCTGACCTGGCGGTCGGCATGCCGGCGGCGACGGTCGACGGCATGTCAGGCGCCGGCCGCGTGTCGGTAGTGTACGGCCAGCCTGGCGGCTGGCCCGTCCCGCCGCAGAGCGTGGCGCTGCCCGATGCGACCACCTCGTTCGTCGGTTCCAGCGACAACGCCCAGCTGGGCCAGGTGGTCGGGCCGGCCGGCGACGTGAACAGCGACGGCCTCAGCGACATCCTCGTCGGCGACCCGGCCGCGAACCGCGTCTACGTGGTCTACGGCTCGGCCGGCGGGGTCGGCCAGGACTTCAACCTGTCCACCCTGGCGACCGGCCAGAACGGCGCCCTGGGCCGGACGTACACGTCGAGCTTGGGCCAGGTTGGCACCTGGGCTTCAGCCGGCGGCGACGTGAACGGCGACGGCTTCGACGACATCCTCGTCGGCGTCACCGGCCTGGGCGGCGGATCGGCGGCCCTGTATCTGCTGCCCGGCGGACCCGCCACGGGCGCGGCCGGCGTCCTGGACGTCAGTTCACAGGCGCTGGAAACGTTCCAACTGGACAACAACGGCGCGGCCGCGACCGGTGTCGGCGATGTCAACGACGACCAGTACGACGACTTCGTGCTGGCCGACCCCAACGGCAGCTTCGGCGGCGGCCCGGCCGTGTACCTCTTCCTGGGACCGCCCGCCTGGCGACAGCCGGGCGAGACCGGCCCGCTGAACCCGGCCACCCACGCCGACGCCAGCTTCGCCGGCCAGTCCGGCGTCGGCTCCCAGGTCGTCGCCCTGGGCGACGTGGACGGCGACAGCCTGCCCGACTTCGCCTACAGCGACGGCACGACACCCAAGGTCGTGTACGGCCGCACCTCAGGCTGGACGGCAGGCATGGCGCCCAGCGTGACCTTCAGCGGCAGCACCGCCTTCGACAGCTTCATCTCTGCCCCCGGTGATGTCAACGCCGACGGCATCAACGATGTCCTGCTCGGTTCCTCCAGCGCCGGCGGCAGCGCCTTCCTGTACCACGGCCGCCCTGACCTGGCCACGAACCAGCCGGTGCAGGCCGAGATCGGCGGCGTGTCCAGCGCGGCCTCCGCACCCTACGCGGCCGGCGCAGATCTGAACTGCGACCTGTCATCCGACCTGCTGGTGGTGCCGGTGGGTGAGACGCTGACGGTCGACAGCGCCGACGGCTCGCTCAGAGTGCGCGACCAGCGCATCGCCTCCAACCAGCAGGGCCAGTGGATCGGCCCGGCACCGGCGCCGTTCGACCTGCGCGACCTGCCCGAGGCCGGCAGCCTCTCGCCGGCGCGCGCTTCGTACGCCGCCGGGAGGGCGGCCGACGTCAGCGCCAGCCTGACGACGCCGGCGCTGGCCTTCCGCGTGGTCGGCGACAACATCGACGACTGGTCGACGGACGCGGCGATGGTCGGCGACTTCGACGGCGACGGCAAGACCGACATCGCCGGCTGGAGCAACACGACGGCAACCAACGAACCTGAAGCGGCGGCTGACACGCAAGCATCCGAGGATGTTGATGCAACCCAGACGGCCACAGACACGAACTCGCTGGATGCCAGCGCAGCCGCCGTCGAGGCGCGCCAGGCAGCCACAGACACAACACCGCTGGAAAACACGCTTGACATTCAGGAAGCTGAAGCTCCGGCAGCCGGCTGGCGCATCTGGCACTCCGACGGATACAGCACCGAGCTGTCCTTCACCGAGTACAGCAACAACCTGCCCGCCGCCGTCACCGGGAGCACCACTCGCCTCGTGGCCGACTTCGACGGCGACCACAAGACCGACGTCGGCTATTGGGACGGCTCCCAGTGGCAGTTCGTCCGCTCCGACGGCGAGTGGTTCGGCGTTCAGCTTCACAGCCGTGTCAAGCAACCTTGGCGGGATCGCCGGCGGCGACACCGGCCAGATGCTCACCGGCGACTTCGACGGCGACGGCAGCAACGACATCGCGGCCTGGGATGGTTCGGCCTGGGCGACGTACGTGTCGCAGGCGTCGGGCACGACCTTCGACTTCTCCTTGGTCGGCAACAACCTGGGCGCGCTCTCCGGCAGCGACGCCTCGCGCCTGGTGGTTGGCGACTTCGACGGCGACGGCACGACCGATGTCGCGTCGCGCCCCTCCGACAGCGCCAACTGGACCGTCTGGCTGTCCAGCGGTCTGGCCGGCGGCGCACTGACCTTCAGCGAGGTCACCGCCACCAGCCTGGGCTACGCGGTCACCTCGTCCGTGCCGCGGCTCACCGCCGACTTCAGCGGCGACGGCAAGAGCGACGTCCTGGCGCTGTTCGACAACACGGACTTCTACGCCTGGCTGTCGCAGGCGGAGCCGGGTTCGGGCACGGCGCCCTTCCGCCGCGTGCTGGCCAACGCGCTCCAGTTCAGCGGCTCCTTCCCCACCGACACGCTGGTGGGTGACTTCGACGGCGACAGCGTGGCCGACTACGTCTCGCCCGACGCCGCCGGCACGGGCTGGACCTTCCAGCTCTCCGGCCTGGCCATGACAAGGGTCGTTGACGACGACTTCTGCGAGACGTGCGCCAACGACGGCCTGGTCTGGGGCGAGACCGCCTTCGCCGACCTCCAGCCGGCCCTGGACGCTTCATGGAACTCCGACATCCTGCTCGTCCAGCCCGGCACCTACTCGCCGGCCACGGTCAACGCCGGCCGCGACCACATGGTCATCCGCGGCACCGACCCCGATGCGGTGTTCCTGGACGCGGGCGGCGGCGCCGGCATCAGCCTGCTGCCCACCCCCAGCCAGACCTACCCCAACATCGCCGGCGTGACGATCGAGAACCTGACCATCCGCAACGCCTCCACCGGCATCGCCGTCAACTTCGGCGGCGACGCGGCATCGTCGCCGGGCGAGAACGACCCCGACAACGTGGTGATCCGCAACGTGCTGGTCTACGCCGACCTGCCGGGCAGCACGGCGCTGGACCTGACCACGTCGGCGGTGCGCCTCAGCCACACGACGCTGATCGCCAACGCGCCGGGCGTGACGCTGATCCACTCGACGCCGGAGGCGCTGGCGGCCAACGCGGTCTTCGTGCAGGACACCCTCTTCGTGGCCCTGCCCAACGCCGCGCCGCTGCCGGCCTGGTGGTCCGACGCCAGCGGCAACCCGGGGCCGACCCTCAACAGCCACTCCGGCTTCGCCAGCCAGAACGGCGCGGCCGGCGACTGGCGCGTCGCGCCGGCCGGCAACCCGGCCACGCTGATGACGGTGACTGAAGCCGACTTCCTCAACGTGGTCGAGCAGGTCTTCCGCATCGGCGCCAGCTCGGCTGCCCGCGGGCTCGCTTCGGACGGCACGGACCTGGGCTACTACACCTACCGCGCCCCCGTCACCGTGGACGCCACCTTCTGCCCTTCGTGCGACAACGACGGGCTGACCTGGGGCGTCGATGCCTTCACCTCGATCCAGGACGGCGTCAACTCGGGCGCCCAGCGGGTGCTGATCGACCCCGGCCTGTACCGCGAGCGGGTCGCGCTGGTCAACGGCGTCTCCCTCTTCGGCAGCGGCGCCGGCCTGACGGTGCTGGCCCCGCCCGATCCCGATGGCGGCTTCTTGCTGGGCGCTGAAAACGCCCGGCTGGCCGCGGTGGCGCTCCTGACCATCGCCGGCGAGGGCACGGCCGACGGCATCCAGGTCGACGGCCGCGGCTCGCTGACCCTCAAGCGGACGGTGGTCCGCAACACCGGCACGGCCATCAGCGTCAGCGGCGACGAGGCCCTGGCCACCCTGGTCAACAACACGATCGTCAGCAACGAGGACGGCGTCGTGGCAACGAACTGCGGCAGCGTCGACGTGCGCAACACGATCCTGGCCTACCACCAGGACACGGCGCTGGCGGTCGAGACCTGCGCGACGACATCGCTGCACACCTTCAACGCCTTCTGGCAGAACGGCCACGACCTCCGGATCGACGGCGCACCTGTCGACCAGCCGGGGCCGGGCGAGGTCTTCGCCGACCCGAGGTTCACCGACGCCAGCAGCCACGACTACCGCCCCCAGGCCAACTCGCCCGTCGTCGACGCCGGCGATCCCTCCGATCCCGCGCCCCCCGGCAGCGGCGAGCGGGTCGACATGGGCTACGCCCAGTCGGTCGAGGCCGCGGTCTACGCCAGCCAGGGCTACTGCGCCCAGTGCCTCAACGACGGCCTGGAATGGCAGGTCACCGCCTTCGACGCAGTCCAGGACGCGGTCGACCACGTGCCCGACATCGCCGGGGTCTGGACGGTGGGCGTCGCCAGCGGCGTCTACCACGAGCAGCTTTCCCTGCCCAGCGGTGTGCGCCTCATCGGCGCGGGCGCTGAGACCACGGTCATCGACGGCGACGCCACCGGCTCCACCGTCACCATCGACGGCGCGACCAACGTCCAGATCACCGGCTTCGCCGTCACCAACGGCGGCGAGAACGCCACCGACGCCGGCATCGCGGTGGACGGCGCCTCCAGCAACATCCGCATCAGCCGCAACCTGATCGGCGGCATCTCGCCCGACAACCCCGGCCTGCCCGGCAACGGCTATGCCGGCGTCATCTTCCGCAACGGCTCCTCCGGCTTCCTTACCTCCAACACGCTGGCCCTCAACGCCGGGCCGGGCGTCCTGGTCGAAGACGGCGGCTCCTGGCTGCTGGCGCGCTTCAACATCGTGGCTCTCAACGACATCGGCCTCGACAACGCCGGCGGCCTGATCTTCCACGCCTACAACCTGCTCTACAACAGCGACCCCACCTGGTGCACGGCCTGCCAGAACTACGCGGGCGGCCTGACGGTTGGCGTGAGCGAGATCATCAGCGACCCGCTCTTCCGCGACGCGGGCGCGGGCGACCTGCGTCTCACCCTGGCCTCGCCGGCCATCGACGCGATTCCGGCCAGCCAGTTCCAGCCGATCCCCAACGGCGGCGGCACGATGGCCGACATGGGCTACGACGAGCTGCTGGCCATGCCGGCCACCCTGCTGCTGGGCAAAGAGGGCAACTCCTGCGGCCTGGGCGCCTCCGGCGTCGCCTCGGTCGAGGTCGGGCTGGTCTACGTGCCCGACGCCAACGTCAGCGCCGACGAGACGCCGCCGGCCTCCTGGCAGAACGCAGCGCTGGCCACGGCCGGCGAGGCCGGCTCGTACTGGACGGCCGGCGTGACGCCTTCCTCGGGCGACGGCCTGTATCGCCTCTACAGCCGGCCGGCCGACCAGGTCGGCAACCAGTCGTCGCAGGTCAGCGACTGGTATCGCGCCGCCTTCATCGCCGACGGCACAGCCCCGGCGGTGACGCTGGTCGCGCCGACGCAAGGCATGACAAGCACCGCCCCGGCGGTCACCCTGGCGGCCGACGTCAGCGACTGGACGCCCACCGGCCTGCCCGGCCAGAGCAGCTTCACCGTCGACGCGGTCACCTTCCTGGTGGACAGCGCGGTGGTGACGGCCACGCGGGCGCTGACGACAGCCTCGCCCGGCGAGGCGCAGTTGTACACCGCGCAGGTCGCGCTGGGCAACGGCACCCACACGGTCTCCGCCCTGGCCACCGACCTGGCCGGCAACGTCGGCCAGAGCAACGCGGTCTCGCTGACGGTGGTGACGACGCAGAACGAAGCGGCGCTGGCTGATCCGGCCCCCGGCAGCGCCGTCAACGCCCCCGCCATCACCCTCAGCGGCTATGTCCACTTCCAGGACACCGCCGGCAGCGGGCAGGTCGAGGTGCTGGTGGATGGCGTGTCGCAGGGCAACGCGACCCTGGCCGACCCGGCCGCGCAGGCGACCAGCTGGAGCAAGCCGGTCACACTGACGGACGACGGCAGCCACACCCTCACCCTGCGCGCCAGCCGAACGGCCGGCACGTCGGCAGCCGCCGACAGCACGGCGACGCTGCTGCTGGACACGGCCGGTCCTGAGGTCACCTTCGACCCGCCGACAGGTACGGTCACCCGCACGGTGACGCTGGTGGGAACGGCGTCTGATCCTTCGAGCGGCCTCGCTTCAGTGTCCGTCAGCCTCGACGGCGGGCACTCCTACACCGATGCCACCGTTGACAGCAGCGGCGACTGGACCTTCCCCTGGACGCCCGACCTGGGCAACGACTACGCCGGCTTCCCCGTGCGCGTGCGCGCGCTCGACAGCGCCGGCAATGTCACGGTGGACAGCGCGACCGTGGTCGTCGACAACCTGGGACCGACACCCATCAGCCTGGCCTCGGCCTCGCCCCAGGAGGGCAGCCACATCGACGCACCTTCCACGGTGCAGCTTGACTGGCTCCCCGCCACCGACGGCAGCGGAACGGTCACGGTCTACGCCGCGGTCGACCAGATCACCGGCACCGTGCCTGCCCAGACGTCGCCGATCCCAGGCGCCTCCTATGCGGCCGAGATCCCCGGCGACGGCACGTGGTATGTCCACCTGCTGGCCGTCGACGGCACCGGCAACCGCACCGTGCGCCACTTCGGGCCCTGGTTCGCCGAGACCGGCAGCGTCGGCGTCCCCGGACCTCCCGGCATGTGGCAGAGCTCGGTCCAGGTCAACGGCTACCTCGACTTCGCCAACGGCGAGTGGGAGCCCGACACGGAACTCCTGGGCAGCGACCCGCGGCCCAAGCGCGCGGTCAGCCTCTACGCCACCTGGGACAGCGACGACCTCTTCCTGGCCTGGCAGGGCGCCCACTGGGGGCCCGATGGCACGGGCGTCGTCCACCTCGACACGGAGGCCGGCGGCACGACGACGCCCTACGGCGGCGCGACGACAACGCTGCCCGAGCTGCCCTTCGCGGCCGACTTCGCCGTGGTCTCCGGCCCCGGCACCGAGCAGTTGCTGGCCTGGAACGGGGGCGGCTGGCAGCCGCTGGACGACCCCGGCTTCGCGGCGGTCTTCGGCGCGACCGGCGCCACCGAGATCCGCATCCCGCGCCGCGGTCAACGCGACGGGCGTCGTGCGCCTGCTGGCCCTCAACCTGGACGACGGCGGCGCGGCCCGCAGCCTCCTGCCTGACGTCAACCCGCTGGCCGGCCCGTGGACGGCGGCCTACCAGTGGCCCGGCCTGTTGCAGGACATCGCCCCCAACGCCGGCCAGCCCGACGCCCACCACGCCTGCGCCACGATCTCCAGCCCCGACAACCTGGGCCAGATCCCGGGACCGGGGTCCGTGCTGCGCTATGTTCGACGTCAGCAACATCGACGACAGCGCCCTGGACCGCACCACGCTGGTGGCCTCCGGCAGCGACGGCCTGCGCTTCGAGAGCCTGGCCGGCTGGCCGCCCCCGGCGATGCATCGTCGCCCCAGGCGCCGGCCGACGACCGCTGGTTCATCGACTTGGGCCGCTGCAACCCAACGCCCGCCTGACGCTGACCATCACCGCCCGCGCCAAGCAGGACATCGCCGGCACCGACGCGGTGACGGTCACTGCCGAGCTGCGCGCCGGCGTCGCTCCCGGCGAACCCGACCTGGCCAGCGACATCCTCAGCCACGCCGTCGACGGCCGCCCGCCCGCCGTGCGCATCGACCTGCCCCAGACCGGCGCAACCCTCCCCTCCGGCCCGCAGACGATCTCCGGCTCGGCCAGCGACCACGGCGGCGGCGGCGTGGCCTCGGTCGAGGTGCGCGTCGACGACGGACCCTGGATCGCGGCCAGCGGCGCCCGCACCTGGTCGGCCCAGATCGACGTGCCGGCCAGTGGGCAGTTCACCCTGCGGGCACGCGCCTTCGACGTCTACGGCTATGCCGGTGAGGCGGACAGTGTGGCCGTCGCGGTCGACAACGAGGCCCCCGCAGCCTCCATCGACGCCACGCCTCCTGTCCTCGGCGGCGCCCGCTTCCGCCTCACCGGCACGGCCGCCGATCCCGCCGGCGGAGCCGTCGCCCGCGCCGAGATCCAGGTCGACGGCGGCCCCTGGCAGCGTGTGCTGCCGCCCTACACCGATGCGGGTGGCGGCGCTGTGGCCTGGACGTATGGCTGGTCGCTGCCGACCGGCGAGGGCGTCGAGCACACCCTGCGCGCCCGGGCGACCGACCAGGCCGGCAACACCGGCCCGGCCTCGGCTGCGACCACGGTCACTGTGGACACGGTCGTGCCGACCTCCACCATCGTCTACCCCCAGCAAGGCGCGCTGCTCGACGACCGCACCGTCCTGGTCTGGGGGCTCGCCGACGACGGCTGGGCCGTCGACCGCGCCGACGTCAGCCTCGACGGCGGGACAACCTGGGACGCGGCCCTCCTGGGCGACGCGGCCCGCGATCTGCTGGACGGCCTGGGTGTGCCCGCCGTCCCGCCCGACGACCACGTCTGGGCGGTCCAGCTCGAAGCCAACAGCTTCCACCTGGCCATCCGCAGCCGCGCCGCCGATCCCGCCGGCAACACCGAACCGTTGCGCGCACCCGTCCGCGCCACCGTCGAACACGTCAGGTACTGGCTGCCGCTGATGCTTGAACAGTGACGTGACGGCGACCGGACCGCAAACTCACCAAGCGCAAAGGTGCGAAGGGACGCTCTGTATCCCTTCGCACCTTCGCGATCCAAACTTTCTACACATTCACCCGTTCTTGATGCGCTCCTGATGCGATCGGCTGCTATACTGGGCCGATTGTCTGTCCGCGCGCTTGCCGGCCTTGCCGGCTGAAGCCATGCGGACCATCCATTGCTTGAAGCAACGAGATTCCTTGAACCAGGAGACCACTATGTCCACACGCCGCCCACGCGTTCTGCTTGGCCTGATCGCTATCCTCGCCGCTCTGGCGCTGCTTTGGCTGCCTACACTTGCCGACGACAGCGGCACATCCCTGCAGCGCGCCTTCGAGAAGGCCCAGGACGGCGGGCATGGCTCCTATGCCTTCCGCGCCAACATCGAACAGACCTACATCCCGCGGCCGGTGCCTGCCAACATAGGCCAGCAGAGCCAGCGGGTCGATCTGCATCTGGACGGCAAAGTGCAGCTTCCCGACCGGTCCGACGTGCAGCTCTGGCTGGAGACGCAGATCAAGGACATGGATCCGGTGCGGCTGCTGCGCGACGGCAACACGACCTATATCGCGCGCGGCGATCAACTCACCCCGGTGGAGGACGCCGCCAGCATGGGCACACCTGACTCCAACTACCTGGGCTTTCTGATGGCGGCCGAGAACGAGCGCACCCTGGAGCCGGTTCAGGCAGGGGGCGAGCAGTTCCAACGCGTCGCCTTTGACATCAGCGGCCAACGCTTCGCCGAGTACGTGCGCGATGTAATGACGCAGCAACTGCAGGCGGAACTCCCGCCCGGCATGACCCTGGCCGCACCGACGCAGTTTTCCTCGATGACCGGAAGCGGTGAGCTGTGGATCGACGCCGACGGCTTGCCGCGCCGCCAGATCATCGACTTTGCCCTGCCGGAGATCAACCAGGACTACGACGTTTCGGCCCACATGGTGGTCGACTACCGCGACTTCGGCCAGATCGACTCCATCGGCGTGGCGGTTCCTGACGGCGCCGGCGGCTGGCGATTGGGTCAGCAGATGACTGCGGCGCTGAAGACGGGTGAGACGGGAATACGCCTGTCGGTGGAGGCGGTCAGCCTGCTGGCGGCGCTGGGCTTATGTCTGGCGATCATTGCTTACCGCCGGCGACGCACGGTCTACATCGCTGTCGCCGCCACGATGATCCTGCTGTTCGTGGCCAGTCCGCTGCTGCAGGCCCAGCGCGTGGTGCGTTTCCAGACACGCCAGGCCGAGGCCGCGGCAGAGCGGGTCACGCTGACCGCCGCGGATCTGGGCATGGCAGACGACCGTCAACTGGCCGCGCAAAAGATGGCCGATTCTCTGGAAAAGGCTATGTCAGGCGCCGAGCCTGCCCAGCAGCCGCGCGCGCTGAGCGATGACGGAACCCCAATCTGCGGCGAAGGAGCGATCGGCCTCGACAGCGACGGCGACGGTCTGGGCGACTACCAGGAGAGCTGCTACGGCACCTATTACCTGGAGCCGGACAGCGACCGTGACGGCATCACCGACACATTGAGACTGAAGGCGGCGTGGTGATCCCCGACGCAGACGGCAACCCGGTCACCTGGACCAGCAACGCGATCTGCGCCGACACCAACGCCGACGGCTCTGACGGACTTCTCCGAGTGGCCCGCCCCGGCGGGCGAAGCGCCCAGCTGGGACCCCGACGGCGACCACGTGCCCAACATCTGGGACCTGACAACGACAACGACGGTGCGTACGACGGCTTTGATCTGTCTCCGTACACCGTCAGCGACTACATGAGCACCTTCGCGCATCAACACTACTGGCGGCAACTACGACGGCTACCAGTACATCGAAGTGCAAATCTTGCAGCCGCAGAACCAGGATCACCTGCGCTACAGTACACCTACTCTGGACTGGCCGGACGACGACCTGGCCAGATCAAGCGGACCTGGATCAGCCCCTTGCAGGACGTCCAGCTCTCTCCTGTGCTGCAGGTGTACACCAACATCTCGCCGCAGCTTGCCGACAAATATGCCATTTCCGTGGTGGAAGCTACTGGACACGCCGTTTTACGATTATGTCATGTACATACCCTTGCAGACCGTGACCGATGGCGGCAACGTCAGCGTAAGGGGTTTCTATGCCAAGGTTGCCCATACACCTGACGAAGTAAACAACGCAGTGGCAGGCCTCGATGATCTGGACTCGTGGCATTGCGCTGGACCAGTACGTCAACCGCAAGGACCCGGACACGCCGGACGCCGCGACGTGCGACGTCGAACCAGGAGCGTCACATCCAGACCCAGACGACACCTTCCGCCTCACCGGCTCTGGAATGTCACCAAGAGCGAGAACGTGGAGATGGGCACCCGGCACGCCGACCGCCCAACGAGGACAAGTCGTTCAATCTGGCGTTCGGCATGAGCGCTGCATTTCCCGGCAGAACAAATCCTCAGCACCCGGACCTGCAGGAAGTGCAACAGCGTTTTACCCGACCCGAGCACGCCCCCGGACGAACGCTGGGGCGTCACCACTCGCTGAGGTCGACTACTCGGTCCATCCTCGCACAGCGACCGAGGCCTGACCGACACCAACTCCAGCAAAAACCATCGACTTTCTCGATACCTGGTACCAGCCGACCGACAACCATCGTTAGATGTACGCCAGCGCAGCAGGATATTGGTGCATTTAGTATGGACCGTGGCTGGCCAGCCTATGAACAGCTTCAGCATCTCAATGGACACCATTCACGTCGTCACGCAGCGTGCGGTGAAGCTCAACACCTACAGCGTCCAAAGCAACCAGTGGGTCGGGTTGACGGTCAACGAGACGCTGGAGTTGATGCAGGAACGCTATCCAGACATGACCGACGAAGACGAGTTCTACATCAACTTCTTCTATCCCTTCTGGCAGCAGGGCAACACATCGATCATCGCCGTGGATGGCGAGGACATTGCGCCGGACGCGCCAACGACCAGGAGATCCTGGAACAGCCGAACTCAGGAGCGCCAATACGGTTGGCGAGTTCAATGAGGCGATAGACGACGTCGGCGAGGTCTACCTGGCAATCGTGGAAGGGGAAGGCGCAATCGGGAAACTGTGGGAACTGATCTGCAGCTCGCAAACGCCACCTCTATTGGCATCGGGCGATTTCTTCGTGATTATAGCCATGGTGCTTACGACTGTGTTGGCCTGGGCATTGGGTGGGCAGGAGCCGGTGATCGATATCGTCCCCAGTGGTCCCTGTCCGTCTGTCTACGGCCATGTCAATCTACTTCGCCGTAGATATCCTGAAAGACTTGAAGAAGCTAGGCGACCTGTTCAAAGCAATCGAATACGGCAAGTGGGGCGACGCATTCCTGTGGGCCGGTTTCCTATTACAAGAGGGAGCGATACTGTTCCTGTTCTTATCCTATGCAAACGGCCACTCCGGGATCACCGGTGACCTACGGGTGAAGCCGTCGTCGCCATCATTCAGGCAACCGTAGCCCTGCTATTCTTCATTCTGTCGCTGTTCAACATCACGTTCCTGTTCGTGGCGCTGTATGCGATCGTCGACTTCATTGCCAGTCTTTTTGGCTACGACATTACCGAAGCCTTTCACAACCTGGCTGGCCGACACGCTGTACGACATCAAATACCTGGTGGCTGTTCCTGCCTGACGTGGAGATCGCAGCCGAGGATCTGTTGATGGCAACGCCGGACGCAAATGGTGCCAGGCAACCAGTTCATCCTCACCGCCGAATATTCCGGCACCATCGAGACGGACAACGGCGGCACGCTCGATGACCTAGAAAAGACCAGCCCGAGCGGTCAATGGCGTTGCTCGGCCAGAGGACGGGGAAGCGACCGCCAGCGAAATGGTGAACCCGCAATACTGCTATCAGGTGAACGACTCGGAACGGCACTGTGAACGGCAACTGGAAATGCGCTATCTGCTGCAGGAAGCCAAACGCAACATGGCGCTGGACCTGCTGACCATCAACACCTTCGTTTACGTCGCCCAAGGCTGCCCGCTGATCGGGAAGTGCTCCACAGAGGTTGAAACCACCGTCTTCCCGGAGGACGACGACACGGACGGCATTGAAAAATCGACCGTCACGCTCTACCTGGACGTGCTGCCTGCCACGCTGGACGATCTGTGGAACTGGGACCAGCTCAACAACCCTGACATCGACGGCGACGGGCTACCTAACGCCTCCGACCCGGACCCCAACAACTGGGACCACGACGGCGACACGCTCAGCGACGCCTACGAGGTGCAGTACCAGTCAACCCGCGGCACGCTGTGGAACCAGTGGGACTCGGACAACGACGGCCTGGGCGACTGGGACGAGACCGGCATTGCCAGCAACGCCGGCGACCCGGATACCGACAACGACGGCCTGCTGGACGGCGAGGAGTGGTGGCACGAGAACGCCGACGGCACGTGGAGCGGCGGCTGGATGGTGCGGCTCTTCGAAACGGAGAGCGCCTTCACCGTCTCCGATCCGACCGTGGCCGATGCCGACACCGATGACCTGCTGGACAGCGACGAGCGCAGCGGCCAGAGCAGCCCGTGGGCGGCCAACGTCGCACCGGCGCTGTTGACAGTGGCCAGTCCAAACGTGGTCGGTCCAGGCGGCCGCGTCGGCGCGTTCGTCAAGCCGGGCGATTCGGTCTCCTGGATGATGACTATCTTCAACGACAGCAACAAAGCCATCTCGTCCACCGTGACGAGCTGCCTGCCCAGCGCGCTGATCGACCTGTCCGGCGGCCAGCTTACGGGCGACGTGGCCGCGCCGCTGCAGGTTGGCGCTTGTACCGACGGCACGCAGTACGCCTGGAACTTCGCCCCACCCACGGCGCTTGGGCTGGGCCTCGAAGTGACGGCGACTCTCACCGCGACGGTCAACCCTGCGCTGACCAGCTCGTTGACGACCACGATCTCTACGACCCTGCCCTACAGCGACACCGTTCTGGTGCGCGGCGACGCAGTCTACGTGGACGCGGAGCCGCCAACCGTGGCGTTCTCCGCGCCGGCCGACGGCATCGCACTCAACGGCGACAGCTTCGTGGTCGGCGGGACCGCCGCCGACGCCACCAGTTGGGTGACGGGCGTCGAGGTCGATCTGGCCGACGGCCAGGGCTGGCGCTCGCCCAGCGGCCTCAGCCCGTGGCAGATCACGTGGTCGCTGCCGTCGGACGGCGTCTACCCGCTCAAGGCGAGGGCCACCGACTACGTCGGCTACCAGAGCAGCGTCGCCCAGGTGTCGGTGACGGTGGACAACACGCCGCCGGCAGCCACGCTGGATCTGCAAAACGGCGACTTCATCACGGCCATCGACCCGTACCAGACAGGTGGGGCCAAGGTCACACTCAGCGGCGCGGCCACCGACAACCTGTCCGGCCTGTCGCGGGTGCAGGTCAGCATCGACCGCAAGCCGTGGCAGGGGGCGACACTGGCAGCCCCCGGCAACCCGACGCAGAGCGCCTGGAGCTACACCTGGACCGTGCCGTCCGACGGCGCTCAGGGCGAACACGTCATCTCGGTGCGCGCCTGGGACCGCGCCGGCAACGAAGGCGCCAGCAGCAGTGTCCGCGCGGTGCTGGACCTGCTGCCGCCAGGCGACATGCTCTCCAACCTGCCCGACCTGCTGGGCGATGTCACCTCGTTCGCTCTGGAGGGCCACAGCGACGACATCATGAACGTCCCGCTGCCTTCGCGGCCGGAGACGCTGGCCGGCAGCGGGTTGGACGGCTACGACAGCGCCACGATCTGGCTGGAGCCGCCGTCGCCGCTGGTGGACGATGCCATGACGGTCGCCTGGCTGGGAGATGTCAACGGCGACAGCCGCGCTGACCTGGCCGTCGGCCTGCCGGCAGCCAACGACGGCGCCGGCAAGGTCGTCATCATCTACGGCGCGGGCGGCGGTTGGCCCGTGATACCGGACGCCACGGCGTTGAGTGACAGCCCCAGCGGCTACGTCGGCGCGGCGGATGCAGGCATCGGCAGCGTCATCGCGCCCGCCGGCGACGTCAACGGCGACGGATTGAGCGACCTGCTCATCGGCGACCCCGCCAACGAGCGCGTCTTCCTGGTGTTCGGCAAGGCCAGCCCCAACGGCAGCGGCCTCGTGCTGGACAGCGAATATGTCAGCAATTGGCTGATCCTGACGACTTCTGAAAGCCTGGTGCTTGGCTCCGTATTGCGGCTGCGCGGCCGGCGACGTGAATGGAGACGGCTTCGACGATGTGCTGATCGGCGGGCTGAACGCCAGCGGCGCGGGCAAGGCCTACCTGCTGGCCGGCCAGGCAACCAGTTGGGACGCTACCACCGACCTGGCAGCCAAGGCAATCGCCACCTACCCGCTTCCTGGATCGGGCGCGCCGGCCACCGGCGTTGGCGACCTCAATAACGACGGCTACGACGACTTCGCGATCAGCGACCCGGTCAACTCCCTGGGCAACGGACGCGTCGTCTCGCTCTACTTCGGCGGCATGACCGCGCCCAGCGCGGCCGGCGCCACGGTCACCGCCAACAGCAGCGCGGCCGTCGGCGCGGAGATCGTGCCCCTGGGCGACGTCAACGGCGACACGCTGCCCGACTTCGGGTTCAGCAACGGCTCGCAGCCGCACATCGTCTACGGACGCGCCAACGGCTGGACTGCGGGCATGACGCCCGACGTGACCTTCGGCGGCAGCACGGCCTTCGACAGCTTCATCGCTGCGCCGGGCGACGTCAACGTGGACGGGCTGAACGACGTCCTGCTGGGCAGCAGCGCCGGGGGCGGCACGGCCTATCTCTTCCATGGGTCAGCCAGCCTGGGCAGCAACCAGCCGGTGCAGGCACAGATCGCCAACGTGGCCGCGGCGGCCAGCGCGCCCTACGCGGCGGGGCCGACCTGAACTGCGACCTGTCGTCGGACCTGCTGCTGATCCCGGCAACGGTCGATGACGCGGGCTTTGCTGCGGCCATCGGACCGGCGCCGCGCCGCGCGCTGGCCAGCCTGCCGACGACGACGGCAGGTGCAACCCGCGCGCTGGACGCCCCGGCGCTCAGGCTGAGGTCGCGGCGGCGGGTACTCCGGCCATCGCCTTCCGGGCGGTCAGCAACACCGTCAGCGATTGGGCCACGGCCTCCGCATTCACCGGCGACTTCGACGGCGACGGAAAGGCCGACGTAGCCGGCTGGGATGCTTCGCTATCGGCCTGGCGGCTGTGGCACTCCGACGGCTACAACATGGCGCTGACCTTCAGCGAATACACGCACAACCTGCCCGCAGCGCTGGGCAGCAACACAGCGCGACTGCTCGGTGACTTCGACGGCGACGGACTGGACGATATCGGCTACTGGGACGGCGCTTCGTGGCAGTTCCTGCGCGCCGCCGGCGCCAGTGGTTCGTCGTTCAGCTTCACAGCTGTCACCAGCAACCTTGGCGCTGTCACAGGCGGCAACACCAGCCAGATCCTGGCAACCGACTTCGACGGCGACGGCAAGACCGACCTGCTGGCCTGGAACGGCTCGCTCTGGGAATCGTACATCTCCCAGGCCGCGGGATCCGCCTTCGACTTCAACACGGTCAGCAACCCGCTGGGCGGGCTGGCCGGCGGCAACGCGGCCGCTCTGATCGCCGGCGACTTCGACGGCGACGGACTGTCCGACCTGGCAGCCCGCAACCAGGCCAACACGGGTTGGATCGTGCTGCGCAGCAGCGGGCTGGCCGGCGGCGCGCTGGGCTTCGACCAACTCGCCAGCAGCCTCAGCCCGGACGTAACGTCTGCGGCAGCCGACCGCAGCGCCGACTTCAACGGCGACGGCAAGACAGATGTGCTGGCCGTAGTGGACGGCGAGGCAGAAGCGTGGCTGGGCAAGGGCCTGAACACCTCGATGCCGTTCCAGGCGGTGGCCAACAATGTCCTGCAGTTCTCCGGCCAACTGCTGGCCAACGGGCTGACCGGCGACTTCGACGGCGACGGACGGGCGGACTACGCGTCGCCTGGCGTGGCCGGCACGGGCTGGGTCTTCCAGCTCGGCGGCGAGAGCACCGTGCGCGTCGTGGACGACGACTACTGCGCGACCTGCGCCAACGACGGCCTGACCTGGGGCCTGGACGCCTTTGCCAGCCTGCAGGCGGCGCTGGATGCGGCCTGGTTCGCCGACACGGTCTACGTGCAGCCGGGGACCTACAGCAGCGCCGTCGTCCACGCCGGGCGGGATCAACTGACGATTCAGGGCGCGGACGCCGATGCGGTGTTCATCAACGCGGATGGCAACACCGGTCTGCTGGTCTTCCCGGCCAGCGACCAGACCGTGATCTACCCCGACATACGTGGCGTCACGCTGCGCAACCTGACGATCTCGGACGCCAGCACCGGCGTGCAGATCAACTACGGCGGCGATCCTCGCAACCCCAACTTGTCGGATAGCGACAACATCCGCCTGCGCAACCTGGTCATCATTCTCGACCGGCCCAACACTGTGGCCGTGGAGGCGTTCCAGTCGGCTGTCTCCCTGCGCCACCTGACCCTGGTGTCCAACGCGCCCGGCGCGCACCTGATCCACAGCCGTGTCGGCTCGCAGGCCAACGCCATCTTCCTGCAGGACAACCTGTTCGTTGCGCTGCCCAACACCGCCCCGCTGCCCGCCTGGTGGATCGACGACGGCGGCAACGCCGGCCCGACGCTGAACAGCCACAGCGGCTTCGCCAGCGTCAACGGGCAGGCGAGCGACTGGAGCGTCGCGCCGGCCGGCAACCCGGCGACGCTGATGACGAGGGACGAGGCCGCCTTCCTGGACTGGAGCCAGCAGGTCTTCCGTCTCGGCGCCGACTCGGCAGCCGGCGGGCTGGCCGGCGACGGCCGCGACCTGGGCTACTACACCTACCGCGCGCCGGTGACAGTGAACCCATCGTTCTGCGCGCCTCCGGCGTGCGACAACGACGGGTTGACGCTGGGCCACGACGCGTTTACGACCATCGGCGATGCGATTGCATCCGGCGCGCAGAAGGTCCTCATCGACCCCGGCGTCTACCGCGAGCGGGTTGCGCTGGTCAACGGCGTGACGTTGTTCGGCAGCGGCGCCGGGCTGACGGTGCTCGCGCCGCCTGGCCCTTCGACAAGCTCAGGGCACGCCCCAATCTCAGGGCGCCGAGAACACGCGGCTGGCCGGCCCGGCGCTGATGACGGTTGCGGGCGACGGCAGCGCAGGCGGCATGGTCGTCGACGGCCAAGGCTCCGCGACAGTGCAGCGCGCCATCATCCGCAACACCACCACGGCCATCAGCGTCAGCGGCAGTTCGGCGCTGGCGACGCTGGTCAACGACACGCTGGTCAACAACGACAACGGCGTGGCGGCAGCGGACTGCGGCAGCATCGACATGCGCAACTCGATCCTGGCCTTCAACCAGGATACGGCGCTGAGCTACGAAGACTGTGCGACGACGGCGCTGCACACCTACAACCTCTACTGGCGCAACGGCCACGACTTTGCGATCGACGGCGCGCCGGTGGACCAGCCGGGGCCGGGCGAGCTCTTCGCCAACCCGCGCTTCACGGACGCCGACAACGAGGACTTCCGCCCGCTGGCCAATTCCCCGGTCGTAAATGCCGGCGATCCCAGCGACCCCGCCCCGCCCGGCAGCGGCGCGCGCATCGACCTCGGCTACGCCCAGGCGGCCGAAGCGTCTGTCTACGCCAGCAAGGATTACTGCGAGCAGTGCCTCAACGACGGGCTGGCGTGGCAGGTGACCGCCTTCGACGCCATCCAGGACGCGGTAGACAACGTGCCGGGCATCGCCGGCGTCTGGACGGTGGGCGTGGCCGGCGGCAGCGCGGCAGAGCCGGCGGTCTACCACGAGCACGTGCAGCTTCCGAGCAGCGTGCGCATCGTAGGCGAGGGCGCTGACACGACCGTGATCGACGGCGACGACAGCGGCTCGCCGCTGGCGCTGGACAACGTTACGCAGGTCGAGATCAGCGGATTCACCGTCACCAACGGCGGCGAAGACGAAACCGATGCCGGCATCGCCGTCACCGGCGCGTCGAATCAGATCACCATCACCCGCAACATCCTCGGCGGGATCTCGCCCGACGATCCGGGGTTGGCCGGCAACGGCAACGCGGGCGTCCTGTTCTCCGGCGGCGCGACCGGTTCGGTCCTGTTCAACACGGTGGTCGTCAACTATGGCAGCGGCATCCTCGTGGCCGACCCGGGCAGTTGGGCCGACGTGCGCTACAACATCGTCGCCTTCAACGACGCCGGGCTGGACAACGCGGGCGGCGGCCAGATCTTCAACGACTACAACCTGCTCTACAACAGCGACCCCGGCTGGTGCACCACCTGCCAGGACTACGTGGGAGCGGTCACCCAGGGCGCGCACGACATCGTCGGACAGGACCCGGCCTTTGCGGGCTCCGACCCCAGCGATGGAAACTTCCGCCTGACGAAAGAATCTCCAGCGCTCGACGCCGTACCGGGCGGCTGGCGGGCGCCATACCTGCGGGCGGCGGCGACAACGCGGACATGGGCTACGCGGAGCTGCTGGCTTTGCCGGTGACGCTGCTGCTGGGCAAGGAGGGCGACTCCTGCGCGCTGGGCAACTCGGGCATGGCGGCGGTGGCGGTCGGCGTCAGCTACGTGACCGACCCCAGCCTGCCGGTCAACCAGACCCCGCCCAGCGCCTGGATCACGCCTACGCTGGCGACGCCGGGCGACACCGGCTCCTACTGGGCGACCGACATCCCGTTCAACCAGGGCAGCGGCCTGTACCGCGTCTACACGCGGCCGGTGGACGAGGCCGGCAACCGCTCCGACGACCCACGCGACTGGTATCGCCAGGACGTGACGGTGGTCAACCAGGCGCCGGAGGTGGCGCTGATCCAGCCCGCTGGCTTCCTCACCGCCACCACAGCTGCGCTGCACCTGCTGGCAGCAGTGACAAGCACGCTGGACAATCCGCAGGTCACGTTCCTGGTGGACAGAGACCCCCTGACGGCGACGGCTACGCTGGGCGGCCTGTACAGCGCGGCCGTGCCGCTGGCCAACGGCCTGCACAGCGTGCAGGTTGAGGCGGTCGACGCGCTGGGCAACGCGGCGCAATCGCCGCAGCGGTCGGTGCTGGTCATCACCGTCGCCAACCAGGCGACGCTGACCGATCCCGCGCCGGGCAGCGCGGTGGCGTCCGCCAGCGTTCCCCTGCAGGGCTACGTCCACTTCCTGGGCACGGCCGGCAGCGGGCAGGTAGAGGTGCTGGTGGACGGCGTGTCGCAGGGCGATGCAACGCTGGCAGATCCCGCGGCGCTGCTGACAAGCTGGACCAAGACGGTCACCCTGGCGGACGACGGCGACCACACGATCACGCTGCGCGCCAGCCGGCCGGGCGGATCAGGTGGCAGCAACGACGCCACCGCCATGCTGCTCCTGGACACCGTCCCACCTGAACTGAGCATCGACCCGGTCAGCGGCGTCATCAATCACAACACGACCTTCACCGGCGAGGCCAGCGACAGCGGAAGCGGGCTGGCCGGCATCGACGTCAGTCTCAACGGCGGGCATAGCTGGCAGCCGGCCGCGCTGGCCAGCGACGGCTCGTGGTCCTACACCTGGCAGCCGCCGGCCGAACAGGACTACGCGGCCTTCCCGATGCGGGCACGGGCCACCGACAACGCCGGCAACGTCACCGCTGCATCGCTGACACCGCTTGTGGACAACCGGCCGCCCGGCGGCCTGTCGCCGGTCACGTTCACCCCGGATGAGGACAGCTACGTGGACGGTACGGCGACCTTGCAAATCACCTGGTCCGAGGTGACCGACGGCAGCGGCGATGCCAGTGTGCTGGTGGCCGTGGACCAGATCTCGAACACCGTGCCCAGCCAGGTGGCCAGCGGCAACAGCTACAGCGCCAACCTCAGCGGCGCGGGCACGTGGTACGCGCACCTGATGACGCGCGACGGGGCCGGCAACACCTGGCTGCGCCACTTCGGGCCATGGACGGTGGCCGGGTCAACCCTCGAAAGCCTGCCGCGGCAATCGATCATCGTGGACGGACTGGTCGACCTGCAGCACGGCGAATGGATCGCGGCCAGCGAGTTGCTGGACGATGACCTGCGGCCGGCCGGCCAGCCGCAGGAGTTGTACGCCATCTGGGACGACAGCTACTTCTACACCGCCTGGCAGGGCGCGCTCTGGGCGCTGGACGGCACGCTGGCAGTCTACCTGGACGCGCGGGCCGGCGGGACGACCGATGTCCTGACGGCGAACGGTGTCGCCATGGGCATCGCCCCGCTGCCGATGGCCGCGGACTATGCCGTGACGGTCAGCGGGCCGAACGCCGGCGCCCTCTGGCAGTACGTGGACGGCAGCGGCTGGGAGCCCTTCCCGGCGGGCGGCCTGGCCTGCGCGCACTCGAACAGTGCGGGTACGGAGATTCGCCTGCCGCGCGGCCTGGTGGGTGCGGGGCCGGTGCAACTGCTGGCGGTGGCGGTGGACAACCAGGGCGACCTGTGGAGCGCCTTCCCCACCAACAACAGCCTGACGGCGGCAGCAACGTCGAGCTACGTCTGGAACGACCTGGCAACTGCGTTGCCGCCCAACGCCGGACAGCCGGCCGCCCACCACGTGATGCTCGGTATAGGGACGCTCCTGGGAAGCCCCAGCCTGGCGGGCCCTGCCTCAGAGCTGGGTTATCTGATCCAGGTCATCAACCAGGACAACATGCCGCTGGCCGGCGCAACGATGACGCTGCAAGCTGGCGAGGGGATGGGCTTCCAGGAGGTCTTCGGCGCGGTCTGCCAGAGCTGCCCGCCCGGGGGCTCGCCCTGGGTGGTCGAACTGCCGGCGGTCACGGCCGGCCAGTCGCAAACCGTGGAAGTGCGGGCGCAGCTAAGGCAGGACCTGAGCGGGCTGCACGAAACCACAACTACCGCAACGATCAACTTGCCAGATGGCAGTTCAAAGAGCGCGGCCTACACGACTGCGGTCGATTCGGAGCCGCCCAGCGTCACCATAGGTAGCGGAGAGACAATCCGCTCAGGTGTGCAGACGATCCGCGGCTCCGCCCGCGATGCGGGTATCGGTGTGGACCAGGTGCGCTGGCGGCTGGCCGGGCAGACTGGCTGGCAGGCTGCTGACGGCACACGTGGCTGGAGCTTCCAGGTCGATGTGCCGCCATCGGGTACGCTGGGCGTCGAGGTGCAGGCCATCGATGCCTTTGGCCAGACCAGCGCAATCCAGTCGGCCGAACTGCTGATCGACAACGTGGCGCCGATCGTCGAGTTCACGCCGCCGCCGGTGCTGGGAGGACCGACCGTTCTCATCAACGGGCTTGCCCACGACCCGGAGCCGTTCGGCGGCGAAATCCAATCGGTGGTGCTGCAAGTCAACGAAGACGGACCAACACTCACGGTTGATGGGCCGTTCGCCGTGAATCCTGTTGGCTACGTCATGTGGCACATCCTGCAGAGCTTGCCGGCCGTGGAGGGGCAGGAGTACCAGGTGCGCGCCTGGGCCATCGATGCTGCCGGCAACACGGGCGAGCCGACAGACTGGCAGACGGTGATCGTCGACTCGCTGCCGCCGCGGACTATCATCGGCGCGCCGGAGAACGGCGATCTGGTCGGGCCGGGATCGACGCTGGTCTGGGGCATCGCGCAGGACGGCTGGGGCATCGACGGGGTCGAGGTGAGCGTGGCCGGTGGCGCCTGGCAGACGGCCAGCACCGGCGCCGAGGCGCAGGCACTGGTCAGCCAAGCGGGCCGGCAGCCGGACGTGCCCGACGACGCGGTGCTGTGGGCCCTGCACGTGCAGGTGCCGGTGCAGCCGGGCGTGATTGCCATCCAGGCGCGCGCCACCGACTGGGCCGGCAACGTCGAATCGCCGGCGCAGAAGGTGCGCGTGCGCAGCGCAGCCGCCCGCCTGTGGTTCCCACTGATGCTGGCCCATTCTGAATCGGGCTAACGCTCGCTTCTCACCGATTCGCCTGACCGATAACCGGCGGGCAGCACCTTGATGGTGCTGCCCGCTTTTGCGTCCATGGGACATTGTACACATGAGATAACCCAATCATTGTTTCATCGAATGTCAATGTTCAACTGCTATCCTGTAATCAGGCTGGCAAGTAACCAGAGCCAGCAAACCAACGAACCGAGGTTCGAAACTGTCTACAGGAGATAACACAATGAGCAATATCGTAAGACACAAGCTCGTCATGGTCGCGGCTGCGGCAACACTGCTGCTTGGCGGGCTGGGCACTACGGCCTTTATTGGTCACGCACAGACTACGCCGCCGGCCCAATCCAGCCCAGCGACGAATGAGAACGACGCAATCCAGGATCCCAGCTACACTGGCAGCATCGCGGTTGACGATCAGGCCACCACTGGACTCGATGAAGCAGCAGAGGCGAGCAGCTTGCAGGGCCTGGCAACAGTCAGCCCCGCCGATGCAGAAGCGGCCGCGCTAGCCGCCAACCCCGGCGCAACGGTCGTCAAGACCGAGCTGGACAACGAGAATGGCAGCCTGATCTACAGCGTTGAACTGAGCAATGGCATGGATGTGAAGGTGGATGCGGGCAACGCCGCCGTTCTGTACACCGACCAGGGCGAGGATGGCGCCGAAGCAGCCGATGCCAACGACACGGACAATGTCCAGGACGAGCAGGAAGATGGCGACCAGGACAGCGGCCAGGAAGAGCATGAGGTTCAGCCTGGTGGCACAAATCAGGCGCCTGGAGCCGAAGTCGCACCCAGCCAGTAACCTCCAGATTTCGGAAAACTGAACTATCTGCACAACAGGAGATCGAGGTCTCGGAGGCCTCGATCTCTTTTACTGTGGTCGTTGTTCCATACCGTTTGCGATATTTTCCGGCATCGCCGGCTTGAATCTGGCCGTCGCGCAAAGTATCTCACCTCTCGCTTAAACCTGACTTAATCAGATGCGATTAAAGTATATGGCACCATCTACCACCACAGCATTGGCCTGAGTTTTCAGTTAAGAACCTGACATATGAATCAACCAGCAGAACAGACGTCTGCGATCGACAAGAACCCTCGCCAACAGACAGGCGTCCATTCCCGCCGGCAACTTGTCGGACGGGGTATCGTTGTGTTCATCGGTATCGTTGCGACGGCCGTTTTTCTGGCGCTGGCTGGCAACATCTGGTTGCAGCGGGGCTTCACCTGGGACGAACCCATCATGTTGGCCATCCACAGCCTGGGAGCGCCCTGGCTCGACAAGTTGATGAAGGCGGTTACCCATGCAGCGAGCGGCGGAGCCGCACTTATCACCGGGGTTGCTGCCATCTGGTTGTGGCGTCACCGACGCCGTGAAGAAACGGTTGCGCTGCTGATCTGTGTTGCGGGGGCCGCTGCTGCCAATGCGATTCTCAAGCAAGTTTTTGCCCGGCCTCGCCCTCTCGTTTTCCCACCATTAACGATTGAACTGACGTACAGCTTCCCCAGCGGCCACACCATTACAGCGCTCGCCCTTTATGGCTTCCTGGCCATCCTCCTGTGGCGCGCCGGCCATCGCGTCTGGGCGCTGCTGGCTGGCGCAACAATCCCCCTGATCGGGTTCAGCCGCATCTATCTGGGCGTCCACTATCCCAGTGACGTTCTGGCTGCCACTACTCTTGGGATCTTATGGCTGATACTCATCTTCACCGGTCTGGCCTCGTACAATCGTCGCCATCCGTCGGAAACCACGCAAGATTGATCAGTGCGGCGCAGCCGGTAATGTGACGATGAAGGTCGTGCCTGCTCCAGTGGTGCTGTCCACAGAAATCGCGCCGCCATGGGCGCGGACGATTGAGTCGGTGATGGTGAGACCCAGACCGAATCCGCCGGTCTCGCGCGTCCGGGAATCATCTACTCGATAGTAACGCTCAAAAAGATGGGGAAGATGTTCGGGCGAGATTCCGGGTCCAGTGTCGGCTACACGCACGGTGAACCCGTGCCAAAGCCGCTGCGCACTCAATGTCACCACACCGCCAGCTGGGGTATGGGTGATCGCGTTCTGCAACAGATTCGCAAACGCCTGCTCCAACAGCTGAGTGTCGCCGCTCGTCTGCCAATCGATCTGAGGGGTAATTTCCAGGCGAGATTCGACCCCTCTTGCCTGTGCGATCGGTCGCAGACGCTCCAAGGCAGCCAGCAGAACATCGTCCAGAAAGAGCGGTTCGGGCTCAGCGATACCCTGCTGCTCAACTTGTGACAGCAACAACGTCTGCTCCACAATATGAGTCAAGCGATCCACATCGCCTTCCATGGCGACCATCATGGAAACCAACGTCTCGGCGTCGCGCGGCTTTGTGCGTGCGAGACTCAACTGCGCCTTCAATAGACCTAACGGCGTGCGCAGTTCGTGCGAAACATCGGCGGTCAACTGTTGTTCACGGCGAAAGGCCGCCTCAAGGCGAGCGAGCATAGCGTCGAAGGTGCTGGCCAGGCGACCGATTTCATCGTCCGGCAGATCCAAGTTGAGCCGCTTGCTCATGTCTTCTGCGCTGATCCGCTGAGCCGTCTCGGTAATCTCAACCACCGGAGCCAACGCTCGCTGGGCCAGGAACAAGCCGCCGACAATAGACAACCCCAGAATCGCGGAATCAGCAGCAGCAGGCTGACAATGAATCGTTGCTGCAAGATCTGCGACTCGCGCAAAGAGAAGGCCAGAACCAACGAGCCAAGAACGGCGTCCCCTTCCTGGAGCGGTACATGGTAGAGACGGACGGGATTATCCTTCGACAAGTCTGCAACGCTCATCTGTTGCAGGACCGGCAAAGAGACAGGCAGGGGTGATTGCTCTGCGATGCCAATCGCGGCGGCGACCTTGCCGTCAGGCGCCAGTATCCACGCCGAGATGCCTTCGCTCAGCAGGGCCGCCACATCGTTCGGCGGAATCATGAACTCGCCCCCGGCGACATCGACTGCTGCGTTGAGCTGCGAGCCAGCCAGACGCAACAACTCGTCGATGCGGTTCTGCTGAGATGTTCGCAGAATCAGCATCAGCGCGACGGCTACGCCTAACAGGAGAATGGCTTCGAGGGCCACACTCCACAGCACGATCCGCAGTCGGAAGCTACGCATTGACAGCATCTGCGCTCATCCGGTATCCCAGCCCTCGCACCGTCTGGATCAATTTGAGGTCCTCGTTGTCGTCGATCTTGCGTCGCAGCGCGTGGATGTAGACTTCAACGAGCTTTGATTGGGCGTCGAAGTCGGCATTCCACACATGTTCGATAATCTGCGCCTGGCTCAAGACTTGGCCTTGATGGCGCATCAGCGTTTCCAGGATGGCGTATTCCTTGGCCGAAAGCTCGACTGTGCGCTCGCCCCGGCGCGCTCGTTTGCTCACCGTATCCAAAGTCAGGTCGCCGACCCTCAGATCAACTGTGCGTTGCGGCGCGTGGCGACGGGTCAACGCACGCACGCGCGCCAGAAGCTCATGGATGGCGAACGGCTTCACCAGATAGTCATCGGCGCCGCTGTCCAACCCTTCAACGCGATTGGCAACAGTGTGGCGGGCTGTGAGCATCAGCACAGGAACGACAACTCCCCGCCCGCGCAGCAGCCTGCAGACCTCGATACCGTTCATCCCAGGCAACATTACATCCAATAGAATCAGGTCGTAGGTGTAGATGCGCACCCAGTCGTAGACCTCGCCGCCGTTGCCCACCACGTCCACAGCATAGCCATCTTCCTCTAGCCCTTGGCGAATCAAGGCAGCCATGCGCGCTTCATCCTCTACAACCAATACCCTCATAGCATGATTCCTTCAACGCCAGCTTCCCAGAGGCTTGGCGGCAAGCCGGCCCGCCGAACGCCAACTAGCAACCTCCGGGAAGCTGAGTTTCAAACGCGCCCTATCGGTATTTCAAGCTATCTCTCCAATGGCTCAGTCACCGCCGCCTTCGGCTCCGATCGGATCCTTGTTTGCCGTTGCCGTCTGACTGGCATACCCCTTGGCGTGCAACGTGACCGCGACCTGCAACGCGTTAGGATTGGAGTAGAAGAGACTGTTCGGGTTCCAACTGTAGTGGTCAGGCTGGCCCGTGTTGTCCAGGTGCAGCGACTTGCTCTCACCAGCCTTCAGCGTGAAGCCGGGCAAGGTGCGGTAGGCAGCCTGCTGTTCTCCGGTGACGGCATCGGTAAAGGTGTAGTAGATGTCGAAATCGGTGATATCTGATTGCGTCAGATTCGCCAGTTTCAGTTCCAGGTGATCGGCCACGCCAGCGCCGCTTTGATCTACATTATTCTCTACCGCAATGCTGCTAATTGCAAACCCGGCCGTCGTGCTGCTTTCCTGGATCGGGTTGGGTGCGAAGAGCGGTTTGCCGTCGGCCAGATCGTTCTGCCCGTCGCCGTCGGTGTCAGCGTTGTTGGGATCGGTGCCCAGCGTTTTCTCGGCCGCGTCGGGAATGCCGTCGCCGTCAGTGTCGGCACCAGTCGCCGGTTGACCGGCTTGTGCTGCAGGTGTGGATGCAACGGGCGTGGCGCCGGTCGCCGATGTGTTCGTTAAGGAGGTCGTGCTAGCGCCGCACGCGCTCAGAATGAGCACCGCAACGGCAGCCAGCGCCATGATAGTCAGGGTTTTCTTCGACATTTGGGGGTCCTTTCGAAAGAGGCGGAAAAGCCCGGCAAGGCAGCTATTCCTGCCGCAGATAGATTACATACGAGGCACTAAGCAACAGAACTATTGGCACGAGCAGGCCAGCCACATCGCCAACCTTGAGCTGGAGTACCTCCTTCCACGTGTTGTTGGCGAACTCGCTCTTGACACCTAACAGGGCAAAGCTGACGCGCTCGTAGTGTTTGGTAGGCGACAGCTCTTCCACATCGTTGCGGATGGTTTCGTACAGGTGGAACTTCGCCAGCTCGGTCTTCTCCTGTGCTTTGTTCAAGCCCATGCTGGCGAAGAAGCCGCCGGGCAGTTGGTTGTCCAGATCCATGGTGTCGCCGATCTGGGGAAAGACGAAGGCAAACACCAGCCACACGATGACAGTCAGCAGCAGCGCCTGGTTGCCGTTGGGCAGCAACAGCGCGAAGAACATCGCCAGCAGGAAAAGATCAACATGTACATCCACGACATGACCATGGTCAGCGCTACCTTCATGATCTCGTCCATGCCCAGGCTCACCCCGCCGATGAGCCATAGCGCTGCAACCGTCGCGATGCCAACAGCCAACGCCAGCACTCCCAGCAAGGCAGCGTTGCCCAGCACCTTGCCGGTCAACAGTTGATCACGGTAGACCGGGCGAGAGAGGATCAGCGGCAGCGCCGGCCTGCCGTTCCCGGTGGATCGTGTTGAAGCCCAGGATCATCGCCATCAGCGCGTTTCCAGCATAGCCAGGTAATTGATAAAGGTCTTGGACACAGCCAGTGGATTGAGCGACGGCATAGGCGGAATCTCTGTCTTGCCGAGGCTTTTCAGCAAGTCCACCGACTGCTGGTACTCGGCCAGCCGCGCGTGGACAGTCGTTGCGCCCAGAGCGATAGCGGTCAGGCTCAACGCAACGAGCATGATGAGGGACACCACAAAGAGGCGGTTGCGGAAAGCATCTTTCACCTCCTTGCGGGCAATGGCACCCAGAACCAGTCTGCGCTTAGGCGGTGGATACGAGTGTCTGACTTCACTCGACTTAGTTGTTGGCAGTGTGTTTGCCAGTGACGTCATAGCGTTACTCCTGACAGAATGGTGAGAGAATTACCGCCGACCCTTGCGGCGGAAGTAGACCAGCACAGCGCCCACGGCTGCGATCATCAGGACGGCGGCTGCGAGCAAATAGCTGGGGCTTTTCTGAACGCGCACGGTGATCGTGCTCTGAGGACTGGCGGCCTGATCGCTGACGACGCTCAGCTTCAGCGGCTGGTCGATGGCGATTTGCGAAGGGGGCACGACCACCCGCACATGGAAGGCTGCGCCAGCGCCCGGTTCCAGCGACTCAACCTGCGCTGGATCGGTCTGGACCAGCCACTTGGCCGGCGCATCGACCTGCAAGGCAGCATTTGTTACCGCCGCAGCGCCTGTGTTGGCTGCCGACACATCGAAGGTGAACTCCTTGCCGCTGAAGGTCGACAGGTTGACATTCTGGCTCGCGATCTCCATGGCATACGTGTTCTCCACGACCAGCGACAACGGCATCCTCAGGATCGCGCCGTCGTCACGGGTGGCGACCAACTCGCCGGCATAGCTGCCTATCGATGTTGCTGCGGTCGTTTCGACGCGCAGATCCACACTTGCCGCGCTCCGGGCAGGCACGCTGATCGTGTCCAGCACCGGCCCGCCCTGGCTGAAGCTGATGACCAGACCGTCTGGCAAGCCAGTTTGGGCCAGAGCATACTCATGGTCGCTCGTCGTCTCATTGCGCAGATCGACCGCATAGACTGCCATCTGCCCGGCCTGAACTGTCTGGGCCAGCGCGATACTGTCAGCCCGCGCCGGCTGCCCATTGAGCAGGGTAATACTCAGAGCCAAAACCAGGAACACACTTCGCCTGAACATCGTGGACGCTATCATTCGAGCACCATCGTCTCATCGCGCAGAAAGAACGCATATGCTAGAGCGCCAAAGAGGATAGAGGGCGCCAGAAGCACCAACAAGGTAGCGAGACTCTGACCGATCAGTGCGGCCAGGCTCAGCGCTGCGCTGCCCGGTGCGACTTCCAGCAGCTGACTGCCGATAGTGCGCAGATGCCAGGTCGGTGAAAGGAAGTCGATGCTGCGCGAGAGCGCCGTATCCTGTGGAATCTGATTGGCGACACCGGAGATCACGTTGATCACCGTGCTGTTGACCTGCTGCGTCTCGGCCATCTGCGGGATCACGAAACTGACAATCACCCACAGCACCAGCGAAATCAGGAAGACCTGCGGCGCGCTGCGCAGCTTAACGCTGAGCATCATCGAAACGGTAAAGAAGATCATCATGTAGGCGAAGGCCATCACAACGAAGGTCAGCAGTCGTACTGCCTCGACAGGCGTCGGCCAGATGCCGCCTACGACCACCAGCAACACCAGATTGAAAATGAAGGCCAGGCCCAGCAGCAAGCCGATGACAGTCGCGCCGCCCAGCAGCTTACCCGTCAACAGGCGGTCTCGGTAGACAGGGCGTGAAAGGAGCAGCTTCAGGCCGCCTGACTCCTTCTCCTGGATCATGCTGTTGTAGCCGAGGATCACACCCAGAATCGCGCCGATGATGCCGACGTACTCGCTCAGGTTAGAAAGAATTGTCAGCGTGTGGATCTCAGGCGGCGCGGGCACAGCCGTGTTGCCGGCCGCGTTGAGCGACGCGACGATCTGGTTGTAGAGCCGCATTTCGGCGTGCTTGGTAGTGCTGCCGATGTAGACCGATAGAATCGACATGCCCAGGAAGAGCAGAGCGGCTACCAGAAAGAGCCTGTTGCGAAAGGCGCTCTGGAATTCCTTGCGGGCGATAGTGCGAATGGTGTCCATAGTCAACTCCTGTTCAAGCCATGACCGGTTCGCCGGGGCGGCCTTCGTAGTGCAGATAGACCTCTTCCAATGACGCCGCATCAGGGAAGCGGGCCATGATCGCCTCCAGCGTGTCTGCTACCACCAAATGACCGTGGTTCATGATGCCGATACTGGTGCATACCTTGGTGACTTCGCTCAACTCGTGGGTGTTCATGAAAATGGTGATGCCGAACTCCCGGTTTAGCTGGCCGATCAGTTCGCGAATGTCGCGCTTGCCCTCCGGATCGAGGCCGCTCGTCGGCTCATCCAGGAAGAGCAGGTTGGGACGATGCATCAGCGCCTGGGCAATGCCGATGCGCTGGCGCATTCCTTTGAAAGCCCGCCGACGCGGCACGCTCCCAGTCAGGCTGTCCTAACAGGGCCAGGACCTCCGCGTGCGCTGCGGGATGTCAGTAACACCGGAAAGCGCCGCGAAGTAGGCCAGATTCTCACCTACAGTCAGATCGTTGTACATGCGCACTTGTTCGGGCACGTAGCCGATCCGTTGACGCACTTCCAGATTCTGCTTAACCACATCGAAACCAAGTACCTGAACGCGACCAGAAGTGGGGAGGAGCAAGGTCGTGAGCACACTGATGGTGGTGGTCTTGCCAGCGCCGTTGTGTCCTAAAAAGCCAAAGACTTCGCCCTCAGCGACGCTGAGGGTCAAGCGATCGACGGCGACCAGATCTCCGTATGTTCGTGTCAGTTCCTCTGTTTGAATGGCCGGAATCATTCTCAAACTCCTTTGCAGAGATGTTATGAAAATCGACTGGTACACCGGGTTAGTGCCTCGGCAGTCGCAACAACGACCTGAGTAAACATCCCAAAGGTTAAGTCAGGTTTAAATGACACGATTTCGCACCTGTTTCAGCCCTCTGCTGGCTTGGCCGGTCCGCTCTGTACACGACAGATCAGCTGATCCCCGCGGCTTCTGAACTTCCGGTGAGAAAATCTTCATGAGGATTTCAACTCCATTTCAACTGGGGCGCTTAGGATGCAAGCATATCGACGCCAGCGTTGACCTGTCTTCTCGGCGGTGCAGCGTCGGAGCTGCCTCGAACATCGATAGCCAGAAAGGAAAGAGGAAATGAAACTCAACAGTCACAGCGTAGGCGTGGTCATTCCTGCCTATAACGAGGAAAGCAACTTGCCGTGCGCACTCGACGCTATTTGTGCCATGGACTGGCTGGCGCAGATAGTTGTCGTCGATGACGGATCAACGGACGGCACATCGACCGTAGCACAGCGTTACGCCGCGCAGGATGAGTGCCTGGTGGCGCTACGCCACCCTCAGAATCTGGGAAAGGCTGACGCGCTGCAGACCGGCGTGCGCGCTATTCAGACCGACGTCGTCATCTTCTTGGACGCCGATCTTATCGGCTTACAGTCGCACCATTTGCGCCAGCTCTCGACCCCAGTGCTGACAGGTACGGCCGACATGTCCGTCGCTGTCTTCCATCGCGGCAATGTGCGAGTCGACATCGCCCACAGATTGACCCCGGCCCTAAGCGGACAGAGATGCTTGAGGCGTCGGTCAGCGGAGCAGGCATTGGCACTATTAGGTGGCACCGGATATGGCATCGAAGTCGGCTTGAGAAGCTACGCCCTGCACTGTGGCTGGAATGTGCAGTATCTCGCCTGGGAGCGAGTAACACATGTTCCGAAAGAGAAAAAACGCGGCTGGCGCGCCGGGATCGTGAGCCGCTGGCACATGAACAGACAGGTTCTGGCCACTCAGATGGACATCAACAAGCTCATGAACCAAACGCCGCTGTGGCACGACAATCAATTCGTCCAGGGGATGCATGATGCTAATAGATCAATTTGAGCGAATCTTGATCCTGGCGCCTCATCCTGACGACGAGGTGCTGGCTGCCGGCGGTCTGATAATCACCGCGATGGCAGCCGCGAGCCCGCACCTAATACGGATTGTGGTGGCAACTGATGGCGACGCGTCCTACGCGACGGCCTGGCTCAACGGGCACAGTCCGTTTTCCCACCGGAGCTTTCAGCGCATGGCTGCGGAACGCCGAGAGGAAAGCCAGACAGCTGTGGCCGCCCTTGGTCTGCCGCCTGAACAAGTTCATTTCTGGGGCTTTCCCGACCGGGGGTTAGAGCCAATGTGGCAGGATTGCTGGAATCGTAATACACCCTATCGCTCGCGCACCACCGGTCGCTCCGCTTCGGTTGCCAACGGCAACGGGAGGCCTGTTCCCTACTGCGGCTCGGCTCTGCTGAGTATGTTGGGGCGGGAACTGGCCGACTTTCGGCCCAACGTGCTTGTCATGCCTCATCCGCGCGACGCCCATTCTGACCACCGCGCTCTGGCCAATTTCGCCTTTCTGGCGGTGAACATTCAGCGGACGCAAAGCGACACAGCTATCCCTGACATGCTGGCCTATATGGTGTGGGGAGGCAGCTTCTTCCGCGGTTCGGCGCGACCGGAGCGAGATGCGGTTTCTTGGGAGCACCTGACGCTGACACCGGATGTGCTAGCGCAAAAAGCCCGCGCTCTGAAATGTTACCGCAGCCAGGCGCGCCCGCTGGGGTTCTTTTTGCGCCATCGCGCTCGTCGCTCGGCTGAGGTGTTCGCTCGCTTGCAGCCATCAGCCGCCAGCCATGAATGAACAACGCCCATATCGCCTGAAACGACACCTGATGCGGGCCATGCCATGGTTGATCGCGCTGTCAGTGGCCGTGTTCCTTTTCCGGAAGGGCGGCGACTGGCGCCAGACGCCGGCGGTCCTGGCGCAGGTCAACGGAGTGTGGTTCGTCGCAGCGCTGGCTTCCCAGGCCGCCTCCTACGGAACGATGACAGAACTCAACCTCGTCATGTTGCGGCAGTACGGCGTTCCTGTGCCCTGGATACGGATATACAGCACCCAACTGGCGCGAGTGTTCGTCGATACGGCAATCCCATCAGGCACCGTCGGCGGTCTGGTGGTGCGAGCGCGGCTGCTGGATCCCTATGGCGCGTCGGCGGATGTAACTACTGTGACCGGCCTGGCCGAGGTGGTCATGGTGTACGCCGCGATCTTGGTCTTTGCGCTGTTTGTCGGAGGAGCGGCTCTGATGAGCGGCGTTCCCGTCCTGGCTGGAGGGCAATGGCAGCTTTGGTTAGCTGGCGCCGCTGGTCTGGTGCTGGCGGCGCTCCTGATTTGGCGCCGCCAACGCCAGATCGCCCATGGCCTGGTCCGGGCGTGGGATCGTTGGATCGTGCGCCGCGGGCCGAAACGGTTGGCGGCCTGGCCCGGTGAGCGGTTGTTGCAGCGCGGGCGCTATCTGACAGGCGAACTGTCTGCCCTGGTGCGCGGTCACCCGCGGGCCATCGGCGGCAGCCTGTTTGCACACGTTTGTTTTGAAGCGATGGCCCTGGCGATGTGCTTCTATGCTGTGGGACGACCACTGCCACCAGTCACGCTGTTGTTGCTCTACCTGTTGACCGTGGGCGTCAGCACGTTTGGCGGGCTGCCTGGTTTGGCCGAGGTATCGCTGGCAGCGCTGTATACACGCTTCGGCCTCGATCCGGCGAGCGCCATGGCTGTCGCCCTGGTCTACCGGTTAACCGACTTCTGGCTGCCCAGAGCCGCCGGCGGCCTCCTTTGGGCCAGGATGGAACGGCAGCATAGCCAGCATGCCCGCGTAGAGGTGATAACATGACAACGCATCAACAGGACGCCAACCTGCGTCGCTACTTTGACCAACAGGCGGCCCGCTACGGCCGCGATCCGCTCACCCGCTGGCTGGGCCGGCACGAGATGGCTGCGCTGGCGGAACTGGCGCCGCCGGCTCCAGAGCCTGGCGTAACTCCAGCACTGGATTTTGGCTGCGGCACGGGGCGCGCCAGTGATGTATTGCTCCGATGCGGCTATCGAGTCACCGGATACGACCTTTCGGAAGCCATGGTGGCCCAGGCCCGCCGAAACCTTGAAGCGAAGCCCGGCCTGGTCTTGACGACGGACCGCGAGTCGGTTGCTGGCCCGTGGCCACTGGTCGCCGCCATGGGCGTGCTCGACTATCACGCCGACACCGCCTCGCTTTGGC
>JAWKOJ010000009.1:0-184186 GCA_041391245.1 Caldilineales bacterium
GCTGGTTCCACCAAGCTGCCGAGCCGCGGTCGTTGTCTGTCATGGATTTGGTGAGCGAGGGGTTCTGTTTGGTCATTTCGTTGCAGTAACTTGCCAATTGTGATATATTGTTGCTATGGAATTCAAGCAACTTGTAGAGACGATCGGTGATGAGCCGCTGTTTGACACCGGCCTGCTCATTGCTGGCGAAGTCGATCCCGATGGCTTGCGCAGGCAATTATCGCGCTGGACGGCGACTGGTAAGTTGTATCAGTTGCGACGGGGATTGTACGCCCTTGCGCCCCCTTTTCAAAAGGTCAGACCGCACCCGTTTGTAGTTGCCAACCATCTGGTCCGGGGATCCTATGTCAGTTGCCAGTCAGCCCTGGCGTTCTATGGGATCATCCCGGAATACGCACCGGTCGTCATCAGTGTCGCGAACGCCCGGCCGGGCCGCTGGGACACTCCCCTGGGCAGTTACGTTTTCCGGCATGTTCAGGCGCGCTTGCTGCACGGCTATCGACTGGTGCCACTTGGCGGACGGCAGCAGGCTTTCGTCGCCTCCCCGGAGAAAGCGCTGCTCGACCTGATCTACCTCCAGCCCGGCGCGGACGATCCGGCATATCTGCGCGAGCTACGTCTGCAAAACCTGGAGACGATGGACTTGGATGAGTTGCGGCGGCTGGCCAAGTTGTCCGCGAGTCGCAAGCTCGTGCGGGCGGCCAGAGTGGTGGCGGAACTGATTGCTGCTGAAGCTGAGGAGTACGAAACGCTGTGAAAGAATACCTCTTTGAACTGGTTGGCGCCGCTGACTCGGTGCAAGAAAGCGTGAACGTCGCCCGTGAGTACCTGCAAGCCCGAATCCTGGCGTCCTTGCAGCGATCGGGGGCGATGGCGTCGCTGGCCTTTCATGGTGGCACGGCGCTGCGCTTTCTGTTCCGGCTGCCGCGTTACTCGGAGGATCTCGACTTTGCCCTGGAACTGCCCAGCGATCGCTATGATTTTCGTCGATATCTGGCGGAGATTCGCCGCGACCTTGATCGGGAGGGATACAAGGTTGCGCTCAAAGTGAATGACCAGAAGACGGTGCATAGCGCGTTCGTTCGTTTTCCAGGCCTCCTGTTCGACCTGGACCTTTCCCCCAATCCCGGTCAAGTCTTAGCAGTGAAGATCGAGGTCGATACTAACCCGCCTCCTGGCGCCGGTCTGGCAACCACATTGATTCGTCGCTACGTGACGCTGCAACTTCACCACCATGACCGCTCCAGCTTGCTGGCGGGCAAGCTGCACGCGCTCTTGCAACGTCCCTACGTCAAGGGACGGGACATCTACGACCTGTTCTGGTACCTCAGTGACCCCGATTGGCCGCCACCAAACCTGATCATGCTCAATAATGCGCTGCTTCAGACTGGCTGGGGTGAACCAGTCCTGACTGACAATAGTTGGCGCGATGTCTTGCAGGCGCGATTGATTGCTCTTCCGTGGCAACAAGTCCGCACCGATGTCGAGCCGTTTCTGGAGAAAAGCGTGGAGCTGCATTTGCTCACTCCAGAAAACCTCCAACGCTTGCTCACAGAAATGCGTTGACGCCCACCTGAACGGTTCCACTCTCCACTTACGGCTGAAGCTAGGGAGGAAAGACCCCTACCCTGTCCGCTCGCCGCGTATGTAGGGCAGGCCCAACGCGGCCGGTGCAACGACGCGCTTGTTGACGTTCTCGTAGACGGTGACGATGGTCAGCACCGCGATGGTGAAGAGATAGGGTAGCATGTTGAGGAAGGGGGCCGGGATGGTGGTGCCGGCAGCCTGCAGGCGGAACTGGATGGCGTTGACGCCGCCGAAGAGCAGCGCGCCGATCAGCGCCCGGTAGGGGTTCCAGGTGGCGAAGATCACCAGCGCGATGGCGATCCAGCCGCGGCCGCCGGTGATGTTCTCCGTCCAGCCGGGCGTGTAGGCCAGGCTCAGGTGTGCGCCGCCCAGCGCCACCAGCATGCCGCCGAAGATGGTGTACAGGTAGCGGGTGCGCGCGACGCCAATGCCCAGCGCGTCGGACGTGCCGGGACTTTCACCGACCGCCCGCAGGTGCAGCCCGGGCCGGGTGCGATAGATCCAGTACGAGGCCAGGGGAACCATGATGAACATGGCGTAGACCAGGATGTCCTGGTTGAGGATCTGCGCCAGCGCCGCGCCCACCACCGGTATCTTGGCTACGGTTCCCTGCAGGAACGCGTCGGCAAAGCGCGGGAAGCGGGGACCCACCAGCCCCACCAGCGGCTTGCCTTCCGGCCCCAGGCGCTGGCCCAGAAAGCTGGCCAGGCCGGCGCCGAAGATCGTCAGCGCCAGGCCGGAGACTACCTGATCGGCGCGCAGCGAGATTGTCAGCAGCGCGTGGATCGTGGCCAACAGCCCGCCGGCCAGCATAGCCGCGGCCAGTCCGACCCACACCGACCCGGTGTGATAGGCCGCGGCAAAGGAGATCACTGCGCCCATGATCATGATACCCTCGACGCCCAGGTTGAGGATGCCCGACCGTTCGGTGAAGATCTCGCCGACCGTGGCGTAAACCAGCGACGTGCCGGCCTGGATAGAGACTGCGATAATGGAAACGAGGAGTGCTAGGTCCATGAGGTGTCTCGCGTGTTGTGAGAGTCGGTGTCGGTAGTCCGTGATCAGTAATCAGAAGTTAGCGGTCCGTGGTCAGTTCTGAAGAGTGGGGTTCGGCCATCTTGTCAGCCGCCGGATGTGACTTCCGGCACTGATCACTGATCACTGGTAACTGGTAACTGATCACGGTAACCGGCTACTGTTCACTGAGCACCGCGGGCTGGTCGCCGGTCCAGCGCACCCGGTACTGCGTAAAGAAGCCGCCGCCGAGGACGAAGAAAAGCATCGCGCCTTGCAGCACCATCGAAACCGAGGCCGGCAGGCCCATCGAAATCTGGATTTGGTCGCCGCCGACAAACAGCGCTGCCAGCAGCGTCGCCACGACCAGCACGCCGAAGGGGTTGAGCCGGGCCAGCCAGGCCACGATGATGGCGGTGTAGCCGTCGCCGACCACGATGCCTTGCTGCAGGCGGTGCGACACGGCCGCCACCTGGCTGTAGCCGGCCAGACCGGCCAGGCCGCCGCTGAGGATCATCACCAGCAGGATGTTGCGCACCAGGCTGATGCCGGCATAGCGGGCCGCGCGCGGGTTCTCGCCGATGACCTTGATCTCGTAGCCCCAGCGGGTGCGGTCCAGCACGACCCAGATGAAGATGGCGGCCACGATCGCGATGCCCAGCCCGAAGTGTACCCGGCCCGGGTTGATCGCGTCGGGAAACGTGATCACGTCCTTCAGCCGCGGCAGCCACGCTTGCTCAGGAAACGGCGCGGTGCCGGGGAAGCCGAAGCCTTGCGGGTCCTTCCACGGCCCGAAATAGAGATACTGGATCCACAGAATGGCGACGTAGTTCAGCATCAGGGTGGTGATGATCTCGTTGACCTTCAGGAATGCCTTGAGCGCGGCGGGGATCAGCCCCCAGAGCGCGCCGGCCACAAAGGCGGCGCTAATCATCAGGATGAAGAACAACCAACCGGGCGCGTTGGGGGCGATGTTGGGCAGCAGCAGGGCAACGCCGGTGGCGCCGAAGGCGCCCATGGCAAGCTGGCCCTCGGCGCCGATGTTCCAGAAGAGCATGCGAAAGGCGATGGACACCGCCAGACCGGTGAGCATCAGCGGCGTGGCGCGCACCAGCGTCTCGCTGATGGCGTAAGCGCTGCCGAACGCGCCCTCCAGCATGGCGCGATAGGTGGCCAGCGGGTCGACGCCTGCCAGGAACAGCAGCACCGCACCCGCCACCAACGCCAGCAGGATCGACACAATCGGCACCAGGATGTTGGCGGTGCGGGATGGCTCCATCCGCTTCTCAATTTTCAACGCCATATGCAGGCCTCCGATAGGGAACAGGGAAAGGAGGGAAACAGGGATTGGGAAACAAGGAAACAAGGAAAAGGGAGGGCGCCCCTTGCGTCGCAGCAGGCATTAAGCTTGTCTGCCAGCCAACCAGTCCACCTGCTCGACTTGTCTCCTTGTTTACTTGTCTACTTGTCTACGTTCTCACCAGCCATCATCAGACCCAGCTCATCGCGATTGGCATCCTCAGCCGGCAAAATGCCCATCACCCTGCCTTCGAACATCACCGCGATGCGGTCACAGATCGTCATCAGCTCGTCCAGATCCTCGGACACCAGCAGGATACCCGCGCCCTTGGACCGCTCTTCCAGCAGCGAGTGCTGTACGCTCTCGGTTGCACCGACATCCAGACCGCGCGTTGGGTGCACCGCGACCAGCAGGCCGCTGCTGGCTGTGATCTCGCGCGCCAGGATCACCTTTTGCAGGTTGCCTCCCGACAGCAGCCGCACCGGCCGCTCGACATTGGGCGTGGCGATCTGGAACGCCTGGACCAGCCGCTCGGCAAAGACGCCGATGGAGCTGCGATTGAGAAAAGGCCCGCGCGACAGCGGCTCCCTGCGATATTCCTTGAGGATGATGTTCTCGCTGATGGGCAGGTTGCCAACCAATCCGGTTCCCAGACGGTCGCCCGGCACATAGCCCAGCCCATCCTGGATGATCTCGCGCGGTGTGTGGTTGGTGACGTCTATCATCTCGCCGCCGTGCCCGCCCTTGCGGACGAGGATTTTGCCCGACGTGGTCTTGCGCAGTCCTGTCAGCGCCTGGGCAAGCTCGCGCTGGCCGTTGCCCGCCACCCGGCAATGCCTAATATCTCGCCGACGTGTATCTCAAGTGTCACGCCGTTGAGCGCCGGCAGGCCCTTTTGTCGTTGAGTGCGTGCAGGTCCTTCGCCGCGAACAGCACCTCCTGGCGCGTTTCATCCGTCACGTTCTCTGCATGGGTGGCTTGTCGATGCGGAAGAGCACGCTGCGGCCCACCATCAGGCTGGCCAGCTCGGCCTTCGAGACTCCCGGTGTGTCCAGCGTCGCCTCGACCTTGCCGCCGCGCAGCACTGTCACCCGGTCGGCGAAACGGGTCACCTCGTCCAGCTTGTGCGAGATGAAGATGACGGCCTTGTTGCCGCCCTGACCGCGCGCGGCCGGTTCCTCGATCATGTGTCGCAGTGTCTGGCCCAGTTCCTCGGATTCCTGTGGCGTCAGCACAGCCGTCGGCTCGTCCATGATCAGGATATCGGCGTTGCGGTAGAGGATCTTGAGGATTTCGACCCGCTGCTGCTCGCCCACGCTGAGCTGCCAGATGTAGGCATTGGGATCGACGGTCAGCTTGTAACGCTCGCCGAGGGCGCGGATTTCCTTGGCCGTCTTTTTCATGTCGAGCCGGAAAGCTGGTTCCTTCAGCCCCAGAATCACGTTTTCGGCCACCGTCTGCGGCTGCACCAGCTTGAAGTGCTGGTGCACCATACCGACGCCGAGGCGGATGGCGTCGTTGGGCGAACGAATGTCTACCCGCTCGCCGTGCAGGAACACCTCGCCGCCATCCGGCTGGTAGAGTCCGGCCAGGATGTTCATGAGCGTGGATTTGCCTGCGCCGTTCTCGCCCAGCAAGGCGTGGATTTCGCCCGCGTGGATACGCAGGTCCACCGAGTCGTTGGCGACGACGCCAGGAAAAACCTTGGTGACGCCGCGCATTTCAACGGCCAAAGGAGTCGAGGTCATGCGGCACCGGTTCTTGTTTCAGCGACCCGTGAACGGGTTCGGGGGATGAAAGAATGGCGGCTGGCGACTCGTGGATCGGGTTGCGTATCACGTAGTGCGTAATTTGCAAAAGCCCACGCAATACGCATTACGCATTGCGCCGCGAGCGCCACCCATGTCCTGCGAAAAAAGCTTGCCGGGCCTCTGAAACGACAGAGGCCCGGCAAGATGAGATTACTGCGGGATCTCTCCCTCAACACCTTCGACCAGCCAGTCGAAGCTGAGTTTCTGCTCGTCGGTCATGCTTTCGCCGGCCGCCACGCGCTCGGCGCCGGTGTTGTCGCTGATCGGTCCTTCGAACACGTCGAACTCACCGGACACGATGCGCGCCTTCTCGGCCTCCACCAGGTCTTTGACATCCTGAGGGACAAAGTCGGCGATGGGCGCCAGGTCGAGCAGCCCCTCGGCCATGCCCCACCAGATCGGCGTGTTGGTCCACGTACCGTCCATCGCCTCCTGCACCGCCTCCGTGTAGTAGACGTCCCAGTTCCAGATCGGCGCGGTCAGCAGGGCATCGGGGGCCACGTCGGCGCTGACGGCATTGTAGCCGATGGCATACACGCCGGCTTCCTGCGCCAGCTTGTCCGGCTCCACGCTGTCGCTCTCGCGGGCGATCACGTCGGCGCCGGCGTCAAGCAGTGCCTGGGCAGCCTCGCGCTCCTTGGGAGGATCGAACCAACTGTAGATCCAGACCGGCGTGACGGTGACATCCGGGTTCACCGAGCGGGCGCCCAGCGCAAAGGCGTTCATGTTGCGCACCACCTCAGGGATCGGGAAGGGCGCTACATAACCCAGCTGGTTGCTCTCCGTCATGCTGCCGGCCACGATGCCCGACAGGTACCAGCCCTGGTAGCCGCGGCCATCGTAGATGCCGACGTTGTCGGCCGTCTTGTAGCCGGTGGCATGCTCGAAGATGGTGTCGGGGTAGTCCGCGGCAACTTCGAGGACGCTGTCCATGTAGCCAAACGAGGTGGCGAAGATCGGGCTGTAGCCCTTTTCGGCATAGTCGCGGATGACGCGCGTTGAGTCAGGACCTTCGGCAACCAACTCCGAGTACGCCGTCTCCACACCCAGCGCGTCGGCCATCTTGATGCGGCCCTGGTCGTGCGCATAGCTCCAGCCCAGGTCGCCCACCGGCCCGACATAGACGAAGGCCACCTTTGTCTCCGCCGCCGGAGACGCAGCAGCGCCCTCGCCAGTCATCTCAAAAGGGGCGTCTTCTCCTGTCAACGCCTTGGCGTCGGACGGCGCTTCACCCTTGACGCCATCGATGAAGAAGTCCATGCTCAGCTTCTCGTCAAGAGTCATGCACTTGCCTTCAGGCAGTACCTCGACGCCGTCTGCACCGGTCAGCGGGCCGCAGAAGACGGCCAACTTGCCATCGATCATGTCCTGCTTGCGCTGTTCGACCATCTGCTTGACGTCGTCAGGCACGCGGTCGCTCAGCGGCGCCAGATCGAAGATGCCGTCCTTGAAATGGCCGTAGTAGGACTCGCTCTGATAGGTGCCGTCCTGAACCTTCTTGACGATATCGATGTACTTCGGCGCCCAGTTCCACACCGGGCTGGTAAGCACTGTGTCGCCGACGAACTTGGCCATGTCGCTGTCGTAGCCGATGCTCAGTTTGCCGCGGTCGGCGGCTGCTTTCTGCGGCTCAGTGGTGTCCTGGTGCTGGGTAATCACGTCAGCGCCCTGGTCCAGGAGGGCTTCCGCCGCTTCCTTTTCCTTGGGCGGGTCGAACCAGGTGTTGGTCCACACGACGCGCACCTCGGCGTCAGGGTTGACCGCCCGCGCACCCTCGGCAAAGGCGTTGATGCCGCGGATGACCTCGGGGATGGGGAACGCCGCTACGTAGCCGAGGATGTTGCTCTCGGTCATCGCGCCGGCCACCATGCCGCTGAGATAGCGGGCTTCCTCGATGCCGCCGAAGACGGTGCTGACGTTGGGCGCCGTCTTATAGCCGCTGATATGGACGAAGGTCGTGTCGGGGAATTCGGTCGCCACGTTGATGGTTGGGTCCATGAACCCGAACGAGGTGGTGAAGATCGGGTTATACCCCTTCTGTGCCAGGTCGCGGATCACCCGCTCGGCGTCGGGGCCTTCGGGCACGTTCTCGACGTAGGTCGTTTCGACGCCCAGCTCCTCTTCCAGCGCCAGGCGGGCCTGGTCGTGGGCCCAGGTCCAGCCCATGTCGCCGACCGGCGCAACGTAGACGAAGCCGACCTTCGAGCCAGCGCCGTCGGCGGGAGCCGGTTCACTGGGCTGCTCGGCGGTGGCCGCCGGCTGTTCGCCTGACGCGGCTGGCTGCTCGGCAGGCGGCGCCTCGGTTGGCGCCGCCGGTGAGCAAGCGGCCGCCAGCATGGCGATCAACACGACTAACGCCAAGATGGAAAACAGTTTGGTACGCATCTATCTCCTCCGGGGAAGGTTTGAGGCCGGTTCAAGCCGGCACGGCGGGCAGGAGAGACAGAGGAAAGCCGCGACGGACACTGACGGCCTCATGGTTAACGAATTGGATGCTACTATACCGTATGTGTCCGGTGCTGTCAATCTGCTCTCGATCCATTGGTCCAGGATATGGTTTGTGACCTTCAATGTAGCACATATCTTGTCGTCCGGCTATGACCCGCATCATGTCTGGGGAAAAATCGGACAGTTACGGCCGCTTCAGCGCGGCCGGACAGCGCCGCTGAATTTCAGGCAACCTTGCCGCGGTGGTACAATGGCCGGAAATCCATCAGGACAAGCGGGTATGCAGATAGCGAGGAGCAAAGAAGCGCCATGGAAATGTCAAGGTTGATTCGAGTCGCACGCGGCGATGCGCCGGCCGACTTGTTGCTGCGCAACGCGCAGGTGGTCAACGTCTTCTCCGGGGAGGTTGAGCGCGCAGACGTTGCGCTGGCCGGTGGTGTGATTGTCGGGGTCGGACCCGGCTACTCGGCTGCCCAGGAGGTCGATCTGGCCGGCGCGCTGCTGGCGCCCGGCTTCATCGACGCCCACGTGCACATCGAAAGTTCTATGTGCACCACTGCCCAGTTCGCCCGCGCCGTGCTGCCGCGCGGCACCACCACCGTCGTTACCGACCCGCACGAGATCGCCAACGTCTACGGGCTGGAGGGCATCCGCTACATGCTGCATGGGGCGCGCCACACGCCGTTGAGCGTTTGGGTCAACGCACCCTCCTGCGTGCCGGCAACCGCGATGGAAACGTCGGGCGCGGTGCTGTCGGCCGAGGCGCTGCTGACCTTGCTGGACGACCCTCGCGTGCTGGGGCTGGCAGAGATGATGAACTATCCCGGGGTGGTCCAAGGCGCCCCCGATGTGCTGGCCAAGATCGCCGGCTTTCGCGGCCGGCCGCTGGACGGCCACGCGCCTGGCCTGGGCGGCCAACAGCTCAACGCCTACGTCGCGGCCGGTATCGGCTCCGACCACGAATGTACGACCGTTGAGGAAGCGACGGAAAAGCTGGCGCGCGGGCTGTACATCCTCATCCGCGAGGCCACCAACGCCCACAACCTGGAGACGCTGCTGCCGCTGGTAACGCCGTGCAACAGCCGCCGCATCTGCTTCTGCACCGACGACCGCCAGCCGGCCGATCTGCTGGACCAGGGCGGCATCGACACCATGGTGCGCACGGCGATCCGCCGCGGTGTCGACCCCGTGACCGCGGTCCAGATGGCGACGCTGAACACATGCGAGTGGTTTGGCTTGCACGACCGCGGCGCGATCGCTCCGGGCCGACGCGCCGATCTGGTGGTCTTCGACAGCTTCGACGACCTGAAGGTGCAACAGGTCTTTGTGGCCGGTCGGCTCGTAGCCAGCAATGGGCGAATGCAGGTCGCGGCGCAGGCCGCGCCGGAGTTTGCACTGCCGTCCTGTATGAACATCGCCTGGGAGCGGGTGGATCTGGCGATCCCGGCCGCGGGCACCAGGGTGCGCGTCATCGGCGCCATCGAGAACCAACTGGTCACCGAGCACCTGGTTGTGGAGCCGCGGCTGGCAGACGGCCTCGCTGTGGCTGACCTGTCTCGCGACCTGCTCAAGATGGCGGTTATCGAGCGCCACCATGCCACGGGGAACGTCGGCAAAGGTTTCATCAAGAACATTGGGCTGAAGCGAGGCGCGCTGGCCTCGTCCGTAGCTCACGACCACCACAACATCGTCGTGGTTGGCGCGGACGATGCAAGCATGATGACCGCGGCGCGCGCCGTGGCCGCAATGGGGGGCGGGTTGGCGGCCGCGGAGGGCGACCATGTGCTGGCCGGCCTGTCGCTGCCCGTGGCCGGGCTGATGTGCGAAGAACCCATCGAGCAGGTGCGTGCCGAGTTCGATGAGGTATTGGCAGCAGCGCACGTGCTGGGATCGACGCTGCACGACCCGTTCATGGCCATGAGCTTCAGCGCGCTGGAGGTCATCCCCCACCTCAAGCTGACCGACGTCGGTCTGGTGGACGTAGACCGCTTCGAGGTGGTGCCGTTGTTTGTGGAGTGACGTAACGCAAGATCAGGTGCACAGACGCCGGTCGAGGAGCGAAGCACTTCAAAATCAAGCCGGCCAGGCGCGGTCAAGCCGCTGCTCGGCCGGTGCCGCTCTTCGTGGGTTGAGCAGTAGATTGAGAAAGCACTGTACATGAGGTGAGCCAAAGTAAGCACATCGAACCTCCGGAGGTCTCGATACGGGCCGTGCGGCAGGCAATCAGCCAATGAATATGTCTGTTCAATGCGACGACTTCCTTGTAAGCCGCCCGCCCCTACTCGACCAACAAGCGAGGACGCCGGTTGAGTAGCGGTTGAGAATGCACCATGCATGAGGTGAAGCGTCAGCGTATCGAAACCTCCGGAGGTCTCGATACGGCTGTGGCAGCCTACACTTCGACAGGCTCAGTGCGACGCTCGACCGGCGGATGACAGTCTAGCGTCGGATTGGGCTGAGTGAGAGCGGATGCTGCAACCATGCATGAGGCGAAGCGAAGTCAGCGTATCGAAACCTCCGGAGGTCTCGATACGGCTGCGGCAGCCTACACTTCGACAGGCTCAGTGCGACGCTCGACCGGCGGAAGTCCGGAGTGGCGGCTGCCCGGCGACCGGCCGCAGGCCTACGCGGTCTTTGTCGATGATCTGGACAAAGTCTGGCTGACCGACTTTGGCAGCAACGCCATCGTGCGCTTCGACCCGGTCGATGAGACGTTCGAGGTGTTCGACCTGCCCAGCGCGGGCGCGGCCGTTCGCCAGATCCTGGGCCGGCCGGGCGAGCTGTGGGGTGCGGAGTCGGGGACGGATAAGCTGGTGGTTGTGCGCTACGGGCGACCCTGATCAGCGCCACCATCGGGCGTCGGGAGTCTCGGTTTCCTCGGGCGGCTCTGTGGGTTCCGCGGTCTGGCTGGGTTCCGGGGTTGCTGTTGCCTCCTCCGTTTCGGTTGGTTCAGCCGTGCGGGTTGGTGTAGCGGTGATCGGTCGCGGCGACGCGGTTGGCGTTGGTGTGTCTGGACGCGGTGATGCAGTCGGGGTCGCCGTGTTCGGACGCGGGGTTGCCGTTGGAGTCGCCGTATTGGGAATCGGCGTCCACGTCGGCGTGGCGGTGCGGGTGGCGGCCGCCGTGGGTGTCGCAGACGGCGATGGCAGAGGTGTTGGCGTCGCCGGAGGCGATGTCGGCGTGCGTGTTGGCGCCGGTGTTTCCGGTACAGCGGTTGGCGTATCGTCCGGCTCCGGAGTTTCGCCTGGCGTAGGTGTCTGTGGCGGCTCGACTGGCGCACCTGTGGGCTGTGGTGTGCCTTGACGCGTCACCGTCGCCGTCGGGGAAGGCGTCGACGGTGGCGGCGCGAAGGTTGGCGTCGTGGTCGGTGATGGGCGGCCTGCGGGTGTGGCCGCCGGGTTGGCTGTCACTGTGACGGTCGCGGGCTCACGGGTTAGCGCAGGCGACCGGGTGGGCGTTGGCGACGCGGTGGCGGCAGGGATGAACGTGGGCAGCGCGGGCGGCTCCTTCCCGGAGACGTAGCCAAGCAGGTTGGCCGGATCGACCAGACCGGCCTGCGCCCAACCCTCCATGGCCATAAGCCGTTGCGCGATTGCAGGCAGCGCAGCCTGTTGCCCGGCAGGCAGACCTTCGGCTACGCTCAACAGCCAGGCTCGCCCCTCGTAGGCTAGGCTGACCAATCCCTGCAGGGTTGTTGGGGAAGGTGAGGCGGCGCGGCTTAGTTCAGCGAGCGCGCTGTCGATGTCACCGACGAATCGGGACAGGCTGTCCGGGTCGATCTCCTGGCTGTCGGCCCAGCCAGTCTTCATGTCGGCCAGACCGAGCTCGGCCAGCGCCAGGTGCTGTGCGGCGCGCGCGGCGGGGTCGGTTGTGAGGCGCAGTGCAGCCGTCTGCACCAGGCGTTGCAGAGGATGGAGCGGCTCGCCGGGCGCGCTGCGCCAGGCCGCTGCGGCGATCAGCACCATAGCCAGCATGGCAACCGCCAGGCCCAGGGGAAGCGCCAGCCCGCGCAGCGTGCGGCCCAATCGCCGTTCCCACGGCACGGACGGCGCTGCCAGCGCTGCATCGCGCAGTTGCGTGCGCCCGCGGCTGAACGCCTCGGCCGAGATGGCCGGCGGAGCGGCGCGCAGCATCTGGCCGACGCGCAGCAGCGGTTCCAGGTCGGCTGCGTGCTGTGGATAGCGCGCCAGACACGCGTCCAGCGACTCGCCGCGCCGCATCCGCTCCAGGCAGTCGTTCAGCGCCTCGTCGAGCGTCATGCCTTTGACCCCTGACCCTTGCTGGGACTGCTCAGCAGCCGGCGCAGGTTTTCCAACGCCCGGTGTTGCAGCGCCTTGACCGCGCCTTCGCTCTTTTTCATTGCCCGGGCCGTCTGCGCGCTGCTCAGGTCGGCAACGAAGCGGTAGTAGAGCACCTGGCGCTGGTTCTCGTTCAACTCTTCCATAGCCTGCCGCAGTTCGTCGCGATCTGCCAGGCGCTCCAGTCGGTTCTGTCCTTGTTCTTCCGTGTCGCCGCTTGCCAACTCACTCATCCTCTTCTCCCTGAAACGATCGGCGCGCGCCTGCCGGCGATAATGATCGGTGACCCGGTTGCCGGCAATGCGAAACAGCCAGGCCGAAAAGGCCGCGACCTGCTGTTCGGATGGCACGCGGAATCTGGCGATGTTCTCCACCAGCCGCACGAACACATCCATCGCCAGATCCTCGGCCAACGCCTGGTCGCCCACGCGGTACCAGATATATCGATAGACCTTGTCGATGTAGAGCAGGTACAGCCGGTCGAGCGCGACAGCATCACGCCGCCGGGCGCGCTCCAGCAACTGGACCATCTCCTGATCGGTGCAGACGTCTTGCATCGGTTGCCTGTCTAAACAAACGAACGAGCGGCCGGAAACGTTGCGCAGCGGCGCTGCAAATCCCGGCGTGCTTGCGTTCCTTCTCCATTCTCAGCAGGACTCGCCCGAACACAAATTTGCCGACGACGCGTATCGTTTCACCGCCGGCTTGCGTTTGCCCCGTTGCGGACATGGTTGTCATTTCTCTATCGTCCCGATTCTCACGCCCGACAACCCGACCATGGAGGCAAACCCACAATGTCCCGACTCCTGACCAGAAAAAAACACTTGCTATGGATCGCCAGCGCCGTGCTGGCGGCCGCGGCGCTGGCCGCAGCACTCTCGCTTGCGCGCCAACCTGAGCCGGTGCAGGCGCGCAGCAACTTCATGACGGCCTTCGCCGAGACCTATCCGGCCGCAGCGGCCACCAAACTCGACAACTGCCAACTGTGCCATGCGTCGGAGGCGATGCCTGCCTTGAACGACTACGGCCGCGCCTATGCAGACCATGGCCACAACCTGCCGGCCATCGAGCCGCTGGACTCGGACGGAGATGGGTGGTCCAACATCGCCGAGATCCAGGCCGCGACCTGGCCCGGCGATCCGGCGGACCAGCCTGGCGGCCAGCCGGCCGACGCAGCGCCGGCGCCCGCTGCGTCGGCGCCGGCCACCCCGGGCGAGTACAAGCTGATCGGCTGGAACGATCTGGGCATGCACTGCGTGGACGACGCCTTCAACGTCTTCTCCATCCTGCCGCCCTACAACAACCTCTGGGCGCAAGTGGTGCGCCAGCCGGTTGGTGGCGGCGATCCCCAGGTCGTCACCGACGGCGTCACGGTGGAGTACAGCTTCGTGGACAACAGCGAGTCGGCCAGCAAGATCAACTTCTGGGACTACGTCGATCAGTTGTTCGGCGTCAACCTGCCGCCCAACGTCGGACTGACTGGCAACGGGCTCACGGGCGCCATGACACGCGCCGGCGACCATTTCATGGCCGAGGGCGTGCCGCTGACGCCGTACACCGACGGCCAGCCACATCTGCGCCAGCCCTTCCAACTGGCGCGGCTGGTGGCGCGCAGCGATGCCACCGGCGAGGTGCTGGCCGAGACGACCTTCGTTGCACCGGTGTCGGACGAGATCAACTGCGCCAACTGCCATCACGACGGCGGCGTGGGCGGCTTCAACACCGGCGACTGGCGTCTGAACATCCTTCTGTATCACGACGAGGAGGAGCACACGCATCTGGCCAACAACCAGCCGGTGCTGTGCGCCAGTTGCCACGCCTCGGCCGCGCTGGGCGCGCCCGGTGTGCCCGGCGTTCCCAATCTGTCGCGCGCCATGCACCACAAGCACGCGCCGGAGGACCGGGCGGCCGGTGGTCCATCAGCCGAAGGCGAAGCGGGCGTGCCCAGCGCGGCCGGCGACCTGGTAGCCTGGGCGTCGGGCAGCCCGACCTCGCCGGTCGCCCTGGATCGCAAGCCCAGCGACGAGGGCACCAACGACTGCTACCAGTGCCACCCCGGGCCGGAGACGCAGTGCCTGCGCGACACCATGTCGGCCCAAGGGATGTGGTGCACCGACTGCCACGGCGACATGAACGCGGTGGCCGATCCCAACCGCCGGCCATGGATCGACGAGCCGCGCTGCCGGACGTGCCACGGCTCAGCCTATGCCGAGAACCCCGGCAAGCTGTTCCGCCAGTCCACCGGACACGGCGGGCTGTACTGCGAAGCGTGCCACAACAGCACCCACGCCATCCTGCCCAGCACGCAGCCGCTGGACAACATCCAGGTGATCGCGCTGCAAGGCTTTGCCGGCACGCTCAGCGACTGTACGGTGTGCCACGGAAACAACGTGCCGCCGGGACCGGGCCCGCACGGACTGCCGAACCCGAACCCGACGACTACCGTTACCGCGACAAGTACGCCGACTCGCCAGGCCACTTCCACGCCAACTCCGACGACGCAAGCGACTGCTTCACCATCGGCCACAACGACCCGCACAGCTACGTTGACCGCGACAGTCACGCGAACGCCGACCCGCACCGCCACGGTTACGCGCACGACAACGCCGACTCAGTCAGTTACTCCGACACGCACGGAAACCCCAGAGCCGTCCGGTGGCTGGAAACTCTACGTGCCCCTGATCAGAAAGTAGGCGGCGCAGCAGGTTGTCATGCATGACGCAACCTCTCGCTACTGCTGCAAGAACAATCTGTAAATGACGAGAACGGGCTGGCCGCCTGCGCGGCCAGCCCGTTTCAGGACCTTGAAGCGTTATGTTGGGGTCTCTGTGAGGAGTCGATGACCTACTGCGCGTCGATCAACTCGGTTGCTTGCTGCAGGACCTTGCCGTCGGCGGCCAGGGCCTCGACTGTGTACCAGGCGCCCGCGCCGCCGGCAGGGGCATCGTAGTCGTAGACAGATTGGCCGGCGCGGGCGGCCAGGTTGGCCAACAGCTTGCGCCCGTCGGAACTGTTGCTGACGTAGATGTTGAAGCTGGCTGCTGCCAGGTCGCCCGCCTGCCACGAGAGCAGCACGCGGTCGCCGGCTGCCTTGGCGGCGAGGCTGGAGGGAGCGATCGCGGCCGGCGCCGCATCCGGCTGGCTTGCTTCGGGCGCCGCTGCGCCGCCGGTGCAGATCGTGACGCTCCACGACTGCAGGGTGCCTGTGTCGCCGCGGGCGTCGTCGTAGACGCGCAGGGTCCATGTGCCGGCCGCGTTGCCGCCGTCGAAGGCGCTGAGGGTCTGCTCCGGGCGATAGCTGCCGCTGAAGGGCGCGCTGCCGGAAGTGACCGCTGTGGCTGCCTCGTCGTCGAACACGGTGTTGGTGTAGTTGTCACCGGAGCCGCCGTTGTCGGTGGACAGCATGCGCTGGACGTTGGCCGGGTTGCGGATGTAGATGTCGAGGTCGGCGTCGTAGGTATGGCTGATCTGGCCGATGGTCACGTTGACGTCGGTGATGGTCCCGACGTTTGGAACAGCGATGGTGCTGTAGGTGTTGGTCCGATCCCTGATGGCCAGTGCCAAGGTGCCACTGTCGAAGGTGGTGCAGCTTGGGCCGGGCGTAGCGGTGGCGGTCGGCCCGGGCGTGGCGGTCGGTGGCGCTGTCGTCGGCGTCGGCGTGGCTGCGGGCGTGGTGGGCGTCGCGGTTGCGGCCGGAGTTGTCGGTGTCGGGGTTGGACCGCCGCCGCACTGGTCGAACTTGAACGAGCCGATGCGGGTGCTCCACGAGGTGGCCGTGTTGTACTCGCCCGTGAACCAGAAAGTGCAGTCATCCACGGGGTCGATGCTCATGGAGGCATAGTCGCCGTAGCGGTTGCTGGCGTTGCGCGATGTGCCCGATACCAACGTCGTCTCGGCCTGGGTCATGGTTCCCAGCGGGTCACCGGCCAGCCGACCGGTGTAGCGCAGGCCGGGAGAGACGCTGCTGCTGGAGACGTTGTAGCCCAGCGCGATGTTGCCGGAGCCGTCCATCGCGATTGCGCCCATCCAGCGGTTGACCGCGTCGGGCGAGTAGGTGCCTTCCTGGTAGAGCGTCCACGACCCGCCGGACTTGCGCAGCTCGAACCAGCGCACGCCGGCCAGATCGGCTCCGTTGACATCGGTGACCAGGTTACCGACCAGCGTCTGGTGCGTGCCAAAGTTGCGGTAAGCCAGCCGGTTCATGATAACCTCGCGCAGCGGGTCGAGTTTGGTGGTCGTGCCCGGCTGCGGGATGCAGGCGAAGCTGGTCAGTCCGCACAGGTCGGAGGAAAACTCGCTGGTAAGGATATCGGCGACCTTGGTGAAAGACGAGCTGGCGGGCGTTGTCCAGTTGACGCTGAACTGCCACAGCTCCAGGATATCCTGCGTGCTGTAGCCGGTGGGGCCGTGTGCTTCGGTGTCCCGGTGGCGCATGATGATGGCCGGCGAGCCGGCCGGCGGGGCCGTGCTGCCGTCCAGATCGGCCGGGGTGAAGGACTCGAAGCCGAAGCCCGACAGGCCCGTTCCGGTGAAGCGCTGGAACGTTGCTGCCTGCCCGTTGAGCATTTTGGCGCGGTCCAGGGCGTAGACCGTGGGCGAGGACTCGTTGGTGGTTACGTAGTAGCCGTCTGGCCATACCGAGTATTTTGGGTAGTCCGGGAAGGTGGGCGTGGTGAAATCGTAGGCGTAATAGGCGCCGGTTGGATCGCCGCTGGTGGAGACGTAGACACAGAGGTGGTTGCCGCTCTGGGCGAACTCGCTCAGCAACCAGCGGCCGGCCAGCGTGTCGTAGAGCACCACCGGGTCGCCGTAGCCGCTGGCGCAGGCGCCGCTGCCCAGCGAGTCGAGCGCAAACTGGTTGCCTACCGTGGCGCCGGCCTTGGTGTAAATGCGCACCAGCGCGCCGCCGCTGCCGTTGATCATCTGCACGTAGTGGTTTGGCCCGATCTCACCCACGGTGTCGGGCGGGTTGACGCCGGTGTAGCCCTGGCCGGCGATGTTGACCAGCGGGGCGTTGAAGGCGTTGGGCGCCGCTTCGGGCGCGTTCTGCTGCGCGGCCAGCAGCGGGTCGGGGCCGCTGGCGATGCGCAGGTTGGGGTCCTGGCCCGGTTTGGTGTTCAGTCGGGGGTTGATCTCGCGGTCGAGATAGTATTCGGTGGACGCGGCCGGCAGATCGCGGGCCGGCTTGGTCAGCACGGGGGTGACGGCTTCACCGACGGTAATCGTTCCAACCTCACCACCCTGGATGTTGGGGCCTTGTTGCGCTGCGCCTTGCGGCCCGCGGCCGGCGGCTGTGTCACCAAGAGACTGCCGCCAAGCGACAGGCGCGACGGCCAGAATCGCAACGAAAAGCAGGAGGCTTGCGCCGAGGGCGCGCTTCGACAGGTTCTGCATGATGTACCTCGCGTGGGACGGGAAGATAGGCGCAGCCGTACGGCCGCGACGAGCAAAGCACAAACATCGAAGCGGGGTGAGGTGTGGTTCGTCTGGTCGGCTGGCAGGTCCTCCGAAGGTGTTGTTTTCGTATGCCGACATTATCGGCAGGAGGACAAGATTGTCAAGGAATCCCTACAGGTGCGCGGCCGCGGCGCGTCATTGCCCGCCGCGCACCAGCGCCAGCACCTGCGGCAGCAACGCGGGCGTGGTGGAGATCGCTTCGTTGCCGTAGATGGTCTCGTTGCCCTGCCAGTCCCCGAAATAGCCGCCGGCCTCGCGCAGGATCGGCGGAAACGGCCCGCAGTCCCAGACGCTCATGATCGGGTCCAGCGCCACCTCGACGCGGCCGGTGGCGACCAGGCAGTGGCCGTAGGCGTCGCTCCAGCCCGCCCGGTGATAGGTCGCGCCCGCCAGCCGCTGCCAGGCATCGCCGCGCCCGTGGCGCGCGAAGCTGCCGACATCGGTGCAGGTTACGAAGGCGCGGTCTAGCGTGGCGACCTCGGAGACACGCGCCCGCCGGCCGTTCCACCAGCACCCGTAGCCGCTGGCGGCGTATACCATCTCGTCCAGCGCGGGGAAATACGACACGCCGACCTCGACCGTGCCCTCGATCTCCAGGCCGATCAGCACGGCGTAGAGCGGCACGCCGCGGATGAAGGCCTTGGTGCCGTCGATGGGGTCGATGATCCAGCGGTGGCTGGCGCCGGTCGGCTCGCTGGCGCCGAACTCCTCGCCCAGGATCGCGTGGTCTGGATAGCGCGCTTCGATGCGCGCCCGGATCAACTCCTCGGCGCGCCGGTCGGCCACGGTCACAGGCGTGTCGTCGGCCTTCATGTCCGGCCGCACGCCGGCCTGGAAGTAGCCCAGGGTCAGCCGGCCGGCCAGCCAGGCGGTCTCGGTGGCGAACTCCAGCAGGGTCTGAAGGTTGTCGTGCATAGCTCTCTCTACTCGATGGTGTTACACGTGATGGAGGGGGTCGCAGCGGCCCTTGGAGCCGCCGGGTTTTCTTGACGATTTGCCGAATCGTCCTACAATCGAGGCGATATCATAGCACGAAGCCGGCCGGTTGCACAGCGAACAGCGCCTCGCAATCACCGGCGCAATGCATCGCCACAGCCAGCGCGTATTCACTGGCGTGAAAATTCGTAGCCCTGGAGAACCGTCACCGTTCGCGCCTCAGCGCCATGACTTATTCCCCCGTATGAAAGAAATCATGTACAACCAGAACAGCATTGTCATCGCCGTCATCCTGTTCGTCTTGCTGGTCGTCGCCGTCGAAATTGGCTATCGTCTCGGCCTGCGCAACCGGGCGCGCTCCGACGACGAGGCCAAATCGCACATCAACGCGCTGCAGGCATCGCTGTTGGGCGTGCTGGCCCTGCTGCTGGGCTTCACCTTTTCGCTGGCGCTGCAACGCTTTGACAGCCGCAGCCAGGCGGTTGTCGATGAGGCCAACGCTATCGGCACAACCTACCTGCGGACCAATCTGCTGCCGCCGGCCATCCAGCAGGAGTCGCAGCGGCTGATGCGCAGCTACCTGGACGTTCGCGTCCGGGAGGGCGACGTGGCGCTCTCTGATGAATCGGACCGCCAGGCGCTGCTGGACCAGGCCGCTCAATACCAGAACGCACTGTGGCATCAGGCCATGCTGGCGGCGCAGGAGGACAAGAGTCCGGTCACCAGCGGCCTGTACATCCAGGCGCTGAACAGCATGATCGACTCCTTTGGCAGCCGCAACGCCGCGCTGGACCGGCACGTGCCGGAGTTGGTGCTCTATCTTCTGTTCGTTTCCTTCATCCTGACCTGGGCGATCGTGGGCTACGCGGCAGGCGCCGCGGGACACCGGCCATCCCGGGTCGCCTATCTGATGCTGGTGCTGGTCGTGCTGGTGGTGTTCCTGATCATCGACCTGGACCGGCCGCGGCGCGGGCTGATCGAGGTCAACCAGTCGAGTTTGGTCGGTCTGCAAACCGCCATCAATGCCGGGGACTACGGCGACGTTCAGGACGCCCGGTAGGTCGCCAGCCCGCCGAGTCATCGAACAGGAGAGAACCTCGGGTGTCGCGCAACCAACCAACCCCTGGACTGACCGCAGAGTTCTCGCAGATGCTGGCCGGCTTTCCGGCGAAGATCGAACGGTTGACCGCTGGGTTGACCGACGAAGCGTTGGCCGCTGCGCCCGATCCGAAGGCGTGGTCGGCGTTACGAGTGCTGGCGCATCTACGTGCGTGCAGCGATCTCTGGTCGTACAGCATCTACGCCATGCTGGCCGAAACATCGCCGGAGCTGCCGTTGCCCGACGAGCGCCGCTGGGCAAAGGTCGCCGGCTACGCAGGGACAGGCTTTCGTCGTTCCCTGCAAGCGTTCACGATGGATCGCGAGCGGCTGGTGGCGGTGCTGGCCGCACTGAGCGAAGCGGACTGGAGCCGCGACGCGCACATCCGCGGCCGGCGCCACACGGTCTTCAGCCAGTGCCGGCGCATGGCGCTGCACGAGGCCGACCACTTGGCGCAGGTCGAGAGCATCGTCGCCGGCGCCGCAGCGGACCGCGACGCATCAAAGTGAAGACTTCTACGGGTTCCGCGTCGCGATTGCGGCGTTGCAAATCTTTTGACAGACCATCGCGTGTGCCCTATACTGCGGCTCTGCGGTCAATGTCCCCATACGGTTTTTCGGTTTCCAGACAAAAGGAAGGTGAGGAATGAAGAAACGCGACTGGCTGGTTCTCGTCGTCGTCGGCACGCTTCTGGCGAGCGGCGTAGCTCCTGCGGCGGTGGATGCCCAAGGGGCATCGACTCGATCGACCATGTCATCATCCTGTATCTTGAAAATCACAGCGTCGACAACTTGTACAGCCTGATGCCCGGCGTCAATGGGGTGCAGGCGCCCGACGGCGCGGTCCCGCAGGTTGACCAAGATGGCCAGGTCTACGAAACGTTGCCGCCCGTCACCATCAGCCTGCGCTACGATGGCTTTGGCGAGCCCATCGACACCCTGCCCGGTCCGCACGACCCGCGTTTTCCAAAGAACTTGGCCAACGAACCGTTTTTGATCGACCAGTACGTGCCAAACAACGCGCTGGTCGGCACGCCGGTGCATCGTTTCTACGAGCACCAACTCCAGATGAACAGCGGGAAGATGGACAAGTACGTGGCATGGACCGATTCGGGCGCTCAGCCCATGGGCTACTACGATACCACCAAGCTTCCGCTGTACCCCTACGCGCGCCAGTTTGCGTTTGCCGACAACTTCTTCACAGCAGCCTTTGGCGGCTCATGGCTCAACCACATGTGGCTGGTGTGCGCCTGCACGCCGCCCTGGCCCAACGCCCCGGAGGAGTACATCTCCAAACCCCAGTACGACGCCGACGGCAACCTGGTGGGCATCGACGACAACGAGAACTGGCTGGTGACGCCGGATGGCTATGCAGTCAACACGGGCGTGGACTCGTTCTACCCGCCCCACGGCAGCCTCCCCGACAGCCATCGCCTGCCCCCCATCGACCTGCCGACGATTGGCGACCGCTTGAGCGCTGCCGGTGTGAGCTGGACGGAGTACAACGGGAGCTGGCAGGACGCCCTGGATGGCTCGGTCGCGCAGCCGCTGCCACTGGTGAAGATGCCGCCGCTGAGTTCCCATGCCTACTTCAAGCCCTACGGACCGGATCAGCCGGGTCGCGCGCATCTCAAGGATGCCGCCGAATTCGTGCCCGACCTGATCAACGGCACCCTCAGCGCGGTGACGATCCTCAAGCCCTCGCCCTCGTTCGACGAGCATCCCGCCTATTCGGTCTTGCAACAGGCTGAGGAGCACGCGGTTCTGTTGATCCAGGCCGTCATGCTGTCGAAGTATTGGGAAAACACCGCCATCTTCATCACCTACGACGACTTCGGCGGCTGGTACGACCATGTCGCGCCGCCGGTCATCGACCGCTGGGGGCCGGGCGGACGGGTGCCGCTGTTGGTGATATCGCCCTTCGCCAAACCCGGTTTCGTCGATCACACCTTCTACGACACGACCTCGCTGTTGAAGTTCATCGAGACGCGCTGGAACCTGGAGCCGCTGGCAACCCGCGATGCCAACGCGGCCGATCTCACCAACCTGTTTGACTTTGGGCAGACGCCCAAGCCGGCCGTTGCCCCGCCGCCGAACGTGGGCCAGGACACTCGCCCGCCCGCGCCCGCCCAGCCTGCATCCTCGCCGCCGCAGACCTCCGGACTCTTGCTGCTGGGCGGAGGTCTCCTCATCTTGTTGGGGGTTGTTGTGGTCGTTGTGCTTCTTCTCAGACGCAGACGAGTGGCAGCGTAACGGACCGACCCGGCCAAAGGAGACTCTCGCTGGCCGCGGTGCTGCCAAACTATCCTGTCAGTAGGGTTGTGCCGGGTCCGCATGGAAGCATGCGGACCCGGCACACTTGCGTCCACGGTGTATGCATGGGCCTGCATTGCACGCTGGTGCCTCGCAACGAAGACGACTTCCGTCATATGCAAATCGCCGTCGTCAATCCATGGCGGCAGGGGGCGGCTGCACGGGCAAGGCTGGTCGTCGAAACACCTGCCCGAATTCTGCGCGAGTTCATGCAGTTGACAGGCGATTGCGCCTGCTCTATACTCCGAGTATGCACCACTGACCAGATTTGCAGTACATTCACTCGCCCCAATTTGGCTCGCGCCCACAGTCAAGGAGATACCGACCCATGAAGAAGATCCTGATCGGCCTGCTGCTGATCCTGAGCGTGACTGTTGTAGCCTGCAACCGGCAGATGACGGTTGAGGAAGCCAATGCAGCGTTCTGTCAGAACCTCCAGGCCTTTGACGACGCCCTCACAAATCTCGACGCCATCAGCGCCACGTCCACAGTCGGTGAGTTGAAGGATGCCAGCGCCGATGTTGACAAGGCATGGAACGAGGTCACGAAGTCCGCCAGCCAGCTCCACGAGGCGAAGCTGGACACCATCGACGAAACGTGGAAGAACCTGCGCCGGACGGTCAACCAGATCAACAACAGCGACACGCTGGCCGCCGCAGCCGCCAACGTTGGCGTCGGCGTCAAGGAGATCAAGGCTTCCTACAGCCTCCTTGGCGAAATTGACTGTCCAACCTTTACCGGAGGCCGGTCCTCCCAGGAGTCAGCCAGCGATGCTCAGCCGGTCGAGCCGTCCGTTGAGGCTCAATCGAATGAGGCACAGCCGGCCGAGGCGCCTGCTGCCGAGCCGGCGGCGCCCGGCTTAACGGGCACCTACAGCACTACGCTGACTCTGCCCGACACCCCGGCTGCCGTCATGGTATTGGTTCTCAACGAAGACGGCACGGTCTTTGAGGTGACGCGGCTTCAGGACCAGACCAACGAAAACATTCTTGTTGGCCAGTGGCAAGACAACGGGGATGAAACCGTAGGCGTCACGCTGACCGAGTCGATGGACAAGAACCAGTTGGCGACGCCCATCGTCTATGTCTTCAAGCTGGAAGGCGATCAACTGATTGCGGTCGACTACGATGAGACCATCTACGGACCACAGGGATTCAGCCTGCAGCGCATGATGGACCCGGCACTGGCGGCCGATGTTACCGCGCTGGCAGCCCAGGCCAGCTCCGGGATCACCTCCACCGCGTCGATCAGCGATACGGCGCTGGTAACTGCCAGCGAGACATTGACGGACTCTGCGCCGCTTATCGCTGTCCCGCCGGCGACATCATCTGAACCACCTGCTGAACCACCGGGAGACGCTGAGCAGGCCGCGCCGGCATCATCCTTGGTCGGCTCGTGGCAGCTTCAGGAGATCACCCAGACCAGCGGCATGAACTATGCGCCCGAGACTCCCGGCCTGTATGTCGTGACGTTCAATGCCATTGGCACGCTGAACGTAACGGCCGATTGCAACACCGGAGTGGGCGCCTATCAGGCCGGCGATAATGGCACGCTAACCATCGATCTGAGCACCACCTGCCATGTGCCCGTCCGGCTCACTGTCCAACCAGTTTATCAGCTACCTTACTGTCGCTAACTCGTATCGGATCGATGGCGATGCTCTGGGCATCGGCTTCAGCAGCGACAACGGGTTGATGACCTTCACGGCCGTACCATGAACAATCACGAGATTCTTGAAAAACAGCGCCAATACCTCTGGCCGAACCACATCCTCTACTACACCGAGCCGATCGCTCTGGACCACGGCGATGGGCTGACCGTTTGGGACGCCGACGGCAACCGCTACCTGGATTTCTTCGCCGGCATCCTCACCTCAAGCGTCGGCTACGCACATCCAAAGGTTACCGCCCGCGTGCAGGAACAGGTCGGCAAGCTGGCCCATTCATCGACGCTTTACATGAACGAGAGCCACGTGCTGCTGGCCGAAAAGCTGGCTGAGCTGGCTCCCGGCGACCTGGAGACGTCGTACTTCACTGCGTCCGGCACCGAGGCCGACGAGACCGCGGTGATGCTGGCCCAGTCGGTCACCGGCCACCAGGAGGTGGTGGCGCTGCGCCACGGCTACAGCGGCCGCTCGGCGCTGGCGCGCAGCCTGACCGCGCAGGCTGCCTGGCGGGTCGGTCCGACCCAGATTCCTGGCATCAAGCACGCGCTGGCGCCCTATTGCTACCGCTGCCCGCTGAAGCTGACCTACCCCGACTGCGGCGTTGCCTGCGCCGAGGACGTGGAGGACGTGATCCGCACCACCACCTCGGGCCGCATCGCCGCGTTCCTGGCCGAGCCGATCATGGGCGTCGGCGGCTTCATTACTGCGCCGCCTGAGTACTTCCAGATCGTCGCCGAGATCGTACACCGCTACGGCGGCCTGCTGATCATCGACGAGGTGCAGACCGGCTTTGGACGCACGGGAGACTACTGGTTTGGCATCGAGCACTGGGGCGTTGTGCCAGACGTGATGACCATGGCCAAGGGAATCGCCGGCGGCTTCCCGTTGAGCAACACCATGACTACGACGGAGATCGCCCAGGCCGCCGCGGGCAAGGGGCTGACCATCAGCACCTTCGGCGGCAATCCCGTGTCGTGCGCGGCGTCGCTGGCGGTCATCGAGGTGATGGAGGAAGAGGCTTCGCCCCAGCACGTCGCCGAGGTCGGCCGCCACTTCCGCGCCGGGCTGGAGCGGCTGCAGGACAAGTACCCCCTCATCGGTGACGTGCGCGGCAAGGGGCTGATGCAGGGCGTCGAGATGGTTCTCGACCGCACCACCAAGGAGCCGGCCACCAGGGAGGTCAACGCTCTCTTCGAGCAGACCCGCCAGCGCGGCCTGCTGATCGGCAAAGGCGGGCTGTACGGCAACTCCCTGCGCCTGGCCCCACCCTTGACCGCCACCAGGGACCACGTCGACGAGGCGCTGGAGATCCTGGACCACGCCTTCGCGGCCGTCCAGGAGATGGTGTAGAGACAAGGTGACAGTCACTTTTTGAAGACTCCTGTAGAGCAGCGAAAGGAGCGGAAAGTGACTGTCACCTTATCACTCCCCCAATGAGAATTACAACCGTCGACGCACACACCGCGGGCGAGCCGTTCCGCGTCATCACCGGCGGGTTCCCTGAACTGGCGGGCGACACGATTCTGGCGCGCCGCCGCTACGCGCGCGAGCATCTTGACCATCTGCGGCGCGCGCTGATGTGGGAGCCGCGCGGCCACGCCGACATGTACGGCTGCATCGTGACGCCGCCGGTGACGCCGGGCGCGGATATCGGCGTACTCTTCATGCACAACGAGGGGTTCAGCACCATGTGCGGCCACGGCATCATCGGCATCGCCACAGTCGCGCTGGAGACCGGGCTGCTGCCGGCTGTGCGGCCTGAGACGACCCTGCGCATCGACACGCCGGCTGGTTTGGTAACGGCGCACGCTCTGCTGGATGGCAACCTGGTGCGCCGTGTGCGCTTCGAGAACGTGCCCTCCTTCGTGCTGGCGTTGGATCGGACCTTGGACGTGCCGGGCTACGGGTGCGTGCGCTACGACATTGCCTTCGGCGGCGCCTTTTACGCCTACGTCCAGGCCGGCGACCTGGGGCTGCGCTGCACACCGGCGGACTACCGGCGGCTCATCGAGGCGGGCGTGGCAATCAAGCAAGCCGTTACGGCCGCCGGGCCGATCCCGCATCCGTTCGAGCCTGACCTGAGCTTCCTCTACGGCACGATCTTCATCGGTCCACCTGAGGCGCCCGATGCGCACAGCCGCAACGTCTGCGTCTTTGCCGACGGCGAGGTGGACCGCTGCCCCACCGGCACCGGCGTCAGCGGCCGGCTGGCGCTGCACCATGCCCGCGGCGAGGTGGATATCGACCAGCCTATCGTCGTCGAGAGCATCATCGGCAGCCGCTTCTCCGGGCGCGTCCTAGGCGCTACCACATTTGGCCCGCATGCCGCCGTCATCCCGGAAGTGACAGGGTCGGCGTTCATCACCGGCCACCACGAGTTTCTCATCGATCCCGATGACCCACTGCGCGACGGCTTCTTGCTTCGCTAAGCCCGCCTCTGTGCGCCGGCCGCGTGCCGATTTTGGCGGGAACGCTCCAAAATCCGTCTGCGGTGCGTTCAACCAGATAGAGCAGTCCGCTGCCGTTTGAGCATGTTGTTCCCCGCGGCCGGATGTTTCATCGCCGTCCCGTTGCCGCCATCACAGACCGCCTGGGGAAATCGTACCGTTTCGCATTGACCGGTCCGTTGCGACCGGCAGGGGTGTACCATGCAGTCTATCGATTCCCACAAGCTGCACAACGAGGCTACTGTCGTCGATCTTCACGCCCATCCCTCCTTGAAGATGGCGCTTTTTCATCACAACCTGGCGCGTCGCTACGGCATCGCGCCGCCCGGCTTCTGGCCGCTCAGCATGCGCACCAACTTCGACAAGCTGCAAGCTGGCGGAGTTGACGTGCTGCTGTCCGCAGCCTACGCCCCTGAGAAGCCGTTGCTGGAGGACATCCCCCTGCTGAAGCTGATGCGCGTCACCAGCCGCAGCGTCTGGCAGGATCTGGTGGAACCGCCTTATTTCGACGCGACACAGACCATTCTGCGCGAGTTCGAGCGGCAGATCGACTCTTACAACCACGGGCGCGGCTGGAGGCGCGCCGTCCGCCTCGTCCGCACGGTGGCGGAGTTGAACGACGTTTTGGCAACCGGCCCGGCCGGCCCGATTGCCATCGTAAACACCCTGGAAGGCGCGCATGCCCTCGAGGGGTCGCTGTGCAACCACGAGGACCGCGGCGGCCATCCCCTGTCGGCCGGCGCGATCCGCGATGAGGTCCTGTCCAACCTGGACAGCTTCTTCAGGCAGGGCGTGGCCAGTCTGACGCTGGCGCACTTTTATCCCAACCGGGTCGTCCACCCCTGTTTTCCGTTCCCGGAGACCGTGCTGCCGCTGGTGCGCTGGCGGAAGGTGGTGGCCGGTTTCGATCTGTCGCAAGGGCTGACCAGCCTGGGCGAAGCGGTGGTAGAGCGCATGCTGGAGCTGGGGATGTTGATCGATGTAACGCACTCGACGCCTGTCGCGCGCGCCCGCATCTATCAGATTGTCGAGAGCAAGCGCAAAGGAGCGGCGGTCTTTGCGAGCCATATCGGCGCGCGCGCTTTCAAGGCCAGCCCCTACTGTCTGGAGGATTGGGAACTGCGCTGGATCGCCGATCACGGCGGCGTGGCAGGTGTCATCTTCATGAACTACTGGCTGGGCGCCCATGACCGCCTGGGACTGGACCTGGTCGCGGAGACCATCGATCACATCGTGGACGTGGCCGGGATCGACGCAGTCGGATTCGGCAGCGACTTCGACGGGTTCACCGATCCACCCGATGACCTGGTGGATGCCACGCAGATGCCCCGGCTGACTGAGCACCTCCTGGGGCAGGCGAGGCCAGGAAATGTACGTCGCTACTCGTTGGAGGATGTTCACAAGATTCTGGGAGGCAATGCGCTGCGGATGCTGCGTGAAGGGTGGGGGCAGAGAGGAACCAATCAACAGCCGCCTGTGGCCAGCCACAACGGAAAGAAGATCGATTCGTTTCGAGTTCCGGAGACCGTTACATGAGATTGCACCAGTCTATCGAGCAACGACTATCTACTAAGAAACTGGGTTATGTCACTCTGAATGGATCGTACACCTAACACTCAGTTCAGCGAACCGCCAATGAAGAGTCTCGACATTCACGGGCCGAGAGACACTTGCGCCGCACGCACGTGCAGGTGTGTTTCATTAGGGATGGCTGCACGTGCGTATTGGCCGTTGGACCCATTCACGGCGCAGCGCCAGTGACAGCGCGATGCCAGGTTTCTCACGCTATCTAAAGGGCGCCGTGGTGCCTTATGAATCTCAGCCTGGCCGGCGATTTCTACAATCACCTGCTCGGGGTAATCGAAAGCGTGTCACCGTACGGAGGACTCGTCTAACAACGACTTCCCTGGGTTGGCTCGGTCAGGAGACCGGCCAAAGCGGCAACTTCATTGATAGACGAGACCCAAACGTCGCGCGCGACCGTTACCGTCGTTGAACCGAACATGATTCGCCAGTATGGAAGCCGTCTCAGCCATCTGCTCGAGGCGGCTTCCTCGATTCATGCCGCCACCGGCGATCCGGCCCGGAGACCAGCCGAAGCTGCCACACAAGTTTCGAAACGTTAGCATTGTATAAGTAATATGGCGATAGACCTTGACAAAACATGGACAATGTGATATACTGTCTCATGTTGTTGAGCAACGAAAACGCAATACGTCCGAAACACCGGACACAGAACGGAGAGATCCATGTCCGACAAAGAAATCAAAGTAGAGAACCTTGTCAAGAGTTACCCCGGCGGCGTGACAGCCGTCGACGATGTCTCTTTCAGCGTCACGGCAGGCCAGGTCTTTGGCTTCCTGGGGCCTAACGGCGCTGGCAAGAGCACGACGATCAAAATCCTCACGACCCTGGCGTTGCCGACCCGGGGACGAGCGACCGTCGGCGGCTATGACGTGATCAGCCAGGCCGGAGACGTGCGGCGCATCGCCGGCGTCGCGCTGCAGGAGATCGGCCTGGATCAGACCATGAAGTCGATGGAGATGCTGACGCTGCAAGGCCGGCTGTTCGGCTTCAACGACCAGCAGGCGCGCAAGCGTGCCCAAGAGCTGATCGAGCTGGTCAAGCTGACCGATGCCGTCGATCGCCGGGTGGGTACCTACAGTGGCGGCATGCGGCGCCGGCTGGACCTGGCCCTGGCGCTGGTTCATGAGCCGGACATCCTGTTCCTCGACGAGCCGACCACCGGGCTGGACCCGGCCAGCCGGCGCGACATCTGGGAAGAAGTGCGCCGCCTCAACCGCCAGCTTGGCATGACCATCTTCCTGACCACGCAGTACCTGGAGGAAGCGGATGAGTTGGCAGACGAAATCGCCATCATCAGCGCCGGCAAGCTGGCAGCCCAGGGGTCTCCCAACAAGCTGAAGGCAGCGTTGGGCGCCGAGTCCATCAACCTGATCTTCGACAGCCGCGAGCAGGCCGAGCAGGCCGCCGGTCAGATCGGCGACATGACCGAGCGTATCCAGGTCGATCGTGACACCGTCCGCGTCTACATGGAACAGGCTGCTCAGGCCATCCCCTCAGTGGTCAATCGCCTGCAGGCCGTCAACCTGAACCCGATCTCGCTGACCCTGACGCAGCCGACTCTGGATGACGTGTTCCTGCAGGTAACGGGCGAGCGGCTGAAGGCCGAAGCGGCCCAGACTGCCGCGGCTGTTGCAGAGCCGGCCGGCCGCCGCCGTGGCCGTGGTCGAAAATAGAAAATCAATACAACGAGAGGACTCCCATCATGGCTACTGCCGATCTTGCTTCAGGCGCCATTTCCTATCAGCAAAAAAAGTCCGGCGCGTCCTGGCTGGCGCAGATATTCCTGCTCACGCGCCGCAATCTGATCAATATCTTTCGCACCCCGGAAGCGCTGATCCCGCCTATCGCTATCAGCGTCTTCTTCCTGGTGATCTACCAGTCCACCCTGGGAACCGCAGCCGGTTTCATCCCCGGACTAAGCGGCAAGGGCTATCTCGGCTTCATTCTGCCCCTGTCCATCGTCAGCTCTTCGCTGGCGGGCGCGGGCATTGCCGCTCAGAATCTGGTCAAGGACCTGGAGAACGGCTACTTCGACAAACTTCTGCTGACACCGATCAGCCGCACCGCAGTGGTGCTGGGACCGATCCTGGCCGGCTCGCTGGTCCTTGGTCTGCAGGCCTTCATCGTCGTCGGTGTCGGGCTGCTGCTTGGGCTGGACCCGGCCACCGGGCTGCCCGGCCTGCTGGCCGTGGTCGGTCTGTCAGTTCTGCTGGGCACCGGCTTTGCCGGCTTCACCGTATCTGCTGCGCTGGGCACCGGCAGCGCCGCGGCCACCCAGAGCGCGGGCTTTCTTTTCTTCCCGCTCACCTTCCTGACCGCCAGCTTTGTTCCACTGGAGCTGCTGGGCGGCTGGCTGAAGACCGCCGCGATGTTTAACCCCATCACCTACGTGTTAGGCGGCATGCGATCCCTGATGCTGACCGGTTGGGAGACAAGTGAGTTGTGGCCCGCCGTGGCAGCCTGCCTCGTGCTCGCCATCGCCATGTACGGTTTGGCAGCCTACGCCCTGCGTGTGCGCACGCGTCGCAAATAAACACACGACCATTGCAGCGAGAGCGAGAGCGGACACAATGCCGCTCTCGTTCTTGATTCTGGCGCCATAAGATGGCGCCGGAGACCGTCCGGGACGAATCGTTGCCCTTGCTGTTGAATCCAGAGGATTACAGATAGCGTATCCAGAGGTAGATGGTGGCGATGGCGAGCGACATCACCGTCACGGGAACGCCGTAGCGCAGCCACTGGCGAAATGTGATAACGTGCCCGCTGCGTTCCGCCAGGCTGATGACGATGACGTTGGCCGACGCGCCGACGATGGTCAGGTTGCCGCCCAGATCAGCGCCCAGCGCCAGCGCCCACCACAGCGGCGCGACCGGCATGACTTCCCCCAGGCTCTGGACAATCGGGATCATGGCCGCCGTATACGGGATGTTGTCGATGATCCCGGACATCAGCGCGGAGAACCAGAGCAGCAGCATGGTGGTCAGCGGCAGGCTGCCGCCGGTCAGCCCAACGGCCCACTCGGCAACCGTGTCGATGAGACCGACGGCGACGACCCCCTCTACGACGATAAACAGGCCGAAGAAGAAGAACAGGGTGGTCCACTCGACATCGCGCAGCACGTGGTGCGGATCGCTGCGCGCCCAAAGCATCAGCACCGTGGCGCCTGTCATGGCGATGGTGGCCGGCTCCAGGTGAAGCACGCCCTGAAACAGAAACGCGACGACGGTGGCCGACATGACGATCAGCGATTTGCGCAGCAGGTCGCGGTCGGTGATCAGTTGAGACGTATCCAGCGAGTCCACATCCAGTCGATTGGCGTGCTCTCGCCCCAGGTCGCGCCGGAACATAAACACGGCCAGGACGATGAACGCAGCCAGGATGACGGCTATGACCGGCCCCATGTTGGCGAAGAAAGTAACGAAGTCGATGCGGGCAGCGCTGGCGATCAGGATGTTGGGCGGATCGCCGATCAGGGTGGCGGCCGCCGATATTGGATGCCATCACTTCGGCGATCAGGAAGGGTACCGGACTGATGCCCAGACTTGACGCTACGAAAAGGGTCACCGGCGCGATCAGCACTACCACCGTCACATTGTCCAGAAACGCCGAACTGACGGCTGTCACCAGCACCAGGATCACCAAGATCCGAATCGGAACCCCCTTGCCCAGTCGGACGGCCTGCACGGCAATCCACTGAAACAGCCCCGTTTCACGGATGACGTTGGCGATGATCATCATGCCCGCCAGCAGAAAGATGACGTTCCAGTCAACCGCGACCATTGCCTCGTGCTGGCCGACCACCCCGAACAGGATCATGGCCATGCCGCCCAGCAGTGCCGAGATGGTGCGGTGGATTCGTTCCGCGACGATCAGGGCATAGGTGATCAGGAACAACCCGGCTGCGATGAATACCTGGTCCACTAGCTGCCCGACCCTTCTGGCGCGGCTTCGGTTTGCCGGAAGCAGAGCAGCAGCAGTTCGATCAGGTTTATGTAGCCGATGACCCGGAAGCGGTCGTCAACAACCGGCAGCCCTGGCAGCTGGTTCTCGTGCATCCGCTTGAACGCGTCCCGCACCTTGTCGGATTTCTTGACCGAGACAGGCGGCTGCATTGCGTCGCCGGCGGTGCGCAGCCGGCTCTTCTGGGCAAAATCCCTGGCGCGGTCAAGGCTGAAGGACTCCATCAGGAACTCCTCCGGCATGATGTGGAAGAACAGGTCGTCAGCCAGCGCGCGCAGGCCGAGCAGTCCCATCAACCGCCCTTCGTCGTTGATCACACAGGCCACATGGACGTTGGGACGTTCCTGAATGGCAACCGCCACCTCGTCCAACGGGCTGCTGTGGAGCACGGTTATCGGCTCCAGTGCCAGCAACGCCATGGCTTCCTGCACCGGCGTGTCGCGCTGCACCAGCCAGCCGGCGCGCACAGCCGGCGGTACGGGCTGCTTCTCGGCCGGTGGTGCAATCTTGCGCAGCCCGCGCACCTCGCTGACGGGCAGCACGATCAACACCCCGGTGTTGGGTTGCTCAAAGCCGCCCACCACCCGCTCGGCCTCGCCAACGGCCCGGTCCAGCAACTCGTCGGTCTCGACGACCGTGAATACCGTTCGCCGCCGCACTTCGTCGGTGTCGAAAAGTCGGTCCAACGCGGTCAGCCCGACGCGACTCAGCCAGCCGGCGGTGCGATACGCGCCGGCGCTTTCGAGGATTGTTGCGCCTGAAACGCCAGCCTCGCGCCAGGCTTTGAGTAACTCAGGCAACACCTCGAAGTCGTCGAGGATTACCATTACGAGATGCGGCATGATTCATTCTCCATGCTGTTTGGATGGTCTTGTGGTGATTGCTTGCAGAACGACCGGCCTCGTGCAACTGATCTGATCCGGCCGGTGACTGTCCCGAAGTATACCACAACCCGGCGCGGGCGTTTGCACTTTCAGGATGTAGCGCGCAATTGTGAATTCTTGCTTTACAGAAATGTCGCGCTCTGGTATGATATAAGACAGTGACTGGGTCTTGCAGGGTTTCACACAGCTTCGCCCTCCTTGCACGGTGTGTCGTGCGGCCCGCAGCGGGCTGCAAGCCGACAAGCCATGCAACACCACCACACACCAGGAAATCCCAAAGACCCCGATTGCAGCGTGGCATCGGGGCGACATCAGCGGTCAGACCCCGGCGCCAGAAAGTTTAGTTTCAGAACTACGGGCGGTAAATCATGACCCCGTCTTGGGGTCCGATACAAATGAAAGGAAGGTCTCACATGGATCGTATTCGTTGGAGTGCGCTCTGCCTTGCGCTCGGCCTGGCAGGGCTCGTTGCGCTGGGATCGCCGCAACCGGCCGCAGCGGCGGACCAGAGCAGATTCACCTACCAGGAGGCCGCTGAGGCAGATCAGCCCCCCGGCAGCTCGCTGGTGTCGGTTCCGGGCGTCTTCTCGCTGCGGCTGGGGGAGCAGGGCTTCAGCTTGCAGCAGAACGGCCTGCGGCTCGAGAACGCCGAAGTCGACCTGCCAGCCATCAACGCCACCGCCACCGTCAACGGTCTGCAGTTCGGGCTGATGGGCGGTTCCTACGGCTGGGACAACATCACCGTGCGCCAGGCCGCTCCTGCACAGAACGAGACGCTGACGATTTCAGATACGCAGGCCAGCATCGGCGGGCAGTCCCAGAACTACACCAGCGACTTCACCACGCGCATTGACCTGCATCCCAGCGAAACTGTCCAGGCCGGCGCCACACTCTGGCTGAGCTATGACGGCGTCACCGGCCAGCCCAGCTTCTCCGTGGCTGACGGCAACGCGCAGATGGCTGTCGGTCCGGCCACCGTCGCAGTAGCTGGCCTCAACACCGGCGACGGCTCGGTTTCGGTTGACTCCGCCCAGGTAGTTCTCCCGGACGCAGGCATGGGGCTTCGCATCGATGGCCTGACAAATGCCAGCGGCCAGGCAGACTGGCAATCGCTGACCTGGTTCGGCCAGGAGTTCAAGCTTGGCGACGTGGCAACGTTCTCCGACAACCTGGTGGTTGTGCCCGGACCGAGCACCTCGGAGGCGGCGAGCCTTGGAGCGGCCACTCGCTTCGAGATCAACGCGGGCGACGCGGCCAACGCCTCCGGCCAGGTGGTGTTCGTGACCGATCCAACCACCGGACAGCCGGCGCTGATGTTGCTCGATGCCAACGCTGTTCTCGGCGCCGCCGGCTGGAACGTCGCTGTGAACGGTCTGAACACAGGGAGCCAGGGTACCGCCGTTGACAGCCTTGTCTTCACTGCACAGCCGCTGGGCGTCCAGGCGCAGGTCAGCGGTATCACCGTTGACGGGAGCACCGGGATGTCGTTCGATCAGGCCAGACTCCTGTATCGCCCGGACCCTGCAGCCGGAGATCGCACCGTTGCGGGTTTCGAGTTGGTCATTGACAGCACCGACGCCGGCTACATCGTTTCCACCACCACGCTGGTGCCGACCGCTCAGGCGCAGTAAACCGCTTACGGCAACCCTGTTCGCAGCAGCAAAACGGGCCACCGGCTGAACTTCAGCCGTGGCCCGTTTGATTCAGGACCAATCACCTGGCAGTCAGAGAGCAGTCCCGGTACACGCAGGCCAGCCACTCATGCGGGTACATTTGGGTCTGGGGTTCATCAACCAGTATCAAACGCCCCCTATTCGTTCGCCGACCAGATCAGGTCACACGATCCCCAGTCGCTGTCGTCGCTGTACCAGTAGTAGATCGCATCGGCCTCGACGTCGCAGGTCGAGTCGTAGGGGTCGAAGCGCGGGTCGGTGGCGGTGTAGTCGTTTGTGCCCGGGTCAAGGGTGATTACAAGCTGGTCCGCGGAGGCGATGGTGTACTCCTCGCCCGCGATGGCGACCGTGATGTCCTCGGCGGCATCGTTGACCAGCACCACACTGGCCTGGCCGGCCGGCGGCGTCCAGGCCGGATCGACCTCAACATCCGGTGACGTGGTATCTGTGGACGAACTGCCGTCCCCTGCAGGAAGCTGCCCGATGACTTGAAAACTGTTGAGCAAGTGGTCCAACGCATCCAGATCGGCGTCGTCCACCACCTGAATGTTGAGCCACATCAGGAAGGACTGATCCTCCGGCTCTGCCACCAGATCGATGATGGTGCTGCCGGCATCGCCGCAGTCGCTGTAGTAGTCGTACTGGCCTGTGTATAGGGGGTCCTCGTACGAATCACGCCCTTCATAGGTGCAGTCCAGGGTGGTGTTGCCCTTGAAGCGATCGAGCAGGCTATCGACCGTGAAGCGGTCCGCCAGCACTTCGGAGGCGCCAAAGAAGACGCCCGGCGTCCCATAGGTGTTTAGGAAGTCGTCGTAGTTGGGCGCGGCGGACAGCGCAGAGCCAACCACTTCGTCGTCGAACAGCCAGGTGCTGCCGTCGGTGTCATCCCAGGCAGTCGGCACCTCAAACTGGATCGCGTTCTCGTCGTCGGTCAGGGTGACATACTCGTAGACCGACGCAGTGCTTCCGCCGGAGCCCGACGTGGACGAATCGGTCTCGTCGCCCAGAGTCTGGGCAAAGGAGAACGAAGGCTCCAGCGGGCGGCCGTTCAACTGGCCCTCCAGGTATTCTTCGGTAGAGTTGCGCACAACCTCCAGGCTCAGTGTATCGCCAGGGTTGTGGGTGCGCAGAACGTCGCAATAGTCGGCCATGGTGCCGTCCGTGCCCAGCGTCAGCCCTTCCATCGCAACGATCACGTCGCCGGCTTTGACGCCGGCTTTGTCGGCCGGCGATCCGGACTGCACCGATGACACCCAGATGCCAGACAGGTCGTTGTCAAGAATAGCCGTGCCGTTGATGCCGATGGAGTCAACGTCCTGGTCCTGAAGCAGCCGGGCGATGATGGGCAGCGCTTCGCCGCGGGCGATGGCGAAATACTGGTTGGCGTCGTCCGCACCGGCGTAGTTGATGCCGACGACCTTGGCATCGGCCGTTACCAGCGGGCCGCCGGAGTTGCCGGGGTTGATGGTCGCGTCGTGTTCGATCACGCTGTCAATGGAGGCCCAGTCGGTTTCGCCGTCGGCGCGCGCCTTGGAGACGATGCCGCGGGTCAGGGTGAACTCTGGGTCGCCTAGCGGGAAGCCGGCGGCGTAGACGTCCAACCCGGGCCGGACCGCGCTTGCATACCATTCAAGATAGGGATAGCCGCTGCCTTCGATGTCGATCACCGCCATATCGGAGCATTCCGACACGCCCAGGATCTTGGCGTTGCGGGGCGAGCTTTCGCCGCCGATCCAGACCTTGATCAGCGCGGCGCCGGTCACGACGTGGTTGTTGGTGACCGCGTGACCCTCTTCGTCGATGATGAAGCCCGATCCACGTCCGGCGGTATCGTACTGCACGCCTTCCTCCGGATCGACAAATGTTCCCTGCGCCTCAATCTGGATCACCGCTTTTTGCAGGTCGTCGAGTGACGTGATGGCCAGCGAGACCGGCGCTGGCGTGGCGGTAGGTTCCGGCGTCGGCGTCGGCGCCGACGTGTTGGTGGGCACAGGTGTGTCGGCAGTTTGCGCCGCGGCCGTCTGGGCGACGACAGCAGCCACGGTTGCGTCAACGTCAGGCGTGGCCTGGCCGCCGCCGCAGGCTGCCAGCAGTATCAAAAAGAACGCGAGAACCACTATCAGATGAATCCGGTGGGAGACCATACCCTTCTCCTTTGCTGTTTGCGGAATGAGGCTAAGAAGCCCCGAGACTCTGGCCCTTGTTATGGAATTGTGTGACTCGAAATTGCCGGGCCAATCATACACCTTGCTGCCATTGCTGTCAATACATGTGTTTCATTCATCTGCCAGATCGGTCGATGTGCGGCGCGCTGGCAGCGGAATCGCCCCCTGTGCGTGAAGCTTTTGACAAGGCCATTTGTTGACCTTATAATTCTTCTGTGGTCCGTAACCGTCCCAGGCTGGACCAGCGCACCTACCGGAGAGGAAGAAGCAGTCATGGAATTCGCCCACGCAAGTAGTCGCAGTAGAAACATCGACAATCCCCAGCGTACGATTCAGGAAGACGACGGATATTGGGAAGCTTTGCTCACCTACGGTGAGGTAGTCACCCAGGAGGCGCCGCCTCCGTGGATCAACAGCGCCTCGGCCAACGGCGGCAACGTCTTTGGCCGCAGCGACGATGAGATCGATTCGGAAGAAAGAGACTGGCAGCGCGCCGAAGATTTGATGACGACGCAGTCACACTGCTGTCTGGTTGTCACCGGCTACAACCGCGGCGGACTGCTGGTCAGTCTCGGGTGTTTGTCCGGTTTTGTCCCCGGCTCACATCTCCTCGACTTCCCCGTCAATCTCGACTATGAGGAGCGTGAGGCGGTGCTGGCGCGCCGTATCGGTGAGGAGCTAAAGCTCCAGGTAATTGAAATCGACCGGCCACGCAGCCGGCTGGTGCTTTCGGAACGGGTCGCGTGCGTCGAGGAGCGCAGCGAGAGCCTCTTCGCCCGGCTGCGCGTGGGCGATATCGTTCGTGGTCAGGTCAGCAACCTGCGCCGTTTCGGCGCGTTCGTTGATCTGGGCGGGTACGAGGGCTTGCTGCACATCTCGGAGCTTTCCTGGGGACGAGTCAACGATCCTGGCGATGTGGTGCACGTCGGCCAGGAGATCGAGGTATACGTCCTCGACATCAACCACGAAGAGCGCAAGATCCAGCTCAGCCTCAAGCACCTGCAGTCAGACCCCTGGCAGGGCGTGAGCCAGCGCTACACCGTCGGCGATCTCGTCACAGGCGAGGTGACCAACGTCGTCAACTTCGGCGCATTCACCCGGCTGGAGGACGGCGTTGAGGGGTTGATCCACATTTCTGAGCTGGCGGAGGGCACGTTCCTGCACCCGCGCAATGTTGTCAGCGAAGGCCAGCAAGTTCGGGTGCGCGTGCTGGCCGTCGATCCGGTCCATCGCCGCATCGGTCTCAGTCTGCGGCAGGCTCGCGATGCGCACGAGGCGCGCGAGCAGCGGCGGGCCGATGCCCACAGCGCATGGTCGTGACCCCGATCAGGGCTGCAAAAGGCGCCCGCTATCGCTCGGCATTTCCACAACGGCGCCGGCGTCTGTCATCACTGCGGCAGGCGATGGGCGTCGTTGTTTGTTGTTCGTAGTAGGCGCTGAAGCACCTGCTACGAACGAGGTCTTTCATGAGCAAGCGCACCAGCTCGCGCAAATCCAAGCCCAAATCCAAGAGTAAGCCAGGCAGGCGCGCCGGCAGCGGCTGGCAGAAGACCCTGGCAGCCAACGCCGAGACGGTCGCGCTGATCGCTCTGGTGGTTGTTGGCCTGCTGTTCGTCGACTTTGTGCGCCGCGGCGATGAGGCGGCGGCCGGACCGGTGCGGCAACTGTTCGGCTGGGGTGGCCTGCCCATTCTCCTGACAGCTACTCTGGTGGTTCTCGGCGTGCTGGCGCGCCAGACCAGCGGCCGGCTGGGCATTGGTCTTGGGGTTCCGTGGCGCGTGGTGGGCGAGGTCGCGCTGGGCGGCGGCCTCATGCTGCTGGCTGCGCTGGGTTTGAGCCATATCCTGAGCGACACTTCTGACCCCTTGCAGCTTGCCCTGGATGGCGGCGGCGGTGGCCTGGTTGGCTACGTGATGGGATCGTTGACCGCTTCGCTGCTGGGCGACTTGCTGGTTTCCCTGCTGTTGGTGGCGCTGGCCGGTCTGGGGCTGTGGCTGGCGCTGCGCGCGCTGGGCGTGGCGCGGATCGACTGGCGCGGCCTGCCGGATCGACTGAGCGACTTCTCGCAACTGCTGCTGCCCGACCCGCCGGACGACGTTGACATGGTGCAGGATGGCTCAACACCACCGGCCAGGGCGGCCAAAGGGAGCGCAGCGGCCAGCAAGTCGGTCGATGATCCGTATGATCGCCCCTCCATCGCGGCCGCCGAGCCGGTTAAGGTGCAGCGAACGGCGCGCGCCAAGGCCCGCCCACAGCCGATCAAGCCCCAACCGCGGCCCGACTTCCTGCCGCCGCTTTCGCTGTTGGCGACCGAACCCACCGGCGCCGAAAGCAGCATCGATGTGCAGCAGAAGATCCGCGTTATTGAGGAGACGTTGGCCAGCTTCAGCGTGCCGGTCAACGTCGTCGAGGTCAACGTCGGTCCGGCGGTGACGCAGTTTGGCGTTGTGCCGGGGACGCTCCCTCGCCGCGCCCCAGACGGCACGACCGTTGACCGGCGGGTGCGGGTCAGCCGCATCAAGGCGCTGACCGACGACCTGGCGCTGGCGCTGGAGGCGCCGACCCTGCGCGTCGAAGCGCCTGTGCCGGGCAAGGGCTTTGTCGGCATCGAGGTGCCCAACACCGACACCGACGTGGTGCCGCTGCGCTCGGTACTGGAGTCGCCGGCGATGGCGGGCCACAAGTCGCCGCTGGTGGTCGGGCTGGGCCGCGATGTGGCCGGCAACCCGGTGGCCGCCGATCTGTCGGTCATGCCGCACCTGCTGATCGCCGGCGCGACCGGGTCGGGCAAGTCGGTCTGCATCAACGCGCTGGTGGCCAGCCTGTTGTTCAACAACGGCCCGGACGTGCTGCGGCTGCTGCTGGTGGATCCCAAGCGGGTCGAACTGGTGGCATTCAACGGCGTGCCGCACCTGATCTCGCCCGTGGTGACGGACATCGATCAGGTCCTGGGCGCGCTGACCTGGATGACATTGCAGATGGATGAGCGCTACCGCAACTTCGCCCGCGTCGGCGCCCGCCAGATCAAGGACTACAACCGCAAGGTCGATCGCAAGAACAAACCGCCCGAGTGGGCCGACCTGGAGCCTTACCCCTATTTCGTGCTGGTCATCGATGAGCTGGCCGACCTGATGTCGGCCGCGCCGGAAAAGGTCGAGTTCTACGTCTGCCGGCTGGCGCAGATGGCACGAGCGACCGGCATTCACCTGGTAATTGCCACCCAGCGCCCCAGCGTCGATGTGGTGACCGGGCTGATCAAGGCCAACTTTCCGTCGCGCATCGCCTTTGCCGTGACCAGCCAGACCGACAGCCGCGTGATCCTCGACACGCCCGGCGCCGAGAAGTTGCTGGGCCGCGGCGACATGCTGTTCATGCGGCCGGACAGCAGCAAGCTGGCGCGGGTCCAGGGGTCCTTCATCTCCGACAATGAGATCGAGGCGCTGGTACGTTTTTGGACCACGGCCATGCCGGCTGAAGAGTTGGCGCCCAACCAGCCGCGCTACCCCTGGACCGGGCTGATGGCCGAGCTTGACGACCAGGACGAACTTTACGAGCGCGCGCTGGATCTGGTCGAGAAGGAAGAACGGGTCAGCACATCATGGCTGCAGCGGCGGCTAAGGGTCAGCTACAACCGCGCGGCCGAGCTGATGGCGCGCATGGAGGAGGATGGCTATGTGGGCTACGACGAGGGGGCGGGCCGCGGCCGCGAGGTGTTGCTGGTGGCCAGCGACGACGGCGACGACGATGACTGGCTGGAGTGACGAGCCGCCGGGCAATTGTTGTTTGCTGCTGCTTGCGGTATAATGCCGCCGTGGTGCGGCGCCTCTGGCGTCGCTCGCCGCGAATAGGACAGAAAGAGGACCGTTTCTTAGATGGATATCAGCGGACTTTCCAACACCATCGGAACCGTCCTGCAGGTGTTTGTGGCGACCTGCGGCGCGTTCCTGTTGGCGTTTTGGCTGGCCATTGTCATCTGGACGTGGCGGGACATCCGGTCGCGCTCGCGCGATATCTTCGCCGCGATTCTGGCTGTGGTGTTGGTCGCGATTTTCCCCGTGATCGGTTTGTTGCTCTATGTTTTGCTGCGCCCCAAGGAGACGCTGGCTGAAGCCTACGACCGGGCGCTGGAAGAGGAAGCGCTGCTGCGCAGCATGGAGGAGCAACTGGTGTGTCCCAACTGCCAGCGCGCGGTGGACAAACACTGGCGGTTCTGCGCCTACTGCCACACCCCGGTCAAGCGAGACTGCGCGCACTGCGGCGAACTGCTGGAACTGGGCTGGAGCATGTGCCCCTACTGCGGCAACGACACCGACGTGCCGGCCGTGCAGGTGCAAAGCCAGGCGCCTCCTCCTCCTCCGCCCGCCCCGCGCATCTCAGCGCCGACCACTGTGGCGGAACTCCCCGTGGCCGACCTGTCGGCTGAGAATTAAGGGAGAACTGATCTGGAAGAAAAAGCCCTCCGACCATTGTCGGGGGCTTTTTGCATTAGGCACAAGCCGGAAAGCAGTAGATCAGGGATTACTGGACCAAAATCTCAGCCGGAATGCCAAGGCCTTTATGAAGTGCACGGATCATTGACAAACTCAATGGGCGCTTGTAATTCAGAACCTCCGATACCTTGCTCGGGCTGCCGAGATAGGCAGTCATGTCCTTGCGGGTCAACCCTTCCTGTTCCATGCGAAACAGGATCGCTTCCACCGGGTCAGGCGCGTCGATCGGGAAATGTTCCCGCTCATAGACCTCGATCAGCAGAGAAAACAACTCCAACTCCTGCTCTTCTGGGGACCCTGGTTCGGCGTCCATCAAACTATCCACGTACGCCAACGCTTTGTCGTATTCCCGTTCGGTCTTGATTATCTTTGCTTCCATCAGATAGTCTCCGCATCTACTCGTTCATACTCGGCATGAGTACCGATGAAGCGAACAAAGACGATTCCGGTGTTGTAATGAATTCTCACGATCAATCGATAGTGATTGCCTTTGATATTGAATACCACTCGGTTGCCGGGTAAGATATCGGCGCTAGGATAACGTTCGCGAATATCCTGAGGTGTGCGCCATTCTGCCTTTCTCGCTTCAGCATACCACGCCTTGATAGCCTCTTGGGCGGGTTGGTGCTTTTCCCAAAACTGCCTGAGCGTTCTGATTGCTATGACTCTCATGTGGATGATATTCCCGTTTTGGGAAAATGTCAAGCTATATGAGCGGCATTTATCGCGCTTGTTGGAGGCGCCACAGCCGATCCAGCGTCTCCTCCAGCCGCTCGCCCAGAGCCGGCCCGCGGGCGGTGGTCACGTCGTCGTGGTTGGGAAACACGGCGTAGGGCACGGCCACGCCGTTGACCGCAATCCAGTGCGGGTCGGCGGCGCTGAACTCAGCCCAGTCGCTGGCGCGGTAGAGCCGTTCCAGCTTGGCATCGGGCAGGGCGTGCTCCAGGATGCTGTCGGGCCGGTCGGGGTTGAAGCGGGCGCGGTTCTTGCGCAGCGACTCCTCCCACGACACGTCGATGTAGAGAATCGCGCCCCGGCGCAGCATATCGGCTGGGAAGTGGGGAAACGCGGCGCTAAACCCACCGTGTTCCGCCCCGCGCGCGAACTCGACGATCGTGGTGCGCCGGTCATGGTAGGTCGGGTCGTCGCGCAGCAGCTTGCGGTACTCCAGCGCCAGCCGTTCGATCAGCACGTTCCACAGAAAGGGGTAGCGGAAGTAGCCGTCGGCGTCGCTGTGCAGGCGCGGCCTGCCCATCGCGTCCAGAATCGCGTCCTCCTCGAACCACGTCCACAGCATGGGGAAGTCGTCGATCTCGTCGAACGCGCCGACATGGAAGCGCCGGCGGCGGGTGTCTTCGTCCGTCCGTTTGAGGTAGTCGATGATCTCGCTCTTGCCGGCCGCCGGGCGGGCGATCAGAAACAGGATGTCGAAGGTGTCTTGGCTCATTTGATACCTGAGTGCAGGAAGCTCTGAATAAAGCGCCTCTGGAAGACCAGGAAGGCGATGAACAGCGGGCCGGCAACCAGCAACGTGGCTGCTGAGAGCAGCGACCACTGGGCGCCGATCTCGCCCAGTTGGGTGAAGCGCACCAGACCGGCTGTCAGCGGCCGGCTCTTGTCGCTGTTAGTGACGATCAGCGGCCAGAGAAACTCGTTCCAGTGCCAGGCTACCGACGACAGGCCAAAGGCGATCAGCGTCGGGACCGACGGCGGCAGGTAGATGTGGCGCAGCAGGTGGTGCCAGGAGCAGCCGTCGATGATGCCGGCGTCGACCAGATCGCGCGGCACGCCGAGAAAGGCCTGGCGCATCAGGAACGTGCCGAAGGCCGAGCCGAAGTAGGGAATGGCGATGGCCAGCCGCGTGTCGAACAAGCCCAGCGTGCGGATCGTGGCAAAGTTGGGCACCAGCAGCGCGGTGGTGGGGATCATCATCTGCAACAGGATGAAGAAGAAGAACGCCCGCTCGCCCCAAAACTTGTAATGCGCGAACGAGAAGGCCGCCAGCGTGACTGTGACGATCTGGACGCCCAGGATCATCGACACGACGATGATCGTGTTGACGAAGTAGAGATCGAACGGCGCCAGCGACCATGCCTTGGCGTAATTGTCCAGGGTCAGCGTGCTGCCGAACCAGATGTCGCCCCGGCCCATCGGCTCGGCCGCCGGCCGCAGCGACGCGACCAGCGCCCACACCACCGGCAGGGCCCAGAGGACCACCAGCAGGATCATCAGCAGGGTGACCAGCCAGCCGCCCAACCGGTTCCACCAGCCGCGGGCCGGCGCAGCGTCAGTCATTTGCCTCCTCCTGGCGCTCCGAGAGGACGAAATTGGTCACGGTAAAGAGGAGCAACACGCCGATCAGGATCACGGTAATCGCTGCCGATTTGCCGATGTCAAGGTTCTCGAAGCGCACGGTCCACAGCTCGTAAAGCAGGACCGTGCTGGCCCGGCTGGGGCCGCCGCCGGTCAGCACGAAGATGTGGTCGATGGTCTGGAACGCGCCGATGAAGGCAATGGTCGTGACAAACAGGGTCGTGCGTCGTAGCAGCGGAAACGTGATGCTCCAGAGGGTCTGCCACCAGTTGGCGCCGTCCAGGGCGGCCGCTTCGAACACGTCGCCTGGCAGGTTTTGCAGGCCGGCCAGATAGAAGATCATGTAGTAGCCGGCGTTCTTCCAGATGCCGACGATCATCACCGAGATCAGCGCCAGATCGGGGTTGGCCGTCCAGTTCTGCGGCCCGCGGTAGCCGAACGTCGAAAGCACCGTGTTGAACAGGCCATAGTCCGGGGTGAAGAAGAACAGCCAGATGGTGGCCGCGCTGACCATCGGCAGGATCGTTGGATGGAAGAAGGAGAGCCGCGCCCAGCCCACGCCGCGCAGCTTGCGGTTGACCAGCAGCGCAAACAGGAAGCCGAGGACGATGCTGATCGGCACGGTGCCGACGACGTAGATGGCCGTGTTCTTCAGCACCAGCAGGAAGCGGTCGTCGGTCAGCAGATCGACGTAGTTCTGCAGGCCAACGAAGGTCGGCTCGCGGTACTTGGCGATGTTCATCCGCTGCAGGTAGAAGCTCTGCTGCACGGCGCGCAGCGTCGGCCAGACCGTGAACACGGCGACGAAGATCAGCGTCGGCAGCAGCAGCAGATAGGGCAGCGGGTTGAAGCGACGGCGGCGGGAGCCGGGTGCTGTCATGGCTTGTCCCGGAGAATCGAATGATCACGCCCGATCCATCACCAGGATCGGGCGTGACAGATGGTTCACGAAGAGGTTATTTGAAGGGAGCCAGCGCCTCGTCAGCCGCGGCCTGCGCGGCCGCCATGGCGTCGGCGGGAGTCATCTCGCCGTTGAAAGCCCGCTGCAGGTAGTCGTGGAAGATGCTGCGCACCTCACCCAGGTTCTGGATCGAGAACTCAGCGCCGGCGTACTGCAGCGCGTCGCGGGTCAGGGCGGCCTGCGGCACCTCTTGCAGATAGGATTGCATGGCCTCGGTGTCGTAGGCGCTCTGGCGGCTGGCAACGTAGCCGGTCTGGATGCTGTAGTCGGCTGCCAGCTCAGGCTGGCTGAGGAACTCGATGAACTTCCAGGCCGCGTCCTGTTGTTCCTGCGGCGCGCCCTTGAGAATGTACAGGTTGCCGCCGCCCGGCACGCTGGCGTAGGTGCCCGCCTCCTTGCCGGGAATGGGCATCACGCCCACCTCGAAGTCCGCCTGGCCGAGGATGCTGGCCAGGCTGCCGCTGGAATGGACGACCATCGCCGTCTGCCCGCTGGCCAGATCGCTGGGACCCTGGCCCCAGTTGGCCTGGACACCTTCCGGCATGGCCCCGTAGACCTTGCTCAGGTCGATGTAGTACTGGGCGGCGTCGATGACGGCCGGATCGTCGAAGTTGACCGTGGTATCATCGGTGAAGATGTTCTGGCCGGCGCCGATGGCCAGCGGCTGGAACAGCCAGTACGGCCAGTCGGAGGAGAACTCCAGCCCCCAGCGGGTTACGTTGTCGCCGTCGCGCACGGTCAGCGCCTGGGCAGCCTCGCCCCAGCTCTGCCAGCTATCGGGCGGCTCCAGGCCGGCTTCCTTCATCAGGTCGGCGTTGTAATAGAGCACCACATCGCTGCGCTGGAAGGGGATGCTCCAGATCTGGTTGTCGTAGCGCGAGTTGTCCAGGAAGACGGGGAAGAAGTCGTTCAGATAGGCCTCGCCGTCCGGCATGGCGCTGATATAGCCGTCCAGCGGTGCGATGGAGTCGGCGTTGACCAGGTCGTACAGGTCGGTTGCCAGCATCACCGCCGCGGCCGGCGGCTGGCCGCCGCCGTCGATGGTGGTCCGGATCGCCGTGGTCACGTCGGTGTAGCCGCCGGAGAAGACCGGCTCGACGGTGATGCCGGGGTTCTCGGCTTCAAACTGCTGGACGTAGCCCTTGAGGATGTCGGCGATCGGCGCATCGACCGCCACAGGGTAGAAAATCTGGATGGTCACCGGTTCAGCCGCCGCCTCGGTGGGGGCGGGTTCAGCCGCGGCAGTTGGCTCGGCGGCCGGCTGCTGCGCGCCCTGGTCGGCAGGAGCGGCGGATTGCGGCTGTGCAGCGGGCGCCACACAGCCGCCAGCCAGCACTGCCAGCACGATCAGGAGGGCTATCGATGCGTAGAGCTTGCGGGAGGTCATGGTATTCTCCTTTTGGTCCCAGCGGGTAAAAACGGAACGAACACGGAGGTGAAACCCTGCACTCATGATACCACACACGGCAGGTTTCTGAGTATTCCAGTCAACTATCTACGCGCTTTGAACACCACTTGACATTTGGCTCATTGATCCCCTCCAAATTCGACGCAGTTACCCGTGTTGTCTATGCCGATACAAAGTCATTCATGGATTACTCTCTTGATGGTTACTACTCGGGAGACTTCCACTGCAAAACGCGCGCAAAACTATCGTGTTTCACCAAGGTACCCACCCCCTACAACATCAAAACGGCAAGATTCCCAGAAACCGCAGTGCGGCCAGCGACACTACTACGATCAGGATGCGCCGCACCCAGACCGCGCCCTGGTTGACGGCGAAGTTGGCGCCCAGCCACGCGCCGACCACCTGCCCGACGGCGACAATCAGCCCCAGTTGCCAGTTGACCTGCCCGTTGATGAGGAAGATCACCAGCGAACTGACCGTAAAGAACAGCACGATCAGCCCTTTGATGGGGTTGGCCCTGGTCAGGTTGAACCCCGCGCCCAGCACCAACGCTGCCAACAGGAAGATGCCGACCCCGATCTGGATGAACCCGCCGTAGATGCCGATCAGGAAGAAGATGACGACCTCTTTGATCCCGGGCCGGTGCACGGTCATGTCGGGCGAACCCTGCAGCCAGCGCTCCGGTCGCGCGATGATGATGACCAGCATGATCAGCATCACCACGCCGATGATGCGCTCGAACAACGCCTCGTTGATCTCGACCGCAATCTGCGCCCCCAGCAATGACCCCACCACCGCCGGGATCGCCAGGGTGATGCCGGAGCGCCAGTCCATGACCCCCTTGCGGTGGAACTGGACGGTGCCGACCGTGGTCTGGAACAACACGCCGACGCGGTTGGTGCCGTTGGCGACGCTGGGTGGCAGCCCCAGCCAGATCAGCAGCGGCAGGGTGATGGCCGAGCCGTTGCCGGCCACCGTGTTGATGAACCCGGCGGCCAGGCCGCCCAGGATCGCGATGGGATAAACGTACCATTCCATAATTGACTCACGATTGCCAGACCATCACCCGCTGTGGCCGGTCTCCGACCGAGCCACCCGTGGACTCGGTCGGAGACCGGCCACAGCAACGACCACAGCAACGACCACAGCAACGATCACGTCGGCGGCCGCTGCGACGTCCATGGTCAGTTCACGGTTGCAGGGTCAGCACGTCCGCGGCGGACTGCTCGATGTCGGTCCGGTCGAAACGCAGCGGGTGATAGCCCACCGACTGCCAGAGGTCGATCATGTCGCCGTAGTGGCGGCTGAGGAGCTGGCCGCTCTGGCCGGTGGTGTTGACGATGCGGCTGTTGAGCAGGTCGCCCAGGTCGATGATCTCGCGCATGCTGGCGCCGTGGTCCATCTGCATGGTCTGGTAGGCAGCCTTGGCGGCGTCGACCGTGAACGCATTGCCGCGCGCCGGCGTGCTGCGGTTGAACAGGCTGTCCAGCGGCGCAACGCCGCCGAAGACCAGGTGGTCGAAGTTGGCGTAGTGCGGATCGCCGTAGCGCCAGCGCGCCGGATCGTCGCCGAAGCCAGCTTGCAGAGCGGCCACCGCCCGCCCGAAAGCGGCCGGCACGATGTCAGCTTGCGTTTCCACCGCCGGCGTGCTCACATCGTCCCACCAGGTGTCCTCCGGCTGGCCGGCCAGCGTGACCATGGCCTGGGCGTAGCTGTTGCCAAAGCCGTCCAGATAGCTGTCCACCAGCTCCTGACCACCGGCAGCCGCCAGCTCGTCGCCCAGTGTGCTGCGCGCCAGTTCCTGGAAGAACTGCTCGTAGATCAGCGGCTCGGCCCGGTCGGCGTCCATGGTGCGATCCCAGGCGCGCAGCATGTCCAGCGCCGTTCCCGCGCGGCGCCGTCCAGCGTGACGCCATCCAGCAACGGGACGATCGCATCGGTCGGCAGCGGGTGCGTATCGGCCTGCATCGCTGCGATGTCGTCGATGCTCAGCTTGTCCTTGCCGGCCAGCAGGTCGGTGATGCGCTGGGCGCGGAACGGCGCGGCGTAGTCGGTGCCGAAGAGGTACGGGTAGTCGGCGGGCACGACGCTGTTGTTGGCCGACGCCAGGTAGCCGATCTCTGGATTGACGGCGAATGGCATCTCCTCGTAGGGGATAGTGCCGGTCCACTCGTACTCGCCGGTCCAGCCGGGCACAGGTAAACGCCCATCGCCGGCGGCGCGGATAGGTGTGCGCCCGGTGCCCTGCATGGCGATGTTGCCCTGCGTGTCGGCGATCACGAAGTTCTGCGACCCCGAGTCCCACTGGCGCAGCGCAGCGCGGAACTCGTCAACGCTGCCGGCCCGGTTGGCCAGCAGCAGCGAGTCGACCAGATGATCCTCGTCCAGCGCCGTCCAGCGCAGCGCAACCGGGTCGGCCTTGCCCTCCAGGTCGCCGACCACCGCGTTCATGATTGGCCCGTGGCGGGTGATGCGCACAGTCTCCACCACCGCCTCGCGGCCCTTGACCGGGATCGTCTCCTCGACCACCTGCACATCCTCCCAGTTCCCCTGGTACTCGACCTGGTTCGGGTTGTCCGGGTTCTGTTTTTCGATGAATAGATCCTGCTGGTCGGAGTAGATGGTGGTCATGCCCCAAGCGACGCGGCCGTTGTGGCCGATGAGCACGCCGGGCGTGCCGGGCAGCCCCAGCCCGGCCACGTCGTAGCCGCCGCCATGCAGTCCGACCTCGTAGAACACCGACGGCATCTGCAAGCCCAGGTGCGGATCGTTGGCCAGCAGCGGCATGCCGGTCGTCGTGTGACTGCCGGCCACCACCCAGTTGTTGCTGCCCGTGTCGCCGGCGTCCGCTTTCAACAACCGGCGCAGCGCAGTGGCGTCGCCGTAGCTCAGCCCGCCCAGCCGGCTGTAGCTCTTGACCTCGGGCGGAATGACGTACGGCCCGGCCGCGGGATAGGACGGCAGCAGATCGGCGGTGGCGTCTTCGCCTACCGCGTCGATGAGTTGGGCGCGCATCAGCTCCGTCTCCCAGTTGGAGGCCAGGTTGTAGGACATCACCTTGGCCCAGGCGACGCTGTCGAGCGGCTGCCAGTGTTCCGGCTGGTAGCCGAGGATGCGGAAACTCCAGCGGCAGGTTGCCGCTGTGCTGGTTGATATAGGCGTTGACGCCGTCGCTGTAGGCTTGCAGGGCGGCCAGCGTCTCGGGCGCCAGGTGCTCCAGGTCTTGTTGCGGCGCGGTTGGTGCCCAGGGTGCGCAGGAAGCGGTCGGTGTCCAGAGTTGCTTCGCCCAGCACCTCCGACAGCCGGCCCAGCCCGACGCGCCGTTGAAAGTCGAGCTGGAACAGCCGGTCCTGGGCGTGGACGTAGCCCTGGGCGAAGAACAGGTCGTGGCTGTTGCCGGCGTAGATCTGCGGCACGCCCCATTCGTCGCGGTAGACGGTCACCGCGCCTTGCAAGCCGGGGGCGGTGACCGTTCCGTTGGTTTTGGGCAACGGAGAAAGCGTCACATAGCCAACCGCGCCGGCCAGCAGGACCAGCGCGACCACCAATACAGCGAGCACGATCAGCAGAATGCGGCGAGCCATGCGGTTTGGTTCCTCTCAGAACGTGAGGGTGGGGCGGCCGGGCTATGCTACACGTCGTCGATGGTTCAGGTTCTTGTAGGATAGGGCCTTGTGCCCGTTCCGGGGATCGGCGGAACGCCCACAAGGGGCTATGCTACGCGCTGTTGGGCGCGGTCGCGTAGTAATCGCAGAGGTCGCGCAGGACGCAGATCTCGCAGCGCGGCGCGCGGGCGATGCAGACCTCGCGGCCGTGGCGAATCAGGTTCAGGTGCAGGGCGTAGAACCACTCGCCCGGCGCCAGCGACTCCCAGAGCGCCTTGACCTTCTCCGGGCTGTCCTTGGGACCGGCAAGACCCAGGCGCTGGCTGACCCGCTGCACGTGGGTGTCCACCGGGAAGGCCGGTTTGTTGAAGCAGAACAGCAGCACGATGGAGGCGGTCTTGTGGGCCACCCCGTCCAGGCTGGTCAGCCACGCCAGCCCTTCGTCCACCGGCAGATCGGCCAGAAAGGAGATGTCGAACGCGCCGCGCTCGTCGAGGATGCGCTGCAAAGCCGACTGGATGCGCGGCGCCTTGGTCGGTCCCAGCCCGGCCGGGCGGATGACCTCGGTCAGTTCGTCCAGCGGCGCGTCCAGAACGGCCTGCCAATCGCCGTAGGTTTCCTTGAGGCGGTCGAACGCCCGCCCGCTGTTGACGTCTGACGTGTTGGCGCTGAGCATGGTCAGCACCAGCTCGTCCATCGGCTCGTAGTCCGGCCGCCAGTCGGGGTGTCCGTATTCGTCCTGAAGGCGCTCGTAAACCGCGGCTGCCTTTCGATGAAGGTCGGTCATACCAGGAAACCGGCCGCAATCAGCAGTCCGCCGGCGATCTCAACGCCGACCTCGATGAAGCCGAAGCGTTTGACGTTGGGAACGGGCCGCGGCGCAAGGTAGACCCAGCCTGCGCGCAGCAGAAAGCCGGCAAACGGGAGCACCGTGATCCACGACCACCAGGTCAGCGCCGCACCGGCCGCCACGATCACCAGCGCCGCTGCGTGCCCGCCCAGCATCAGCCGCCGTTCGGCCGGCCGGCCGTGGGTGTCCGCAATGCGCGCCCGCACGTAGAGCACGCCGAGGACATTCTGCAAGACCAGCAGAATCCACAGTTTCCAGGCGGTGGGGTCGATCGCGTCGGTCGCGGCGATGTAGGCAGCCGGCGCCATCAGTGCCAGACCGACCGCGCCGGTCAGCTCCATGGACAGGGCGCGCATGGCCGAGCGGCCGCTGCGCGAGGCCAGCAGGTACATCACCAACACCAGGGCGAAGGGGACGACCAGCGCAGCCAGCGCGGTCCGGCCCAGCGCCAGCAGGCCGGCCAGGCAAAGCGCCGCCACCAGGCCAAAGCCCAGCATCCAACTCAACGCCAGCGATTGATCGGCCTTGCGGCCGCGGCCGCGGTGGATGCGCAGCCAGGCGGTGGCCGGCTGGCGACTCATATACGCGCTCAGCCCGCCCATCAAGGTCAACACGAGAGCGAGGCCGCTGAGCGGTGCCGGTTGGCCGGCCAGACTGCCGACCAGCGCGCCGACGAGAAAGGGTACCAGCAGCCAGGACCAGGCGCCGTGCTCGGTGGGAACGACGAGGGTCTTGCGGAAATAAGTGCGACGGGGCGCGGCTGTCTCAGCCATAAAATGTCTCTGCGGTGAGGGTGCAACTTGTTGCTTGCAACAAGATTGAACGGCGGGTCGTCGGGATCGGGACTGGAATAGCTCCATTCAGAACAAACGGCATTCTACCCGAAGCCAGAGCAAACGTCAATGCCGGCGGCTTGCTTTGCGTCCGGTGAACGTGTAGAATTTGTGAGCCGCGGATCGATTTTCTGCTATCCGCCATCCGCCGCAAGGAGAGACCCATGACCCAACCCCGCCCGCTATCCGATTTTGAGCTACAGGAAGTCCACGACGAAGGCGCCGTAAACGCGTCAATCCGCTGGGTAATCACCGAGCGCGACGGCTCCGAGAACTATGCCCTGCGCGTCATCGAGCTGGCGGCGCACGGCAACACGCCCCACCACACCCACTGGTTCGAGCATCAGAACTACGTCATCGAGGGTGAGGGCACGGTTACCATCGGCGACGAGACGTTCCCCGTCAAGGCTGGCGATGTGATCTTCGTGCCGGGCGACGTGCAGCACCAGTATCGCAATACTGGCGATGTTCCCCTGAAGTTCTTGTGCGGCATACCGCAGCCGTGGATCAGAGAGGCCAGAGCCGCGCAGAGCGATGGCTAAGTGTCAGCAGAGGAACGCTGCATCTGGGGGATTTCGTGTGCTTGCAGTTGAGAAGCGTGAAGGCGTGAAACGTGATAGTGTCGCGCGAGGTTCGGTCTAACGCTTGGCGGTTCAGCCGGCAACCGGATCGCCCGCATGAGTTGCAGTTGACCGGCTGTTTTTCTGGCAGGGCAGCCAGAGGGCCACAGTGTTGCCCTGCTCGGCCTGCTGGTGGACACAGAGGCGACCGCCGACCAGACTGGCGTAGGCCTCCAGGTCGTCGAAGTCGTTGTGTTCCGCCTCCTGACAGCGGCAGAGTCCGTCGTCGTGGACGGTGAGGGCCACCACCTGATCGACGGTCGAAAGCCGCAGTTGCACCTTGCTGACTCCCAGATGGTGGACCATGTGGTTGAGCGACTGGTCAGCCACGTGGTAGAGCGACAGCTCCTGGACGGGCGTCAGGTCAGCGGGCAGCTCGCCGACCTGCACGTCTACGGCGACGCCCGTGCGCTGGGTCAGGGCGCTGGCCCGCGAGCGCAGCGCCTCCACCAGCTCGGCGCTCTCCAGAGGAGCGGTCCGCAGCTCATTCATCCACTCGGTGACGGACTGGATATCGTCGCGTACCGACTGCTGTGCGTGCTGGACTGCTTCTGTCTCAGCCTCGGGTCTGCCTGTCAGGATGCCTGCCAGGCTGTCCAACTGGCCGGCAAGGGCGGTCAGGGTTTCGATCACGCCAGCGCGCAACTGCTCGGCCAGGCGCTTGCGTTCCCGTTCCACGGCCAACACTTCGGCGGTCGCCGCATATTCCCGCCAACGCAGGTGCGACTCGACTTCCTGGCGCTGTTGGCGGCGCAACAGGCCGCCGAGATAGGCCACCAGGAGCGGAAGGAAATAGAGGAGATCGGGGCGCAGGATCGGCACAACGGCCGAGACGTTCGGGTCGTTGGGCATCCACTGGTGCATGGCCAGCCCAAGCAGCATGTGCAAGGTACCGGCCGTCGCCGATGCCAGCAGCGCGCCTTTCCAGCCGAACTGCCAGGCGATGAGCAGCAACGGGATCATCATCAGCACGCCGGGTTCCACAAAGTAGATAGTCCCCAGCGACATCATGTCGAAGCGCGCCATGCCCAGATTCTGCAGCAAGGCAGTCAGGGATGTCTGGCAGATGAGATAGACAGCCAGAGCACCCGGCACAAACCAGCGGCCCAACCGGCGTTCGATGCCGGGCAGATAGACCAGCAGCGCCGGCACAATGGCGATGACAACCAGGATCGCGACCAGACTGTCAGGCATGGCCGCGTCCTGCCAGATGGCCGTCAGCCCTAACATGAATATGCTGGCAATCGGCAACAGGACAGACACCCGAATCAACAGGCGCATTTCGTGGGTGGTGGTCTCGGCAGAGGTGTTCATGGTGATGACGCGCTGAGTGCGCTTTGGGACGCTCAGACGGCCATAGCTTCCCACACTTGACGAAAGTTGTCTGTATATGGCATACCAGAGTCAGATGGCGGATGGCGGATGGCAGGTGGCAGGGTGCAAGGTGCAAGGCGCAAGGTGTGGGTGGCATAGCGTGATGGTTGACCCTCTGCCCTTCTGCCCCTCTGGCCCTCTGAAACACGCTGGCAAAGCAGATTGCGTTCCGATCCGCGGCTTCCTGCGATTCGCGGTTGTCCCATCTGAAGGATCCTCATGAATCAAAGACGTTGGTACACGTTGACTGCGATTGTTCTTGTGCTTGGTTTTGGCGCGCTGCTTTGGGGACGGGTTCCTTCGGGCGCGGCGACGGGTGCGCTGCCGCCCGCGCCGGCCATTGGTCATCCTGCTCCCGACTTCACGCTCTCCACAGCGGATGGCGAATCGTTGACGCTCAGCGAGCTGCGGGGCCGGCCGGTCGTGATGAACTTTTGGGCTTCATGGTGCGGGCCGTGCCGTTCCGAGATGCCGGAACTGCAGCGGCTGCACGAGCGGCTGGCGGAGGCCGGTGTGGTGATGCTGGGCGTCAACCAGGGCGAGACGCCCGATGTTGTCGGGCGCTTCCGCGACGAGATCAACGTCGATTTTCCCACTGCCCTCGACCGGCGCACCGGGGTCAGCCAGCAGTATCTGGTCAACTCGCTGCCAACCACCTTCTTCATCGACCGCGCTGGCGTGATCCAGACAATATTCATCGGCCCCATGACTGACGCCGTCCTGGCCGAGAACCTGCGGACCATTTATCCCTAGTACCACGCCAATCTTAATATGAGGAGTTCGCATGCTCACATGCGAACCCGGCATCTGAGGATGCCTACTCCTCAATTAACGGTTGGCGAAACACCAGGTTTCAGCTTGCGCTATGACAGACTACGAAATCGAGTACCAAAAGAACCCTTCAGCTTGTGGAGATCCCTTCCCGGAGATCGTCGCGTTTTTCGATGGGCTATCTCTTTCTGAGGCGCGCGTGCTCGATATCGGGTGTGGCCAAGGACGAGATGCATTGATGATCGCCAGATACGGGCACCGCGTGGATGGCGTCGATATCTCGCCTACAGGCATCGGGCAAATGTTGGCCCGCGCGCAAGCTGAAAACCTGCGAGTCAACGGCAAGGTGGAGGATGTCCGGCGTTTTCTGCCAGACGGGAACTATGACGTGGTTCTGCTCGACAGAGTTGTTCACATGCTTGGAAAAACAGCGGAGAAGATAGCGCTGTTGGAAAAAGCACAACAGGCAACCGCCGAGGAAGGGTTTGTTCTGATCTCTGATACCCCATCCAACATGTCGTTGATCGAGACTGCATTCAGAGATCACAAATCCTGGACCCTTGTCTGCAAGAAAACGGGATTCCGGTTTTTTCAAAGAGCAGCCTGACGCAAACCGGCCAGTCGGTTGCGAGGTACTAAAGAAGGCCGGTAGTTCGTCGGTCAACCATTAACCTCGCCCCGTTTTCGCTAATCACTCATCGCGCACCATTTCCCATGCTCCCAACTCTTCCCATCGGTCCGCTCCGCATTCAAACGTTCGGCCTTGCACTCATTCTTGCCTACATGGCTGGCCTCTGGCTGGCGGCGCGGCGCGGTCCGCGCCACGGCATCGACGGCGACCACATCTACAACGCGGGGTTCTACGCGCTGCTGGTCGGACTGGTTGCCGCGCGGCTGGGACACGCTGTGGCCTACTTCGAGGTCTACCGCACCGACCCGATGCAGATCCTTTCGCTGAGCCCGGGCGCGTTTCTTCTCCTGCCGGGGCTGTTAGGCGGGCTGCTGATGGTGGCTGTCTATCTGCGGCGGCACCGGTTGTCTGTTGCAGCGTTTGCCGACGCGGCCGCGGCCGGCGTTCTGTTGGCGTTGACCATCGCGGCGCTGGGCGATTTTCTGGCGGGACGCAGCCTGGGCGCGCTCAGCAACGCGCCGTGGGCGGTGGAGTCGTTTGGCGTCCGCCGCCAGCCGGTCGCGCTGGTCGAAGGCGCGGCGTTCGCTGGCTTGCTGGCCATTATCTTGCTGCTGGACAACCGCAGGGCGCTCAGGCCGGGCCAGCTTGCCTTGCTGGCGCTGTTCGGCTACGCAACGATCCGCATCTTCACCGAACCGCTGCACGCCGAGAGCACGCTGGTCGGCGATGGCTGGCGGCTGGTCCAGATCGCCGCGCTGGCCGTGATCGCGCTGTCTGGCTGGCTGCTGGCCCGCAGCGCTGGCGGCCCGGCTCAGCCGGAAGACGAAGCGCCGGCATCCACTGTTTGACGCGCGTCCGGGCGCGTGCTATCCTTTCACAATGTTGCCAACACCTGGGCCGGGTTCGTAGTAGCGACTTCAGTCGCCTCCGGCGCCTGCTGAGCGACTGAAGTCGCTGCTACCTACGTCCTGATTGACTGATCTGATTATGCGTATCTACCTTGAAACCCTGGGCTGCCGCCTGAACTACAGCGAGATGGAGACGCTGGGCCGCGAGCTGGTGGACGTGGGACACCGTGTCGTGCCGTCGCCGGAGGAGGCCGACGTTTGCGTCCTCAACACCTGCGCAGTTACCGGCGAAGCGGCGCGCAAGTCGCGCCAACTGGCGCGCAAGCTGGCCCGCAGCAACCCCGACGTACGGCTGGCAGTCACCGGCTGCTACGCAACCCTGGAGCCGGAAACCGTCGCCGCGCTGCCCAACGTCAGCCTGGTGGTGGAGAATCGGCGCAAGGAGCTGCTGGCCGAGCTGTTGCAGCCCTGGTCGGCCGAGCTGAACGGCCAGCAATGGCTGCGGCTGGAGCCGGAAGCGCCCGCCCAGCCCGCCGGCCGCACGCGTGCTTTCGTCAAGGTGCAGGACGGCTGCAACAACCACTGCACCTTCTGTATCGTCACCGTGGCGCGGGGCGAGGAACGCAGCCGGCGGGTGGCCGACGTCGTGGACGAGGTGCGCCGGCTGACGGCTGAAGGGTACCAGGAAGCCGTGCTGACCGGCGTGCATCTGGGCGGCTACGGCAGCGATCTGGAGACCGATCTGCGCGGCCTGGTGGAGGCGATTCTGCGCCACACCGACCTGCCGCGGCTGCGCCTCAGTTCGCTGGAGCCGTGGGACCTGCGTGCCGACTTCTTCGATCTGTGGCGGGCGAGCGACGGACGACTGTGTCCGCATCTGCACCTGCCCTTGCAGGCCGGCTGCGACCGGACGCTGAAGCGCATGGCGCGGCGCACCCGCACCGACGAGTTCCGCGCGCTGGTGGGCGAGGCGCGCGGGCGCATCCCCGATCTGGTAGTCACCACCGACATGATCGTTGGTTTCCCCGGCGAGAGCGAGGCCGATTTCGAGGAGAGCCTGCGTTTCGCTGCGGAGATGGCCTTCGCCCACATCCACGTCTTCCCCTACTCGGCGCGCGCCGGCACGGCTGCGGCCGGCTTCGGCGGCCAGGTGCCGGTGGAGGCGCGGCGCATACGAGTTGCTGCTATGGAAGCGGTCGCCAGGCAGACCGGCGACGCTGTGCGCGGGCGTTTTGTCGGTTCGACGCGGCCGGTGCTGTGGGAAAGCTGCGAACGGCCGGCCAACGGCCGCGCGGCCGTCTGGACCGGCCTGACCGACAACTATCTGCGGGTGCGCGCCGCTGCGCCGGCCGGCGTCGATCTGGAGAACCGCATCACCGCGACCAGGCTGCTGGCCATCGACGGCGACTGTCTGGAAGGCGAAGTGCTGACGGATTCCTAATCCGTTCGTAGTAGGCGCTTCAGCGCCACTCCGAGGCGCTGAAGCGGCTGCTACGAACCTGCCGCGATGGAGAGCCGCTATGACCCAGGATTGCATCTTCTGCAAGATCGTGGCCGGCGAGATACCGGCTGGCAAGCTATTTGAGGACGAGCATGTGCTTGCCTTCAACGACATCAACCCCCAGGCACCCAGCCATGTACTGGTGATCCCCAAGCGCCACATCGAATCGCTGGCAACCGTTACCCCGGAAGACAGCCAGCTGCTGGGCCATCTCCTGACGACTGCGTCGCGGCTGGCGCGCGATCTTGGTCTGGCCGGGCCCGGCTATCGCCTGGTCTTCAACGTCGGCCAGGACGGCGGCATGGCCGTTTACCACCTGCACGCGCACATCCTCGGCGGAAGACGCATGGCCTGGCCGCCCGGCTGAGAAGGATTTCCGTTCGTGGGTGGAATCAGCTACAATAACCGCAGAACACTTGCCGCCGGCGGGTCACCCAGACCCGCCGGTGGCGCGGCTTGAGGAATCGCATGACGTCAACTTCACCCTGGTTTCGCCTGCCGCTCAGCGCCATGTTGCCTGAGCGCCCCACCTATTTCACCGGCTCTGTGCTGGGACCCTCTGCCGAGCGCGCGCTGCGGGCTGCATACGAGGAATTCGGCGCGCCGCTGGGGAGTGGGCGCGCCGTCTGGGACTCGGGGGCGCGCCGCGCGGCCCTGAACGGCAGCCTGTTGCGGCCGGCTGACGAGACACTGCGACGCACGGCGGGCGACTCCGGCGGCGGCTTGAGCCGGCTGTTGGGCGGCGGGCCAGGCAAGCGCAGGGCTGCGCTGATTGCACAGACGCTGGCCGACACGCCGGAGGTGATCGCCCGCATCGAGCGCTGGTGGACCCGGGTACGCGCCATGGAGTGGCGGCAGGCCACCGTCCTGCAGATCATGGAGGAGTTGGAGCCGAGAGCCGAAGACGCACTGCTGGCGCAGGCAAAGATCGCGCTGGGTCTGGCAACAGCGATGCAGCAGCAGGCCGGCCACATCAAATCAGGACCGGCAGGTGCTGTTGCCGATCTGTCCGCCGGGATCGACGTGGGGTTGCCGGCAGCGGGCTACACGGACGTGCTGCATCGACTGGCCGCTGGCCTGGCGGGCGTTGACTTGTCGAGCGCGGGCGGCGATTGGCAGCAGTGGCCGGCTGCGCTGCGTGAGCCGGTGGACAGCTTCCTGTCAGGCTACGGGCGATGGTCAGACGAGCCGCTGGAGATCGCCCGGCCGCGCTGGGTTGAAGATCCCTCAGCCCTGCTGGCGGCGCTGCCGGACCCTGCCGCCGGGGTTGGTCTGGCTGAGGCGAGTCGTCGCCGCGCGGCTGCGGCCGCCGGCATCTCCGGTCAACTGGGCGGCAGCCAGCGCAAACAGTTCGACGCCGCGACCGGGCAGGTGCAGCAACTGGCCGCGCTGCTGCCCAGGATCCACGAATCGGTTGTGATCGTGGCCGCGGCCGCCCGCTACTGGGTGTCCGGCGCGGCCGGCGAAGCGCTGGCCGACGGCCGGCTGGAAGCCGCGGACGAAGTGTTCTTGCTGGAGCTTGAGGAGCTTAAGCAGATGATGACCGGGGAATGGAGCAACCTCGAACAGGTGCGGCCGATCGTCGAAGCCCGCAAACAGTAGCCGATTCGCGCTCGATCTGCCCGAATCAAGAAGTCCGGCCTTTACAAAAAAGCCGGACTTCTCGCGTCTCCAGTTAGCTTGAGCAAGTTTTCGTCTAGTCAGTCACCGGCCCTGTCCAAAGTGACAACCGGTGTCTCGACCTCGCCCGGCTGCACCTGCTCGACCAGCGCAACCAGCGCGTTGATCTCCTCGTGGAAGAAGGCGATGATGGTGTCGGGGTCGGGGATCAACCCTTGGTCGGTGGCCAGACCCAGCAACACCTGGTCGTTGTAGCTGAGGATGCTGACGCCGATTCCCAGCCGGCCCGACTGCGGGACCCAGAACATAAGCTGGGTGATCGGCCCACCGGCGAAATAGACCTGATGCCGTGGGCCGGGCACGTTGGTCATCACCGCGGTCGCCTTGGTCCCGAAGATGTCCACGATCAGGTTCTCGATATCGGTTGGCGCCATACCGATCGCGTTGAGAATGCCGAACGCAACCACGGCCTCCGGCGTGCCCTTCAACTCGTCCATGCGTCGCTTGAGCTCCATCAGCCGGTCGAAGGAGTCTTCTATTCCAACAGGCAGCGCGAGAAAGATCAGTCCAAAGCGGTTGCCCAACTCGATGGCGGCGTCGGGCGGGCGCAGGTTGACCGGTATCACAGCCCGTATGTTGAGGCCCTCCACGGGCTGTGCGTGTGTTAGCAGGTAGCTGCGCAGCGCGCCGGCCACGCAGGCCAGCAGCACGTCGTTGACCGTTGCGCCGGTGGCCCGGCCGACCGCTTTGACCGTCGGCAGCGGGATTGGCGTTGACCAGGCAGCCCGTTTGGGCACACCCAGCGGTCCTTTGAAAATCGTCTTGCGGTCGGGCAGCATCAACAGCAGCCGGCCCAGCGCCATGGTCGTGTCTGTGCCTTGCCGCGCCAGATCCAGGGCGTAGCTGGGATTGGAAATCAGCTCCTTGCCCTCACCCCAGACCGAGCCGGTGAAGCGGCGGGTCGCACCGAAGGCTGCCGATGCCGGGCGGGTGACCAGCCGGAACGGGTTGCGGCTGCGCTGCCGCTCCTCCTCGTCCTCCACCGGCGGCGACCAGTGGGCGTCGGGCGTGTCGTCGGTCAGGGAGAGCAGCACCCGCATCAAAGCGATGCCATCGGCGATGCAGTGGTGCAGCCGGCAGACCAGGGCGCAGCCCTCTCCGTACCCCTCCACCAAATGAAACTGCCAGAGCGGCTTGCTGTAGTCCAGTGGTGTGGCCATCATGTCGCTCATCAGGTCCTGCAGCGCGGCCTGATCGCCAGGGGCCGGCAGGGCGATGCGGTGGACATGGTTGGCGATGTCGAACTGCGGGTCGAACTCCCAGCGGGGTGAGCCGATGCCAAACCGCGGCTCCACAACCCGCTGGCGAAAGCGGTCGAAAATGAGCAGTCGCTCTTCCAGGGTCGCTTTCACCCGATCAAAGGCGAGCATCTGACCAAAGACAAACACCCCGCTGATCATCATCAGGTTGTTCGGCAATTCCATGTGGTACCAGGCCACATCGACGTTGGAAAGATCCTCGCTCATAGTAGGTTCCTCAGGCGTACAACGCCATCAACTCAACGCTCTTGCCGAGTCCACGACTGCTCACCTGCTCTGGCCGGTCTCCGACCGAGCCAGAGCAGGTGAGCGATGTTAGCCGATCAGCCTGCCAACGTGCCAGCCTGCGCGATCCAGTCCTGGTAGTCAGGATGGCGCCAGTCGGGCGCGGCGATGATTGCCTGCAGCGCTTCCGGCGTGGAAGTTGCGAGGTCGGCGTAGCTGACGATGCCAGCCTCGGCCAGACGGGAGGCAAAGGCCGGGCCGATGCCGCGCACGCGGGTCAGATCATCGCCCCCCTCCGGGGCCGTCCAGTCGGCGGCATCCTGCGCGGTGCCGGCAGCTTGTTGCGAGGCAGAAACTATGCGGGCAAGCTCAGTATCCAGGTCTACCTCTTCGGCGGCCGATGGCTCTGCCGGCTCGCCTCCCACGACGGGGATGTCGAACTGGGCGGCGGTGGCGATTAGCCGCGCCCGGGTTTCGTCGCGCAGCGCGGCCAGCTCTGCATGAAAGCTGGCAACCACCATGTCCGGGTCCGGGATCAGCCCGGAGTCGGTCGCAACGCCGATCATCACCTTGCCGTTGTAGCTGAGAATGCTGATGCCGATGCCCAGCCGCCCCGACTGCGGCACCCAGAACATCATGTTGTCGATGCTGGCCCCGGCGAAGTAGAGCTGTTCACGCGGTCCAGGCACGTTGGTCATGACCACAGTCCCCTTCGTGCCGAAGATGTCTACTACCACGTCCTCCAGCCGGTCGGGCATCATGCCGATCAAGCCGAGAATGCCAAAGGCAACGACAGGCTCTGATGTGTTCTTCAGCCCATCCATGCGCCGTTTCAGCTCGCGCAGCCGCTCCACCGGGTCTTCGATGCCCAGAGGCAGTGACAGGAAGACCAGTCCAAACTTGTTGCCCATGGTCAGACGGGCGCCGGGCGGGCGCAGATTGACAGGGATCAGGGCGCGCACGTTGAGCTCATCCACCGGCTTGCCGCGGCTGACGAGGTAACGCCCCATGGCCCCAGCCGCGGCTGACATCAGCACGTCGTTGACGGTGCCGCCCACCGCGCGCCCGATGAGCTTCACGTCCTCCAGCGGGATTGGCTTGGACCAGGCGGCCCGTTTGGAGACGCCCAGCTTGCCTTTGTAAGCCGTCTTGGGATCAGGCCCCATAAGCAACAAGCGCGCGGTGGTCAGCGCCACATCGGAGCCACTGCGGGCCAACTCCACCAGGTGCTCCGGTTTGCGGGCCACCTTGATCGAGGTGTTGACTGTGGCGCCGACAGCTTTGGTGGAGAGATTGACCGCGGCGACCGCCGGCCGCGTCACCGGCGCCAGCGGGTTCCAGCCTTTGCGACGGCGGGGGGGAGCTTGCGGTGAGACAGGAGGGGCGTCGCGCTCTCTGTCGGTCAGCGACAGCATCACCTGGATCAGGGCGATGCCGTCGGCGATGCAGTGGTGCAAGCGCAGCAGCAGCGCCGAACGGCCGTCGTAGCCATCGACCAGATGAAACTGCCAGAGTGGCTTGCTGAAGTCCAGCGGCTGGCTCATCAGATCGCTGACCAAGGCTTGCAGGGCGTCATGGTCTCCGGGTGCGGGCAGACCGATGCGGTGCAGATGCGAGGCGATGTCGAAGTTGGGATCTTCTTCCCAGTAAGGCCGGCCAAAGCGAGTCGTCTTGGTAACAACCCGCTGGCGAAAGCGGCGAAACTGGCCGACCAGCCGCGTCTCCAGAATGGACTGCAGGCGGTCGTAGTCAACCAGTTCATCGAAGACGATCAAGCCTGTGATCATCATCAGGTTGGTGGGGTCTTCCATCTGGTACCACGCAACATCGACGCTGGAAAGGGATTCGTTGCGACTGCGGCCAAATGCCATGGGTTGCCTCCAAGAGTAACGAAGGGTAGCTGGGTTTGCGTGCTCTGTGCTGATGTGGTCCGAAACGCACATAGTGTAGTTTACCACAGGTCGCGCAGATTGCCACCATGGATATCCAGATCAGGGGTCTACATTCTTGCGAACAGGCCATAACCTGGCATATACTATCAGCCGACATAATGCCCGGGCTGGGCTGGCATTCCTGGTCCTGCAACAGCGTTGCACGAAGCGCACTGGCGCTTCCCCATACGGCCCACGACAGTCACTCCTCAGCCACTGGACGGAGCCATTTCTTGTTAGCGATATTCGCAGTCATTGTCATACTGCTGCTTGTCAACGCCCTTTACGTTGCGGCGGAGTTTGCGACCCTCAGCGCCCGTCGCTCGCGCTTGTCGCAGTTGAGCGAGGAGGGCAATCGTCTGGCACGCCGGGTGCTGCCGATCGTCGAGGATCCGGCCAAGCTCGACACCTACATCGCCGCCTGCCAAATCGGCATCACCGTCTCGAGCCTGGTGCTGGGCTTCTATGCTCAGGCGGCTCTCTCCAGCACTGTTGCGCCCATGCTGGAGCGCCTGGGCAGGATTGGGCCAGCCGCGGCAGCCTCCCTGTCGGCGACAGTCATCCTGCTGGTGTTGACAGGCTTCCAGGTTATCTTCGGCGAGTTGGTGCCCAAGAACATCGGCGTGCAATATCCAGAACGGCTGGCGCAGTTGACGGTGGTGCCACTCCGCTGGTCCATGTTGTTGTTCAGGCCGCTCATCTGGCTGTTCAACGGCAGCGGCCGGCTGGTGCTGCGGTTGTTTGGCATCGAGCCGACCAGCGAACACGTCCACGTCCACTCGCCGGAGGAAATCGCAATCCTGGTGGAGGAGAGCGGCGCGGGCGGCGTGCTGGACACCCAGGAACGGCGCCTGATCGAGAACACGCTGTGGATGCGACGCACCACGGTGCGCCAGTTGATGGTGCCGCGCATCCGCGTCTTGGCTGCGCCGGTGGAGCGGCCATGCGATGAGCTCTTCAGCCTGCTGGCCACATCCTATTTCTCTCGCCTGCCGCTTTACGAAACAACCATCGACAACATCGTGGGGGTTGTCCATCTGAAGGACCTGCTTTGCCTGCGCCAGCAAGCGCAGCGACAACCCGACTCGCCTCCCGTGGACATCCGGCAAGTCATGAGCCCGGCGCTCCACATCCCCGAAACAATGACGGCCGGCGAGGCCTTTGCCTTGCTGCAAAACAAACGCTACCAGGTTGCCATTGTCCTCGACGAGTACGGCGGCACCGCCGGCATCGTAACGTTGGAGGATCTGATCGAGGAAATCTTCGGCGAGGTGCAGGACGAGTTCGACCAGGAGGTTGCACTGTTTCGGGGACTGCCCGGCAACCGCGTGCTGGTCCGCTGGGACTGGCTGGTGCACGACCTCAACGAGTTGCTCGAGCTCAATCTGCCTACCGACCAGGCCGACACCATCGGTGGGCTGGTGCTGACGGAGCTGGGACGGGTTGCCGAGGTCGGCGACATTGTCGAGTTCGGTGACGGCGTATCGCTGCGGGTCGAACGGATTGAGGGCAAGGCTGTGGCAGCAGTCAGCTTGCCGGCCACGCCCGATCAGGTCGAAGTCCTGCGGGAGGCAGCCGAATGAGCGAATATCTGCTGCCCCTCGCCATCATCGGTCTCCTGATCCTGTTGAATGCCCTGTTCGTAGCGGCTGAATTTTCCATTGTCGCCGTGCCCAAGACGCGGCTGGTTCAGGCGGCTGAACGGGGATCGCAAGCGGCGCGCCACGTGCTGCGCATCCTCAGCAAGCCCGACAGCCAGAACCGCTACCTTGCCACGGCGCAGATAGGCGTTACCATCGCCAGCCTGGGATTGGGTATGTACGGCGAACACACCATCGCCGATTGGCTCATCCACCCGCTGAGCAGCCTGGGCGCGCTGTCGGAACCGTTGGCGCACACCCTCGCCACCATCCTGGCCATCGGGATGTTGACCTACTTGCACGTCGTTCTGGGCGAAATGGTGCCCAAGTCACTGGCCATCCAATACTCCGAACCAACCGTGCTTCGCCTGGACCGCATCATGCGCTTCATCACCCGGCTGTTCTCGCCGGTGATTGCCCTGCTCAACGGCATCGGCAATCTGGTAGTGCGCGCGATGGGCATCCCGGCAGTCGGTGCGCAGGCCCGGCTGTTCTCGCCGGAAGAGTTGGAATATCTGGTCGATGAAAGCGCTGAAGTCGGCCTGGTGGAGCCGGGCGAGCAACTGTTTATCGAGAACATCTTCGACCTGCGGGCGCGCACTGTCGGGCGGGTGATGACCCCGCGCAACCACATCGTCGGCCTGCCGATTACTGCCACAGAACAGGAAACGCTGGCGTTCACATGTGAGGAGCGTCACTCGCGCTACCCTGTCTTCGACAGTGACCTGGACGAAATCATCGGCATGCTGCATGTCAAGACTCTGGCGCGACAGCAGGCCAACCGCGACCGCCAGCCCTTTGACCTGCGCCAGCTTGTGCGGCCGGTGGCCTATGTGCCGGAGTCGCTGCCGCTGGACCAGATGCTGATTCGTTTTCGCCGCGAGCGCCGCCAGTTGGTCATCGTGGTTGACGAATACGGCGGCACCGCCGGCCTGATCACGCTGGAAGATGTGGTCGAGGAGGTGGTAGGCGAGATCCTGGACGAGTTCGACCAGGAGATACTGCCTCTGGAACGGCTGTCATCGGTACTGGTGCGCGTGCGCGGCGACCTGCTGATCGACGAGCTCAACCAGTTGATGGACCTGGAGATCGACCACCCCGAGGTGGACACGGTAGGCGGGCTGGTGATGTCGGAACTGGGCCGCGTGGCGCAGCCTGGCGACCAGGCAACGGTCGCTGGCATCACGCTGGAGGTAGAAGCCGTGGAGGGGCTGGCTGTGCAAACAGTTCTGGTTCACCTGCTTGCGGAACCTGACCCCGAAACGACGGCTTCACCTCAGCCACCGGAAGAACCGCGGGTTGGCAAACAGCGCAGTCGCAAGAGCAGCAAAGGCCAGACCGCGTCGCAATAGGCGCTTGGCGCGGTTTCGACATTCGCGAGCATTGCGTTGGTCCAGTGCGTGCTGGCACTGGTCGCATCGCCGGCGCTGATCCCGGGGTGCTGGGCATGACAAGAAACACCCGGACCAAACGAAACAAGCGCTGATGTCGCGACAAGGCAAGCGCTCGCTCCGCATCCTCGCCATTGCGCCCACCGGTTTCTTCGCCGACTACGGCTGCCACGTTCGCATCCGCGGGCAGATGGATGCGCTGGCAGCACGGGGTCACCACGTACGCATTTTGACCTATCCCAGCGGGCGGGATGTGGACGGCCTCACGATATTGCGGCCGCCGCTCTGGCCGCGCGGGCGCACCATGCCGGTTGGCTCGTCGCGGCGCAAGCTGCTGCTGGATGGCCTGCTGGCCGCGCTGCTGCCCGCCGCCGTACTGAGTTTTCCCGGCGGGCGGCCGGACGTTATCCACGCGTACCTGCACGAGGGGGCGCTGCTGGGAACGCTGCTGGGCCGCGCGCTGAACGTGCCGCTGGTGTTCGACTACCAGGGCAGCCTGACCGAGGAGATGCTGGACCACCGCTTCTTGCGCTCAGCGTCGCTTTTCCTGCCGCTGCTGCGCGCGCTGGAACGATGGATCAACCGCCAGCCGCAGGCCATCCTGGCCAGCTCGGACCAGGCGAGGCGGCAACTGGTCGAAGGCTCAGGGGTGTCGCCAGCGCGCGTGTTTACCCTGCCCGACAGCGTCGATCCGGTGCTGTTTCGCCCGCGGGCTGAACAACCGGCGCACGGGCTGGCTGATCTGCGCAACCGGCTGCAGCTCCCGGCAGACCGACCGGTGGTCGTGTACCTTGGCTTGCTGGCGCCGTACCAGGGGACGGACCTGCTGCTGCGTGCGCTGAAACTGTTGGCGGCGCAGGGCCGGCCGCCGCACCTCCTGATGATGGGCTTCCCCGATGTCGATCACTACCAGAAAATGGCGAGCGAGATGGGGCTTGCGCAGCACGTGACCTTCACGGGTTCCGTGCCATACGAGGAAGCGCCGCTCTACCTGGCGCTGGGCGACGCGGCGGTCGCGCCCAAGGTATCGGCCACGGAGGGCAGCGGCAAGCTGCTCCCCTACATGGCCGCCGGCCTGCCGATTGCCGCCTTCGACACGCCAGTACACCGCGAGTATCTGGGAGACCTGGGGTTCTATGCCCGCCTGGGCGATGCGGAGTCGCTGGCCGGCGCGCTGGAACACGCCCTGTCAGCCAACGCGGACGAAAAAGCGCGCCGCGGCTGGCTGCTGCGCGCCCGCGTCATCGAACGCTATACCTGGCAGCACGCTGCGCAAGAGATCGAAACGCACTACCGGCGCCTGACCTCCCGACAACTGTAGGATGAGGCCTTGTGCCCGTTCCGGGGATCGCCGGAACGCCCACAAGGGGCTATGCTACAGGATCTGTCAACGGCGGTTGACCTTCCGCGGGAGAACCGTGCTACAATTGATGGCGCGTGCGGGGCGGTCATGCCGCCCCGCACGCAATCCCTCAAGACAGGAGCACGATCCAGTCATGCCAAAAATCACCTTCATCGGCGCCGGCAGCACGGTTTTTGCCAAGAACCTGCTGGGCGACATCCTCAGCTTCCCCGAGCTGGCCGGCTCCACGGTCAGCCTGTTCGACATCGACCCGCAACGGCTGCGCACGTCCGAGATCGTGGCGCGCAAGATCGCCGAGGCGCTGGAGGCGCAGCCAGTCATCGAGGCCACCACCGACCGCCGCGCCGCGCTGGACGGCGCCGACTACGCCATCTGCATGATTCAGGTCGGCGGCTACAAGCCGTCCACCTTGGTCGACTTCGAGACCCCCAAGCGCTACGGGCTGCGCCAGACCATCGCCGACACGCTGGGCATCGGCGGCATCATGCGCGGCCTGCGCACCATCCCTGTGCTGCTGGACATGTGCCGCGACATGGAGGAGCTGTGCCCTGACGTCACGTTCCTGCAGTACGTCAACCCCATGGCCATGAACTGCTGGGCCATCAGCCGCGCCAGCTCCATCAAAACGGTCGGGCTGTGCCACAGCGTGCAGGGGACGGCCGGCCAGCTTGCGGACGACATCGGCGTGCCGGTGGAGGAGATCAACTACCTGTGCGCCGGCATCAACCACATGGCGTTCTACCTGCGCTTCGAGCGCGACGGCGAGGACCTGTATCCGCTCATCCGCCAGGTGCTGGCGGACGGCCGCGTGCCGGACTGGAACCGGGTGCGCTACGAGATGCTGCGGCGGTTGGGCTATTTCGTCACCGAGTCCAGCGAGCACTTCAGCGAATACGTCCCCTGGTTCATCAAGCGCGACCGGCCCGACCTGATCGAGCGCTTCAACGTGCCGCTGGACGAGTACATCAGCCGCTGCGAGTTCCAGATCGCCGGCTGGGAGGCCATGCGCGCCCGCTTCGAGAACCCGGACACCCGCTTCAGCGTCCGCCATCCGGGAGACGAGGAAGACCATTTGCCGCCCGACGGCAGCCAGCGCGACATGGAGCGCATCGTGGATGAGATGTTGACGATTCAGCGCAGCCACGAGTACGGATCGGGCATCATCCACAGCCTGGAGACCGGCCAGCCGCGGGTGGTCTACGGCAACGTGTCCAACCGCGGGCTGATCGACAACCTGCCGCCGGGCTGCTGCGTGGAGGTGCCCTGCCTCGTTGACAAGAACGGCATCCAGCCGACTGCGGTCGGCGCGCTGCCGCCGCACCTGGCCGCGCTGATGCAGACCAACATCAACGTCCAGGCGCTGACCGTCGAAGCCGCGCTCACCGGCAAGCGCGAGCACATCTACCACGCCGCGATGCTGGACCCGCACACCGCGGCCGAGCTGGACCTGGACCAGATCCACAGCCTGGTCGATGACCTGATTGAAGCGCATGGCGGCTGGCTGCCGGAGTACAGCTAGAAGAATGGACACCTTCAATCCCACCGACCACCCTCATCGCCGCTACAACGCGTTGACCGGCGATTGGGTGCTCGTCTCGCCCCATCGAACCAAGCGGCCCTGGCAGGGCCAGGTGGAGCGGCCGCCGCAGGACACGCGGCCGGCGTACGACCCGACCTGCTACCTCTGCGCTGGCAACGAACGCGCCGGCGGTCTGCGCAACCCCGACTACACCAGCACCTTCGTCTTCACCAATGACTTCGCGGCGCTGCTGCCCGACTCGCCGCCCGCGCCAGCCGAAGGCCATCCACTGATGCGCGCCGAGAGCGAACAAGGCACCTGCCGCGTGATCTGCTTCTCGCCGCGCCATGACCTGACCCTGCCGGAGATGCCGCTGGCCGACATCCGCGCCGTGGTCGATGTCTGGGCCGAGCAGGTCAGCGAGCTGGGCCGGACGTACCGCTGGGTGCAGGTCTTCGAGAACAAGGGCGCGGTCATGGGCTGCTCCAATCCGCATCCGCACGGCCAGGTGTGGGCCGGCAGCGCCCTGCCCAACGAGCCGGCCAAAGAAGACCGCCAGCAGCGCGTCTACTTCGAAGAGCATGGCCGGCCGCTGTTGCTGGACTACGCGGAACTTGAGCTGGAAAGAGTTGCCAACTTTTCCGAAAGTTGGCAACTCTCGTCGGAATCGCGCATCGTCGTCGAGAACAAGCACTGGCTGGCCGTGGTGCCGTACTGGGCGTTGTGGCCCTTCGAGACGCTGCTGCTGCCGCGCCGCCACGTGTTGCGCCTGCCCGACCTGACCGGCGAGGAGTGCGACAGCCTTGCGAGCATTCTCAAGCGCCTGCTGACCCGCTACGACAACCTGTTCGAGACCTCGTTCCCCTACAGCATGGGCTGGCACGGCGCGCCGACAGGGCCGGACGCCCAAGTTGCCAACTTTTCCGACTGGGAACCGTCCCGGAGGGAAAGTCGGCAACTTTTCCCCCACTGGCAACTGCACGCCCACTTCTACCCACCGCTGCTGCGCTCGGCCACCGTCAAGAAGTTCATGGTCGGCTACGAGATGCTGGGCGAGCCGCAGCGCGACCTGACGGCGGAACAGGCTGCGGCGCGACTGCGTGCTGTGTCGGAAGTCCATTTCAAGGCCTCGTAGATTGGTACACTGGTAGATTGGTACATCAGGTACATTGGGAAATGGGGCGGGTTGCGATATCATTGATGATCCGGCCGCTTGCGCAACCAACTCACCAATCTACCAATCTACCAATTTACCAATTTGCCAACGTACCCTCGAAGGAGTCTCATGAACATCCTCGTCACCGGCGGTGCCGGGTATATCGGCAGCACGGTGGCCCGGCAGTTGCTCGACGCCGGCCACCGCGTCACCGTCTTCGACAATCTGTCCAGTGGGCACCGCAGCGCGGTGCCTGAAGCGGCCGCCTTCGTGCGCGGCGACACGCTGGACAGAGCCGCGCTGGACGCAGTGCTGGGCGGCGAACCGTTCGACGCGGTGATGCATTTCGCCGCCTTCATCGAGGCCGGCGAGTCGATGCGCGAGCCGGGCCGCTTCTTTCGCAACAACGTCACCGGCGCGCTGACGCTGATCGACGCCGCGGTAGCGCACGATGTCGGGCGCTTTGTCTTCTCGTCCACCGCCGGCGTTTACGCCAGCAAGGACGGTCCCCTGGTCGAGACTGACCCCGTGGACCCGGCCAGCGTCTACGGCGCGACGAAATACATGGTCGAGCAGGCGCTGGCGTGGACGCACAAAATCCACGACCTGCGCGTGGCCGTGCTGCGCTACTTCAACGCGGCCGGGGCGGCCGGCCCGCGCGGCGAGGCACACCAGCCCGAGACGCACCTGATCCCGCTGGTGTTGCAGGTCGCGCAGGGCACGCGGGCCGAGATCGCCATCTTCGGCGACGACTACCCGACCCACGACGGCACCTGCATCCGCGACTACATCCACATCGAGGACCTGGCAGCCGCGCACCTGGCGGCGCTGAACGGGCTAGGCGAGCGGACGTTCATGCGCTACAATCTGGGCAACGGCGCTGGCTACTCGGTGCGCGAGGTCATCGAGACCGCCCGCCGCGTCACCGGCCATCCGATCCCGGCCGCGATCCGCCCGCGCCGCCCCGGCGACCCGGCCATCCTGATCGCCGACAGCAGCAAGATCCGGCGCGAGCTGGGCTGGCAGCCTCAGCACCCCGACCTGGAAGAGATCATCGCCAGCGCCTGGAGCTGGCACGTTGCCCATCCAGCCGGATACGAGGACTGACATGAGGAAACCGCAGGTGCAAGTGTGCCGGGCTTGAAGCGCCAGAGATTCCCGCATCTGAGGATGCTCACTCCGCGGCCTAATACATCAATACAGCCTGGATGTCGGATCTTATTCGATGGAGCGGCCCGCATCTGAGGATGCTCACTCCTCGTCCGAAAGCGTCTCCAGAACCTGACATTGCTGGGTAGTACCCTGTTTTCCCTCCTTTCCCTGATTTCCATTTCTCCCACGAGGCCGCCATGTCTCTCCAACACCATGTCACCCAATCCTTCGAAGAGCAGTTCGACCAGCCGCCGGCCTTCGTCGTGCGCGCGCCCGGCCGCGTCAACCTGATCGGCGAACACACCGACTACAACGATGGCTTCGTGCTGCCGATGGCCATCGACCGCGCGGTCTGGATCGCCCTGCGGCCGCGGACGGACGGGCAGGTCAGCGTCCGTTCACTGGACCTCGACCGCTCGGCAAGCTTTTCCCTGGCCGGCCTGCACAACGAGGGCGCCGGCTGGATCGAGTACATCAAGGGCGTCGCCTGGGCGCTGCAAGGGGCCGGCTACCGGCTGTCTGGCTGGGAGGGCGTGCTGAGCGGTGATGTGCCGCGCGGCGCGGGGCTCTCGTCGTCGGCCGCAGTCGAGCTGGCAACCGCGCGCGCCTTTCAGGTGGTGTCGGGGTTCGCCTGGTATGCGCCGGCTATGGCGAAGCTGGGCCAGAAGGCCGAGAACCAGTGGGTCGGCATGAACTGCGGCATCATGGACCAGATGATCTCGGCGGCGGGCCAGGCCGGCCACGCGCTGCTGATCGACTGCCGCAGCCTGGAGACGACCTCCGTGGCGCTGCCCGCCGGAACCGTCGCCGTGGTCCTCGACACCGCTACCCGGCGCGGCCTGGTCGACTCGGCCTACAACGAGCGGCGCGCCCAGTGCGAGGCTGCGGCGCGCTACTTCGGCGTGCCGGCGCTGCGCGATGTGACGATGGAGCGATTCGAGGCGGAGGCCGGCGGGTTGGACGACGTGACTATGCGCCGGGCGCGCCACGTCATCAGCGAGAACGCGCGCACCGTGGCTGCCGCCGAAGCGATGGCGCGCGGCGACGCTATCGGGATGGGGCGCCTGATGGATGCCAGCCACATCAGCATGCGCGACGACTTCGAGATCTCCGGCCCGGCGCTCGACGCCATGGTCGAATGCGCCCACAGCGCGCCAGGCTGTTACGGAGCGCGCATGACCGGCGGCGGGTTTGCCGGCTGCGCCGTGGCGCTGGTAGCGGCCGACCGAGCCGATGCTTTTGCCGAAAGCGTTGCTGCAAGCTACCAGGCAGCTAGCGGCCTCACGCCGGCGATCTACATCAGCAGCGCCACAGAAGGCGCTTCCGTAGTTGAGCCGCTATGAGTACACGTGTTCTCGCGATCTTGTTGGGTGGTATCCTGCCGGCGCTGATGCTGGGGTTGACGGGCGTCTTCCAGAAGCTGAGCAACAACGCGCGCATCGGGACGGGGCCATTTCTGATTGTGGCCGGCCTGACGACCGCGCTGGTTGGCGGTGTGTTCCTGTTGCTGGACCGGGACGCGACCATTGGCCAGCGGAGCGCGTTCTACACGGTGCTATTTGGGCTGGTCTGGGCGACGGCCATCGGGTTGATCGGGATCGCACTGGGGCGCTTCGACGGCCAGATCAGCCAGCTTGTGCCACTCTACAACATGAACACGCTGGTGGCCGTCTTGATCGGTCTGGTCGTTCTGGCAGAATGGCGGACGGTCGATCCCCGCAAGCTGGTCGTGGCCGCGATTCTGATCGTCATTGGGGGCGTCCTTGCCTCGCGCGCCTGAAGTGATCTAACCAGGCGATACGTGTGAAATATCGGACTCCCCCCTTGGCGCGTTTGCTGGTATAATGCGCGCAGCTACGCATTTACGCAAACAGGACTGACGGTCCTCAGTAACTGGAAGGAACATCCATGATCGAGTCTACTGCTCAGGCGATCGCCGCCATGAACAACCCCAAGCTCTCCGAAAACGAGCGCTCTGCCGCCACGCGTTATCTGCGGGATAACCCCTCCGCCGAAGGCAATGCGGCTCTGGTTGCTGCCCTGGAAGACGATGACCACGGCGTGCGCTACGCCGCCAGTTCGGCGCTGGCCTACATCGGCGAGCCGGCCATGCCTGCCTTGCTGGAAGCGCTGGCAAAACCCGACAACGACAAGGTAGTGCGAGATGGCGCGCACCGTGTGATCTCCGAAAACTCCAGCCCCAGGGTTCGCGAGTATTGCGGGGACTTGTTGGCCGCCCTGAAAGGGCCGCAGGCCGGCATCGCTTCGATGCAGGAGGCGGTCCGGCTGATGTCGGTCTTCAGGTAGCCGGCCGCAGCCGCTCGCTCAGCCCGGTGTAGCGGTCGGCGATGCGGTTGTTGTTGACAGCGATGGCGACTGCCCGCGGCGTGCCCACCAGCACCACCAGCCGTTTGGCCCGGGTCACGCCGGTGTAGAGCAGGTTGCGCTGCAGCATCATGTAGTGCTGGGTCATTACCGGCATGATCACTGCCGGGAATTCGCTTCCCTGGGACTTGTGCACCGAGACCGCGTACGCATGCACAAGTTCGTCAAGTTCGAGAAAGTCATAGGCCACGATCCGCTCGTCGATGCGCACCGTTAGCATCTGTTCCACGGAGTCGAGGCTGACGATCATCCCCAAATCCCCGTTGTACACATCCTTGTCGTAGTTGTTGCGAATCTGCATCACGCGGTCGCCCAGTCGGAAGATGCGTCCACCGAGACGGCGCTCCGGCCGGCTGGGCGACGGCGGATTGAGCGTTGCCTGCAAGCGCTCGTTCAGCGCGCCCACGCCAACCTGGCCGCGGTGCATCGGGCTGAGCACCTGAATGTCCTGCGGCGACAGACCGAAGCGCCTGGGCACGCGCTCCTGCACGATCTCGCCGATCAACTCGCCTGCCCGCTCCGGGTCGTCGGTCTGGAAGAGGAAGAAATCCTTTGAGATCTGCGGGTTCCACTCGGGCATCTGGCCGCGGTTGATGCGGTGCGCGTTCTCGATGATGTAGCTGCCGGCGGCCTGGCGAAACACTACGTCGAGCCGCACCACCGCCGCTGCGCCGGAGTCGATGACATCCCGCAACACGTTGCCTGCGCCCACCGGCGGCAACTGGTCGATGTCGCCGATCAGCAGCAGGTGTGCGCCGGGCGGAATAGCCTTCAGCAGGCTGTTGGTGAGCAGCAGATCCAGCATCGACGCCTCGTCCACGATCACGATATCGGCTGTCAGTGGGTTCTCCTCGTTGCGGCTGAAGCCGAAGCCACCCGCGCCGCCGGGGCTGAACTCCAGCAGACGGTGGATGGTCTTGGCTTCTTTGCCGGTGGCCTCGCTGAGTCGCTTGGCCGCGCGGCCTGTGGGCGACGCCAGCGCGTAGCTGCGTCCGGCCACGTCCAAAAAGCGAATCAGCGACTGCATGGTTGTGGTCTTTCCGGTGCCAGGACCTCCGGTCAGGACCGTCACCCGCTGCGTCAGCGCAGTGCGCACCGCCTCCTGCTGTTTGGGCGTCAACGCCAGCCCGCTGCTGCGCTGCACTACGGCGAAGGCCTGCGGCCAGTCGAAGCTGCGGAACGTGTAGAGGCGATCCTCGGTCGCATTCATCAGCCGTCCCAAACGGCCGGCCACGCCGATTTCCCCAAAATAGAAGGGGGTGAGATAGACGGCCCGCTCCTCGGCCAGCGCCGCACCGGTTCCACCGCGCACGGTCGCGTCGATGCGCACCTGCTCCTCGCGGTTGAGAGTTTCGATGGCATCGACCACCAGCGGAGCAGGCACGTCCAGCAGGGTCGCGCTGGCCGCCACCAGTTCACCCTGGGGCACGTAGACGTGCCCGTCGTTGGCCTTCTCGCTCAACGTGTAGGCCACGCCGGCCGCCACCCGCTCCGGCGCGTCCGGCGCGATCCCCTGGTTGCGGGCGATCTTGTCGGCGGTGATGAAGCCGATGCCGTGGACGTCGCGCGCCAGCCGGTAGGGGTCGTTGGTGACCACCGCCGCCGCGCCGTCGCCGTATTGCTTGTAGATGCGCACGGCCAGCGCGGGGCTGACGCCGTTGCTTTGCAGGAAGACCATCACCTCGCGGATCTGGCGCTGCTCGTGCCAGGCGGTCTTGATCTGCGCGACCCGCTTTGGTCCGACCCCCAGCACGCCATGCAGTTGATCGGGGTCCTCGTCGATGATGCGCAACGTGTCCGCGCCGAACTTGCGCACGATGCGTTTGGCCGTCACCGGCCCGACCCCCTTGACCAGCCCGCTTCCCAGGTATTTCTCTATGCCGGCAGCGGTGGCCGGCAGCACTGATGTGTAACGCTCAACCTTGAACTGGCGGCCATGCTGGGCGTGGACCGTCCATTCCCCCTCGATGCGGACGTGTTCGCCGACGCCCACGCCCAGCATGTTCCCGACGACGGTGACTTCGTAGTCCTTGCCGTCAGGAACAAGCCGGGCGACGGTGTAGCCGGTCTCCTCGTTGTGGAAGGTGAGGCGCTCGACGACGCCTTCGAGTGTCTGCATGGATGGGCCGGGCGGTCTTGAAAAGTACCCCGGAGGGTTCCGGGGTACTGGGGTTCACAAGTTTCCGCTGGTGTCGCAGTCGTCTACTGTTCCTTCCAGCGGGTAAGGAAGGTGCGCATCTCGCCTGACACTCCCAGGTCCCACGCCTCCGACACCTGGTTGCCGCCGCCGTCGGCGACCCAGGCGCGGAAGGTGCCTTCGGACAGGGGGAACTCGACCTTGGCGTTGTAGATGAACTCGCCGGCCAATCCCGGATCACCGCGCAGGAACACCGGCCCGAACTCGGCCTCGCGCTGCTCGCCGGATGGCGCCTGAACCACCATCTTGTAGCCTGTGACCGGCTTGCTCAGGTCGCGGGCCTGGTTGAACAGCGCACCGAAGACCGAGACGATGGGGTTGGTGTTGACGCGCGGCTCCATGGCTTCTCTGGCGAACTTGAACGCCGGCACCGGCGTGTTGGTCGGCGCAGGCGGCGAGGTCGGCTGCGGCGGGCTGGTTGGCGGCGCGGGCGGGCGGGTGGGAACCGGCGTATCGGTGGGCGGCGCAGGAATGTTGGCCGCGACCTGCACCAGGTTCGGGTCGCCGGTGACCTCAACCAGCCGGGCCACGATCCAGCCTTGCTGGCCGTCCACACAACAGACCTGGTACCAGTCGCCGGCTGCGTTCTTGGCGATGATCTCCAACTCGGTGTCGCGCGCCACCTGGCCCACGGTGTCGTAGTTGGTGCCCGGGCCGGCGCGCAAATTGCTCTCCTCGTCGCCGATCACGACGGCCATCGGCGCTTCGGGCGTTGGCGTGTCGGTGGGCAGCGGTGTCGGCGTGTCCGTCGGCAGCGGGGTGTCAGTGGGTGTTGGCGTGTCGGTTGAGACCACCGTCGGCGTAAACGTGGGCCGGAACGGACGGGTAGCAGTCGCTTCGGGCGTCGGGCTGGCCGCTGGTCCACAGGCGCTGAGCGTGATTGCGAGCAGGAACGTGACCCCAACCAACGTGGGCAGGTATTTCCTGTTGAGCATGAAGGTGCCTCCTCAGGGCGTTGTCAAGCGCAAGGCAACGCCTTGCGCGGAGGCGCATTGTAGCACAGCGCCCGCCATTCGGCGAAGTTCGGCCTTTTCGGGAAAGCCGAACCCCCGGGTGGCGCGAGGTGTGACGCGCAGAAGTCCGACTTTGTAGAAAAAGTCGGACTTCTTGCATCCACGCGCCGTTCCTTCCATTCGCTGTCTGGAGTCGCTGTGCTATCCCGCCTGCATCATGCGAAACGCTCGTGCAGCAGGTCCGCCAGCGTCGGCTGGCCAATCTCCTGCAGCTCGTAGCGCACCCGTTGCGTCGGGCGGTGGATGTCGATGATGCGGGTCAGGTCGATGGGCGTGGCGATGATCACCAGGTCGCAGGGCGTGTTGTTGATGGTCTCCTGCAGGTCGGCCATCTGCTGGTCGCCGTAGCCCATGGCCGGCAGCACGGCCCCGGTGGTGGGATACTTCGCATAGGTTTCGGCGATGGAGCGCACCGCCCAGGGCCGCGGGTCGAGGATGGCGGCCGCGCCAAAGCGCCGCGCCGCTACTACGCCCGCCCCGTAGGCCATTTCGCCGTGGGTCAGCGTTGGGCCGTCCTCCACCACCAGCACATCCTTGCCGCGGATCGCATCCGGCTTGTCCACGAAGATAGGGCTGGCAGCCTCGACGACGATCGCGCCGGGGTTGGTGCGATAGATGTTGTCGCGGACGATGGCCACTTTCTCCAGGTCGGCGGTGTCCACCTTGTTGATCACCACCACGTCGGCCATGCGCAGGTTGGCCTCGCCGGGATGATAGCTGACCTCGTGGCCGGGCCGGTGCGGGTCAGCCACCACGATGTGCAGGTCGGGTTTGTAGAAGGGCAGGTCGTTGTTGCCGCCGTCCCAGACCACCACGTCGGCTTCCTTCTCAGCCTGGCGCAGGATCGCCTCGTAGTCCACGCCGGCGTAGACGATGACGCCGCGGTCGATGTGCGGCTCGTACTCCTCCCGCTCCTCGATAGTGCAGTTGTGGCGGTCGAGGTCGTCATAGCTGGCGAAGCGCTGCACGGCCTGCTCGGCGATGTTGCCATAGGGCATGGGATGGCGCACGGCCACCACCTGCTTGCCCATGCCGCGCAGGATGTCGCACACCCGCCGGGTGGTCTGGCTCTTGCCGGAGCCGGTACGCACTGCACAGACAGCCACCACCGGCTTGCTGGAGGCGAGCATGGTATCCTTGGCGCCCATCAGCACGAAGTCCGCGCCGGCCGCCAGCACCTGCGACGCCTTGTGCATCACCGTCTGGTGGCTGACATCGCTGTAGGCGAACACGACCTGGTCGACCGCAAGCTCGGCGATCAGCCGGTTCAGGTCGCTCTCGGCGTGGATGGGGATGCCGGCCGGGTAGAGCGGTCCGGCAAGCTGGGCCGGATATTGTCGCCCCTCAATGTCGGGTATCTGGGTGGCCGTGAAGGCCACGACCTTGTAGCGTGGATTGCCGCGGAACACGACGTTGAAGTTGTGGAAATCGCGGCCGGCGGCCCCCATGATGAGCACGCGTTGCACAGAAGACTCGTTCGCCATTGACTTGAACTCCTTTGTTCGTTATGGATTGTGCCCGGTTCGGTACGATGGCCGTGGCCGGGCAAACAGGCTGGAAGTTGCTGACTCGTGCGTGTTTCCGATGATGAAACGTGAAGACGTTGTATGTGACGTCGCTCTCTTCGGCTTTACACTTGCATCAAGCGGACCTGAGTCGACTCGCGGATGAAATGAGACGCGATTGAATCGATCCAAAAGCGTATCCGTGTTTCTATCCGTGGGAAAGGGTGCCGCTCGTTTCTGGTTCGCCCTGGCTGGCTTCCTGGCGCTTGCGATACATGAACCTGGCCAGGACGATGCTCAGGCCGTACAACGCCAGCAGCGGCAGCATGACGATTCCCATGTTGACCGGATCGGGCGTTGGTGTGATGAGCGCAGCAGCGATGGCGATGCCAACCACTGCGAACCGCCATGCCTTGATCAATTGCTGCGGCGTGATGATGCCGATGCGCGCCAGCAGGGCGATAACCAGCGGCGTCTCGAAGGCCACGCCGATCCAGAAGACCACCCGGGTGATGAAGCCGACGTAGCTGCTGACGCGGAAATTGCCCGGGATGCCACCGAAGTTAGCCAGGAAGGGAATGGCAACCGGCAGCATGACGAAAAAGGCGAAGGCTGCGCCCGCGATGAACGCCAGGAAGATGAAGGGCAGCGAGATGTAGAGCGCCCGCTTCTCGTGGGGCAACAGGCCGGGCACGACGAAGGCCACCAACTCGTAGACGATGATGGGCATCGCCAGAACTCCGCCGACCAGCACGGCAATCCGTACGTACACCCCGATGGACTCGGTCAGCTCGATGGCCTGCAGGTTCTCCAGCCCGCCGACCGGCTGGGCCAGCACGCCGAGGATCGGCTCGGCAAAGGCAAACCCGATCACCACACCCACCGTGATGGCGGCCAGAACGACGAACAGCCGCCGCCGCAGCTCCACCAGGTGCGGCCCCAGGCTGGCCATCAGCCCTTGCAGGTCGGCGCTCCAGTCATCAGGCATCACGCGGCTCCGCGGTGTCGGCGGCATCCGAGGCAGGCGGCGTGGGGGGAGTCGCGCTTTCCTCGGAGGAGGGATAGTAGCTGGTGGCCGTTTGTCCTGTCATCTCCGGCGGGGCAATGGTGTTGGCGTCCGGCTCAGGGCCGGAGTCTGCCGATGCGTCGACGACAGGCTGCTTGGGCTGCGGTTCGTCCTGCGGGCGCAGGGCGTCTGTGACCGGTTTGGCCTCCTCGTCGATCTGGCGCATCAACTGGGTGTTCATCTGGTTCCAGGTGTTGGAGAACTGTCTGATATAGCGCAATGCCTGGCCCCAGATGCGGGCAATCTGCGGCAATCGTTCCGGCCCCATGACGATCAGGATGATCAGGAGGATGAGAATGATCTCGCCTGAGCCAACCCCGAACAGCCCGCCGCTCATGCCAACGGTACCTCTTCCTGCACTGCCACCGGTCTCGGCGTCAACGTCCAGTCGCCGTCAAGAGGCTCGCTCTCCCCCAGTTCTGGTTCCGGCGCGTCGGCCATCAGCGACCCCAGGACACCGTTGACAAAGCGGGGACTGCTGTCGCTGCCGAAGGTCTTGGCCATCTCCACCGCTTCGTTGATTGCGACCTTTGGCGGCGTATCGACGGCCGGTTCGCCCAGCTCGTAGATCGCGATGCGCAGGATGTTGCGATCTACCACCGCCATCTGGTCCAGCGGCCACTCGGGCGCATGCTCGGTGATCAACGCATTGATCCGCTGGCGGTGAAGGAGCACGCCCGTTGCCAACTGGCGCGCGAACGCCTCGCCCGCTGCCGACAGGGGCACATCGCCAAACCGCCTTTCCAGCACCTCGCCCGCCGGATGGCCCGTCACGTCTACCTCGTACAGGGCTTGCAGCACGGCGATGCGAGCTTTGGTTCGCGGTTTCATGGGATGCCTCAGCTCTTCAGCGCTGCGCCGTTGAACTCGACGTCGTCGATGAACACATTCACAGCTTCCACCGGTGTGCCCGCCATGTGCTCCAGCGCGCGGGTGATCTCCGCTTGCAGCACCTTGCCCAGGTCCTGCAGCCGCGCGCTGGGGTCGGCGATGACATGCACCTCGACCAGGACCGAGCCGTCGTCGGCGACATCGATGCGCAGCCCCTCGGCGGTCGTGCCGCGCGGGCGGATACGTCCCAGACCGGGCGATGGCGTGCGCGGCGACAGCCGCAGCACTCCCGGCTGTGCCTGTGCAGTCATCGCCACGATGGTAGCCAGCACGCCGGGGGCAATGGTCACCTCACCGGGCGGCATCTCATAGTGTTCGTCCATTGTTAAGCTTCCGCGTGCCTGTTCAAGTGCCGGTGACTTGGCGCAAGTCCCCGGCACTTCGGTCCTGCTACTGCATCACCAGGCCGCCATCGACGCTCAATACCTGGCCGGTGACGAAACTCGCCTCGTCCGACGCCAGATACGCGACGGCTGCGCCGATATCCTCTGCTGTCCCCAGCCGGCCCAGCGGCGTCGCCTCGACGGCCGCGCGGGTGTTCTCTTCCGTCAGAATGTCAGCCGTCAGCGCGGTGTGAACAAAGCCGGGCGCGACGACGTTGACGGTGATGTTGCGGCTGCCCAGCTCCTTGGCCAGCGACTTGCTGAAGCCGACGACCGCGGCCTTGCTGGCGGCATAGTTGGTCTGGCCAGCCTGGCCTGCCAGCCCGGAGACGCTGCTGATGTTGATGATGCGTCCGTACTTGCGCTTCACCATGGGACGCGCGGCGGCCTTGCAGCAGTTGAACACACTCTTGAGGTTGGTGTCGATGACCGTGTCCCACTGCTCTTCCTTCATCATCATGATGAGGGTGTCGCGGGTGGTGCCGGCGTTGTTGACCAGCACGTCGAGCTGGCCGAAGGCCGCGATGGCTTCCTTGACCAGCCGCTGGGCCTCATCGAACTGGCTGACGTCGGCCTGGATGACCAGCGCCTCGCCGCCGACGGCGTGGATCAACTGCGCGGTCTCCTCGGCTTCTTCCGCACTGCTGCGGTGATTGACCACCACGCGCGCGCCTTCCTGTGCCAGCCGCAGGGCGATGCCGCGGCCGATGCCGCGGCTGGCGCCGGTGACAATGGCTACTTTTCCTTCAAATCGTTGCATGAGGTTTCTCTGGATTATTCTGAAAGCGCTGCCCGCAGGCGGTCGATCCCTGGCGGGTCGCCAACGGCCAGCCGGCGCACATCGCGCTCGATACGCTTCATCAGGTTGCTCAATACGTCGCCCGACCCGACTTCCACCACGGTGGTGATGCCCCGTGCAGCCAGCAAGCGCATCGATTCTGTCCATCGAACCGACGCTGTCAGCTGCGCGACGAGATCGGCGCGAACATCCTCGACCGTCTGTAGCGGCCGGGCCTGAACGTTGCCGATGACCGGAACGGCGGGCGGCTTGATGTCGGTCGCGTCGATGGCCTGCGTCAGCTCGGCCGCGGCCGGCGCCATCAGCGGCGAATGGGCTGCGATGCTGACGGCCAGCCGAACGACCTTGCGGGCGCGGGCCGCTGTGAGTCGCTGCATCGCGTCCTCCAGCGCCCGGTCGTCGCCCGAGATCACAACCTGTCCGGGGCAGTTGTCGTTGGCGACTTGACCACCCGCCCGTGGCGTCCCGCGCCTCGGCGCAGATCGCATCCACGGTCTCGATCTCCAGACCCAGCACAGCAGCCATGCCGCCCGGGCTGCGCTCGCCTGCTTCCTTCATCAGGCGGCCGCGCTCGCGCACCAGGCGCAACCCGTCGGCGTAGCTCAAGGAACCGGCAGCCACCAGCGCTGAGTACTCGCCCATGCTGTGCCCGGCCACGGCGGCTGGCGGCGGCAGATCGGGAATCGCCTCGCCAATGGCTCGCAGGGCGGCAACACTGGCGGCCAGAAGCGCCGGCTGGGCGTTGATCGTGTCGGTCAACACCTCCTCCGGTCCGTCAAAGCAGAGGCGGGAAAGCGCAAACCCCAGGGTGTCGTCAGCTTCGGCTATGGCCTGGCGCGCGCTGGCGAAGTTGTCCGCCAGATCACGCGCCATGCCCACCATCTGGGATCCCTGACCGGGGAAGAGCAGTGCGAGTTGGAGAGAAGGTTGGCTCATCTGGATAGCAGCAAGGCGGGGGAACTGGCCGTTAGCGACACCAGATCCCCCGCGCGAGGAGCAAGACAATGGATTGAACCGGCTAGAGGTTCACGTGACGACTTGAACTTGCCTGTTCTAGCCTTCGTCAGACGCCAGGACCGCCCGGTTACGGTAGGTCCCGCAGTTGACGCAGACCCGATGCGCCGGTCGTTTGGCATGGCACTGGGGGCATTCCACCAGGGTTGGCTTGCGGATCGCATCGTGTGCTCGGCGGCGATCGCGGCGGCCCTTGGAAATCTTACGTTTTGGCAACGGTGGCATGGTGAACTATCTCCTTCAGTTTTGGTGGGCAACAGAAAGTCGCCGGCTATCTTTTCTTGTGCATTGCGTATTGCGTGCTGCGTACCGTGTATCACCTGTCTCGCTACGGAATGCGCAATACGTGATATGTGATTATTCCTCGTCCAGCCGGAGCGCTGCGAGCGCCTCCCAGCGCGGATCGATAGTCTCCTGCGGACACCCGCACGGACCCAGATTGAGATCCTCGCCGCAGGTCGGGCACAACCCGGCGCAGTCCTCGCGGCAGAGCGCCTGCAGCGGCACCTCCAACAGCAGCGCCTGGCGCACGACCTCACCGATGTCGAGCACGTGGTGCTCGTTGATCAACAGCGCCGCATCCTCTTCTTCGACGGCGACGAAGGTGCCGCGCACCACATCGACGGTCGGCTGAAACTCCTCGACGATCTCGACCGTCACAGGACAACGCACATCGCGCAGGCAACGGCTGCATTCCACGGTCACCGATCCCTCGAGAACCGCCTCCAGCAGGACGCCGCTGTTGGTGCGCAGCATCTCAACCGTGCCGGTCAACGGATCCGATTGGCGCAACTCCTGTTCCTGGAAATCTGGCGGGATTTCCACCAGGTAGGAGCGTCGTCCGCCGATGGGCTCCTTAAGGAGTTGGGCGACGTTGAACTCTGTGCCGTAGCTTGTCTTCATGATTTTCGGAGCAGGTGGTTGAGAAACCGAGTTTTTCTGATAAAACTCGGTTTCTTCATCCTGGCGCCAGACACAAAATTATAGGGCACCGGCAAGGGAATGTCAAAATCAGCCGGCCCCTTGGCTGGCTGTCAGCGCCTTGATGCCGTTGTCCACTTCGTGCTGCACGCGGGCCAGTTGCTCGCCCAACCCGCGGAGCGTTGCCACGACATAACGATCGGCATCGGCGCGCACTGCGCCCGCGTCGCGCTCGGCCTCGGTGATGATCTCGTTGGCGCGCTGGCGGGCAGCCTCGGCCAACTCGTGGTGTTCCATCAGGTCCGTGGCCTGCTCGCGCGCCAGTTGGACGATGCGGCTTGCCTCCTCGTGGGCCTGCGCGATGATGCGATCGCGCTCGCCGAGGGTGCGCTCGGCCTGCTTGATGATGTCCGGCACCGACACGCGCATCTGGTCGATGATGCGGCGTACGCCCTCTTCGTCCACCATGATGCTCTGCGAAAGCGGCACACGCTTTCCCTGGCTGACGACGTTCTCCAATTGGTTGATAAGCTGCTGGAGTTCTATAGCAATCACCTCCTGTCCTTGGCGAAACGGGTATCCAATGCTGCCAGCACCGCGGGCGGCGCCCAGCGGGTGACATCGCCGCCCAACGCTGCCACCTCTTTCAGGATCGATGCACTCAAGTAAGCATACCGCAGGCTGGTGATAAAGCAAACTACGTCGATATCAGGCGCCAACGCCCGGTTGGTGAGCGCCAACTGCGACTCGTACTCGTAATCCGACGTCGCCCGCAGCCCGCGCACGATGGTCTCTGCGCCTACTTGCTTGGCAATGTCCACGGTCAGGCTGCTATAGCTGATGACGCGCACGTTGGGCAGGTGGCTCAATGCAGCCTGTGTCAGCGCCAGTCGTTCCTCGGTGCTGAACAGCAGCCGTTTGGACGACGGGTTGTCGTAAACTGCGACGACCAACTGGTCGAAAAGGCGCGCGGCTCGCTCAACGATATCGACGTGGCCGTTGTGAATCGGATCGAACGATCCCGGATAAAGCGCGTTTGCCATTAGCTGACGTCTCCCTCGCCCTGCCAGAACTGGCGGGCCTTGCGGGCCAGCGCCGCGTGCTCAGGCAAGGCCAGCTCCGGATCCAGGCGCAGCAGTTCGGTGGCCTCGGCGCGCGCCCGCTCCAGTGTCCGCAGATCGCTCAGCTTGGCCAGCTTCAGGTCGGGCAGGCCGCTCTGGCGCGTGCCGAAGAAGTCGCCCGGGCCGCGCAGTTCCAGGTCCTTCTCGGCCAGCGCGAAGCCGTCCTGCGATTTCTCCAGCGCGTGCAGGCGCTCCGAGGCGTAGCTGGTCGTGGCGTCCGAGATCAGGACGCAATACGACGCGACGTCGCCGCGGCCGACCCGGCCCCGGAACTGGTGCAGCTGCGCCAGACCAAAGCGCTCGGCGTCTTCGATCAGCATCATCGTCGCGTTGGGGATGTCGATTCCTACCTCGACCACCGATGTTGCGACCAGAATGTCGATCTCGCCGCGCTGCATGGCGCGCATTACCGCGTCCTTCTCGTCGCTTTTCATCCGCCCGTGCAGCAGGCCCAGCCGCATGCGGGGAAAGACTTCCTTGCTCAACGTCTCGTATTCCGGCACCGCGGCCCTGGCCGAGATGCTCTCCGACTCCTCGACCAGCGGATAGATGATGAACGCCTGATGACCCGCTTCGACCTGGCGGCGGATGAAGGTGTAGGCCCGCTCGCGCTCGCGGGGCAACAGCCAGCGCGTCTTGATGGGCTGGCGGCCGGGCGGCATCTCGTCGATGACCGACGCGTCCAGGTCGCCGAAGACCGTCAGCGAGAGCGTGCGCGGGATGGGAGTCGCCGTCATGACCAGCATGTGCGGCACAGGCGCCTCGTCTGGCCCCTCCTCTGCCTCGGGGCCTTTGCCGCGCAGCATGGCCCGCTGGCGCACGCCAAAGCGATGTTGCTCGTCGATGATGGCCAGTCCCAGGTTGTGGAACGCAACCCCTTCCTGGATCAGCGCGTGGGTGCCGATGGCGACATCGATCGCGCCGCTGGCCAGCCCCTCCAGCGTGGCCGCCCGCTCGGCACCCTTCACGTTGCCGGTCAGGAGCGCGACCTGCACCGGTCGGCCGCCGACCGCAAGACTTGCAAAGAGGGCGCTCAGGCTGCGATAGTGCTGTTCCGCCAGGATTTCGGTAGGCGCCATCATGGCAGCCTGCCCGCCGTTGACAACCACCGACCAGATCGCGTTAGCAGCCACGGCCGTCTTGCCCGATCCAACATCTCCCTGCAGGAGCCGGCTCATGGGCTGGTCGCTGCCCAGGTCGTCGAGGATGGCAAGCGCGGCCCTGCGCTGCGCGTTGGTGAACTCGAAGGGCAGCGCGGCGGCAAAGGCGGCCTGTGCGGCGTCATCGACCGTGAAACGCTGCGCCGGGAGCTTGCGGTAGGTCTGGCGCTGGCGCAGCACACCGATCTGGATCAGGAAGAACTCGTCGAAGGCGAGCCGCCGCCGGCCAGCTTCCAGCATCTCCTGGTTGATCGGGAAATGGACCTGCTCCAGCGCATCGCCCAGTGCCAACAGGCCGACCCGTTTGCGCACGCTGTCTGGCAGGTAGTCCAAGACGCGCTTGCCCCACTCGTCCACGACACGCTTCTGCAGGGAACGCATCTTCTTGGCGCTCAGCCCTTTGGTGAGCGGGTAGACCGGCACCATGCGGCCGGTGTGCAGCAGTTCCTCATCGGGCATCTCGAACACAGGATTGCGCAGCACCAGCTTGCCCTTGTAGCTCTCCACCTTGCCGCTGAAGACGTATTCCTGCCCGGCGCGCAGTTGTTTGACGACGTAGGGGTTGAACCAGGTCGCCTCGATGGTCGCGGTGGAGTCGCTGATGACGCCGGTGACCATGGTGGCGTTGCGCCCCGGCAAGCGCCGGCTCTTGATGTCCCAGAGATTGGCCAGGATGGTGATCTCGTCGCCCGGATCGAGCTTGTAGATCGGCTTCATGTGGCTGTAGTCGTCGTAGCGGTACGGCAACAGCCACAACATGTCGCCCACGGTGCGAATGCCGAGCTTGGCCAGCAGCTCTGCGTTGCGCGGCCCAATGCCCGGCAGCCGGCTGATGGATGCGCCCAGGCTCGCGCTGCCCGCGGGGGTGGCGCGGGGTGCGGGTGCGGTCGGTGCGGGCGCCGGCTTTTCTGGTTTCGCTGCCACCTCTGGCGGCGCCTCGACAACACGCTCCTGCTGAGGCTCGGGTTTTGCCGGCGGCGGCTGGAAATCGGGCGGCGCCGGGCTGTCCCAGAGGTCGGCCAGACGCTGCAACTCCTCCACGGATTGCTGCCGGTTGTCCTGGTCATCGAGATCGCCGTATGCCAGGAGGTGATCGACGATCTGCTGCAACAGGGCGCGCTGGTAGTCGCTGGCGGCTTCCTCGGCGGCATCCTCCTGCCAGCGTTCTACCAGCCGCGCGAAGCCGCCGATGACAGACTTGTTGCGGTAGCCCTGCTGCCGTTCCAGGGCCATGATTTTGTTCAGTCGCTCGATTGCACTGTTCACAGTCACCTCTTAGGAGGCGCTTTCCATCCCGCGGGCTGGTCCGGTCAGGAGAGCGGCCAGAGCGAGAACTAACCGATAGACGGGCATTTAGCTGATGGCCTCCAGCACCACAACGCCCAGTGCTTCCGGACCCAGGCGAACGGCCAACGACGGATTGCAGCTCAGGACGTTGAACTCCTGCCCCGGATACACCGCTTCCAATCGCTCCAGCAACACCTTGGTCTCCTTGGGGAAGCCCTGCTGGAGGATGGTCGCCCGCTGAAGCTGGCCGAACTCGGACACGTAGTCCACCAGCTTGTCAACACCCTGCTCGCCGTTGCGCACCTTCTCCAGCGGGATGATCTCGCCTTCCTCGATCTGCAACAGCGGCATGATGTTCAGCATGGTGCCCAGCAGCGACTGCGCCGGGCTGATACGGCCCTCCCGCTCCAGATAGGGAAGGTGGCGCACCAGGAAGAAGACGTAGATGTGCGGAACCAGGCCGCGGATCAGCCGGATACAGTCGTCCAGATCGTGGCCGCGCTGGGCAGCTACCGCAGCCGCCTGCGCCAGATAGCCCAGCCCGACGGTGGTCGAATAGCTATCGATCACCTCGATGCGGCACCTGCCCATGTAAAGCCGGCGGGCCATGCGGGCGGTTTCCACCGTGTTGCTGAGATGGCTCGAGACGTGCAGCGACAGGATCTGATCGGTCTGCTTGTACAGCCGTCCGTAGAGGTCGATGAACTCCTCCAACGACGGGCCGGACACTGTGGGCATGAAGCCGCTCTTCGCCTGGCGCAGCAGGCGGTAGTATTCGGAAGGCGGGAAGTCGGGCCCCTCCTTGAACGTGCCTTGCGGCAGATGAATGCTGTGGGGCAGCACATGAATGCCCAGGCGTTCGGCCAGCTTGGGCGACAAATAGGCGTTACTATCGGTTACAACGATGACGCGGGCCACGGCGAGCTCCTGCCACTGGTCGACGTAGCAACGACCGGCGAACCGGGCTATTCCGTCGAAACGATGAAATGATAATGAGGCTGTCCCCCGTAGACAATCTCGACCCGCTGATCGGGGTAGGCAGCGGCGAGTTCAGCTTCCAGCGCGCTGGCCGTGGCGTCGTCGATCTGGTCGCCACGGAAGATGGTGATGTTCTCAGCCTCGAGGGCTCCCATCTGCTCCAGCAGGGTAAACAACACATCCTTAGGACGGTCGCCGCGTGCGCTCAGCGTGTCGTCCAGCAGTCCGATGGCGTCGCCCTTCTTGACCTCGACGCCGTCCAGGCTGGCGTCGCGCACGGCAATGGTCACCTCGCCCGTCACCACGTCAGACAGCGCGCGGGTCATGTTGCGCACGTTCTGGTCCAGATCGTCCTGGACCGCGATGGCCAGGACCGCGTTGATGCCCTGGGGCACGGTGCGGCTGGGTACGACTTCCACGCGCTTGTTGGGCAAGCGTTCGCCCGCCAGCCGGTGGGCCTGCTGGGCTGCCAGAATCACGTTGCTGTTGTTGGGCAGCAGGATGATCTCGTCGGTGTCCAGCGACTCGATGGCCTCCAGCAGATCCTGCGTGCTCGGATTCATGGTCTGGCCGCCGCGCACCACCGCCATCGGTCCCATGGCCAGGCTGAGGAATACCTCTTCCAGACCGGGGCCGGGCGCAACCACCACCACACCGACGTTGTGTACGATGCTGGCGGTCATCTGCACGGCGCGCCCGCTGCCCCAGGCCAACTCGTCCTTGACGTCCTCGGGTGCTATCCCGGCGGCAGCCATGGCGTCCATGTTCTCCACCACGACATCGGTGATGAAGCCCTGGCTGACGCCGTAGGCCAGCGGTACGCTGGGATCGAAGTGATGGACGTGAACCTTGATCAGCGTCGAACTGCCTTCGACCAGCGGGCAGTCGCCCATCGCCGTGATCTCCCGGCGAACCGCCTCCACATCCAGGTTGGTTCCCCAGAGCAGGAACTGGACATCGAAGCCGTAGCGCACCGGCGGCAGGTTGAACGGGTCGACGCTGACAGCGGCGGGCCGCTGTTCGGTCAGCACCGGCTGGACGGCCGGGGTCACAGGTTCGCCGCGCAGGCCGCGCAGCATGCCTTCCAGGATGTAGTACAGCCCTTTGCCGCCCGAGTCGACCACGCCGGCGGCAGCCAATACCGGCAACAGCGAGGGTGTCTTCTCCACGGCCTCGCCGGCAGACTGGACCGTGTGGGCAATCACAAAGTCAAAGTCCTGCGCAACGGCCGCCGCGCGCACCGCATTGTCCGATGCCTCCCGGACGACGGTCAGAATCGTGCCCTCAACTGGCTTGACAACACCCTTGTAAGCCGTTTCGCTGCCGGCGCGCAGGCCGGCTGCCAGATCACGCGGACCAATGGTCGCCTTGTCGCGGAAGCTGTGCGCCATGCCGCGCAGGATCTGGGACAGGATGACGCCGGAGTTGCCGCGCGCGCCCATCAATGCGCCCTGCGCGACGGCCTGCGTGATGCGGCCCACGTGGGTCTCGCTGCTCTGTTCGATCTCGGCCCAGGCCGCGCTCATGGTCAATCCCATGTTGATGCCGGTGTCGCCGTCGGGAACCGGAAAGACGTTCAGCGAGTTGACGATGTCCCGATGCCGTTCCAACCAGCGATATCCGGCCTCGATGAGGCTCTTGATATCCTGGCCGTCGAATTCTGGTTGTGGTTGAGGGACGGCGGCCGCTTCTTTGTGCGTGGCCGGCCGTTCTGGGATTGCTACATTGCTGCTGGTCAACTGGTTTCTCGCGGGAGGTTAGGAAGATTTCTTGGCCGGTTCGTCGCCGACGCGCAATTCCTGGACATGGACGTTGACTGCCGCCACAGGAATGCCTGCCTTGTTCGTCAGGGTAAAATAGACGCGCCGCATCACGCTGTTGGCAACTTCGGTGATGCGAATGCCGTACTCAACGACAACGAATACGTCGATTGTCACGCCGAGGTCGCCCACAGTCACATCGATGCCCCGACGCGCGCCGCGCTGCAACGAGCCTGCCAGCTCATCCAGCAGGTTGCGCCGGCTCATGCCGACGACGCCATAGCACTCCTTGACAGCCTCGGCTGCCAGGGCCGCGATGACGGCGGGGGAGACCTTGATGCGGCCCAGTTCTTCTTCTTGGACACTCATAGTTGTGTTGTCCGCGTCGCATTTGCGCGAGCGCACTATCTATGTTATGATTTAGCCGGTCGTGCAGGGAATTCTGCCCCGTGGTGAACGCCTCGGGGTTTTCATTTGCGTAACGAGGTGATAGTCTTATGGCAAAGTGTCAGGTTTGCGGTCGTGGTCCACAGTTCGGCCATAACGTCAGCCACTCAATGCGACACACCAAGCGCCGCTGGAACGTCAACGTGCAGCGAACCAAGGTGGTGATCAACGGCAAGCAGCAGAACATGGCCGTTTGCACGAGCTGTATCAAGACCCTTAACAAGACCCGCTAGACGAGAGCCGATAGCCAAGAGCTATCGGCTCTTGCGTTTATTCTCGGCTGCTCGGCATTGCTCAGCCAGCGGGCCGACGTATTGTACTTGTTTGCACGGGTTTTGGCAAGGATTTATGGTAAACAAGGCGAGAATCAGTGGCCGTCACGTTCCGAAAGTGATAGTCACTTCTTGTTGGCGACTCTCGCTCGCCACGCGAGCCCGCAGTTGCCCGCACCCGGCGTCGATGTCGATTCCGCGCCGAACCCGCAGGGTCGTCGAAATGCCGGCAGCACGCAGGATCTCCACGAAGACGTCCACATCCTCGCGGGTCGATGGCTGGTAGGGGGACCCCTTGACTGGATTGAGGGGAATAAGGTTGATGTGGCAAAGAAGGCCGCGCAGCAGGTCCGCCAGCTCCCGAGCCAGCGTCGGACTGTCGTTGATGCCGCGCATCATGGCATACTCGAAGGTGATCCGGCGGTTGGTGCGGGCCACGTAGCGGCGACAGGCATCGATCAGCTCGGCGATCGGATAGCGGTCGTTGATGGGCGCAAGCTGCGCGCGCAGCGCGTCGTTGGGTGCGTGCAGGCTGACTGCCAGGTTGATCTGCATCGGCTCCTCGGCGAAGCGGTCGATAGCGGGCACCAGCCCCACGGTGCTGACCGTGATATGGCGGGCGCCCAGCCCGAACCCGTCGGCGTCCACCAGGTTGTGCAGCGCCTTCCACAGGTTGCTGTAGTTGGCCAACGGTTCGCCCATCCCCATCACGACGACGTTGGTGACCGAAGGAGGGTGATCAGTAGTCAGTGATCGGTTATCCGTTCCCTTGCTGTCCGCCATCTGTCCCGCTTCGCTGTCGTTTCCATCTTTCGCCGTTTTCCCTTCCTCCCCTTCCTCCCGCAGCCAGCGCTGGAAGTGCAGCACCTGCGCCACGATCTCGCCCGCTGTCAGGTTGCGCTGCAGGCCCATCAGCGCGGTGGCGCAGAAGGTGCAGCTCATGGCGCAGCCGGCCTGGCTGCTGATGCAGACGGTGTTGCGCCGGTGGTAGCGCATCAGCACCGTCTCAATCAACTGGCCGTCGTGCAGGCGAAACAGTGTCTTGGTGGTTTGGCCGTCGCTGGAATGTGTCTCGGCCACCGGAGTCAACACCGCGCTGCTTGTCTCGGCAGCCAGCTGCTCGCGCAGGGCCAGCGGCAGGCTGGTCATCTCCGCGGGATCCGTGACCAGTTGCTTGTACAACCACTGGCGCACCTGGTCGGCGCGGTAAGGCGGCTGGCCCAGAACGCGCATATACTCAACCAGCTCTGTACGGCTGAGGTCAAGCAACCGAAATGTCTTTTCAGAATCGCTCATGAGCATTGACGCCACGCGGCCAGCAGTTCCACTAGGTCCGCGAACACCCAGGTCGGCGGGGGATCGGCGGCGGCCAGTTGGTCGGCGGTGGAGATGCCCGTCAGCACGGCCATGGTGCGGATGCCGGCGCGCCCCGCCCAGGATGTCGGTATCGTAGCGGTCGCCGACCATAACGGTCTCCTCCGGCGGGCATCCCAATCTTTTCATGGCCAGCTCAAAGAACGCGGTCTGCGGCTTGCCGATTACCACCGGCGCGACGCCGGTTGATGCCTCAAGAAATGCCTGGATCGCGCCCGCGCCCGGCTCGATGCCCCGCTCGGTGGGGATGTTGCGGTCGGGGTTGGTTGCCACGAAACGGCAGCCGGCGTTGATGGCCAGCGCGGCCTCGGCCAGCCGGACATAGGTCGCGGAACGATCAAGCGCGGCGACCACGACTTCGGCATCGTCGTGCCGGTCGACCAACTCGAACCCGCCCTCCTCCAGCGCGATCTTCAGGCCAAGCTCGCCGACGTACAGCACGCGGCTGCCAGTTGGATAGCGTCCTTGCAGCCAGCCGACCGTGGCCAGCGCCGAGGAAAAGACCTGGCTGCGATCTACCGCGACGCCCATGCCGTTGAGCCGCGCGGCCACCTGATCCGGCGTGCTGGTGGCGTTGTTGGTCATCACCAGGAAGGGTGTCTTTGTCGCGTGCAGGGTGTCGATGAACTCGACCGCGCCGGGCAGCCGCTCCTTGCCGCGGTGCAACACACCGTCCAAGTCCAGCAGGAAGGCGCGCACGGTTTCCAATCCATTGCCGCTCATTCTGTCCCGCTTCCGGTCTCGACCGTTTCGATCGCTTCTGCCTCGGCTATGTCAGCTTCGACATCGTAAGCTGCGGTGGCCACGGCCCAGGCCACCAGCCCCCAGCTTCCACCGGAGATGAGCAGCGCCAGCAATACGCTCGTGACGTTGAGCGGTACATTGCCGCGGGCGATGCCGACCAGGGCCAGGGCAATGCCCAGCGCGGCCGCGCCGATGCCGATCTTCAGCGGGCCGGACAACCGGCGGCGGGATGGTGTTTCGTTGGATGTACTCATTAGGTTCAGGTTACTACTCCTCCTCGCCCCAGCCAAACCGCATCTGGCGCGGGTCAACGTCGTTCGGGTCCATGGGGGCAGGCAAGGTCTCGCTGTGCAGGGCTAAATACTCGCCGAAATCCGCGGGGCTGCGGCTAAGTTGCACGGTGTGGTCGCGAATGACGAAAAAGAGGGCATCGCCCGGGTCCACGCCCAGCACGTCCAACACCTCCACAGGCAACACGACCCGGTTTCGGGTTCCGACCTTTGCGACGCGGATTATCATTGACAACCTCCAATCAGTCGCGGGTAGCGGGCCGCAGGTCCTCGACCACCAGTTGCAGGCGCTTGTTGCCGTTCCAGTTGTTCTCATCCAGCTTGTAGGCCAGATCGATGACGCGCGGCAGCTTGCCGAACCAGTGGCCCTGGCGAAAGGCGATGGCGTCCCAGGCAACCTCGCGCCGCGGGCCTGCGTCAGGATCGCTGACGGTCAGCTTGAGATGTGCGCCACCGGCGCCCACCTTGCGGGCGTCCCGCACCTGCACGCGGCGGCTCATGAAGAGCGACTGAGGATTGGCGTACCCGGTAGGTTCCATCTGCTGGAGAAGACCCCATGTTGCCCAGTCCACGTCACCCAGTGCGATTTCGGCGTCGATCCGCAGGCTGGGCTGCAGGTCCTTGGCACCGAGATCATCGGCGGCAATCTCTTGCAGCATGGTCTTCAGCGCCGGCAGCTTCTTGTTTTCGACGGTGAAGCCGGCTGCGGCCGCATGCCCGCCGTGGCGGACCAGCAGACCGGCGGCCGCGCAGCGGTCCAGCGCCGATGTGATGTCGAACTCGGCAATGCTGCGTGCGCTGCCGCGGCTCTGCCGGTCGCCCAGCTCGACGACCAACGACGGGCGGTAGTACTGCTCGACCAGCCTGCCGGCCACCAGGCCGACGATCCCGGAGAGAAATTCCTGGCTGGCGACCATATACAGGAAGCCGTCGGTGCCATCGGCTTCGATTTGCGCTTGCGCGGCTTCTACCGACTGGGCCGTAAGCTGCTGGCGGCGTGCGTTCAGGTGGTCGAGTTCGCCCGACAAGCTGGCAGCCTTGAAAACATCGTCGGTCTGGAGCAGTTCGTAGGCCAGCATCGCGCTTTCCAGCCGCCCGGCCGCGTTGATGCGCGGTCCCAGAACATAGCCGATGGAGGTCGAGGTGATCTGCCCCAGCGTCAGGCCGGTCTTGTTGATCAGCGCCTGCAGGCCGGGCCGCTGTGGCCGGTTGATGCGCTCCAGGCCGCGCTGCACCAGCGCCCGGTTCTCGTCCAGCAGCGGCGCCAGGTCGGCTACCGTGCCCAGCGCCACCAGATCCAGCAGATCTGCTTCGTCCAGGTCCACGGTTTGATCCCGGCGGACGGGCGCTTGCTGCTGCGCGCGCAGCAGCGCTTGAGCCAGTTTGAAGGCGAGGCCGACTCCCGCCAATCCCTTGAACGGATAGTCGCAGTCGCCGCGCTTGGGATTGATGCAGGCCAGCGCGGGCGGCAGCACAGGCCCAACTGAATGGTGGTCGGTGACGATGACGTCCAACCCCAACCGGTTGGCGAAGGCAACCTCGTCGACAGCGCGGATGCCGCAGTCCACGGTGATGATCAGTCGCTGTCCATCGCGCGCTAGCTCGCTGAGGGCATTGTTGTTCAGGCCGTACCCCTCGTCCACCCGGTGGGGGATGTAGGGACGTACGAACGCGCCCAGCGCGCTCAGGGTTTGCACCATCAGCGCCGTTGCAGTCACGCCATCGGCGTCGAAGTCGCCGTAAACGGCGATGCGCTCGCCGCTGCGGATGGCGCGCCGGATGCGCTCCACGGCTTCGTTCATCCCGGCCATGCGGAAGGGGTTGTCCACCCGGGCGACGCCGGCCAAAAATGCCTCGACCTCATCGGGCGCCTGCACACCACGGCTCCAAAGAAGCTGAACAACCAGCGGCGACACGTGGCTGAAACGCGCCAGATGGCTGGCAGGGGCTTCAGGCTGGATGATCCATCGTTTCTGCTGAACTGCTGCCTCGGTCATGCACGAGATTATAGCCGACCCGCGGCAATCGGGCAACGTTGGGATATGCAATATGACACAGATCATTGACTCCCGCTTCAAGTCATGGTATAACCTAGCACCAATCTGGCACAGGTGATGCGCCAGCCCAACGCCGGCATTTGGCCTGCGACCAGAAACATCAGAAAGGAAAGGGGATCACGAGCATGAGACAACCGAACACCGCGGCCGAGCGGGCAGTGCTGGAAAACGAACGCGATGAGCTCATCGACGACATCGAGAAGACCAAGCTGCTGCTCCAGGAAGAAGTCAAGGCGGAAGTAGATGAAGGCGATCCTGGTTTGTTCGATCGGGAGATGTACCGCGCCCTGCTGACGACGCTGGAGAAGAAGCTGGAGTCGGTCAACGCGGCCCTGCGCGCCATCGACAAAGGGCGCTATGGCACCTGTGAGCGCTGTGGTCAGCAGATCGATCCTGCGCGTCTGGCGGCGAAGCCGGATGCCGTGCTTTGCCTGGACTGCCAGCTTCAGGTCGAACGACTCACCAAGAAGGCCGCCCTGCGCAGCCTGATGATGGAAGAAGAATAGCACAGGAGCATTGTCGTGGCTGACGTGCATGTCTCGAACCATCCATTGATCCGTCATAAGCTCACACTGCTGCGCAACAAGAGCACTGAGCCAAAAAAGTTTCGCGAGCTGGTGCGCGAGATCGCCATCATGCTGGCGTACGAGGCCACGCAGGATTTGGCAGTCACCCCGAAAGCGGTGGAGACGCCCATGGGGCCAGCTACCGGCGCTGAATTGCAGGAGCATATCGGTCTGGTGCCGATCCTGCGCGCCGGGCTGGGCATGGTCGAAGGCATCTGGGAGATGATGCCCTCGGCCGAGGTGTGGCACATCGGGCTGTATCGCGATGAGCGGACCCTGCGCCCGGTTGAGTATTACAACAAGCTGCCGGTAGCGCCTACGGTGCAGGTCTGTCTGATCCTGGATCCGATGCTGGCAACCGGTGGATCCGCCGTGGCGACGGTGGACATACTGAAACGCTGGGGCGCCCAACGCGTCAAGTTTGTTGGGCTCATTGCCGCGCCTGAAGGGATCGAGCGGCTGTCAACCGCGCATCCGGATGTTGCGATCCACGTCGCGGAGGTAGACGAGCGGTTGAACAGCATCGGCTACATTTTGCCCGGCCTGGGCGACGCCGGCGACCGCCAGTTCGGCACCGGGTGACCTTTGACCGATCAATCACATATACGCCCTTCGTGGGACGACTATTTCATGGGGATCACGCTGGAGGTCGCCAAGCGCAGCACCTGCGACCGGGCACGGGTCGGAGCGATTATCGTCAAGGACCGGCGCATTTTGACCACCGGGTACAACGGCGCGCCGGCCGGACTGCCGCACTGCGACGAGATCGGTCATCTGATGGTGGACGGTCACTGCGTGCGTACCCTGCACGCCGAACAGAACGCGATCATCCAGGCGGCGCAGCACGGTGTTAGCGTGGCCGGCGGCTCGATCTATGTGACCCACCAGCCCTGCCTGACCTGCGCCAAGATGATCATCAATGCGGGCCTGAAGCGGGTGGTCTATGCCGGCGCGTATCCCGACGCCAACTCGGTGGCGTTTCTGGCGCAGGCCGGCGTCGCGTTGCAGCATTTTGACGTTGGCGAGTAACCCGTCGCTGTGGTCGCTGCTGCGTCAAGCATCATCAGACTGCAGATGCATTTGACGTCGTTCGAGACGCCAGATACGGCGCTGTTCGGCCTGCTGGAAACGGCGTTTCTCGGCCTCGGTCTCTGGCAAGAGAGGCGGCACGGGCGTCCGGTTGCCGTAAGAGTCAAGGGCGACGAAGGTGAGATAGGCAGTGGCCGTGTGGCGCTGTTCGCCCGTCAGCGGGTTCTCGGCATCGACGCGCACGCCGATCTCCATTGAGGTGCCGAAGGCCCGGTTGACGTGCGCCCGCAGGATCAGTACTTCGCCAACGTGGGCCGGCGCCAGGAAGTGCAGGTCGTCCATGGACGCGGTGACCGCAACGTGGCGGGCGTGCCGCATGGCTGCCACGCCCGCACAGATATCGATCCAGGCCGCGACCTGGCCGCCAAAGATGGTGTTCAGCCCGTTTGCGTGGGACGGCAGGATGATCTGCGTCATCTCGACCGCAGAGTCGGAGGCGCGTTTTGGTTCTGACGGCATAGGTACCTCCTGAAGTGTTGAATGCGCGTTGGCACGGCCATCCAGCGTGAAACGTGATATGTTGGACGCCGGCGCGCCGCGCGGCATGTCTCAGGTCTTGATCTCAGCGCCTGGCAGTCTATCACAACCCTGTGAAAACGGAGAACATCCACCATGCAACAAATCGTAGAATGCGTCCCCAACTTCAGTGAAGGCCGGCGCCACGAGGTGATCGACACGATCGTCGCTGGCATCACCGCTGTGCCGGGCGTGCACCTGTTGGATGTGCAGTCTGACGCGGACCATAACCGCACGGTCGTCACCTTTGTCGGCGCGCCGGAGGCGGTGTTGGAGGCGGCTTTTCAGGGCGCACGCATCGCGGCCGGTCTGATCGACATGAACGAGCAGCGCGGCGAGCATCCGCGCATGGGCGCGACAGACGTGATTCCGTTCATCCCGGTGCGCGGCGTCAGTATGGATGACTGTGCGGCGCTTGCCCGCCGGCTGGGCAAACGGATGGGCCAGGAGCTTGACATTCCGGTTTACCTGTATGCTCAGGCAGCCAGCCGGCCGGAGCGCACCAACCTGCCCGACGTGCGGCGCGGCGAGTTCGAGGGCATCCGCGACAGCATCGCCAGCGACCCGGCGCGCGATCCCGACTTCGGGCCGCGGCGGCTGGGATCGGCCGGCGCTACCGCAGTGGGCGCCCGTGCATTTCTGATCGCCTACAATGTTTACCTCAACACCGACAACGTGGAGATCGCCAAGAAGATCGCCAAGACTGTGCGCCATTCCAGTGGCGGTCTGCGCTTTGTTCAGGCCATGGGTGTTCTGGTGGACGGCAAAGCGCAGGTGTCGATGAACCTGACCGACTTTAGCAAGACGCCACTGCACGTCGTCGTCGAACTCGTGCGCCGCGAAGCTGCCCGCTACGGGGTGCTGATCAGTCACAGCGAGCTGGTGGGGTTGATTCCGCAGCAAGCCTTGCTGGATGCCGCGACCTGGTACGTGCAGCTTGACGGCTTCAAGCCGGACCAGGTGCTGGAAAACCGGCTGGGAGAGTAAGCGCAAGTAAATGCAAAACGACCGGGCCTGCAAGTCCGGTCGTTTTTCGTGTCGCTGGTAGTAGGCGCTTTAGCGCCTGCTACGAACCGAGTGAGTCTGCCTCGTGCCCGGCGTCGCCATCTTCCATTTCTTCCTCAAGCTGCACGTCGATCTCTTCGAACACCGCCAGCACATCGGTGCGGGAGACGATGCCGATCATCTTGCCGGACGCATCCACGACCGGCAGCGGGTTGGAGCGGTTGCTGATCATCTGCGTCGCCAGGTCTTCGATAGAAGCGTCCGCGCCGATGGTGTTGACGGGCGCGGTCATGATGTCCTGGGCAACGACTCCGGTGATGCGGCGCAGGCTCTCCTGGTATTCCTTGCTGCGCAGCGGCAGGTACGCGCCTAACAGCGGCAGGTAGGTGGGCAGCTTGGGGCGAGCGTGGCGGGTGATCATGTCCAACTCGGTGACAATCCCGATAGGTTCGTTGGCATTGTTGACCACGGGCAAGCCGCTTAGCTGGTACTCGCGGAACAGGCGGGCGATCTCACCAACCTTGGTGTCTGCCCGGATACTGATGACCTCGTGTGTCATGATATCGGCAACGTTCATTGCGTCTTCCTTCTCGGTGGATTACAGCGTAACGGCCCCAGATCATCGCTGGAGCCGTTGCGAGCTTGTGGGCCCCCCCGGATTCGAACCGAGGACCAACCGGTTATGAGCCGGCCGCTCTAACCGCTGAGCTAGGGGCCCATAAACACAAAGAGCGGGCGAAGGGGATCGAACCCTCACGACCAGCTTGGAAGGCTGGGGCTCTACCATTGAGCTACGCCCGCATCGTGGTCGGGGCGAGAGGATTTGAACCTCCGACCTCTTGGTCCCAAACCAAGCGCGCTGCCGAACTGCGCTACGCCCCGTGATCCAGCGCATTGTACCGCAATCCTATCGTAGCGTCAAAACGGCTCCGGTTCGATGCCGTTTCGCAGGCTGTCACCGATATGACCTGAAACGTGAAACATGAAACGTGATGAGGTCAACTCCTACGTGTTACGTTTCACCTCTTCACGTTTCATACAATCCCGCACGATCTCGTCCTCACTCCGTGCCTCGCATCGCTATCGTCCCCAACTCAAACGCGCCTCATACCAGTTGGGCAACGTGTCTGGCAGCACAGCCGCCAGCCGCGATTGACCGGTGCTGACGTCTGCCACATAGACCGCCCACACCCCGTCCCGGTTGGACAGGAAGGCCACCTGCTGGCCGTCGGGCGACCAGGTCGGATGGGCATCGATGCCGGGGCTGCCTGTGAGAGTTGACACGTTGCCCGTGCGCACGTCCAGCAAGTAGACATCCCACCCGCCGCCGCGCTCCGCGGAAGCAAAGGCGATCCGGCTCCCGTCGGGCGACCAGGCGGGCATGGCGTCGCCCGGCACCGAGGTGATCGGGCGCGGGTTGGCCCCGTCCGAGTTGATAAGAAACAGGCCACAGCGGCCAGTTGCGTCATCGCAACTCTGATAGACGATGGCGTTGCCATCAGGCGACCATGCCGGCCAACGACCGTAGCTCATAAAGGCCTCATCCGTGCCGCCTGAGCTGACGCGATAGATGCGCCAGCGACGGTCGCCCTCGCGGTTCGACTCGAAGGCGAGCTGGCCGCTGTCCGGCGACCAACTGGGGTGTGAGTCCTCGAAATACGTGGTCAGGCGGCGACTGTTGGCGCCGGTGGAAGAAAAGGCAATCAATCCTGTCTGATCGTTGCGCTCGGAACGCGCGGCCACTTGCTTGCCATCGATAGACAAGACTGGCTGGCTGGCGTTCTGCATGATTGCAACCGGCTGCTGGCTGCCGCGCATCGCCAGGCTGTAGACAGTCCAACGATCGAACTGGGGCGAATAGGTCGCGAAGGTGAGCTGTCCCGCGCCGTCGGCGCCAGCGACGGCGGGTGGTTCCTCACCATCGGTCTCGGCGGACGGGGTCGGTGTGGGCGGATTGGCGCAGAACTCCACCGCATCCGACTCCTTCGAGGCAACATCGGTGGCCGCGCCGAAGTTCACGGCGGTCTTGTAGTGATCGACAGCCTCGCACCACTGGCCGTCCCGCACCAGCGAGTCGGCCCACGACCCTGCGCCACCGCCAGCCGTTCGCGCACGTCCAGAAAGTCCGGCCGCGCCTCGTAGATCTGGCCGAGGTACGCCACGGTCTGCGCCCAGTCCAGCCGCCAGCGACTCAGCGCGTCGATGTAGAGCGACACAAGATCGCGCTCGGCGGCCAGGGCGTCGTCCGAACGCAGCGCCAGCGCACGGTCGTAGATGCGCAACGCCTCCTCGTAGCGGTCGTCGGCCTGCAGCGCCTTGGCCTGGTCGACCAATGTCTCGAAGCGCAGTCGTTCCACGTCATCGGTTCGATAGGCGGGGTCCAGCGCCTGCAACTGGTCCAGGATTTCCAACGCCTCGTCCCAGTTGCCTGACCCGGCCGCGGCCTGCGCCTTGCTGAAGAGCTGTTCGGTCGGCAACACGATCTGGTCGGTAGCCAGCGCGACCGGTGTGCTGTCGGGCGGAACCAGCAGCAAGGGAGGCACCGATGGCACAGGGGAGGACGTCGGCGTCGGCGTGATGTTCAGCCCCGCCAGCGCCTGGCGGGCCTGCTGGTTCTCCGGATCCAGCGCAAGGGCCTGCTGCAGCTCAACTGCGGCCAGATCCGGCTGGTTCTGGGCGATGTAGTCAAGGCCCTGGTCAATGTACGCGGTCACCTGCGCGTCGCGGGCCGCACGTTGATCGTCCTTGCCCTGGTTCGTACCCAGCACGTAGGCGATCACCAGGGCGCTGACGGCCAGCAGCAGGGCAAGCACCACGAGCACTGCCCAGCGCAGACAGGAGCCGCGCCGCCGGGGCGTGCGTTCAGGTGAACGGGATGGTTCGGGTGAGACTGACATGAGAGAGCTTGTCTGGAACACCAGGTGCTGGCCCGGCGGCTCATGGCGCATCGCTTGCGGCGCCGCGGCCGGTCCGGCCAGGATCGTAGGCTAGGGCAGGGCTGCTTGGTAGTGTAGCACCGCGGTTCCATCCTGGTCAAACAGCGTCACGGCCGCGCTGCCCGCCTGCCAGCTCTGGGACCGAGACGGCCTGGAAGAAGGGGTGCGCCGGGTCAAGCGTCACGTTCTGGACCAGCACCTCGGCATCGTCAACAGTCAGCACCGCACGGCCGCTGATCGGCTGGCGCGGGAATAGGCCCACGGCCAGCCCGTTTGGCGTTGGTGCCAGGTAGACCGCGCCGTTGCCGTTGGCCGTGCTGACGCCGCCGATCCCTGCGACCGGGAACCAGGTCTCCTGCCAGGTGTAGGTCTCGCCAGGGGCGAGCCGCGCCTGGTCCCAGAACGTGGGCGACACGCCGGCGTGCAGCTCCACGTAGGCCGAATTGCCGTCGGTGTAAAGCGCCGGGTCCAAAGGCGTCGACCAGCCCAGGCCGAACCCCTTGCTGCCCGGCACGGCCGCCGGCGCGAAAACACGCACCATCCCCTCGTCCGCGACGCCGTCGTAGACACCGGTGAAGGGCCCGTGGGCCGCCGGCCGCTCGAAGAACCCCAGCCACTCGCCCCAGTTGCCCAGGGTGCTGTAGTCCACCCCGTTGTAGGACGGCCACGCCAGCGCGCGCTGCTGCTCCGGCAGCGTTTGGTCGCCGCGGCTGTGGACGGTCATCTGATCGGTGGGGAAGAGGAAGCGCAGCGCCGGCCCGACCGTGTTGGCAGGCCCGGGCGCCAGCAGTGCGTTGATCCAGAACTGGTACTCGACAAGTTTGTCAGTCGGGTTGACAATGCGCGGCTGGACGGTGAAGGCTGCCTCGCCGCTGCGCAGCGTGACGTCCACCTCGGCGCGCAGGTGGTCCTCGTACGGCATGAAAACGGTGACGCTGGCCGTGGCAGGGTCGATGCGATTGGTGATGTAGCCCCACGAATCGCCCCAGGCATAGCCGTGTTCCGCCACCGGCAGGTCCCACTCGATGCCGCCGGCCGCCAGCCAGCCGCCCTGCTCGGCTGGTCCCCAGGGCGAGGGCTTGACGACCGGGTTCTGGTACAGCTCGTTGCTGCCGGTCGGCTTGAACACGACGCTGTAGATACGCCCGCCCAGGTCGGGCAGGAGGGTGATGCGCAGGTACTCGTTCTCCAGTACCACGGCACGGTAGGACCAGGGATAGGGCCGCGGGCTGCTGGCCTCGTAGGTAGCGCGGTCGAAACGCTGGTAGGTCCAGCCGTACGCTTCGTCGACGGCGTCCTCGGTGAAGGCCTCGTAGGGATAGGTGGGGATATCGACGGTCGTCTCGTAGACCTGAACCGGCGGCAGCGCGGTCGGCTGCACGGGCGCCTCGACCACGGGGAGCGCCCCGGCGTCGCCCTCGAGGTCGACAAGGTCGCCGAACACCCAGCCCGCCAACCCATCGGCCTCGATCTGCCACCAGGTGCCGGATGCGTTGCGGGCCAGCACGGGGTAGCGCTGCCCGCTGATGACCTGCCCGACCACGTCGAATCCTTCGCCCGGCCCGCCGCGCAGGTTGACCGGGTTGCGCACGATGACGGCATAAGCGGCCGCCGGTGTAGTTGTGGCCGTCGGCGCGCTGGTCGCTGTTTCGGTGGCTGTCGCCGTGGCCGTCGGCGGCGCGGGACTGGGAGTCGCGGTTGCTGTGGGCGGAAGCGGCGTCGGCGAAGGCGCGGTCGTCGCGGTGAAGGTCGGCGCTATCGCGGCGATGGCGACCGTGGCAACGGGGCTGGCGGTTGGCTCGGGGACTGGCGTTTCACGCGTGCATGCCGCCAGCATCAGCAGGAGCGGCGCAATCAGGAGCAGCAGTCGCGGGACAGGTGATCGGAGCACGGCAACATCCGGGTGTAGAGGTGTTGCGGGGATTATAGCCTGCTCCCCTGGGCCGGCCAAAACCGGCTGAAGCTTCGACTCTGGTGTTCAGAATCGATAGTGGTGGCCAGATGGTGGGGGGACAATTTGGAAAATTGTCCTACAAGTCTGACGTAAGACAATTTTCTAAATTGTCACGCGGTGGCGCGAAGGTGGTGCGACAATTCGGAGAATTGTCCTACGGGTTCGACGTAAGACAATTTTCTAAATTGTCACGCCGTAGTATGCAGATGTTGGGGGTGGTTGAAAAGATGGTCGGTGTAAGATGAAAGATTCTTGCTCATCGGGTCCTTCTTCCCCTTAGAAGGCCGTCTCTCCGGCCGGGAGACGGCACCCGCAGCAACCAGGCGTTCTGATATCAGAGGGTCCGGTCGAAGCCGGACTCGCAGGGCCCTGACGGTTGGTTCGCTTACCTAACCCAGGAGGTTGGTGAACCATGAAAGAGCGCCTGCTCATCATCCTGGCGGTCGCAGTGCTGACGTTCGCGGCTGCGCCGGCCGTCACATCACTGTTGCCAGGCGGCGACAGCGCAGCCGGGTCGCCGGGCGTTGCCTACGCCGACGACGGCCCGACGCCCCCACCAACGCCGCAGAATGCAAATTGCCACGGCGGCTCCACCTGCGGCGGCTGATCCCGCCGCACTACCTCAGGCCAGCCGGCGATCTACCTTGCCGGCTGGCCTGCCAGCATCTGCTCCAGCCGCAGTGACTGCTTGGTCCAGTCGCGCAGCAGGTAGCCCGGCGGGCTGGGCAGCGTGCCCAGCAGCGCCCGCGAGCGCTGCAAATAGCGGGCGGCCTCACCGGTCCGCCCCTGGTCCAGGAGGTATTCAGCGCAGTTGGTGAGCGCGTCGGTGGCGCGCACGCGGTCATCCATCTCCTGGTAAAGTTCGGCTGCCTGGTCGAAAGCGGCCTGCGACTCCTCGAAGCGGCCGAGGTTTCCTAGAAAGATGCCGAGGTTGTTGTAAACCGCTGCAAGCTGCGGCCGGTCGCCCAGGCGGCGAAAGAACGGCTCCACCTCGCGATGCAGCGCCAACGCCTCTTTGTCGTTCCCCTGTTCGTGGCGAACGATCCCAATGTTCATTTTCATTCGCGCGGCGTGAACTTCGTGGCCGATCTCCTCGTCGATGGCGATGGCCTGCCGGTAGCAGTCTATTGCCTCGTCCCAGCGCGCCATGCGGCGCAATACCTCGCCCTGGGCGCCAAACGCCTTGGCCAGCCCGCGCCGGTTCCCTACGGCGTCGAAGTCGGCCGTCGCCGCGCGGGCATGAGCCAATGCGCCCTCCTCGTCGCCCTGCTCAAGCAGCACGATCGCCCAGTTGTTGTTCGCGATGGCCAGGTTGGCTGTGTCGCCCAACGCTGCGAAGATGCCGGCCGCTTCCTGGCAACTGGCCGCGGCGGCAGCCAGGTCGCCTGACGCCAGGTAGATCTGGCTGAGATGCGCCAAAACGCGGCCGATGCCGGCGCGGTCGTTCAGGGCGCGGCTGGCGGCCAGCGCCGCCTCGAATTGGTCCTGCGCGCGCCGGTTGTCGCCCAGGATGCGCGCCAGCTCACCCATCTGGTCCAGGAGGAACGCCTCGTCAGAGTGCCGTCCAGCCTGGCGACTGACCTCCACTGCCTGCTCCAGCAGCTCCTGCCAGGCCAGCCAGTGGCCGCGCGTTTCGACGTGCCGCCATGCCTGGCTGGTCAGGGCCAGGCCCGGTTCCCAGGCAGTTGGCTCGGCCAGCGCCTGCTGGATGGCTTTGCGCAGGTTGGCCATCTCCCGATCCAGCGCGTTTGCGTCGCTCGCGTGCTGCTGCATGAATGCCAGCCAGCTCTGGGCGTTGACGGCGATCTTGCGACGAAAACGGGCCAGGAACGCGCCCGCCGCCATCTCATGGCGATCTGTTGTGTCGATCACAAGTCGCTCCATCCAGCGCCCGGCCAGCCGATGATGTCGGTGAGCAGGAAGGTCTCGGTCAATCGATGGATGCTGTAGCGGCGAGCCTGCAGGCCGCCGCTGACGTTGACCAGCGACAGCATGACCAGCCGCTCCAGCGCATCCAGCAGCGCGCTCCCCTTAACGTCGCTGACCTGCTCGATGCTGGTGAAGTCGGCGCCGCTCTGGGCAAAGAGCGGCATGTTGAGCAGCACCTCCTGCGCGTCTGCGTCCAGATTGCGCCATGCGTCCAGGTAGATGAAGCGGTAGAGGTCCTCTGCCTTGCGGCCGCGCGCGATGCGCAAATTGTCCAGGACATGGCCCAGGTCGAGCAGATAGAGCTGCCCCACCACCAGCTTGAGCGCCAGCGGGTTGCCGCCCACTGTCTCGTAGATCGGACGCAGATCATCGTCGCTGGCCGCCGCGACGTGTTCCAGGAAGCGCGGCTGCGCTTCGCTCCGCACCAGTTGAAGCGCGTCCTGTTCGGAAAGCCCGGGCAGCGGGTAGCAGAAGATGTCCGGCTCCGCCTGGAGGCTCTGCCGCGACGTCAGGATGAACTTGGACGGGCCGGCCAGCCGGCGCAGCATGGGCAGCAGGGCGTCGATGTCGGCAACGGTCTCCAGGTTGTCGACGACCACCAGGCAGGCAGTCTGGCGCAAATGGGTCTCGAGACCGTCGAGCGCTTGCTCGAAAGAAAAGGGAACGGGCAGCGCGTCGGCCGGCAACAGCTGCAGGACCAGCGCCTCAACCAGATCAGCCGCAGTAAGCGCCGAGTCGGAGGTGGGCTGGATGAAGCCGCCAGGGTGAAACCGCTGCTGTTGCGCGCTGACCCAGGCGGAATCGGCGAAGGCAACCTCCTTGACCACCAGCTGCCGGGCAAGCTGGAAGGCGATAGTCGTCTTGCCAATGCCACCGATCCCCTCGATTGCGACTATCCAGGGCGCGCCAGGTGCCAGCAACACATTGCCGAGGAGATCGATGTGGTGGGCGACGCCAACCAGTTCACCCTGGCCGGCAACCAGCAACTGGCGTTCGAAGCCGTGGGCGCGTTGGTCGCGCGCCGCCAGCTCCGTCGCGTAGAGGGTTTCGGCCAGGCGCCTGATGGCAAGGTGCTGTCTTCGGTAGAGGGTCGGTTCGGCGATGCTTAGTTGCTTGGCCACGGTGAAGGCGGGTATGTCGTCCAGAAAACGCTTGCGCAGGAGGTTGGCGTCGGCCTCGCGGGCAGACTCCAGGCTATTCAGCGCTTCCAACAGAACCCGGTTGGTGGCCAGACGAACATCGCCGCCCGCCCCAGGCATCGCCTGTTTGACCAGCATCAACTCATCAAGCGGGCTGCCAAGGGATGCATCCTTGAGCCACAGCCTCAGGGCATCGTGGACCTTCTTTTCAAAGCCATCGGGCAACGAAGATGTTTCGTCGGTCATAGGTGAATCTTCAGTTCTGGCGACTTGGGCGGGACGGGGTATGCGGCATTATAGCAGAGTCGCGGCATCAGACGCAAGCCGGTCTCGCGACGTCGCCTCGCACGATGGTTGGCGGTCCACCCCAGTCGAACTTCTTGCGCTGGTTTGACTCCGCGGCGGGATCGTGGTAAGATGCTCTCGTTGCTCTTAGCACTCTCGACCGGAGAGTGCTAAAACTTGTAAACCGGAGAACGCATGACCGAGTTGAGCGCCCGCCGGCAGGCCGTGCTGGCGATCGTCGTACAAGAGCATATCGCTTCTGGCAGCCCGGTCGGCTCCAAGACGGTTGTCGAGGAGTACCGGCTGAAGGTCAGTCCCGCCACCATCCGCAACGAGATGAAGGTGTTGGAGGAGAGCGGGCTGCTGACCCATCCGCATACGTCCGCGGGCCGCGTTCCCACCGAAGAGGGCTACCGCTACTTCGTCCAGCATCTGCTGCCCGATCAGCCGTTGGCCCCGACGGATCAGCGCATGATCCAGCATCTGTTTCATCAGGTCGGCCACGAGAAGGACCAGTGGGCGCAGCTAGCGGCCGCGGTGCTGGCGCACTCGTCACAGATGGGCGCGCTGGCGACCCAGGTACGCGTCGAGAGCTCCCGCTTCAAGCACATGCAGTTGGTCGAGGTGCGGCCCGGGTTGGTGCTGTTGGTGCTGGTGCTGCATGCCGGTGTCGTCAAGCAGCAGATGGTGAGCCTCGATCTGGCCGTGACTCAGGACGAGTTGAGCCAGGTATCCAACCAGCTCAACGACCTGCTGGCCAACCTGACCGTCGGCGAGATCCGCGACTGGATGCCGGAACTGCCGCCGCTGGGCCAACAGGTTCTCGATCTGGTGGTGGACACCATGGGCCGCGAGGACAGCCCGGTCAGCGAGCAGGTCTACCGCGACGGCCTGTCGCATATCCTGACGCAGCCGGAGTTTGCCGCGACCGAGGACGCGCACCAACTGGTCAGCGTGCTGGAGCAAGCCTCGCTGCTGGGCAACATCTTCGAAAGCGTGCGCAGCAACGACGGCGTGCAGATACTGATCGGCGGCGATGGGCGCTACGACGCGCTGCGTGACCTGAGCCTGGTGCTCTCGCGCTACGGCGTTGATCGCAACATTACCGGTGTGTTGGGCATCGTCGGCCCGGTGCGGATGCACTATGGACGCACGATCCCGCTGGTGCGCTATGTGGCGGAGTTGATGAGCGGGCTGGTCCAGGAGTGGTATGCGTAGCGCCGCCGCAAGCTGGCCGAAACCGATTCAACCAAGCAATCGTAATGACGAGTGATCTTCGCTCGCTTTGGCCGGTCAAAGACCGGCCAGAGCCGAAAGCAGCGATGATCGTATTGACGAGAGAATGGCATGACAGACCAAAACAAAGAAGACCTGTTACAAGAAGAGCCTCTGGCAGACGAAGAACCTGTTGTCGAGGAAGAGGCCGCGAGCCAGGAGACCGACGAGGAAATCACGGCCGCGGCCGAAGAGACAGAGGAGACGCCCGCGCAGCCGGCGGATGACTCTGGCAACGATGCGGTTGTGCAGTTGGTGGGCGAGTTGAAGGACGCCATCAAGGCCCGCGACGAGTGGGAAGACCGCTATCTGCGGGCTGCGGCCGAGTTCTCCAACGCCCGCCGGCGCGCCGAAGTGCGCGCCGACAGCGAGGTGCGCGCCGGCCGCGAACGGCTGCTCAACGGCATCATCCCCATCGTCGATGACTTCGAACGAGCCTTTCAGTTGGTGCCGGAAGACGAGGCCGACTCAACCTGGGTGCAGGGCTTCACGCTGATTCTGCGCAAGCTGCAAGGTGTGCTGTTGCGCGAGGGTGTATCCGTCATCGAGGCCAAGGGCCAGCCGTTCGATCCCAGCCTGCATCAGGCAGTGATGGTCGAGGAGGTGGACGGCGCCGAGCCGGACACCGTGGTGGAAGTCCTGCAGCAGGGCTATATGCTGGATGACCGGGTGCTGCGTCCGGCCATGGTCAAGGTCGCGCAGTAGTCGCGAATTAGAAAGAGGAGTCTACAACTCATGGGAAAAATTATTGGAATCGATCTCGGCACGACCAACTCGGTCGTGGCAGTGATGGAACAAGGCGAGCCCGTGGTCATCCCTTCGTCGGAAGGGGCGCGGCTGATCCCGTCGGTGGTGGCGGTCAACCCGAAGAGCGGCGAGCGGCTAGTGGGACAGGTGGCGCGCCGCCAGGCAGTCACCAACCCCGACAACACGATCTTCTCGGTCAAGCGGCTGATGGGGCGCAAGTACAGCGACGCTGAAGTGCAGCGAGCCCTGGAGATCCTGCCCTACAAGATCGTCGATCGTCCCAACGGCGACGTGGCTGTGGTCATGGGCGGCAAGGAGTACTCGCCGCCCGAGGTTTCGGCCATGATCCTGCAGAAGATCAAGCACGACGCCGAGCAGTACCTGGGCGAGACCGTCACCCAGGCCGTCATCACCGTGCCGGCATACTTCAACGACAGCCAGCGCCAGGCCACCAAGGACGCCGGCCGCATTGCCGGCCTTGAGGTTCTGCGCATCATCAACGAGCCGACCGCATCGTCGCTGGCCTACGGCCTCGACAAGCAGGTGGACCAGCGCATCGCGGTCTACGACCTGGGCGGCGGCACCTTCGACATCTCGATCCTGGACGTGGGCGACGGCGTGTTCGAGGTCAAATCCACCAACGGCGACACCTTCCTGGGCGGCGACGACTTCGACCAGCGCGTCATCAATTGGATCGCGGACGAGTTCCGCAAGGAGCAGGGTATCGACCTACGCCAGGACCGCATGGCCCTGCAGCGCCTCAAGGAGGCGGCCGAGAAGGCCAAGATCGAACTGTCCACGGTGATGCAGACGGAGATCAATCTGCCGTTCATCACCGCCGACGCCAGCGGCCCCAAGCACCTGCAGATGACGCTGAGCCGCGCCAAGCTGGAGCAACTTACCGCGGATCTCATCGAGCGCACCATCGGCCCGTGCCGCAGCGCGCTGGAAGACGCCGGCCTGTCGGCTTCCGACATCGCCGAGGTTGTGCTGGTCGGCGGACAGACCCGCATGCCGGCCGTGCAGGAAGCGGTCAAGAAGTTCTTCGGCCGCGAGCCGCACCGCGGCGTCAACCCCGACGAGGTGGTCGCCATCGGGGCCGCCATCCAGGCCGGCGTGCTGGGTGGCGAGGTCAAGGATGTGCTGCTGTTGGACGTGACGCCGCTGACCCTGGGCATCGAGACCCTGGGCGGCGTGGCGACGGCGCTGATCGAGCGCAACACCACCATCCCGACCCGCAAGAGCCAGACTTTCTCGACGGCGGCCAACAACCAGACCAGCGTCGAGATCAAGGTCGTGCAGGGCGAGCGCCCCATGGCAGCCGACAACAAGCTGTTGGGCAACTTCATTCTGGACGGCATCCCGCCGGCGCCGCGGCATGCCGCAGATCGAGGTCACCTTTGACATCGACGCCGACGGCATCCTGCACGTCAGCGCGCTGGACAAGGCTACCGGGCGCACGCAGAGCATTCGCATCACCGCCTCCAGCGGCCTGGCCAAGGACGAAGTGGACCGCATGGTGCGCGAGGCCGAGTCGCACCGGGCTGAGGACCAGCGCCGCCGCGACGAGGTCGAGGCGAGGAACGCAGCCGACACCGCCGTGTTCCAGGTCGAGAAGTTCATCAGCGACACGCCCAACCTGCCGGCCGACGGCAAGAGCACCCTGGAAGGCAAGATCGCGGCCGTGCGCTCCGCCATGCAGGGCACCGACATTGAGCGTACCCGCAGCACCACCGATGAGCTGATGAACGCCTGGCAGCAGGTCGGCGCAGATGCACCAGGCCGCGCCGGAGCAGCCGCAGGCGCCCTTCAGCGACGGCAACGGCGCCAGCGACACCCCGCCGCCTCCGCCGCCCCCCGGCGATGAGGACATCGTCGAAGGCGAGTACCGCGAGGCGTAGACCGCCCCGCGGCGTGACCCGCCACGAACAACACAACGGCCCGGACTGACACTGCCAGTCCGGGCCGTTTTTGTTGGGTCAGCCTGGGTGATGGAGACATGGTCTTGGCAATACCGCTTGACAGGCGGGCGTAGATGGGGTATAAAACGCCTGCCTCGTTCGGGTTTCCTGGCCCGCCCACTGTTCGCCCGTTTGTTTCGACTGCAGCTCCGTCATTCTCACCCAAGGAGTCAGTTCGACATGACGTTGCCCCCGCTCCTGCTCCCGAAGAACGACCGGCTGCCACCTCGCGGAGGAGAGACCATGTTCAAAAAGACCCGATCCACGTTGGCTATCCTGATCGTGATAGCCTTAATGCTTGCTGCCTGCGGCGGAGGGACTGGCGCGCCGGCTCCGGAGGCCGCTACCTCAGCGCCGGCCGACTCCGCCGCACCGGCCGCACCGGCTCCCACGGAACCACCCGCGGCACCGGCGGCGCCGGTACAGGTGCGCATCGGCTGGGGCGGCAGCCCGGATACACTCAATCCAGGCACGGCCGTCCTCTCAGAGGCGTACACCCTTTTCGAGCTGGTCTACAGTTCGATGTTCGACCTGAACCTGGACGGCACCTTCTCGCTGGACCTGGCCAAGAGTTGGGATGTCTCCGACGACGGCCTGGTCCACACCTTCACCCTGCGGGATGACTTCACCTGGCACGACGGCCAGCCGGTGACTGCCAAGGATGTTGTGTTCACCTACAATTTCTACGGCAGCCACGAGGACTTCCCCTACATGCCGGTCTACACCGACTACTTCGACAGCGTCGAAGCGCCCGACGACCAGACGGTGGTCATCACCCTGACCGAGCCGATTCCTAACATGGAGAGTCAACTCGTCTTCATGTACATCCTGCCCGAGCACATCTGGGCCGAGCACGACACGCCCGAGGGGGCAACGGCCTTCGAAAACGAGCAGATGATCGGCAGCGGGCCGTTCAAGCTGGTGGAGTACCGCCAGGGCGAGTTTGTGACGCTGGAGGCGGTAAAGGACCACCCAACCTCGCCGCCCAAGGTGGACGGTGTGGTGTTCCAGACCTTCGACAATCAGGACGCGCTGGTGCAGGCGTTGACCACCGGGCAGGTGGACATGATCACCGAGATGCCCAACACGGCGGTGCCAACCCTGCGCAACGCCGAGAACGTGCAACTGGTGATCGGTGCACCGCTGTCGCCTGAGGTCACCGACATCATCCCCAACCAGGTGTCGGAGGACAACTGTCCGCCCGATGACGGCGTCTGTTCAGGGCATCCTGCGCTGCGCGATGTGCAGGTGCGCAAGGCTCTGGCCCATGCTACCGACAAGCAGAAGATCATCGACGTCGCGCTGCTGGGGCTGGGAACACCGGGCCTGACGTTGATTCCTGACGGCCTGGGGGTGTGGTACAACGACACCATCCAGGACTACGCCTTCGACATCGACGAGGCCAACCGCATCCTCGACGAGGCTGGCTATCTGGACACGGACAACGATGGGGTGCGCCAGATGCCCGACGGCAGCAATCCGCTGATCTTCCGCATCTACTGGCCCAGCGACAGCAGCACCGCGCCGCGCGTTGCCGAGCTGCTGGGCGAGTCGTGGAAGCAGGTCGGCGTCGAACTTCAGCCGCAGGCGCTGGACCCCGACGCGCTGACCTCGGTCTGTTGCCCGACGTTCGACTTCGACATCATCATCTGGGGCTGGGGATCGGACCCCGACCCGGGCTTTCTGCTCAGCGTCCATCTGACAGACGAGATCCCCACCGGCAACAGCGAGACGGGCTACTCCAATCCCGAGTTCGACAAGCTGTTTGCGCAACAGGCCACCGAGCTCGATCCCGACAAGCGCCGCGAGATCGTCTGGCAGATGCAGCAGATACTGCACGACGATGTCGCCTACATCATCCCATACTACCCGCAGGCGACGCAGGCGTTCCGCACCGACCGCTTTACCGGATGGCTGACCGACCAGCCCAAGGTCGGGCTCGAAGATCCAACCTCGTTGACGGTGATCACACCCGTCGGGAACTGAGGTCAACCACAGGGGTCTCGAAGAACCAGCGAAACTCGGTTGCCCGGCTGGCCAGAGTTCACTCAGTGCCTTCGAGACCCCTGGTTTCCCTCTTTCCCTCTGTTTCCTGCCTTTCCTTCCTGCGATGCTCGGCTCCCGCTACGTCCTGAAGAAGATCGGTTGGGCCGTCCTGACCATCCTGTTCGTCATCGTCCTGAACTTCTTCCTGTTTCGCATTCTGCCCGGCGATCCGGCGCGGTCGGGCGTGCGCGATCCGCGATTGACGGCCCAGGCAGTCGAGGCGATCCGCGTCCGCTTCGGCCTTGACAAGCCGATCATCAACTGCTTCCAATCGCTGAACCCTGTCGAGATCGGCGATTGTTTCGTCAACCCCCTGGACACCCAGTTCTTCATCTACGCCCGCAACCTGCTGCAAGGGGAGCTGGGCATCAGCTATCACAGCAACCGGCCGGTGGCTGACCTGCTGCTGGAGCGGCTTTGGAACACGGTGCTGCTGGTGGGCATGGGGCAGATACTGTCGATTGTCATCGGCATCGTCATTGGTGTCGTCGCGGCCTGGAAAGTGCGCACCTCGGTTGACTACGGCGCGCTCATCGGCGGGCTGGTAGCCTGGAGTCTGCCCACGTTCTGGCTCGGTATCATTCTGCTGATGCTGGGCAGCCGTCACTTCAACCTGCCCATCGGCGGCAAGATCACGCCGGGGGCCACCTATGACAACGGCTGGGAGCAGGCGCTGGACGTCGCGCGCCACATGATCCTGCCGACGCTGACGTTCACCATCGTCTTTGTGGGCGAATATCTGCTGATCATGCGCAGCACCATGGTCGATGTGTTGTCCGAAGACTACGTGCTGACCGCCAAGGCCAAGGGCTTGAACAACTACCAGATCCTGCGCGGCCACGCGCTGCGCAACTCGATGCTGCCCATGGTGACCATCATCGCCCTCAATCTGGGCTTCACCGTGGCCGGGGCCATCCAGATCGAGGCGGTGTTCTCCTGGCCCGGCCTGGGCCAGACCATTTTCGAGGCGGTCAACCGGCGCGACTACCCGGTGTTGCAGGGCGCGTTCCTGATCATCGCGGTGGCTGTGGTCTTCGCCAACCTGATCGCCGACCTGCTCTATTCCTATCTCGACCCGCGTGTGCGCGCCGCGTGAGAGGGACAGAGGAGCAGAAGGGCAGAGGGTCAGAGTACCAGAGATGCAGAGGAGCAGACGGACAAAGGAGCAGATTTCCTTGCTTTCCTTTCCTGTGTCGCTCTCGTCCCGTCCGACCTTCCATGTTTTCGATGATGTTTTCCGCCTATGACAGCATCTATTGAGATCACCAGTATTCGCGGATTGTCGCGGACCTTCAGCCGCAGCACCATGGGCCTGATCGGGCTGGTCATGCTGCTGGCCGCGATCCTGATGGCGGTGTTCGCACCCCAACTGGCGCCCTACGATCCCTACGCACCGGTCAAAGTGACGATCGACGACATCTACGCGCCGCCCAGCGCGGCGCACCTCCTGGGCACCGACGACGCGGCCAAGGACGTGCTGTCCAACTTCATGTACGGCGCGCGCGTCTCGCTGGTGGTGGGCTTCTTTGCGGCGTTCATCGCAGTGGCCATCGGCGGCACGGTGGGCATCGTGGCCGGCTTCTGGGGCGGCAAGGTTGAAACGGGGCTGATGCGCTTCACCGACATCATGCTGGTGATCCCCGACCTGCCGCTGGCAATCGTCATTGTCGCGATGACCAAGCCCAGCCTGTGGAACATCATCTTTATCATCGGCATTCTGGGCTGGACCGGCACCGCGCGGCTGGTGCGTTCGCAGACGCTGACCGTCAAGGAGCGCAAGTTTGTGACGCGCGCCCGGGCCGTGGGCGCCGGCAACAGCTACATCGTCCGCCGCCATATCCTGCCGCTGGTGCTGCCGCTGATGGTCGCCAACACGGTCCTGGTGATCTCATTGGCGATCCTCAGTGAGAGCACGCTGGCCTTCCTGGGCCTCAGCGACCCAACGCTGGTGAGCTGGGGCCAGATGTTGAACTACGCCTTCACCCGCGGCGCGATGAGCGCCGGGGCGTGGTGGGCGCTGGTGCCGCCCGGCCTGGGCATCGTCTGGGTGGTGCTGGGCTGCACGCTGCTGGGCCGCGGCCTGGAAGAAGTGCTCAACCCGCCTCGAAACGCACCACCTGGCTGTCGGCAAACGCATGATCGCCCGCTCCGGCGTCCGCGGCACCGCCGTGGCCGATGTTGAGAGCGAGGAGTGGCAGGTGTTCTAGGAGAGGCAGACGGCAACAGGTAGACAGGGAAACAAGTAGACAAGGAAACAAGGAAACAGGGAAAGGAAGGAAAGAAGGGACACGAGGAAAGGCGGTCAGCCCGGCCGGCGAAGTTCTGATCTCTCCCCCTCTCCCTCTCTCCCCCTCACCTTGTCCCCCTTTCACCAGATCACCCGCCGCAGGAGATCGCAGTTGAGCAGCTACGCCGACATCATCCCGCTGACAGAAGCTCCCATCCTCCTGGATGTGCGCGATGTTTCGGTCGAGTTCGTCTCGAAGCAGAAGGGCGCGCCGGCCGCGCGCGGTTGACCACGTCAGCTTTGCCCTGCGCGAGGGTGAAATGCTGGGGCTGGTTGGCGAGAGCGGCTGCGGCAAGACCACCCTGATGCTCAGCCTGATGCGGCTGCTGCCGGCCGCCGGCCGCATCGTCACCGGCTCCATCGAGTTCATGGGCCAGGACCTGCTTGACCTGACCGAGAGCGAGATGGGCGAGGTACGCTGGCGCAACATCAGCATCATCTTCCAGGGCGCCATGAACGCACTCAACCCGGTGCGCACCGTGGGCGACCAGATCGCCGAGGCGCTGGTGCGTCATGGCATGGCGCCAACGGGCAAGAAGTCCAGCGCGGCCGGCCGGGTCGGCGACCTGCTGGAGATGGTGGGGATCGGCGCCAACCGCGCTAACCAGTATCCCCACCAGTATTCAGGCGGCATGCGCCAGCGCGCCATGATCGCCATGGCGCTGGCCTGCAATCCCCAGGTGGTTGTTGCTGACGAGCCGACCACCGCACTGGACGTGATGATCCAGGCCCAGATACTGGAGTTGCTTGACGAACTGCGCCACAAGCTGGGGCTGTCCGTGATCCTGGTGACCCACGATCTGGGCGTGGTCGCCGAGGTGTGCGACACGGTGCTGGTGATGTACGGCGGCGTCACAGCCGAGTACGCCGACGTGGACACCATCTTCAACGATCCGCAGCACCCGTACACCCGGCAACTGCTGCGAGCGTTTCCTGACCTTACAAGGCCCACCGAGCGGCTGATCTCGATTCCGGGCGCGCCGCCGCGACTGGACGACCTGCCGCCCGGCTGCCGGTTTGCGCCCCGCTGTCCGGAGGTCTTCGACCGATGCCACAGCGAGGCGCCCGCGCTGCATCGCCTGGCAGCGGGACATCTGGCGAGCTGCCACCTGGTCAGTGATCAGTGATCAGTGACCAGTGGCAGTTGGCAGTGACGAGAGGACCGTGACCGGTTGGCGGTACTGCTGCGGGATGCAGCGCACAATTCTTGACCGGGTCTATCACGTTCTCTCGATCTCTTCTCTCTCGCCTACCATCGATCCTGTCTTCTGACCACTGATCACTGATAACTGATCACTGACTACTGATAACCATGCCCGACTCGCCCATCCTCCAGGTCCAAAACCTGCGCAAGCTGTTCCCCGCACAGCGTTCCGGCCTGCTTCGCTCGCCTGAACGCTTTGTTCACGCAGTGGACGATGTCACCTTTGATCTGGGACGCGGCGAGGTGCTGGCGGTGGTAGGGGAGAGCGGCTGCGGCAAGTCGACTCTGGCGCTGACGCTGCTGGGTTTGGAGACGCCGACCGCTGGCAGGATCATCTTCGAGGGCAACGATGTGACCAGCGTCAGCGGCAAGGAGCAGAAAGCCCTGCGCCGCCATATCCAGATGATCTTCCAGGACCCGTACGAGTCGCTCAACCCGCTGATGGTCATCGGCGAGATCATCGCCGAGCCGCTCAAGGTTCACAACCTGGTGCCCGACAAGGCCGAGCGCGCTGCGCGCGTCCGCCGGTCGCTGGAGGACGCGGGGCTGCGGCCGGCGGAGAACTTCGTCAACCGCTATCCCCACGAACTGTCGGGCGGACAGCGCCAGCGGGTGGTCATCGCCGGCGCGCTGGTGCTGGAGCCGACGCTGCTGCTGGCCGACGAGCCGGTGTCGATGCTGGACGTCAGCATCCGCGCCGAGATTCTCAACCTGCTGGCCGACCTGCGCGCCCAGCGCGGCATCTCGATCCTCTTCATCACCCACGATCTGGCCACAGCCGCCCATTTCACCGACCGCGTCGCGGTGATGTACCTCGGACGCATCGTCGAACTGGGCCAGACGCGCCAGGTGCTGGCCAACCCGACCCACCCGTACACGAAGGCGCTGCTCTCCGTGATTCCGGTGCCGAACCCGCGCCAGCGACGCGAGCGCATCATCCTGGAGGGCGACCCGCCGAACCCCATCGATCTGCCCCCGGGCTGCCGCTTTCACCCCCGCTGCCCCATCGCGCAGGATATCTGTCGCGGGGAGGACCCGGCCCTGCGATTGGTCGCTCCCGCGCAGGAAGCCGCTTGTCTGCTGGCCTGACAAAGACTGGCAGAAGACAGCCGCCTCAGTGGAAGCGCGGGGGCTTTGGCAGGCTCAGCCCGCGGTAGGGCGTCTCAGTGTCCTCTGGCGGATCGGTTTGGGTGGAAGCCGGCTCCGCAACCCGCATCCCATCAGCGCGACCTGAACTGGGAGTAGGCTTCATGGCAGAAACCGGCCCAGCACGCCGGCGCGCAGGTTGGGCCGGCGGCGGAAGTCGGTCTTGTGGCGGAGGATGAAGATCAGGAAGTTGCCAGCCCAGACGGCCAGCCATACCCAGGGCGCGCCGGTCAACAGGAAGAACGCCAGCAGCGTCAGCATGCCGGCAACGATGGCCCACCCTTCGACCTTCAGCACCAGCAGCCAGACGGCGAACGCGATGCCCAGCACGATGGGGCCCTGCCAGGTGGTCAGCCCCGTCCAAACGCCGAAGCTGACAGCGAGCGCCTTGCCGCCGTTGAACCTGAGAAAGGGCGAGTAGGCGTGTCCCAGGATGGGCGCGAGACAGACGGCGACCAGCGCCCATCCCTCGACGCCGCCTTGAAAGTTGGCCAGCGCGACCGGGATCAGCCCCTTGAAGCCGTCCGCCAGAATCGCCGCGAACCCCAGCGCCCGGCCGCCGGCCGCGAACACGTTGGCCGCGCCGGGGTTGCCGTCGCCGTACTGCCGGATATCGATGTGGAGGAAGACCTTGCCGATCCAGTAGGACATCGGCAGCGCGCCGCACAGGAACGCGAACGCAATCCACAGCAGGTTGATGAGGGGGGTCATGCTGGCTTGCCGGCCTGCTTGCTGCTGCGGTCTTTGACCCGCCGGGCTATCTGGTGAAAGCGCTGATGGCTTTCGGTTGCCAGGACCAGAACCAGCCCAAGAGTAACCAGCGAGTTTGTGATCAGGAAGAAGATCACTTCCTCCACCGGCAGCACGCCGCCGATCAACCAGTGCAGCGACGTGGCCGGGTTGATCTCCCACGTGCCGGAGCCGATGGCCAGGAAATCGGCCAGGCTGAGATAGAGGGTCAGCGAAACGATGGCGAGAAGGACCAACCGGCCATAGCGGCGCAGGATGTCGCCGCCAAACGCAAACTGCAACATGATGGGAGGGAGCGCCCAGGCCAGCAGCAGGCTCAGGTACGTGCCGGGCGGCCACCCTGAGATCAGCAGCGCCACGCTGCCGATCCAGATGACCCCCAGGATCACGACCGGAACGATACGCCAGTTGCGCTGCAACGGCGGCGGGTCGGGATTCACCGGCAGCCTGCGCATCAGGAAGACGATCCACAGGCCGGCCATGATGGTCTGCACGACAAAGAAGGTGTACTCCTCGATAGGCACCCAGCCCAGTACGATTCCCGTCACCAACGCCGGGTCGTAGTACCAGACGCCGGTGGCTACCAGATAGTTGTCCCACGGCGTGGTGTAGACGACAGCTACGATAACGTGCAGCAGGATGCCGGCCCAGAGCGGCCAGCCGCGGAAGTTGGCTGGGATGGGCTTGCCGCGCCGGTGGTCCAGCCAGGTGACGATGGCCAGGATGACGATGGGGATGCCGAGAAAGCCGAGGAGAAAGCCGAAGTAGGTCATGGTTGGTGAACCGCGAATTGTGATCAGTGAGTGATCAGTAGCCGGGTGCTGTTAACCGTTGATTGTCTACCGTTCACTGTTCACTTTGAACTGATTGCTGATTACTGGCTAGACGCGCCGGCCTTTCCACATCAGCCCTCTGCCCAGCGCGCGATTGACGAAGCCCCAGACGGCCGCGCTCTGGACGAACAGCGCGGCCAGGGGAATGGCAGGCGCCAGCGTGGGAGAGCCGAACCGTTGCATCCACGGCAAGCCGGCAGCGGTGGCCGCGAGCCAGGTAGCGGGCAGCCAGCGCCGGTCGAGCTGGCCCAGCAGCACGCCGATCAGCGTCACCAACGGAGACATCAGCGCGGTGACCAGCATGAACGTGGGGATGGCGCGCCAGCCGGTCCAGCGCGGTGTCTGTGCGCCGAGGCGTGCCATACCTTTGGCCAGACCGGCGGTGTCGCGGTACATGTGAACGATGCCGATGTCGTCCCCGTTGAAGACCGGGACGGTAAACCCCAACGTAGCCAGATGCCGCCCAAGGGCCAAGTCCTCCTGCGGCTGGTCGCGCACCGCCAGGAAGCCGCCGCTTTCGAAATAGGTCTCGCGGCGCAGCAGAACGAACTGGCCGTTGAGCACCTGGTGTGTCGGCTTAATCGTCGCAAACAGACCGGCATAGGCAACGGCCATGGCCAGTTGTCCCACCGGGCCGTTGCATTCCTGGCGCAGAAAAACCGTCAACCCGTCCAGACCGTGACGTTCAGCGTGCGCCACCGCCCGGGCCGGACCGTCGAGCGAGTAGTCGGTGTCGGCGTCGACGAAAAGCAGCCAGTCGCCGCTGGCCGCGCTTGCGCCGACGTGACAGCCGCGCGTCTTGCCCAGCCAGCCGGGAGGTAGTTCGCGCATCTGCAGCACCCGCGCCCCGTAGGCGCGCGCGAGCTGGGCCGTCAGGTCGGTGGAACCATCGTCAACGACGATGATCTCCAGTGCACCGGGGTAGCGCAGCCGCTGCAAGCGCGGCAGGAGACGCAACAGGTTGGTTGCCTCGTCGCGCGCCGGGATGATGATGGACAGGGAGGGAAGCAGGACGTCGGACCGCAGAGGGTCCAGCCGGGGCAACGCGCGAAACTGCTGGTCGGACCAGAGAGCCAACGGCGGCGCAACAAATGTCAACGTCGCGTTGCGCCGCAGATCGTGGATAGCAGGCACGCTCAGCCCCTCCGGGTGACGCGCATGATCACGCCGGGTCGGGGTTCGAGGGTGGCGCCCATGTGTGGCTTGATCTCGTCGCCGTTGAGCAGTTCGAAGTCGAACGACTGCAAGAGACGTGCGATAACCACCTTGGCCTCGACCTGCGCGAAGGCTGCGCCGATGCAGTTGCGCGGCCCGCCGCCAAACGGCACATAGGTGAAGGGTGGCTGCCGGTCCTCGCTGTGCCGGTCGAAGCGCGCCGGGCAGAAGTCGTTGGGGTTCTCCCAGTGGTTCTTGTCGCGGTGGGACAGGTAGATCGAGTACATGACCCTGGTCCCTTCCGGCACATCGTACCCTTGCACGGCGACGTCGGTGTCGGCGCGGCGGTTGCCGACGTGTATAGGCGGATAGAGCCGCAGGGCTTCCTTGATGACCTGATCGACAAACGACAGGCGGTTGATCTCGTCGAGACTGGGCGGGAGGTCGCGACTGGACAGCACGGTGTCCACTTCAGCCTGCGCCCGCGCCATCGCGTCGGGATGCATTCCCAACAGATAGAAGACCCACGCCAGCAGCGCTGTGCTGGTATCGTGGCCTGCGATGAGCATGGTCAGTAGCTGGTCGCGGATCAGGTCGTCGCTCATGCCGGACTTGGAGACAAGCTGACCCAGCAGGTCGCCCGCAGGCGGCTCAACGCCGAACTGCTCGATCTCCTGCCGCCGCTGCTGGATGATTCCGTGCAGATAGTCGTCCATGGTATTGATGGCATGGCGATACTTGGGGCGCGGCATGCCGGCCCAGAAGATCCACAGACCGGGCGAAATGTACTCCAGAAGGTCAAGGATAGGCTGCCACAGCCGATCTATCTCCGGGAGAAACTCGATCTCGAACAGCGTGCCCATCAGAATCAGCAACGCCACCTTGCGCATCTCGACCAGCATGTCAACCTGCTGCCCGTCCTGCCAGACCATAGCGATGTCGTCGGTGTAGCGCCAGAAAGCGGGGATGTGCGGGGTCACGTTGCGCCGCTGCAAGGGCGGGTCCATCCAGGCGCGCAACTCGTCATGGAACTCGCCATCGGTGACGAGAACGCCCTGACGCAGCAGCTTGCAGACGGGGTCGCCTTCGGGCCGCCACATGAAGTCCTGCCGCTGGGAGACCAGGATCTGGCGATTGGACTCCGGTCCTACGAAAACAGCCGGCTGGAAGCGCGGCAGGGTGATTCGAAAGGCCGTGCCGACGTGTTCGTTCATCAGTCGCAGCGCGACCAACAGCGAGCGCTCGCGCGCAAAACCCTTCAGGATCTCCAAACCTGTCTCGCTCCCGGCAACAGGCAAGGACTTAGCAGATTGTGTCATGGGAAGAAGTGTGAAGAATCCATACTCGCGGATGCAGGGTGGTCCACATCGCGCGGATTACGAGGTCTGCCTAACAGATGGGAGTCGAGGCTCTGGCCGGTTTTTACGCAAAAACCCGCCAGAGCCTCAACTTCGAACTACAGGGCCGCCCGGAAATCTGTCCTATGCAGTCTTGTTCTTCTTCGGTTTGTCGTCGGCGTGGCGCACCTTGCGATGCTGCTCGTTGGCATAGCCCCACAGGCCGAAGAAAAGCGTGCCGCCGATGCCGCTGACGATTATCCAACCTGGCATCGTCCCTTCGCCGACCGTGTAGCCGATGAGAGCGCCTAACAGCACACCAAATATTAAGCCTCCAACGGTCCAGATGATAACCGATCTCGACATGGGACACCTCCTTGGGTCAGATTAGAACGGGGATTATTCAGTCTGCTCCTGCACCCGCACCAGCAGCACCGGTGTTGTGGAGCCACGCAGAACTTTGTCGGCGACACTTCCGTAGACCCAGCGGCCAATGCCGGACCGGCCGTGGGTTGACATGACGATCAACTCGCAGTCGTTCTCGCCCGCATAGGTGATGATCTCCTCGGCAGGCTGGCCGAGACGGATTGCGCTGACGACCTGGTGGCCGGCAGCATTGATGCCGCGTTTTACCTGGTCGAGGTAGTCCTGAAGTCCAAGTTTGATCCGCTCGGTCTCGCTGGTATGGTCCATCGCGTAGTCGCGGTACACATAGACCGGGTACATCTCCACTACCGAACTGGCCTGATCGTCGAGCAACGGGGCGACAGACAGCAGGTGAATCTCAACCGGGCCGGCGGCTGCAATGTTCAGAGCGTGGGGCAGCGCCTGTTCAGCAAAACGTGAGCCATCCAGTGGAACGAGGATTCTGGTGTACACGGCACCGTAGAGACCGATTGACGCTAATTCGACACCAGCAGATAGAAGTCGCTGCCGATGATCAACTCCAGATCAGCGTCCGAATTCGCATCCGCTGCCGTCATCTGGAGGTTATCCGCTGCGATGGCAAACATGTTGCGCAGACTCTCCACCGTCACCGGCTGGTCGGTGTACTCGACAAGAACCGTCCGCGGGTAGTCGGTGCGATCAGCCTGGCCATAGTTGACGACGTTAAAGCCTTCGCGGGTCAGCCAGTCGGCGGCCTGGGCGGCCAGGACGGGGTTGCTGGTGCCGTTGCGCACCACCAGCCGGGCGCCTTCGTCGGCCAACTGGCGGCGTTGTGTGGCTGCCTGCGTCTGGAAATCGTTGCGGACCTGCTGGCGAGCGAGGTTGGCTTCCTGGCGAGCCTGTTCCTGTGCCAGCGCAGCAACGTTGACCTCGTCGACGGTCGGTTTGCCTGCAAAGAAGGCATCCATCGCGGGGCGAATCTTGGCGCGATTCGGCACCAATATCCAGCCCAGCGTATCGTGAGTGACGATCTGCGCGTAGCGGGTGTCCAGCACCAACTGGTTGATGTCGCCGATCTGCATCTTGCTGGCCAGCGACAGCAGGCCCGGCAGTTCCATGGGCGGAATGTCGTGCTCCACCGAGTCGTTCATCAGGCGCACCAGGTCGAGCAAGTGCAGAGTCGTCATCAGTTTGTTCTCGACCAGTTTGTCTTTGATGGCCACGAGAACCTGTTGTTGCCGCCTGGCGCGCTGGAAATCGTCGTCGGCATGGCGGGTGCGCGCATACTTCAGCGCCGTCTCGCCGTCAAGATGTTGGGGGCCTGCGTCGATATGAAATGTCTCGATGCCGTAGTCGATGGTTGGATACTCGTTGTCGGTGATCGCTTTGGGAACGTCCACATCGATGCCGCCGATCAGATCGACTATCTTGACAAAGCCGTCGAAGTTGATTTTCACGTAGTAGTCGATGGGATAGCCGAGCAACTCGCTGACGGTCTTCTTGACCAACGCGCCGCCGCCGCCGGGATATTTGCTGCTTTCACCGATAGGATAGGCCGTGTTGATCTTGCCGCTGTAGTCGAAGCCCGGGATCGAGACGAACATGTCGCGCGGCACCGACACCATGCTGACATTGCCCGATGCGGGCTCGACGGTGAGAACGATAATATTGTCAGTCCGCGGCGGGCTGGGGTCATCAGGACGCTGATCGACTCCTAACAGCAGGACAGTAATGCGTTCCGGCGTCGCTCCCTCGGCGGCCGTAACGGTCTGTTCCTCTGCCGGGGTGGCGGGTCTTGCCTCGGACGGCCCGGCAGCCAGGGGGACGATGTCGACCGGCTGGACCGACTGGTCGGTTGCGCCGGAGGTAGATGCAACGCTGGCCGGCGCGCTTGCCGGGATTTGCGGCGCTGCCATGGCGGTGCGGCGCGCCCACTGATAGACTGCCGATGAGGCATAGCCGACGGCAACGAGGAAGGTTACAAGAAGAATGCCCAGCAAGAAGGCTGAGCGAAGCGCGCGCTTGTTTTTTGGCTGCGGCTGGTCGGCCGCGACGCGCGTGTTATTGTCTTTGTTTCGCATGCCGGGGATTCTAACACAGCGGTAGGGCGATGGCAAATCCCCGACGATTTGTGCATTATCCCCCAGGCGCGCTACGCGCTACGCGAAAACACGCCTACGACGGCTGCGGAATGTCGGTGCTGTACAGGGCGTCGCTGGTCAAGATATAGAACGTGCCGTCGATCTCGTCCACCTGCACGTCCACCATCTTGCGCAGCTTCTCCAGATCGGCGCGATCCACGGGGCGGTACTGGCGGAGGTAGGTGCCCTCCTTGTCATACTCCAGTATGCGCGCGCCGCCGGCATCGGTGATGAAGAGCGATTCAGATGTGCCGGCGTCGGAGCCTGCATAGATGGCCTGGGGCTGCGAAATCGGACTGTCGGGCGGCGGCTGCAGCACAAAGGGAACCTGTCGCCCCTCAAGGAAGGTCTGCACGGTGCCGTCCTGATACAGCAGCCAGATGTTGCCGTCGATGGCCATGTCGATCGCGCCCGACAGATCCAGTGTGGCGTCGCCCTCCAGGTAGTTCTCCGGTGGATTGCTGTAGCCATCGGCCGTTGGCCGGTAGCGCAGAATGCGTCCCTGGCCGGCATCCACCAGGTAGAAGTTGCCGTTGTAGCTGGCGATGATCGTCGGATTCTGCCACTGGTCCCGGCCTCCGACCGCCAGCGGTTGCAGCCCGGTGGCGTTATCGACCTGAATGAGGTTGCGGTTGCTGTCGAGAATCAGCAGGTTGCTGGTGCGCCGGTCGCCGCCGGTGTCCGCCCAGGTCATGTCCAGCAACTCGCCGACGATCTGACCATCGGGCAGTATCTGTCCCCGCTCGGCCAGCACGCCGCCCGACGCTTCCGGGATCAGGCCGCTGATCTCATCGAGGCCGTAGCGCGTCACGCGATCCTGACCCTGGTCAAGAATCGAAACACGCGGCCCTTCGACCACAAGATTGGTTGGCTGGCTGCCCTCGCCACCCAGCGGTTGCAGGGTTACCAGCTTGTAGAGCGGCACGATGTGGTTCACTTCGTCGAGCCTGGTCTGGATATCGGTCAGCAAGCTGGCTGCGGCCTCATCGTTTGGCGCCAGCGCCAGCGCTGCGTTGATGCGATCCTTGGCGTCTGCCAACTGGGAGCGCGCGGTGTCCTCCAGCACACCGTCGGCGCTGGCTGCGGCGTAGGCGGCCTGAGCACCCTGGAACTGGGTCTGAAACTCTGCCTGCGTGCGCTGCTGATCCACCCAGAGCGCGATGGCGACCGCAGCAACGATCAGGAGCGGAATAAGCAAGGCCAGCAGCCAGGGCCAGCGACGGCGTCTGGCAGGCTGCTCGTCAACGGATGCGTCTTCCTCCGCTGCTGTCGCGACTGCGGCAGGAACAGTGGCGACTGCCGGCGTGGCCGCGGGCTGCTCATCGTTGTCAGGGGTCTCTTCGGCGTCAGCGGCCACTGCGGTCTCGTCGTCGCCTTCGTCCGCGTCTGTGTCCGGTGTGTCGCCGGCATCAGGCGCGTCCGGCGCGGTCCTGGCCGCTTTGGCGGCGACATCGGGAGGTGGCCCGGCTGCTGCTGCCGCCGCGGCCGCGGCAGCAGCTAGCTGCTCGGGCGTGGCCGGCGCAATGTAGGTCAACAGGGCGCTCAGGACGGCGCGCGAGGGTGCGAGGGCTTCCAGATACTCAGCGCCCGAGGCGATGTCGGGCGCAAGGGCCGCCGTGGCCAGTTTTGGCGCCGCGACGCGCGCCAGCCATTCGCTGGAAAGCTGGACCACCGTGCCGGTGCTGTCGATGCTGGTGCGGAACAACTCGATGGCTGGCGCTTCATGGTTGCCAAGCGGGATGACGTTCTCGCCCAGCTCGGCCGGGAACTGGTCGACCCGATTGGCCGTATGCACCAGCACGACGGCCGGGCCGCCGATGCCAAGATAGAGCTCCTCGCCGCGCAGCACCGCGCAGCTGATGCCGCCAAGCTGCGCCTCGTTGGGGTGAACGGCGTTGTGCTGGGCCAGTTCCTGGTGCGCTGCCAGAATCGCCTCAGTAATGCCGCCGGTGATTCCCCCGGCTGCGTCGTAGTAGACGCCCTGAACCGTGTTCAGCAACAGACGAAACAGCGCGGGCGTTGGTTGGGTCTCGCCGCCAAGCTCCAGCAGGACGTAGAGGTTGCCTTTGGCAACTGCCTGGGACGTAGCAGAAAGTGGTTCGACCACGCGCACGTTGAGTGTGCGCGGCTGGCGAACGCCGTCGATGACAGAGAGGCTTTCAACTGTAGTGTGCAAGCGAGCCATGACAAGCCCCTTTCTCGGGGTAAACCATCTGCCGGATGCCCGTTGAACGCCCGTAACACAAGAGTGCAGGGTCTGGCTGGACAAACTTGCGTCGATTGTACGCCAGCCCGCGCGTTTTGTCAACCGTGTTTTTCGCAAGCTTATGTGAAAGCGTTGTTTGGCCCCATTTCGGCCTTGCTGTATAATGCGCCCGAATGTTTGTTCGACACTTTCAGCGGGAAAGGCGGCCATGCTTGAGCTCAACCGATTGACCGGGCAGGTGGCGGAGATGGCAGAGGCGCTGGCCGGTCAGCAAACCCGGCTTCAGAGCCTCACCGAACAGGCGCGTCAGAAGCTCGCGCAGCACGCCCAGGTCACCGATGAACTGAAGGAGAAGCTCGGGCGCGCCACCGAGGTCGACTCGAGCTGGCGCGGCGCTGAGCCGCTGAGCACCCATCTCGACGCCATCACGTCGCTTCCCGCTGGATCGGAGCCGGCCACGCTCATCGCCAGCGACGGGTCGCAGATCTACCCTGATCCGCACGCAATCGCCCTCTATTTCCTGCTCAACGTCGGCGCAATCGTGCTGCGCCAGGGCAGCGGCGCAGCGCCGGCGACGTGGACACGCAGCCGGGTGTATTTCGACGAGCGCGATCTGTATGACCAGGCGGAGCGGCTGATCGAAACCGACCAGGTCAACGCCCGGCGCGACCTGTGGGAGCTGCGCTTGCTGGCAGAGCTCGTCACGGAAGAGCGGCGCGCGCTGGCGGGCGATATGGACCGTCTCCTGGTAGCGGTGGGCGACGGTCCGTTGCTGCTCTGGATGCCGCAGCGTCTCTCGGACACCCAGCAGGCGCGCCGCGTGGAGGAGTTCGGCCGCGAGCTGGACGCACTGCGACGCATGCAGGCCGCGCCGCTGGGCTACGTGGACCGGCCGCGCAGCGCCAACGTATTGCGGCTGCTGCAGCTGGCCGACATTCCGCTGGACCAGATTACCACCCAGCGGCTGCGGGCCAATCCCTATCGCGGGCTCAGCGACCGGCTGTTGTTCGGCAACCTGCTGGGGCCGGGCCAACGCACCGGGTGGTTCGCGGCCACCTCGGAGATCAACAAAACCTACGCCAACCAGGGCCACCGGATCTGCTTCTGCTACCTGAACACGGCCGTCGAGGAAAGCGCCGAGAAGTCCCGCATCGTCCGTATCGAAGCCCCCGAGTGGCTGATCGGCGACGAGGATCTGACCGGCGCAGCGCTGGCAGCCGTCTGGGCTGACAGCAGGTTGACGGGCTATCCGTACGTTCTGGCACGCGCCCACGAATTGGCCGTCGTCAGCCACCACGAGCGCGGCGCGTTCGAGCAGATGCTGCGCGTCGAGTTGATGCGCCGGCAGATGACAGCCGAGGTGTCACCCAAGCAGCAGCAAAAGAGTTTCACGGGACGCAGTCGATGAGGCGACTATGATAGAAGAAAGCACGGTTGAGCGGACACAACTGGGGCGGGTGTTGCGGGCCAGCACGGGCAGCTTTTGCGTCGGATGCCGCACCATGGCCGCCGGGCTGCCGCAGTTCGGCTCGCTGGTGCGCACCGAGGCAACGGCAGGGGGCGCGATCCTCGGCCTGATCTACGACGTGCGGGTGGACGACGACCCGTTCGTGCGCCAGTTGATTGCGGCCGGCGACCTGACCCCGGAGTACGTCGAAGATCAACGCCAGCGCCGCCAGGTGCCGGTGGAGGTCAATGTGCTGGTGGTTGGCGGGCAGGGTGACGACGGGCGGATATTTCACTACCTGCCGCCGCAGCCGCCTGCCACGCTGAGCTGGGCTGAGCTGTGCTCGCCCGCCGAGGTGCGCCGTTTCGGGCAGCGGATGGACTTCCTGCGAACCGTGCTCAACGCTGCCGACGCGCCGGCCGACGAGTTGGCCGCCGCCGCGCTGCGCCAGGTCGCTGCGGTGCAGGGCAGCAGAGATCTGGAGAACGCCTACCTGGTGCGCGCCGGCCAGGAGTTGGCCCGCCTGCTGGGTCGCGACCCGATGCGCCTGGACGGCATCCTGCAGCGGATGCGCTAGAGGGGCAGACAACCATGACCATCAATAACCAACAATCTGATTATCTCGACGCCGAGTTCGATGCGCTGCCCAGCGCCAGCACGGAACGAGGGCTGGCCCCGCCGCCGGCCACCCAGCGCCTGGGCATGGTCATCGCCGGTTCGCTGTCGCGCGGGCTGGAGGTTCGCCTCGACCGGCGCGTCAGCACGGAGGAGCTGGCAGTTGGCAGCTACGTGGTGATCCGCGGCCAGCAGAAACGCTTCTTCAGCATGATCACCGACGTGCAGCTGAGCGCAGCCAGCGATGACCTGCTGCTCAGCCCGCCCGACCTCAGCGACCCCTTCCTGCGCGAGGTGCATGTCGGCACCAGCACCTTCGGCGTCGTGCATCTGACGCCTATGCTGGCGCTGGAAGACGGCGAGCCGCGGCCGGTGAAGACCATTCCGGCCCATTTCAGCGAGGTGCGCCAGGCCAGCCAGGAAGAGGTCAGCGAGGTCTTCGGCGAGGAGGGGTACGACAAGGCTCGCGACACGCACTTCTTCCACGTCGGCAACCCGCTGGACATGGAAGACGTCAAGATCACCCTTGACCTGAAGCGGTTTGTAGAGCGGTCATCGGGCGTCTTCGGCAAGAGCGGCACCGGCAAGACCTTCCTCAGCCGGCTGTTACTGGCCGGCGTAATCCGTGAGAAGGTTGCTGTCAACCTGATCTTCGACATGCACAACGAGTATGGATGGGAGGGCAGCAGCGAGGGCGCCACCAAGCGAGTCAAAGGGCTGAAACAGGTCTTCCCCGGCGGCCAGGTCAGCATCTTCACCCTGGACGACGAATCCAGCCGGCGGCGCGGCTCCAACCCTGACTTCACCATCACCATCGGCTACGACCAGATCGAGCCGGACGACCTGGAAATGTTGAAGGACATCCTCAGTCTCAGCGACGCGCAGATCGGCGCGATCTATGCGCTGCACCGGCGGCTGGGCAAGACGTGGCTGGCGAACTTCCTGGACGACGACTGGATCGACAGTTGGGGCGATCCTGACGACGAGTCCGGGGGGGCCGCCAACGGCCTGAAGGCGCTGGCCGACAGCCTGGGCCAGACCTACCAGACGCTGGCCGCGCTGCGCCGCCGCTTCGAGCGTTTCCGCCGCTACGGCTTCCTGTCGCCCAAAACCCACGGTGACGCGGTTGGCCGCATCTTCCAGTACATCGACGCCGGTACCAGCGTGGTGCTGGAGTTCGGCCGCTACGGCAACATGCTGGACGCCTACATCTTCGTGGCCAACTTCCTGACCCGCCGGCTGCACCAGAAATACGTCGAGAAGAAGGAGCGCGCCTTCGGCAATCAAGCCGATGAGCCGACGCCGCTGGTGATCACCATCGAGGAGGCGCACAAGTTCCTCGACCCGGCCATCGCCGGCAACACCATCTTCGGCACCATCGCCCGCGAGCTGCGCAAGTACAACGTCACCCTGTTCATAGTCGATCAGCGGCCCAGCAAGATCGACCCCGAGGTGATGAGCCAGATCGGCACGCGCGTCACCGCCCTGTTGGACGAGGAGAGCGACATCCGCGCCGTGCTGATGGGCGTCAGCGGGTCTGAGGGGTTGAAGGAGGTGTTGGCGCGGCTGGACACCCGCCAGCAGGCGCTGATCATGGGCCACGCCGTGCCGATGCCGGTGGTGGTGCAGACGCGCGCCTACGATCTGGAGTTCTACAAGGCGATGGGGTTTCGTGACGAGGGAGACCTGCCCCAGCAGTTCGCCCGCAACGTCGAACGGATGCGCGGCAGCGCGGACTTCGAGGGATTCGACTAATCGCTATCTGCCTGCTGCGGCAGGTGAGGAGTAATCTGGTCGATCAGTTCAACCAGGTCGTTGGTGACGGTGTTCCACACTTCTTCCCAATCGACGGCATCATAGGCATGAATGAGGCAGCGTCATCCCTCTCCATACTTGACTCCTGCAGCATAGAACACTTCGCTTGTGTCAAGAATCGCACGGCGACGAAGCCAGTTTGCACTTGAGCGAACGGCGCGTTCCGTTACCAAATCCACCTCACGTCCCACCAACTTTTCAAGTTCTCGTTCCATCTGAATATGGTCGAGCAATCCCCAACTGGCGTCATCGGTAAATGACACGAGCAGATCGACGTCGCTGTCCGGTCCGAAATCATTACCCAATGCTGAACCGAACAAGGCCAGCTCGGTGATCTTCCAGCGCCTACAGAACTCGGCAAGTTGTTCTTGACTCAAAGCGAGAACTTGCTGACTCATCAAAGCCTCCTTCGATCGCTTGTGATCACGCATTCTCACAACGCCCGACCATACGATGGGAGTATAACACTCGCCCTTCAAAGCGCCAAGCCGCCGTGAAAACAGCCGAACACAAAGACACACACAACACCCGTTGTTGACCACCCCACAGCCGGCCTACCGTTTCTTTCCGGGCCGCGTCAACGGCGGAACAGTGCGGCCGTTGGCCGAGTCCTCGATCAGCCTGGCGAGGCGGGATTGACGGGTTGCTTCTTTCTTGGCGCTGACGATCCAGTGCGTTGCGGCCTTGCGATAGCTTGGTGGCTGGGCCTGAAAGAACTCCCAGGCAGCCGGGTGGGCGCGCAGTTGGTCCTCTTCTTCTGCTGCCAGGGAAGCATGTTCCCGTTCGAACGAGTAGAGGCGCGATCTCTCCTCGCTTCGCCGGGAGAATGCCGCCAGCCCGGCCGGACGCATCCGCCCCTCCTCCGTCAACACCGCCACCCGCTCGATGTTCACCGCGCTCCAGTTGCTGGTCGGTCTGCGCGGCGTGAAACGGATCTTGTAGCTGACCTCGTCAATGCTCTTGCGCAGGCCGTCGATCCAGCCGAAGCAAAGCGCCTCGTCCACCGACTCCGGCCAGGTGATGCTGGGCAAGCCCGAGTCTTTCTTGTAGTAGCCGACCCATAGTTCGCTTGCAGCCTCGTGGTGCTCTTCCAGCCAATCGCGAAACTCATCCGGGGTAGCGAAGAAAGCAGGCTCGGTCGTGCTGGACGAATCGCTCATGGCTCGTTCTGCGCGGCATGGTCGCGAAAATAAGGCTGCCAGGGTCCGCAGCCGGCGATAAACGGCTGCATCAGCGCGCGCTCAGCCTGAACGGTGTGCATCAGGTCATGAGCGGCCCACTCGTTCACCAGCTCTGCCAGCGACACGATGCCCAGCTCCTGATGCACGGCCCGCTTCGACAAGTCAGCCGCTTGCACCGTCTGCAGCAACTGCAAGCCCTCACTGCGCAGCCGGGCAAACTCGGCAGCCAGCGCCGCCGGACTCTGGTCGATCTCGGGTTTGGTGCCCTCCGTGTCAGGATCGAACGCGGGGAAATCCTGCTCGTCCAGCAGATACTGCACGCGCGCTGCAAACACCCAGCGCTCGGTGTCCACCAGGTGTTGCAGGCAGTCCAGTGCCGACCACTCGCCTTCCGCCGGCGGCCGGATCAGCAGATCGGCCGGAACAGTCTCCGTCAAGCGCAGCCACCGCTCCGGCGTCGTGGCAAGGATCGCGCTGATGTATTCAAGAACCTCGGTCATCGGTGTAATCCTTTCCGCCGCTAACGCTGGTTGTCCGCCCGCGCCGACCGGATCAGGTCCTGCTTCAGGTTCCATAATTTGTCGCTGAGTGACACGTGGTAGAAGTGCGGGTTGACGAAGCGCTTGACGCCCGCATCCAGCCGCGCCACATCCGCCTGACGCAGTGCACGCATGTCATCGATGGACGGCCGCTCGAGAACCTCGCGCCCTTCCACCAACACGTCCACCAGCAGCGGCTCGATGGCCGAGATCGCGTTGGCGTCCAGCGTCCGATGCTTGTGGTTCTCGCTGGGGTGATGCAGCGTAATCTGCGCCATCTGCCGCGGGTCCTCATCCTCCAGGCACAGGAGGTCGGCCTGTGCCTTGTTGCGGTGATCGTAGATGCGCCAGGCGCGCTTGTTGCCCGGGTTCAGCGTCTTGGCCGGCGACTCGGAGATCTTCATGGCTGGCACCCACAGACCGTCCTCGTGGATCGCCACCAGCTTGTACACACCGTCCAGCGCCGGCTGGCCGTGGGAAGTAATCAGCCGCGTGCCGACGCCGTACACCAGCCGTCCGATCACTGCCGCCGCGTCCACACCGTACAGCGACGCCTCGTCCTCGATTTGCGTGAGGATCTGCCAGATCGTCTGCTCGTCCAGCTCGTTGGACAGGACGATCGAGGTCTCGGTGAACCCAGCCTCATCCATCATCTTCGCTGCCTGGACCGACAGGTGCGCCAGGTCGCCGGAGTCCAGACGGATCCCGGCCGGCTGGTGGCCCGCGCGCCTCAGTTCCTCAAACACGGTGATCGCATTGGGCACACCGCTGCCCAGCGTGTCAATGGTATCCACCAGCAACAAGCAATCGTCAGGATAGAGATTGGCATAGGCGCGAAACGCCCCCAACTCGCCGTCGCCCAGCGCCATGAACGCCTGGATCATGCTGTGAGCATGGGTGCCTTTGGGTGGGTAGCCCAGCACGTGGGAGATGCCGACGTTGGAGGTGAAATCGGCCCCACCGATCAGCGCGGCACGCGCCCCGGCGTTGACTCCACGTTCCGGCCCGCGACGCAAGCCAAACTCCAGCATCGGCCGGCCGCGGCCCGCCTCGCGGATGCGCACCGCCTTGGTCGCGATCAGCGTCTGGTAGTTCAGGTGGTTGAGTAGCGACGTTTCCAGGATCTGCGCCATGGCCAGCGGTCCCTGAACCACGGCCAGCGGCACGTTGGGGTGCACGACGCGGCCTTCAGGCACGGCGCGCAGCGTGATTCCGTCGAAGTTGCCGTAACGGCTCAACCAGTCCAGAAAGTCGTTGTGGAAGATGGCATCGCCGTTGGCATCGTGGTGCGCCCGCAGGTAGGCCAGATCCTCATCGCGGAACCGCTTCCGGTGCATCCAGTCCAACAGCCACTCCAACCCGGCAAAAACGCCGTAGCCTGCCTGATGCCCGCCATAGTCAGGGTTGTGTCGATAGAAGTAATCGAACTGCGCCGGCTTCTCGTGTAGGCCCGTCCGGTAATAGAGCTGGGCCATAGTAAGCTGGTACTGGTCGGTAAACAGGATACCTTCGGCAATGCTTTGTTCTGAAGAAATCATGGGTGCCTCGAACGATAGATCAGTTGACGCGACTACCGCACTCTAAACGCACTTTTGCGCGCCTCGCGCTCGGCCCGCGCCTGGCGGACGATCTCGTGTACGTCCAGCGACAGCACCGGCTCCTCGAACTGCTTCGTCAACGCCGGGCGATCGACGCTGTAGCCCAGTCCTGCTTCGTCGCGCAGCAGAAAGCCGGCGTCCACCAGGTAGCGGCGCAGCGTCACGTGGTCCAGCGTCGTGGCCGCGTCGAACGACCGCAGCCAGCCGGCGATGGCTCCGTTCAACGCAGGCTCGGAGTACGACTCGCGTTTCAGGAGAAAAACGCTCAGCGCACCCAGAAAGACTATGCGATCCTGCGGTTTCCTCGGATAGTCAAGGGTGCTGCCGGCAAACGTCTTAGCAATCGAAGCTTCATACTTCGGCTGGTTGATCATAGCTTGCCTCATCTTCGTGCGACTAACGGAGCCGCTACGGCAGATCAGTAGTTCCTGCCGGGCCGCTGGCAGCCAGCCATGCTTCCAGCGCGACCTTGTGGCGCGGCTCCAGCTTGACCAGCGAACGCCGGGACAACATCAACGCTTGCGCTTCATCGAAGGACATGCCGTGCACCTTCATCAGGTAGGCCGCCAGGATGGTTGCCGACCGGCCGCGGCCCTTGGCGCAGTGCACCAGCACGGTGCGTTCCTGGGCCACTTGCCCGCGCATCCAATCCACACCCTGCTCGATCAGTGCGGCCGACGGCACCGTGACGTCCAGCGCCTTGAGCTGGATGTAGCTGATGTCGTGCTGTCCATAGAACCCGGTATCGTCCTCGCGCTCGGCGCGGATGTTGACCACGGCGGTGATGCCGTTGTCAAGCAAGAACTGGTAGTCGCGGTCGTAGTCGGGCGCACCTCCCAGCCAAAGCCCTTCGGCGATGCCGGCCTCCGACGCAGGCGCGATTCTTGTGAACCACGCGTGGCCCATGATCTTCTCGTAGGTAAAACGGATCACGGGATACATCTTGTCAAACGCCCAGTGGAATGGGTTCATGGAAGCATAATCCCTTGTGCAGCGGGTGGAGAATTGGCCACCGGGGTGGCGACAGACGTCCCGGATTATAACACTCCGTTGCCGCTGAACCGAATCGCCGCCGGGCGGCTGGCGCGCCGCGTCTCGTTTGACCGGCCCAGATCGTTGGCCTATAATCGTGGCTGCAACGGCCGCACGGCCACCCATCGACGCAGCCTGAGGACTCCATGCCCGACCTGATCCTTTTCAACGGCAACATCTGGACGCAGGACCCCGCCACCCCATCGGCGACGGCCGTCGCGATTCGCGCCGGTCGCTTTCTGGCCGCCGGCGGCGACGAAGAGATACGCGCGCTGCGCACCAGTCGCACCCAGCAGATCGACCTCGGCGGGCGGCGCGTCCTGCCCGGCCTCACCGACGCCCATTTTCACTTCCGCGGCTGGGCCATGGGACGCAAGCGGCTGCGACTGGCCGGCATGGCGTCGCTGGCCGCGGTCGTGGAAGCGGTGGCGGCGGCAGCGCAGGGCGTCCGCCCCGGCCAGTGGATCCGCGGCCAGGGTTGGAACGAGACCAACTGGCCCGAGGCGCGTTTTCCGACCCGCCACGATCTGGATGCAGTCGCTCCCGACACGCCGGTCTACTTGCTGCGCAGCGACCTCCACCTGGCCGTCGCCAACTCCGCTGTCTTGCGGCTGGCCGGCATCGACGCAGCGACACCCGATCCGACGGCCGGCGTCATCGACCGCGACGCGGCCGGCCAGCCCACCGGCGTGCTGCGCGACGAGGCCATGAAGCTGGTCGACGCGGTGATTCCCCATGCTACGGCGCCGGAAGTCGACGCGGCCATGCGCGACGCGATCGCCGCAGCGCACCGGCTGGGGCTGACCGGCATCCACGACTTTCGCTCCACCGGCATCAGTGAGGGCCAGACGGCGTGGGCGACGTGGCAGCGTCTCTGGTCGCGCGACCAGCTCAACCTGCGCGTGTGGAGCCACATCGCCGGCGATGCGTTGGATGCAGCGGTCGACCTCGGGCTGCGCACCGGCTTTGGCGACGACCGGCTGCGCATGGGCGGCATCAAGCTCTTCGCCGACGGGTCGCTGGGCGCCCGCACCGCCTGGATGCTGGAACCCTACCGCGACGGCGGCAGCGGCCTGCCCGTTGTGCCCATGGACGAGATCGCCGATAAGGTGGAGCGGGCGCACGCGGCCGGCATCTCGTCCGCCATCCACGCCATCGGCGACCGGGCCATCCGCGAGCTGCTGGACGTCTTCAGCGAGGTGCTGCCGCGTGCACGTGCGTCTGCCGGCGCGCAGCCGCTGGCGCCGCACCGCATCGAACACGTACAGCACAGCCACCCGGAGGATCTGCGCCGGCTGGGCGAGCTGGGCCTGGTGGCCTCGGTGCAGCCGATCCACATGGAGGACGACATCGGCCTGGTGGAGCGGGCCATCGGCGATGAGCGTGCCCGCTGGACCTATGCTTTCCGCACGCTGCTGGACACAGGCGCGGTGTTGGCGCTTGGTTCGGACTGCCCGGTGGCCAGCCCCAACCCGTTCGAGGGCATCCACGCCGCGGTGGCCCGCCGGCGGCTGAACGGCCAGCCGGCCGGCGGCTGGCAGCCCGAACAGCGCCTGACCGTGGCTGAAGCCGTGGCCGGTTATACCTCCGGTCCGGCCTACGCCACCGGCCTGTCGGACCGCCAGGGCAGCATCGCACCCGGCAAGCTGGCCGATCTGGTGGTGCTGGACCGCGACATCTTCGCCGTCCCGCCGGCCGATATCGCCGCGACACAGGCCGTTTTGACCGTTTTCGACGGGAAGATCGTGCACAACACAGGAGACATCGGATGAACCTGGACGACATGTCACGCAAGGCTAACGATCCGCGCTACATCTCCGGCATCTACAACTACTGCGACAGTTGGTGCGAACGGTGTGCGTTCACCGAACGCTGCCTGAACTACGCCACGCGCCTGGAGTTCGAGGAGATGGCTGCCGAGGCGCGCGCCGAGCGTGAAGACGCCGAGGCGCTGAGCGAACTGCTCGACACGCTGGAGAGTCTTGAGGACGAGTTCGACGATACCGGGGAAGATCTCCCTGTCGAGGACATCGACGACTGGGAGATGGAGCAGGTCATGGCCGAAGAGGAACGCATCCGCAAGCGAGCTGAGAAACATCCCCTGGTGCAGGCCGCCGAGGCGTATATCGGCATGGCCAACGACTGGTTCGAGTTTGCGCTGGGCCAGGATCGGCTGGCCAGCGGGCCTCGCTATCTCGTCGAACCAGAGCCAAACGGGCAAGAAATCGAGACGCACTCGGAAGCGGTCGCTGATGCGGTGGAGACGATTCGCTGGTACCTCTTCTTCATCTCGGTCAAGCTGCAGCGGGCGCTGCACAGCCTCGGAAGCGAGGCGCGCGAGCCTGAGTTCTGGGAGGACATGCCCCGTGATTCCGACGGCAGCGCCAAGATCTCCCTCATCGCCATCGACCGTTCCACCGGCGCGTGGGCCACGCTGATGGAAGCCTTTCCGGAGCGACAGATGTTGACCTTGCCGATTCTGGCCCTGCTTACCCGGCTGCGCCAGGATGTGGAAGCCGAGTTCCCCAACGCATGGTCCTTCGTCCGACCGGGATTCGACGAATCGGACGGAGCGGGCCAAGAGGAGTAGACAAGGAAAGGAAGGAAAGCAGGGAAAAGAAGGGAAACACACAAGCCACTACCTGGAACATGCCGCTTGCCACCTGCCTCTTGCACCCTGCCATCTGCAACCCACCATGACTCACCCACCCATCCGCCTGCTGCACATTGCCGACATCCACATCGGCATGGAGAACTACGGCCGCCTGGACCCGCAGACCGGCATCAACGGCCGCGTCATGGACTTTCTGCGCCGGTTGAGCGACGCGGTGAGCTTCGCGCTGGAGAACGAGGTGGATGTCGTCATCTTTGCCGGCGACGCCTACAAGACGCGCGATCCCAACCCCACCTACCAGCGCGAGTTCGCCCGGCGTATGAAGCGGCTGGCCGACGCCGGCATCCCGGTGATTATGCTGGTCGGCAACCATGACCTGCCGGCCGTTGCCCAGCGCGCTACCAGCATCAGCATCTTCAACACCCTGGACGTGCCCAACGTGATCGTCGGCGACCGCGAAAAGGTCTGGCAAATCACCTGCCGGCGCGGTCAGCCATTGCAGGTGGCCACCGCGCCCTATCCGTTGAAGAGCCGCCTGCTGGCCGAGGAGGACAACCGCGGCAAGTCAATCGCCGAGATCGATGGCCTGCTGCAGACGGCGCTGGCGGACAACATCCACGCGATGGCTGCCGAGGCGCGCCAACAGCCTGATGTACCAGCCGTGCTGACCGGCCATTTCAGCGTCCAGGAGGCCAGCCAGGGCTCGGAACGCAACATCATGATCGGCCGCGACGTGGCGGTGCCGCGCAGTCTGCTGGCCGATGCGTCGTGGGACTACGTGGCGCTGGGGCATATCCACAAACACCAGAGCCTGAACCGTGACGAACATCCCCCGGTGGTCTACAGCGGCAGCATCGAGCGTATCGACTTCGGCGAAGAACATGAGCCGAAGGGCTGGGTGCTCGCGACGGTCGAGCGCGGCAGGACAGAATGGCAGTTCGTGCCGCGCTACAAGTTTCCTGCCCGCCCCTTTGTGACGATCAAGGTTGACGTCCGCGAGGAGGAGGGCGACCCGACAGGGGCGGTGCTGGCAGCGATCGAGCAGCGCGATCTGGCCGATGCGGTGGTGCGGCTGGTGCTGCGGCTGCGCGAGGAGCAGGAAACCCTGCTGCAGGAGCGCGAGGTTCTGCGTGCGCTGCAAAGCGCCTATTACGTGGCCGGAATCAACAAGGATGTGGAACGGGCCGAGCGCCAGCGGCTGGGCGGCGTCTCCGTCGAGTCGCTGTCGCCCCACGATCTGCTGGCGCGTTATTTCGAGGTCAAAGGTGTGCCGGCCGAGCGGGCCGAGACGCTGCTCGCAGTCGCCGACGAGATCATGACAGGGAGTTGATCAAATCAGGTCGTTATTTACCAGAATTTCCTCAACTTCCGCCAAGAATTGCGCCACCACTGACGCTGACATGCCTTCTGGCGTAGGATGATGGTGGTCGGCATCTTCAAATCGATGCATATGCCAGACTCCAGCCTCCCGATCACGCCCGTAAACGCGTCCCCCAGGACCAACAAGCGCAAGGCTTAAGCGCTGACTGCGATTGCTGAAAAAGATCTGGACGAACAGATGATCCGAAATCAAGAGGTGCAACGTGAGTGTAGCATCGGTCCGCTCCGATACCTTGAGTGACTGAACATACCAGAAGCGGTCGCTTGCAGCTTGCGCTTCAAGAATCAAACCATCGATTTCATCCATCAATCAGGTCTCGGAGCCGTCGTGAAATGGTCTCGATTCCATCGACAGCGGTTTCCCAATTCATCGCATCAGACTCGACTTCCCAAGTGTATCCGCGTTGTTTCACGACCTCCTGGCGTTCAAACTCCTCGAAGGTCATCTCGTATTTTTCAGAGAACTGGCGATTTGTCAAACCATAACGAGCCAGTCGACGACGGTATTCAGCCACCAGGAGATGCCCGATCTTCTGATCGAGATTTTCCGCGTTTCTTCCGAAAAGCGATTCCAGTTGTTCTGCCGTATTGTCCGATACGTTAATAGTGACACTCATGAGCAACACTCCTTCACGCCAACATGGGCTCGAATCCATCCGCGAACTTGCGCTGTGCCGGTCGCAAGGCGTTTGGACAAACTGGGCGCCTGTGAATTTCAGACATTGCTAGGCCGTTTGTCGGATACGGTAACCCAATCACGGAACAGGTCATTGATCAATTATATCCATCGCAATCGATAGGCCAAAGAGCCTTGCCAACACCAAACCCTGTGAATTAGGAACTGAACTGATGACCAAACTATCGTTGATGGCCGTCTTCGCTCACCCCGACGATGAAGCGTTCGGCACGGGCGGGATTCTGTCCCGCTATGCAGCCGAAGGCTGCAATGTCTACGTGGTGACTGCCACGCGCGGCGAGGCCGGTGAGATCGCCGAGCCAGACATGGCAACCAAGGCCAACCTGCCGGCGGTGCGTGAGCGCGAGCTACGCTGTGCGTGCCAGCACTACGGTATCCACCCACCCATCTTTTTGGACTACCTGGATGGACAGCTCACAGTGGTACACCAGGGGCAGGCGGTCGGCAAGCTGGTCCGGCTGATTCGCCAGCTCAAGCCAGACGTGCTGGTGACCTTCGGCCCTGACGGCATTTATGGCCACTACGACCACATCGCAGTCCACCGCTGGGCCACCATCGCCTGCGAACTGGCGGCCGATCCGGAGTGCTTCCCCGACCCGGAGACGTGCGAGCCGCACCAGGTGCGCAAGCTCTACTATCGGGTGACATCGCAGGAGGCGCTGGAGGCCCGCCAGCAGAACGGCCAACGGCCGGCGGTGATGATGGACGGCGTACCTTTCCCCTTCGTCGGCGTGCCACGCGAGCAGATCACGACGGTCATCGACGTGAGTGACTTCGCGGGCGCCAAGCTGGAGGGGATCCGCTGCCACGCGACCCAGATCGGACGGCACAACCGCTACGTGGAAACGCCCGGCGAGGTGCTCAACGATCCCTGGTTTCGCCAGGAAACGTTCGCGCTGGCACGCACGACCGGCCACTGGCCTGCCGCAGTCGAAACGGATCTGTTCGCCGACCTGCGCTGACTCGGTCGCATAGCCCGGCATCGCCCGCTTCATTCACTGACAACCAACGTGCGCCCCCATCGAACGTTTCTCGCTATCCTGGCGATCTACCTGTTGCTGGCCGTTGTCTATTCCGTCGCGCTGCCGCTGGGCGAGGCGCCGGACGAGGCCGACCACTACGCCTACATCGTCTGGCTGGGCGAGAACCGCAGCCTGCCGGAGGGGACGACGATCACGCAGGCCAAGCATCCGCCGCTCTACCACGCGGCGGCCGCAGCGCTGACCGGCTGGACCGGCCTCGATTTCACGTTTCTGCGCTCGAACCCCGACGCACTGCCGCTGGGACCGGACAAGCCGCCTAACTTCTTCATCCACACCACCCTGGAGGATTTTCCATGGACTGGCGGCGCGCTGGCCATGCACCTGGCGCGCTTCCTGTCGATCCTGCTGGGCGCGGCGACAGTCTGGGCAGCCTGGCGGCTGGGCTTGGAGGTGTTCCCGCAACGCCCGGCAGTTGGCCTGCTGGCGGCCGCGTTTCTGGCCGGACTGCCCGGCTTTCTGTTCATCAGCGCGTCCATCAACAACGACAACGCTGCGGCGACTTTCGGCGCGCTGGCGGTGTTGCTGTGTGCGGCAACATTGCGGCGCGGGCTGCGCTGGTGGCGGTCGCTGCTGTTGGGCCTCTTCCTGGGATTGGGACTGCTCTCCAAGGTCGGCACGCTGGCGCTGTGGCCGGTAGCGCTGCTGGCGGCCGGCGGCGTCTGGTGGATGTCTGAGGACAGGCGGCGAGCCTTCGCGCGCGCGGCCGGGCACGTCGCCCTGATCTACGGCGCAGCGCTTCTCCTGGCGTCGCCCTGGCTGCTGCGCAACTGGCGGCTCTACCGCGACCCGCTGGCGTGGGATCTTGTGCGCTCGACGGTGGATCAGCGGCTGGAGCCGTTGCGGCTGGCCGACATCGGCTGGCTGCTGCGCGGCTTCCACACCAGCTTCTGGGGCCGCTTCGCCGCCGCCGGTCAGGTGGTTGTGCCGACCTGGGTCTTCTGGCTGGCGGCGGTCTTCACCGCGATCGTCATCACCGGGGCTGTGTGGTATCTCGCCCGCGGAAGGTGGCGAACAGATGCCGTAGATTCTCTGGATTCGCATGCTGATCAGACGCAATTGACTACTGATCACCGATCACCGATCACCGATCACCGCTCCCTCTTCTGGCTCCACCTCACCCTGCTGGCCGCAGCGCCGCTGCTGATGTTCCTCTCGATCGTGCGCTACAGCGCCATCGCGCTGGGCACCGACCAGGTGCGGCTGATGTTTCCGGCGCTGTCGGCGCTGTCGGTGTGGGTGGGAATCGGGGTGGTTGGGCTGGCGGATTGGGGAAGGGAAAGGAGGGAGAAAGGGAAAGGAGGGAACGAAGGAAAAGAGGAGAATGGAAGGAAAAAGGGGAGAGACGGAGGGCTGGTGGCGGGGTTTGTAGGCGGGATGGCGGTGTTTGGGCTGGCAGTGTGGCTGGGTGTGTTGCGGCCGGGGTTTGCGCCGCCGGAGCCGATTGTGCCGGCCGGCAGCGTGGCAGCCGAGACGTTGAGCGCCTTCGACGGGCTGCAACTGGTGGCGTCGGAACTGCCGCAGCCGGCCGTACCGGCCGGCGAGGCGATCCCGGTGCGGTTGTGGTGGCGGGCCGATTCGTCGACGCTGGACGATCTGCGGCCGGCCGTACGGCTGGTCTTCGCAGCAGATGGCTGGCTGGCGGCCGAGTGGAGCCACTCGCCGGGGGGAGGACGCAACAGCACCGACCGCTGGCTGGAGGGCGAGGTGTACGAAGACAGCTACCTGTTGCTGCCTGATCCCGGTCCGCCCGGCGTCTACACTGTCGAGGTCGGCGTCCGGCCCTTCGGCGGCGACTGGCTGCCGGCCAGCGGCCCTGCGGACAGCGGCGAGTTCCACGTCATCGGGCAGGTGATCTACCAGTAAGTGGAGGAGTTGCGCTCACTCGCCGCTCCCCGCATTTCGGGCCGATCTCCGACCGTGGCGTTTTGGTGCATGCGAAAGCCGGCACGGCCAGGAGACCTGCCGAAGCAGCAAATTACAGCCAGCCGGCCAGCTCAGCCGGCGTGTTTATCGGCAATGCCCAGCCGCGATTTGAGGGAGAAGCTGAGGATGTCGCGCATGTAGCGCCAGTAGATCATTTTGGAGTAGCCGCACGCGGGGTGCATCGTCATGGGGATCTCGGTGGCGCGGGCGCCGGTCTCCAGCATGCGCACCAGGAAGACCGGCACGAAGATGAACGACTTCTCCTGCCAGGGCACCGAGTCGGGATCGACCTTCAAAAGGTTTCACTGGTGAAGGCCCGATAGGAGGTGGTGATCTCGGTGACGTCGTGCAGCCCCAGCGCGCTGCGCACTACCTGGTTGGCGCCGATGCTGAGCGCCTTGCGGTGCAACGGCATCTCGTTGACGCTGCCGTCCACGAAGCGCGAGCCGACCACCACGTCGTAGCCCTCGTCGATCTTCTGCAGGAAGTGGGGGATGTCGCCGGGGTTGTGCTGGAAATCGGCGTCCATCTCGATCAGGACGTCGGCGCCCAGGGTGTCGATGGCGTGCTGGAAGCCCCGGAAGAGGCCGATGCCGATGCCGCGCTCGTGGACATCCAGCAGGTGGACGCGTGGATTCGTGTCCTCCTGGCCGGCCACGATCTCCAGCGTACCGTCCTGAGAGTGGCTGTCGGCCACCAGTACGTGTAACTCGAACGAGGCGACGCGGTCCTGCTCGGCCAGCACCGCGTCGATCAGGTCGGCGATGGTTTCACGTTCGTCGTAGGTCGGCGTCACGACGACCGCGCGCCGTTGGTTGGTTGATGTCATCAGGGTAGGATTGAAGCCAGACACGAGCGCAGGCTTTCAGGCACGCTGCTGGATAAGTTCCGCGACCAGCCGGCTGTACTCGGCCAGCAACTCTTCCGCTTCCTCGTCGGTCGCAGCTTCAGCGGTCACGTGGAACAGCGGGCGATCAGGGTCGGGCCGGATCAGCGCCCAACGTTCTTCGTCCAGCGACACCTTGATGCCGTCGATCATCTGGACGTTTCCGGTGACCTGGTTTTGCAGGCGGCGCATGACGGCGCCCTTGTTGTCCCAGGCGCAATGAACCGTGGTCGAGACGGTGTGAATCGGCGGCAGGTCGGCCACAACATCCCGTAAGCGCATGTCGTGCTGCGCCAGGCACTGCAGCAGCATGACAACCGACATCATGGCGTCGGCAACCGGTTGGAAATGCGGAAAAAAGAAGAATCCTGTGCCGTCTGCCGCAAAGACCACGTCGGCGTTGCTGGCGGTCTGCATGATCGATGCCTGGTCCACCGCTGTGCGGATGACACGTCCGCCGTGGCGCTGAGCAATCTGTTCCAGTACCAGCGACTGATTGACCGGCGCCGCCACCGTGCTGCCGGGCCAGGTACGCAAGACCAAATCCACCATAGCCGCGCAACTGATGGCTTCCGGAACCTGCGCGCCGCTGTGATCGACCAGGAACATCTTCTCGCCGCCCACGTCCAGGCGCACGCCCAGATCGCTGCCCAGCGCGCTCACGATAACGCCCAGGCGGCGACGTTCAGCCATGAACACTTCTTCGTCGAGAGAGATATAGGAGGGATCGACGCGCGCGCCGAGAGGCGTCGTGTCGACGCCAAGATATTGCAGGATGTCGGGCAGCACCTGCGACGTTGATGCAAAGGCGTAGTCTACCACCACGTTGAAGCCGGCCGAACGGATCGCATCCTGATCGACGGCCGCCAGAAAGGCAGCCGTGTAGCGTGTGACCGCATCGGCGGCATACGAGATCTGGCCGATTCCGTCCATGAAGGCGCGCCGAAAGTCCTCGCGGAAGAAGACCCGCTCGATGCCCCGCTCTTCGTGTTTGCTCAGGTTCATGCCATCGCTGCCGAAGAAGCGGATGTCCACCACGCGCTGGTCGAACGGGGAGATGCGAACGTGGACGCCGCCGGAGGCGCGCGAGTTGGCGGTATAGTGCCGCGCCACCGGGATCGGCACCGTTTGCAGGTCTTGCACGTCAACGCCGGCCGAAGGCAACCCGGAGATGACCGCCCGCTTCAGCATGCGCGAGCCGGCGTGCTGATCGCGGTTGATGGTTACCACCGAGCCGCGGCAGTGTGGCGCCGAAGGCTGCTCCCAGGCGGGCTGCGAACTCCGGCGTCAGATCGACGTTGATGACTCCCGTGACCCCGTAGCGGCCAAACAACACGCGCCGGCCCTGCGATCCCCAGATGATGCTGCTCTTGACGACCGCGCCCGGGTCCACCTCTTTGCTTGGCCACAGCTTGACGCCGGTGTGCAGCGCTGCACCTTCGCCGATAATGCTGTTATCGCCCACCACGACGCCCTCGTAAAGCGCCGCTTTGGAACGGATGCTGCATTGGCGGCTGACGATCGCGCCCCGCAGTTCGGCATCCTCGCCGATGTAGCAGTTGCGCCAGATGATGCTGCGGTCGATGCGGGCGCGGCTGTCCACGATGGTGTAGTCGCGCACCACGCTGGGGCCGCGAATCACCACGCCGCCCTTGATCTGCACCTCGTTGCCCAGGTAGATCGGCCCAAAAAGCTGGGCATCGGGCGCGATGTCCACGTCCTGGCCAACCCAGATGTCGCCGCCGATATGGCGTCCCAGCACCGAGGTGGGATAGACCAGCCCGCGCAGCAGGTCGGCCGTGGCCCGGCGATACTCGGCAAAGTTGCCGATGTCACACCAATAGCCTGGCGCCGCATAGCCGTAGAGTGGCGCACCGCTGTTCAGCATGGCCGGGAAGACCTGGCTGGCCCAGTCGTAGGGTGTGTTGGGAGGAATGCGCTCCAGCACGGCCGGGTCCAGCACGTAGATGCCGGTGTTGACTGTGTCGGAGGCAACTTCACCCCAGCTTGGCTTCTCCAGGAAGCGCGTCACCCGTCCTTCCTGGTCGGTCACGATGACGCCGTAGTCCAGCGGTTCGCTGACATGGTAGAGGACGATGGTCGCTTCGGCTCGCTTCTCCTCGTGGAAGGCAATGATCTCGCTCAGGTTGAAGTTGGTGAGAGCGTCGCCGCTGATCACGATGAACGGTTCATCCAGATATTGGCGCGCGTTGGCGACGCTGCCCGCAGTTCCCAGGGGCGTATCTTCGATGACATAGCGAATGCGCACGCCGTATTGGCTGCCGTCGCCATAGTAGTCCTCGATGATTGACGCCATGTACTGCAGCGTTACGACCACGTCGGTGATCCCATGCTCGCTGAGCAGCGTCAGGATGTGTCCAAGCACGCCCTGGTTTGCCAGGGGCAGCATCGGCTTGGGCCGCCCGACCGTCAAAGGACGCAACCGGGAGCCTGCGCCGCCGGCCATTACTACGGCTTTCATGTCGCGATGTCCTCTAGATGGCTTGTCATTTCCGCTTGCGGCTGATCATTTGGCTGGCCAGAGCCGCGCCGCCCAGTCCACCGGCGTAGTCGCCCAGCTTGGCCGGCACAATGCGCACGCGATCGGCGTCGCGCTGCTGCAGGTAGTAGGTGCACGCGGTGGAACGGATCGGCTCCAGGAAGTCGTCGCCCAGCGCTTCGACCACACCGCCGCCGAAGACGATCATCTCAGGGTCCAGGACGTTGACCAGATTGGCGGTCAGGAGGCCCAGGTAGAACTGCACCTGGCTCAACACCGAGGTCATCAGCGCATCGCCGGCCGCCAGCGCGCTCTTGATGACGCCGCTGGTGAGGCGGTCCTTGCCCTCCGGCCCCAGAAGCTCAGCCAGAATGGAGGGATGGCCGGCGGCCAGGGCTGCGCCGACCTCGCGCTCGATGGCAGTGCGGCTGGCGACCGCCTCGAGACAGCCCCGTTTGCCGCAGCCGCAGATCGGGCCGTTGGGAACGATGACGGTGTGGCCGATCTCGCCGGCCGAGTAGCGCGAGCCGCGGTGCAACTGACCGTTGATGATCAAGCCGCCGCCCACGCCGGTGCCGACAAAGATGCCGACCATGTGTTGCGTGCCGCGCCCGACGCCCATCTGGTGGACGCCCAACGTCCCCAGGTTGACGTCGTTGTCGGCGAAGACCGGCATTGCCAGCTTGTCCGACAGCAGCGCGGCCAACGGTATCTCCTGCCAGCCTGGCAGGTTGGGAGCTTCGACCACGACACCGGTATCCAGGTTGACAGGACCGGGCGCGCCGACGCCAGCGGCGATAACAGCCTTTGCATCGACCTCGGCGGCGCTCAGGGCGTTCTCCGCTGTGGCGACGATGCGGTCGACGACACCTTCGGGTCCAAGCTCCGCCTTGGTCTTCTTCTTGGCCTCGCCGACGACTTGATCCTTTTCGTCGACCACCAGGGCCATGATATTGGTGCCGCCCAGATCGATGCCGAGGCGGTATTGCTTGCGTGTGCGTGACCTGCGACTGTTTTTTGCCACCTGCGTGTCTCCTTTACCAGCCGAAGCGCTCCTCGCGCCAGTACTCGCCGTTCATGTGGTAGCCGTTGCGCTCCCAGAAACCGGGCCGGTCGCCTGCCATAAACTCGATGCCACGGATCCACTTGGCGCTTTTCCAGAAGTAACGCTTCGGCACCAGCAGCCGCAGCGGCCAGCCATGTTCCGGCGTCAACGGCTCACCCTCGTATGCCCAGGCGAACATCGTCTCCGGGTCGTCGAGCACGTCCAGCGGCAGGTTGGTGGTGAAGTTGTTCTCGCAGTGCGCCATCAAGTGGCTGGCGTCCAGCGAGAACTTGACGCCCACGGCCTCGATGAAGTCGCGCCACTGCACGCCGCTCCAGGTGGTGTCCAACTTGCTCCAGCGGGTGACGCAGTGAATGTCGGTGGTCAGCGTTGTCTCCGGCAGCGCACGAAACTCGTCCCAGGTCAGCGTGATCGGCGCCTCTACCAACCCGAAGACACGAAAATCCCAGGTTGCCAGATCGACAGCCGGCACGCTGCCGTAGTGCAGCACCGGAAACTTCTCGGTGACAAACTGGCCGGGCGGCACGCGCCCGCCGCGGTTGTTGTTGGGCCGGTTCTTCACCCGCCGCAGCCGGTCTACTCGTTTGACAGGGTCTTCAAAACTCATCGGTCCTCCAATACGTTTCCTTACAGATCCAGTTCAGCCAGCACCGGCAGGTGGTCCGATGCCGTCGCCGTTTCGTCGGTCTGCCAGCGTCCGCACCGGCGAATGCAGGCCGCCAGCGGCGTCGATGCCCAGACGTAGTCGATGCGCGCCAGCGGGTCGTGGGCGGGATAGGTGGGCAGCGGCCGGTCGCCGGCCGGACGGCTGGCCGCTGCATCGACGTAGCCGCGCCGCTGCAGGCGGGTTGTCACATCCATGCTGCCTTCGGCCAGGTTGCGCAGCTTCTCGTCCGCCAGCAGACGATCCAGCGCGGCCGGGTCGTCGCGCAAGTCATCGGCCGTCAGCGCATTGAAGTCGCCCAGCAACAAATGCGGCCGCGCCCGGTCGCGCACCGTCCACTGAAAGACCGCGGCAAGCTGCTGCAAACGTACTGCCTCGCTGCGGTGATCGAGGTGTGTCACGTAGACCGAAAGCGTCGTCCGTCCGTCGTCCAGCAGCAACCGCGCTTCCAGCAGGCCGCGCTGCTCGTGGCCCTCCACCGGCGTCAGGTGGTGGCCGGCGTGAGCCAGGATGGGCAGCCGAGACAGCAGCGCGTTGCCGTAGGACGCCAGCGGGGCAAAGGCGAACTGCGGCATCAGCGCGACGCCGAACGCATAGGACATTCCCAGCAGCCGGGACAACTCGTCCAGCGCGGCCCGGCCGCTGCCCGGCATCTCCATCGGGTGGAACACCTCGTTGAGCGCCACCACGTCGGCGCCGCTGGCCTGAATGATGCGCGCCAGCGCGGCCACGTTGGCCGGCGCATGGCCCGATGCGTCGCGCCAGCCGTGGATGTTGTAGGTCAACACCCGCAACACGGCCCGCTAGCTCCAGTCGAACTTGGCCATCAGCGGCCGGTGGTCGGAAGCCTGGTCGACCAGCGCGCCGTTGACGACCTGGCAGGTCGCCAGGTAGGGTTGCATAACGGACGGCACGAAAATGTAGTCGATGCGGAACGAGACCACCGAAGGAAAGGTGCGGTGATCGCCCTCGCCGGCGGCCATGAAGGCGTCCACGTAGCCGCCGCTCTTGAGCATGCGCACCACAGGTGGCGTCAGGCGCTTGCTGCGCGGCCCCACCGGCCCGGGCGTGTTGAAGTCGCCCATCAGCACGTGGGGCTCACTGGCCTTGCTCTGCAAGGCCGTCAGCACGCCGCGCAGCTGCCACATGCGCGTGCCCTCGAAGGCGTGGTCCAGGTGCGTCGAGTAGATGGTGAAGGCGTGATCGGCTGCCACCTCAAGGTGCGCTGTAAGCATGTTGCGTCCCTGGGTGCCGGGCAGCCTGGGCAGGTAGTGGTTGGCGTCGGCTACAATGGAGAAGCGGCTCAGCACCGCGTTGCCCACCGGCCCCCACCAGCCGGCGCACTGGACGGTGCGGTTGCTCTCGCCGAAAGCCCAATCCATACGCAGCAGGTTAGCCAGCGTACGCAGCGGCGTGCTCTGGCCGTAGTGGGTGTGGACGGGGTGCAGCACTTCGTTGAGCGCGACCGCATCCGCGCCGGTGCTCTCGATGATCGCCGCCAGCCGCTCCACATCCATGCGTCCATCGCGCCCCTCCCAGAGATGGACGTTGTAGGTTAGAACTTTCAACACGGCTCCAGTGCTACTCGCCCGGTCAAGGACTGACAGTCCTGGTCTGCAGAAGCAGGCGCCAATACGGCTGGATCGTCACGCCAAACGAGTCAGGACTGTCAGTCCTGGCGCCCGCATGTGCGAGTAGTGGGCGTATTGTAGTTCACAGACAAGCGCGTGTCAATCCTCCCTGGCAGCGCGCTCGATCCCGTACTTGGCGGATCCAAGAAACACGCCGCGGTTCAGCAGCGGCGGTCTTGCGCGATGGAGGTCGCGTAGACCAACCGTCGGTCGAGCATCGCGTCGCTACCGCCGGTTGAGCCTGACGAGCTTCGGCGGCCCCGGGGCTTTCAGGAAGTGGCCGCTGGACAAAAGACAATGCCGCTGTTCGACACAGCGGCATTGTACTCAAGTTCGGCGAATGGTGAGGTTACACGATGCCGAGAAGTCCGAGCAGCCAGAAGAGGATCCAATAGACCACGCCGATGGCGATGGCGGCGATGATCGCTCCACCGAAACCAGCCACTTTGAGTCCTGCCACAAACCGGTCGGCTATCAACAGGACGACCGCGGCTACGATCAGGTAGACGATTGCGCCCAACAAGCCGCCGCCAATCGTAATCCCCAACAAGCCAAGCAGCCAGTTAATGACGGCGCCGACCACCGCGATTGCGATAGCAGCGATGATCGCGCTTCCAAAGCCAGCGACAGTCAGTCCGAGATTGAGCCGGCTGACGATCATCAACACAATGGCAGCGACGACCAAGGCAATGACGAGCCCGAGAATAGTGCCTAACATGGGACGTACTCCTTTCAAGAGATACTGCTGATGAAGCATTGGACGAGACGTATTCGCGTCCGCGCTGATTATATCAAATAAATCGCAGCTTGTCTATACGGTTTTCGTAAACTATTCTGAAAATGTTGCGATTCTGTTGCACTGCAGTCCCGCGCGCGAAGATGGCCCGCTGCTGCGATCGAATGCCCCCCGTTGAGGCGTGTTTCTAACCGGATCTTCTACCGACTGCCGAAGGAAGCGCGCTCGCCGCGCGCCCAGATGCGACGCGCCGGGCGCTTGGGGAAAGCGACCGGCGCAACGCTGCGCGCTAACACGCGCTGTACCACTTCGGGATCGTGCTGCGCGTCGCGGATCTCTTCCAGATCCGCCAGGATCTGGCCGCGCGAGATATGGATACCGTAGCGCGCCAGAGTCGCCTTGAAGTGCTCGTACTTGTCTGCCAGATCCACGGTGACCGAGCGGAAGCCGTGCTCGGCAATGTGCACGCGGTCTCTGAGGTTCATGATGTTGGCAAAGAACATCATCGCGTCGTCGGGCTTGGGCTCGATGAGGATGATGTCAACGTCGGGGTGACGCCGCTGGAGCTGTTTGATCTGATATTTCAGGCCAGAGTGCAGCAACACCCGCGTCGCCTGGGCGCTGACCGCCTCCAGCCCGCGCTCGCTGATCAGCTCGCCGGTCTGCCCGTTCTCGCGGGTGTCGATGGGCACCAGCGAGTTGATGCACACCACCAGCTTTGCGCCGTGTTCGATGGCAAGGTCCAGGCTGGCGTTGCCCCGGGTGCCGCCGTCGATGTATTCCCGCCCGCCAATCTTGACCGGTTTGTAGATCACAGGCACCGCAGAAGATGCCACCACCGCATCGGATACCGGAATATCCGGCGTTTCATGCGAAAACACCGAGCGATGCCCGTTGCCCAACTGGGTGGCAATGATGTACAGTTCCCTCTCCAGTTCATCGAAGCGGTTGCTGCAGCCGATGGAGTACAGCGTCTCTGCAATCCAGTCGCCGTAGGGCGTCATATCGTAGATGCCGGAGGGCAGGGCGTCGCCGAGGCCGCTGAACAACATGTCCAGCACTGACACGCGGCCGCGCCGGGCCATCGCGCTCGCGCTGGTTGTGACCAGGCGGCGGGGCAAGCCCAGGCCGCGCCGCAGGGTCTCGCGGGTGTTGAAATGGAAGAGGTGCTTGGATTCGGGGAACGCCGCCAGGGGATGATTGTCGGCGACCACACGCATCAGATCGGTGGAAGAAACACCGTTGGCCAGAAAGGCGGCGACCAGCGCACCGGCGCTCGTCCCAACGTAGATATCGAAATCGTTGACGGTCCGGTTGACCAGCAGATCGTCGATGGCGCGCAGCGCGCCGATCTCGTACACAGCTCCACTCACCCCTCCGCCGGCCAGCACCAACGCTGTTCGTCCGTCTGCGGGCGTTTCAATCCCCAGCGGCATCTCGATGGGTGTCGTCATGCTGATCTTTCCGGATCCTCGTGCAGCCGCATCTGATCGCGCCCAGGGCTATGGCGTCTCAGCTTCGTTGCTAGCCTCCGCCTGGTCGTCTGGCTCGGCGTCGGTCTCGTCCAGCAGACCATCCAGCGCTGCGGTCAGGGTCTGGAGCTGTGACTGCAACCGCATCACATCGGCGCGCGAAGGAATGTTCAGACGATGCAAGCCCGCCTCGATGCGCGTGTCGATGGCGCTGTAATCGATGACACCCGCCAGCCGGTCGCGGCTCAACTCGTCGCGCAGCTTGCGGGCCTCATCCTCGGCCAGCTCGCCGCGCTTGACCAACCCGTCGATCCGGTTGTCGATCTCAGCTTCCAGCGTGCGCACCGCGCCCATGGACGCCTGAACGGAACGGCGCATGTAGTCGAATGTGCCGCCTCCTGCCCGGATCAGGTTGGCCAGCAGCGCGCTGGGCAGATAGCCGCTGTTCTTCTTCTCGCTCTCGAAGATGATCTGGGAAAGCGTGATGCCGGTCAGATCTTCTCCCGTCTCATGGTCGCGCACTTCGACATCGTTGCCATCGCGAATCAGCTCGGAGATGCTCTCCAGTGTGATGTACCGCTTGGCTTCGGTGTCGTAGAGTTTGCGATTGGGGTAGCGCTTGATGAGGATTGTGGCCATAATCGGGGTGCTCCTGGTTCAGAATTATAGCGCGCTGTGTCAAAAGTGTCCAATAGGATTGCCCAGGGCATGCCGGCAGGATAGCAAAAAGCGCCGGCAACGGGCGTTACCCGCGCTGCCGGCGCATGCTGTCACGAGGTCTGGAGAAGCCGGCGCGGAAGCCAGCACCCGAAGATTGCGCTAGTTCTGGCGCAGCGCATCCACCTTTTCGGCCAGTTCGCTGACCTTGGCGCTCAGCGCCTCGATGTCGGTCTTGCTGGGCACATTGAGGCGGGCCAGGATGTTGTCGATCTGCTGATCCAGCATGGACTCGGCGCGCGACCAGTGCCGTTCCGTCTGCTCTTGAACCTTCTCGGTGGCAGCTTCGGCCTCGGTGCGGCGGCGGGCAAGCACGTCACTGATGAGCTTGCGACCATCCTGCTCGGCGATCTCGCCGCGTTCTACCAGCCGGCCGACGAACTCTTCTACCTCGTCCACCGACAACGCGAACGCGCCGACGCCGGCCTGAAGCACCTTGCGCACCATCGCAACCATCGATACACTGCTCACCTTGGCCTCGGCGGCCATCTCCTCAACCGCTGCATCCATCGTCACAGCGCCGTTGGCGCCGTTCATCGATTCCTTCATCTCAGTCTCCATTGTTTTGGTGGTCATTTCTTTGTTGTACCTCCGTCGTGCTGACCAAGGCACAGTTCCAGCCGTGGCTTGGTGTTCTGTTTTGTATGACGCAACGCGTCATTGCTGATTATAGCACACGGCACAGGGCGAGTCAAATCCCCTTTTTGGTATCCCACTTGCTGAAACCGGGGCAGCATGACGATATCCTGCACTGGCTGGTTCATCTTGTGACCTGTGCACGCAACGGAGTTTCGTCGAGGCAGGCCAGACTGCGACCGGACAACAATCGCCGGATTGGAAACACCATGAAAACATCGTTCTTTCTCTTGCTCATCGTGGTCATGCTCGCTACAACTGTTGAGCCGGCCGCTAGCTTTGCCCAGACGGTGCCTCCTGATCCGGGTCTTCCCGGGCCGTATTCTGTCGCTCAAGACGACTTCACGTTGCAGGGGCTGGGCGCAACGGTGTTCTATCCGGGCACAGCCGGGGCGGTAGCGGAGGGCGGTCCCTTCCCCGGTCTGGTGCTGGGCCACGGCTTCGCCCGCTCGCGCGCCCAGCATGCCAACAATGGCGTCTTCCTGGCATCCCATGGCTACGTGGTCGTCACGCTGAACTTTCCCAATCCCCTCTCGCCTGACTTCGACGCCTGGGCAACGCAGATCAGCGCCGCGCTGGATTGGATGGAGGCGCAGAACAGCGACCCACTCTCGCTCTTCTTCGACCAGATCGACACCGACCGTTTTGGCGTGCTGGGGCACTCGGCCGGGGGCATGGCGACCTGGGTCGCGGCCAGTCGTGACAGCCGCATCAAGGCTACCATGCCGCTGGACCCGGTACCCGGCGGCGGATTCGACCTGACCACCCTGGGCGCGGCGGTGACCAATCCCTCTGGGTGGACAGGCGCGCCCGGCAGCAGTTGCAACGCCAGCGCCAGCTACAACCAGTTCTATCCACTGGTTCAGGCCAGCCACAAGGCGCAATACATCGTCGCCGACGCAACCCACTGCGACTTCGAAGATCCCACCAACATCCTCTGCACGGCCGTTTGCGGAAGTGCCAGCGAGGCGCGGCGGCAGATATGGCGGCGCTACACCGTCTCGTGGCTGAACTACTACCTGAAAGGCGACACCGATTACTACTACTACATCATCGGCCAGGGGCTTGTGGATGACCTTGCCAGCGGCCGGCTGACCAACACAACTGCGCTCAACACCCGGCCGCGCGATGCCAGCGCGTCCGCTGCTCCCAATGGCGGCGCTGCCACGTTGACCTGGCTGCCCTATCCCGTGACGCCGATCGCTGGATACGACGTGTATCGCCGCCTTGTGCCAGAGCCTGCGCCCGTTCTGATCGCGTCGCTCAGTGTCACCGATGTCTTTACAGACACTGGCCTGCCAGCGGGGCAATACGAATATGCCCTGCTCAGCCGCGACACTGCCGGAAACCCGCACCAGCCGATCGCGCTCCCGGTTCTCGACGTGTCCTGCTACCAGTTCGACGTCGCGCCGGACTCTTGCGACGGCGTGGTCGACACCCTGGATATTCAGGCTGTTGCGCTGGCGTGGCAAAGCATCCCCGGCCAGCCGGCCTACGATCCCCGTTACGATGTGGATGGCGATCAGGTAATCACCGTGGTTGACGTGCAAACATTCGCCGCCCAGTGGGGCTGGCCGTCACTGGCGCAGCAGCCATAGCACCCGGTCATACGAAATCGCGTAGTGAAAGATCACGGCCGCTGCAAGCAGCGCAGCCGCGGTGGTCGCGCCGGCGTCGAACAGGCCCCAGGTCGCGGCCGCGAACAGCCCCAGCTCCAGCAGTAGCCGCAGCCAGCCCGGCACAGCAACCGGCGCGCGCCCCGAGGCCGACGCATCCCCCGGCACGCGGAACGTCGCCCACAACACCGCCGCCAGCACCGGCAATCCTAGCGCGAGCAGAATGCGCAGCAGCCCGCTATGCTCCACCCAGCCCCAGTAGCCGACGGCCAGCAGCGCGACGATTTCCAGGAGGAAGCGAAACGCAAGGTTCAGGGGGTTCTGTCCCATGATGCCCTTTCGAGTGGGTTGAAGTCGAATACCGGCCCGTCGAGGCAGGTCAGCCAACCCGCGCCGACCTCGCAACTGCCGCACAGCCCGATGCCGCAGCGCATGTGCGCCTCCCAGGAAAGCTGAAACGGTACCTGCTGCCGGCTGCACAGCACGGCCAGAGCCCGCAGCATCCCGGTCGGGCCGCAGGCGTAGACAGTCGTGTTGTGATCGCCCGCCTCGGTCAGCGCGGGAATCATGGCATCGGTAACCAGCCCCTGCAGGCCGGCCGATCCATCCTCGGTCGTTGTCCACAGCCTGACACCCAGCCGCGCCACCGAATCCACCAACAGCAGATCGTCCGCAGCGCGCGCGCCGATGATCATCGAAACAGCGTGGCCGTCGGCCAACAGCCGCTGGGCGAGGAACTTCAGCGGTGCGACACCGTAGCCGCCGCCGATCAACAGTGCGTGGCTTGGCCGAACCGGCATCCGGTACCCGCGACCCAGTGGCCCGCGCAGCCACAGCCGGTCGCCTATGCGCAATCGCCCGATTTCGTGGCTGAACGGCCCGACCGCGGCGATGGTCAGCCGCACCGGATCGGAGTCTGCCAGGCTGAACGGCCGCTCGTCCCTCCCCGGCAGCCACGCCATGACGAACTGGCCCGGCGACGCATCCAGGGCGCCGTCCAGCACCAGCGTGTTGGTGCGCGCGTTTTCGGCACGGATCTCCCTGATTCGCAACGCGCGCGGGAGGCCGCTGACCGCGGTCACGTTCTCCTGCGGTTTGCGCCACGCCTCATACACCGGCTTCATGGCTGGCTCTCCTGCAACCGGTGGCTCAGGCCGCGCAGCGCTTCTACCGACTCGTACTCGTGCTGATCCATAAACGCGGCCAGCTCCGTGTTGATCTCCCGCAGCGCGTCGACGCCGCGGTACCAGACCGCCGACCCGACGCCCACCAACGCCGCGCCGGCCATCAGCATCTCCGCGGCGTCGCGGCCGGTTGTCACCCCACCGGTGCCGATGATGGGAACCTGCACCGCCCGCGCGATCTCGTACACACAGCGCAGCGCGATCGGCTTGAGCGCCGGACCTGAGACGCCGCCCACGCTGTTCGACAGCACCGGCCGGCCCGACTCGGCGTCGATGACCATGCCGGGCACTGTGTTGACCGCGGTGATCGCGTCCGCTCCTGCCTCCACCACGGCGGCTGCGATGCGCGCAATGTCCGGTACGTTGGGCGCCAGCTTGACGCTTATCGGAATTCTTCCGTTCGTAGTAGGCGCTTCAGCGCCGTGGCTCGGAGGCGCTGAAGCGCCTACTACAAGCAGCGCGCGCCTGACCGAGTCGGTGACCGCGGCCGCGCTTTCCGCCAACCCGGCAAAGGGCGTGCCGAACTCGTCGCCCACATTGGGGCAGGAGATGTTGACCTCGATCAGGTCGGGCTGGGCGCGGGCGATAATCGCTGCAACCTCGCCAAACTCCTCTACGGTGCCGGCAAAGATGCTGGCCACCAGCGGCACACCCAGCGGCGCCAGGTGCTGCTTAGTCTCCGCCAGCAGCTGCACCTCATGTTCAGCGCCCGGATTGGTCAGGCCGATCGCGTTGATCAACCCGCCGCCCCAGTCCAGCGCAACCGGGTTCGGGTGTCCGGCCCGCGGCGCCGGCCCGCAGCTCTTGGCCGTCACCATGCCCGCGCCGGCGTGGGCCGCGCGCGCCATCAACGTCGCGCTGGTACCGATGATGCCCGAGGCGAGCACCAGCGGCGAGCGCAGCGGAAAGCCGAGGAAGTCGCAGGTCAGTAGGTCGTTGCGCATGGTGATGTGCCAGAGGGTCAGGTGGACAGAGGGTCAGAAGGTCAGAGGGTCAGAGGGTCAGAGGGTCGGAGTAACAGACGGGCAACGGGTCAGCGTTTTTTGTGGAGAAGGAAGGGTTCTGGATTTATGATCATGGCTCCAAGCATTGAGCCGACTTCTTGAGAGACGCCCGCAAGCTGCTGGTGATCTTCTGACGTGATGTACCCACACTCCAGAGCGAAATCCAGAAGAGTGTCTGTTTCGCCGTTCTCGCCGTCGGAATCGGTTAACTTACTGACGAAGTGGGCCTCGTATCGGCGTTTGGCCCATGCCTCGCGCAAGTTTTGGCACACCGACCGCGAACTGCGCCTGATCTGATCTGTGAGTGCATAGCGTTCTTCAACCGGCCATGTCTTGCTCAAATGGAAGATATCCATGGAGAGTTGAAACGCCTTCTTGTAGACAATCAACTCCTTCGCAGATTTGATGTGCACCGTTGTCTCCTCATCAATTCTCACCATGTCACGCCAAAGGAACCTCTCTGTTCCTCTGCTCCTCTGCTCCTCTGCCTCTCTGCTCCTCTGCCCTTCTGCCCCTCTGCCCCTCTGCCCCTCCTACTTCCCGCCCAGCACGGCCGCCAGCAGCGCCATGCGGATGAACATGCCGTTGCGAACCTGGCGGAAATAGGCAGCGCGCGGGTCATGGTCTACCGCGTAGTGGATCTCCCCAACGCGCGGCAGCGGATGCATGACAACCATCCGCTCCTTGGCATGGGTCATCAACTCCGGCGTGATCTCGTACTGATCCTTGACCGCCTCGTACTGCGCCAGGTCCACGAACCGCTCCTTCTGCACCCGCGTCACGTAGAGGACGTCGGCGTTCTGGATCACGTCGGCCACGTCGTGGGTCTCGCGCACGGGGATGCCCGCGTCGATGACCTCGTTCATGACCACCAGCGGCAGGCGCAGAATCTCCGGCGACACGAAGCGCAGCGTCACGTCGTACTGGGTCAGCAGCTTCGTCAGCGAGTGGACCGTGCGCCCGTAGCGCAGATCGCCCACCATGGCGATCTTGAGGCCGTCGATGCGGCCCAGCTCCTGCTGAATCGTGTAGAGGTCCAGCAGCGCCTGGGTGGGGTGTTCGCCCGCGCCGTCGCCGGCGTTGATGACCGGCACGCTGGCGTAGTCGGCGGCGACCTTGGCCGCGCCGATGTCAGGGTGACGCAGCACGATAGCGTCCGAGTACTGCTCCAGCGTGCGCACGGTGTCGGCCAGCGTCTCGCCCTTGCTGACCGAGCTGAACTGCACGCCCTGGGTGATGGGGATGACGCTGCCGCCCAGCCGCTCCATGGCGGCGATGAACGAGGCGCTGGTGCGCGTGCTCGGCTCGTAGAACAGACAGGTCAGCACGTTGCCGCGCAGCAGGTCGCTCATCCCATCCGTCTCCACAATGGCGCGCATCGCGCGCGCCTTGTCGAAGATATAGGTCAGGTTCTCGCGGTTGAACTGGGAAACGGACAAGATGTCCTGGCCGGCAAAGCCGTTGCCTGCGATAATCTCCGCGCGGTCGATCTCCACCAGCGGCGTCACAGGTTTTGCGCTCATAGATTGGTGTTACTCCTTGTCTTGCGTCAGATATGCTTTGACGGTGGCGACCTGCGCCGTTGACAGCCGCCCCGCGGCTGCCAGCGTGTCCACCACCTGTGTCATCGTGAAAGCGGCATGCAGCCGGCATCCCGCTGCGGCCAGGTTCTCCATCCCGCCCTGCTCGCGGTCGATCAACACCACCGCATCGGCCACCTGCAAACCCGCCGAACGCAGCGTTTCCAAAGCGCGCAGCACGCTGCCGCCGCTGGTTACCAGATCCTCGACCACCACCGCCCGCTCGCCCGCAGCGAATGGGCCTTCGATGGTCTGGCCGGTGCCGTGAGTCTTCACTTCTTTGCGCGGGTAAATCAGCGGCCTGTCGGTCGCCAGCGCAACCGCTGTGCCGATGGTCAGCGCGGCGTAGGGAACCGCTGCCAGCCGGTCGAACTGCAGCGGCTGCAGCAGGGCTGCGTAAGCCGCCGCGGCCTGGCGCAGCAGCGCCGGATCGCCGGCCATGCGCCGCAGATCGAGGTAGACCGGCGATTGCCGGCCCGATGCCAGCGTGAACTCGCCGAACCGGACGCAGCCGGCGTCGTGCAGGGCGAGGATCAGGGGTGCGGCGGAGGTGGCGGAGGGAAGGGAGGGAAGGGAGGGAAAGGCGGACGAAGGGGCTGAAGATTGTACGGCATCGCGCTGGTGGTTGATGGAATCCCTCAATTCCAGGGCGGCCGCGCGCGGGTCGTCGGCGTAGATGACCGCGCGTGAGATGGGGACGATCAGGCCGGCGCCGTCGGCAGCCAGCCCTGCGTGCAGCGCGGCCGCCAGGTCGCCGCCTTGTGCGCCGACACCGGGCGCGAGTATCCAGTTGCCGCCGTCGCCCAGCAGCCCGCGCACGCGGCGCAGGGCCTCGGGCTGCGTCGCACCGACGACGAAGGCGACCCGATCCGGCCCGCCCCAACCGGTCGCTTCCCGCACGACACGCTCGAAAAGCGGCCGGCCGGCCGGCCCGAACTCCTGGATCGCAGCCGCCGACGGGTTGGATGTGTAGGCCAGCACGAAGACGGCCTTGCCGGGATAGGCCAGGAACGGCGCGACCGCGTCGCTACCCAGATACGGGCTGACGGTGACCGCGTCCGCACCGAGAGCCTCGAAAGCGGCGCGGGCATAGGCGACGGCCGTGCTGCCTATGTCGCCGCGCTTAGCGTCCAGCAGCACCGGGATGTGGTCGGGAACCGCGGCCATGGTCTGGCGCAGGGCTTCGATGCCGGGCGCACCGAACTGCTCGTAGAACGCCGCGTTAGGCTTGTAGCAGCAGACCAGATCGGCGGTGGCGTCGATGATGCGCTGTCCCCAGCCCAGCAGTCCGTCCGCGCCGCTGCCGTCGAAGTACTGCGGGAACTTGAACGGGTCCGGGTCCAGCCCGACGCAGAGCAGCGAACGATTGTCGGCCACTGCTCGCGTGAGTTTCTCGAAGAAGCCTGGGGTTTGTTTCATGAGGTTGCTAGCGGACGATTAGCAGCGGCAGGTGCGACTTGTACTGGCCGGTAACGGTCGTCTGCGCGCTGGTAGCGGTGTACGCGCTCCAGAGCGCGTTCTGCTGAAAGGCTGGCACGGTGTCGTGGGCCGGCGTGTAGGTGCGGACGCGCAGGTCGTAGGTCTGGCCCGCAGCCAGGCCGGTCACAGTGAAGCTGCCGGCGCTCTTGTCAGAAGTTGTGCCCGCGACGACGAAGGTGCCGCCCGCCGGCCGGTAGCTGATCTCGTAGTACCCACCGTCCCAGTCGTACTGGATCGGCGTCCATGCAAGCGAGATGTTGTTGGCGGACGCGCCGGTCACCGAGAGACCGGCGGGCGCGACGGTCTGAGTCTCCTCCCAGAACGGGTCGGCCACGAGGATGCACGCCGGCGCGCTGGTGATCGAGTTGAAGCCCAGGTCCATGTAGTTCAGGGTGTCTATGTCACACAAGCCGGCCGGCACGCTGCCGCTGAGCGCGTTGCTGTTGACGCGCAGCTCCTGCAAGTTGGGAATGGCGGCCAGTTCGGTTGGAATGCTGCCGGTCAGCCGGTTGCTGGCAAGGTCGAGAAAGCGCAGCGATGGCAGGCTGCCAAGGCTGGGCGGGATCGCGCCGTCCAGCCGGTTGCGGTTCAGAATCAGGTAGGTCAGCGCGGGCATGCTGCCGATCTGCGACGGGATGTTGCCCGTGAACTGGTTGCGGGCCAGCACCAGCCGGCGCAGATGCGTCAGCCCGGCCAACTGGGATGGGATACTGCCCGTCAACTGGTTGTTGGCCAGCAGGAGTTCCTCCAGATTGCTCAGCCCGCTGAAGCTGGCCGGTATCGGCCCGGTCAGTTGGTTGGTGGAAAGATCGAGGATTTGCAGCGCGGGCAGGCTGCCAAGCTGCGACGGGATGGATCCGCTCAGGGTGTTGTTGGACAGACGCAGCCGCTGGAGTTGAGTCAGGTTGCCGAGCTGACCGGGAATGACGCCGGTGAACGTGTTCTCCGACAGGTCCAGCTCCTGCAACTGGGCCAGACTTCCAAGACTTGTGGGAACCGCGCCGGTGAGCTCGTTGCGCAGGAGCAACAAGTGCTGCAGGCTCGGCAGGTTGGAAAGCTGGCCCGGCAGGCTGCCGGCCAGATTGTTGTCCTGCAGGTCGAGCGTCGTGACGTGGCCGCCCGTGCAGGTGACGCCGAACCACGAACAGGGCGTGGTGGTCACCAGCCAGCCGGTCTTGTCGGTCCACTGCGCGCCGGCAGTGCTGTTGTAGAGCGCCTCCAACGCCTGGCACTCGCTGAGGGGAATCCCTGTGATGCCGGTGCAGCCGGCGGTTGGTTCGGCGGCCGGCGCGGCTGCGGCTGCCATCGGGGCAAGCAGCAACGCACAGGCTATCAGGCCGAGGATCAGCGTTCGTTTGCTACGGTGTAACTTTTCCATCATACAATCCTTTCACTCCAGGTGCGGTGACGCGGTAGCCCGCCGGATAATGAAGATTCAGAAACAGGTCCGGCAATGGGCTGGCGAGGACCGCCCGACCGTAAACGGATCGGGCTACAAGGTGAAAGGCTCTACGGGCCTGGGATTCCAGCCCTGCAAGGGCTTCCACCTGATAGCCGGGAGGTTCTAGCTCCCGGCGGGCGGATCGAACCAATTACCGACCTGTTTTTCCAAGGTCATCATTCATGGCGGGCCGGCAAGAGCTGCCCGCTGCCGGGTTGCGCCATGCGGTCAGGGTGGTCTGCATCGAACGCCAGCGCGCCGCGCAGCACGACTCGCTGCACCCGACCCCAAACCTGCATACCCGCGAAGGGCGTCCAGCCGCATTTGGTGTACAGCCCGGCGTCCTTAATCTCGTACGACGCATCGGGATCGACCTCGACGTACGTGTCCGGCTGGTCGGGCAGGCCGAAGATTCGACGGGGGTTGGCGGACATCAGTTCCACCAGCCGCGCCAGTGTCAGCCGCCCCTGGCGAACAGCGGTCAGCATCAGTGGCAACGAGGTTTCCAGGCCGGCTACGCCGGGCGGCGGGTTGTCGGAGGCCTTTTCGGCCAGGGTATGCGGCGCGTGGTCGGTCGCGATGCAGTCCACCACGCCGCTGGCGATGTGCTCCCAGAGTGCGTCCTGGTCGTCCTGCGTCGCCAGCCGCGGCCGCATGTCGCCGCGTGGCCCCAGCCGGCGCGCATCGGCCTCGGTCAGGAACAGGTGGTGTGGCGTCACCTCGCACGTGACCGGCAGCCCGGCCTGCCTGGCCGCCGCGATCAACTCGATCTCGTCGCGCCGGCTGATGTGGCAGAAGTGGACCGGACGGCGATACGCGGCCGCCAGCCCGATGCCGACCGCGACGCTCTGCCCCTCGGCGTGCATCGCGATGGGCTTGTTGCCCGGCCAGCGGCTGAAGCAGGCTTGCAGCGTCGGCAGATCCTCGACGCGCAGCGGGCCAAAGGTGTCGTTGAGGTAGATCTTCAGCCCGACCGCGTGCTCAGCCAGTCCTTCCAGTTCGTCCGCGTGGGCAGGACTGGCGCCGCCGAAGAGTCCGACGTCGCAGCGAATCGCCGCTTGCGCCAGGCTGCGGACATGTGCCAGGGTTGCGGCATCGACCAGCGGCGGCGAGGTGTTGGGCATGGCCAGCACACAGGTGAACCCGCCGGCCAGCGCCGCGGCCGTACCGCTGGCGAAGTCCTCCTTGTGTTCGCCGCCGGGCACACGCAGATGAGTATGGATGTCAACGAGGCCAGGTAGTCGTAAGGTTGTCATGGGCTGTTCTCAGAAACCGAGTTTCTTCGGAGAAACTCGGTTTCTTGGAGTAACTTCGTACGCAAGACACTCGGTTTCTCGGAAGAAACCAAGTGTCTTGAACATCACAAAAAAACGCCCGATTCTGTTTGAATCGGGGCGGCGTCTGCGGGACGGCAGATTGCGTAGCGCTATGGGATTTCCAATCGCCGGTTGAGTTCATGGCTGCTTACCGGGGCAGGATTGTATCATGCCCGCCCGGTGCGACAAAATCGCGCGGCGCGGTTTGCCAGCCTGAACCTTGCCAAGCTGTCTGCTTTGGGCTAAAATCAGACCCTTGAGAATTCAGGCACGATGGACATGAGACTATGCACACCCCGATGAATGTTGTTTTGGAAGAGGACAAACACTGGTGGTTCGCCAGCCGGACCCGGGCGATCCTTGGCTATCTCGATCGCTACATGACCCCCGGACCGAACAAGCGGGTCCTGGATGTCGGCTGTGGCGCCGGCAACATGGCGCACCACCTGGCGCACTACGGCCAGGTCACCGGCGTCGACACGAACGCCCGCCCGCTGGAAGTGGCCCGGCAGCGCGGCCTGCAGGTTCAGGAGGGCAGCGCCGACGATCTGCCCTTCGACGACGCGACCTTCGATTTGGTGACGCTGCTGGACGTTGTGGAACACGTGCCCAACGAACACGGCGTCTTCGGCGAGTGCTACCGGGTGCTGCGGCCCGGCGGCAAGTTGATGGTGACCGTGCCCGCGCTGATGTGGCTGTGGAGCAACAACGACGTCCTCAACGCCCACCAGCGCCGCTACACCCGCGGCGAGCTCAACCAGAAGCTGGCGCACCACGGCTTCAAGGTCCTGCAGTCGTCCTACAACAACTTCTTCGTGTTCCCCCTGGCTGCCGGGATGATCCTGGCGCGCCGCGGCCGTGCCGAACCTGAGCTGGCATCGCCCCACTTCGACGACGAAGCCTACCAGGTGGAGATGGAGCCGCCGCCGCCCGGTCTGAACGGCATACTCGACGGCGTCGGCCGGGTAGAAGCGCGCTTGATTGGCCGCACCTCGCTGCCGATTGGCACGTCGATTCTCTGCATCGCCGAGAAGACCTGATCCCAGGATCCCCGGGGGGAATTTGATGTGCTGCGGTAAAGCCTTGCCGCAACGCATCGATCGGGGCGCGGCCAGCGATTGTGAAATCTGGCCCGGCGTTGTGAAATACTTCATAGCATCGCGGCACGTTTTGCGCGATAATACAATTGCACGCTCCGCGAGCGGGGATGACGGGAAGGACGCAGCCTGTGAGAACTCCGCACAGGCTCGCTCCGACACGAGGAACGGCAGCGCCCTCTCTGCCTGACCACCCACGGAACATGTCGGCTTCGATTTGAAGTCGTTGAACAGGTCGTTTGAAGACCATGGACGTTGCGGCCGGGGAGTTCGCAACGACCAGCCACGCTCATGGCCAAATTGATGGTGGTGACTTGCCGCGCGCCGGGGGAGCCGACGCAAAGCGAATATGCTGTGCAAACAGCAAGGAGGGTCAACATGCTACCTGTAGATCGCACATCCGTGATCGCCCGACTGATGTCGGGCATATTCATCGCGTCGCTGGTGACTGCCTGCGCCGCACCGCCGGCCGCGCCTGTCGCGCCGACCGCGACTCTCATTCCGCCCATGCCACCGTCCAATCCCACCGCTGTGGTACAAGCTTGGATTGAGGCGATCAACAGCAGCGATATAGACGCGGCGCTGGCGCTCATGACCCAGGACGCGAAGTTCCAGGGTGTGTTTACCGATCCACCGCCCAACGTTCTCGGTTGGTTCATCGGCGGTACATTCAATTATGGAGTCCCCGACTGCCAGCCGCAAGGCGACCAATTGGCCTGCACGTTCCCGTTCAATGACGATGGTTGTATTGCGGCTCACGGCGCTGATGACCTGACCGCCAAAATGGTCTTTGCCTTCCAGGACGGGAAGATTCATCGAGTTACGGTCATGGAAGGCAGCGGCAACTGGGTCGGCTATAACGGGTGGTTGGGTGAGATGTTTGCCTGGGCAAATGCGAATCACGCTGATGAGTTGGCCCAGATCGACTTCCAACACCAGACCAAGGGTGCCGATATCGTCGTCAAGCTGTGCCAGGAGTACGCAGCTGCGCCGAAGCTGGACAATGCCACCGTTGCCCAGATCGATGCGATGGTGCAGGACATGATGGAGCGCAACAAGCTTCCTGGCTTTGCCCTCGGCGTCGTAAAGGACGGCGAGTTGGTCTACGCCAAGGGGTTTGGCGTCGCCAATCTGGACAGCGGCGAACCAGTCACACCGGAAACGGTCTTTCAATGGGCCGAGACTTCGATGGTACCCACAGCCATGGCTGTCCTGCAATTGGTGGATGCTGGCAAGGTCAACCTGAACGCACCGGTCACGGACTATGTGCCGTACTTCCAGCTTGCCGATGAGCGCTACAAGGACATCACGGTCGGCCAGGTCCTTTCCTACCAGTCAGGCATCCCCGACAGCGGCGACACCATGGCGGATTGGGAAAACATCACGCCGGAGCTCGACGCCGACGCGCTGGAACGGTGGATCCGCGAGGATCTGGCGCAGAAGGAGCTGGATTTCAAACCAGGGTCAGGTTTCGAGGGGAGCGACATCGGCTATGCACTGCTGGGCGCCGTGATCAGCGCAGCAAGCGGCCAGCCCTACGAAGACTACATGGAGGAAAACATCCTCAAGCCGATGGGTATGGACCACAGCACCTTCTTGCTCGATGAAGTTGATCAGTCGCTGCTCGCTTCACCGCACGTGGCACAAGGGGGCAAGGTGGTTGTAAGCGATGCAATGCCATACAGCCGGCCCTTTGCCGCCGCCAACAACCTGTTTTCCAGCATCGATGACATGGCAAAGCTCGCCGAAGTCAGTCTCAACCATGGCAGCATAGGGGGCCAGCGCCTCCTGCCGGCGGATGTCGTCGATCAAATGCTGGAGCCGCGTGTGGCGACTTCCTACTCTACGTATCCTTTCGGGCAAGAGTATCCCTCCCACATGATGCAAGACTGGGGGTACGGCTGGTTCCTGGGCGATGTTGCCGGCCACAAAGTCGCCAGCACCGTCGGAGGTGAGCTTGGGTTCCATAGCTGCCTCGCAGTTGCCCCCGATGACAACCTGGCGGTCTTTGCCGTCGGCAATGGTCCGCTCACGGGCGGATACTACGCCAACGACATCACGACCGACGTGTTAGGCACGCTGCTGGAAAAGCAACAGTCAGTATCTGAAGCAGCAGAGCCGGCCAACAGTTTGGATGACGCCACTATCACCGAGATCGATGCGATGGTGCAGGAGATGATGGCCGAAAACGAGATCCCAGGCTATGCGCTTGGCGTTGTCGAGGATGGACAGATCGTGTACGTGAAGGGTTTTGGCGTGGAACGCGTAAGGGAAGACAAACCGGTGACGCCGCACACAGTGTTCGGCACCGGTTCGATCGGCAAAACTGCCACTGCGACGGCAATCCTGCAGTTGGCTGCCGAAGGCAAGGTCGATCTGGACGCGCCAGTAACTGACTACTTACCCTACTTCAAACTCGCGGATGAGCGCTACAAGGATATCACTCCGCGCCAACTGATTACGAATCGTTCTGGCCTGCCGGGCGAGCCACCCGATTGGTACCCATTGCCGGTCGAGTATGACGACGGCGCGCTGGAGCGCTATGTCCGCGGCCTTGACAGTATCAAACTGCTCTTTGCACCAGATACACGATGGTCATATAGCAGCATAGGCTACACAGTTATGGCGGACATTGTAGCTAAAGTTTCGGGACAGACGTTTGAGGACTATCTGCAAGAAAACGTCCTGGACCCACTGGGCATGAACGACACGCTGCTGATCGTCCGTGAGGCAGATGAAGAACAAGTGGCTAGTCCTCATATCCGCAATGAAGCGGGCGAAGTGGCGGTTAGCGACATTTTCCCTTACCGACGCCAGTTTGCCGCGACAGGCCCTCTCTACTCCAGCATCACCGATTTGGCCCGTTTTGCTGCCGCGAACCTGAACCGCGGCGAGTTCGAGGGAGCGCGAGTTCTGCCGTCAACAACCTACGATGCCATGTGGGAGCCTATCTCTCGCACTGACTTTCAACCAGGCCCTGTGCTTACGCCCTTGAGCACCAACTTTGGTATGGGTTGGGTAGTTGGAGCAATGGGTGATCATCGCATTGTGGACATGCTTGGCTACGACCAGGGCTATGGCGGCGCCCTGATCCTAGCTCCCGATGACGACATTGCTGTAGTAATGGCGACCAACTACTTCGATCTGAACGAGTTCGACCTGAGCACCTGGGAAACCGCCGCCAATGTCCTGCAGCTTCTGCTCACCGAAGACCAGTAGCGATCTGTGAAGGTGCAATGTTGCACCAGCGTTAGCTTTGAATATCAGGAGGAACACCATGAAACCCCAGATTCGTTTGTTCAGCGTTCTGTTGATCGCGGCGCTACTGACTGCCTGCGGCAGTCCAGCAGCCGCACCTACGCCGACATCCGCCCCGCCGACGGCCACTGCTGTGCCGCCGACACCGACATCCATGCCGCCGACGGTGGTCTCTACTCCGTTGACACCGGCGGTAGAACCCGAGCCTACCGATACATCGCCGGAACCCGCGGCCATGCCCGAGCCACATGGACTGCGATACGATGCGCCGGAGTATGCCATCGACGGTCCCTATGCCGTCGGTGTTCGCTATTTCACCATACCAGCCGCAGCGAAGAACGATCGCGATCTCACTGTCAGTGTATGGTATCCGGCACAGAAATCAGCTGACGTGGCGAACGAAATGGTCTATGAAATGAAGTTCCCGCCAGGTGAGATTCCGGCGTTCACGGTCTTGGGACACGCCAATCCAGATGCACCTCCCGACCTCAGTGGTGGTCCCTACCCGCTGGTGGTCTACAGCCATTCCCACTGGTCTTTCGGCCAGGAAAACGCTTACCTTTCTGAGCACCTGGCTTCGAAGGGGTTTGTGGTCATCTCCACCGATCACGAGGACAACTGGAGCACGGCGTTTGGTCCAATTGCACCGGAGGCGTATCTCCGAAGGCCACAAGAGATCTCGCGCCAGATCGACTTTGTCGAGGATCTATCATCGGATGATGGATCGCTGTCGGGCCTTGCCAACACAGAAAGGGTGGGTGTTGCAGGCTGGTCTCAGGGAGCAGTGACCGCCCTTGCAGCCGCCGGTGCGCGCTTCGACTTAGCCAATGCGGCCGCCTGGTGTAAGCAGAACCCAGAGACTGCGGAACTCAACAGCACAGCCTGCCCTGACATGGAAGGCAAGGAAGCAGAGCTTGCTACCTTCGCCGGCCTGACTGATGCACCAGAGGGGCTCTGGCCGGACTGGAGCGACCCACGTGTCGGAGCGGTCGTTGCTATGGCGCCATCTACCATTTCCTTCGGCGAAGAAGGCATACAATCCCTGAGTGTGCCAGTCATGTTCATGGTCGGTTCGGGTGAGACCTCGTCTGACGGGGGCTTCGAGATGGCTAGCCCTTACGAAAGCGTCGCATCGGAGGACAAGGCAAAAGTGGTCTTTGACTCTCGCTGAGCACCTGCTTTTCTTCAGCAGTTGCGCCGATTCACCCAGCATCGCTGAGATTGGCTTCCCGATGTTCTGCACAGACCTGTATGGATATGAGCGCGCTCAAGAATGATCTGATCAACCACCTGTCGACTGCCTTTCTGTTAGCTGAGTTGAAGGGCGATACCGAGGCCGCCAGTGCATTGGCTCCGGAGAATGTCGCATTCCCCGGCGTTGAGTACACTGCGATCAGTTCGTTGCGCAACCGCTCACTTCACTGGACGATGCCTGTCGCATGGTCGATTCATTGGTCGAGAAGACCATGCAGGACAACCAGATTCCTGGCGTGGCGGTCGGCATCGTCAAGGATGGCCAGGTCGCGTACTCGAAGGGCTTCGGCGTGACCGAGGTAGGCACAGGCAATGCCATGACGGCACAGACGCTGTTCCCCATGGCGTCGCTTTCCAAGCAGTTCACCACCGCTAGCGATCATGCATCTGGTCGAGCAGGGCAAGATCGACGTGGATGCGCCGTTGACCACCTACCTGCCCGACTTCACGATGGCCGATCCGCGCTACACGGCCATCACGATCCGCCACCTGCTGGCGGACATCTCCGGCATGCCAGACTGGGACGAGAGCGGCTGGGACTACAGCCGGCGCGCGACCAGCGCAGAAGCGTTGCACGAAGCCATCCGCTCCCTGGCGACCTACGAGCTGACCGGCGATCCCGGCGAGGCAGCGTATCTCTACTCCAACGCCGGCTTCGACATCCTGGGCGACGCAGTGGCCCGCGTAGCTGGTCAACCCTTCGAGGAATATGTGCAGGAGCAGTTCCTGGATCCCCTCGGCATGACGAGCAGCTCCTTCCTGATGTCCGACGTCGATCCAGTGGCGCTTACCACGCTACACTGGAAGGACGATGCCGGCAACGTAGTCGCCGGCGAGGAATTCGTCGACTATGACCAGGTACACACGCCTTCCGGTGGGTTGATCTCCAATGTTCAGGATATGAGTCAGTGGATGCTCTTCAACCTCAATCGAGGCGAACTGGACGGCCAGCGCTTGCTCAGCCCGGCCAGCTACGACGCCATGTGGATCGGCGAAACAGACGCCGACTGGGGCATTGGCGGCATGTTCCAGGACTGGGGGATGGGGATGGGAGCTGGCAGAGCTGGACGGCCATCCTTTCGCCTGGTGGGGTGGCCTGATGGTCGGAGGCACCAGTACCATGATCTGGCGCCTGACGACAGTCATGGGTGTGGTCGTGGTGACCAATGCCAGCCCGGCGCCTCCTACGACACGCCCTGGTACGCAGTGGACCTGGCAACCGAATTGACGCATGAGCGTTTGGCATCGCGACAGAGTCTGAAACTGACAATGTTCTGACGACACCACCGTCGCCAACATCGGTCCGTCGCCGAGGATCAGCAAGGCTTCGGCCATGCCCGGCGCCGTCGGCATCGCCAAGGGCGATGGGAACTGGTGTACGCCAGGGGGCTCGGCGTTGCCGACCTGGACAGTAAAGAACCGGCCCACCCGATACGATCTTCCAGGTAGCCTCGGTTGCCAAGACGCCAACAGGTGAAGCGATCATGCAGTTAGTCCAGGATGGCAAGATCGACCTGGATGCGCCGGTCACCGACTATCTGCCTGACTTCACCCTGGCCGACACCGACCTGAGCGGCGTTACCATCCGCCGGCTGCTTTCGCACACGGCCGGCATGCCCGACCCCATCGACTGGCTGGCGGAGTACCAGAATCCCAACCTGCGCAGCGACGACGCGGCCCTGGATGACTACGTCCACAGCCTTGGCAACCAGTCGCTGACCTACCCGCCGGGCGAGGACTGGGCCTACAGCAACACCGGATTCGATGTTTTGGGCGATGTGATCGCCAAAGTGTCAGGCCAGACATATGAGGACTACATGCAGAACAACATTCTGAAGCCGCTGGACATGACGAATTCCTCGTATCTCTTGAGTGACCTCGACCCGGCTCTGCTGGCGATGCCGCATCTGCTCAACGAGAACGGTGATGTAGCGATAGCCGATTTTACCCTACACCCGTGCTCGCGCCGTCCGGGGCGTTCTACTCCAACGTAAATGACATGGCCCGCTTCGCCATCGCCAATCTGAACGAAGGCGAGCTTGATGGAACACGAATCCTGCCACCGGCTGCCTATGACGAGATGTGGTCACCGCAGGCCGAAAGCCCCTGGGCAGAAATGTTTGGCCCGCCGTTGAATGCCTACGGTCTGGGTTGGTGGGTCGGCGACTTCAACGGACATCCGGTTATGGGCAATTACGGCGCCGAGGTCGGCTTCCAGTCGCATCTCGCGCTGTTCCCGGACGATGACATGGCGGTGATTGCGCTGGTCAATCTGTACGATCCCGATGCGGGCGCATTCTATGCGTACGACATGGGCAATGCCATATCTGACGTGCTCTGGGCGGAGAGACAGAGTGATCAGTCGGCGCGCGACAATTCCGAGACAGGCGGTAACGCCGGTTGGGTGGACCGATCCACCCAACCAAGCCGGCGGCTCAACCTATGGATCGTACGTCCGTGATCGTCTGAGTTATGTGGGGTGCATCGCCCGCTAGCTTGAGAGCCTGGCGGATGCACCGCAGTCAGTTGGGCTTACAGGAGGCGTATCATGAAGATTCAGAAGTATGGTGTGGCCGCGTTTAGCCTCATGCTGATCGCGGTATTGTTGGCTGCCTGTGCCGCTCCGGCGGCGGCACCGTCAGCAACGTCTATTTCGCCCACAGCCACCGCGACATTCGCGCCACCGACTGCCACGACAACATCCCTGCCGCCAACTGCAACGGCGACAATGGTTTCACCAACGGCTGCACCCACGATCAGTGAGTCGCCCACCGTGCCAGCTCCCACGCCGCCTGGCAAGATCACGGTCGAGATCGGTGAGATAACCAGTCAAGCGCTTGCTGGCAATCTGCTTGGCGATCCCGCCACTCGCAAGTTCTATGTCTTCTTGCCACCTGGCTACGACGCCAGTGACAAGCATTATCCGGTCGTTTATGTTCTGCACGGATACACGGACAACGAAACCGGACTTGCAGGCAACTTCAAGAATTCCTACGACAAAGCTTTGGCCGAGGGTGATGTGCAGGAGATGATTTTCGTCTTCCCAAATGCACACAACAAGCTCGGTGGGAGCTGTTATTTGAGTTCGCCGACCATCGGAGACTACGGGACGTACATCTCTCAGGAACTCGTCGCACAAATCGACGCTACCTACCGAACGATTCCTGATCCAGCCAGCCGCGGGATCACAGGCTGCTCCATGGGCGGCGATGGATCCATGTATCTGGCCCTCAAGCACCCGGACGTGTTTGGCGTCGCAGCACCGGCCTCCGGTAGATATGATTGGGGCAACGACGGCGTTGCAGAGTTCGCCAGAGAGTCCTTCACGGGCCCGCCGTCAACTTTGTCAGCTTTCAACTCCATGTCGTTCCCGGTTCAGGTTCTGATGGCCGAAACTGCGGGGGCCGCATCCAACCCTGACAAGCCGCCTTACTACATGGACATGCCTCTCGAAATCGTGAATGGTGAAGCCCAGATTGTTCCTGAAGTGCTTGAGAAACTGGAGGCAGTCGACGCTGTTCACGCACTCGATGACTATCTGGCACAACCTGAGCGACTGAGCGCGGTGTTGATCTACCACGCTACCCAAGACGACATGGTGCCCGTGGAACTTGCGCATAACTTTGACCAACTACTGACCGACAAGGGCGTTGATCACGAATACCTTGAAGTCATGGGATCGCACTGCTACTTTGGCCTAAAGGACTACTTGCCGGTAGTAGAGTTCATGTCGGATCACCTGGTCGGCGAGGAACAACCGGTCTCTGAGCAGGCGCCGGCGGCGCTGCCTGCCGCCGCTGATCAGCCAGCCTCTCCAGCCGCTGCGTCAACGGCACGGGGCGATATGAAACTGACCATCGTCTACGACAATTCTACCACTGACACTCAACTCATTCCGGAGCATGGCTTTGCCGCTGTGATCGAGTATGATGGGCATCAGATGCTGTTCGACACGGGGACCAACGGTTCGCTCCTGCTGGAAAACATGCGCTTGCTTGGCATTGATCCCCGGTCTATCGAGAAGGTCATCATTTCCCATGGGCACCCCGATCATACCGGTGGCCTGCTGGCTCTGCTGGACACGGGCGTCCAGCCCACCGTCTATGCGCCGGCCAACGTGCTGTTTGAGATTGCCGACGAAGTGCGTGCCAAGACGGAGCTGGTCGAGGTCACTGATGCCATGGAGATCCTGCCCGGTGTGCACCTGACCCAGCCAACAGGCTCCGTCATCGAGCAGGCGCTGGTGCTGGATACCCGCGACGGCAGCGTGGTGATCACCGGCTGCGCTCACCCGGGCGTTGTGAACATCGTCCGCCAGGCGCAAGCGTTGGCAGGTCCAAAGATCGCCCTGTTGGCTGGCGGGTTTCATCTCAGCAGTTTGAGCGACAGCGAGTTGCCGGGGATTGTGGCCGAGGTCCGCCAGACAGGCGTGTCGCGAGTCATGCCCTGCCACTGCACGGGCGCGCGTGCCATCGGATTGTTCCGCAACGAATACGGCGACGATTTCGTCAAAGGCGGCGTTGGGGCCACAGTTGCCATTCCGATAAGCTAAGCTGGCGATGCCAGAAGCGCAGCCCACCGGCTTGATCGACCAGGATTGCAAACATCTCAGGTGCTTGCACCGGCACGGCTGACGAGACCAACGAAAGCGAGCAGCAGGCGGAGCCGAGCGTACTAGACTCCGCCTGTTGTTGGTTGCGCTGGGGTATTGGGTCGGATGTTCCGGTTTGCTTGCTTTGCCAACGCGCGGTTCTTCGGCTACAATCCAGCCTGTCAGTTGAGACAGAGCAGCGTTGCACTGGTTCGACCTTTGTGGTTGGACCAGTTTTGATGAAAGCAGCAAAGGCATGAACAGCCAGGACATCCGCGAGCGCATCGCCGCACTGGAAGCCGAGCGCGAAAGCCCTGCCCGCCCTACCGGCGACACCCGCGAGGATCTCGATCCCGAGGATCTTTCGTGGGAGTCGCTCTTCGGCGTCTTCGGTGCATCGGCGAGCGAAGATGACTTCTCCCTCAACGACTGGCTGGCCGAGGGGCTGCACGGCCTGCGCAGCACGCTGCGCGGCGCGGGCGTAGACGACGAGTTCTGGCGCCACCTGCGCGCCGCCGAGCGTGAACTGCTGCTGGCGGTTCGCCATCTGCTGGACGTGCGCCTGGAAGCCCTGGAGCGCGCCAACCGTCCTGCGGATGACAGCAGCCGGCTGCAGGAGATCGACATCGACTTCGAGTAATGCGTAACGAGTGATACGTGAACCGTAAAACGTGAACCACCGCTTGTCTACGCATCACGTTTCACGTTCCACGTTTCCTAAACCAGCTACCCGACACCAAAGTTCATGAACAAAGTTCCCGTAGGCATCCTGGGCGCCACCGGCGCCGTGGGCCAGCGCTTCGTGCAACTGCTGGCCGACCATCCCTGGTTCGAGGTCGTCGCGCTGGGCGCATCCGACCGCTCGGCCGGCGTGAAATACAGCGAGCGCCGCTGGGTGCTCCAGCCTGACATGCCCCAGGCGGTGCGCGATATGGAGCTGCGCCTGGGCGAGCCGGACAGCTTCCGCGACTGCCGGATCATCTTCTCGGCGACGCCCAACGACGTGGCCGCACGGGTTGAGTCGGAGTTTGCGGCGGCCGGCTATTTCGTCTTCACCAACGCCGGCCCACACCGCATGGACCCCGACGTGCCGCTGATGATCACCGACGTCAACCCGGAGCACGCCGCGCTGATCCGGGTGCAGCAGCAGCGGCGCGGCTGGAACGGCTTCATTGTCGCCAACGCCAACTGCACCGCCACCCACCTTACCTCGGCGCTGAAGCCGCTGGACGACGCGTTCGGCCTGGAAAAGGTCTTCGTGGTCAGCATGCAGGCTGTCTCCGGCGCGGGCTATCCCGGCGTGTCCACCATGGACATCACCGACAACGTCATCCCCTACATCGGCAACGAGGAGAACAAGCTCGAGGAGGAGCCGCGCAAGATGCTGGGCCGGCTGGATGGCGACCACATCCGCTACGCCGACTTCGTCATGAGCGCGCACTGCAACCGCGTCCATGTGCTGGACGGGCACATGGAGTGCGTGTCGGTGGCGCTGCGCCGCAAGGCGACGCCCGACGAAGCGGCCGAGGTGTTTCGCTCCTACCGCAGCCTGCCGCAGGAGATGGGACTGCCCAGCGCGCCCGATCCGTGCATCGTGGTGCGCGACGAGCCGGACCGCCCGCAGACCCGCCTGGACCGCATGGCCGGCAACGGCATGGCCACCGTAGTCGGCCGCCTGCGCCCCGACCCGATCCTCGACCTCAAGTTCGTCCTGCTGGGACACAACACCCTCCGCGGCGCAGCCGGCGGCTCGGTCCTGAATGCCGAGTTGCTGCTCAAGCAGGGATATCTCAAATGAACGATCTGGTCTGCGATGTTTGCGGAAAGCCAGGAGCGAAGGTCAAGCTGGTCTCGCGTAGCTATGGGCAGGGCGCCAACCTGTTGGTAATTGAGAAGGTCCCTGTAGTTAGCTGCCCCCATTGCGGCGAGAGTTATCTAACGGCCAAAACCCTGCATGAGATCGAGCGCATCAAGCTCCAGCGTGATTTCTTTGCCGTGGAACGACCGGTCCCTGTCGCCGAGTTCGCTTGATCTATCCCTACCGCGCCACCGCCCTCCGATCACTGTTCACTGTTGACCGATTACTGAAATGCAATCCCACGGCACCACCACCCTCCACGAACTGTTCGGCGATCTGGTGATCCTGCGCAACCTGGCGCCGTTCGACACGCGGCTGCCCGGCCTGGCCGACGCCTGGCAGGAGATGGGACTCGCCAGCCCGCGCACGCCGCGCAAACATGAGCCGGAATACGCGCGCGCGTCGGTCTGGTTCGTCAGGCAGGCGCGGGCGCTGGACCTGCCCGCTACGCCGGTACGCGAGCTGCTGTTCATCGGCGACACCGCGATGGCAGACGGCAACGCCTTTCGCAGCCTGGCGCGCGCTGGCGGCTGGCCGGGCTGGTGCTTCATCGGCAGCGAGAATCTCGGCCGCCCGCTGACGTTCACGCTGCAAAGCGACAACGTCACCCTGTCCAATCGCTGGTCTGGGCTGGGCGATTGGCTCAGGATGGTCGTGGACGGAGGCGCGCGGCTGGACGCCGGCACGGCGGTGGTCATCGACATGGACAAGACCGCGGTGGCAGCGCGCGGCCGCAACGCCCCGGTGATGGACGCGGCGCGCGTCGAGGGCGTGGAGCGCACCGTCGCCACGCTGCTGGGCGCTGACTACGACCGCGAGCGCTTCCTGGCCGCCTACAACACGCTCAACGACCCGTCCTTTCACCCCTTCACCGCCGACAACCAGGACTACCTGGCCTACATCTGTCTGGTGCTGAACGCCGGGCTGATCGACCTGGACGCGCTGGTGGCTGACGTGCAGGCCGGGCGCATGAGCAGCTTTCGCCAGTTCATCGACTGGTCGGACGGGTTGTTGGGAAGTGTCGGAGATAGAAACCCGGTTTTTTCGGAAAAACCGGGTTTCTCAGAGCCGCCGTCAGGTCTGCGGCAGATCCACCGCGACGTGTACGGCCTGGTGCTGGCCGGCGATCCGACGCCGTTCAAGGCGTTTCGGCGCAACGAGTACCTCTGCACCGCGGCGCGCTTTGGCAGCCTGCCGGCCGATGCGCCGGTGGCGCAGATGCTGGCCGAGCAGGTCTGCATCACGCAGGAGGTGCGGGAGGCAGGGCTGTGGCTGAAGGCGCGCGGTTGCCTGCTGCTGACCATGTCCGACAAGCCCGATGAAGCCACCCTGCCCACGCCGGAGCTGGCCGCGCAGGGCTACCTGCCCATCCACCGCCTGGCGACCGCCGCGGTAGGCGAGAGCATCGCCGATCAACTTGCCGACCTGTAGAATGACCCAGTAGATTGTGCTACACTGCTGGCAACCCTTGTAGGGACGAAACGTGGGGCGGAGGCGACCTATGAAACTCCAGTGGACGTTGGTCATTATCTTGCTATCGGTCACCTTGGTGGCCGGCTGTGCTGACGCCATAGAAGAGACGCCCGCCCCAGCGACATCGCCCACATCTGCCGCCGCCAGGCCGTCACCGGCAGCCACCACTGCATCGCCTATCTTGCCGCCAACACCAACTCCGCCAGCCACCGCCACGTCAGCTCCAACGGCGACTGAGGGTGCATTCGTCTCCATCATGCCGACTCCGACCCGTACGCCAACCATCACGCCGACGCCGACGCCCTGGCCGACTCTCACGCGCCTGCCCGACGCGCCGCCTGCGACCCCAGTGCTTGGCGAATTGGCCGAACCGGGTTTAGCCTGGATTCAACCGGTGGAGTACTGGCGAGATGATTTCGGGCGACAGATAGACCCGCTCGCCTGGCAGCAGGATGGCCTGTTGATTGTTGGCGGATCGTGGTACGCCCCGATCCAGGCCATCTCCATCGCCGACGGCGCGCCGGTTTGGCGCTACCCGGTCGAGCAGGAGTATCCGATATCCGGCCGGCGCATTCGAAATTTGCACCCGATCGCCGTCTTCGACGACCTGGTGGTGATGCTTCAAAACTCGTACACCTTGGTCGCGGTCAACGTCGCTGACGGGACCACTGCCCTGGAGTCTGGAACTTCGAGAATGGGTCAGCCCTGTGGCATCGGGGAACAACACCATCTACTTGCGCGACCAATCGGTACCCTTCCCAACTCGTGGCGTTGGACGCCGCCACTGGCCGGGAGCGCTGGCGATATGACTGCCGCGGCGATTCTGATGCTTCCATTCTTGAGGCGCCAGACGGTTTGTTTGTCCTCTGCCAAGACGAAGCCGGGCTGGCCACGATTGCGCAGGTTTCACCTCAGTCCGGCGCGCTGTTGCGCCTTCAGCCTGTGCCAAACTCCAGAACGGCTTTGTTGGGATATGAGCAGGGTGTGCTGCTGTTCGACACACCGACGTTTGGTCCATCATCTCTTGGCAATCCACCCCCAGCAGACCAGCAATATCTTCTGACTGCGCTGGACTGGGCAACCGGCAACCTGCTGTGGCAGGGCTATCTGGCCGACCCAAGAAGGGCAATGGTCGACGAGGACGGTGTCGTGATCAATGTGGGCAACCAGCTTCAGCGGCGTTCCCTGCGCGATGGCGCGGCTGTATGGACAACGACGCTGCCCGTTGACGACCACGGTCTTTGGGTTTCGCGGGCAGTTCGCAACGACGAAACGTTGCTGATCGGCAGCGACAGCGGCGTTCTCTACGCCCTGGATCATTTGACCGGCGAGCTGCTTTGGATGGAAGATATGTGGGGAATGCTCGGCTTGCCCTGGCGGCCGGTCACGCCGCTGGCTGTTGAGGACGATACCGTTCTGGTCTGGATGAGCGCGGTCGACGGCGATGCGGTGGCCGGTCTGCGCCGCGGCGGCGCCACCGCGCCGTGGCCAACACCGACCTTCTTGCCAGATTCCGCTTGGGACTGGCCCGCACCGACCGCCACTCCCGTGCCGACGCCCGGCAGGACTGTAGTTCCTGCCGATTGGACCCCGGAGCCGGTGCGCTGGGAGCCGTCAAATACGACTGATATTCCTCGGGTCGAACTGGAGATGCGAGACCTGTTGCTCACATGGCTGAACCTGCATCCAGGCGACTACGACGGTTTCATCCACCAGATCAGCCAATGGCCGTCGCGTCCGTACGCCGGCGAAGGAACCTTCGACTTTCCACCCGACTACGTCTCCTGGGTGGATCAGGCCGATCTGGACGGCGACGGCAGCCAGGAAGACATCGTAGCCCTTGGTGTGCGCCTGAAAAGCTTGGCGGTGCTGAAAAACGCGGGACAACAAACTCGCATCGTCTACGCCAGCGAACCGAACTTCAACTACCTCGGTGCAACCCCGGAGTTCGTGCTCGCGGACGACATCAACTGCGACGGCCAGGTGGAGATCGTCCTGCAATGGCGCGGTTCTGGCACCTGGGGCGATTTCATCATTGCGTCAGTCTTCCAGTGGGACGGCAGCACCTGGCGCGATCTGGGCGATGTCGCTAGCAGTGGATACGCTTCGATCCGTGGACAGGAGCCATCCGTCGAGTTCGTGGACACCGACGGCGACGGCTGTCTGGAGGCAGTCGCCACCTACGTCCCTTCTCATCAGTCGGTCACCCGGCCACAGACGTGGACCTACGCGTTCCGCGATGGTCGCTACCAGCAGATCGACGCCGTCGGCGTCCCCAGCCATATGGGCTACTACAAGGTCATCGACGCCAACCGGGCGGTTGGCGCGGCGATCTGGACGGGGCGCTGGAACTGGCGTTGCAGGCGCTGAAAGACCCGGAGACCGGCATGAGTTCCCACCAGGGCGCGGTGGACGTCGATCGCTACGAAGCCCGCATCGCCGCCTACGCCGCGGCCGAGGCGATGCTGGTTCATGCCCTGCGCGGCGAAACCGATGCCATGCAGCCGCTGCTCCAACAAGTCGAAACCACCTACGACCGCTCCGACAATCCCTTTCTGCCCGCTGCCCGCGCGCTTTGGGAAACCTACGCCGACACAGGCGACGCGCTGGCTGCCTGCGGTGCCATGGAACGGGTCGTTCGTCTGTGGGGCGACACCGAGTTGGTCCAGTTCGGCAGCGAGCGACTGGAGATCGAACAGATATGTCCGCTGGACTGAGAAAGAACCAATGACCCGCATTCAGCCTTTCCGCGGCTGGCGCTACCATTTGGCGGCGGCCGGCGCGGCCAGCCTGAACAAGCTGCTGACCCCGCCCTACGACGTGATCAGCCCGGCGCAGCAGGCTGCGTACTACGACCGCCATCCCGACAACGTGATCCGCATCGAGCTGGCGCGCGACGAGTTTCACGACAACGACTTGCACAACCGCTTCACGCGCGCCGCGGCGACGCTTAGCGACTGGCAGCAGCGCGGCGTGCTACGCCAGGAGGCCGCGCCGGCCATCTACCTGCTGCGGGAAAGCTACACCTTGCCCGACGGTCACCAGGCGACTCGCAGCGGCATGATCTTTCGGCTGCGCCTCGCGCCCTGGGGACAGGGCATCCTGCCCCACGAGCACACCTTTCCCGCGGCCAAGGCCGACCGGCTGGCGCTGACCATCGCCACCGGCACGCAGTGCAGCCCGATCTTTGTGCTCTACGCCGACCCCGCAGGCCGCGCCCAGGAACCCCTGAACGCGACGACCGCTCAGCGCCCACCCGACGGCCTTCTGCACGACGACGAGGGCGTTGAGCACGAGCTGTGGGCCGTCACCGATGAGCAGGCAGTGGCAGCCGTGGCCGACGCGCTGGAGCGCACAACCTTTTACATCGCCGACGGCCATCACCGCTACGAGACGGCGCTGAACTACCAGCGCTGGCGGCGCGGCGGCCCGCTGCCCGACTCGCCACTCCCGGCGCCGTTGAGCAACTGGTCCGCCGTGCCCAACTTCGAGGCCGGATCGCAGCCGCTGCCGGCCGGTCTGCACGGCTTCGACTACGCCTGGGTCTACGCGGCGTGCATGGACCACCCGGGCGTAGCGATCCTCCCGACGCATCGCTGCATCCACGACCTGCCTGGTTTCGATGTGGAACACCTGCTGGCTGGCCTGGGCAAGCACTTCCAGGTAACGCCGGTGGACTCCGACGAGGCGCTGCTGGCGGGTCTCGCAGACGGCGGAGAGAAACCGGGCGGAGAGAAACCGAGTTTCTTCCGAAGAAGCTCGGTTTCTAAGAGCGTGTTCGCCCTCGTCGTCCCCAACCAACCAGGCGGCTATCTGCTGCGGATGCGCGCTGACGAAGCCACCACCGCGCGGCTGCTGGCCGATCACAGCCCGACGGTCGCAGCGGTGGACGTGGCCGCGCTGCAAAGCCTGGTCCTCGGCCCGCTGCTGGGCATCCCCGCCGATCCGACGGAGCTGAAGCGCTTCGTCGCCTTCACTCCGGACGCAGGCGAGGCGATCCTCGGCGCGCGCGACGGGCGTTATCAGGCGGTGTTTCTGGTCAACCCGACGCCGCTGGCGCAGTTGAAGTCGGTCTCCGACGCTGGGGAGGTGATGCCGCCCAAGGCGACCTACTTCTACCCCAAGCTGCCGGCCGGGCTGGTGATCAACACGGTCACGTAGAGCGACAGCCATGCACGACGCGCAATCGGTCACGCCACCGCCAGCAAACCTGTCGGCCCGTGTCTCACCTGAAACGGTCTATTGGGCGCTCCTGCTGCTGTTCGCCATCGAACTGGCATTTTGGGTTCTCTTTCGCCTGGTCAACCTGGACGAGGGGTGGTATCTGTGGGCGGGCAAGGATGTCTACGCCGGCCGGCATTTGTACAGTGACTTTGCATACACCCAGACGCCGCTGCTGCCCTACGTTTACGGGCTGGTGCAACTGCTGTTCGGCAACAGCCTCTATGTTGGCCGTGTCTTGACGGCGCTCTTCGGGTTCGGCGCGGGCGCGCTGGGCGCGGCCACGGCGCGTCGGATCGCCGGGCCGTGGGCGGGTGTGTTCGCGCTGGCATTCCTTGTCACGACCTTTCTGGCGATCACATCGTTCGCCTACACCGCGACCTATGGCCTGACAGCTTTCCTGTTGGCCGCGGCGTTCTATGTGGCGGCGCGCCTGCCGGCCGGCAACAAACGCACCTGGTTGATCGCGGCCTGTCTGGCGCTGGCAACGGCCGGCAGGCTGGCATCGGTGGTGGTGTTTTTGCCTATGGCCGCGTTCCTGATCTTCAGTGCGCCGCGCGGCCGGCGCGTTCGCACGGCGCTGGAGTTCGTCTTCGCGGCGACCTTGTTGCTGGCGCTGCTGCTGGGGCCGTTCGTCCTGACCAGCGGGCGGCAGATGGCCTACGACATCTTTGGTTTTCACATGGACCGGACGACCGCCGAGTGGCGCAGGGGCGTGCTGGTATCGACATTGCTTGAGACGGTGCGCGACTTCACCGTGCCTGTTTTGCTCTACGCCGCCGCCGTGGTCGATCTGTGTATCCGCATTCTGCGCCGCCGGCGCGACTGGCAGAGCGCGCTGCGTGACCATGGGTTGGAGCTGACGCTGGCTGCCGCGGTTGCCCTGCTCTACGTGGCGCATCTGGTGCCGCGCACCGCGACGACCTATTACAACGTCCTCCAGGCGCCGATGATTGCGATCCTGTTCGGGGCCCTGGCTGTTCGCCTCCTCAGTGGATCCCGGCCACGGCTGGTGGCCGCGATCCTGGCAATTCTGCTGGTCGGGCAGGTCGTCACCTGTGCGCGGGCGGTCCGCTTCTATGACCTGACTGCCTGGCCGCCGGTCAACCAGGTCGAGATCGTGCGAACGGCAGCTGCAAAGCTGAACGACAGTGTGCCGCCGGGCAGTACCCTGTTGACCTTCGATCTGCATCTGGCGCTGGAGGCCGGGCTGGAGAGTCCGCCCGGCTATGAGATGTCGATCTTTTCCTATCGCCCAACCTGGACCACGGAGGAAGCACAGCACTACCGGGTGGTCAACAACGAGCTGCTGATGCGCGATCTGAACGACGGCGCGTCGACGCGGTGGCCCTGACCCAGTTCGACGAGGATTTGTTCTACGGCGACCGCGACGCTCTTTGCGGCGCTCTATGACAACTATCGTCTGGCCCGTTCGATCCCCGGGTTCGATCCCTTCCGGCGCGATCTGCGCGTCTATCTGCCGCCTCAGTGGGACCTGCCAGCCAGCGCGACGCCCGTGGATCAGCCCTTTGGCGACGCTATTCGCCTGAAGGGCTGGGAGGTGGACAGCGCGTCGGTACACACCGGCAAGCCATTCACGCTGGCGCTGTATTGGCAAGCCGGACCCGACGCGCCACCACCAGACAATGCCACCGTGTTTGTACATCTCCTGGACAAAGATGAAACGGTGGTCGTCGGCCGCGACAACCCACCGTGCCGCGGAACGTGTCCGACTTCCACGTGGCGGCCCGGAGAGGTGATCCGCGACGAATACACCCTGGATGTGCCTGCCGGCCTGCCGCCGGGCGAATATCGCATCGAGATCGGCATGTACGATCCGCAAACGCTGGTCCGGCTGCCGGTGCAGAACCACGGCGACCGCCTTATTTTGGCGCGCTACACCTGCCAGGCGACGGGCTGTGTCGTCGGTGGGGAGGGGTGAGCTAAACAGGGAAAGGATGGAAGGGAGGGAAACCGGCGACAAGATTCCGATGTCCTTCCTTTCCCTCCACTCGGCTTTGCCCCGCCCGCCATCCTGTTGTACACTGCCGAACACCTGAAACTCACCACCGAGGAGAGAACAAGAATTTCGTGGAGCCGAAGTACCTGGGCAAACGCAGCACGCAGCCAATCGACGAGTTGGACGTCTTTCCCGCGCCGGCGGGCCTCGACGCGGTGACAATGACCTCGGATGAACTGACCGCGCTCTGCCCCGTCACCGGCCAGCCCGATTTCTATACGGTCACCATCGACTACGCACCAGGCCCGCTTTGCATCGAGAGCAAGAGCCTCAAGCTGTATCTGTGGCGCTTCCGCGAGCAGGGTGTGTTCTGCGAGCAGTTGGCGGTGGACATCCGCGACAAGGTGGTGGAGACGATCCGGCCGCGGGCGTGTACCGTGACGCTGGTGCAGAAGGCGCGCGGCGGGATCACGATCACGGCGGTGTCAAGCTATGCCGGGGAAGGCAAATGATGGAAACGAGGGAAGGAAGGGCAAGGACAGCGAGGAAGGCACGATGAAGGTCACGGTGTCGAGCGATGAGTATGCGCCGCTGGTGGACGTGGTGGTCGAGGAGATCGAGAAGCGCGGCCATGAGGTTGAGTATTTCGGGCCGCGGGCCGGCGATCCGGCCAGCGACGACCACGACTGGCCGCTGGTGACCGTCAAGGCGGTATCGCAGGTGGCCAGCGGCGAGGCCGACGAGGCGGTGGTCATGTGCTGGACGGGAACCGGCGCGAGCCTGGCAGCCAACAAGGTGGCCGGCATCCGCGCGGCGTTGTGTCATGATGCGGAGACGGCCCGCGGCGCGCGCGTCTGGAACCACGCCAACGTGCTGGCCCTCAGCCTGCGCGCTACGCCGCTGCCCATTGCGCGCGAGATCATGGCGGCCTGGTTCGACACACCCTACAGCGACGACGACTGGAACCTGCGCCAGATGGCGCGGATTCGTAGCCTGGACGAACGGGTCCACGAGGAAGATTGAGGGGTAGTACGTGTGAGCATCAAGAAGCCCGCTGGTAGCCACGCCAGCGGGCTTCTTGATCGGTCACGCCAACAGATCCTCGTTAATCGAGCGCCTTGTCGTTGTCTGCCACTGCCGTGCTGTTGCTAAGTGCTTGAACGAGCACCTCCACTACCATGCTGGACAAGGAACGCAAGTCCGGTTCACCTTCTTGAACAAGACGGCACTCCTGGTCATTGCTTCGTGAGACAATGGGCGGTCCACCAAACACCTCAGCAAAGGTTTCGGCCGTCCACGAAGTGATCCTGACATCGTCGGGCAGAATGGAGCGCACCCAAGCCATCTCTTCGTCGCTCACTCCAGTCAACCGTATCTCTGCGCCATTATGCGCGGACGACAGACTGATCTCGTCGTCCTGCATAAGCATCAGCGTGAACCACTTGACTCCGCCATCGGAATCGAAAGGCTCCCGCAGAATGATCTCCAGCAGCTCGGGCGAAAGACGACCAACGATTATAGCCGGGTTAGCGCCGGGTGGACTTTCGTCGTCAGCATAAGGCCGAAACACATCGAGCAACGCCGCGTCTCGCGCCCAACAGTCGGCCCGGAAGCGGTTGCACCGCGCGCCAAAATGACGCACCAGTGGTGGCCAGTGCTCCAACGCCACTGGAATCCTGGGCCCGCTGGCCGTGTCGAGGAACAGAGTCGAGAAAAGGTCGATACCATATGGTCCCATGAGAATTGCTCCAGTTGACAAGTATACACTGCATTCCAGAGTTGGCAACTGTGCTTGACCGCCAGTTTCAGACAGCAGGGGACCGGAGGCAGGTCAGGCAGACACTCGCTGGCGTTTCTGCTTGCACAGCCACAGGAATCCGGTATACTCTATCGCTGGTCACTCGTGGAACGCACCAGGACTGTGGTAACGCCTGAGGAGTCACCGGCCATGCCCGAACGCGAGAAGCAAAGTCAAGCCACCGAACGAAGCCCGGAGGTCCGGGTTGCCCTGATTGGAGCCGCTGCCACGATCGCGGTCGCGGTAATCGCGGGCATCTTTGGACTCGCGCAGTCCGGTTCCTTGCGCCAACAGCCGCCCCGGTCGCTCAATCACAGCGCCTGCGCAGGCGACCGCGCTGAGTCCCACATCCCAGCAGCCCACCGTGGAGATCGAGGGTCCGTTGACTGCGCCGCTGGGGCAGCAGACCTACTACACCTTCGTCAGCAAGAACGCGGTGCGCGCGGTCTGGAGCATCGGGGGTTTCGGGGACAACCAACAGGTCGAGGTCGACCCACTCGCGCCAAGCCACCAGATCTACGTCGCGCCATCAGATGCCTCCCGCATCGGCGACAGCTTCACCATCGCGGTCACCGTCTACGGCGCGGACGGCCTGTCGGCCACGGCAACCAGGAGTTTCCAGGTCGTCGCGGAGCAATGACATGCCCGTCAACAGCGCTCACCTGCGCATCGCGCGCCCGACCGATCACCTGGAGGACATCCTTCGCTTCTATCGCGACGGTCTGGGTTTCGCGTTGATCGGCTCTTTCCAGGACCATGACGGCTTCGACGGGATCATGCTGGGCCATCCGGGCGCGGCCTATCACCTGGAGTTCACCCACAAACGCCATGAATCAGCCGGTCGTGCGCCTGGCAGGGAGAATCTGCTGGTCTTCTACCTCCCCGACGCCGATGACTGGCAGCGTGCCGTCGAACGCATGGCGGCAGTTGGCTACCACCCCGTGCCATCGTTCAACCCCTACTGGGATGACCGTGGCGCAACCTATGAAGACATCGACGGCTACCGTGTCGTTCTGCAGCGCGCCGCGTGGTAAGGAAACCAATTCCCGGTGTGCAACCCCACCACTGAACCCGTTTTCGTAAATTTAAGGTTTTCAGGTGTCGATCGTGTCGATTCCGGGCCGGCTCGTTCGACGTATTAGAAGAGCGGGGTCAACGGCGTATCGCTTCGCCGGCCAGGCCGCTCCGAATCCAGAGCTATGTAAGGAGATCGAACAATGCGAGTCATGGTAATGATCAAGGCCAACGAGGACAGCGAGGCAGGCATCATGCCCAGCGAGCAACTGTTGACCGACATGGGCAAGTACAACGAGGAACTGGTCAGGGCGGGCATCATGTTGGCCGGCGAAGGGCTGCATCCCAGTTCGGAGGGCAAGCGGGTCCGGTTCTCGGGCGGCAAGACGACCGTCGTCGACGGCCCGTTTGCCGAGACCAAGGAGTTGATCGCCGGCTTCTGGCTGTGGCAGGTCCGATCCATGGAAGAGGCCGTCGAGTGGGTCAGGCGTATGCCCAGCCCTGATGGCGCCACCGAGGGGTCGATCGAGATCCGCCCGGTGTTCGAGATGGACGACTTCGGCGATGAGTTCACGCCTGAGCTGCGCGCGCAGGAAGATCGTCTGCGAGCAGAGATCGAGGCGAAAGCGTAAGAACACAGCGCAGGACTGGCAGTCCTTCGGAGGACTGCCAGTCCTTGTTCGCAACAAGGAGACCACCATGCAGAAGATCACGACGTTTCTGGCCTACGAAAACCAGGCAGAAGAGGCGGTTGACCTCTACGTCTCGCTGTTTCCCGACTCCCGAATCCTGAGCAAGTCCTACTACCTGGAAGGCAGCCCAATGCCGGCCGGGCTGCTGATGACGGTGCAGTTCGTGCTGGCCGGGCAGGAGTACATCGCCATGAACGGCGGGCCGCACTTCAAGTTCAGCGACGGCATCTCGCTGTCCGTCGCCTGCGAGTCGCAGGAAGAGGTGGACTTCCTGTGGGAGAAGCTGTCGGAGGGCGGCGAGCCTGGACAGTGCGGCTGGCTGGAGGATCGTTTCGGCCTGTCGTGGCAGATCAACCCCATCGTGCTGGGCCAGATGCTGAGCGACGAGGACTCGGAGCGCGCCGGGCGGGTCATGCAGGCCATGCTCCAGATGAC
>JAWKOJ010000010.1:0-160341 GCA_041391245.1 Caldilineales bacterium
GAGCTACAGGCGGCCAGCAGCAGGGTCGAGAGGAGGATGGCGATGATAATGAGTTTGGTTTTCATGGGTCGATTCCTGTGATCCGGCGACTCGCCCTCACCCCAGCCCTCTCCCTGAGGGAGAGGGGGCCAGAGCGGCGGCTCGCGCCTTGCGCTCCAGGCGGTCGGGGATCAGTTCGGCGGCGATGAGCGCGAGCAGGGCGAGGGCCAGGAAAAGTTGGTAGCGCTCGATGCGGCGCACGGCCAGGCGGCTTTGCAGCTCGGCCTTTTGCAGGCCGTCGATCTGCGCCAGCAGGCTCTCCAACTCAGCGCCGGTGGGGGTAGCCCGGTAATACTGGCCGCCGCCGACCTGCGCGATCTCCTGCAGGGTCTCTTCGTTCATGCGCGAGATGACCGGGTTGCCGTCCGCGTCCTGCTTGAAGCCGATCACCTGCCCCGACCGGTCCGTCTCCGGTACCGGTTCGCCGTCGGGCGTGCCGAAGCCAATCGTGTAGATCAGGACGCCCTGGTCGGCGGCCTCTTTGGCGGCGTCCACCGGCTTGGTCTCGACGTCCTCGCCGTCGGTCATGACGATCAGCACCTTCTGGCTGGCCAGCTTGTCGTCGAAGGCCTTGGTGGCCGTGCGGATCGCATCGCCGATGACCGTTCCCGGCCGGGAGATGACGTCCGGCTGGGCGTTCTCCATGTAGCTCAACGCGGTCATGTAGTCGGAGGTCAGCGGCACCTGCACAAAACTGGCGCCCGAAAATAGCACGACTCCGATCTCGTCGCCGTTCAGCTTCTGCATCAGGTCCTGGATCTCCAGCTTGGCACGCGCCAGCCGGTTTGGCCTGACGTCCTCAACCAGCATGCTCTGGGAAACGTCAAGCGCCACCATGACCTGCAGGCCTTCCTGGTCCACCTGCTGCGCCTCGCTGCCCCACTGAGGGCGAGCGATGGAAACGATGAGCAGGGCAAGCGCCGCCAGCCACAGTGCGGTCCGCCACCTGCGTCCGCGCCAGTTGACGCTCTCGCTCAGGCGAGCCAGCAGGCTGGGGTTGCCCAACCGGGCCAGCGCGCGCTGGCGCTGCTTGTCAGCCCAGTAAACAAAGAGGCCGGCCAGCGGCACCAACAGCAGCGCTGCCAGGAACCCGGGGTTTTCGAAGCTCATGGAATCCTCCTGAAAACGGTCTGGCTCAGCACCAGCTCGGTCAGCAACAGGAGCAGCGCCGGGATCATCAGCCAACCGGCCAGTTCCTTGTACTGGTTGAACACCTGCACCTCGACCTTGGACTTCTCCAACTGGTCGATGGCGTCGTAGATGGCCTTCAGGCCCTGGGTGTCCTGGGCACGGAAGTACTTGCCGCCGGTGATCTCAGCAACCTGCTTCAGCGTTTCCTCGTCGAGTTGGCTCTCCTGATAGGACACCTGCTGCTGGCCGAACAGGTCCGTCACGGGCACGGGCACCTGGCCCGGCTTGGCTGCGCCGACCGTGTAGATCTTGATACCCAGGGTCTTGGCCGCCTCAGCCGCCGTGACGGGGTCGATCTCGCCGGCGTTGTTGACGCCGTCGGTCAGCAGGATCACAACCTTGCTCTTGGCGTCGCTCTGCGACAGCATGTTGGCAGCGTTGGCGACGCCCAGACCAATGGCCGTGCCGTCGTCCAGGCCCAGGTCGGGCGCCAGCTCCACCTGATCCAGCGAACGCTCCAGCGCGTTGCGGTCCAGCGTCAGCGGCGCCTGGTTGAAGGCCTCGCTGGCGAAGACTACCAACCCGATCTTGTCGTAGGCGCGCTTCTCAACGAAGCTGCCGATGACCTGCTTGGCTGCCTCCAGCCGGTTGGCCGGCTGGAAGTCCAGCGACGCCATGCTGCCGGAGATGTCAAGGGCCAGCGCGATATCCACGCCCTCGCCCTTGATGGTCTCGTTGCCCTGAACGATCTGCGGGCGGGCCAGCGCGACGACCAGCATGGCAATAGCCGCCAGCCGCATCGCTGTCAGCAGCGGCCGCAGCGCGACCCGCCAGGAGCGCGGCAGGTCGCGGGTCAGACTCGCCGCCGGATGGGTCATGGTTGCCGGGCTGCCGCCACGCCGAGACAACAGGTGGCGTGCCGCCAGCAGTCCGATCAGCAGCAGCAGGCCAAGCAGCCAGGGATTGGCAAACTGGAAGTTGGTGTTCACGCCGGCACCTCCGATGGCTGGGCATGGCGCCGGGTGCCGCGGCGGGATGCAGGTGGGTTGGCCGCGCTGTCGTCCTCGACGGCAGGCTGCTGCCGGGTTGCTTCCACGATGAAGCGGGCGGTCGCCAGCAGGTAAGCCGCGCTCTCGGCATCGGGGCGGTAGGTCGAGAACTTGATCAGGTCGCTGTCTTGCAGGAAGAGGACAAGCTGCGCCTTCACATCTTCCGCCATGTCGGTGCGGCGCAGGCCCGTGCGGATCTCGCCGGTGGTTCGTTCGGTCGCCGGCACGCCGAAGCGCCGCTCGATGTAGATACGAACAGTGTCGGACACCAACGTATAGTGTTCCTTGAAACGGCCCTGCTCAGGCAGGTGCATGGCCTCGATGCCTGCCAGGGCGTCCAGCGCCTTCTCATGGGGCAAGCGGTTGTCCACCGCGGCAACGGTTCGCCGCCGCCACCAGGTAACCGCCAGGCCCGCCAGCGCGCCGATCACCAGCGCCAGTGCGACCCACGGCCAGATGGCCGGCAGCGGCAGGCTGGCCTGGCCTTTGATGTCGCGCAGGTCGCTGTCGCCCGCTTGCAGGACAGACGCCAGCGCGACGGTCGCGGGCGCAGCGGTAACGGTCTGCAAGCTGCCCGCACCATCAGTTACAGCGATCTCGACCGGTGGTGTCGTGAACGATCCCGGCTTGAAGAGCCGCGCGTCGATGACAACGCTGGTCGTCTCGCTGCCGTCGCCGTCCTGCGATGCAACGGTCACGGGTTGCGTCTGGCCGGCCACCGTGAAATCGCCCCACGGCTGGTCGGTTGGCAGCGTCGGCATCACGACGTAGTAGCCGGCCGGATGAGTCACCGCCACGGTCACGGGGATGCGATCGCCAACCGTGTAGTCGCCCTCGGGGATGCTCAGGCTGGCGGAAACCGGCCCCAGGCTCTGCGCCCCGGCCTGTCCGGTGAAGATCAGGATCAGTGCAGCAAGCACCCCGGCGGCAAGGAATAATGTTCGTTTCATGATTGGTGTAGTCCGCGGAATCAGTTCGTAGCAGCCGCTTCAGCGCCGTTCCGGGGCGCTGAAGCGGCTGCTACGAACGTGGATTCGTCGTCAGTGGCGGAGCCGCTTGTAGCGTTCCTGGAAGAAGGCGGTTAGCGGCGCCACGTAGTCCTGGTCGGTGCCGATGCCGATGTGATCGACGGCCGCCTGGCGAAACGCTCTGACCTTGCCGGCCCGGGCGTGTTCGACGCGCTGATGAAACGCAGCTCGCCAAGCCTTGCTGCCTGTGTCAACCCAGCGGATCTCGCCAGTTTCCGGGTCCTCGATGGCCAGCAGACCGACGTTGCCGATCTCGCTTTCCAGCGGGTCGTGCAGATCGACCGCGATCAGGTCGTGGCGGCGGTTGGTGGTGGCCAGAGCAACGCGGTAGCTGTCCGGATCGGCAATGAAGTCGGATACCAGGAAGATGATGCTGCGCCGCTTCAGGATGTGGTTGACCTTCTCCAGCGCCATCCTGATATCGGTGCCCTTGCCCTGCGGCTCGAACGCCAGCAGCTCGCGGATCAGCCGCAGCACGTGCTTGCGCCCCTTGCGCGGCGGGATGAACAGCTCCACCTGGTCGGTGAAGATCAGCAGGCCGACGCGGTCGTTGTTGGTCGTGGCTGCGAAGCTGAGCACGGCGGTCAACTCGGCGGCCAGCTCGCGCTTGAACTGCTGCACCGATCCGAAGTTCTCGGAGGCGCTGGCGTCCACCACCAGCATGACGGTCAGCTCGCGCTCCTCGACGTAGCGCTTGACGTACACTTCGCCCGTGCGGGCAGTCACGTTCCAGTCGATGGTGCGCACCTCGTCGCCGGGCTGGTACGGGCGCACTTCCTCGAACTCCATGCCCCGCCCCTTGAAGATCGAGTGGTACTCGCCGGCAAAGCTGTCGGTAACCAGGCGCTTGGTACGGATCTCGATGTGGCGTATTTTTTTGATCAGGTCATTGCTTAGCATGGTTCGGGAGTTGGTAGATTGGTGGATTGGTAGATTGGTAGATTGGGAAGTTGGTGGGTTGGGAAGTTGGTGGTAGGTGGCTTTCAGGTTTGCAGAACAATTGGGCAATCAATGGTGCAGCAGCCAGCTTGTAGCCAGTCCGCCGCTCGGTCTGCACTCGACCAGTCTACCAGTTTACCAATCTACCAATCTTCCAGTTTACTATGGTTCTACGGTACCGGCGTGTAGTCCAGAATGCGGCGCACGATGTGGTCGCTGGTGATGTTCTCGGCCTCGGCTTCGTAAGTGGTGATGATGCGGTGGCGCAACACATCGGGCGCGATGGACTTGATGTCCTCAGGGGTCACGAAGCCACGGCCCTGCAGGAAGGCATGGGCGCGCGATGCCAGAATCATGTTGATGCTGGCGCGCGGCGAGGCGCCAAAGGCGATCAGCGAGTTCAGGTCGGACAGGCCGTTGTTGCCCGGCTGACGGGTGCGAACCACCAGATCCAGCACGTAGTCCTTGATCTTCTCGTCCACGTAGACCTGGCGCACCAGCTCGCGGCTCTTGAGAATCGCCTCCGGGCCGACGATCGCGTTGACCGCCGGTAAGGTCGCGCCGGTCATGCGGTCCATGATGACACGCTCCTCGGTGCGGGAGGGATAATCGACCTTCACCTTGAGCATGAAGCGATCCACCTGGGCCTCTGGCAAGGGATAGGTGCCTTCCTGCTCGATGGGATTCTGGGTCGCCATGACCAGGAACAGCGGATCCATCCTGTAGGTCGTGTCGCCGATGGTCACCTGGCGCTCTTGCATGGCTTCCAATAGCGCCTGCACCTTGGCCGGCGCGGTTGATCTCGTCGGCCAGCACCAGATTGGCGAAGACCGGTCCCTGGTGCACGCTGAACTCGGTGGTGCGCGGGTTGTAGATCTGCGTGCCTACCAGGTCGGCCGGCAGCAGGTCGGGCGTGAACTGGATGCGGGAGAAATGGGCGTCGATGGCCTGAGCCGTGGTCTTGATCAGCAGCGTCTTGGCCAGACCAGGAACGCCTTCCAGCAGCACGTGGCCGTCGGCCAGCAGGGCGATCATCACCCGCTCCACCAGCATCTCCTGGCCGACCATCACCTTGTTGATCTCGGCCAGCAGGTCATGCAGGTAGGCGGCCTCCTGCCTGACGCGGGCATTCAGCTCGCGCACGGTGGCGGCTTGAATGCCGTCGCCTGAAGTGAACACGGGGGGCGTGGCCGCGTAGCCGTTGGTTCTGGTGACCTCGGGGGTCGATGCAATTGTCATTGTCATGCCTCCTGATTGGGCGTGATGGGATACCTGGTACAGCCAGGGCTGGGTTCAATGTTTTAGTTTTTATCTTACCAGCTTCCCGCGGCTGTGGCTTTAAGCGAAACGCGAAGTTGTCTTAAGCGAGTCTTAAGGTGGCCTGCGCGCGATTCGGCGCAAGGCCAGGTTGATCCGTAACCCGACCTTCGCTCAGAATTGACGCACGTGATTGCCACTCAGACTGGAAACGTGAGGGCGTTATCTATCGCTGCCTGAATCTAGCTTGGTGTTCGCTCCAGATCCGATTTCCTCTCCTCTCTTCGTGACAGTTTTGACAAACCCCCGCGGCAGGTCTAAAATCCTTCGGTGTTGATTCAACCAAGGACACCCGAAGGACCTCGCCTTGAAAGACCTCGATAACCGCTCCCGCAATCGACTGCTAATTGTACTGTTTGTCGGCGTGCTGATGGGCGCGCTGGACATCGCGATCACCGCGCCGGCACTCTCGCTCATCCAGGGCGAGTTCGGCGTTAACGAGCGCGCTGTCAGTTGGGTGTTCACGATCTACGCGCTGGGCAACCTGGTCGGAACGCCCTTCATGGCCAAGCTGTCCGACGTGTTTGGCCGGCGCAGCATCTACGTGCTGGACGTGCTGCTGTTCGCCGGCGGCTCGCTGATCGTGGCGCTTTCGCCGGCGTTCGGCGTACTGCTGGTGGGCCGCGCGATCCAGGGTTTCGGCGCGGGCGGCATCTTTCCCGTCGCCAGCGCTGTCATCGGCGACACGTTTCCGCCCGAAAAGCGCGGCGGCGCGCTGGGGTTGATCGGCGCGGTGTTCGGGCTGGCGTTCCTGATCGGACCGATCATCGGCGGCGTTGTGCTGCTGGTTGCCACCTGGCACTGGCTGTTCCTCATCAACATTCCCATCGCCGCCGGGCTGGTGATCGGCGCTCTGCGCCTGCTGCCCAACACCCGGCCAGAACATCGCCGCCCCTTCGACTGGCCAGGCATGGCGGTGATCCTAGTCCTGCTGACCGCCCTCTCCTTTGGCATCAGCCAGATCGACGTCAACAATGTCCTCGGCAGCCTGGGGACGGTGCAGGTATGGGGACCCTTGCTGCTGGCGATCGTCCTGATGCCCGTCTTCTGGTGGCTCGAGACGCGGGCTGAGGACCCGGTGTTGTCGCCAGACCTGTTCCGCTCGCGCCAGATGGGACTGGCCAACGTCTTTGCCGGCGGCGCGGGCTTCGCCGAGTCGGGCGTTTCCTTCGTGCCGGTGCTGCTGGTGGCTGCGCTGGGCGTGACCGCCTACATGTCCAGCATCATGCTGCTACCGGTGGTGCTGATCATGGCCGTCGGCTCGCCGCTGGCCGGCCAGTTGCTGGACCGGCGCGGCTCGCGCTTTGTGATCACCATTGGCACCGCGTCCCTGGCCCTTGGCCTGATCGCGGTCGGCATCGTGCCGATCACCACCGTCACCTTCTACGTTGCCGCTGTGCCGGTCGGGATCGGCCTGGCGTTCATGCTGGGCGCCCCCCTGCGCTACATCATGCTCAGCGAGGCCAGCGCCTCGCAGCGCGCCGCAGCCCAGGGTTCCCTGGCGCTGTTCACCAGAGTCGGCTATCTCGTAGGCGCTGCGCTGGTCGGCGCGATCGCGGCGTCCGACAACGGCAGCGTGCAGGGCTGGCAGCAGGCGTTCCTGGTGTTGGGTATCGTGTCGCTGGCGCTCTTCGCCGCCACCTTTGCGCTCAAGCGGCGGCCGGAGGAGCTGGCCGCAGCGCAGCGCAACCATCCCCAGGCAGCCGGCAGCCAGCCAGCCCGTTGATTGCCCGCTTTCGATTCTTGACAGCATGGCTCCCGTTGGCTAGAATTGCTTGCTGACCGACCGGTCAGTAAGCAACGAACCAGAACAGCCTACGAGAGAAGGAACATGGCCGCAACATCCGACGAACGCACTCTGCCCGCCAGCGCAGAAGACAAGCTCGATTTCAAAAAGATCCTACCTATCTTCGTCATCGTCCTGATCGACCTGATGGGCCTGACGATCATCATTCCCTTGCTGTCGCTGTACGCGGCGGCTTTCGGGGTCACCGCGTTTACGGTTGGACTGCTGGGCGCGACCTATCCATTGGCGCAGTTCATCGGCGCGCCGGTCCTGGGCCGGCTCTCTGACCGCTATGGCCGCAAGCCGATCCTGCTGATCAGCCAGGTCGGGACGCTGGTTGGCTTCCTCCTTTTGGGTGTGGCTGGCAGCGTCCTGGTGCTTTTCATCTCGCGGCTGATCGACGGCCTGTCGGGCGGCAATATCGCCACCGCTCAGGCGGTCATCACCGACAACACCAACGAGAACACCCGCACCCAGGGCCTGGGTCTGATAGGCGCAGCGTTCGGCCTTGGGTTTGTCATCGGCCCGGTGATCGCCTTCCTCTCGCTGGCAGCCAGCGGCAACAACTACAGCGCGCCGGCGTTCGTAGCTGCCGGCTTCTCGTTGATTTCGATCCTGCTGACCTGGTTTTGGCTGGAAGAGTCGCACCCGCCGGAGAAACGAGGGCGGGCTGCGCAGCAAACCTCCACCCTCTCGCTGCGCGGCCTGCTGGGAGCACTGCAGCACCCTGCGGTCGGTTTTCTGTTGATCCTGATCTTTGCGCAACAGATCGCGTTCGGCGGCTTCGAGCAACTGCTATCACTCTTCACGCTGACCAATCTCGGGCTGGGCGCTGAAGGCAACTCGATCATCTTCGTCTACGTCGGCATCATCGTGGTAGCCGTGCAGGGGTACTTCATCGGCCGCTGGGCGCGGCGCTTTGGCGACCGGCGCCTGGTGCTGGCCGGCCTGGCAACACTGACCATCGGGTTGACGGTGATGGCTTTCACCCCCTCCGTGCCGCCGCCGTTCTATTCACAGGAGAGCCTGCAGGCAGAGTTGAGCGGAGAACGATCCCTGCCCGGCGAGACGCCGCCTACCCAGGGCGTGGCAGCCGAGATTCCAGACGACGGCAATACCGGATGGATTGGGCTGGTCTGGCTGCTGGCGGCCATGTTCCCGGTGGCGGTCGGCGGCGGTATCTTGCAGCCCAGCATCAACAGCATGATCACCAAACGCGTGATGTCCGACGAACAAGGCGGCATTCTGGGCGTCAGCACTGCGTTTCTCAGCGCGGCCAACTTCTTCGCGCCGCTCATTGGCGGCGCTCTGTTTGCTGCCGTCGGGCCGCGCGCGCCCTTCGTTTTTTGGGGCGTCCTGATGGGTCTGCTGCTGTTGCTGGCAGCCCGTTCCATCAAACCAGGCGGTGCGGCCCAGCCGGCGGCCACACCATCTGCCTCGTGACCGGCCGGCGCCCCTGACTGCGTCACACTTACTTACCAGTCATCAGGAGACAATCCATGTATCCAATCGTACTCTCCCTTCACTCGATCGTTCGCTGGGCCGTGGTCATCCTCGGCGTTATCGCTGTGGTGCGCGCCTTCATCGGCTGGTTTGGCGGCCGGCAGTGGCAGCAACTGGACGACCGCCTCGGTCTTGGGTTCACCACGGCCCTGGACATCAATCTGTTGCTGGGCCTGCTACTCTATTTCTTCCTGAGCCCCATCACCACCGGCGCATTCAAGGACTTCGGCGCGGCCATGGGCAACAGCAGCGTGCGCTTCTTCGCCGTCGAACACATCTTCATCATGATCGTCGCGGTGGTTCTGGCGCACATCGGCCGGTCACGGTCCAGGAAGGCGGCCGACGACAAGGGCAAGTTCAAGCGCGCAGCGATCTTCTTCGGCCTGGCAATGCTGGCGGTGATAGCGGCCATCCCCTGGCCGTTCATGTCCCAGTGGGCGAGCCGCGGCTGGCTGTAAGCAACTGTTGGCCGCGCCCCTGACCGGCGACTCCCTCGCTGGTACAATATGACGCAATCAACACCACGTCATGTTGTCAGGAGACTCGATGACCGCACAGGATATCACATTCACTGAGGCCCAGGAGCCGGTGCAGCCGCGCTTCAGCGTCTTGCGCTCGATCAAGATCGGCACGTTTCACATCGGTTCCTCGATGACCGATGTGCTGCTGTCGGGCATCTGGAACCGCGTCATGATCAGCGATCTGGGCGTGGTCGCATGGCCCGTCAGCCTGCTGCTGGCAGCCCGCTACTTCCTTGCCCCGCTGGCAATCTGGGCCGGACACCAGTCGGACACCCACCCGATCTTCGGCACCCGCCGGACGTGGTACATCTGGCTGGGCCGGCTGCTGATGCTGCTGTCGCTGCTCATGCTGCCGCCTTCAGTGGGTCTGATCGCCCTGGGGACCAACGCCGGCCTTGGTTGGGCGCTGGCGGTCGTCGCACTGCTGCTGTATGGCACGGGCACGTCGATCTCAGGCGCACCCTACCTGGCGCTGGTCCATGACAGCGCGCCCTACCAGAAGCGGGGCCAGGCGGTCAGCATCACCCAGTTCATGCTGGTGGTCAGCTTCGCGTTCATCCCGGTGATCTACGCCCGCCTGATGCCGGTCTACAGCCAGGCAGCCTTCTGGCGCGTCGTGGCTCTCGGCATGGCCGGCGCGGCCATCTTCTGGGTGTTCTCCATCGTCGGCGAAGAGCGCCGATCCGCTGTGAAGATCGAGCCGGCCAGCGATGCCGCGCCACCAGCCTCGCTGCGCGACAACCTGCGGGAGATCTGGAGCGATGCGCGGACGCGGCGCTACGCACTGTTCCTGGCGGTGTCGGCCTTCTTCGCCTTCATGCAGGATGCCGTGCTGGAACCGTTCGGCGGCGACGTCTTCCGCCTCACGGTGGGCGAAACGACCCGCTTCAACGCGTATTGGGGCACGGGTGTGCTGATCAGCATGATCATCACCTATGCGCTGACCCGCCGCCGTCGCCCCGATCAACAGGTCGGCACGACGGCCTGGGGATTGGCGCTGTTGGGGATCCCCCTGCTGCTGCTGGCCATGGCGGCCTTCCGCGAGTCGCTGCCGATGGTGGTGCCCGTGCTGCTGCTGTTCGGCATCGGCTTCGGCGTGTTCACCGTCGGCGGCGTCAGCCTGCTGATGGCCGTCAACACCGCCGAGCGCGCCGCCAGCTACCTGGCGCTGTGGTCGGTGATCCAACTGATCAGCCGCGGCCTGGGCATCTTTGCCGGCGGCGTCATCCGCGACATCGGGCTGACCGTGACTGGCCAGATCTCGACGGCTTACGGCATCGTGTTCGTGATAGAGGCCATCGGTCTGTTCGCCTGCATCTGGCTGCTGCGGCGGGTCGATGTGCGTGGCTTCGCCGCCAGCCACCGCGCCGTTCCTGCAACCGAAACGTTTGTTCCCTCAATTGACTAACTAACACCTATGCTTGACAACATCGTAATTCCCTCTAGCGTTCACGTCGTCCTGGGCATCCTGGTTATGGTCGGCACCCTGGCCGCGGCCATCGTCACCGGGGTGCTGGCCTTTCGCCGCAGCGGCGTAACCACCGTTGGCCGCGTTGTGATGATCCTGGCGCAGATCGCCTTGATTCTGCAGATTCTGGTCGGTGTGAAGCTACTCGACCAGGGACTCGGCGTGCTGCAACTCTACATCCACTATGTCGGCGGTCTGGGCGCGTTCTTCTTTTTCCTGCTTTACTACTGGTTCATGCCCGAGAAGCCCAGCAGACAGAGCGCCCTGGCCTTTGCCATGAGCCTGCTGGCCTTCCTCTTCGCCATTCAGGCGTACTTCATTGGACAGGCTTACGTAGGGTAGCCGTGACCCGCTCCACCCAGTCCGCCAACGAGACGCCGGACGTTCGCCAACTGATCCTGCAGGAGTCCGGGCGGCTCTTTGTCGACCGCGGCTACCATGGGCTGTCAATGCGCGAGGTGGCGGAAGCGGTGGGTGTGTCCAAGGCTGCGCTGTACTACCACTATCGGGACAAGGAAGATCTTTTTCTGGCGGTGCTGACCAGCAACCTGGACCGCATCGAGCAGGTGATCAACGAGTCGCGCAAGGCGTCAACGACCCGTGAGCAGATCGAGCAAATGGTGCAGGCGATCTTTCAGCGGGCGCCCGAGCAGCGGGCCATCATCCGGCTGGCCAGCCAGGAGATGGATCAACTGAGCGACACCGCGCGCGCTGAGTTTAGCCGTCTCTACCACGAGAAGTTCATCGGCCAGGTCGAGGCCATCATCAGCGAGGGGATCGCAAACAGCGAACTGCGTGCGATGAACCCCAGCCTGGCGACCTGGCTGCTGCTGGGGATGATGTACCCCTTCTTTTACACCGCGCACGCGGGCGAGATGACGTCGTTTGACGAAACGACAGCGCTGATGCTGGATATCTTCTTCGACGGCGCCGGCGCCAGATAGCAGAACGGGTGGCCTTTCATTGGAAGGCCACCCGTTGCTGTTGCGGAACTATCAGCGTATTTATATCCCGGCCGTTTGCCGGTCTGTATCGATCGTCGAGGGGGGCGGCGCCCCGCCGTTCACCACAGTGCCCGTTGCCTGACCCGGCTCCCATGCACAGGGGGTGCGTGAGGGGCAGGGGGGATAAAGGGGAGTGTGATTGTGGGTGTCCTGCGGCCACCCGTCTCCTACAGCCAGGCTGGCTTCGGATCCTGGGGTGAACGGCGGAGGCGGCGCCCTGAGCCCTGTCCGGTCAAGCGCGGTCTCGCTACGGCATCTGCCTGCTCGACCGGCGCTTGCCGGACAGGGGTCGGTTTGTCGTTACCGGATGCACAGGGTCTGGCCGGCCCGGATCATGTTGGGGTTAGCCAGCCCGTTCAGCTGCGCCAGCGCCGACACGGTCGCGCCGTTGGCGGCAGCAATGGACGACAGATTGTCGCCACGCCGCACCGTGTAGGCCTGGGCACAGCTCGCCGAGCTGGCTGTGCCGGAGCCTACCGTCGGCACCGCGGCCCCGGGAGGCGGGTCCTGCATATTGGTGAAGTTCACCACCGCGCCCGTGTAGTTCGCAGGCACCGGGTAGGGGAACATCACATCCACGCAGGTCGCGCTCACCGGGATCCAGTGGTCGCGCTGCTCCTCGCAGACGGTGATGGTTGCGCCAGGGATGGCCATGCCATGCGCCTGCAGGGTCGCCTGGGAGAACATGTAGTTGCCCAGAGCATTGGTGTGAGTGGTCACGTAGACAGCGGGATCGGTGCCCTTCAACGTCGCCGTGATGCCCCAGCCGGACAGACCGACAGTCTGGCCCTGGTACGGGGGCACCCAGGCACGGAAGAACTTGGTGCCGCTGATCTTCAGCTCGCCGCTCACTTCCAGGTTCTCGAAGAGAACACGCGCGTCCTCACAGTCGCGGATCACCACGGTCTGCGGGTTGGGGCTGACGGCCTTCCAACCAGCCTGCACGGCTTCCTTGACGCTGTAGACGCCGGGGATCAGGTTCTTGAACGTGACCTTGCCGGAGCCGTCGGTCGTCATGGTGACGGGATAGATCTTGCCGTCGGGCCGGCTGAGGGTGATCTTCCACCCGGCCAGCGGGCCAAGCCAGACCGTGCCGCCGTTGGCGTCGGTGCCGATACCGTTCTTTTCCACCGTAATGGTGGCGTAGCACGGAGGCTGCCGGTTCTTGAAGACCACAGGATCGGTGGCGCCAGGAGGCGCGTACTGGTCCAGGGTCAGGTAGACTTGCGGCGGCGTGATCGGCGTCCAGCCGGACTGGACCGTTTCCTTGATCAGCCACTTGCCAGGAGTCATGGTCAGAACCACGGTTCCATGGTTGTCGGTCGTGCCGCTCTGTGCGATCGCCCACGGGTCGCCCTGAGGCGTCGCGTTGATCGCCCAGCCTTCACCAGGCTGCACCGTACCGTCCGTCAGTTCCTCCCACTTGATGACGGTGACGTCGAACAAGCGGCGGATCTTGAACAGCACATCGTAGCAGTCGCTGCTTTCGTTCAGCTTGGCCCAACCGCTCCAGGCGATCCCGTTGCGGGGCGCTTCAGGGACGATGCCGTCCCAGTCCAGGGGCAACTGCATGGCGAAAGCGTAGTAGAAGCCCGCCGGCAGCTTCTCGAACTCCCAGTAGCCGTTGCTGGCCACAGGAGCCGACCGCACGACGAATGCCTCGCCGGTCAGGTCGCCGGTGGACTGAGCAGCCAGCGACTCGAGCGTGTCGAGCGACTGGATGTCGGCCACCAGCTCAGGCAGCGATGCCTCATCGAAGCTGGGGGGCACGCCGAAGGCATAGACCCTCAGCTGCGGATCGAACTGCGTGCCGTCAACGGGCTGCTCCCGGTGGTTGATGACGTAACCGTTGACGCACACCGTACTCCGGGTCGGCTTGCTTTCTCCAGCAAAGCTGACGCCGGTCATCGTGGCGAGCATGGTCAGGGCCGCGATCAACGCAACCAGGATGGTGACCATGCGATTCTGCTTGATACTCATTTCGAATACCTCCGTATTCTTTCCAAGATTGCCCGCAACTTGCCATTTCAGCGGGCGGTTTGTGTCGCCGTCGGCTCTGCGGACGTTCTTGTCCGCCGCCGGGGCAACTGGTTGAGCGCTTTCAGAAGATCGGTCCTTCCGTGACTGCGCCCCATCGATGGGTAGCCAACCCGAGCAATGCAATGATGTCCTCCTGAATTTACTGCCCGGGAGCAGTAACCCTGGCCGGCATGCCCCGGCCAGGGCCACGGCTCCACGCGTGTGAGTCGTTATCTCGTCACCTCATCTACCGCAGCCGCAGTTGCTGGCCGGAGAAGATGTGATTGGGATTGGCAATGTCGTTCAGTTGCACCAGAGCCTGCACGGTCGTCCCGTGCTGACTGGCAATGGCGCCCAGCGTGTCGCCGCGCTGAACCGTATAGAGCACCGGTTGCTCGCTGATCTCAGAGGCTGCCGGCTGGCCCAGCGCAGATTCTGGCTGCTCGGCCGCAACCGAGAGCTCAGGATCAGAAGTTGCAGCGGCGGCCACATCTTCCACTACCGCTGGCTCCTGGCTCATCACCATCGGTGCAGGCGCCGCGTAGGGAACTGCCGCTGCCTGGCCGGGGATACAGAGCGTCTGGTTGACGTAGATCATGTTCGGGTTCGACAAGCCGTTCTTCTCCATGATCGCCTGCACCGTCGTGTCGTGGGCCGCTGCGATGCCGCTCAACGTGTCACCGCGCTGCACCGTGACCCACACATCGCCGGCCGCTTCGTCGCACACCGGACCGGGGTGCGGCTTGCTGGGCGGCGCCGGCGGCTGGGCCGGCTGGCTCGGGTAGGTCGGGTGCGCAGGCTTCACCGGGTAGATCGGATGCACCGGCTTCACAGGATGCACGGGATAGATCGGGTGCACCGGCTTGACGGGCGAGCAGAGCTGCAACACCACGTTGTCCAGGTTCACGTCCAGCTCCCGGTTGACCGTCGCCCACTTCTTCAGACCCCAGATGGCCAGCGTCGTGTAGCCGCCCGGCGCCCGGAACTGCGTCGTGTACGACTGCATCTCGCCCGGCTCAGTGCGGGGATAGATCGTCGTCAGCGGCACCAGTTCCTTGAAGGTCATCAGGGTGGTGTCGGTGCTGCCCGTCGTCGAGTAGCCCCACAACACCTCGTAGCGGTAGGCGTCCTCGTCCGTGGCCACCGGCGCCTCGCGCATCATGGCGTCGAAGCTGAGCTGGTAGGTCGCACCCGGCTGCAGGTAGACCCGCTGGGCGATGCCGATCACCCGGTCCGGGTCCGTCCCGTCGGGCAGGTTCTTGCTGTTGATCTCCAGCAACTGCCCGTGGGTGCCCTGTGACACCACCGGCGGCCACATCTCGTCGTAGTAGCCGTAGTTGGCTCGTCCGCCGTTGTTGAACCCTGTCCAGTAGTAGGCCACCCCATTCGGGGCAAACCCGTTCTCGAACCCGCCGTTCCACAGCAGGTTCGGTCCGCTGCACACGCTCGCCGGCGGCATGCTGTAGCCCGGATCCACCGGGTAGCCGTCGCCCGGCTGGGCCGGCGGAGCCGTGTAGCCGCCCTCAGAGGAAGGCGGAGGCGCCATCGGCGCACCGTCGCCTGGCTGGGCCGGCGGGGCGGTGTAGCCGCCGTCGGAGGCTGGCGGAGGCGCCATCGGCGCACCGTCGCCTGGCTGAGCCGGCGGAGCGGTGTAGCCGCCATCACCTGGCTGGGCCGGCGGAGCGGTGTAGCCATCCTGGTAGGCAGGAGCGATGGGATGCACCGGCTTCACGTACGGGCCGGCCGGACCCACCAGGCTGATGTTGTCCAGGTTGAAATCGGTCTCCTCGTACCACGTGCCCCACTTGCGCTCCACACGCACAAATACTGTCAGCGCCGGCCCGCTGGCCGTCACCGACGTGCTGTAGCTGCTGAACGACCCCGGCTCCGTCCGCGGGTAGTAGGTGTCCCACGGCAACTCCCGCCAGTCGCTCACCGCCTGCCAGTTCACGCCGCCCGTCGGGTCGAAGCCCACGTACACCCGGTAGCGCCACGGATCGGAGGTGTCGCTGTCGTCGGCACGGATCATCCCCTGCAGCGACATCTGATAGGTCGCACCCGGCTGCACCAGCGCCCGCTGGAAGATGCCCGCCTGCCGGTTGGGGTCGCCGCCCTGCTGCTTGGTGTTGATCTCGATCAACTGCGAGTTCTGTCCCGATGCCACCGTCGGCGCCCACATATCATCGTAGAAGCCGTACACCGCCGTGCCGCCGTTGTTGAAGCAGCCCCAGCCCGCGCCCACCATGCCCGGACACTCGGCGTTCGACACAAACCCCTGCTCGAAGCCGCCGTTGTACAGCACGTCCGCTCCGGACGCCTGCGGCCCGCGGCCCATGGGCACCACGCTGGCCACCAGCACCAGCGCCATCACCAGTATCAGCATTCTTGGCTTCAAAGTTTTCATCGATGTCATCCTTCCTGAGGGCGCTGCGCCCGTCTGGTCGTTCTGTGCCCGGCTGCCGCTCACTCGTCTGCGCCTGTACGCATGTACAATTGAAGGGCGCTTCCTGAGCCGCTGGCCGGCCCGCCGGGCGCCTGCTCTCGCTTTCATCGCCCGCACGAAAATTGTAGCACGCCGCAGCGCGCCAGTTCAAGGGGCTTGTTATGTTTAGTGCCTTAAATGAACCCGTGTTTTCGTGTAGGTGACGCTCAGCAGCCCTTCGGCTAGACGAAACAGCGACTACTCGAAGGATTTAAGGGGTAAATCTGCGCCTGAAATCGCTCAAAACCCTGCGCTGGGTCATATTCTTGGCCGTGAAAATGTGGTATGCTCAGACACAGGAGAAAAGACACCTATCAGCTTTCGTTCCGGGGCGCGCGCCGACGCGCGGGTGGTTCGTTGGCGCGAGCCTCAGAAAAGAGGCACACCGCGTGCGCAACAAACGGTCCACCCAAGCCAGTATAGCCAGGCGACTCGTCGCCTGACCAAGGGAGGCACCCATGTCTTCGACCAAGACCCTGGAAAGCAAGGCCACCAACACAGAAGCCCTTCTGGCCAAGGCCACCAAACCCTCCGCGGATGCGATGCTCCTGCATCCATTCTACCGCGGCAAGACCGAGATCGCGTTGAAGTGCGCGGTCCGGGACTTCAACGACTTCGCCATTTGGTACACCCCCGGCGTGGCTGCGCCGTGCAAGGCCATCCAGGCCGACCCTGAGTTGGCCTACGAGTATACCAACAAGTGGAACACTATCGCCGTCATCAGCGACGGCACCCGCGTCCTGGGTCTGGGCGACATCGGTCCCAAGGCCGCCATGCCGGTGATGGAGGGCAAGGCGCTGCTGTTCAAGTATCTGGGTGGTGTCGATGCAGTGCCCATCTGCCTGGACACCAAGGACCCTGATCGCTTCATCGAGACAGTGTTGCTGCTCCAGCCCAGCTTCGGCGGCGTCAACCTGGAGGACATCAGCCAGCCCAAGTGCTTCCGCATCCTCGACACCTTGCGCGAGAAGGCCGAGATACCGATCTGGCACGACGACCAGCAAGGCACGGCGACCGTCACACTTGCCGGGCTGATGAACGCGCTCAAGGTTGTTGGCAAACCCATCGACCAGGTGAGCATCGCCTTCATCGGGTCAGGGGCCAGCAACGTCGCCTGCATGCGGCTGATCTTCGCGGCCGGGGCCGATCCAAAGAAGGCATTCGTTGTCGACAGCAAGGGAATTCTTCATCCCGACCGCGAGGATATCAGCCGGCGCAAGGCTGAGTTCGTGGACAAATGGCGGCTGTGCCAAGCAACCAACGCCGAGGGCCGCGTCGGCGGCATTGCCGAGGCGCTGGCGGGCACCGATGTCTGCATTGCGCTCAGCACCCCCGGACCGGGCACGCTGAAAGTCGAGTGGGTCAACAGAATGGCCGAGGATTCGGTCGTCTTCGCCTGCGCCAACCCCGTGCCTGAGATGTGGCCATGGGAAGCACAGGAGGCGGGCGTGCGCGTCTTTGCCACCGGCCGCTCGGACTTCCCGAACCAGGTCAACAACTCGCTGGGCTTTCCCGGCATCTTCCGCGGCGCGCTGGACGTGCGGGCCAGCACCATCACCGACGAGATGTGCATCGCAGCGGCCACGGCGCTGGCCAACGCGGCCGGCGAGCTTGACAACGAACATATCCTGCCGACCATGGACGACTGGGACGTCTTCCCTAAGGAAGCGCTGGCAGTCGCCATGATGGCGCAGCGCCAGGGCCTGGCCCGGCTGGAGCGCACCGAGGACGAGATTTACCGCCATGCTACGGACATCATTGGCCGCTCGCGCGATCTCACCCGCTGGATGATGGAAAAGGGCTTCATCCCTGAGGCGCCCGTGGAGCAGTAATCAGTGATCAGACCACAGTAATCAGTCTCCAGGGCCGCGACACTAGACCGCTCGGTCTTTGCCAGCCACTGATCACTGGCTACTGATTACTGATTACTTTCCCAAAGGAGGACATCATGTACGACCTGATAATTCTCGGCGGCGGGCCGGCTGGCTTGACAGCCACGGTCTACGCCATTCACAAGCGACTGGAAACGCTGCTCATCTCCGAGGACCTGGGAGGCAAATCCAACTACCGCATGCACATCCGCGGGCTGGAAGGCTACGAGACTATCAACGGCGAGGAAGTAGTCCGGCGCTTTCAGAGCCAGGTCGAGTATCTCGACTTTGCGAGATTGATGGACAAAGCGGTCTCGCTGGAGCTGCTCGCCAACGGCAACGGGGAAGAGTATATCAAGATAACCACCGAGAGCGGCACAGCCTTCGTGACGCGCTCGCTGATCGTCGCGACCGGCGCCCAGCCGCGCATGTTGAACGTGCCCGGCGAACGCAGCCTGCTGGGATTGGGCGTCAGCTACTCGGCCATCAGCCACGCGCCGCTGTTCTGGGGCAAGGACACGGCTGTCGTCGGCAGCGACAGCCTGGCCTTCCGCGCGGTGACAGAACTGGCGACACTGGCCAACCGGGTCTTCCTGGTGTCGCCGGACCCGCTGCCAACCGACTCCCCATGGCTGGAAAAGATCCACGGCTTCGAAAACGTGGTCATTCTCGAAGGCCACCAGGTAGTTTCGGTCGGCGGGTCGCCGCACCTGGAGGAGATGACCGTGCGCCGTCCCAACGGACGCCAGGAGACCTTCGCCGTCAAGGGGCTGTTCGTCGAGCTGGGATTGATCCCCAACACCGACCTGCTCAACGGCATCGTCGATCTGGACACGGAAGGCCGCGTCATTGTAGACTGTCGCGGCGCGACCAGCCGGCCGGGCATCTACGCCGCCGGCGATGTGACCAACAGCTATGCCGAGCAGGTGTTGGTTGCCGTAGGAGATGGCGCCAAGGCTGCGTTGTCGGCCTACGAATACCTGCTCAGCCGGCGCCAGTTCGCGGCACAACCGGTTCCAGTGCGCTGACACTGGCGGCCGGCTTATTGCCACACCATCCATGCCGCGGGCGACACGACTGACGTTTCATGCGCCTCCCGCGGCAACATTTACCCTCTCAGGAGAAACACATGACTGCAACACTAATCGACGGGTCTGCAATCGCTGCCGATATCCGGCAATCCATCGCCGCCCGCACCGCCGAGCTTACCGCCAAGACCGGCCGCAAGCCGGGCCTGGCCACCGTACTGGTGGGCGAAGACCCCGCCTCGCAAGCTTACGTCCGCATGAAGGGCAAGAACAGCCTGGAGGTCGGTTTCGAAAGCTTCAGCTACAAGCTGCCGGCTGAATCCACCCAGGAGGAGGTCGAGAGCCTGGTGCGCGACCTGAACGCCAACCCGGCCGTCAACGGCATCCTCGTACAGTTGCCGCTGCCCAAACACCTCAACGAGGAGGCGATCCTGAGCGTCATCAGTCTGGAGAAAGACGTGGACGGTTTCCACCCAGTCAACATCGGTCGGCTGGTGATGAAGGGCCGCAAGCCGCTGTTCATCCCCTGCACACCGAAGGGCTGTATGGTGCTGCTGGAGCGCAGCGGCGTCATGCTGGAAGGCGCCAACGCGGTAGTGCTGGGACGCAGCAACATCGTGGGCATGCCGGTGGCGGCGCTCCTGCTGCACGCCAACGCGACGGTTACCACCTGCCACTCGCGCAGCAAGGACCTGCCCGGCATCTGCCGCGAGGCCGACGTGTTGGTGGCCGCGGTGGGCCGGCCCGGCATGGTGCGCGGCGACTGGATCAAGCCCGGCGCCGTGGTCATCGACGTGGGCGTGAACCGGGTGGACGACGCCAGCAAGAAAAGCGGCTACCGGTTGGTTGGCGACGTCAACTTTGATGAGGCGGTCGAGGTGGCAGGCATGATCACCCCGGTTCCCAAGGGAGTCGGCCCGATGACCATCGCGATGCTGTTGCAGAACACGCTAGACTCGTTCGAGCGAACGATCTAGCGGAAAGGGAAAGCAAGGAAACCAGGGAAACTGACAACATCTTGCGTGCAGCATTTCCCTGTTTCCCTCTTTTCCTTCTGTCCCCTCATTTCCCTCCGCCAAAGGAGACTCTCTATGAAAGATCTCACTGACGCCTTTGTCGAACTGATCCGGCGCACGTCCACCGACCTGCCGGGCGACATGGAGTTGGCGCTGCGCGACGCTCGCGAGTTCGAGGCGCCCGGCTCGGCCGCGCAGGGCGCGCTGGACACGATGCTGGTCAACACCGAGATGTCGCGGCGGCTGTCGCGGCCCATCTGCCAGGACACCGGCACCCCCATCTTCGAGGTCCACTACCCGGTGGGTTGGTCGACCCGCAAGCTGGCCGAGCAGATCAAGCAGGCGGTTGTCATCGCCACTGAGAAAGCCTATTTGCGCCCTAACGCGGTGGACAGCATCAGCGGCGCCAACAGCGGCAACAACACCGGCGAAGAGTTTCCCACCATCCACTTCCACGAATGGGACGAGGACGCAGTGCAGGTGGACCTGATGCTCAAGGGCGGCGGCTGCGAGAACGTCGGCGCCCAGTATTCGCTGCCCAACGCGCCGCTCAAGGCCGGCCGCGATCTGGAAGGCGTGCGCAAGGTGGTGCTGGACGCGGTGCAGCGGGCGCAGGGCCAGGGCTGCGCGCCGGGCGTGCTGGGTGTTGCGATCGGCGGCGACCGCGGCTCGTCCTACGCTTTCAGCAAGCAGCAGCTTTTCCGGCCGCTGGGCGACCGCAACGACGACCCCGAGCTGGCCGCGCTGGAGGAGACCATCAAGGAGCAGGCCAACGAGTTGGGCATCGGTCCCATGGGCTTCGGCGGCAAGACGACCGTGCTGGATGTGCAGATCGACTCGCTGCACCGCCTGCCGGCCAGCTTTTTCGTCTCCGTGAGCTACATGTGCTGGGCCAATCGCCGGCGCAGCATGACGGCCCGTGGAGATGGCGCGGAAGTGACGTACCAGTGAGACAAGAAGTCCGACCTCTTCCGAAAGTCGGACTTCTAAGGAGTCGTATCCATGATCCACAAACTAACCGTGCCCATCCCGGACGAGGCCATCAGCGCGCTGCACGTCGGCGATCAGGTCGAGATCAACGGCGTCATCTTCACGGCCAGGGACGCGGCCCACAAATACATGGTCGAGGAGTTCATCAAGACCGGCGGCAACCCGCCCCAGTCGGAGGAAGCGCTGTACGAACTGCTGCAAGAAAAGCTGAACGGCGGCGTTATCTATCACTGCGGGCCGGTGGTAGCCCAGGACGACGGCCAGTGGCGCTTTGTGGCCGCCGGCCCAACCACCAGCATCCGCGAGGAGGTCTACCAGGACCTGGTGATCGAGCACTTCAACCTGAAGGCGGTGATCGGCAAGGGCGGCATGGGGCCGCGCACGCTGGCCGCCTGCGAGAAATACAAGGCCGTCTACCTGCACGCCGTGGGCGGCGCCGGCACGCTGATCGCCGAGCGGGTGCAGGAGGTGGAGGACGTGCACAAGCTGGCGGAGTTCGGCGTGCCCGAAGCCTTCTGGCAGATCCGCGTCGAGGGCTTCCCGGCGGTGGTCACCATGGACAGCCACGGCCAGTCGGTCCACGCCGAGGTGGCGGCGAAGTCGGAGGCGAAGTTCAAGGAGTTGGTAGGCGCCTGATTGCCAGGCTGTAGTTTCTCACACGAAACACCCTCCCGCGGTCAAACCCCATCACGGTAACGGTAGACGATCCGTCCGTCGCACACCGTCAGCACCGGGGTAACCCGCTCGAACCCGGCCGGCGGCGTCTCGAAGATGTCCTCCGAGAACAGCACCAGATCGGCCAGCATACCGGCCCGGATCATTCCCTTGTCGGCTTCCTGGAACTCGGCGTAGGCCGCATCGCGGGTGTAGCCGGCGATCAGTTGCTCAAGAGTTTGTCTCTGGTCCGGCAGACCGGGCAGCCACGGCTGGCGGTTCAGTCCGGCATAGATGCCCAGAATCGGGCTTTGGCTAACCACCGGCCAGTCGCTGCCGAAAGCCAGCCACGCGCCCGCGTCACCGATGGCGTGGACAAAGATCTGCAAGCCCAACCGGTCGGCCTCCAGCGCCATGCGGTCGAAGTGCTCGGCGGTGAAGTTGGCGCTGCCGGTGTTGCCGGGCTGTCCGGCGTAATCTTCCAGCATCAGCGCCGCGTAGGCCTCGATCACGCCGTCCATGAACAGCTTGACCGCGCCGCCGCGCACGTGGCTGCTCTGGAAGGTGTCGCGCATCGCCGCTGCGTCGGCGGCCAGCGCCTCCAATCGAACTGGCAAGATGGGCGCCAGGTTAGAACCAGCGTCCTGCTATCGAAGAGGAAGCGAGGGGGAAGCCCGCTTAATACCGATCGGATGTGCGAAGGGAAGGAGAATAACAACGGCTGGACAAGACAAAAGCAGATAGTCTACGAATTGGCAAGTCGATTTTCACCTGCCAGCCAGCTCACAGCAGGAAATGAACAGTGTTTGACCCGCCTGTGAGCTTGAAAACGAGCAGTCGCATCGGATATGATGGAAACACAGTGGAGTTCGCATTCTCAAATGCGAACTCCACTGGCTGCCAACGTGCCAGCAAGACCTACCTTACACCGTGCGCTCCCGCGCATCTGAGGATGCGCACTCCGCGGTGGCGGTGGCAGCACGCAGCGGTGGCGGGATCGCGCCGTGGAGTTCTCATTCTCAAATGCGAACGGCCCTGGCTGCCAGCGTGCCAGCAAGACCTACTTTACACCGCGCGCTCCGCGCATCTGAGGATGCGCACTCCGCGGTGGCGGTGGTTGGATCGCCGTGGAGTTCGCATTCTCAAATGCGAACGGCGGCGGCGGCACGGTCGGAGACCGGCCCAAGCGTTTTTTCAAGCCAGAGTGCGCATGCCGCGGTGGCGGGATCACTCGTGGAGTTCGCATTCTCAAATGCGAACGACCCTCCACGGTAACAGTAATGCCCCGCTGAGTTCGCAGGCAGCGCAGGTCGGTTGTAATCGCGCGATTCTCTGCCCGCGATACGTTTAACAACGGGTTAGCGCGAACCATTATCCGATGGAGAGAACTGCATGAATTGCCCCAATTGCCAGACCGAGAACCCTCTCGGTGCGAAGTTCTGCTTCAACTGCGGCACAGCCATGCCGACCGCCTGCGCCAACTGCGGCACGAGCTTGCCAGCCAACGCAAAGTTCTGTTTCAACTGTGGCCGTCCGGTCGGCGCGCCCGTTGCCGCGCCACCCGCGCCCGAACCGGTCGTCCAGCCGCCCGCCTCACCGGAAGAATCGCGCTTGCAGAAGTTCATCCCGCGCGAGTTAATGGCGAAGCTGGAGTCGGCCCGCGCGAGCGGTACGATGGCAGGCGAACGGCGCATCGTGACCATGCTTTTCTGCGACGTCAAAGGCTCCACGGCCGCGGCCAGCCGGTTGGACCCGGAGGAGTGGGCTGAGATCATCAACGGCGCGTTCGAGCACATGATCACACCGGTCTACCGCTACGAGGGGACTGTGGCGCGGCTGATGGGCGACGGCATCCTGGCGTTCTTCGGCGCGCCCCTGGCCCACGAAGACGACCCACAGCGGGCAACGCTGGCAGGCCTGGCGATTGTCGCGGCCATCAAGTCGTATCGCGCGCGGGTGCTGCACCAATGGGGCATTGATCTGGATGTGCGCATCGGCATCAACACCGGTCTGGTGGTGGTGGGTGCAGTCGGCTCCGACCTGCGCATGGAGTACACCGCGCTGGGCGATGCCATCAACCTCGCGGCCAGGATGGAGCAGACCGCTCAGCCCGGCACCGTCCAGATCGCCGAACCGACCTACAAGCTGGTCTCACCGCTCTTCGATGTCGAGGCGCTGGAGTATGTCGAAATTAAGGGCAAGGCGGAGCCGATGCGCGCCTTCCGCGTGCTGGGCGAGAAAGCGACGCCTGGCCCGCTGCGCGGCATCGCCGGGCTGCACTCGCCGCTGGTCGGCCGTGACAGAGAGGCGGCCGCGCTCTGGTCAGCAGTGGAACGGATGCAAGCCGGCAGCGGACAGATCGTCTCAGTGATGGGCGAGGCTGGACTGGGCAAGTCGCGGCTGATCGCGGAGGTGCGCGACGCGGTCGATCTCGACCCCACCTACCAGTTGCAGTGGCTTGAAGGCCGGTCCCTTTCGTACGAGACCACAACCCCCTTCGCTCCTTTTATTGACCTGCTGAGCGGTTACTTCAGGTTGCAGGCAGGACAGAGCGACGGCGAGAGGTACGCCCTGATTGCGGAGCGGCTGGCGTTGCTGTTTGGTGAGCAAGGCCGGTCCATGGCGCCGTTCCTGGCCTCGCTGTTCAGCCTGCCCATCCCCGATCCCGACGCGGAGCGGGTCCGCTACCTGGAGCCGCCCATGCTGCGCGCCGGGATATTCAGCCGCGCAGCGACGCTAGTCGAGCGGCTGGCCGGTAACCAGCCGCTGGTGCTGGTGCTGGACGACGTCCACTGGATCGATCCGACGTCGCTGGAGTTGCTGGAGTCGCTCCTGCCGTTGACGGAGCGTGCGCCGCTGTTGATCGTCCTCTCATTCCGGCCGCGGCGCCAGGAGCCATCGTGGAGACTCCACGAGCTGGCGCAGCGCGACTACGCCCACCGCTACACCAGTATCACACTGCAGCCGCTGGATCAGATGCAGGCACGCGCGCTGGTCGCCAACCTGCTGCACGTTGAAGACCTGCCCGAAAGCGTGCGCCAGTTGATCCTGGACAAGTCCGAAGGCAACCCGTTTTTTGTGGAAGAGGTGATCCGTTCGCTTCTGGACAGCGGATTGGTCGTACGGGAAGATGACCACTGGCGCGCCACAGCGGACATCGTGACCGTCTCCGTTCCTGACACGCTGACGGGCGTCATCACGGCCCGGCTGGACAGGCTGGACGACGCTACCCGCCAGATCGTGCAGGCTGCGTCGGTGATCGGGCGCGATTTCTCCTACGACACGCTGGCAGACATCCTTGGTGCGACCAACGGAAAGCTGAACGCGAGCATGACGAATCTGGTGCAGCGCCAGTTGGTACGCGAGAAGAGCCTGCACCCCCGTCGCGTCTACACCTTTAAGCACGTCATGACGCAGGAAGCGGCCTACAACTCCGCGCTGCTCAGCCTGCGACGCGACCTGCATCGCCGCACCGCTGAGTCGCTTGTGCAGCGTGCGCCTGAGCAGGCAGCAGACATCGCCCGCCACTTCCTCGAGGCGCGCCAGCCAGCGCGGGCCATGCCCTACCTGGTGGCCGCCGGCGACCGCGCAGCGCGCAACTATGCGTCGCAGGAGGCCATCGAGCACTATCGCAAGGCGGTCGGGGTTCAGGCTGCGGTCGAGGATCTGGTGTTTGTCCGGCAAGCTTACGAAGGATTGGGTGGGATGCTTACGCTGACCAACCAGCCGGCCGAGGCGCTGTCCACGTTTCAAGCGATGCTGAGCCTGGGCGAGCAGCGCTCCGACATCCCGATGCAGGTATCGGCGCTGAACAAGTCGGCCGGCGTCCTGGCGCTGCACATGGGCCAGTTCGCTGAGGGAGAGAGCTACCTGGCGCGCGCCGACCAACTGGTGAAGGCCTACAACGAGCAGGGCGGCGCGGCCGAAAGCGCGCTTATCCGCTGCCAGATATGCACGATGCAGGCCGATTTCGACGGCGTGAAGCGACACATGGATAACCTGGTATCGGTCGGCGAGGCCATTGGATCCAGGGAGTTTCAGGCCATGGGCATGGAACACGTCGCTTCGAGCCTGATGTTCATGACCCGGTTCGACGAGGCGTGGGAGAAGGGCCAGGAAGCGCTGGCGATTGCACGCGAGATCGGCGACCGGGCGCACGAAGCCTGGGTGATGGCAACAACATTGTCGATCTGCCTGATCCGCGACGGCAAGTTCGACGAAGCCAGACGTATGGCCGAGGAGGGCATCCAGATCGCCGAGCGGATCGGTTTCCTGGAGCCGCAAATCTACGGGAACTGGTGTATCTCCGAGATTCATCGCGGCCGCGGCGAGTACGAGCAGGCGCTGCAATACGCCCAGCGTTCGCTTGATGCCGCCTTGCCCCTGGAGGGTCACGCGCCGTTCATGGCCGTTCAACCCCTGGGAACCCTCGGCTCGGTCTATCTGGAGATCAGCCCCAAGTTCATCGATGTCGTCAGCCAGTACCACCTGCACGCGCTGCGGCTGCTCGAGAATCCGGCAGGCATGATGGGCGGCGGCACGGCCTGGGCAGACCTTGGCTGGTGCGCAATGACCCTGGGCGACGAAGAGATCGCCGGCGAGAGCTTCGAGAAGGGGCTACACTATCCCACCATGTTCATGATGATCGAACGCCCCCGCTACCTGGCCGGGGCCGCCCTGCTGGCCAGTCGCCAGGGGCGCCAGGCGGAAGCGCTGCAGTTGGCCGAGGAGGCCTGCGTCTACGCCGAGGAGCGGGGGATGCGCAATCTTTACCCGCTGATGCGGCTGGCGTCAGGCCGTGCGCAGGCAGCCAGAGGCCACCACCAGGCCGCCCTGGCCCAGTTTACCATCAGCGCGCAGCGGGCACAGGATCTGTCCATGCGCCCCATTCTCTGGCAGGCACAGGCCGGTTCGGCCGCATCGCTGAATGCCCTGAACCGGCCCGACGATGCAGCTGTGCATCGTTCCGCCGCCCTGTCCACCATCGACGAGATCACTGCATTGTTTGCAGATCAGACGCTGGCCGCCGAGTTCCGGGCCGCCGCTGCCGCCAGAGCCGTCAGTTAGTCGACACCTGCCGGCATGAAGCAGCCAGCGGTTCTTCTGCGCTGGGCCGGTAGCCCCCGTCGATGGCGGATTCCATGCCGTCCAACTCCCCGAACCAGCGGCATGTCTCGGTGCGGGGTCCCTTGCCCGCTCGTTGCAGGGCATCCTCAAGGAACGCATGCGGGCTGGTGGTGAGAAACACGCGGACCGGCAAGCATGGCCGGATCGCTGATCACGAGCACAACACGTCCTGCCCGGATGCGTTGCGCAAAACAGTTACCTCGGAGACGCGCCCGGCGCGGGATGCCGGATGGTCCGAGCAGCGCCAGCGCGGGTTTCTGGTTCGCCGCCAGGCGCCCTGATGCCAAGTCACGGGCAGCCAACTGCTGGATTGCGTCCAGCCAATCCATCATCGTCGCGGCAGAAGCCAGCGCGGGTCGCGTAGTACGACATCACGCCCCGCTCCACCCGTATTCCATCCAGGAGAAACGTTCCGTTCAGCGCCCGGCACGCCAACTCGCTGCCCGGAGCGGCTTTCTGTACCAGGATCGCCGCCTGCGCCGGCGCACGGCCGGCCAGCAGGTTGTTGTGTCAGCAGTCGGGCAGGACTACCAGATCGACGCCGGCCGGAACGGCCAGCTTCGCAAACACGTCGTCCCAAAACAGCCAGCGGTCTGGCGTCAGCAGCGAATCGGGCTCCGGCTGCCACGCAGGCAGAGCATCCTCTGGCGTTTGGGCGTCCCACGGCCAGAATGCGCCGTGCCCGCAGTAGTGCAGAAAAACCTGTCCGTTCGTCCAGCCAGCCACGCGCTGGCGCCCCGCTTCCAGAAATGCCAGCAGTTGTTCCCTGGTCAGCAAGCCGTCGATAGCAAGGATATCATCGCAGCGGTAGCCACTAGCGTTTAACGCCCCTGCCATCGCAACCAGATCGGCGTGCATTGCGGTATCGCCGGGGTGCGATGCGGCGACCAGAAGGGCGAGTCGCTGCGCCACACTAACCGCCGTTGTCACCGGGAGCAGGCGCCGGCACCGAAGTTTCTTCCGGCGCGCTTTCGACCGGCGTTTCCACAGAGGGCGGCTCGCCGCCGTTGGCCACCAGGGTGAAGTAATCCCACGACGCCTTGCTGATGTCCGCCATCAAGCTGCTGCTCAGTTCCCACTCGATCCAGCCGGGCTTGTAGATGAAGACGCTGACAATGTACGGGCCGGCCGGCCCCCAGAACACGCCGACATCGCCGTGGCTGTCGTCCACGAAGCCATGTTTGTGGGCGTAGCGCGTCCCCTCCGGCACACCCGTCTCCAGCAGAATGTGCTTGCGGTTCAGCTCGACCCAGCCCAGCATTTCCTGGCACTCCGCGGGCGTGATCTGATCGGGATAGGCAGCCAGCAGGGTGCCGCGCCCCTCGCTGCACTCCACGATCCACTCCAGGATCAGCGCCAGGTCCTTGGCGGTGGTCTGCATGTGCGTGTCCGGCTTTGTGTTTACGTCGGTGCGGCTGTTGGCCGGCGTGCTGTAGGTGCGAGGGAGACTCTCCGTGTCATAGGGCGTCGCCATGAAGGTGTTCTTCAAGCCCAGGTTGCGCAGGGTGGCCGTCACCTGATCGGCGCCTTGCCACTCGTTGCCGATCTGTCCGCCGCCGATCAACCGGAGCAGCAGGTTGGCGGTGAAGTTGCCGCTCAGCCCCAGCGTTTCGGTCAGCAGCTTGGTGGTCTCGATATCGGGCGGCTCGTTGAGGACGCTGCGATAGAGCTCCAACATGATGGGTATCTTCATGGTGCTCATGCCGGCGAAGGCGATCTCGGGATCGCTGATCGCCTCCGTATCGCCGCCCACCTGCTTGATGAACACGCTGACCCAGCCAGGGAAACGGTCGGCGCGGTTCTCGACCAGCTTCTCCAGCTCCTTGATGTCGGGAGCCGGCGGCGGCACCTCGACCAGCATCAGGTCGGCGCGCCGGTCGGTTGCCGACGACAGCGCCTTCAGCACCCGCTCTCCCGACACGTTGAACTCCAGCTCGAGCCCTGGCTGGCCGGCCTGAAACATAAAGGTGCTGGTGAAGGGCACGCCCGGCGCAAGGGCAACGCCGTAAGGCGGGCGTGCCGCCACATCGTAGTCGTCGGCCACACCTTGCAGCCATTCAGCCAGCTTCTCCTGGCTGTAGCTGTACTGCACGGGAATGTCAATCGGGGTGGCCGGCCGGTCAAACACATCCCCCAGGAAGGGGCGCCAGTAGCCAAGCCCCTTGCCATAGGGAACCGCTTCGGCCACCATCGCGTTGACGTCTACCTGGAAATCGACGTCCGCGGGCCGCAGGATGATCAGTTGGTCGTCATAGTTGACGGCCACCGGCTCCTGAAACGCCGCGTGCAGGTTGCGCGCGACCTCCTCGAGGTTTGACCCCGTCGGCGTCATGCCGGCCAGCGTAACGCCGCCCGGCAGCGGCCCCTGGCCGTTGACGTACGCTAAGGCGCTGGGGGCTAACAGAATCCCCAGCACGATAAGAAGGATCGCAAGTAGCAAGATAGCAGTTTTCATACTCGTACAATGACTGGTGTCGTGTCAACGCGCGATTGGGGTCATGCATCCTTTGCGAAGCACCTGTCCAAGGACAGCTGCCGACCTCCGCACGAGCAGGCTAGCACCGAAGATCGCTTGGTTGCTTTTCACTGGTCGCCTTCTTCGCTCGACTCCAGCGCAAGCTCATCCAGTATTCGCGTTATCTGTTTTCCAAGATCAGGAAGATAGCGTGTGCGAATCTCCCACACGCTTTGCCAGTCCACGGTAGAATAAGCATGGATCGCAACGTTGCGGAAGCCCATCATGCGCGACCATGGAATCTGAGAGAAGCGCAAACGCAACTCTTCTGGCAACTGCCGGGATGCCTCGCCGATAATCTCCAGGTTTCGGACGACTGCATCTCGGACCATGCGCTGCTCCAGAAAGTCGTCGTAAGACATGCCGTCAGTGTATTCAGCGATATGCGCTGTGGCTTCCAGAATGTCGATGAGAAAGAGTCTGGGGTCACGCTTCGACATCAAGCAAGTCCTCACTGATCGACCGCCAAAGCAATGGCTTATGACGAACGGCATCCTCCGTGACCAAATCGACGCGAACGCCTAGTACTTCTTGTAGATAGTCGTGCAGCGTCACAATTTCCCAGCCCAGTGGTTTGCCAACATCAACAAGGATATCGACATCGCTGACAGGCGTTTGATCACCGCGGGCAACAGATCCAAACACGGCCAACCGAGTCACTGCAAAACGCTGGCCTAACTCTGGCAATGCTTCGCGCAGTATGGTCAGCACTTCTTCTGTTGTCGTTGTTGGAGTCTTGGTCAAAGTTGCTTCAGCCATAGTCGTCCTCAATCTCGTGCCTCAGGATGTCACTCCCATTCGATGGTTCCCGGCGGCTTGCTGGTAACATCATACACCACCCGATTGACGCCGGCAACCTCGTTGACGATGCGGTTGCTGATCCGCGCCAGCAGGTCATAAGGCAGCCGCGCCCAGTCGGCCGTCATGAAATCGTCGGTGGTCACCGCGCGCAACGCCACCACGTCGGCGTAGGTGCGGTTGTCGCCCATCACACCCACCGACTTGACCGGCAGCAGGACGGCGAATACCTGCGCCGTGTGCCGGTACAGCCCCGCCGCGCGCAGTTCCTCCAGCAGGATGGCGTCGGCGTGGCGCAGCGTCTCCAGCCGCTCCCAGGTCACCTCGCCGAGACAACGGATGGCAAGCCCTGGTCCGGGGAAGGGATGCCGCCAGACGATCTCTTCCGGCAGGCCAAGCGCCTCTCCCACCGCCCGCGCCTCGTCCTTGAAAAGCAGGCGCAGCGGCTCGATGAGATCGAAGGTCATGTCCTCCGGCAGACCGCCGACGTTGTGATGGGTCTTGATCGTACGCGCGGCCCGTTCGGTCCTGCCGCTGGCGCTCTCGATCACGTCGGGGTAGAGCGTTCCCTGAGCCAGGAATCCGAAGGATGAGTACTGCGGGCTGGAGGCTGGGTACCGGGCGTTGGGGGCGGTAGTCCAGGCGGAGGCGATGCGAACGGCCTCTTCTTCGAAGACGCGGATAAAGCGATGGCCGATGCGCTTGCGTTTTTCTTCCGGGTCGGTGACGCCTGCCAGATCGCTGAGGAACGCCTCGGCCGCGTTGACAGCCACCAGCGGCATCTGCATGTGAGAGGCAAAGGTGTCAACAACCTGCTGGGCCTCGCCCTGGCGCAACATGCCGTGGTCGACGAAGAGACAGGTCAGTTGGTCTCCCACGGCCTTGTGCAGCAGAGCCGCCACCACCGACGAGTCGACGCCGCCCGACAGTCCGCACAGCACGTGGGCCGCGCCAACCTGGCGACGGACCGATTCCACCGTCTCGGCGATCACGTTGGCCGCCGTCCAGTCGGTGGTTGCACCGCAGATGTCCTCGGCGAAGGCGCGCAGGATCGCCGCACCCTGCGGGGTGTGGGTCACCTCCGGGTGGAACTGCAGCCCATAGCGCCCGCTGCCAGAGTCGCCCATCGCCGCGAAGGGTGAGTTCGTGCTGGACGCCAGCGCCTGCCATCCCGGCGGCAGCGCCTCGATCCGGTCGCCGTGGCTCATCCAGACGGACAGCGGGCCGTGAGGTGTGGAGTGTGAAGGTTGGGTGCTTGAAGCTGAAGGATTGATGGCGGCGAACAGGGGCGTATCGGCGGGCAGCAGGTTGATCTCGGCAGGACCGTACTCACGCGCCTGCGCCAGTGCGACCCGTCCGCCCAGGTTGTAGGCCAGAAGCTGCATGCCGTAGCAGATGCCCAGAACAGGCAGCCCGGACTCGAGCACATAGGCCGGCAAGCTGGGCGCGCCAGGTTCGTAGACGCTGGCCGGCCCGCCGCTAAGAATGAATCCTTTCACGGACTTCCCGGCCAACACCCGCTCGGCCGGCTCGTCCCAGTGGACCAACTCCGAGTAGACGCGCTGCTCCCGCACCCGGCGGGCAATCAACTGGGCGTACTGTGAGCCAAAGTCAAGAACGATGATCGTGTCGTGCGCCATAATCGGAGATGCTCATCAATCCTGAAAGACAATCCGGCCGTTGTCCATGTTGGCGATAACCGCCAGCGACTCGATAGGCACGTTCCACCTTGCGAGAACTTCGCGTCCGCCTTCGAAGACCTTCTCGACCACCGCGCCGATGCCGACCAACTGCGCGCCGGCGTCTGCCACGAGGCGCGCCAGAGCGTCGATAGTCAGCCCGCGCGCCAGGAAGTCGTCGATGATCAGGACCCGGTCGCGCGGGCCGAGAAACTCCGGCGATACGATCAGGTCGGTGACCTTGCCCTTGGTGTGGCTGGGCGCCGACTCGACGATCGCGTTGGGGTGCATGGTAACAGGCTTGGCCTTGCGGGCGTAGAGCACCGGCACGCCCAGCGCCAGCGCCGTGGTGAAGGCGGGAGCGATGCCGCTGATCTCCGCCGTGAACACCTTGTTGGGCTGCAGGTGGGCAAAACGGGCAGCCAGCGCGCCGCCCGCCGCCAGCATCAGGGTTGGGTCCACCTGATGGTTGATGAACCCGTCCACCTTCAGGATGCCGTTGCCCATATTGACGCCGTCGCGCCGAATCCGTTCCTTGAGGATCTCCACCGATCACCTCCACGATGAAAACGCGGCGTCAAGCCTACCGACGCCGCTGCGAAATAACTTCTGTCATTGTAGCTTAGCCAAGCGGGCCAAGCAAGCCAAGGGCCGCGCCTACAAACCCAGTTCCCGGTCCAAAAATGGCCATAGCTCGGCGGTGGGGCGGGAGTAGAGGCGGTAGGTTGGCGTGGCAGCTACCAGCCGCTGGGCAATCGCGAGCCAGGCGGCGGCGCTGCTCACCCGCTCCACCGCCAGCTTCTCCGTGGTCAGCAAGGCCAGGACAGCATCGCCGTCGCTCAAACGTTCCAGGCGAAACTCGGGGCCGTGCTCCAGCAGCAGCAGCGCGCGCAGCGGCGCCTGAACGTTGACCCGGTGGATCATCTCCGGCGGCGTGCTGGCGCCCCAGAAAGGCGTGCTGAGCAGCATCGGCCGCGGCCCGGCCAGCGACAGAATCAGGTTCTCGTCTGTGAGCACCTGGGCGTGGCCGGCTGCCATGCGGGACGCCGTGGTCTTGCCGGCGCCTGACCTGCCCGACAACGCCAGTCCTTGCCCGCGCCGCATCATCGCTGCGCCGTGCAACAACAGCCCCTGATGCCGCCGCGGCAGGTCATAGGTGCAGATGAACGACAGCACACGATCCGCCGCGGCCGCGACATGCTGCGCCGACGGCGCAAACACCTCGGCAGCGTGGCTGACCAGATCGATCTCGCCGCGCGAGTAGCCAACGTGGAAGGTTGTCACCGTCTCCTCGTGGCTGGCCCAGGGTGGATCTGCCCTCTCAAGCCCTGGATCCGCCTGCAACGACACCACCCATCCCGGCGTGCCATCAGATGCAAACAGACGGTAGCGAGCCTGCAGCGCTTCCAGCCATTCAGCCGCAGACACGCGAACCTCGACCGTGATGCCGCCAAGCGCCAACCGCAGCAGGTTGTCGTTCATGCCTGGGTTCCCCAACCCGAGAACGGCAACAGATGGCGCAAGCGGCGCAGCCCTGCAAGCGCGTACGCCCGGCCTATCCAGCGCCAGCGTCGCACCCCTTCGCCGCGGCCGGGCCAGACAAGGCGTCCGTCGATGCGGGCTTTGTCAACTAAACCAACCAACTGCGCCGGCACCAGCCACCGGTCAGGCTGCCGGCGGCCATCGCCCTGCGTCACCAGATGGCCGCGGCTGCGATGCACCAGCCGGTGAGCAACCAGCGTCGAGCCGTTGGCGAAGACCACCACCGTCCCCAACGGCAGCCTAGCGGGCAGCGGCACGATCTCGATTTCGCAGCCGCTGGGCAGGGTTGGCTCCATGCTCTTGCCGGTAAGCTGCCAGCGGAACACGCGTTCCCGAAGCAGGCTCTCCTGCAACAGCGGCAACCAACTGTGCAGCTGCGGCAGATCGGGCTGGCCTGCGGAGTCAACGTCGATCACTGCGCCAGCACCATCGGCAGGAACAGATGTTGTGTTGCAGCGGCCGGCAGCCGCAGCGACAACGCCGGGTCGCCGAAGAGAATCGACGTATCGATTACGTCGTGCCACGAAAAGCTGTTGGCGTAGAAGTATAGCTTGGCGCTGGTGACAGCATCGCCTACCCGGGTCACCCGATCCTGAAAGATCGCTTTCACCAGCCCCTGGTCCAGGTCCTGTAAGGCGCTGCCAACATGCAATCCGCTGGGCGACAGGTCGGCGATGGACCCCTTGCCGGGCGTCAGCAGCAGCACCTCGCCCAGAGACTGCTCGTTGTTGCCGTACTGCGGGCTACCCTGAACGCCGAGAAAGTAGCCGGACCAGCAGCCGTAGTGGACGCTAAACGGCAGCCGGTCGTTGCTGCTCAGTTCGCCCGGCGCCAGGATATCAAACACGGCCGTAGATCCCCAGCGAAACTGCGAGGCGTGGCCGAACCATTGCAGGTAGATACTGCCCGCATCGAAGGCGCTCTTGATCGCTGCCCGCATCTGCGCTCCCGTCTGGAGATTCTGAGCGCCGAGATAGATCGTGCGGTCGTCATAGGACTCTGGCAGCCAGTTCAACCTTACGTCGTCGCTGAGCGCCCAGAAATCGCCCGCCGGATCGGTGGAGCGATCGGCCAGGAAGTTGACCGTGTTCTGCCAGTCTCCGGTCGGGACAGCTTCGTAGGCGGCAACCTTGTTGACGTAGGCGGTCACGTCGGCCGGAGTCCGGGCGGGTATGCGCCCGATGGCCATATCCGGCAGGTAATCGTCCGGCCCGTCCACCGAGACGTAGCGGTTATCGGCGCCTGTTTCACCCAACCAGGGATCGATGAACATCAGATACGGGGGAATCAGGTTCGGCAAGTGGCGGCCGGATGCGTCCTTGAAGTCGTAGTGGCCGTCGCCGACCAGCAGGACGTATTGTGGTGGATCGCCGCCACCGTTCCAATGCTCGTAGGCGTAGGCAAGAAACGTGCGGATCGCCTCTGGATCAACCCGCCCGCCGCTGACCTCGTCGTAGATGTCCTGCACGTCGACCTTGGCAACGCGCAGCCCCGCCGCTGCGCGCCGGTTGAGGAGCGGTTGAACGGCGTCGCTCAACGACGAATGGACGATGGCAATGTAGTCGGCCTGGTGGTTGGGCGACAGCCATTTGGTGATCGTATCCACCTCAACTGCCAGCGGCGCCCGCAGTCCTTCGTTTGCCGTCAGGAAGTAATCGGGCGGCGGCTGGCCAACCGGCCACTGGTCCCAGAAATCGACTCGCTGCTGGCCGCCGTTGGCTGCGGTCTGCACCGTCCCAACCTTGGCCGGATGGTGCGGATCGTGAACTTCGTAGACGGCCACGCTGGCGTGGTCGAAGCCCTCGGCGCGCACATGCGCCCGCCGGCCGCTGCTGACGGCGATTCCCTCGACATACAGGCGGTCGCCAGCCGCCGTCGCCGGCGATGGGTACGAGATTTCCACCCAGTCGGGCGAGACCCAATAGTAGGACAACGCAGGCAGCTGGCTGATGGCCGCCTCCAGCACGACCTGGCTGGGAGACGGGTTGAGCCAGGAGGTTGGAATGGTTGCCGTTGCCAGATAGCGCTGGCTTCCGTCCCACTGGAACACGCCGGCCGCGTTGCCGTTCACCCTGACCGCCACTGACTGGTCCGGTGTAGCCACCTGCGGCGTGCCTCCGTGCATCATCACGCGCAACGTTGCCAGGCCCGTCGCTTCACTGGCCGGGCCGCCGAGGCTCAGGTTGTACGTTGCAGAGGCGGCGGGCACGGCCTGGTTGACGTACAACGCCGTATCGAACCAATGGTCGTCGTTGGTCGGCAGTTGGTAGGTGCTGCGATAGTCGCGATCTACTTCACTGCGAACGGTGCGGGTGATGGTAGTGATCAACGGGTCGCTGGCCTGGGGCGTCACCGTTCGTGTCGCCATCCGCGCGCCTGCATCCGGTCCGCCGTAGGTGAGCCGGTAGACATTGCGCGTCATGTAGCGCCCTTCGTACGGTTCGGCGTAGAAGATAATCTCATCGCCGGGATCAAACGACCCGTCAACTGCCCCGGTCACGACGATATCGGCAGGCTGGTTGAGATAGGCCATGGCCAGCCGGGAGGGATCGAGGTCGTCAACCGGCACTCCAGCGCTCTGCAAGTCCGCGTAGGTAAGGTGGTACATCCCCCGTTCACCGGTGTAGATGCGCAGCGCTCCGTCGACTTCGACCGGCTGGGCGGGCGCTGGTCCATCGAAGCCGCCCCGGGTGGATTGCCTGGCCGGCGAAACTTCGATGGTGACCGAGATGTCGGGATAGTGGCGCAGCGCGCCAGCGATGGGGTTGTACTGGAACGGCGAGACCTGAACCGCCAGCAGACGGCGTCCGCGCTGCCACTGCTCCGGACCGGCGGCAGCAATCTCAGCCGGATAATACGCATCGACGCCGTAGATGGCCGGATCGGGCATATCAGCCGTGTGCACCGACTGCGGCAGGTCGTCCCTATCCTGCCACGCGACCGGACCGTCCAACGCAAGGTCCGGCGTCGGCGCAGCGGCAACCGGCGCATCGAGAGCGATCTCGTGGTAGTCGCCTGGATCGATCTTCAGGGACCAATCGCCGGTTGCGGGCAACTCCACCACCGTGCGCCACTGGGGCAGCGCCGGCGCGCCCGGTACGTCGCCCGCCTCGTACCCGGCGACGGTCACTCGACCTGCTGCAATCTCGTAGTCGGGCGTTGTCACATGCAGACGAATGTTTTCCGGCTGCCCTGCCGCGCCTGCCCGAACAGAGCCAAAGCTGCCGGTAAACATGGTTGCCAGCAGCATCAATGAAAGCCCCTGCCTCAGCAAGCTGTTTCGCTTTCCACTCACAACACAACTCTTTCCCATCACCGCCATACCTCGTTATCCGTAATAACATGGGTCGCCGTACTGGCATCCCCAATGCGCCGCATCCTCTTCGACGTCGATTACATCGATCCTGTTGTCGTTGTTCAGGTCATAGGCGGCATCGTAGCATGCATCGCCCAGATTGCAGTTCCATTTCGCAGCAACCGCGGCGATATCCAGGGCGTCTACGACCTGATTGCAGTCAAAGTCATACTCCGAACAGACAAAGCCCCAGGCTACGGTTGGATTGTACTCCGGGTGCAGAATCCAGACACCCGGTTGGCCCAGCTCCTCGTCTTCGATCCAGTAGTAGTAGGTCGTGCCGTCCACCAGACCAGTGCTGTCCTGAGCGGAGTAGTAGTAACCAAAGGGCGACCCAGGGTGGGCCGGGATATAGGGGATCACCACCACTGCCTGAGCAACGTTCGGAGTTACACCGCGTTTGATGCGAAACGCCTGCGTGTTCAGCTCGCTGACCGTTTCCCATTCCAGAAGGATGTGGTTTGGATAATCTGCAGTCGCTATGAAGTAGTCCAGCGTCACCCCTTCGGGTTCAACGGCGAGCGCAGTCCCCGCGGGAAGACCAACGCCGCCAAACACAACCAACACGACGCCCATCATCACCAGGCATACTCGTTTCATCATATCACTCCCTTGAACTCAATTGCGCCGCGCTGCGCCGGCGGCTCGACACAAGCCCGCTTACGCCAACAAGCCAACGATAAGGATACGCCAACGGCACCCACGCCCGCCCCGACAGAGCGTATCGGTCCTGCATGTAAACCGGCGAGGGAAAAAGGTTTGCCAACAGATAGGCCAGCCTTCTCCGCCAGGATGGCATACTGGCCAGATCTGCCCAGAACCGCTGCACCACCGGCCGCTGCTCGGCTTGCAGCCATTGAACGACCCTCCGCTCCTCGGCCGAAACAGGCATCCCCAGCACCGCTGCCAGCAGGTCTTCCGGCAACACCAGCCCCCAGTCATTCACCATCTCTCGCACGACCTCCTGAACACTGAAGACGAGATGAAACTCCCTGGATCTCGCCAGCACTTCCTGCCAATTCATCTGGCTGCCGACCAGCGCCAGCAGCGCAGCAATATCGTAGATCCATCGCACCCCCTGGCCCCGGTGATGCAAGACGTAATGGGCACTCAGGTGCAGGAACGTCGCTTCCAGTCCCAGAACCAGCGCCTTCGTCTCTGCTACCGAAGCAACCTCAGCGCTGCGCCAGAACCACCCTTCATTTACCCGCTCCTGATAGAAGGGGGAATCGAGCAAGTGCCAGTGCAACTCGACTGCCAGCGGAACTGGTTCCCGGGAACGAAGCACGATCTCGTTCTCAAACTGCATCGCATGCCCGGCCCATACCTCGCCGCTGGCCCGCCGATAGCCGCGCTCCGTCAAGAGTTCAACGGCCCGAACAACATCCGCCTCGTGAAGCAACAAGTCCAGATCGGTCATCGGGCGCAGCGCGCTGTTGCCGTACAGTGTATCGCCCAACGCTGCGCCCTTCAGCACAACGGCCGGCAGATCGTTTCCAGCCAGAAGATTCAGCACATCGTGCAGCTCAACTGACATCAGGCCTGCGTTGAGTGCTGTCTCGCGATAAGCTGCCTGCAGATCAGCGATGGCATCGTCCGGCGCCAGGGCGCGGCCCTTGAGAATGTCGTAGAGAAGAGGCGCCAAGCCATGAGCGCTGGCCGCCGCGCTCAACCTGGGCCAGTCAACAACGCCCGCAAGTTGCCCGGCATTGTCCAGAAGCTCAGGCTGCCAACGGCTGCGCAGACACAGCCGCACAAACAGGTCGTTGGCATCGCCAGCGGCCGCGCCTGCTGCGTTCACGATCCACTCCTAGCGCCGCGCCGCACCGCAGCTGCGACAAAACTTGTCGCTGGCCTCGTATCTCGTCCCGCACTGGGGGCAGAACAGGTTCTGCGCTGCCTTCTGTGGTGTCGCTGACGGCGCTGCTCCCGAAGCTGGCGTCTTCACCGGCGGCGTACCTTTCTCCCGCGCCGCGCGCCGCCGCGCCTGGCGAGAACCTCCGGCAACCTGACGCCGCCGCAACAACCAGTAGGCGACCCCACCGATCACCAACAGTCCCAGAACCGCGCCAACGATCACCGGCAGCCAGTCCGCGCCTACAGATGCCGCCGGGGGCTGCGCAACAGCGTCGTCGCCAACCACAGCGTTGGCAACAGTGGGATTGTTGTCCGCCTTGGTGTAACTGACCTCGAGAGGCACCGATTGACCTGCCGCCAGCGGCCCGACCTGCACGCTGGACAGCGGATTCCCTAACGAGTCTGTTCCCGCAGGCTGCATCGCCGGTGTTGTCTGCAGGTTGCTGGCGCGCTCAGGCTGGCGCAAGGTGACAGAAGCCTGCTGCACCGAATAGGGCGCTACCAGGTCGAGATTGAAGCTACGATCGGGCGGCGGACTGATCACATCGGCGTAATACTCGACGACGAAATCGGGTTGATCCAGGGTGAACACGATGTCCTGTCCGGTGGCGGCCTGCTCCGCACGCCACGGCACCTCGACCAACCGTCCGTCTGCCCCCGGGATCGCCACGGCGTTAATGTCGACGCCCTGCGGCACTGGAATACGCGCCGTCGCAGGAAACCCGTTGCCCGGCTGCACCGTGCCGTTCAGGATTACCAGAACAGCGGGCCGGTCATATTCGGGCCAAACCTCCACCGCCCAACTGTCAAGGCCAGTCGGCGCTCCCTGAGCGTGAACGCCGGCGGGCAGGAAAAGCGCCGCCAGGCACAGGGAACTGGCCGCAAAAGCCAGCACAGCCGCCACCATACGGACTGAGAATCGCAAAGACTAGCAGGTGTTTTTGATAGATGCCATAGCCCGGCATTTTACATTGTTATGCGTTCTCCCGCAATGTTTGCCCCGGTCGTAGTCTCGGTTTCTCATCATATCTTTTCAGGAATAATTAGAAAGAAGAGTCGTAGCCGCAGCAGGGAGTGTTGAAATGTGGAAAGCCCCAAGGAGAGCGCATCCGTGCCGTATCCTGGGAATGCCTGCGACGCGCCCCTAGGGCTAGGGGGCGCGTCGCAAAGGAGTTTTCCGGCACTCATGGGGAGAGCGTCGGAGAGCGCTGGAAAACCCTTCTGACCGCAGGGCGCTGATTGTCACCCGGGATGTCGCCATGTCGATGTTGCGCGACAGCAAGGGGCTACATGTTGTTGATCCTTGTTGTCGCGGACGGTCTGAGGCCAGGTGACGGGTGAGAAGATTTCCGGCGTGGCCGGCCAAAGTTAACATCCGTGTGTGGATATCCGCGGCTGGAGGGCCGGCTTCCGCTTGTCGTCACTCCCGAGGAGGTGGTGCGTTCCTGCGAATGGATCGCAGTTTTCGCATCGCCGGGCGCGTGGTATAATTCGCGCGAGTTGCCGGCTCGATGGATGCCGCCGGCTGCTCCCTCTCCTCTGCTGGTATTTTCTGCACCTGAACCATGTTTCGAAAAATCCTGATAGCCAACCGCGGCGAAGTGGCCGTGCGCATCATCCGGTCGTGCCAGGAACTGGGCATTCGCACGGTGGCAGTTTACTCCGACGCTGATGACAATGCCCTGCACACCATGCTGGCCGACGAGGCTGTGCGCATTGGCCCGGCGCCGCCGGCGCAAAGCTATCTGTGCGGCGACTGTATCCTTGAGCAAGCCGTGCGGCTCGGCTGTGATGCTTTGCATCCCGGTTACGGCTTTCTCTCGGAGAACGCTGACTTTGCCGAGGCTGTGATGCAGGCTGGACTGACCTGGATCGGTCCCGATCCGGCCGCCATGCGCACCATGGGTTCGAAGACATCGGCGCGGACGGCGATGCAGGCGGCGGGCGTGCCGGTGGTTCCCGGCTACCAGGGCAGCCAGATCGATGCCGAACTGCTGGCAGCGGCGGAGCAGCTTGGCTTTCCGCTGCTCGTCAAGGCAACAGCCGGCGGCGGCGGCAAGGGGATGCGCATCGTGGCTGAGCCGGCTGATCTGCCGGCCGCGCTGGCGTCTGCCCGCCGCGAGGCCAGGAACGCGTTCGGCGACGACCGTATCTACCTGGAGAAGCTGATCCCCGGCCCGCGGCACATCGAGTTCCAGGTCTTTGGCGACCGCCACGGCAACGCCGTCCATCTTTTCGAGCGCGAGTGCTCCATCCAGCGGCGGCACCAGAAGATCATCGAAGAGACGCCGTCGCCCTTTCTGAACGCCACCCTTCGGCGCCAGATGGGGGAGGCGGCTCTGGCTGCGGTGCGGGCGGTCGGCTATGTCAACGCCGGTACCCTGGAGTTCCTGGTCGATCCGGCCACGCGCAGCTTCTACTTTCTGGAGATGAACACCCGCCTCCAGGTCGAGCACCCGATCACCGAGCAGGTCACCGGCGTCGATCTGGTCAAGCTGCAACTGCGGGTTGCCGCGGGTGAGGCGATTCCCTTTCGTCAGGAGGACCTGGGGCAGCGCCGCCACGCGGTTGAGTGCCGCATCTACGCCGAGGACCCGGCCAACGACTTCCTGCCGTCGATTGGCAAGGTGCTGCGGGCTGTGGAGCCGGTGGGGCCGGGCGTCCGCGTCGACGCCGGCATCACCACGGGCGACGAGATCACCATCCACTACGACCCGATGATCGCCAAGCTCATTGCGCTGGGCGAAGACCGGGCCGATGCGCTGCGCAAGATGGACTGGGCGTTGCAGCACTACGTGATCCTGGGAGTCACCACCAACATTCCGTTCCTGCGGGCTGTTGTGACCAGCGACGCCTTCCGGCGAGCCGACGTGACTACCAACTTCGTCGATCGGTATTTTGCTGGCTGGCGCCCGGCCGACGAGCCGCCGCCTGACCTTGTATTGGCCGCCGCGGCCCTGGCAGACCTGCTGGACAGCACGCCGGCCGCTCCTGGCTTTGCGGCCGATGGAGGCGCGGGCCAGGCTGATCCATTCTCGCCCTGGCGACAGATCTCAGGGTTCCGCACCGGAACGCAGCCATGAAGCACGCGATCAACCTCATCAACTTCGGCGATGCCCAGCGCTGGCGCATCGGGCAAGGCCCGTCGGGAGCGTAGGAACTGCCATGAAGACAGAGCACCAGTTTCAACTCGGCGACAAGGTTTACAGCGCGAGCGTGCAGCGCATGGGCGACGACTATATGGTCACTGTGGGCGATGCGACGATCTCTGTCCGCGCGCAGCGGCCGGAGCATGGCCGCCTGGACCTGGAGCTTGGCGATCAGCGGCAGCGGGTCTACACGGCCAGCGACGGGCGCCGCCGCTATGTCGCCCTGGCAGGCCAGACGTGGGAACTGGAGCGCGTGCAGTCGCAGCACAGGCCGCGCAGTGCCTCGTCTGGCGAGGCGGGCGCGAGCGCGCTGGAGGCATCCATGCCGGGGCTGGTCCTGGATGTGCTGGTCGAGGCGGGGGACGTGGTGGAGCGGGGCCAGACGCTGGTGCTGCTGGAGGCGATGAAGATGGAACTGCGCATCACTGCGCCGGCCGGCGGCGTGGTGGCAAAAGTTCACTGCAAGGCGGGGGACGTGGTGGACAAGGGGCAGGTGCTGGTGGAGATCGCCGGTGGTGACAGCTAAAGTGGTTCTATAGCACATCGAGGTAGAATTGGAACTCGCTCAATACTCCCGCACTTTCTGCCACTCGATGTAGCGCAACATCATCATGTTGATCTCGTGCAGCGACCGGTCCGGGAAGCGGGTTCGAAACGCTCCGCGCAGCAGGGCATGTCCAAAGGCCGATGCCTGCGCCATTGCCATCATGCGCTCCCCAGGCGTCAACTTCGCCATGATCTGCATCTGCTGCCAGTCGACAGGATCGAACTGCAACTCGTCAGAATCTGTCATTAACCGTTAGCCCTCCCCCGCAGCCTTCGCCCGCGCCAGCACGTTCTCCGCTGCCCGCACCACCGGCATGTCAACCATGCGACCGTCAAGGGCAAACGCGCCAACTCCAGCCGCCTGCTGCTCTGCATACGCGGCCAGGATGCGCTGCGCCTGCCGGATCTCCTCCGCTGACGGCGCGAAGATGCGCTGCGCCGGCGCGACCTGGCGCGGGTGGATGACCATCTTGCCGTCGTAGCCCAACTGCCGGCCGAACTGGCACTCCGCCTCGAAGCCGGCGAGATCGGCGAGATCGAAAAACACCTGATCGATGGCCTGCACACGATACGCCTTGGCCGCAGTCACCACCGCGCTGCGGGCGTAGAAGACCTCCCAGCTTGCCGCGGTGCGGGTCGCTCCCATATCTCCGGCCAGATCCTCCGCGCCGAAGAGCAGCGCCTCGATACGCTCGCTGGCCAGGGCGATCTCGCGCACGTTCATCACCCCCAGCGCGGTCTCGACGATGGGCAGCAGCTTGATGCCGCCTTCCGGCCAGCCGCGCCGGCGCTCCTCCAGCGCCAGGTACTCCGCTACTGCCTGCACCTGCTCGTCAAAATCGACCTTGGGAATAACGTAGCCGTCGGGCCGGCCGGCAATGGTCGCGTCAAGGTCGGCCGCCAGCAGATCGCTGCCCACCGGGTTGACGCGCACCAGCCGCTCGCTGCGTCCGAAGTCCAGGGTTTGCAGCGCGGACAGCACCGTGCTGCGCGCCGCATTCTTCTGGCCCGGCGCGACCCCGTCCTCCAGGTCCATGACGATGCTGTCCACGCCCAGCCCGATGGCCTTTTCGATCTTGTGCAGCGAATCGCCCGGCATGAACAGGACTGCGCGGCGCAGGTGACGTCTCATCTTTCACGCCTCCCGTTTCAGCATCAGCGCCGTCCGCTCGAACTCCAGCACCACCACACCATGCTGGTTGCGTCCCGTGTGGCGGAACCGAACGATCCCGGCATTGGGCCGCGAGCGCGACTCGCGTGTGTCCACCACCTCGGTCTCGACGTAAAGCGTGTCGCCGTGGAACATCGGATGTGGGTGGCGTACGGTTTCGTAGCCCAGGTTGGCGACGATGGTGCCTTCAGTGAGGTCGGCCACGGTTAGCCCGGTAGCCAGCGCCAGCGTGAACAGCCCGTTGACGATGCGCTGGCCGAACTCGGTCTTGCTGGCGAAGTCCTCGTTGAGGTGCAGCGGCTGGGTGTTCATGGTCAGCGCCGAGAACAGCACGTTGTCCATCTCGGTGATCGTGCGGCCGTTGCTATGTTTGATGAATTGACCAACCTCAAGGTCGTCGAAATGCATTCCGGCCATTGCTGCTAATCCTGTAGCTCCTTATCTCCTGCAACGAAAGGCGCCTGGATGACAAAATGGAGATAGTTGGCACTGCTCCGGCTAAATGTGTGAACTTCGTTCGGCTCTATCACCAGGACATCGCCGCTCTGCAGATGCGTCTCCTGGCCATTGACAATCGCGGTGCTCGTACCGCGCGCTACCAGGTAGATCTCGTACATGTGGTGATGGACGTGGCGCTTAGCGATGCCTTGGGTGGCCCAGCCGACGGGAACTGGCAAATCACTGTTCCATGGTCCTGCTAACCATCCCTTGGCAGTCTTGTCTTCAATTGAGAGATGTATCATTGTTCTTCCAGCGGCTCTTGACGTTGTCCTTGTAGCGTGTTAGTATGTTTTGGTGATACCCCTGTGACCAATTCAGTGATGCTGCTTTCCACATTGTATCACGCGCCGGATTTCGCTTGAAATTTCAAGCGTAGATGCTGTCTGCCTGATTGGCCGCGCCACCGGCATGGTCTGATCCACTGCTCACCGCAAGTGGAATCGGTGTGAAAGGAAGGCGCCTAGCGAAAAGACAACACCTTGGGAGGAGTCGATGTTTGAGGAGTGATCTGTTGCAGAAGAGAGCGCGGGAAACCGCAAGATTCCTGTGCATGCAAACGATCGCTGTCCGACTAACATGGGATCAACGGAACGATCAGCCACAATTCTATGGACGAAGGAGGAACCAGACTGATGTCATTAACTTCTAGCAAGATCATAAGGTCGGTGACCACGGGGGTTTTGCTCCCGCTGTCACTCCTGTTGTTCTCACTCCCCGCTTATTCGGCATCTCCTGAATGGCCCCAGATCGGCGGCAGAGTTGTGACGGGACTCGCCGGGCTGGCAAACAGCCAGGTTACATTGTATCAGGCAGGTATGGCCGCGCGCCGGTGGTCGAACTAGGCTCGGCTTTGAGCCGGCCAAACGGGACGTTCCGCATAGCCTATCAACCGCCGGTTGAGGACAATGCGGTCCTCTACCTCATTGCCGATGTCAGCCCCGAGATCAAGTTGGCGACCGTCTTGCAGGCAAGGTCAGGCATTCGCACCGTAGTGATCAACGAACGATCGACGGTTGCCACCGCATTTGCTATGGCGCAGTTCATCGATGGCGATGTGATCTCCGGAAGTGACCCCGGGCTGCCCAGCGCGGCCGCCATGGCAAAGAATCTGGTCGACATCGTCAATGGACGCGCGAGCACCGTCCTGAAAAACTCGCCCAATGGCACAGAGACGTCGGCCTGGGCAGACTTCAACACGCTGGCCAACATGATAGCGCGCTGCGTCAATGGTTTGTCTGATTGTGCTGCGTTGTTCGCACTGAGCGCCGTGGATAACGTCCTGCCGACGGACACCCTCCAGGCGATGCAGAACATTGCGCATTACCCGGCAAACAATGTGGCCGAACTTCTGGCATATGCTCAGGTGTATCCTCTGTATCAACCGTCATTGACGTCCCAGGACAGGTCGCCCGATGCCTGGACCCTGGCCATACGCTTCAAAGACCGGAGGAATGGGCTGGACGGACCTGGCCTGATTGCATTTGACAGCGCCGGTAACGCGTGGGTGAACAACAACTATCCCAACATACCTAACCCGAGGTGGGTATGTGGTGACAATCATCTCTTTGCCTTTGGTCCCGATGGCGCTGAACTTCCGGGGTCTCCGTTTGGCGGCCGGCGCCTTAATGGCGGCCTCTATGGCGCCGGATTCGGCATTACGGTCGATCGCAACAGCGACATCTGGGTTGCAAACTTCGGGTTCACCGGCAAGCAATGCATCCTCAACGGTACCGACGAATTGATCCAGTTGGAAAGCAGTGTTTCACAGTTCAATGCCGCCGGGCACCCGATTTCGCCATCTACGCCGCCGCAGACTCCACCGTACGGAGGGTGGCGAAGCGATGATGCCAACATCCTGAAGCCGCAGGGCATCATGTCGGATTTGAACGGAGATATCTGGACCGCAAACTGCGGCAACGGCAGCGTAACCAAGCTGCCGGATGGAAGTATCGACGACGCATCCAACTACGCGCCGGTCGATGGCAACGGCGATCCTTTGCTCGTCAGGCCTTTTGGGGTGACAATTGCCCCTGACCATCGTGTCTGGGTCGCCAGTAACATCAACGCCAGGATTGTTCCGTTCAACCCGGATGGCAGCGTCGAGCTGGGCGATGTTGTAGCGGGTGAACCGATCAACCAGCCGATGGGTGTGGCGTCGGACGCGAACGGGAACATTTGGGTCGCCAACTCCGGCGCCGTCCGCCCGCCGTGTGGCACCGGACAAAACGACGCCATGCTCTCAGACGACAATGCGGTGGCGGAGTCTCCAATTGATGGAGCGTCGGCGGCCGTGATCCTGCCCAACGGTGAGGTTCACGCATTTACAGGCGGCGGCATCTTCATGCCCTGGGGAATCGCAATCGACGGCAACAACGATGTCTGGGTGGCAAACTTCGCCGGGCCGCATTCTGGCCTGGTGGGGCTGGCGCACCTCTGTGGTGTGGACTCGCCAAGCTGTCCCGGCGGCGCGTTTGGTGATCCGCTGGCGCCGGAAAAAGGCTATACCAGCGACGGCCTCCAGCGGGTGACCGGCGTTTCGATTGATCCCTCCGGCAACGTCTGGGCTGTCAACAACTGGTTGAGAGATATCGACCTGGACAATCCGGGCGGCCATCAGATAGTCGTGTTCGTCGGCCTGGCAGCGCCGGTCAAGACGCCCCTCATCGGGTCGCCCAGGCAACCCTGAGCCGGGTCCCGCCGCCGCCGAGTTAATGTCGCCTCCAAACAGAAACATGAGTCATCCCGAATTTTGAGGAGATGACAAAAAAAGAGAGACCTCCTGCGGTAGACTTCAGGTTGTGAAACCAAGAAGAAGGATTACCAGAGGGAGGTCTCTTTGAGATGCTACTTCAATCAGGATTGCAAGCGTCGGCGACGATCAGTGAGAAATTGAGCCAGCAGTTGTTGGCGTTTGTCTGGCCATTGCTGGTGACGCTGGATGATCAGATCGATAAGCGACTGGTTGAGCTTGTTGATGAAGCACTCGACCAGGTGGCGTTCCTTGTAGAGGTGCTTATCATAGTCTCGCTGCTCCCGGCGGTTCGAGCGTGGCGGAATGATGATCTCAGCCGCCTGGTCAGCCAGAAAGGCCAGCAGCAGCGTGTCAGCGTCATAGGCTTTGTCGGCAATGGCTCGGTCAAACTGCAGGTCCTGAAGTAGTGCCTCGGCCTGGGTGACATCATGCCGCTGGCCACCCGTGAGCAGCAAACGCAGCGAATTACCCAGCGCATCGACGACTAGATGATGCTTGCTGCTGAAGCCACCGCGACTGCGTCCCAGAGCTTGCTCGGCTTGGCTACCGTTTTTTTGACCCGCCTGCTGCACACATGTGTGCCCGGATCACGGTGCTGTCGGGCCATTCTGTCTGAGTTCGTGCAACTGGGTTTGAAGCCATTGCTGAGCAGCGCTACTGCCCAAACGCTCGTCCAGCGCACTTTCGATCTCACGCAAACTTGCCCTCGGATGTTGCAGCCGCCACTCCTTCATCCCGCTCATCACTTCTTCCGCCAACTGCTCCCATTGTGCATCAAAATCAGTGCGCATTCTATCTTCTCCTGATCCTGTGTTGTTGTCCCCTATTCTACCAGACCTCCACATTCTCCCTGCAAAGCTTTGAACCTCACCCTCCTCCCGATTCCTCCTTGACACGGCTCCCGAAAAGTGCTAGACTTGGACGAATGGTCTAGACCGGTCCATACCGATTTTGGAGAGGCGACGATGCCGCTGCAACGTGAGGCACCCAATCCGCTCTATATGCAGGTCAAGGAAGCGCTGCTGGAGGATCTCCTCTCTGGTCGCTACCGTCCCCACGACCGTTTGCCCTCAGAGCGCGAGCTCTCCCATCGATTCAATGTTAGCCGCATGACCGTGCGCCAGGCCATGCTGAACCTGGTGCGCGACGGTGCTATCTACGCCCGCGTCGGCAAAGGCACGTTTGTCGCCGCGCCCAAGATCGACCAGCAACTGCGCACCCTCACCAGTTTCAGCCAGGATGTGCGCAGCAGAGGGGGCCAGCCCACCAGCTTGGTGCTGGAGGCGCGCGAGATGGCAGCCTCCACGGAGGTGGCTACCGCCCTGCAGGTGGCCGCTGGCGTGCCCGTGCTGGTGCTCTCCCGTCTACGCATGGCCGACAGTGTGCCCTTGGCTGTCGAGACCACCAACTTGCCCCTGGCTCTCTGCCCGAATCTCTTCCAGCACGACTTCGGCGTTGAGTCTCTCTACCAGGTGCTGCGCAGCGATTATGACATCCACCCGGCCCAGGCCGAACAAGTCATCGAGGCCGCGCTTGCCTCGCCCCGCGAGGCCGAACTGCTGGAGCTGACCTCGCCAGCGGCGGTTCTGCGCATGCAACGCCTGACGCGCGATAGCACCGGCCGGCCTATCGAGTACGTGCACTCCACCTATCGCAGTGATCGCTACAAATTCCGCTCGTTGTTGACTGTTGCTACCCCGTCGCTGATCGTAGAAAACGCCAGAAACAGCCGATGAACGTCAAAACCGGACTTCAGGTTCTGCTGGAGGATAGGCGGTATCTCGTGCAGGGCCGGCGCGTCGGGCTGGTGTCGCAGCCCGCGGCTGTATTGCCCGATCTGACGGCAAGCGTGGACGCCTTGCTTCGGGCGGGCATCCACCTGACGGCCCTGTTTGGCCCGGAGCATGGCTTTGGCGGGGCTGCCGCCGACGGTCTGGCTGTAGCCGACGCGGTAGACGCCCGTACCGGCTTGCCAGTATTTAGCCTCTATGGTCCGGTCAAGGAACCGACAGCCGCCATGATGGCTGATGTGGACGTGTTGGTCTTCGACATGCAGGATGTCGGCGTGCGTTTTTACACCTATCTCAGCACCCTTTATCATCTCCTGCGTGGCGCAGCAAAAGCCGGCCGCCCCGTCATCGTGCTAGACCGGCCCAATCCAATCGACGGCCTGACCATCGAAGGTCCACTGGTACAGCCAGGTTACGAGTCTTTTGTTGGTGTGGCGCCCATACCCATCCGCCACGCCATGACCCTGGGCGAGCTGGCGCGCTACTTTTGCACTGAACATACCATCGACGTCGAGCTGACTGTGGTGGAGATGCAGGGTTGGCGGCGCGGCCAGTGGTACGATGAGACAGGACTGCCGTGGGCAGCCACCTCACCGGCCATGCCTCACCTGAGCACGGCGACCGTCTACCCCGGCATGTGCTTCCTAGAGGGCACCAATCTCAGCGAGGGCCGGGGAACGGCGCTACCCTTCGAGATTTGTGGGGCGCCGTGGCTGGACGGCCACGGGCTGGCGCAAGCGTTGAATGGGTTGGACTTGCCCGGCATGCGCTTCCGCCCAGTCTTCTTTGAGCCTTCGGCCAGCAAACACACCGGTCTGTTGTGTCAGGGTGTCCAGGTCCATGTCACCAACCGACAGCAACTGCGAGCCGTAGAAACAGGCCTGACCGTCATCAGCATCTGCCGGGCACAGGCCCCGGACCGGTTCCAGTGTCTGCCGACCAGTTGGGAAGGACGCCCGCCTCACTTTGACCTGCTGGCCGGCGGCCCAGCCTTACGCGAAGGTTTGAGCGCCGGCAGGCCTGTTGTTGAGTTGGAGGCCGATTGGGCTGTGGAACTGGCTAGTTTTGCTGAGATCCGCCAACGCTATATGCTGTATGGCTGAGCCAGTTGCTGTTCGCACTTATCGCGGCGCCGACGAAGGGGCGCTTCTCGAACTGTGGAATGAAACGCTGCTCCACGACCGCATCGATGAAGCGCGATTTCGCACGCAAGTCTTGCTCGACGCTAACTTCGATCCGGCCGGCCTGTTGCTGGCCGAGGTAGAGGGTCGGCTGGTTGGCTTTCTGCTCTCCATGGCCCGTCAGGTGCCGCTGTTCCTGCAAGGGTTGGAGCCAGAGTTGGCCTGGATCACGGCCTTCGGTGTGCGGACCTCCTGGCGACGGCAGGGCGTCGGTCGTCAACTGTTCGATGTTGCGCTCAACCGGTTCGCTGGCCAGGGTCGCCGGCGCGTGTCTATCGCGCCCTACACGCCCAACTACTTCACGCCAGGCGTGGACGTGGATGCGTATCCGGCGGCCATGGCCTTTCTGCAGCACAGCGGATGGCAGGTCATGTCAACGCCGATCTCGATGCAGGTCGACCTGACCGGCTTCCAGATCCCCGCCGGGATCAATGTGCTCAAAGAGGAGCTGGCCGGCCAAGGCATCGTCGTTCGGACGGTGCAGGCGACCGACTTGCCGGCCCTGATGCCGTTCATCGCCCAGCATTTCGGCTGGGATTGGCTCCGCTTCGCCCAGGAGTATCTGTTGCAGCTTTTCGGGCCGGGTTCCGATGAGATCTGCTTTCTGGTCGCGACGCGCGGCGCGGAGATCGTGGGCTATTGCCAGCAGCGTCGCGAGCGGTTTGGCCCTTTTGGCGTCGTCCCTGGCCAGCGCGGCCAGGGCATCGGTCGGCTGCTGCTCTTCCGTTGTCTGGATGCTATGTTGGCCAAGGGTTTCCATTGCGCCTGGTTTCTGTGGACCGGCAGCAACGCCGCCCGCCTCTACGGGCAGGCTGGCTTCCGCCAGGTGCGCCAATTCGCCATCCTGCAATACGCCATCGGCTGAGCAATCTGAGTTGCTCCGAGCTCCCACGAGATCCGTCACAGTACGACCATGCCTAATCAACCCTTCTCACCCGGCCGCTTGATGGTCATCGGCGCGCACGCCGGCGACGCCGAGAACATGGCCGGCGCGATCGTCCTGAAACACACGCGAGCCGGGCACTGCGCCACGATCGTCCACATGACTCTGGGCGAAGCTGGCCACCCTACGCTGCCGCCTGACGCCTATGCCGCACAGCGCAAGCAAGAAGTGCAGGAGTCGGCGCGCCTGATGGGTGCTGACGTGATCTGGCTGCCCTATCGGGACGGCAACCTGCCCGCCGACGAGGCGGCCAAGCTGGCTGTCTGCGACTTGATCCGCCAACACCAGCCCACGGCGATCCTAACCCACTGGAAGGGCAGCATCCACAGGGATCACGTCGCAACGTACGACATCGTGCGCGAGGCGATCTTCTATGCCGCATTGCCGTCCGTGCAGCGCGCCTTGCCGGCCCACACTGTTCGCCAGCTATACTTCCCGGAGAACTGGGAGGACATGGAAGGCTGGCGTGCTGACATATACCTGGACGTGAGCACGGTCTGGGACGACTATCTGGCCGTCCTGCGCAGCCACGCGCTCATGCGGGGCGGTGTGTCGAAGTTTCGCTACCTGGACTACTACAACGCATTAAGCGTTATGCGCGGCTGTTTGGGCGGCTTCGCCCACGCCGCTGCCGTGATGTTGCCGCCGGGTGGCTGGGTCCAGCGGCTCGATTTTCTGCCAGGACTGGCGCCAGGCACCGCATGACGCGGTGCACACGATCAGACCCGTGCCAAGGAACGGGAAAGGAGGTCAATCACGCACGTACTGAGACCGTCGTTTCTCCCATCGATTCACGATCAACAATTTGTGTCCGACCAAACACGATCACCACAGGAGGAGATCACACCATGAAGCGTCTATCAATCCTGCTGAGCCTCGCGCTCGTCGCCAGCTTCCTGTTCGGCGCCTGTGCAGCTCCGGCTGCGCCAGCGCCAACTCAACAATCGGCCGCTGAACAGCCCGCAGCCGAGCAACCCGCAGCCGAGCAACCCGCAGCCGAACAACCGACCGCCGAGCAGCCGGCTCCGCCAGCCGAGCAGACCTCCATCGTCTTTTATCAGCGCGGCTATGTCGAAGGTGGCACCGATGCCGGTTCCGTCAACACGGACAAGGCAGTCGCTAAGTTCGAAGCCGACAACCCCGACATCGACGTGCAGATTGTTGGCATCCCGTGGACTACTGAGGGAGACACCAAGCTGGAAGCGGCGCTGGCAGCCGGCACCGACATCAACATCTTCCGCGTGACCAGCCCCAACCTGCCGCGCTATGCCAAGCAAGGTATTCTCTCGGAGATCACGCCCTACATGAGCGACGAGGTCAAGAACGACTTCTACGAGAGCGCATTCCAGGTGGCGACAGTGGATGGCAAGGTGTGGGCCTGGCCGCTTTGGGTCACGGCCATCTCGCTCTTCGTCAATACCGACATCCTCGCCGAGCGCGGCGTGGAGCCGCCCACCATGGACAACCCGTGGACCTGGGACCAGTTCGTCGAAGCCGCCAAGCAACTGACCTTCACGCGCGATGATGGCACGCAGGTTTACGGCTTCAGCTCGTCGTCCAAGTGGGGCGCGGTGGAGTACTACCCGCTGATGTACATCGACGGCGGCCGCATCCTCAGCGCCGATGGCACGCAGTTCGTGCAGAACCAGCCTGAAGGGGTCTCGGCGCTGGACAAGATCGCCAGCCTGGCTCTGGATGCCAAGGTGACCCCGCCTGACTTCGGCACCGTGGACCAGGCCGGCGTGCGCGCCCAGTTCAAGGACCGCCAGACCGTCGCCATGCTGATGAGCACCCCCGGCTTCATCCCCGACCTGGAAGGCTCTGACTTCCCCTTCGTGGTGGTGCCGCCGCCCATGGGAGACGCTGACAAGCTGGTGACCAACGGCGCCTTTGGCCTGTTCGCTGTCGTGGATGTGGAGGACGAGGCGAAAGTGACGGCCGCCCACAAGCTGGCCGACTACCTGACCGGCAGCCAGGTGGCGCAGGACGTTGAGGGTTGGCAGTTGGCGCCCGGCCTGCGCCGCAGCAACACCAGTTATGCCACCACACCCAACCGCGAGGTTGTGGCCAAGCTGGTGGAGTACGGCGTCTACGAGGCGCCCGTGGCCACATCAGCCGAGATCGGACAGCAGTACGGCGCGGCCTTGCAGTCCATCATCCTGGGCGAACAGACGGCTCAGGAAGCCATGGACGAGATTGCGCCCGCCTATCAGGCTGAGTTGGACGCCTTGAACCAGTAAGGCGCAACCCTTACGCCACTACGCGTGAAGCGTGATCCGTGATGCGTGACCAACCCTCTGTCGGCGCGCATCACGTTTCACGCTTCACGTAACACCCCGTCTCTGTTCGACATGTCGTTATGACCTCAAGGAGTGCCCCATGAGCGCAACGACCATGCCCCTCGGCAAACGCATCGTCAAGGCCTGGCACCGCTACAAGTGGAGCTATTTCTTCATCGCCCCCAGCATGATCCTTTTCGGGATCTTCATCGGCTATCCCGTGCTGCGGGCAGTGGTGATGGCGTTTCAGAAGGTGACCCTGCGGGAAAGCACATGGATCGGCCTGCAAAACTTCCGGGATGTGTTCACGAGCCAGCTTTTCCTCGACTCCATGTGGCACACCTTCATCTACGCTTTCTTTGTTGTCGCTGCCTGGATCATCAGCTCGCTGGTGGTGGCTGCGCTGTTGCAGCCGCTGGCCAACCGCGTCCAGTCGCTTTTCCGCGGCGCCTTCTACCTGCCGTACGTCACCAGCATCATAGTTATCTCCCTGGTCTGGATCTGGATCTTCGAGCCTGACTTTGGCTTCTTCAACTTCGTTTTGCGTTCCCTGGGACTGCCGCGCGTGCTGTGGCTGCAAAACCCCGACATGGCCCTGTGGAGCATCGTCATCAGCACCATATTGGTGGTGCCAGGCACCGGCGTTGTGCTCTATTCCGCGTCTATCGGCTCCATTCCTCGGGAACTCTATGAGGCGGCCGAGGTGGAGGGCGCCAACGGCATCCAGAAGTGGCTGCGGATCACTGTCCCCCTGCTGAAGCCCACCACTCTCTACCTGATGGTCATCTACACCATTGCCGGCTTTCAGATCTTTGAACGAGTCTACATCATGACGGGAGGCGGACCGATCAACCGCACCACCACCATCGTGCAGTTGATCTACATGACCGCGTTCAGCGACTTCAACTTCGGCCGGGCCAGCGCCCAGGCGTTGATCCTGTTTGCCATCATCGCTATCTTTTCGTTCTTCCAGTTCAAGGTCCTGAGCACGGACGTAGAGTATTGATCATGAGCCACACCACCGTTGCCGAAACGGACGTGATATCCAGCCGCTTGGGGCGCAGACTGCGACGGCGGCTGCCCAACCTGCTGGTCCTGCTGCTCCTGACTGTCGTCGCTATCATCAGCCTGTTCCCACTTTACTGGCTGTTTGTGACGGCGCTGACCCCGGCTTCGGCTACCGTCAAAATGCCGCCGGAACTGATCCCCTCCCACCCGACTCTGGAGAATTTCAGCAACATTATCCGGCTCAGCGGCCAGGGAAAGCTGGAGATCCTGGGCGCGACAATCGTCATGCCACGCATGCTGCTGTGGTTCATCAACACCACAGCGCTGGCCCTGATCAGCACCGCCATCCACGTCCTTTTCGACACCATGGCAGGCTACGCCTTTGCCAAACGCAAATTTCCCGGCTCCAACCTCTTTTTCTGGATGATCCTGGCCGCTCTCATGATTCCCGCGCAGGTAACGCTGGTCCCTCTCTACCTGATGATCTCTGAGTTCAAGCTGGTGGACAGCTTCCTGGGGGTCCTGATGCCGGGGCTGGCTGACGTCATCGGCATCTTCCTGCTCAAGCAGTATATCCAGACTCTGCCCAGCGAACTGGAGGAAGCTGCCCGCATCGACGGCGCATCGGAGTGGCAGACGTTCACTCGCATCATCGTGCCGCTGGCCACGCCGGCCATGGCGGTGACGGCCATCTTCGCCTTCCAGCGATACTGGAACGCCTTTCTCTGGCCGTTGGTGATCCTGCAAACGCCTGACCGGTTCACGCTGCAGGTCGGGTTGTCCTACATCTACAACAGCGAGTTTGGCACCAACTACGGCCTGCTCATGTCGGGCGCAGCCCTGGCTTCCATCCCGATGATTCTCTTCTTCTTCGCCTTCCAGCGCTACTTCATGCAGGGTCTGCGGGTCGGCGCAGTGAAAGGCTAAACCCTGTGCACACTGTCTCGGGCGGCAACCTCACCTTGACATTCGACAACAGCGGTGTGTTGCGGGAGATACGCCATGACGGTCAGGGCGGTATTGAAACTCACCCCGACTCACCGTGGCGCCTGGCGCTGTGCGACCGGGCCGGGCGGTCGTGGGCAATGACCGCGCGCGACGCCGGTGCCTATCAGATCGAGCCTCTGGGCAAAGGGCTGGCGCTTACCTGGCGGGAAATCCGCGGCGCTGCAGGCCTCGCCGTGCATGCTGAGATCACGCCGCAGGAGGACGGCCTTGCCTGGCGGTTGATAGTGGAGGGATTGCACCCCAACGCTGCCCTCTTGCGGGTCGACTTTCCCGTGCTGCCGGGGCTGTGCTCGCCCGGCCAGGAAGACGTGGCGCGCTTGCTCGTACCAAAGGCCGGTGGCCAGGTCATCCGCAACGTGATGCAGGCGCGGCTCTCGGAGATCGACGCGGCGGCTGGCAGCTTTTCCTACCCGTGCGACCTGTCCATGCAGTTCATGGCCTGTTACCGTGCGGGCGGTGATGGCTTGCTGGTCATTGCACAGGATCCGGATGGGCACTACAAACGGTTCGCTCTGCGCCGCGAGCAGAGCTGCGGGGTGACGTTGGCTGTAGAGCATATCCCGGCCGGGATACCGTTCTCCGGGGGCCGCTTTGCACCGCCATACCCGGTCGTTGTTTCTGCCTTCGACGGCGACTGGATGGATGCGGCCCAACGCTACCGCGCCTGGGCTATCCGTCAGCCCTGGTGCCGGCGCGGCCCGCTGCACACCCGCCGCGACATTCCAGCATGGCTGTTGGCGAACGGCCTGTGGATCTGGAACCGCGGGTCGTCTCACGATGTGCTGCCCGGCGCGCAACAAATGCAGGCGATGGTGCAGGCTCCAGTTGCCCTCGACTGGTACTGGTGGCACCACACGCCCTATGACACCCACTTCCCCGACTATCTGCCCGCGCGGGAGGGCGAGGAACCGTTCCGGGAGGCTGTGGAAGGTCTGCACGCGGACGGGCTGCGCGCCATCGTCTACATCAACGGCCGCCTGTGGGGTACCCGCGCAGCAAGCTGGCAGGCGAAGCAGGCCGAGCGAGCAGCCTGCAAAGCCGCGGACGGCGATATCTACCGCGAACGCTACTGCATCTTCGACCCCGCCGAGGCCGAGGTGACGCCCATGTGCCCGACCACCGCCTTGTGGCAAACCACCTTGGCCGATCTGGTGCGCGAGATACTGGATCGTTACGGCCTGGACGGCGTCTACCTGGATCAAGTCGCCCACACCGAGCCGGCACTCTGTCACGACCCCGCGCACGACCACCCCGCCGGCGGGGGCACCCATTGGCGTGACGGCTACCGGGCGTTGATGGGAGGGGTGCGAGCTGCGGCACGGGCCCATCCGGAGGCCATCCTGCCCAGCGAGGGCGCGTGCGAAGTCTATCTGGACCTGTTCGACTCATTCCTGGTGCTGGATAACTCCTACGAGCGCCTGGGGGTTTATAGCAAGCTCGACCTGAACTGGGAGAGCGTACCCCTGTTCGCGGCCGTCTATCATGATTACGCCCTGCACTTCGGCTCCTACGCCTCGCTGGCGCCGCCGCCATACGATGCGCGGTGGCCACAGCCAGCAGCCCCGGTACGTTCCACCCGCTTCCACGAGCGTGATTTCGCCGGCGCCTTCTACGCCGAGTTGGGCCGGGCCTTCGTGGCCGGCGCACAGCCCATGGTGTCCCACGTATACGTCAGCGACCTGGATGACCCCATGCTGGCGGGGCACTGGCGCTTCCTGCGGGAGCTGGTGCATACCCGGTTGCACGCGGCGCCCTTCCTGGTCTACGGCGCGTGGCGCCAACCGCCGCGGTTGAAAGTACCGGAAATAACAGTAGATTTCCTGGTGCGGGGCATTTACACGCCGCCGGAGAAGGAGCATGTGGTCCAGCGCCGTATGCCCGCGGTCCTCACTTCCCTGTGGACGGCGCCCGACGGTTGGCTCGGGCTGGCGCTGGCCAACATCAGCCCGGACGCGCAGCAGGTCGCCTGGCGATCGGAGGACGCGCAGCCGGGGCAGCCAACGCACCTGATCGACGCCCACGGCCGCGAGCCCTTGGGTCACGTGGCCGATGATGGGCTTGTCTTCGAGGGCGTTCTCCCCGGATGGTCTGTGCGAGTGATCGGGTTAATGACATGATATCCGAAATGGCTCTGGAGCAGAAGGTCGGCCAGGTCATGTGCGCCGGCTTCGAAGGCAGCGATCTTACCCCGTCCCTCCGCCTATTGCTCGAGGAACTCCACCTGGGCGGTCTGGTGTATTTCGAGCGCAACGTCGCCTCGCGGCCTGCGCTGGCCCGCCTGTCCACAGACCTGCAGCAGGCTGCCCGCCAATCCGGCCATCCAGCCTTGCTGATCGCCACCGACCAGGAAGGGGGACGGGTGACCCGCCTGCGCGCGGCCAAAGGATTCCGCGAATTCCCAAGCCCACTGGAACTGGCAGCAGCCGGAGGTTCCGACGCTGTGCGCCAGGCGGCTCTCGTCATGGCTGCCGAGCTGATGGATGTGGGGATCAACGTGAACCTGGCCCCGGTCCTCGACACCTGCGGCAACAACCCTGATAACCCGGTGATCAACACCCGCTCATTCGGCAGCGATCCTCACCTGGTGGCAGCTTGCGGTGTGGCCATGATCGAGGGCCTGCAAGGGGCGGGTATCATGGCAGTAGGCAAGCACTTTCCCGGCCACGGCGACACCACCGTCGACTCCCATGTGGCGCTGCCTGTGGTGGCGCACAGTCGGGACCGGTTGGAGGCCGTGGAGTTCGTGCCTTTCCGGGCTGCCATGGCGGCCGGAGTGGCGGGGATCATGTCGGCGCACGTCCACTTCCCGGTCATCGAGTCTGCTTCCAACTTGCCGGCCACGCTTTCGCGCCGGGTCATGACCGACCTGCTGCGCCATGAGATGGGCTACGATGGTCTGGCGATGACCGACTCGCTGGAGATGGGCGCGCTGGCGACCAGCGGTTATCCCGCGCCTCTGGCCGCCGCGCATGCCCTGGCTGCCGGCGCTGACGTGCTCCTCTTCAACACTGGCTATGACGTATTGCGAGAGGTACATTCATTGATCGTCCGCTGGGTCGAAGAGGGCAAGCTCGATCCGGCGCGGCTGGACGACGCTGTGTTGCGCGTCCTGACCACAAAACAGCGCTTCGGTCTCCTCTAGCCGCTGATCCTATGCGCATCCAGCCGTTCGACCAGCGCCAGTTGCAGCAAGCCGATGTGATCGCCGCGACCTGGAACCAGGCTTGTGGCGCAGACCTGGCCATCTCGCCCCGGTTCGTGGCCTACAACTGCCGGCCGGCAACCGGAAGCACGCGGGCAGGCTGGCTGGCCCTGGAGAACGACACGATCACCGGTTTCATCCTGGCCAGCGCGCTGCCGAACGATGCGGAGACTTCGCCCCCAGAAGTTGGCTGGATCGATGCCCTGGCTGTGGAGCCAGCCTTTCAACGCCGCGGCATCGGCGCGGCTCTACTGGGCCGGGCTGAAGCGTGGCTGTCAGAACAGGGTTGCACTACAGTCCGGCTGGGCGGCGGTCTGCGGCCTTATGCGCCGGGTCTGCCCGTAGAGCTGGCCAGTGAAGCGTTCTTTCAGGCCAGGGGCTATCGCCCTCGAGCCAGCGAGGCTACGGTCTGGGATGTGGCGAGCGATTTGGCTGAGTATGCCAGTGATGCACGCACCATTGTATCCTCGCCCGGCTTCTCTCCGCGCGTCGCGGTCGGTCGCCCGGCCGACGCAGGCGTACTGCTAGCCTTCCTGCGCCAGGAATTCCCCGGTCGCTGGCGTTTCGAGTTCGAGGAGTTCCGGCGCATGGGCGGCAAGATGTCCGAGTACATCCTCCTTTGGCGCCAGGATACCGGACGCGCGGCTTACATCGACGGCTTTTGTCGAATTCGCCGCCGTTGGCGCTATGGGGTTGAACCGCTCGATCGCTACTTCATGCAACGCCTGCCACCTCCTTGGGGCCAACTCGGTCCTATTGGCATTGGTGCCGACAGCCGTGGCCAGGGATTGGGCGCCGCATTGCTGGATTCTGGACTGCGAAAGTTGCGCGCGTATGGCGTGCGGGGCTGCGTCATCGATTGGACCACGGCGTTGGAATTCTACGCCAGATTTGGGTTCAAGCCCCTGCGTGCCTATCGCGTGCTGGTCAAGCATCTGTGAGGAACACGCGTATGACCGAAACCGACCGATCATTGCCCGTTACCGAGGCGCGCAACGCGGCCACTGCGTCCATCGACACGTTGGCGACGCTGGACATGGTTCGTATCATCAACGCGGAGGACAGCACAGTACCCGCAGCCGTGGCTCTGGAGCTGGAGCGCATCGCGGCTGCCATCGACGCCATCGCTGCCCGCATGGCACAGGGCGGCAGGCTGATCTACATCGGTGCTGGCACGTCGGGGCGTCTGGCGATGTTGGATGCGTCAGAGTGTCCTCCTACTTTCGGCACTTCCCCGGAACAGGTGGTGGCTCTCCTTGCTGGCGGAGAGCGCGCCATTCGCTACGCGGTCGAGGGCGCAGAGGATGATCAGGATGCGGGCGCGCGCGACGTTGCTGTGCAAGAGGCAACCCTGCTGGACAGCATCGTCGGTGTCGCCGCCAGCGGCCGCACCCCCTACGTGCTGGGCGGCATGGCTGAGGCCCGGCGCCGCGGTTCCTTGGTGATCAGCCTGGCCTGTCATCATCCCTCGCCAATGGCCGATATGGCCGACATGTGGATTGCCCCAATCACGGGACCCGAGGTGCTGACCGGCTCGACGCGCCTCAAAGCCGGCACAGCTCAGAAGTTGGTGCTCAACATGCTCTCTACTGGCGTCATGATCCGCCTGGGCAAGACCTACGGCAACCTGATGGTGGATGTGCAGGCCAGCAACGTCAAGCTGCGCGACCGGGCGCGGCGCATTGTCGAACTGGCCTGCGACCTCTCGCCTGAAGCCGCCGAGGCCACACTACTCACCTGCGACCGGGAAGTCAAGACTGCGATCGTGGCGCAGTTGGGTGATTTCTCGCCTGCCGAGGCACGCGAGCGGCTGGACCGCGCCAGAGGCGCGGTTCGAGCTGCTCTCGAGGCAGAGTGAGCTGGCATGAGTACCAACCGCTACCTGATGGGAATAGACGGCGGGGGAAGCAAGACTACTGCCATCTTGGCAGACGAGGAGGGCAACCTGCTGGGCCAGGGCACAGTCGGCGCCTCCAACTTTCAGGTCGTTGGCCACCAGACGGCCCAGACAGCTATCGTGGCGGCGATGACCACCGCTTGGATCGAGGCCGGCATGGCGCCTCAGCCATTGAGAGCGCTTTGCCTCGGACTTTCGGGTGTGGATCGTCCAGGAGAAAGAGCGTATTTTCACCAGTGGGCGGCAGAGGCTCACCCCCAGGCACGGGTCGTGATCGCCAACGACGCCCAGTTGGTGTTGGCAGCGGGCACCCCAGCTGGCTGGGGTCTGGCGTTGATCTGCGGCACCGGCTCCATTGTTTACGGCTGCTCCTCTGCCGGCCAGCAAGCGCGCTGACGGCTGGGGCCACCTGCTAGGCGACGAGGGCAGCGGCTACGCCATCGGCCTGGCGGCTCTGCGGGCGGTCATGCGCGCCTACGACGGCCGCGGTGCTGCCACGGCGCTCAGCGAGGCGATCCTGGTCCATTGGACGCTGGCGACCGTCCCCGATCTGGTGCCGCGCGTTTATCGGGAACTGCAAGGCAAACATGAGATCGCCGCGCTGGCCTATGTAGTGGAAGCTGTGGCTGCAGAAGGGGATGCTGCGGCGCAGCACATCCTGACCATTGCTGGCCGAGAGCTTGCGCTGGCCGCACAAGCTGTGGCTCGTCGACTGGATCTGGTTGCCCCGATTCCCTGCGCGCTGGCCGGCGGTGTGGTCGTGGGAGGTCATCTGGTTCTGCATGAGTTCAAAGCCGCTGCTGAGCAGTTGAGCTTGACGTTGGCGCCTATCACCCTCGTAGCTGAACCGGCGCTGGGGGCGGTTGCACTGGCGCAAACGGCTTCGTCAGAGCAAGGTCGCTGACTGATGAAGAGCCAATGGCGCAGCGCAGTCTCCGTTGACCTGGACAACACCATTATTCATGTGCCATTTGAATCTGCCGTCTTCCCGATGGTTTTCCGCGAACTCTCAGAGAAGTCCGGTCTATGTACGTTGATAAATGAGAATTGAGATAGCGTCGTGAAGGCGTAGAATAGGAGGCATGCCAAAACAGATCGATTACAGCCTAAATGAAGAGCAGATTGCCGGATTGAGCGAGGCAATCAAGCAGGATAAGCGGCCAGAAGTACGACAGCGCGCGACTGGCATCCGGCTTCTGAGCCGAGGAGACAAGCCAGAGAGCGTTGGCGAGGTCATGTCGGTCACAGGGGCAACGGTGTACAACTGGTGGCATCGCTATCAGTCGGGCGGCATCAAAGGGCTGGCCAATCAACCCAAAGGGCGTCCGCAAATCAAAGCGAATGCCGCCTACCTGGAAGCACTGGAAAGGGCGCTCGAGCAAGACCCTGGTGAGCTGGGCTGCGACTTTGCCATCTGGACCGTGGAACGGCTGCGAGATCATCTGGCTCGGGTGACCGGTGTTGAGTTGAGCGAGGGGCACCTGCGAGTGGTGATGCGCCAGCAAAACTATGTCTATCGCCGTCCCAAGCACGACCTGACCAGTTTGCAGGATCCAAGCCAAGGCTGCGGCGGATCGAACTGGAAAGGCTTAAATAGGGGCGTTCAGGCAGATTGTGTCAAATACTGTGTGTAAACGGATTGGCCTGAAAGAACTGTGTCGTCGCAGGGGCCGGAGAAACGGGAGAAAACCAGCAAGGTTCCTCCGGTTTCTGGCCCGTCGCGAGAAAACCGCAAGCGGTCGTCGAAACGGATGAAGCCAGTTGGCTCAGGATTGTGGACCATTCTCACAGGTCCTGTCCACTTCTTGGTGATATAGGTTGTCACCAGGTAGAGCAGTTGCGAGCGGCTTCCGGCGTCCGGAAACTGCTCTTGGTCTTGATGACCCGGCGCAGTTGACTGTGGTAGCTCTCTACCGAGTTGGTCGTGTAGATCAGCCGGCGGATCTCGGCGGTGTAGTCGAACATGGTAGCCAGTTCCTGCCAGTTGTTCTCCCAGCTGCGTACGGCGATGGTATATCTGCTGCCCCAGATGTCGCTGAGGCGCAACAGTTCGCTCTCGACCTCTTCAGTGGCCGCCTGGTAGATACGCTTCAGGTCAGTGGCAAAGGCTTTGCGTGCGGGGAATGTGCCCAGGCGAGTTGCGGATCTGGTGCACGATACAGCGCTGGACCTGGGTTCGTGGAAAGACGAATGAATGGCGTCGGAAAAGCCCGCTCAGTCCATCCACGCAGGCAATCAGGATGTCTTCCACCTCTCGGTTGCGCAGATCGGTGATCACGCTCAACCAGAAGTTGGCGCCCTCAGCGCCGTCGCCGATCCAGTGGCCCAAGCGTCCCGGCTGGCCATCCAGATCGACGCCAGCCCTGTAGACATTCGTTTTCGATCCGGCCCTTGCGATGCAGTTTGACGAACATGGCGTCCAGGTAGGTGATGACATAGAGCTTCTCCAGCGGCCGGCTCTGCCACGCCTCCACCAACGGCCAGACCTTGTCGTGATGGCGCTAATGGTGTCGGCTACAAAACGTCGATCCCGTACAGTTCGGCCAGGGTGTCCCGAATGTCGCGCATCGAGTTGCCCTTGGCATAGAGCGTAACAACCTTCTCTTCGATCTCGTTGCTGTTCTTCGCATGCCGTTTCAGCAGCCTGGACTGAAACTCGCCGTTGCGTTCTCGTGGCGCCGCAATCTCGGTGTCGCCGGCCGAGGTTCGTAGCTGTTTGCTGCGCTTCCCGTTGCGACTGTTGCCACTGTTGCGCCTTTCGCTTCATAGCGTCCATACCCAAGCTGGTCGGTCAGCTCCGCTTCCAGCATCGTCTCCAGTGTCTCGGCGAACAGCCGGGCAAAGATGCCGTCCTTGTTCAAAAAAGTCATCGTGCTCGCCTTGCCCAGTTCCTGCTGGATTACTTCTACCGAGGGTAGGGTTTCCTTCGCCGCCTTGCGTTGCTCGTTGTGTATGTGGATTGCCTCCTTGTGACTCATCATATCTACTTTGCGTCAGACTTTCCATTTTTACACACACTATCCTACACCACTCGAACCAATCCAGTCCGCGTCGATCAACTGATCGCCTCGATCCCCAAGGCTGCTTGGATCACTGCAACCATCAAAGAAGGAAGCAAAGGCCCTATCGCTTGTGACTTTGCTGTTTTCTGCGCATCACCGAAGCACGCCATAACTTGCGGGCTCTGAACTCTGGCTCATCTTGCGCCGCCTTGACGATCCAGCCGAGGTCAAATTCTATCTCCCGGTAACGCACCAGCCAGCACACTTGTGATCGAATTCGTCCGCATCAACGGCATACGTTGGCCATCGAAACTATGTTCGAAGAAACCAACGGTGAAGTCGGTTTCGATCACTACGAAATGAAATACGGAGTTGGATCGGCTGGCAGCTTTGGCGCATCATTTCTTGATTCGTTTGCGTGTCCGTTTTCAACAACTTGCACCCGCTCTCACCGTCTACCAGGTCCGCCTACTCTTGACTAGCGTGCTGCCCAAGCCTGTTTTCGATCCTGCTGCTGCCCTGCTGCGTGTTCGGTACTACCAAGCGCGGAACTACCAGGCCTATTTGTCGCATCGCAAGTCGAAACTGGCGAGACTGGCTGCTCTTTCAACCAACCTTGCGCTGTAATACTAGTTTGCTGCCACAACACCAGCTCACCAGACCCCCTTGTCATCGCGTCATGTCTCGCCGAATTCCAGCAGCCTTTGGGTCGAAGTTGGGCGGCCAGCAGTGGCATTGTCGCAAATAGCCCAGCTCAAGTCGGCGTCGTTCAGATCCAGTCTCACTCAGATCGGCGCTGCCCAGGTTTGCCCAGCTCAGGTCCGCCCAACTCAGGTCAGCGCCGCGCAAATTTGCGCCGATCAACGTTGCTCCGGTCAGGTTGGCGCCGCTCAAGTTGGCGTCGCTGGGGTTCACGTTGTTCAGGTTTGCACCGCTCGGTATTGCACCGCTCAGGTCTGCTTCGCTCAACTGTGCGCCGTGCGCTACAGCCCAGTTCAGGTGAGCACCGCTGAGGTCGACTCCGTTTAATGCGCCTTCGCTCAAGTCAAGAACCTGGCAGACGTACAGGTTCCAGACATCAGGACCATGTAGCCGCGGTCCAGAGCTGTTAGTTAGCCATGACTCATCTCTCCTTTGGTTGCGAAAGCTCAGCGTTTCAGCTGTCTCTGATACCTGCGGCGTAAGTTACCTCTAGGAATTGGAGCGTCTCGTCGATGTTCTTCACTGCATAGCCCGCGTATATCACGTCCAGCACCAAGATTTGAGCGCTGACTGAGGTCGTTGCTTCACCGTAGAGATCCAGTCCAGGTGGCGGGGATTTGGTGGGAGTGAAAAGCGCAATGTCCGCATGCTCACGATTGGAGAGTCCTCGGGGGACGTGATGCAGATCGTCTTGGCACCCCTGGCTTGTGCCAACTTTAGGCACTCAATCACCGGCGTGGAGCGACCTGAGTTACTGATTCTATCACCAGGTCGCGTTCACCAGATCGCCGTGGTCATCGCTTGAATGTGGTCGCGGAACAACAGGCACTTCTTGCCTGCCCGCGTGAAGCGCATGACGCCCTCCTCCCCCGCAACACCGGATGATCCCATACAGGAAAAGACCACGACATCGGCCTGCACAACAGCATCGACAGCCTTCTCAAGCTCACTGTAGTTCAAGCGCTGTCCGGCGTCCTCCAGTGTGTCTGAATATTTCGTTGAACGATTTTGTCGATAATATGCGGTATCGAGTCGGTGAGCAGAATTCCTTCATAGATATAGCGTTCCTGAACCGCCGTTTCATTGCCTTCGTTCGCTGAAAGCGTCTCCGCCAGCGCGATCTTCAAATCCTGGTAGCTCTTGAAGTCGATCTCGCGCACAAAACGAGTCACGGTCGAGGTCAGCTACGCCGCAGGCTGTGGCCCGGATTGTTGTATGGTCAAAGTTTTGCGATGATCCGGGTGCTCGACGATGTACTCAGCAACTTTGCGCAGCGCCGGGTTCAGATAGGGGCTTGTTTGTAAATGTGCTCTATGACGTTCTGGCGGCTTATTGACTGCTCCGTCTCCATTGATTAGTTCCTCCTGTGCACCGAGTTGCCTCGGATATACATCGCCACCCTGTGTTGATGCGCAGAAGGTGATGCAGAGAATTATAGGGCACGGCATAGCGTCGTCAAAATCGATCTGGCTGTCTCTGGCAAGTATGAATCTATCTCTAGTTGAGGGTAGGCATCCTCAGACACCTGCGCTTGCGCCGCAGGTGCGAGTGTGTCGGGTTCGCATGTGAGCATGCGAACTCCACAGATCAAGATTGATCTTGCACTAAAGGTTCTCCAGCACACCAAGCAGATTGGCCACAGCAGCCCGGGTCGCTCGATCGATGCTCTCGGCTGTCAGTCCACCAATGTGGGGCGTAGTGACAACCCGTTCGTGAGCAAGCAAGGGTGTCATCACCGCAGGCCCTGGTCGTATACGTCGGTAGCAAAACCAAGCAGCTTTCCGGTCATTAATGCTTGCAGCACAGCCTGCTCATCGATCAAGGCAGCGTGCAGTGTTGACCAGGTACGCTCCAGGTTTCATCCGGGCGATGGCCCCGGCGTCGATGAGCGGCTTGCGTGCCGGCGGCGCGCAGCGAGATTACATCCGCCGTAGCTAGCAGCTCGGGCAAGCTCACATAGGCAAAATCGTCTGCTGGCCGGAACGCCGCATCTGCAAAGACTGGTGGCGCGCGCCGTCATGCCCAGCCCCAGCGCCATTTCCACGACGAATTTGCCGATTTGTCCACAGCCGATCACGCCGAGCGTGCGCCCGCGCACCTCGATGCCCTCACGCCGCGCCCAGCCGCCCTCTTTGATCTGCCGATCGGACCACGGCAGACCTCAGGCCTGCCAGCATCAGCGTGATGGCCAGCTCGCCACCCGCGGCTGTTGGCGCCGGCTGCTTTTTTCTGACGGCGATGCCCAGGCGCCGGGCTGCAACCAGATCGACATTGTCCACGCCGACGCCGTTGCGGCTGATCACCTTCAGGCGCCGGCATACCGCCAGAATCTCGCCCGGAATCGGTTCGACGCCGGCCAGGTAGCCGACACATTCCGGCAGAAACTGACGCAAGTCATCCGGCATGGCCGCTCGCCTGGTGTGGGAAAGGTAAACCTCGTAGCCGGCCTGGGTCAGACTATCCAGCGCAGGGTGTCCATGGCACGACAGAGAGCGCGGAGTGACAGCGATCTTGCCTTTGGTCATGCTGCTTCCTCATTTCGCAGAAAGCTTCTGGAGCCTGCCACAGTGTACGCGGTCTCTACAGGATGGACTCTGGAGGAGATTTATAGCTCACGATGCTCGAAATCCGCGTACACTGTGGCAAACGGGCGCGCTTGCAGGCACCCGGCGACTATTTCTTCCACTTGGGATTGTCGACAAGCAGCTGGCTGGCCATCGCGCTGGACGATCAGCTTGCGAAAGCCCTGTGTCTCGATTGTGCCATAGTCATGCCCGGCATGTCCCGGAAAGGCAAAGAAGGTGATCAGCGGCTCGTCGGGCGAGATGTTGACGCTGCGATGGGCGTATCGACCCGGCACGTAGACGGCCTTGCCGGGTGTCAGTTCCTGCGCTTCCCAGTCGCCTTCCGGGTTCTCCATCAACATGAATCCGTGACCGCGCAGGCAGTAGTAGACCTCAGCAGTGTCCAACACGTGGAAGTGGCCTTTGGTCATGAAATACTCGTCACCGACCTTGCCGGGATAGGTGATACCGGTGCCATAGGCAACGTCGCCCGCTGTCTCTGGGACACCCATGTCGTAGAACTTCATAGACCAGCACGTTCTCCGCAGCCAGTTGCGCTCGAAGGCCGCCTGGTCAGTGAACATGCCCTTCATGTTTGACAGAAAAGATGCTTGCAGTGGCTTGCGCGCCGTCGAGAGTCCACTGGCCAGGCCAAAGTCGACCAGGGTGGAGGCATTGCTTTTCCCATGCCTTTAACATACTTCTCCTCTCTTGCTCGGGGCGGTCTCTGACCAGGCCCGCCGTCCATTTTTCCGTTCGCTCGGGCCGGTCTCTGACCGAGCCCGCCGTCTCGTTATCGCGCCACCTCGGCCGCGATGTCACACAGTCTGTCGCCGGCCCGCTGGCCGGGATGTCGATGTGGAACACCTCGGCGATTACGCGTCCAGCCATGGATGAAGTAGACCCAGCCATCCTCCACCGTCAGGTTGCGCTGTGCCTTTTGCGCGCTCGCCTGATCCAGAAAGATCAGTTCGCCCCTGGTAGTTGAAATCCCAGGCAATGCCGTTCTCGGGATAGACCACGGCATCGGTCAGCGGTGAGCCGGGCGCGGTCTTTGCCCAGACCGGTGGCGTTGATCACCATCGAAGCCGGCGGTACGAGCTGCGACAATGGCATCGTTGCCTTCTTCGGCGGTCGGTGAAAGATGATATTCCACCGGGATATTGAATTCGATTTGGCGATGGATCTCCCGCATCTCTTCCAGGCGGCGCGCTGGTGGTTTGTGACCACGATACTTGACGGCACGTCGCGGCCCTCGCGCTTCTTGTTGTGCAGATAGAGCGTCAGCGCCAGCGACGAGCCGCCGGCGCCCAGCAGCAACATGTGACCGTTCGTGCGCTGCCAGTACCTGTTGTCCACGATCGCTTCCAGCGAGTAGCCGGCGGTGATGGGATCCTTGGCATGACCCCACAGCTCACTGCCGCTTCGAGATGCTGCTCACCTCGTCCAGGATCTGCGTGTAGGGATCGATGCAGTCAAACAAGTCGCGGTTGGCTTTGAAGAGGTTGATCTTGTGCGTGGTGACCAGCGAGCCCAAAGCGACAGGGGGTCAGTGCTTGATGAAGGTGACAACCTCGCGGTAATTCTCAGGCCGGTCGTTTGGGGGAAGTCAAATCCCTTGATAACAGCGTTGAGGCTCAGTTCCTCGGCCCAGGCCGGGAAAACCTTCATAATCGATGACTTGCCGGTGGTCACGCCGATGAAGCATGATCGCGCTGCCCGGCAGGCATGTATTCGTTTGGCATTATGACATCTCCTTTGATCCTGGATTTCTTGACATCCGAAATCCTCTCAGGCGCCCGATGCTGCGGCCCAGGCCGACTCCACGTGCGAACGCAGGAAAGACAGCGCGAGGCGGGCGGTGCTGACGCCGTCACGCCAGGGCGGGCGCCAGAGTGCCAGCAGGCCCGTGATGCCGCTGTCGACCACCTCCGGTGAGAAGGATTCCCAGGTGAACTTCGCCAGCTGTAGCCAGCGCGCGCCAGCGCCTTGAAGTAGGTCGTAAAGTCGAAGCTGCCACTGCCCAGGCAGCCGCGAGACTGTTCGCCGACGTGGGCGTAGCCCAACACATCCCTGTTACTCTCGATGGCCCCGGCGATGTCGGTCTCCTCGATGTTCATGTGGTAGGTGTCCATCTGAACGAACATGTGGTCCGATCCACCGTGCGCACGATCTCGGCGGCCTGGCCCAGGGTGCTGATAAAGTTGACCTCGTAGCGGCTTACCGGTTCGATGCCCAGGCCGATCCCGGCAGCTTTGGCCTTCTCGGCCAGGCGGAAATAGTTTCAAGCACCCGCTGGCGCGAGCCTTCAGCCGGCGGCTCCCAGTAGCGCGTCAGCGCCGAGTAGGTCACACCGCCCAACGCGGGCGCGCCCAGGTCGCGCGCCACGAGAATGCAGTCTGCAACCACTTTTTCACCTTTGGCCGCAATCTCGGCGTCAGAGCTGGACAGATCGGCCGCCGGATTCAGGCCATTCCGGCCGCCACATCGATGCCGGCCTCTTTGGCCAGCCTGACAGTCAGGTCGGTCGCAGTGGTGAGCGGGTCGAAGATGACGACCTCGATGTGGTCGAAACCGATCTCGGCCGCGGTGTTGATCGCCTTGCGGGCGCTGTCTTCGCTCCAGTCGGTGACGAAAACCAGGTTATGGACGCCGATGCTGTTTTTCTTCATGATGCTACCTCTTCCTCAGGCCGCGATGGTTGCCGAAAACCTTCAAGGTCTACTCGGCAAAGCGGGGTGAGAAGGATGAACGGGCAGCCATGGCTGCCTGCGCTGCTGCCATCTGCGCCCGCATGAACTCCAGGCTGTGCCGCGCCAGATCTTCAGACGAGGTCCAATGATGGCGCCAGGCGGCCAACGCGTTGGCTATGTCAGGGTTGAGCACGGCCGGTGAAAAAGCCTCGAAGACGATCGGTCCGCCGTAGTTGTTGGCGGCAAGCGCCCGGAAGAAAGCCGGGAAATCCACCGACCCCGAACCCAGGTAGCCCCGATGGCTCTCACCGATGTGCACGTGGCCAATGTGACTGATGTTGCGGGCAACCGCATCGGCGCAGTCGTGCTCTTCGATGTTCATGTGGAAGGTGTCCATGTGAACGAACAGCGCATCGCTGCCGACTTGCTCAGCGATCCAGCGGGCGTCGTCGAGGGTATTCACCACATTGCTTTCGTAGCGATTGACGGCCTCGATGCCCAGCCGCACCCCGGCTGCTTTGGCGCGCGCGGCCAGCCGGCCGTAGATCTCCACCAACTGGTGGCGCACAGCAGGATGGGAAGGGCCCAGGTAGCGCTGCATCGCCGAATGGGTGACGCCGCCCAGCAGCTTCGATCCCATGTCGCGCGTGGCAGCCAGTGCATCGGTGATGAACTGCTCGCCGCGGCGGGCGACGGCCGGATCGGGGCTGGAGATGTCGGCGTCCTTGTTCAGGGCCATGCCGGTGACGCAGCCCAACCCGGCTTGAGCCAGCGTGCGGGCAGTAGTCTCCGGACGCGCTTCTGCCGGGTCGAAGATCACGGCCTCGATCAGGTCGTAGCCAACCTCAGCCGTCTTACCAACGGCATAACGGATGCTTTCGTCGCTCCAGTCGGTCACCCAGACCAGCGCGTGGATACCGAATTGGCTCATAGTCCTTCTTCTCCGTCTCAGCACTCGGGCCGGTCTCCGACCGTGCCCGTCTGTGATGTGCAGGGCGGGCACGGTCGGAGACCGGCCCAAGCGTGAGGGTGGCTCTAGTATGACGAGCGCACGATGCCGCCCTCGCAGCGCAATACCGCTCCGTTGATCGCGGGGTTGGTCATGACGGCGATCGCTGCTCTGCCATGCGATGCGGGATCGATCAGCGTCTGGATCAGCGAGCTGGGCTCCTCTTCCTTGAAGTAGTTCGACACCACTTCGTCCAGCGTGACGCCTTTCTGCTCGGCGATCTGGCCGAAATAAGTGCGCACCGATTCTGTCGCCGTCGGCCCGGGCATCAGGGTGTTAACCCGGACCCTGGTGCCCTTGGTGACCTCGGCCAATGCCCGCGCCAGGCCAAGCTGGGCCGCTTTGGTCATCGAGTACGGCACCATCCAGGGAATGGCCTTGATCGCAGCGTCGCTGGAGATAAAGAGAATTGAGCCGGCGTTGTTGTCCAGCATGGGTTTTAAAGCCAGCCGGCTCATGCGCACGCCGGTCATGATGTCTGCGCCGAAGTACTCGAACCAGCGGCCGTCGTCGAACTCGAAGAAGCTCTTGCTCTCAAAGATCCTGATGTTGTTGACCAGATATTCGACCAGGCCGAAGCCTGCGCAAATCGAACAACGCCTGGCAATCCTCAGCCTGGGTGAGGTCGGCCCGGAATGCCATGCGCCCGCTCGCCGATGTCGGCGAGGGTGTGCCGCAGCTTGTTCTCATCGTTTCCGTTGGTGACAACAATGGCCTCTTCATCGTGAAATGCCTGGGCGATGGCCCTGCCGATTCCACTGGCGCCTCCGGTGACGATGACAACTTTGCCGGATAGACCGTAATCCATGGATACACCATCTTTCTAAATTGAGACGGCGAGTTGACCCACCGTCCGATTGCACAGTTACCGGCGGATGCCTCTGCAGAGCCAGCAATGCCTGAGATCTGATCTGTTCGTTCTTCAGCGAGTCCAACTCCTGGGGCTTTTTTAGGCGGCCGCCTTGGCTGCCGACCGGCGAAACGCTGTACCGATGCGAGCCCGGATCGTACGCCCCCAGATGTCCAGCCCGACCGCGATGACGATGATGGCGCCGATAGTCAAAGTCTGCATGGATGTGGAGACAGCGTTGAGGTTCAGGCCATTCTGCACAACGATGATGATCAACGCACCGATCAGTGTGTTGACGATCCGGCCGCGACCGCCGGCCAGGCTGGCGCCGCTGACGACAGTGGCCGCAATCGCCTGCAACTCGACGCCATCGCCATAGTTGGGAGACCCGGAGTTGAGACGCGCTGCCAGCAAGACAGCGCCAATCGCTGTGACCACACCGGCGATCACAAAGGTCAAGAAGCGCACGCGGGAGAACCGCGATGCCGGATAGCTTGGCCGCCGATCTGTTGCCGCCGATGGCATAGATCTCACGTCCCACCTTCGAGTGCTCCAGCACCACGAATATGGCATAAAGCACCACCACGTAGATGAACGGCAAGGGCAGGCCCAAGAACGTGCCATAGAATAGGTTGCGCAACTCCGGGGAAAGCTGAAAGATCGGCGAGCCGCCCGCGATCGTAAGCGAAAGGCTCCTTGAAAGCGCTCAGCGTTGCCAGAGTCGCGATAAAAGCCGGGATGCGCAGATAGGCGACGAGACCGCCGTTGATCGAACCCAGGGCCGCACCGAGCACCAGCGTCGCCGGGATGGCGATCCACAGGCTAAGGCCCATATTCTTGACAAAACCGCCAGGCAACATGGTCAGAAAGGCGATCATCGACCCCGGGCCGAGGTCGATCCCCCGGCGAGGATGACAACCGTCGAGCCGATCGCGACAATCGAAAGCACTGCAACCTGGAGCGAGATGTTTCGGAAGTTTTGCAGGCTCAGAAAACTGGGTGTCGTCACGGCGATGAAGGCGCCGATGGTCAGCAAAGCCGCCAACGGCCCCATGAAATCTGCTCCTAAGAAACGAGAGATCCAGGAACGTTTACTCATTGTCGTTCTCCTTGTGCCTGCGGCTGGATGAGCTCCGTGGCCGAAGCCCGGACGAGGTGTGCCGATCGACATCGCGCGCCGCGAATTTCGACGATCGTACCCTCCCGGACGATGCCGATGCGGTCGCTCATAGCGATGAGTTCATTATGATCGGAGCTAATCAGAATCACCGCACGGCCTTCAGACGTCAGCTTGTTGATCAGCTTGTACACCGCGACCTTGGCGGCGATGTCGATGCCCTGCGTGGGTTCGTCGAGCAGCAGTCCCTGAATTGGCAAACAGCCAGCGGGCAATCACGACCTTCTGTTGATTGCCGCCAGACAGGAAGGTAACCAGTTGGCCGGCCGCGCTGCCAGAGATCTGCAGGTCGTCGATGTAATGGTGGCACACCTTTTCCTCGCGCCTCATTTGCAGCAGGCCCGCGGTCGTGATCTGTTTGAGCGCCGCCGAAGAGATGTTAGGGCCGCCGGTGAAGTTGAAGAAGAGGCCGTCGAATTTGCGGTTTTCGGGTACCAGCGCAATGCCGGCGCCGATGGCATCGCGAGGTGAGCGGATCGCTACCTTCTGGGAATTGATGAGGATCTCGCCCGGGTGATGCGATCGACGCCAAACAGTGCGCGCGATCTCCGTGCGGCCTGCGCCGATCACCCCACTCCAGCCCAAACACCTCGCCCCGGTGCACGTCGAACGAGACATCGCGCACACCGCCCACGCTGGACAGACTGCGCACCTCCAGCAACACTTCACTGTTGTCGTTGCGCTCTTTGGGATAGTGCTGCCTGATCTCGCGTTTCCCACCATCCGGCGCACGATGGTTGAAATGTCCAACGAGGTATCCTCGCGCTGCTGACAACCTGACCGTCCTTCAGGATCGTTACGACATCAACCAGCGAGACAACCTCGTCCAGACGGTGCGAAATGTAGAGGATCGCCACGCCATGGCTCTTCATTCTGCGCAGCAGCGCATGGAGCGCCTTGATCTCGTGCTCACCCAAGGCTGTCGTCGGCTCGTCGAGGATGAGCATGGTCGCATTCTGGCGAATGCTCTTGGCAATCTCCACCAACTGCTGCTCGGCAACGGAGAGCTCGCTCACAAGCCTGTCCGGCTCGATCTGGATCTGGAGCTTGTTGAGGATTTCCGCTGCCTCGCGGTGCATCCCTTTCCAGTTGAGCAGCACGCGGCCTCCTGCGCAGCGGCTGCCCCAGGAAGATATTCTCGGCAACGGTCAGCGTCGGAACCAGTGAAAACTCCGGAAGACGGTTGCCACACCTTTGCGCTGCGCAGCGATAGGCGTCTCGAGGCGCACTTCCTGACCAAGATAACGAATGCTCCCGCTGTCCGGTTGATGGACCCCGGACAGGATTTTGATTAGCGTCGACTTGCCCGGGCTCGTTCTCACCCAACAATCCGTGAATCTCGCCAGGGTAGAGGGTCATCGAAACGCCATCGTTGGCACGAACACCCGGGTAGATCTTCGTGATGTTGTCTAGTTCCCACAGGGGCAGGATAGGTTCTGGCGTCATTCCGAACTCCTCTGGAGGGCTGCGAACAGTGCTAACCGAGATCCGGGCCTTGCAGTCTTTGCGCTGCCAGCGTGGGTGGACCCGGAACTGGAGCCGCAGCAGATGGCGGCTCCAGCTTCCTGCCCATGCATGCCCGCGCTACTGGCAGTTCAGCATTTGCAGAATTTCTTCTGACGGTTTGGGATACATATCATCGGTGTTGCACAGCACCGAGGCCACGTTGTCCTTGGTGACGATCTCGGTAGGGGTATTGACATAGCCACCGGCGCTCTGGCGATTGAGCAACTCAATGGCGTAACAGGCTGCCAGGCGCCCCATCACCACAGGCGATGCGTTGGTGGTCGCCGTGATCTTGCCGCGGGCGATGTCTTCCAGCGCGTTGGGGTCGCCATCGTAGCCTAGGATCATCAGATCGGTGCGGCCGAGCTGCTCGGCTGCCAGCGCCGCACCCTGGGCCATGTAGTCGTTGGCGGCAAACAGGACTTCAACGTCCGGGTGAGCCTGCAGCACGTCCATCGCGGCTGTGTTGCCCGTCTCGACGGCCCAACCTCCGTTGACGCTGGATACGATATCCCAGTCACCGGTGGCGACGCCGTCTTTGAAGCCGCCGCTGCGTTCGTCGTTGAGATAGCCGGGCTGACCCTCGAGCACTGCGACCTTGTGCGGAGCATCACCTAGCTGCTGGCGTGCCCAATCGTAGATCCCGTGGTTTGCATCGCGCTGGCTCACGCCGATCACGCCATGGACGGGAGTCGGGTAATCCTTGATGTCGGAGTTGATGATCACCACAGCCTTGCCCGCGTTGACTGCCTCTTCGACCAATGGAGCCAGGGACTTCTCGTCGAAGCTGATCAGGATTATCGCGTTCACGTCCGGCCGGGCCGTCACGTCCTGCAACATTCCCATCTGGCCAGCCTGGTCAGAGCCGGAGTATGGAGAGAGCATGAAGGAGTCCAATTCATCGGAGTCGCTCTTCTTCGTGAGATCCTCGATGCCTTCGTTGAGAGCAACATGGAAGTTGAACTCGGTGCCCATGGGCAGATAAGCCAGGGTCATCTTGCCGCCATTGTACGAAATGGTATCGGTGGATGCCTGCGCCCCATCGGCCAGCGGCTGTGGCGCGGCCAGAGCAGCGCACTCGGGAAACGCGCTTGCGTCCACGGTGATCGTCTGTGCCTGACCTTCCGCAGCCGCGGCCGGCTCCGCATCAGTTTGCCCTTGTGCCGGCGGCTGCGCCGCGGGCCCTTTCGCTGGCGCTGGCGCACAACCTACCAACACCATCACGACTACCAATCCTAATACCAGAAGCTTGCTGATCGCCTTCATCATCTTGTCCTCCTTGAGGTCTGAAACTGTTATCAAACACCGTAATCACAACTGGGGAAGTGGGCGGGACTCCGGCCAAATATGGAACCTCCTTTCGTGACCGGCTGGGAGTACGCAGGTTGCGTGTGACAAACCAGCGGTCACCGGCGCTAACCCGTAATCAATTGCAGCTTGCAGCCTGCCATCTGGATCGGGATCAATGTTTCTCCCAGTCTTTGGTCCGCTCCACAGCTCTCTGCCAGCCGGCATACAACTTGTCACGCTCCGCTTGACCAATCTGCGGCTCGAAGCGCCGGTCAAGTTCGAAGGTGTCGACCAGTTCATCCTGATCTCGCCAGAAGCCGGTGGCCAGACCAGCCCAGCGTCGCTGCGCCGTGGTCTGACGATCTTCGGCCGCAGCACCGGCACGCCCAACAAATCAGCCTGGAACTGCATCAGGAAGTTGTTCGCACGCACCGCCGTCAACCTTCAATTCTGTGTTGCGGATGGCCGAGTCTTGCTCCATGGTCTCGATGACATCGCGTATCTGGTAGGCAATCGATTCCAGGCAGGCGCGGATGATGTGGTTGCGGTTAGCCCTGCGGGTCAGCCCCAGGATCGCGCCGCGGGCATACTGGTCCCAGTAAGGCGCCGAAAGGCCAACGAACGCGGGAACGAAATACACGCCGTTGGTATCCTTCACCTTGAGGCATAGTATTCAGTGTCCTCAGCGCTATGCACCAGCTTTATCTCGTCCCGCAGCCACTGCACGGACGCTTCCACGATGAACAGCAGGCCTTCCAGGGCATATTCGACCCGGTCGTCAATTCCCCAGGCTACTGTGGTCAGCATGCCGCGCTCAGAAGGGATCGGCGTTGCACCGGTATTCATTAGCAGCGAGCCGCCGGTTCCATAGGTAGCCTTCACCATCCCGGCCTCAAAGCAGGCTTGGCCAAACAGCGCAGCCTGCTGGTCGCCGGCTGAGGCTGCCACGGGCACCTGATAGCCAAAGAGTACCTTGTCGTCGCTCATGCCATAGATGTCGCTGGACGGTCGCAGCTGGGCAGCATAGCCCGCGGGATTGTCAGCTCCTCGACATCCGCTCGTCCCAATCGGCGTCTTGATGTTGAACAGCATGGTGCGCGAGGCGTTGAATAGTCGGTCACGTGGACCTTGCCACCGGTAAGGTTCCAGATCAGCCATGTGTCGACCGTACCGAAGAGCAACTCGCCCGGCTCGGCTCTTTGGCGTGCACCGGGGATGGTGTCGAGCATCCATTTGATCTTAGTGCCCGAGCAAATAGGCGTCAACAACCAGGCCGGTGTTCGTCGCACATCGGTCAGGCCGCGCGCCTTCATGTCGTCGCAGATGTTGGCAGTGCGGCGGTCCTGCCAAACGATGCCGTTCATGATCGGCTTGCCGGTGGCCTTTTCCCAGACGATGGTTGTCTCGCGCTGGTTGGTGATACCGATGGCGGCGACCTCGTCGGGGCTAACGCCAGCCTGGTTCAGCGCCTGCTTGGCAACGTTGAGCTGGCTGTTCCAGATGTCCAGTGGATCATGCCTCGACCCAACCGGGCTTGGGGTAGATCTGCGGAAACTCCTGCTGCGCGACCGAGATGATCTGGCCGGCGTGGTCGAACAGGATGGCCCGGCTGCTGGCGGTGCCGGCGTCAAAGGCCAGCACATATTTTTTCTTCATGATTCGGCTCCTCAGTTGTACACAACCATCGCCTTCATACCCTCGCCCGAGGCTGCGTAGACGAATGCGTCGTTGATCTCGTCGAGAGAGAAGGTCCTGGTCACCAGCCGGGCCAGATCAGCCCGGCCTTCCGACACCAGTTGCAGGCATTTGTAATAATCGGCGTTCGTGGAGCCGGTGGTGCCGACCAGACGCAGGCCCTTGTAGTGCACCAGGTTGGTGTCGATGGGCACCAGCACGTTCTTGCCCAGCCCGCCGAAGAAGTTCACCCGGCCGTGAGTCGCCAGCAATTCAATGGCCTGCGTTTGCAGGTCCGGCACCGACACGGCGGTGATCACGACGTCTGCACCGCGTCCATTCGTCTCGGCCATCACAGCTTCTTTGAGGTTGACTTCGCTGGAGTTGATCAGCACATCGGCGCCAAACTCCCTGACCTTTTCCAGGCGCCCCTGGCGTAGGTCCGCAACCATGATCTTCCCGGCGCCGGCGATCTTGTTCAGCAGGGTGTGCATGGCGCCGATCGGCCCGGCGCCGATCACCAGAACCGTGTCTCTGGGCGAGGTCTCGACCGAGCGCAACGCGTTGTAGCAGCAGGAGAACGGCTCGATCAACGCGGCCTCGCGATATTCGACCTGATCGGGAATGGGGAAGATGTTGCCGCCTTTGATGGCGATGTGCGGCACCCGCATGTATTCCTCGAACCCGCCGTCGATGCTGATGCCGAAAGCCTCGTAGTTCGGACACATGTTGTTGAAGCCATCGCGGCAAAACTCGCACATGCCGCAACCGATGTTAGGCGTTGCGGTTACGCGCATACCCGGCGTAAATCCCTCGATCAGCTTGCCGACCTGGACGATCTCGCCGGCGATCTCATGGCCCAGCACGCGGCTCTGGCCGGCCGGGATCTTGAAGTGCCCATGTTTCGAGATCCTCAGATCCGTGCCGCAGATCGAGGCAGCACGAGCGCGGATCAGCATCTCCGGACTCCTGGATATCCGGCACGGCAGATTCTTCGACTTGGATTCGACCTGGCTCGTAGAAATAGGCTGCCTTCACGATAAACTCCTTACGAATTTCACAGCAATTTGCATGGTAACGGTGGGATTCTTTTGCTCAGCCTGCCTCAGCTTTGGCTTCATCGGATATTGCGAAGATGACTTTGTTGGTCCAGATGCGCCGGGCCGCCATGTCGGCGAAGATCTGTGGGCCTTGATCGAGGGTGGGCGTGTGGCTGATCAGCGGCGAGATCTGAAAGCTGCCGCGCATGTGGCTCAGGACCATGTCCCAGTCGCTCCTGCCGGCCGGTGTGATCTTCGAGTTCCACGTGCCGTAGACGGTCAGCTCGCGGCGCAGCATGGAGGAGATCAACGGCCCGCTTAGCGTTACATCATGGTGGTGGTCGCCCAGCAGCAGCACCTGGCCGAAAACTGCCGCAGCTTCGATAGCCTGGATCATGGTGACGGGCAGGCCGCCTGCCTCAACTGCACAGTCCACGCCGCGGCCGGCAGTCAGCTTCCTGGCCGCCTGTGCCGTGTCCTGGCCGCTGGCGTCGATGATCTCGAAGCCCAGTTCCTGCAGGACTGCCAGCTTGCGCGGATCGATGTCAGCCACCATCACCCGGCTGCAACCCAGGATGCGCAGCCATTGCGCCGCAAAGGCGCCGATCGGCCCGCCGCCGATGACCAGGGCGGTGGCGTTAGCGGGCAGTTTGAACTTCAGCATCGCGTGCAGCGAAACCGCAGCCGGCTCGACAGCAGCGGCGTGGATCAGAGAAACCTCAGGTGGGACAGGCAGCAGGTTTTCCTCCGGCACCCAGAGCCTTTCGGCAAAGGCGCCGTGGCGTCGTGAACCGAAGTAGTCGTACCCGGAACTGACGGCATACTCGCCGATCTGGGAAAAGGGGTCACGGGGGTCGGGAATCAGGGGAAAGACCGCTACACGGTCGCCGCGGCTGAATCTGCTGTCTGCCGGCGCTTCCTCGACCACTGCCGAGAACTCGTGACCCAGGATGAGCGGATAGTGGTAGGCGGTCCCTTTTGCGTAACGCAGCAGGTCCGAGCCGCACACACCCACGGCAGCGATGCGCACCAACACAGGACGGGATCCGACGCGCTCAGGCTCGGGAACATCCTTGTAGGTCAGTTGTCCCTGACTTTCCAGAACCATCGCTTTCATGGCTAGACTTCCATGCCGTAGCGGTGTACTTTGTGGGTCGGATACAGCGCCACCTGAGGGATCGTCACGTCGGGCGTACGAGTCGCCACGTAGAGTGCGATGTCCGCCACGTTCTCCACGTCGATGCAACTGGCGTGAATGCCCTCCCTGAGCTCCTTCTCGTCCAGCCAGCCCTCCAGGTAGGCAGGAAGCGATTCGTCATACAAACCCTGGTCGATGATCTCAGTCATGGGCGTCTTGACGTGCGAAGGGTTGATCACTGTCACACCGATCTTCTTGTCCTTACCCTCCAGCAAGATGTTCTTGCTGAAACCCATCATGCCGTGTTTGGAAGCTCGGTAGGGGCTATGGCCAGGGCCGGAGGCTAGTCGGGCCGACGATGACCCCAGGTTGATGATCCGGCCACCGGTCTCTTGCTTCTCCATGATCTTGAAAGCCTCGCGACAGCGAGGAAGACGGCGGTCAGATTGGGACCAATCGTCTTGTTCCACTCGTCCAGGGTTACCTCGGTCACCGGCGGTGAGAGCAGATCGCGGCCGGCGCTGTTGATCAGCAGGTCGAGCCGGCCCCACTCACCGATCGTGTCACGAAAAAACGAATGACCTGATCTTCTTCAGTCACGTCGGCGACGACGCCTTTGCAGATACCGCCCTCGTCTACGATCTCTCCGACAACAGAGTGCAGCCGTTCATCGTTGATGTCCACCAGAACGACCTTACATTGATTAGCCGCAAAGATCTTGCCAATCGCTTCCTATACCGGAGGCGCCGCCGGTAACTATAGCCACTTTTCCTTGCAGTGCGTTTCCTTTCGGATACATCATTCCTGTCCTTTCATGAGAGCGTGGTGTGCGGAGGGTTTACGACCTGCAGCGTGCTCCAGGTATCCATCGACTGAGATGTATGGCACTGTCGTGACACGAGAACCGCTAGTTCCTGAAGCCGGCAATCAACTTCACTGCCTCGCACGTGCGCTGGGTGATTTCATCGAAACGACCTGCCGAGATAAGATCTGTTTCGACCATCCATGTGCCGCCACAGGCCAGAACCCGGTCGAAGGCGAGATACTCAAGCAGATTATCGGGCGCGATCCCTCCGGTTGGCATGTATTTCACGCCGCTGTAAGGACCGGATAGCGCTTTGAGCATCCCGAGGCCGCCCGAAGCCTCCGCAGGAAAGAACTTCAACACGTTCAGGCCGCGGTCCAGACCCATTTCCACGTCAGTGGGTGAGTTCACGCCGGGAACGATGAGGATACCGTTGGACAGGCAATAGTCAACGACCTTGGGGTTGAAGCCCGGCGCCACTATGAACTGCGCCCCGGCGTCCACTGCCCGCTTGACATGCTCAACCGCCAGAACCGTGCCTGCGCCGACGAGCATCTCCGGAAGCCTGGCGCTCAGGATGCGAATCGACCCTTCGGCGGCTTCAGTGCGGAAGGTCACCTCAGCCAACGGCAGCCCGCCTGCCAATAGAGCCTCACCTAGCGCTAGCGCATCCTTAGCCTGTTCGATCTTTACGACCGGAACCAGCTTCAACTCTGCGATCCTGGTGAATACATTGTTCATAAGGACCTGCTTCTGCGGCGCTGCCAGCCTCCACGGCTACCGCGGCACTAACCGCGCCGGATGGTGTATGTCTCGCCGATCTCTGGCAGAACCCAGTGGAGCGATCCCGCGTCCCGGCGCAAGATCGTTTCTGCCAGGTCGCGGTCGATAGTGTTGAAATCGAACATCCCCCAATGATGGCCCACCAGGTGTCCTATCTCGGTTGCCCGGCAAAGCGCGATGGCCTCGTCCAGGGTGAAGTTGCCTGGAACACCTCTGGACAGGCGATAGGCGTCGCGCCCGTTGATGGGCAAGAAGGCCACGTCGATCTGTTTGCCTGCCAGCAGCTGCTCAAGCCCTGGATAGGGAACACAGTCGCCGGAGTGATACAGGCGCAGGTCGCCGACAGAGATCACGTAGCCGAGATACTTGTGGTTACCCGCTGCATCGACATCCAGCCCCTCGTGGGCGGCTGCGATGGCCTCGACGGCGATGTCTTCGGCCAGTTGCCTGCGCTCGCCGGCCTCGATGCCGTGCATCATGTCCGCCGGCATGCCACGCTCCAGCCCGCGGCTCAACTCTGCGCGGCATCAGAAACGCGGGTGATGAGGCTTTCAGTAAGCCGCGGATGGTGTCGGGATCCATGTGATCGGTGTGGCCGTGGTGCAGAGATACCAGGCGCGCCTTTCACCTCGCATGGAGCCACCGGAATTCGCATCATGCGCAGATGCTTGAATTCGCTGTCGCGGTATTTCTCGGCCAGGGAGTCGGAGAGATAGGGGTCGATGAGGAGCAGCGTGGTCTTGTAACGAAGCGCAAATCCGGCTTGTCCCAGCCACCAGAAATAGGTCTTGTGATCCGTGGCCGGGTCGCATAGAGTGGCTGCCATGCTTGTTCTGACTGTCTGATTCTCTATCCTGATCGTGCTGGTGTTCATCTTGTCGCACTTCATTCGGGTCAGGATGCAGCAGTCGTTCAATCAGACTACTGGAGAAAGCTCTACAGGCACTCGTGCCTTGGGATGGAAAAGACGGTCAACAACCGCTGTTTCGAGGCGGTTCAGTCAGAAAAATATAGCATAAAATTTTATTTTTGTCAATAGGTTTCAAAAGAAAATTTTTTCGATCTTCGTCCCGCTAGCCCCAGAATAAACATCCTGACGTTGAAATCGCACATCATCGTCATTGCAGCCGTCTGCGGCGAAGCAATCTCTCTGCATCACCGCAAAGACTGCTCACCTGCACACCGCCTGTGGCGCACGTGCAGGTGTTTGAGGATGCCTACTCCGCGATTCGCAGGCTCAAGACGCCGGCGAGTGGCTCTTAGTCGGCGTTGCCAACAGAACCTGGAAAGACGCGTATCCGATCCACCCCAAATTCAGCTAAGCGGGAGGTCGGAGACCTCCGCTCCTGCATCAGTGGGATATCCCCCGGCAGAATGAGTGTCCGCGTCACCCTGCCCGCGCGACGCGGGCAGGGTGACGCCAGCTTACGCTTCCCAGCGAGCCTCCAGGCTGGCCAGCGTCAACCCGGTGCGCGTGCCTACCTGCTCGACCGCCGCCTGCGCATCGCCGTAGATGGCCTCGCACCCGCTGGCGATCCGGTCCAGATTGCCGACGCCGTTCCAGGCGATCACCCACTGGTAGGCGCCGTCGTCGTCGCCCCGCAGCTTTCGAAGCTCCTGGCCGGTCACGTTGTCCGACCGGTTGAGGGGATAAGCCGTCGCCGGCAGCACCTCCCCGATCATGGCCCGCTCGAAGTCCTCGGCCGTCACATCGGGCAGCCGCGCCAGGCTGATCGTGGCGTAGGTGGTGTTGTGAGACAGTCCTGTCTGTTCCATCGTTCGATACTCCTCTTCTCATCATACAATCCTCTCCTGCCGCGCCGGCAGGCTGTATCGGAATGAACGAGAAACAGCAGGCTTTCGCGGCAGGCCACAGTGCCAACCCGAGGTGAAAGCGGTGCCCGGCGCCAGTCACCGGGCGCCGCTCTCACTGAAAGAGCAAACTGGATTTCATCAGCTGCACGTTGTAGGGTGGATGCTCGGTTGACAGCGTGTAGAACAGGGTGAGCTTCCTGATCGAACGGTCAAACCGCGTCCAGGCAGGCACCAGGTAGGGAGCGTAAACTGTCGTCTTGCGGTTCTCCCAGTCATGATCCAGGTCCATAAACTGGTGTCCGGGTATCAGGTTGTCGGCGGTGGCCTGATAGGTGGGGTCCGTCCCATCGAAGATGACCTCCGGGCGCGACCAGGGACCCCAGGGCGCCCGCGCCGATCGCACCACGATCTGCCTGTTGTGCGCCAGGTAGCTCATCAGCCACCGGCGCAACGGCGGATGCCAGGTGGCCGAGATCTCGCCGAGCCAATCGAAGTCCGGCAGCAACTTGGTAGGACCGCCGGGCGGCAGGGCCGCTGCGGGCCGCCAGTTGGCCGGGAAGGTGCCCGCTGCCGGCGCGCCGGCGACGTAATACCACCAGGTGGACGGGTGCGGGATGGGTGGCGGCACCAGCGTCGTCGGGCCGAACGGGCCCAGCGGCACCGAGACGCTGGTATAGCGCAATGGAAAGAAGGCCAGATAGGCGTTGGAATCGTGATACAGGCTGGTTCCGAAGAGTACTACCCCGTCGCCGGAGGTTTCCGGCAGGCCCGGCCAGTCGGCGCAACGAACGACTGTGGGCGAGGCATGCACCAGCCAGCGGCCGGCCGGCGGCGGCGGGTTCTTGGACAGAGTCGACGCGACGTCGTAGACGAGTTCCAGCGTTTCGTTGGGGTTGTTGCCCGGCTGTTTTGTGACCGCCAGATGGGACGTCTGCATCCGCTCGTCCACCTTCTCGCGTGCCACGAAGACATACAAACGCCCATGGTAGGAAAACGCGCCGGTCGGCACCTCGAAGTTCCCCAGCTTCGGGAGGCCGTCGACCTGCAGGCGATGAAAGATGCCGCCGTTGCCCAGTAGCCAGTTCAGATAGGGCCCGCCCGGCGTATCCGGCGCATCGGTGGTCCAGGCAATCGGATCCGCGTCCGCTTCCATCTGCTCGCTCTCGTCGCAGTCGCCGAAGAACAGGTAGACCCGGCCGTTGTGCAGCGCAGGCACGCCAAGGTCGGTGCCCGTCAGACCGAACGGTGTGCTGTCGACGCGCGCCGGGCGCATGCCGTGGCCGCGAACGCCCGTCAGCGCACCAATCCGATCGGTCGATCCGCCCTCATAGTCCAACGGGCGGTCGCCGGTGCGAACCACCAGGCTGGCGCGCGATGCGTGTCCACACAGCCGCTGGCGCGCAAGGACCAGCAGCCCCGGCGCGAGCGTGGGAACCGGCACGCTGACGTGTTGCGAATGGGTGGCCGGATGCGAAGCAATCAGCGTGCCGAAGGTATCGCCCGGGTCTGTCACCTGCTCGATATCACAGAACGCGCCCGGCACGAGCCGGTCCACCGTCACCGTTCCACCTGCATCGTCCAGCGGCTCGAAGATCAGCGGCGGCGGCAGTTCCTCAGGCGCCGGCTGCACCTCGGCGGAACCGTCAGCGGTGCGCAACTGGCCACAGCGCACCAGTTCGGGAGTTAGTGTATCGCCGGCTATGAGCGGAAACTGCAACGGCACGTCGGTGTACGCCTCGCCCACGGCGACGATGCTGCCGATGGAGCCGCCCCAGAAGCGGGAGACGACGTGCACCCGTGTGCCGGCCGTCAACCCCTGGATGCCGACGGCGACGCCGCACTGGTGCACAGGCTCTTCGATGCGCGGCTGGTCCAGGCTGCCGACCGGGATGAGGCTGGTCCAGGCGGTATCACTCCAGGGACCTCCGTCACAGAGGGACTGGCGAACGCCCAACTGCATGACGTTGCCCATCGGCGGCAGGTTGAAGCGATGCGGCGGCTCACCAGCCTCTCCGGGAACGATCTTGCCGGAGTTCCGGCCAATCAAAAACTGGACGCTGGCTCCCGGCCGCAGCCCGCCGACCTCCACATCACGGTCACCCGAGCAGATAGGGTACAGAAACCAGGGCGTTGGCGGAACTGCCGCGGTCGTCTCGTATTTGCTCTCGTCGCCGCGCAGCTCGCAGAGCGGGAACTCCTGTTTGACGACGAGGGTGTCTCCCAGTGCCAGCCCGCGCGCCAGCCAGAAGGTGCCGTTGACCGAGCCGAAGCAGAAGTCTGTGGCATTGCCGGCGTGCTCCACGGTGATCTGCGCTCCCGGCCGGATGTCCGTCAACTCGATCATGCGGTCGCACTGATAGAGGGGTTCGGTCACCTTGGGCGGAGGAATGATCGCATTCTCGGGCTGTGGCTTGGGCGCGGGCAGCGTTGTGACAGGTCCGACCACCGGCCCGCGCCGTTGCCTGACGGCAACGGTCTCGGTCGGGGACAATCGGGCCACATCAACATGGACAGCCGTCCACTCAGCAGAGACAGTTACAGGCGGGGCAGCGCCCACGGTCACGCTGACATCGGCGCCCGGGACCACGCCCTCCAGCCACAGACATGTGCCGCAAGCCAACAGCGGCGCGCGCGAGAATGTCATCCCCAGCATCTGTGGCGAGGGGTCGTTGAGAACGGTAACCGCGGAGGCAGGAGCGGTGTCTCCGCTCTTGTCGCCGTCTTTCTCCTGCGAGGCCGTGATCCGCTGGCCGGGCTGCAACACAAATCCCGGGTCAAGCGGCACGAAGATGTCGCCCGAAGCGGCCAGGGCGCCGCCGACTCGCTGACCGTCGGCGTAGACGGCTACAACCGCGCCTGAAAGCTGTCCTTTGACACGGATTGACGGAGACCAGGGGGTCACCGGCGGGATAACGGTCGGTGCTACGAGCATCTTGATTTTCCTTCTGTATTCAGCAACAAGACGACTCTTCAGGATGATCAGGCCAATCACTATCCGTTGCGGTTGGATTGGGCCCCACGATCGTCTGAGAGAGTCCGGACGCGACCGGCAAAGCGCGGGGACTGATCTTTCCTTGCATCGACCGTTGCCTTGACGCTCCGTCCGGCACACATACGGCAACGAGGCAGGTTATCTTCCGGGCGCAACAAGCATCTGCTACCGCGGTTAAACGCAATCGCTCAGGTTTTTGCAAACAATATTGGGCGATTCCTGCGACGATTTCTCAACATCCCCTGCTTGCGGCGCATGGAGCTAGGTAGCGGCGCTGCCGCAGCCTTTTGTGCAGCCTCGGCCACCCGGTCGAGGCTGTTCTATTCCAAAGCGCGCAGGAGGCCGCCGTGCAGACCCAACACGTCCAGCTCACCCTCTACCTCCCCGACGACGCAGCGCAACCCGCCGTCGCGATCTCACAAGACGACGGCAAGCGCGCGAAGCCGCTCAGCGTCCGCGAGGCAGCCCACGCCTACGCCCGCCGCGTGCGCGACATGCCGGCCGCCGAACAGCCCGTCGCGCGCCTGGTCCACTACGGCGCTTACTCTCTCTCCAACGCCGAGCTGCTGGCCATCCTGCTGGCCACGCCCCACGCCCTGACCGACGCACAGCACATCCTGGGCCAGCAGCGCAAACGGCCGCCTGAGGAGTGGATCGTCGTTCCCGTGCCGCCCATCGTTTCACCTGCTCTGTGGGGGCCACCCAGCGCGCCCTGCAGCGCGACATGAAGACCTCCGCCCGCAAGGCTAAGACTCCGTTTCTGCTTCAGGCGTTTGTGCAATGCGCCGGCTGTGGCTCTGCCTTTGCCAGCGGCGGACATACCGGACCCAATGAACCGATCCACTCCCACGACGACGCCTGGCGCCTCGTTCTCGCCTATGCCTGCCGTTGGCAGATCGAGATGGCCTATCGCTTCGGCAAGAGTGACCTGGCTATGGAGAGCCCTCGCCTCTGGCGGTGGGACAACCGCCTCAAGCTTCTCCATCAACGCAGGCTTGCCATGATGGCAGCCAGTTCGGCCAGCACCATCGCCGTCGCACCCCAGACCTTGTGGCCGCAGACATTGTAGAACGGCACCTGGCGCGGCTCGCCTCGGATGATCCACTCCTCTGCGCCGACGTGGGAGTCGTCAACAAACCAGGTCGCAGGCACTTCCAGCAATTCGGCCACTTCGTCAGGCTGCGGGTCAAAGTCGGGCCGGCGCGGCAGCCAGGCGACGTGCGGGTAGATGCGGAAATCGCTGGGCGGGATGTAGAGCGGCGTCAGGTTGCCCAGCAGTTGCAGGTCTTCTTCGCAGACGCCGATCTCCTCGCACGCCTCGCGCAGGGCAGTGTATGCCGTGGACGGATCGCCGGGATCGACGCTGCCACCCGGGAAGCTGATCTGGCCACGGTGATTGCCTACAGTGTCGGTCCTGCGCGTCAGCACCAGATGCAGGTCGCCGGTTGGTCCGCCCGGATAGAGCAGCACCAGCACGCCGCCCTCGCGCGGCCGGTGATCTGGGGTAGGCGGCTCCAGCGGGCGCGGAATCGGGGCCATGCGCACCATGGCCGGCAGGCCGGGCAGCGGCTTGTGCAGCGCCGCCTGGATTGCTTCGGGTGTCAGGTAGCCAGCCTGCTGCAAAGCTGCGTCGTTCATGGGTTGGATTATACGTCGCGTGGCCGCAAAGTTCCAAGGGCGGCCGGTGCGCCGAGCCGCGCCAGAAAACTTCCTGCGCATACGTTTAACCGACTACAGAACCGAGGCAAGAATTTCAAAAGGAGGCACTCATGGGCAACCAGATCAACACCGCGGCGATTCATCACCTGACGCTGACCGTCAGCGATGTGCGCCGTTCGCAGGATTTCTACTCGAAGCTGTTGAACTTCTCGCACGTGACTGACTTCGGAGATCGGGTGATCCTCAGCAACGGCTCAGTGATGCTGGTGCTGACGCCGCCGCCCGACCCGGCGCAAGCGATCAAGGGCGACGTGTTCGACGAGAACCGCATCGGACTGGACCACGTCAGCCTGAGCGTGGCCAGCCAGCGCGACCTGCACGCCGCCGTTGCACTGTTCGATCAACACAACGTGGAACGTGGTGAGATCAAGAACCTGCCCCTTGGCATCTCGGTGCTGGCATTCCGGGACCCTGACAACATTCAGGTGGAGTTGACAGCGCCGCAGGGCTAGCCGGCTGGATCGAGCACCAATCGAGCATCCACAGCCAGCGCACCCTGGCCAGCCGGATAGACGATCAACGGGTTGATGTCGATCTCCCGGACCAGGGGATAATCGAGAGCGAGCCGGGCTATCCGTTCGATGACCACGGCCACAGCGTCGATGTCTGAGGGTGGCTGGCCGCGCAGCCCGTGCAGCAGCTTGCCGGCATGCGTTTCGTCGATCATCGCCAGCGTCTGGGCGCGGTCGAATGGGGCGACCCGGAAAGCAACGTCTCTGAGCAACTCGACGTAGATTCCGCCCAGCCCGAACATCAGCAGCGGGCCGAACTGCGGATCGCGGCGCATGCCGACGATCACCTCGTGGCCGGGCCGCGCCATCTGTGTCACCAGCGCGCCGTCGATACGGGCGCCGGGTTGGCGTTCCTGTATCCGTGCCATCATCGTTGTGTAGGCGTCACGAACCTCGTCGGCGCTGCCTAGCTTCAGCGCAATCCCGCCCACCTCCGACTTGTGGAAGATGTCGGGCGAGACCACCTTCAACGCCACGGGGAAGCCGACCTGCACGGCAATTTGCGCCGCATCTTCAGACGACCGCGCCAACCCGGCCCGCGGTTGGGCGATGCCATACGCCGCCAGCACCGGCCGCGCCTCCGCCTCGCCCAACTGCATCCGGCCAACCGGCAAATCGATCTTCAAGCGCCGTTCACTGCCATGCTCCCCCGTTTCCCGTCTTTCCCTTTTTCGTTCCTTTCCCTCCCTGCCCTCCGCATACCGCCACATCACCCCCAACGCCCGCGCCGCCTGCTTGGGAAACTGGTAGAGCGCGATGCGGTGCCGGTGCAGCGCCACCATCGGCTCGCGCACCGCCTCGTCGCCCATGAAACAGGTGACAACCGGCTTGTCGGGGAAATCCGATGACGCGCGGCCGATGGCCTCGGCCACCGCGGCCGGGCTGACCAGCGCCTGCGGCACCAGGATCGGCAGCACTGCATCGTAGGCCGGATCGGCCAGCAGCGCGCGCACGGCCATCTCGTAGTCGGCTGCATCGGCGCCGCCCAGCATGTCTACCGGGTTGCCGAGCTGCGCCTCCGAGCAGGTGTGCGCCGCCAGGTAGTCGCGCGTCGCCTCGGACGGTGCCGGCATCGACAGGCCAGCCTCCTCCAGCGCATCGGCGGCCAGGCTGGCCGGCCCGCCGGCGTTGGTGACAATCGCGACCCGGTGGCCGCGCGGCAGCGGGCCGTAGGCCAGCGCCAGCGCAAAGTTGAACAGGTCTTCCACCGTGTCGACGCGGATCACGCCGCTCTGCCTGAACGCGGCGTCGTAGGCGGCCATCGCGCCGGCCAGGCTGCCGGTGTGCGACGAGACGGCGCGCGTGCCGGCCTCGGTGGTGCCGGCCTTGATGACCAGAATCGGCTTCTCGGGCGTCACACGGCCGGCCACGTCGATGAAGCGCGGCCCGTCCTTGATGGCCTCCAGGTAGGCGACGATGACCTTGGTGCGCGGGTCGCCGGCCAGCGCCTCGATCAGGTCGGTCTCGGTGACGTCGGCCGCGTTGCCCAGCGTGGCGAAGCGGCTGAATCCGACTCCCTTACCGGCCGTCCACTCCAGGATTCCGCCGCAGATCGCCCCCGACTGGCTGATGAAGGCGATGTCCCCTGGCTCCGGCATGGTGCGGATGAAGCTGGTGTCCAGGCCGCTGTAGGCGTCCAGTGTGCCGACGCAGTTGGGGCCGATCAGCCGGATGCCGTGCTGGCGCGCAATCTCCAGAAGCTCTTCCTCCAGCGCCAGGCCCACCGGTCCTGTCTCGCGGAAGCCGCCGGAGATGACGATGGCCGCCTTGACGCCGCGCACGCCGCACTCGTGCAGCGCGGCCGGGCAGACCGGCGCCGGCACCACGATCACCGCCAGGTCCAGCGGATCGGGGACGGCGGTGATCGTGGGATAGCAAGGCAGGTCCAGAATCACATCGCGGCCGGGGTTGACCGGGTAGACTGCGCCGCGGTAGCCGAAGCTGATCAGGTTGCGCAGGATGCCATAGCTGAGCTTGTTGGGATTGGCCGACGCGCCGATGACCGCGACGCCGGCGGGGTTGAAGAACGCGTCGAGTGGCGAGGCGACAATTGTATTGCGTGTTGCGTATTGCGTAGTCCGCGCTGCGCTATCGAGAGGGGGTGGGACAGTCATAGGCGACCTCCTTGTCGCGGGTTGTTGGTCGAATCCTAGCACAAGAAGAATTATGGGCCAATGATACACATCATAATCTGACGCATCCATTTGATTGACGGGGCAATAGATGTTGTGTAAAATGGTGTTTATCAGGAAATTGCAATAGGAATGGCACCATGGACGAACTACATGTGAGCATAGGCGAGGTGAAACGAGACATTTCTCATCTCGTCAATAGGGTGGCATATGGTGGTGAGCGTGTTGTGCTAACGTCGCGCGGAAAGCCAAAGGCTGCGATCGTGAGCATCGAAGATTATGAGCACCTGCTACAGGACGCAGCCGTTAGAAACCAAAGCAAACAAGAAGCGTGGTTGGTAGAAAGCAATCGGCTGGTGGACCGAATTACCGATCGGTTGCACGGCGCGCAGGTGGATACTGAGGCAATCCTTGCTGCGGAAAAGGCTGACCAGGAGGCGCAGCATGGCTACTTACGTGGTGATTGATTCTGGAGTTGCCTTCAATCTGCTGGTTCCAAATCCGCAACGAGACTATATTCAGCAACTCTTTCGTCGGTGGAGCCAGGAGGATTTCCGGCTCTGCGCGCCCGCGTTGTGGCTTTATGAGGTGACGTCCATATTTGCCAAGTCGGTTCAATTCGGCAGCCTGCGTGAGGATGAAGCGCGCTCGGGCTTGTCGATTGTGTATCGCATGGGTGTGCAATTGATTGAGCCCGATGAAGATCAATCGCGCCGGGCGTTCGACTGGGCCAGGCGGTTGGGGCGAGCCGCAGCGTACGACAGCTTCTATCTGGCGGCGGCAGAACTGCGAGGCTGCGATCTCTGGACAGCGGATCGACGTCTGGTTAACGCTGTCAATCAATCGTGGATTAAGCTTGCGGCTGAGAATTAGGCACGCTCTCCACTTCTGAGACCTCTCATTTTCAGGTACTCCATGGCAAAGCTGAAACTCGACCTGCACGACATCTACAACCGCGGCGCGACCATCGACGCGGAGTTGAACCGCGTCATCGAGGAGGCGGTTGACAAGCGCATCACGCTGGTGGAGATCATCCCCGGCAAGGGCAGCGGACAGTTGAAGAAGCACGTGCTGCGCTTCCTCAACCAGCCGCACATCAAGGCGCAGTACCACCGCCTTGAAAAGGACGACCGCAACCACGGCCGCATCTTCGTCCACTTCCGCTTCTGAGCCACCACCGAATCACAACGCCCCGCCGATCGGCGGGGCGTTCAGTTCGAAGTCCGGCTTCTCGGGAAGCCGGACTTCTGCGTTTGTGTCTTGCGATCGTGACTCGATGAGTGCGAATGCTCCCATGCAAACCCGGCATCTGAGGATGCCTGCTCCTCAAGCGAGGTGTGTCCCACCCTTAACCCTGAGTCGTGTAGCGGCGGCGCGGCTGGCGGCGGCGCGGACGAGAGGTATCCGTGGGTCGAGGCTGGCTCGCCGGGCCGGTGGCCGGGCGCTGTTGCTGTTGCCTACCTGCCTGGCCTGCCGGTGGACGGTTGTCAACCATGGCAGGGCCGTAGTCGAAGCCGGGCAGGTGACGGCGTTCGATGGGATCGCCCAGCAAGCGCTCGATGCTGCGCACCATGGCTTCGTCATCCTGCGAAACAAAGGTGTACGCTTCGCCCGACTGCTCGGCGCGCCCGGTGCGGCCGATGCGATGGGTGTAGGCGTCCACGGTGTCCGGCATGTCGAAGTTGATCACGTGCGAGATCTCGGTAACGTCGATGCCGCGCGAGGCGATGTCGGTGGCGACCAGGATGTCGACCTTGCCGTCGCGGAAGCCGTCGATGGCCTTCTGGCGGCGGTTCTGGGCCATGTTGCCCTGCAAGGCGTCCGCGCGGTAGCCCTTCTTCTCCAGGTCGCGGGCCAGATTGCGCGCCCGGTACTTGGTGCGGGTGAAGACCAGCACGCGGCCCGTGGGCGTCACGTCAAGCATCGCCAGCAACAGGTCCTTCTTGAGCTTCTGCGGCACCGGGTAGAGGGCGTGCGACACGGTCTTGGCCGGGGCGATCATGCCGATCTGCACGGTAACCGGGTTCTTGAGGATGTCGTCGGCCAGGGTACGGATCTCGTCGGGCATGGTGGCCGAGAAGAAGAGCGTCTGGCGGCGGGCCGGCACGTGCTTCAGGATGCGCCGCACGTCGGGCAGGAAGCCCATGTCGCACATGCGATCGGCCTCGTCCAGCACCAGCACTTCGACCTTGGACAGGTCGATGGCGCCGGCGCCGATGTGGTCCAGCAGGCGGCCGGGGCAGGCGACGACGATCTCGACGCCGCGCCGCAGCGCTTCGATCTGCGGCCTTGGGTTGACGCCGCCGTAGATGGCGACGCTGCGCACGCGCGTCTGCTGGCCGTAGTCGGTCGCGGCCTGGTGTATCTGCTCCGCCAGCTCGCGGGTGGGCGCCAGGATCAGCGCGCACGCCGCGCGGCCCGCGCTGGGTCGCCAGGCGGTGCAGGATGGGCAGCATGAAGGCGGCCGTCTTGCCGGTGCCGGTCTGCGCCAGCCCCAGCACGTCACGCCCCTGCATAACGACCGGTATCGCTTGTTCCTGAATGGGGGTGGGGGAGGTGTAGCCGGCTGCTTTAACGCCGGCCAGGACGCGCGCGTCCAGAGATAGGTGTTCGAATTTCATAGGGGAGTACTCCTTGACTCCAGTGAGCCAAGTCGCACTCTCAGCCCGAAGATCTACAGATTTTGTTTTGTGTCGCGCGCCGCCGTCGGGCGCAACGAGGAATTATTATAGTCACAATGCGAAAAATAGCGAATTGATGGCGCGGCATGTGGCAGGGCGATTAGCCGGGCGCCGGCGGGAACAGGGCGGGGATCAGCGGGTAGGCTACCAGAGTCACCAGAATAGCGAGGGTCAGCGCATTGACCACGAAGTTGACGTCCGCTTCCTCGGCGTTGGGCATGAAGAGGGGGATGACGAAAGGCGGCGGCAGGATGGCCATGGTCAGTACGGCGGCCTGGAACGCCGTGTCAAGGTTCAGCAGGCGCCCCACCACCAGGAGGCTGAAGGCCAGACCGGCCGGAACCCAGATCAACAAGCGGGTGACAATGGTGCGCAGCGGCCGGCTGATCTCGCCGGCCCGCAGTTGCAGCTCATAGCCGATGGCGATGGCCACCAGCGGCGTGGTCATGCTGCCGATCAGCCGCAGGGTTTCGAGGAGGCTTTCGCCGATGGACGACGCTGCCAGCAGGCTGCTGAGACCGATCTGACCGGCCAGCAGCCCGGCCAGGATGGCCAGGATCACGGGGGTTTTGAGGAAGCCCAGCAGCGTCTCGCGAAACGAGGTCGCCCCGGTGGACAGGCGTTTCAGGCCGGGCACCAGCACGAAGAAGACGAACAGCACCTGCCCGAGGTCGATGATGCCGAAGCGCCAGATGTTGTCCGCCCCGTAGACCGCGCCGTAGATGGCATAGCCCATCATGCCGGCCTCGAAGCCGGTCAGCAGCGGCGGCATGAACGGCGAGTCGATGCGCAGCGTACCGTGCAGCCGGCGTCCCAGCAACAGCACCAGCCAGCAGGCAACGAACACGGTGACGACGATCAGCAGGTAGTGCAGCTCGATGGTTACCTGCGTGAACGCCAGAAAAAGCGCCGCCGGCAGCGTGACGTTGACCACCAGTTTCTTGATGTCGGCGATGGACTCCGGCCGCACCAGCCGGATGCGCCGCAGCAGCACGCCCAGCAGGATCAACAGGAAGACAGGGAGAACTTTGGAGAAGGCGGTGAGGAAGACCATGGGAGGATCGATCCACAACGGCTACCTAAGGGCAGCACGGTTCGGTAAGGCATTTTACCCAAGAACCGAACGCCATCAAAACGAAACATATTCATCTCCCGCGGCGGCAGGATTTCTCCTATGCCCTCTTCACCTTCGACAACCGGTGTGCCTTCAGCGGCCTGGCCCATCAGCGGACTGCCGGCAGCGCCGCGCCACAGTTGAAGTACAACTTTGCGCCGCCCGGGTTGGCGTTCTGACAGTTAGGGCAGGTCAGGAGAAACTCCTGGATAATTTGCCAGCGGGCATCGGTGCCGCATCCCTCTCGACAAGATGGCGAAAGTGGTCAAGGTTGGTTTGAACCTGTTTGCGCATGTTCCCGATCATCAGACGGGCCATTGACCGACCCAGCAACGTGCCTTCAGGATATTCCCAGATGTCTGTCAACCGCGTCCCGGTATCCGTTGGGGCCAGGGCCAGATCCATAAGCACCGTTATGTACGAACCAGGGATGGGAACCAGATCGCGGGTGGTCATTTGCTCGAACGGCCGCCACTGCAACACCGTTTGCATGATGATCCGGTCGCCATGGTAGCACTGAAACTGGGTGCCCTCCTGAATACGGCCTTGCGTGCGATTGAGAATCACCTGGCGATCGGAACCGATGATGACCGAGCGGTACTCGGGTTGAGCCAGAAAATCCCACACCTGGTGCGGCGGCAATGCGATCTCTGTCGAGACCGTCAGTGCAACCCGATCTGGCGGGATCGTGATGCGCAGCGACTCCTTGTTCGCCTGCCAGACCGGATGCATATCCTGGATCCACAGATCAGCGTCGCCCAGGTGTTCATAGGTTTCGCGGTGGGCAACCAGCCTCTCGCAGAATCCCTCCAGACCAAGCTGGCGGATCGCAGCGTCGCTGTAAAGAGTATACGCGCGTATACCGGTCGACTCGACCACACTGTTCTTGAGCAGCCGGTGGATCAGGTTGACGTCGCTCCCCACCAACTCGTCGTGGTCGCCGAGCTGCAGAATGGCAAAGGTTCCGTAATGGACGAAGAACTTCAAATCAAGTGTCGAGATGTTGGCGCAGGCGTTGCACTGGCAGGCGTTGTTGAGCACCATCAGGTCGATCATCCGGCGAAACGCGACATAGGTGTCCTCGATCAGCTCCACGAAGGTCTGTCCCCCAAGAAAGTTGTCTGCCAACCCGTAGCTGATCACTGCGTCGCCAGCCGTCCGGCTGATGGCCAGCGGCGGCTTGGAGTGGTCGATGAGCAGCCGCAGCAGCGCGCTCAGCACCTCCTGTGCGTGTTCCAGCTCCGACTGGCTGAGGTACACAGTATAGCCGCTGATGTCGGCGATCAGCAGGTAACCCCGTTGTGTATTGGACATGTGTCTCTTTTGGCTCGCGTCTTTGTTCGGCCAATCAAGGTCCGGCGGCAATCAGCACTTCGACGGTGATAAGCTGGCTTTTACCCTTAAGCTCAAGTTGCCGCGTATCTGCACTGACCAGGTCGAGCTTTGCGGCCCGCACTGCCTCCTGGCTGACCAGAACCTCGCCCGCGGCCGCTGACGAAGCCAACCGGGCGCCGGTGTTCGGTGCATCGCCCCGCGCGGTGATGTCAGTCGCGCCATCGGCCGATCCGACCGAGCCAACGAACGCCAGGCCGGAGTGGATGCCGATGCCGCCGTATGGCGCGTTGCAGAACTTGCGGCGCGGGTGAGATGGCAGCCACCCCCACAAGCGACGCAACTGGCGCAGCGGCAGCGCCGGGTCATTGCCGGTCAGCAGGCCGCGCCACCAAACGTCCGGTGTTTCGTGTCGGGTCATTCCCGGGTTGAGGGTGTCCTGCCGGCAATGTGTTCGGCGATCAGCCTGGCATCTTCGCCGACGCCCATCAGCAGCCCCGACTGTTGCGTGTGCAGCCAGGGCAGGCCGACGAAATACAGCCCCGGATACGAGGTCACGCCGCGCTGCTGGATCGGGAAGCCGTATTCGTCGGTCACAGGCAGCTTCACCAGGTCGAAGTCGAAATCGTAGCCGGCAGCCCAGATCAGCGTCGTCACGCCGGCGCGCGCCAGGTTCAACTCCGTAACCGCATCGACGTCATAACCATCGCGCAACACCGGCGGGCGTTCATCCGGAGCATCCATGCCCGACCTGGCGACGTATCCGTCGATGGCGTCCAGCAGGGTGGCGGCGAAGGCGTCTGACTTCCTCAGGGATTCCTTGTGGTCGGGCGCAAAGCTGAGTGTGCCGTCGAAGCTGCCCTGCACGTGGCCCAGCAGCGTCACGCCATCGCGCGCAAACTGGTGCAGGTTGAGGTCGTGCCCGCCCCTCGCCCCGGAGACGTGCGGGTTGCCCGCGAAGCGCGCTTTGGGCGACGGTAGCTTGTCGGGCGTGCGATCCAGGTAGCCGATGATCTTCAGCCAGCGGAAGATGTCCTTGTTGCGGTAGGTGCGCGGGCCGCGGCCAGTGCTGCCGATAGACATGTAAACGCGGCGGCCGCTCTGGTACAGCTCCTCGGCGATCTGGCAGCCGCTCTGGCCGCTGCCGACCACCAGCACGGCGCCTGATGGCAGGGCGTCCGGGTTGCGATACTGCTCTGAGTGCAGTTGCAGCACGCCGGCCGGCAGGCCGGCAGCGAAAGCCGGTATCTTGGGGCGCTGGAACAACCCGGTAGCCACGACGACGTTCAGCGCGTCCATCTCGCCTTCCCTCGTCTCGACGCGGTAGCCGGGCCGATCCTCCTGCGGGCGCACCGCCGTCACGGTGACGCCGTAGTGCACCGGCAGGCCATACGTCGCCGTGTAGCGCTCGAACGTTGCCACGATCTCGTCGCGCGGCATATAGCCGTCCGGGCTGTCGCCGGCATACTCGGTGCCGGAGGGGAGAAACGCCCAGTTGGGCGTCACCAGGGTGAACGAATCCCATCGCTGGCTCCAGGCGCTGGCCGGCCGGTCAGCCCTTTCCAGCACCAGATGCTCGCGGCCATGTTGCTTCAGCCAGTAGCTGGTGATCAGCCCGGCCTGCCCGCCGCCGATGATGAGTGTTTCGATGTTTTTGGTTGTCATGTCAGTCCGTGAAGAAGTCATCCAGCGCGCCCTGGTCGTCGGTGAAGCCCCAGCCTTCGGCCACCCGTCCCTGGCCGTCGATGCGCATCAGGTGGCCGCCTCTCAGGTCCACAGTCTTGCCCATGCGTTCGCCCACCAGCCGCAGGGTGGTCATCACGAAGTTGCCGTTGACCATCACCTCGCCCAGGGTGAACTCCCAGCGGTCAAGCGGCGCCATGCGCGCCGGCATGAGCCGGCTGTACTCGTCGTAGCCGTGGTAATCGCCGGACACCGGGTTGTGTCCCGGGACATGCCAGACGATGTCGCGGGCGATGCTGGCCCGCTCGGTCTCGTCCCCTTCGTACATCTTGCGCACGATGGCAATGTTGCGTCCTGATCGGTCAAAGGTGTGTCTCCTTGTTGATGTGTCACGATTGATTGCGCCACAGGTAGCGGTTGAGGCGCGCGCCTGTATCATGAAAACCGATGCGCCGGTACACCGCCAGTCCCTCCTCCGTCGACCAAAGCGTTGCGAAGCGATATCCGGCCGCACGGGCATCCAGCAGTGGCTTGAGGCTGATGGCCGCGCCGATGCCCCTGCGTTGCGCCTTGGGCAGCGTCGCTACAGCCAGAATGCTGGCCACGCCGCCGCCGGTGAAAAGCATGTTGGTCGCCACCGGCTCGCCGTCAAGCCTGCCCAGGAACAGCTTCCAGGGCCTCCGACCGAAGCCGATGGTGGCGGTTGCGTCCACCCAGGCCTGGCCTGCCCATTCGGGGAACTGGTAGGTTGCCACGACAACGTCTTTCCAGGCCTGCAGGCTGGACAGGTTGGCGACCTCCTCTATGACGAATCCCGGCGGCGTGCGCTGGAGCGGGGCATCGCTCACCTGCCGCAGGTCGGCTGCCATGACCGGCGCCCCGTCTTCTGTCTGCGCCATGCCCTGCGCCAGGGCAACAGAGGTCTGTTCCATCGACAGGAAACAGCGCGCTGTCAGCCGTTCTCCCAGATCGGGCGGCGCTGTGCCGGGACCTGTCCACCAGAAGAAGAATTGTGCGCCGCGGCCGGCAAACCAGGCGATGTTTGCGTCGATGGCCGCGTCGACCTCGTCAGCGGCCAGGCGGGTGTTCCAGACGCCCTTGAACATCGGGTTGCTGGGAAATGTCAGGTGGCGGCTGCTGTGTTGGCTTTCCTCAATCTCGCCGCCGGGCAGGCTGGCGGCCATCGCTCGAAAGAGCGCCTGCAGGTTATCTGTCATTGCTATGGCAAGGTCGCCGTCAGAGGCGACCGATCGTAGCGGCGTATCTGCCATCTGTCCACCTCTCACCTGCTGTCATGCACCAGAACTTGGGCGTAGACCTTCTCGCTTGGGTGCCCTGTGCGCGGCCGAGGGCCAACGCCTTCTTAATATTGAACGAATCGTGCGCGGTTTTGGAGCAATCTACGGGGGCCACCGCCCCCGTAGATTCTCCCGCCGTGTTGCTGTTTTCCATGGATGCTTCTTATGCGCTGAGCGCCGGAATCACTAGAAGTTGGCGGATACTGATTTGTCAGGCATTGTGACTCCTTGGGCCAGGCGGGCAAACTCCATGCTGTCAGCCACGCCTTCGCCTCGATCGATATTGATTGGGTCGATCCCGGCCCATGTTTGTGCCATACATGGCATCTTCTTCGTTCGCTGCTGCTTCGAACCTTTCCTTAGCGGCGCCGTACATGCCAAAGGCAAGGCCTGACAGCGCCTCGCATCAGTTCATGACGCCGGAATGACGCCGATCTGCTGCAATAGGCTCATTAAGTTCATCTCGCTCCAGCGTTCGACGCACTTTCCCCCGGCGAAACGCAGGATCGAGATGCCGGACACGCGCACCGGCTTGCCGGTTGCCGGGATGCCGTTGAACTCGCCGCGGTGGGTTGCTTCCATCGTGTAGAGGCAGGCTACTCGGTCCCCTTCTTCCACCAGCGTGTCGATCAGGATGGTGGCATCAGGAAAACCAGCAAAGAATGCGCCGTAGAACTGCCTTGCCCCGGCGATTCCCTGCGGCATACCCGGCGGCAGGAAGTGCAGGACCGCGTTGTCATCGTACAGCGTCAGGTAGGTTTCCAGGTCTGCGGGGTTCCAGTGCGACAGGGCGGTCGCAAGGGTCGATTTGTTGGTTGGCAAAGCCATCACGAACTCCTTTCTGCGGGGTCGCCGGTCTTGTTAGGTGCTTTGCACGCTTCCATGCGGGACGCCCTATGACGGTATCACGCCTAACTGCTGCATTAGGCCGAACTGGTCGAAAACCTCCCAAAGCTCGACTGCCTGACCGTTCTCGAAGCGGTCGATGACAATGCCGGTGATGTTGACCGGTTTGCCCGTGGCGGGGATGCCCATCAGCTCGCCCAGATGCGTGCCGTGAGCCGACCAGCGCGCGACCACTGTATCGCCCTCGGCGATCAAGTCGTCGACGTGCAGATGCACATCGGGGAAGGCGATGAAGAAAGCGCTGGCGAACAGCTTGCGGCCCTCTCGCCCCGGCGGCAAGCCGGGTGGCAGGCCGTGATCGACAAGATCCGCACTGTAGTAGATGTCGAACTCGGCCATGTCCCGGCCATTGAAGCCGCGCTCGACCCATCGTCTGACTACCGACTTGTTCTGATCCGACATGACGTTACTCCTTTGTGTGGCCAGTCTCTCCGTGGAGAGTCGTATTCACAGGACAGGTATTCTTGCTCGCGGATTTCACGGATCAACCGACCGCAATAATCTGTGAAATCTGTGTTAATCCGTGAGCATTGCTCCTGACAACACTCCGTAGGCAGACTGCCGCGTGCGAGTTGAACACCAACCGGTACAACTGGTGACCAGCCTTCTTACTGAGCGCCCGCGGCTGCCAGCGGACTCTGGCGATCCTCCGCGGCCTGGCTCGTCCTTCGCAACTGCACTCCCAGCCAGGCATACCAGATCGGGTTCACGATGAAGCCGGTGATGGCAGCCGGAACCAGCACCAGCGGATTGCTCGGCGTGAGAATGATCAACCGTCCCAGGTAGACGATCACCAGCAGCGCCGCCAGCACGAAGGTCAGCGCCGTGAAGCCGCGCCCGAAGCGCGGGCTGTGGCGCATCAGCAGGCCGGCCACGAACACCGCCAGGCCCGCCACGCCAAAGGTGAGCACGCCGCGCGGGTCGATCTGGCTTGGCAGCAACGCCAGCGCGGCCGGTACGTCCGCGGGCGGGTTGATCGCAATGGCGAGATCGTAGGCGCCGTGGATGGTCGCTCCCAACGCGCTGACGCCGCCCAGGATCAACCCCAGCAACGCCAGGTCCGAGTCCACCTCGCCCAGCCGCTCGAACAGCGCCACCAGCGCCACGACGGACAACAGCCCGCCCACGGTCAGAGACAAGGAGTAGAGAAGCGCGTTCTGCAAGACGACGAAGGCCACCGAGTACAACAGACCCACCAGCGCCGCCAGGATCGCGGCCAGACCGGCAGCCCGCTCGAACGAAGAAGACGATTTCACGTGCGACATGGTTCACCTCATGCTTTCCTTCTGATCTCCCGGCGCAGCGTTTTGCGCCATTGTGCCTACAATATCACTGCCTGCTGTTCGTTTTGAATACCAAGCGGTGCTCAATCGTTGCTCACTCTCACGAACGCGGGGACAATCTGGAAAATTGTCTTACGCTGCGCCGCCGTAGGACATTTTTCCAGATTGCCAAGCCAACATGTCTACGGCAACCTGCCCGCCGTCTGTCTGCGCCGGCGGCGAGCTATGGCGGCGCTGGCCAGCAGCATCATTGCCGCTGCCAGCCAGCCGACCATCCCATTGCCGGTCCCTCCGGTCGCGTCGAAGTTGAGCAGGCGCACGCCCGTCGGCGGCAGCGTCGACACGCTGACCGGCCCGAACAGGCTGGTCGTTCCGTTGAAGTCAACCGCCTCCAGCCAGTAGTAGAGCACGGGAGCGGCGGGCAAGCTTTCGTCGCGCCACTGGTAGTCGGCGCCCAGCCCGCTGCCCGGCGCAGCCGATGGCACAAAGGCCAGCAGATCGCGCGGCCCAGCCTGGTCCGGCGCGCGGTACAGGTTGAAGCCCGCGTTGTGCAACTCGCTGGCCGTCTCCCACGTCAGCAGCACGGCGTCGCCCTGCAACTGCGCCTCGAAGCTCTCCAGCGTGACCGCCAGCGGCGTCGTGGTGATGTTGGTCGGCACGTCCTGGCTGAAGCGCGGCAGCATCTGCGTCCCTTGCACCAGCGTCGAGATGGTGCGCGAGATCGGCTCCGTCGCCTGCCCGGTCCACTGGATCGTCACCGGCGCTCCGGGCGTCACCAGGCCGGTCCACGAAACGGGCAGGTCCAGGCTCAACGTCCCGGTGGTCGCGCTGCCTGCGATCGGGTTCACGGCCTTGACGCTGAACGGGAAGAGCACCTCGGCGGTCAGCGGCTCGGTGGCTGTGATCACGGCGACGTAGCCCACCACGTTGTTCACAGCGGTCGTCGTCGGCGCGACCGTGAAGTCGATGCCGTATAAGATCTCGCCCGTCACGTCTGCCAGATCGGGCGGGCTGACGTTGCCGGCCGCGTCCAGCGCCACCACCTGGATCAGGTTGGAGCCCAGAGTGGCAGTGAACGCGCGGGACCAGGTGTTGCCGCTGAGCTGGGCCGCCTGGCCGTTCACCAGCACCGTATCGATGGCCGTCTCCTCGGTGAAGACGCCGCTGACGGTGATCTGGTGGTTGGCCGGCAGCGGCACGCGTGCTCCGTTGGCCGGCGACAGGATCTTCACCGCCGGCGGGATCACGTCGAAGTCGTCCGCAACCTTATAGGCGGCCTGCAGCGACGAAACCAGCCCGTGGCTGTCCGTCACCGTGCCGATCAGCACCTCATCGCCAACAGCGCCGGTGGGAAGCGCGAAGTCGAAAGTCTGGAACCCGCTCAGCGCTGCGTTCTGGTCCAGCAGCACCGCGCCGCCCGATGTTTCGACGTGTACGTGTGCAGTGTCGATCCCGTAGGCCGTCAGCGTGCCGGTGCCCGCTGCGCTCTGCGCGTACACCCCGTGGTCCGTGGTCAGGCTGCTGATGGCCGCGCTGCCCACGTCCACATAGGTCGCATCGCCGCCCAGCACGGCCAACGTCGCCGGATCCTGCACCTGGAAAGTGATGCGGTACGTTCCCGGCGGCAGCGCGCTGGCCGGGCTATAGACAGTGCTGGCCGGCAGCACACCGTGCAGTGTCACCGGCGTCTCACCGGCCGGCAGACTGACCGTCTGGCTGGCCAGCGGCCCCAGATCGAGCGGCGTGTTGTCGGGCTGCTGGACGTATGCCAGCAGCGTCGCCGAACTTAACGGCGCGTCCAGGCGCAGCCGCGCCGTCAGCGTCAGCGGGTCGCCCGGCAGCAGCGGCGCGCCCGGCGCCGGCCCGGCCACGGCCAGATCCTCGGTGAACAACTCCACACCGTGGACGTCGATGGGCAGCGTGCGCTCCTCCGAGTCGTAGGCGTAGAGGAAGTGGTAGCGGCCGCTGCGCAGCGTCGCCGGCAGGGGGTAGTCGATGTGGAAGTCGCCCACCGTGTAGGGGTTGGTGATGGTGTAGGTTTCGGTCAGGGTCAGGTTGGACCACAGCAGCGGGCTGCCGGCGGCCGCAATCTCGCTGGGCGCCAGCACAAAGGCGGCGTCGTTCGGCTTCAGCAGGTGCATGGTCAGGTGAACCGTCTCGCCGGCCTGGTAGCTGGGCTTGTCGCTCTCCAGCCAGGCGTATGGATCCTCGATTACCGGCACCCAACGGCTGTCGATGATCAAAGCAAAGGCTGTCTCCTCGTCGTTTTCGATGTGCGGACTGACGACCACCTGCGCCCGGTTGCCGGCCGGCCCGACGTTGAACGTCCACGGCACGTGCACCGTCTGGCCCGCGCCCAGCGTCACCGTCTGCGTGAAGCTCTGGGTAACGTAGCGCATCGCGACGTCGTAGCTGGCCGGCCCGCCGCTCAGACCGGTCAGGCTCACCGTCCAGGTTGCCGGGCTGCCCGGCTGATAGCTGGGGGCGTCCAGCGCCTGCGTCAGGTCGATCTGCGCGCCGGTCAGAGCGACCTCGGCCTTAGCAGACTGTTTACCCAGGTGTACCTCGACCGGATAGCTGCCGGCCAGCAGGCCGGCCGGCGCGGCCACGGTCAGCGCGACCGCCCGCGAGCCGTTGGCCGGCAGCGCGCCCGTCACCTCGTAGGTCGTGTCGAAGGCCAGGAAGCTCAGCGGCGCATCGCCCGCCGGCCCGTCGTTGTCCACCGTCGCCGTCAGCGTCACCGGCCCGCCTGGCGCACCGGTGGACGCGGTCAGCCCGGTGAGCGTGGCAGCCGGCGCCAGCCGCTGCGGCCCGTCGATCACCAGCTCCTGCTCGCTCTGCGCCGCCCCGTCAGGGCCGACCAGCGCGGCGTGCAGCGTCTGCGGGCCGGCGCGGTCGCGCAGCGACAGCGTCTGGCTGTAGGTCGCTCTGCCCCCCGGCGTCAGGGTAATCGACGCGCGCAGCGTCTCGTCGCCGCCGTCCTCGACGACCAGCGTCCCGGTCCACGGCTGCTCGCTGGTCGCCGTGCTGCTGGTAGTCACGGTGAGGGTGATGTCGCCGCCCGCGCTCATCTCGCCAGCGCTGGCGTCGATGTGCAGGTCGTAGATCGGGCTGACGACGCTGAAGCTGAGGCCGGCGTTGGCGATGACGCCGCCCAGCCGGGCATGGCGGACGGTGACGGTGGCCGTGTAGTCGCCGGCGGCCAGCGCTCCCAGCAGGATGTGAACGGTGGTCAGGCCGGGATCCAGTGTGACCACCTGCGACCCGGAGCGGCTTTCCGGCCCGGTCAGCAGGTAGTCAACGATCACGTCGAAGCTGAACGGCTGGCCGCTTTGCAGCGCGAGATCCAGCGCGGCGTCGGCGCCCTGCACCAGCGCCGCCGCGCTGGGCGTGCGCGCCCGGTTCCTCGGCCACGGTGCGAATCGTCCCCGACAGCACGATGCTGGCCGAGGCCGTCTCGTCGCGCACGGCCGTGGTCGGCGTGTCGGTGCGGTTGATGTCGCCCGTGAAGACGACCGGCAGGCTCAGCTCGCCGGCGGTGGAAGGCGTCAGCGCCCGCGTCAAGGTGATCGCCTCGCCGCCCGCCAGCGTCACGTCCTGTGGGCCGGCGCCCATGTCGGCGGTGACGACGGCCGGCTGGCTGCCCGGATTGGCCAGGCTGACCGCGAGGGTCGCTCCTTCGCCCAGCGCCAGGGTCGTCGGCGTGACTACCGATGCGGCCGTCAGCGCCGAGGGAACCACCTGGATCGGGGCGACCGCGCTGTCACCCAGGCTGATGGTGCCGGTGTAGACCACCGCACCCTGCGGCGGCGCCGGGTCGACGACGCTGAACGGCTGCGTTTCGTTAGGACCGACGGCAGTGAACGTCTGCGACAACACCAGCGCGCCGTCGCTGCGCTGGATCTGCAGTGTGATGTCGTCGGGCGAAAGGCCGGTGTTGCGCACCCGGCCGCTGAGGGTCACGGCGCTCAGGGGTCGTCGGCGCTGTAGCCAGGCACGTTGCGCCGGTACGTTGGCCGGTCGGTGGCCAGCTCGACGCCCGTGACGGCGTTGTCCAGCCGGAACGGGTAGACGCTGCTGGCCAGCCGCTGCCGGTTGCCCGGCTGTGGAATGGCAGCCGGCTCGGCTCCGAACAGCACTGCTTCCAGGTAGAGCACGCCCCTGGCCAGCGGGTTGTCGCCCAAATCGGGGTTGGTCAGCGGGTAGGGCAACGAGATAACCCCACTGCCATCCACCGCCAGCCAGTCCTCGCGCAGCACCGACGTGGCGTTGACGGCGCGCGTCGCCGCTTCGCCGCCATGGACCGGCCCGCTGGCCTGCAGCGCGTACACTTCGTAGCCGCCGTAGTTCAGCGCCAGCAGGCCCTGCTGATGGACGGTCAGTCCGTCGATGTTGTAGCCGCCCAGGGCGGAGATGTCGGACTGGCCAATGGTCGCGCCGGTGGCATCCAGCGAGATGAGCGCATGGTCGTAGGCGTCCACCAGGTGCAGCCGGTCGCCGGTGCCGACCATGGCGCTGATCTCGTTCTCCGATGTGTAGAAAACCGACTCGCTGAAGCCCGCCAGATCGACGGCGTAAACCGTGCTCACGATGTCGGCCGGCGTGTGAGGACGGGTGCTGCCGCCGGTGTCCACGAACAGGTAATAGAGCACGTCGGTGGACAGAACCACACCGGGACCATACGGCGCTGTGGTCAGCGTTACGTCGCCAAGCAGGTTGCCGTTCAGCGTCATAGACGCTGAGCAGGTTGGTCATGTCGTAGGTGCTGTAGTCGTACTCCTGGAAGGTGAGCACGTAGTCGGCGTTGGCCGCCAGCAGCACGCTGTCCGACGGCGCGCTGACGGACCAGAGCTGCCCGCCGGTTGCCGCGTCGTAGGCGACGAGGTTGTCGGTGTTCTGCTCGCGGACGAACACCTGATTGTCCACCAGCAGCGCGCCGGTTACGTCGGCCAGCAGCGTGCGTGTGATGCCGGTGTCGGCGTCCAGCAGCAGATAGCCGTTGCTGTCGGCGTCCTGGATCAGAACCGCAGCATCGGAGGCCATCAGGTCGTCATAGCTGTTCAAAGTGGTCTGCCACACCAGCGCGCCCGTTTGTGCGTCCAGCGCCACCAGACTGTTGTTGCCGGTGTCGGGGGCGGCTTCGGGCGCCAGCGGGCAGTAGTAGGCAGTGCGAACGTAGACGTGGTTGGTATTGGCCGCCAGCGCGTTGGGATAGTTGGGCAGGTCGGGCGACTGCCAGATGGTGCTGCCGTCCAGACTATCCATAGCCCGGGCCTGGGGATGGGCGCAGCTTCCGGCGGGCAGTATCACCTTATCTTCGTACGCCAGCGGCGCTACACTGATCTGGGGCGCTGCGCTCCAGGTCGGGACGAAGGGGCCGGCGGCCGTCTGGGAGACGTAGTTGCTGCGGCCGCCGTCGGCCAACTGTGCCCGCCAGCCGTCCCAGTTGCCGGCGGGCGGCGGCGTGCCCAGCACCCGCAGCCGCAGCGACGCGCCGGAGATAGTGCTGCTGGTCGTGACGACGCTGGTGGTCGAGACCAGATCGCTGGCCAGGTAGGCTGGCTGGTCGGTACGGCTGTCCAGTTCGGCGGCAAGGCCGCTGACCGTCACCAACCGGCGCACCGAGACGGCGCGCGACTCCTGGTCGTAGCCCTGCAGTCGCAGCGTGTAGACGTCGCTGTGCAGTTGCTCCGGTACTGCCAGGGCCAGCGGCTGGCTGCCGCCGGCCGGCACTTCCAGGTAGAACGAGGCCTCGGCAACGTCCAGCTTGCGCCGGTCGACCAGGACCAGCGACCCATAGACGGTGGCCGTCACGCCGCCGCTGTTCTGGATCGTCGCCGTCAGTGTGTCGCCGGCATCGATGGCGGCCGGCGCATCGAGGTCGATCTGGTGCGGCGGCACCGACAGGTTGCTGTGGCTCTGCCAGCCGTCAAGCTGCCAGGACGTCACCTGCACATCGTACAGGCCGCCGCTGTAGAGGTAGGGCGGAATGTGGGTGTGCAACACGACCCCGCGCGCCGTAGAGGTAAACGACTCGACGGGCAGGTAGTAGTAGCCGTAGGTTGACAGGCCGATCAGCGCAATGTCGAAGGGGCTGTCGGCCGGCAGTTCCACGTTGTCGGGCAGCGCTTCCACGGCGATGTCCAGCGGCTGGCCGGCCTTGCGGGTCGCGCTGGACAGGCTGACCTGCGGCGCGGCCAGCGGCAGCGGCATCTCGAAGGTGTCGCTGAAGGTGTCGGTCGCGCCGTCGAACTGGCCAGTGAGGCTGATCGCGACTGTTGGCGTGATGCCCAGGGTCAGCGATGCCGGCAGCGGCAGGTCGAGGGTCTCGTAGGTCAGGTTGTTGCCGCTGGCGCCGGTGGCCACCGGACTGCTGGTGAGCACCGTGCTGCCGTCCTTCAACAGCGCCTGCACGGCGTACTGGCCCGGGTAGCCGGGGTCCTGCAGGCTGACCAGCACCAGATCTGCGTTCTGGTCGTCGATGACCGGCCCATCGGTCAGGAAGATGCTGCGCACTTCAACCGGCCTGAGGACCGGGATCGTCATGGTCATGGCGCGGCTGGTGTTGGGCAGGGCAGCGCGCACGGTGAACTCCGTGTCGGGCGGGGCAGCCGGCAGCGAAGCTGCCAGCTCGGCCGTGCTGTTGCCCACCGTTCCCACCAGGGGCGTTGAGACGGACTGGAGCAGGGCGCCGTTCTGGCGCACTTCCCAGTCCACGGTGGTTGTGCCCACGGGCGCGTTGCTGACGCTAGCTGTGAACGTTCCGTTGGCGGCCACGCCGGCCAGCATCTCATCCGGCGTCCCGCTGAGGCCGAGGGTCGGCAGCTTGAGCCGCACCGTCGTCAGCAACTCGCTGACTGTGTCGCCGTTCTCCAGTGCGGCGAGGCGCACCTGGCGGGTGTGATCGACCACCGTGGTGTAGGTCTGCGAGGCGGTGCTGTGCGGCGCGACGACCACTTCTACCGGCGCGGCCGCCAGCCCGCTGCGCGGCTCCAGCGTGAACGTGCGCGCCACAGCCCGGTCGTTGAACAGCGAAGCGGTGAGCGTCGCCGTCTGGCCGAAGTCGTAGGCCGGCTCGTCGATGGTGAGCTGGAAGCGGAACAGGTCGGTGCTGACCGGGGCCGACAGGACCTGGTAATAGACGCCGGGCATGGTCCCCGACCGGTTCCAGAGGAAGCCGGCGGCCGTGTTGGCGCCCATGAAGTAGCCGAGGCGGTAGATGCCCGCGCTGGCAGGCGCGGTCAGGTTGAAGGTCACGGTCCGGCTGGCGCCGCTGGGCAACGGCGGCGTCAGGGTGACGACCCCGGGGCCTCCGAACGGATCCGGCTGGTGGACGGCCCAGCGCCAGCTGTCGCCCAGTGCGGCGGCGTAGTAGTCCTGGTACAGCGTCACCTGGGTGACGGAAAGGGCGTTGGTGTTGGTGACCTCGACCGGGATCGAGGCCGTCTGGTTGGGCGCGAGGCTGGCGACGGGCGTCTGGCCGGTGCCTTGCAGGTAGGCCTGGCCGAACAGGCTGCGGGCGAAGATGATATCCTCGCTGCTCTGCAGGCCGTTCATGTAGAAGTCGGGGTAAGCTGAAGTAGCCACCACCTGGCCCAGGCCGTAGGGATACTCGATCATGGCCGGCATCTGGTTGCCGGTGGTGCGCATCAGGATGACCGTGGCATCCGATGGCCATTGGGTAAAGGAGCCGTCGACCTGGATGTCGGGACGGTCGCGGCCGATGCCGACGATCCACGGCGAGCTGTTGACGATGCGCACCGAGGCCTGCTTGCAGAGGATGTCCTGCTCGTAGCCCAGGCCGCGCACCTGCCCGCCTGGCAGCATCTCCCAGTCACCGCTGTCGAACTGCGCCAGGACGATCAGCGTTCCGCCGGTGGCGACGTAGGTTTCCAGCCAGGCGCGGGCCTCATTGCTATCGCGGTAGCGATAGAGGCCGCCGCTGGGCACGATGACCACGGGCGGCGCCTGGAAGGGCGCCACGTAGCGGCTGTCCGGCAGGCCGCTGCTGCCGGTGCCGGCCACGATCTCGATGGGCCGGGCGCGCACGCCGAGACTGCCGATCGCGCCGATGGCCGATCTGGACCAGTCCGCTGTCCACCACGCCGACCCTGCCGGCGGTGAGCATCTGGCGGAGCTCATATTGCAACTCCAACTCCTGGCCGCGCAGTTGGTTGTACTGGAGCAGGGCGAAGTCCAGGCTGTCCAGCAGCGCGCGCCGCTCCTGGCTGTAGTCGGTCTCGGCGATGTCGATCAGATAGTTGTCATAGGTCGAGCGCACGGCGTCGGTGACGGTCTCGCCCGGCTCGGGCAGGATCGTGCCGCTGATCAGCCCGGTGACACGCAGGTAGGCCTGGTCGTAGGCCGCGTCCAGCTGGCCGTGTGGCTGATGGTGCGGCTGGTGTCCATCTCGAAGGCGGCCAGCTCCTGGCGGCGCAGTTGTACAGTGAAATAGGTCGCGGCGCGCGTCAGGGGCCGAGCTTGCTGGGCCGTGGACACCAACTGCTGCAGGGTCTGGATGTCGCCGCTGATGCCGCGCGGGTCGGGAATGAACTGGCTTTGCGAGGAGTCGATGCGCTCGTCGGGGTGGCCGTTGGGCGGCGGCGGGTTGGGGCCGCGCTTGCCGCCGCCACCGCCGCCGCCGCTGCTACAGCCGCCGCCGGCTGCATAGGCGCTGGCCGAACTGAGCATGGCGAACACTTTCTGGGCGGTGCGGGCGGTGTCGAGGATGCGGTAGATGCCGATGACGAAATCCTTGGCTTCCAGCAGGGCGAAGATCGTGTCGAAGATAGCCGAGGCCTTCAGCTTCAGGTCGCCTTGCCGCCCAGCTCCACCTGCAGCCACGTAGACGGCGTAATCGCCGCTCTTGTCGGCCTTGAGCTTGAAGGCCAGCACGGCGACAACTGCGCGCCCAGGAACCAGGCGCCGGGGATGGAGAGGTTGATCCTGCCTTGCTTTGCAGTTTTTCGAGAGATCCTTGGCGCGGAAGGTGATGGTGTCGCCCAGCTCCTTGGCGGCAAAGCCCAGATCGGCGACGTAGTGCCTGGCCTGGTCCAGCGCCTGCGGGCTGACGCAACTGCCCGGATCGACCAGATCATAGGTCAGGCGCGCTGGCGGTGGCGCTAAGAGTGAGCGCGCCCAGGCTGATCCCCTCGCCCAGCTTCTTGAGGATCTTGTCCATGTCGTCGGTCTCGAGAATGTCGCGGTATTGATTGCGCAGAAACGTCTTGACGCCGTCGGTAACCACGCCCAGCCACGGGGCCGAGCCGAAGAATATACCTGTGGGATCCTTGGCTTTGCACTGGCCCGCCGTGCAACTGATGGACGCGGTGAGGACGTCGATCTCCACAACCTTGATGCTGAAGCCGAAGCCAGCCGTCAGGCTGAAGGAGAGACCCAGCGGCAGGCTGACTCCGCTGCCGGCCACGGCCGCGCCCAGCGCGTTGTAGACTGTGGTGACGCTGTCCGAGATCAACTGGAGCGCCCAGTCGAAGTCCAGCGGGTCGTGAACGTGGATGCGCAGGCCGTAGGGCTCGCCGCGGTCGGCGGGCAGGCTGAACTGGTAGTGGAAGGGCTGCGCCGGGTCCAGCCAGATCGGGACGGTTTCCTCGTAGATGACCACGTGGTTGGGGCCGTAGACCTGGACGGTCAGCTTGTCGTCCACCGCCTGGTCCATCAACGACTCGATCTTGATGTCGTAGGTGCGGGCGATGGGGTCGTAGCTGAAGGCGTCCAGCGTCACCAGCTTTTTGCCGTCGTCCACGACGGTCTCGACGGTGGTGGAGTAGACCTGGGTGCGCCACTGGAAGGGGCCGACGCGCGTCTGCTGCTGGAAAATGGGCGGGGTGGCCGGCTGCGGAGCTTCATTGGGCAGGTCGGCTACGGCGCGCGTCAACAGCGCCACATCGCCGTCCGGCGTCCGGTACTGCACCAGCACGCGCTCGCCGTCGTCGCTGAAGTCGAAGAACTGCTCCACCGCGGCGATGGGCGGCGCGTCGACACGCTCTATGTGCACCAGGACCGGCTGGCTGCGCGCCTCGACAGCGCCGGATGCAGCCGACGCGCTGAGGAGGTAATCGCCCGCTTCCAGGTAGATCTCGGCGCGGGCGTGGTGGTCGTCCAGGCGGCGGGCGGCCAGCGCCGGCAGCAGGGTCTTGTCGGGTGCGCCCGACTCTGTCGGCTCCAGGCGCACGGCCGTCAACTGCACGGCTAACAGCGAGTCATCGATGGCGACGTCCGACTGCACGTCCGCCACCAGCCGGCCGTCGGGATCGACCGTGGCGGTCAGGCGGGCGGCGCCCAGCCAGACGTCGCTGGCGTAGCTGCTCTGGTCGAAGCTGAAGGTGCGCGGCGGCGTCTCGCCGTAACCGTCGGCGCGGGCGCTGTAGTGGAACGTGCCCGCCAGGTGCAGGTCGTCCAGAAAGAACTCGGCCGAGGCTGCTCCCCAGGCGTCGGCGCGCGCCCGCCGGGTCTGTCGCACCTGTCCGGCGTCGTCCCACAGGGTCATCTCGACCACCACGCCGGCCGGGTTGAGCGCGGCATCGGCCGGCGTGACTTCCACGGCCAGCCCGATCACCGCATACAATGCGGGCTCCGATGCCTCTTCGCTTTCGGGCGCGCCGACGCGATGCACGGGAACCGGCGCGGCCGCGGTGGGGTTGCTGGCCGGGTTGTCGTCGGCGTCGACGACGGGCGAGAAGCGCAGGCTGCCGGCAGGTTGCGAGGCAGGGCTGGCAGTCCTTCCGAGGACTGCCAGCCCTTGTAGTAGTCCTTGACCTCCCGCGTGCGGTTGCTCCCCAGCGTCCTTTGCGACAGCCGGGCCGGCGACCGCTGCAGAGCGAGCCGGCGACAGAACGTGCGGCGGCACACTGGCGACCAGGAATGAAGCGATCAGCGCGAATGAGAGAGATCTTGGCAGAAGGCGGGCGAAGAAGTTCGTGCGGTGCATGGTATCTCCGGTGAGTCAGGTCACCAAAACTGGGCTGGCATTCAATGCTCTTGCGTGCAGGTAGGCGCGGCGGCATGCGCGATCCGCCGCTGCTGTTGTCAACAGGACTATTGTTGCTCCCCTTATTTTTGGGACTGTTTGCGATTGAACGCTGGGCTGTTGTCTGCGGCAGAACACCGCCAGCACTCTGGCGGGGTTCTGCCAGGAATACTCAATGCTTTCTACGGCTCGTCCGGAAACGTCACGGCTCGCTGCCTGCTGGCGCCTGCTGCCTGCACGGCCGGCCGCAGCCGTCACTGCCTAGGCCGCGAACTCCTCGACCTTCTCCAGGAAGGCGAAGTCGGGCATCCCCATGACGCCGGCCTTTTGCATGATTTCGGCCAGCGCCGGGGCGTGGGTGAACGCCTGTACGTTCTCCAGAGAATCCCAGCGGAAGAAGATGACGACCTCGTTCGGGTTGTCCGCGCCGCGCAGGAGCATCCCACCCTGCGAGCCGGCGGCCTTGCGGGTTCCGGTATCCGAGTCGAAGTAGGGCTTCCAGCGAGCGAAGTCCTCGACGGTGTGGCGAACGATCACGTGTACCACGGTAAACCTCCGATTCAACTCTTTCAAACTCAGATTGATTTGCTGGCCGCGTTTCGGCCAACGTCCCCATGATAGTCCGGACCAATGCCCGACTTCAAGGCCAAGAAATGCTCATTTGTTGCTCAAAATTACAGAGGTGAGATGTTGCCGCCCAAACGCAAGACATGCCATTCCCCGTTTGCTTGCCCGTGAGCTATGCTGATTGCCGCGCCAGCAGCTCGACCAGACCAGCGCGGCCCCATGCCATGACCACATCGTGGTTGCGGACGAACACCGGCCGCATGACGGGCGCAAGCAGGTTCATCCAGCGCCTGGTGGTTTCCACGTTCCAGTCGTAGCGCACGGTGGTCCGCCCGCCGGCCCCGGAGAAGGTCCAGCGGCCCGTGCCGCGCAGCTCCCCCGATGCGCGCCCCTCGATACGCCGCATGGGATCGACGGCGGTGGTCTCCATGTCGAAGGTGAGGCGGTAGGGCAGCTTGCTGCGCCAGGTGTAGCGGTAGACCGAACCGACGCCGCGGCCGGGGTTGCGCAGGGGGACGACCGACTCCACCCCGCGCCACCACTCGGGCCAGCGCTCGACCTCGGCGATGGCCGTCCAGATCGGCGCGAGCGGAGCATCGACCTGCCAGATGGTAGTGAAGTCGTAGCGGGCGATAGGGGAACCCTCCAGAGGATCAGGCTGTCTGAGGCGCCGGCACGACGCTCGGCTGTGATCGGGCTTCTTTACAGGTCAGGCAGCAGCCCCAGGCCGCGCAACATACCGGCCACGTCCCAGATGGTGAGCGTCTCGCACACCTTGCCGTCGCTGAACACCAGACGATTGACGCCGCGCGCCTCAATGCTGCGCCCGCTGCCGGGGATGTTCAGAATCGGCCCCATGTGCGTGGCGCGCGCCGTCCAGAACAGCGCCACCCGGTCGCCCTCCACGATCACCTCATCGGGCGTGATCTCCAGATCGGGAAAGGCCTGGTAGTAGGCGGCGAACATCTGCTGCACGCCCTCGCGCCCGATCTGCGGCCTGGCAACCGCGACATCCAGACCGTAGCAGTCCTCGGTGTACCACGCGCCCACCCGTTCCGGGTCGTGCGAGTTCCAGGCCTCCACCAACTGGGCGATCAGGTCTCGTGTTTGCTGGGACATGGTCGGTCTCCGCGTAGAATAATAGCCATCATACCGGACAGTCTACCGGACTTGGACGCTGCCGTCCAGATCAGAAAGCGCTCATTCACTGCTCAGTTTTGCGTTCCGCCCGCTTCAGCCGTCCACAGGATCTCGGCGATGCGCGCCATGCCGGACTTCAGGTGGCGGCGGTAGGAGCTGAACGGCACGTCCAGCAGCTCGGCGGCCTGCTCCTGCGTGGCCGCCGGCTGGATGTAGGTGTGATAGACGGCGCGGTAGAACTTGTTCTCCTTGGGCGAGCCGCGCATCTGGTCGGCGGCTTCGGTCAGCAGGGCGCGCAGCGCGGCGGCGCGGTCTTTTTCGCTGGCCGCCAGGCCGGCGCGCGCTGTCACTACCTGCGAGCGGACCAGCGGGCTGCCGCGCAGCACGTCGGGCCGGCTGTAGTCACGCAGGGCATTGCCCACGGCCTCGAAGAACTCCTGCTGGCTGAGCACCGCCAGCCGCTGGGTCTGCGCCCGCGGTTGGACGGTCTCCGGCGCCATGGCGATCTCGCGCTGGCCCAGCAGCTCCAGCCAGGCCAGCGGCGGCATGGCGCGCCAGTCGTGGCCGTAGACGCCAAACGACCGCGCGCCGACCGCGAAGTCCAGCGCCGGCAGCCGCGCCAGGTCAGCGTAGGCGAACACCGGCTGCCAGAAGGCCGGATCGACGCAGGCGTAGAAGGTGTAGGCCAGCCCGGGCGTGAAGTAGTGGCGCACCATGTTGATGAAGATCACGCTTTGGATCGGTGAGACGGACTGGTGGGCGTCGGCGGCCAGCCAGAAGCGGAAATAGGTGGCGCTTTCGCCGGCGCGCAGCGGCGCTTCCTGCTCCAGAAAATCCCACGCCGCAGCCGTTGCCGGATCGACGGCCAGATCTCCAGACCCGGCCGCGTCCAGCGCCAGTTGCAGCAGGAAGCCGGCCGGCTGGCCGGCGCTGTCGCGGAACACGATCACGTTCTCCGGCTGGCGCGCCAGCCAGAAGCGCGCCAGCCGCGCCGAGTCGCTGCCTTCATGGCGTTCGACCATCTGCACCAGCAGGTCCACATCCTCCCCGTGCATGCGGTCGGGGATGGCGCGGCCGCTGGCCTGCCACTCGAAGAAGGGGCGCACGGCCGGGTTGTCGCGGTGCAGATAGACGAAGTCGAACAGCGCCAGTTGCTGCTCCGGCCCCTGGCTCTCTTGCAGCCGGCGGGTGTAGTGGACGCGCGCCCGGCGGTGCAGCTCGGCGTACCAGCCGGGATTGCGCCAGCGCAGGTCGGTGACAAGCGCCTCGCGGGCGATGTCGTGGGGAAAGAGGCCGCCCGGCCGCGTTTCGATGAAGGTCAGGCCGCGCAGCCACTCGAACAGGTCGTGGGCATCGGTCAGGGTTAGCAGTTCGGCCAGCAGCCCCTCGGTGGTCACCCGCACCAGGGCGCACGCCTCCAGCGCAGCGCGGTGGGCGGGCCCGGGCGCGCGCTGCAGGAACTGCTCCAGCAGCAGCTTGACCACGTCAGCGGCCTCCAGCGGCTCGAAGTGGAAGCCGGGCCGCTGGTCGTACAGGTCGGCCACCAGCGACAGGGCCAGCGGGTAGCTGTGGGTGAAATCCAGCACGGCCGGCAGATCTGCGGCCGGCACGTTGCGCTGCTCCAGATAGTCCCGCCCCTCGTTGGGGGTCAGATTGTTCAGCGCCAGCAAGCGCAGGAAGGGCTGCCAGCCCGGGTCCGCCCGCCAGCCGGGCGAGGGCGGGTGGCGGCTGGCCAGCACCGTCAGCACGCGCTCCGGCAACTGGGGCAAAAACGTCTCGCGCAGCCAGCCGTCCAGCGGCGCCAGCAGTTCGTAGGTGTCGATCAGCAGGGCAGCCCGGCCCGGCCGCGCCGCCAGCGCCTCGGCCGGCGACTGGCTCAGGTCGATGCCCAGGGCCGCGCCCAGACTGGCCAGAAAGGCGCCGGGAGTTGGCTCCATGTTGCGGGCATCGACCGCCAGCACCAGCACGCCGGCGCGCTCGGCCAGCGTGGTGAACTGTGCCAGCAGGCTCGTCTTGCCGACCCCGCCCGGTCCGTGGACGTGCAACACGTAGAAGGGAAGCTCGTCGGCGTGGATGGCCGACTCGAACAGGGCCTGTTCGGCCACGCGACCGATGAAACGGCGCCGGCGCGCCGCGCTGAGTCGATCTGCGAGACGAGGAGACATTGCTGCTACCTTCGACCTTACCAACGGAAAGTACGGCTCCCCGAATTATATCCGATTCCTATATGGACGCAATCACGGTGCAAATATCGCGCTCTATCTACAGCATGCACAGGCAGCAATTCTGAATCTGGACGCGGAGGAACGCGGATTGACGCAGACAGGCCTCGAAAAAAGGTGTGGAACCCGAAAAAAAGCGCGTTTGTCCGCGATATCCGCGTCCAGATCCCCGCAAATTGAGAAGTGCTGCTGCGCAAGAATCGAGCTTGACAGGCCGTTGCCGCTGGCTGCAACTCCGGCTATGAGCGAAGTCAGGTGATGTTCACTGACGACACGTACTCTCGCAAATTATGCTGGCTATCCGGGCCTCTCCTCTGGCGTCTGGAAGATATGCCCGTGGACCCATGATGCCAGGCTGGCCTCCCCCCATTCTCCGCTGGCGACGGCCAGCATAACCCGCACAACCTCTGGTTCTGACGCTTCCAGGCTCCAGCCGTTGATGTCCAGAAAGACCGCCATGGCGACGAAGCCAATGCGCTTGTTGCCGTCCACGTAGCCATGGCCGCGCGTCAGGCCGAAGCCATAGGCCGCCGCCAGGGTTGCGATGTCGGTCACGTTATCATAGATCCATTGGTTACGGGGCCGCGCTAATGCGGACTCGATAACGCCCTCATCGCGCACACCAAAGAGACCGCCAAAACGCTGAAGTTGCTGAAAGTGGATGGCATCCACCCAGACGCGCTTCAGCCAGATTGGCTCGTTCATCGGGCCAGCTCGGCCAGGGCGTTCTGATAGCGCTTGCTGATGCGCCCCTCGGCCTCCATGACGCGCAGAAACTCAGGGTCGTAGGGTGTCAGCAGGATGCCCTGCTCAGTTTCGACGGCGTACGCTTTGTCGCCAGCGGATAGGTTGAGCCGGTCGGTCATCGTCTTGGGCAGAGTCGTGCCCAGCGATCCGCCGTACGGGCGGAGGGTAACTTCCTTGATCATGGCAAACTCCTTGTTGAAAGTTGCAACAAAAGTATATACTTCGTGGCTGGTTCCGTCAACCCGGAGCGTTGTCCATCGACGGTGGGGACGTGGTGGGAGCAAGAACTACTTTTCCTCACTTGCCGTTGACGCCAGCCTCAGGTAGAATTGCGGCATGATCGGGACGAGCCCGACTGGCGTTCCATCCCCAAGTTCCCCACGTTCACCAGCGGCCGCGGGTGAAGATGGCCGTTGGCGAGCCGTGGCAGGTGAGGAAAGGCGCTTATGTGTGCCCTGCATGTTCAACCAGTAGACCGGGCGGGCGGCCGTGAACGAGGAGATCGTTCGTTTGGAGTTGGCACGACAACTGCTGGGTGCAGGAGGCGCTTGTCACCGGAGCGCGATGCTTTGGCGGGGTTGATCGTCGAACGACGGGACATGAATGCGCCAAGGCTGCGGCTATACACGTTGCGAGGTAGTCTGCAAGGCTTCTACGCCGTGACCGTGTCCGGAAATTGGCGGGTCATCTTTCGTTTCGAGGATGGAGATGCCCTGGATGTGGACTACCTCGATCATCATTAGGAGCCAGTGATCCATGCCTATGAAGAACCCTCCTCACCCCGGTGAGATTATCCGTGATTTGCACATTGAGCCGCTGGACTTGACGGTCACACAGGCCGCGGCCGGTGTGGGCGTCAGCCGCAGGACGCTGTCCATGCTGCTCAACGGTCATGCCAGCATCTCACCGGAGACACTTGCGCCTGCGCGTAGTGCAGGTGTGGCTGTGCGGCGTGTCCACGGCCTTTGGCCGAACGCCCCAGGCGGGCTGGCTGCAGCTCCAGTTGAACTACGACCTGGCGCTGGTCAACCAGAAGGCCGATCGCTTTCAGGTGACGCCCTTTGTACGACCAGAAGCCGATCTGATCCCCACTTGACGCGTCGGTTCTCCATGGCCATGATCCATTTTAGGATTGCCATACCAACTGTCCGAGATTGATGCGGCGGGATTTGCGCATCGGCGCCTGTTCTGGTACCATTTCGCGTACCAGATCGCGCACTAAGAGGAGCCACGACCATGAACACCATCCCCGCCCAGGAGATCAAGCGCCGCGGCATCGCAGCCGTGGACGACCTGATCGCCAAGGGGCCCGTCCACGTCATCCGCAACAACCAACCGCAGTACGTGGTGCTGACGGAGCAACGCTACCAGGATCTGCTCGAGTCTGAGGATGAAGCCTACGAGGCGCGCGTGCGTGCATCGCTGGAGGATGTGCGCGCCGGCCGTGTGCGCCGATTCTCTTCGGTGGAGGAGCTGCTGCAGGCGCTCGATCTCGACGATGAGCCCTGATGTACGCTATCATCACCACGCAGTACTTCCTGCGCCGGTCGCGCAAGTTCCTCAAGAAACATCCTGAACTACGTGCGCGTTATTCGCAAGTGATCGAGGATCTACGCATCGATCCTTTCGCTCCCCATCTCAACTATCACCATCTCGGCGGACAGTACGAGGGTATCCAGGCCGTCAGTCTGACCTACGACTATCGCATCACGCTGACAGTGCTCATCACGGAGCGGGAGATCACGCTGCTCGACATCGGCAGCCACGACGAGGTCTATCGCTAGGCAAGCGTCTCGGGGCACGTTTGCAGGTAGCAGCAACTGCACGCGGGCCTAGCGAAACAAGTCCTTCTCCCGCGGGCGCAGGATTTCTCTTAACTCCCCTTCACCTTCGATAAACGGGGCGCCGCGCACCAACACGGCCGGCGTGCCTTCGGCGGCCTGGCCCATCAGCAGGCCGGCGGCGGCGGCGATCTCGTCGGCGGTGCCCACCTCGGTGATCTGCAACGGCCGGCCGGACAGGTCAGGTTTGCCGCGCAGGTCGCTGAGCGGGTGCAGCCCGGCCACGCCGATGGCCACGCCGACGGTGCCCAGCCGCCAGGCGCGCCCGTGGCTGTCGCTGACGATCACCGCGATGTCCGCGCCGGTCCGGGCGCGGATGGCGTCGCGCAGGCGCCGGGCCGAGCGGTCGGGATCCTCGGGCAGCAACAGCGCCCACGGGCCGGCGCTGGTCGCCCCGTCCGGCGCGCCTGCGTTGGACTGGTCGATGCCGGCGTTGGCGCAGACGAAGCCGCGGCGGTGCTCGACGATGATGGCGTCGGGGCGCACGCGCAGGATTTCGTTGGACTCGCGCAGGATCAGCTCCACGATGCGCGCGTCCTTGCGGCTGGCCTCTGCGAGCTCGACGGCGCGCGGCGAGGGGATCACCGTTTGCAGATCGACTAGCCGGCCCTCGGCCTTGCTGACGACCTTCTGCGCCACCACCAGCACGTCGCCGGTCTGAAACGTCAGGCCGGCAGCGTGCGCGGCGTGCAAAAGAATGCCCGGCAGGTCGTCGCCGGGCTGGATCATCGGAACGCCGGGAATGGCGGTCAGCTCAATACGCGGCGGGGTGGGCAATCTGGTACTCCTCGACAGGTTCTTTCACGGCCCGCATCCAGCCACGCGCCGATGACTCGTCGGGCCAGTCGATCTTGTCGTAGACGTCGGCCAACCGCAGCTCGCAATCGATGGATGGCAGCGGCACGACAGTTTCGAGACCCATGTAGTAGCCGGTCAGCCATTTGATGTCAGACCTGCGGGCGCGGTGTTCGATCCAGGCCTTCTCCTGCGAGATAAGCAGGTAGTCGGTCAGCGACTCCAGCGTGCGATAGTGCTCGAACTTGCCCGTGCGGTCGTAGGCTTCGGTGGACTCGGACAGGACCTCCACGATGAGGGTCGGGTTCAGCAGCGTGTCCTTGTGCGCGTCGTCGAAGCGCGGCGACCCGCAGACCACGACCACGTCCGGGTATGTGTACAAGCCGGTCGGACTGACCTTGACGCGCATGTCGGCAGCGTAGATCTCACAACGCCTGTCCCGGAGCTTCGTGCCAAGGCTGAGCACGGTGTTGGTAACAATCAGATTGTGTGAGCGAGTCGCGCCGGCCAGCGCATAGATCTGGCCGTTGAAGTATTCGCTCTTGGTATCAGCCTGCCGTTCGTGCTCAAGATATTCTTGAGGCGTGAGATAGAGCTGTTGCTTTAGCATGGCGAACCTCCTCGCGTATTCGTGGTGACAGGGCAACCCGATGAATCGACTTCACCATCTCAAACTGTAGAAGCCCCGCGGGGCATGGTTGAGCGGTTATTCCTCGTCATCCCACGGCGCACGGTCCTCCTTGGCGGCCGGCGCCGTAACAATCGGCTCTTCATCGCCCAGGTAGACCTCGCGGCCCAGGCTGCCGCCCTGATCCGGTCCCACGACACCTCGTTCCTCCATCAGGTCGATAAGCCGCGCGGCGCGGCTGTAGCCGATGCGCAGGCGGCGCTGCAAGAGCGACACCGACGCCCGGCCCGCGCCATGCACGACCTCGACCGCATCGCCGTACAGGTCGTCCTCCTGCTGCGCCTGCCGCTGCTGCTGGATCATGTCCTCCCACAGCGGGGCCTGTACCACGTCTTCAGGACGTACCGGCATAGGCGGCATGCCGCCGGGCATGGGGATGTCGCCGGGTTGCTCGCCCTCCAGGATACGGATCCCCTTCCAGTAGCGCACCAACCTCTCCAGTTCCGTGTCGGAGACATAGCCGCCCTGCAGCCGTTCCAGCTTGCTGCTGTCGGGCCGCATGAAGAGCATGTCGCCGCGGCCCAGCAGCGACTCAGCGCCCGGGGTGTCGAGGATGACGCGGCTGTCGATCTGGCTGGTGACGGCGAACGCGATGCGCGACGGGAAGTTGGCCTTGATCAGCCCGGTGACTACATCGACGCTGGGCCGCTGGGTCGCCAGGATCAGGTGGATGCCGGTCGCGCGCGACATCTGCGCCAGCCGGCAGACGTAGCGCTCCACATCGTCGGGCGCGGACATCATGAGATCGGCCAGCTCGTCGATGACCAGGATGATGTAGGGCAGGATCTGCTCTCCGGCCTTGACGGCTTTGGCGTTGAAGGCTTCCAGGTTGCGGGCGCCTTCCTTGGCGAACAGCTTGTAGCGGCGGTCCATCTCGCCGGTTGCCCAGCGCAACAGGGGCACGGTGCGGTCCAGCTCCACCACCACCGGCGACAGGAGGTGCGGGATGCCGTTGTAGGTGGTCAGTTCGACCATCTTAGGGTCGATCATCAGGAAGCGCAGCGTGTCGGGGGTGTGCGTCAGCAGCAACGTGGCGATGATGGCGTTGACGCACACCGACTTGCCGGAGCCGGTCGCTCCGGCGATCAGCAGGTGCGGCATCTTCGCCAGATCGGCCACGGCCGCCTGGCCGGCCGTGTCTTGCCCCAACGCGATGCGCAGCGCGCTGTTCATCTGGCGGAAGGTGTCCGACTCCAGGACGCCGCGCAGGGAGACCAGCGCTTTCTGGGTGTTTGGCACCTCGAGTCCTACCAGCGGACGGCCCGGCACTGGCGCTTCGATGCGGATCGGCGAGGCTGCCAGCGCCAGCGCGAGGTCGTTGCTCAACGCCTGGATCTTGGAGACCTTGATCTTGATGCGCTCGTACTTGCTGACCTCTTCGTCCATCACTTCCTTGATCAACTCTTCGGTGATGGGGCGGCGCGACGAACCGTAGCCGCGCTGGCGCAGGAGTTCCTCGGCCTCGCGCCGCATTTCATCGCGCGGGCGGCGGCGCTCGCGGTAGCCGGGCTGCAGGCCGAACTGGGTGACGGCCGGCCCCGGGTTGGCCTCGACGACGCGCACGGGAACGCCGAAATCGCCCAGCGTCTGTTCGATGATGCGCGCTCGATCCTTGATGTCGGCGTACTGGATCTCCACTTCCTCAGCTTCGTCCAGGATCTCGGTGATGTCGGGCAGCCGCCAGGTCTGGCCGCCGCCGATGATGCGCGGGATCAACGTATCGGCCGAGCCAGGCGCGGGGCCGCGCGAGATGCCGGCCACCGTCTGCTCCGATGTTGCCACGGGCTTGTCGGCGACGATGCGAGCGGCCGTACGCTCGGCCGCGACGCCGTTGCCGCCGATCACCAACGGTGGTTCCTCGTAGATCTGGTCGGCGCCGGAGCGCAAACCGAGGCGAACCAGCAAAGCCTGCCAGACCGATGGCTCGCCTGTTGGCAGGGGCGGGCCTTGGGGCGCCATGTCCAGCCCGCCGTTCTGGCTCAGGTCGCGGTCGTCGCGGCGCTGCAATAGCATGACCATGGCCAATGTGCCGCTGGCCAGGATCAGCGGACCAAGCCAGAGCATCAGCGCCGCCAGCGCCAGAAGGATCAGCACGATCCACGCCAGCGTGTAGCCCAGGCCGTCTATCAGCGCTTCACTGATCGCGTAGCCGACCATGCCGCCGCCCTCGCCGTTTTGACCCATCACCAGCGCCTGGCTGTTGCTGATGGAGCCATCCATGTGCAGGATGGTCACAAGGACCAGGAAGAGGAGGAGCGCGCCGGCCGGCCGATACCAGGGAACGTCCTGCAAGCGGTCGATGCTGCGCAAAACGCCCCAGACCCCGAAGCCAATCAGCAGCAGGCTGAGCAGCAGCACCCCACCGCCGACCAGGATCCGCAACTGCGTTGTCCACCACAGGGTGATGGTTCCCTTGCCGGATGAGACCAGGCTCAGCAGCGTGACGACCCCGATCAGGATCAACACGATGCTCCAGACCTCGCCCTGGCGCAATATGCCGAGGTCGATCTGGGGGCCTTTGCTCTTGGATGTACTGCGTCGCTTAGCCATGTTCAGAAACGTATAAGACGCTGGGCCGGAACTGCACGCCGCTGGGCTGGAACTGCAAGCCGCTGGGCTGGAACTGCAAGCTGCTGTGGCCGGAGCCGCAAGCTGCTGTGGCCGGTCTCCGACCGAGCCGCCGCCGTGCCCGAACTGCTGTGGCCGGTCTCTGACCGAGCCACCCGTGGCTCGGTCAGAGACCGGCCACAGCGTTCGAGCGATGAGAAGCTGTTCAATAACTGGTAAATAGAACGGATGTGCCGGAATTATAGCACATTACGGCGCTCGCGCCAAGGTTATGTCAGCGAAAAACGTCAGACTTCGAGCACAACCGGCAGCACCATTGGCCGGCGACCGGTCTGCTTGTAGATCAGCTCGGCCAGCGCGTCCTTGACCTTGGCGCTGAGGGCAGAGGGTGGGCCGGCATGGCTCAGCGCGCCGCGCACGCTGGCTCTCGCTTTGTCCATCAGTTCCTCGGAATCGCGCACGTAGACTACGCCGCGTGTCAGGATCTCCGGCTCGCCGACCAACTGGCCGGAGGCTTGATCGACCATGGCAACCGCCACCACGAAGCCGTCCTGGGAAAGGTGGCGCCGGTCGCGCAGGACGACGTGCCCGATGTCGCCCACGCCGAGACCGTCGACCAGGACGTGTCCCTCGGTCACAAGCTCACCCGGGAAGACCCCGTCGGGCCAGAACTCCATCACCTGGCCGCTTTCGATGACGAAGACGTTCTCCTCAGGAATGCCCATGGCTACGGCCAGCCGGCCGTGCAGAACCAGGTGGCGATACTCGCCGTGGATAGGGATGAAATAGCGCGGACGCACCAGGTTGAGCATCATCTTGTGATCCTCCCGGCTGCCGTGGCCGCTGACGTGGACGTGGGCCAGCTCGCTGTAGATCACGTCGGCGCCCAGCCGGAACAGGTTGTCGATGGTGCGGTTGATCAACTCCTCGTTGCCGGGGATCGGCGCGGATGACATGATGATGGTATCGCCGGCGCGGATGTTGACCCGGTGCTCGTCCATGCTCATGCGCACCATGGCCGAGGTCGGCTCGCCCTGTGTACCCGTGCAGACGACGACGACCTCGCTGCCGGGCAGCATCTCCATCTGCTCGTAGGTCAGAAGCTCGCCCGGCTCAACGTCCAGGTAGTCCAGCCGGGCGGCCATGCGCGCGTTGTCGCGCATCGACCTGCCCACCAGCCCCAGTCGCCGGCCGTGGCGGCGCGCCAGCGCCAGAATCTGGCCAACGCGGGTGATGTTGGAGGCAAAGGTGGCAATGAAGATGCGACCCGGCGCGGTGCGGAAGATGCGGTCGAAGGAATCCTCCAGCTCGCGTTCCGAGGGGGTGAAGCCCTCCACCTCGGCGTTGGTGGAGTCGGACAGCAGCAGCAGGACGCCCCGTTCTCCCAGTTCTTGCAGCTTGGCGAAGTCTGTCAGCCGGCCGTCGGCGGGATGCTGGTCGAACTTGTAGTCGGAGGAGTGGACCACCAGGCCGATCGGTGTTGTGACAGCCACACCCACGGAGTCGGGGATCGAATGGCAGACGTGGAAGAACTCGACGGTGAACGGGCCAAGCTGCAATGCGTCGTCAGAGGTGATGGTGTAGAGCTGGGCGTCGCTGAGCAGGCCGTGCTGGCGCAGCTTGACCTCGGCGAGACCCAGCGTCAGACGGGTCCCGTACACCGGAACGTCGATCTGTTGCAAGACGTAGGGCAGCGCGCCGATGTGATCCTCGTGGCCGTGGGTCAGGATGATGCCCTCGATCTGCTCGGCGCGCTCCACCAGGTAGGCGATGTCGGGGATGACGATGTCCACGCCGTACATGTCGCTTTCCGGGAACATCAGTCCGGCGTCGATGACCAGCAGGCGCTCGTCGTATTCGAGCACCATCATGTTCTTGCCGATCTCGCCGACTCCACCCAACGGGATGATGCGCAGCGGCATGGCAGCGGGGTTGTCGCCAGTAGGTTGCAAAAGGGTGACTCCTCGTGGCCTGGTACTCGTTCGTAGGGGGCGCTTCACCGCCGTTCTTAGGCGCTGAAGCGCCCCCTACGAGCGGGTCTGCTAGAACAGGGTGAGCTGCTCGAAATCGTCGGTCGCCGGGGCGGCGGGTTGTGGGGGAACGCTGGGCGCGGCTGCCGCACTGGCGGTGCGCAACTCGGCAAGCAGTGCCGGCAGCCGGGCGAAGTCCTCGCGCATCGCGGTCATCCACTGCGGATTGCGCAGCGCCGCCGCGGGGTGAAACATCGGCACGTAGGCGACGTCTCCTTTGCGCTTCACCTGCCCGTGGATACGGGTAATCGACTGGCCGGGAAAGTAGCGCTGCATCGAGAATCGGCCCAGAGTCACCACGATTTTGGGCGCCAGCACAGCCTCCTGCCGGTCAAGGTAGGGTGTGCAAGCTTCGATCTCGGCGGGCAACGGGTCGCGGTTGTTGGGCGGGCGGCACTTGACCACGTTGGCGATGAACACCTGCTCGCGCGCCATGCCGATGCCGGCCAGCAGATCCTCCAGCAGGTTGCCCGATGCGCCAACGAAGGGACGTCCCTGGCGATCCTCGTGAAACCCGGGACCTTCGCCGATGAACATGATCTCGGCGTTGGGCGGGCCTTCTCCCGGCACCGCGTTGGTGCGACCCTTCGCAAGCGGGCAGCGCTGGCAAACCTTGACTTCAGCAGCGATCTGGTCCAGTTCCGACACAGCCACCTCCTGTAGCGTGTTGCAATCGACGGTGTAGCGTCAAATTCTACCGCACGCCGCCGCTTTTGTCTAACGTGCCGGGAAATCGTGTAGCCTGGGTTACTTGACAAGCGCCGGTTAATTGGGTACACTCTCGTCACCTCCCGGAGGCGCCAAAGTGTTGCTGACACCATCGTTCCTGAAGTCCGTTTGCTTCACTTGCTCCTGTCGTTAGCGAGAGCGTCGGCAATGCCTGCCGGCAGCTCTCGCCTCTCGATCGCGTGCGGTGAGACGGCAAGGAATGATGATGGTATCATTTTCTACAAACTCATAGCGACGGTGCGCCCTGGAGGGTCTTCTCCTGAGCGCATCTGTCAGGAAACTTGCTCACAGGCTCATTGCACGGTGTATCCGCCGGCGGTGAGCTTTTGTTTGCAAACCACTTGCTGTGGCCGGTCTCCGACCGAGCTCACAGCGGCCCGCAGGGCTTCGACGATACGAAAGAAAGGCAAAACACAATGACAACAGTACTCATCCCAACCCTCTGCGACGGCTGACCGCCAACCAGTCCAGAGTGGAAGTTGCCGGCGATACGGTGGGTCAGGTTCTCACCAACCTGGACGAAACGTATCCCGGCATCGGCGAACGGCTGCTCGACCAAAACGGCGCCATCAAGCGGTTCATCAACGTCTTTGTCAACGACGACGAGATACGCACCTTGCAGGGTGCTGATACGCCGGTGTCCGCCGCCGACCGCGTCAGCATCGTCCCGGCCATGGCCGGCGGGAGGTGAGCGCCATGGCCCTACTCAACCGCGACCAGTTGGTGGCGCTGGCCAAGAGCCAGATCATCGAGACCACGCCGCAGGCGCTCAACGAGCGGCTGCGCAACGGCGTCAAACCGCTGGTGGTTGACATTCGTGAGCGCGACGAGTTCGAGCAAGGACACGTGCCGGGCGCAGTCTTTATCCCGCGGGGTTTTCTGGAGTTGCGCATCGAGCAGTACGCCTTCGACCGCCAGACGCCCATTGTCCTCTACTGCGCCGGCGGTGTGCGTTCAGCGCTGGCCGCCCGCAACGTGAAAGAGATGGGCTACGAACACGTCGAGTCGCTGATCGGCGGCTTCGGCGGGTGGAAGAGCGCCGGGCTGCCGGTCAAGGTGCCCAAGATGCTGACCGGCGACCAGAAGATTCGCTACAGCCGCCACACCCTCCTGCCCGATGTTGGCGAGGAGGGCCAGCTTGAGTTGCTGGCGGCCAAGGTGCTGCTGATCGGCGCGGGTGGCCTTGGGTCGCCGGCCGCGCTCTATCTGGCGGCTGCGGGCGTCGGCACGCTGGGCATCGTCGATTTCGACGACGTGGACCTCAGCAACCTGCAGCGGCAGGTGCTGCACAGCGAAAGCTGGATCGGCAAGCCCAAGGTCGAGTCGGCAGCGGCGCGCATCAAGGATCTCAACCCCGACGTGACGGTGGTGCCCTACCGCGAGCCGATCACCAGCGCCAACGCGCTGGACATCATCCGCGAGTACGACATTGTTCTCAACGGGTCTGACAACTTCCCGACCCGCTATCTGGTCAACGACGCCTGCCACTTCCTGCGCAAGCCGCTGGTCGATGCCAGCATCTTCATGTTCGAGGGACAGGTGACGGTCTATCATCCCGGCGCCCCGGAGGAGGGCATTGTCCAGGGGCCGTGTTATCGCTGTCTCTATCCCGATCCGCCGCCGCCGGGCGAGGTGCCAAGCTGCGCCGAGGCGGGTGTGCTGGGTGTGCTGCCCGGCATCGTCGGCTCGATCCAGGCGGTGGAGGCCATCAAGCTGGTGTTGCGCAAGGGCGACTCGCTGATCGGCCGGCTGCTGATGTTCGATGCGTTGGACATGTCCTTCCGCACGCTGAACGTGCGCCGCGACCCGGGCTGCCCGCTGTGCGGCGACAATCCGACCGTGGTCGAGTTGATCGACTACGAACAGTTCTGTGGCATGCCGGCGCACGAGTGACGGCGCGACCGGAGCGGAGTTGCCACGAATTACGCGAATTGATCGAATTGTGTATTGGTCAATGAGGTGGTGCAATGTGGCGACACTCGGTCGACCGGCCCGCCAGAGGCTGAAGCCTTCTGGCTACAAAGTGGAAGGCCCTGCGGGCCTGAAGCTGGTCGCTTCTGCAGCCCCGGAGGGCTTTCACCTTGTAGCTCACGCCCCGGAGTGGATAGCCGGATGGCTTGTTGCCTCCGGCGAGCTGAAGCCTTCTGGCTACAAAGTGGAAGGCCCTGCGGGCCTGAAGCTGGTCGCTTCCGCAGCCCCGGAGGGGCTTTCACCTCGTAGCCGGATGGCTTGCAGCCTCCGGCGAGCGTTTGTCGGGCCTGTGTGATACCAATGATTGTGAGACGAGTATGACTGTAACGATTTTTACACGCAGCAAGGACATGGTCTGGGCCGTGGCGCCGGAGCGCGCCAACCGGCCCGCGTCGATCCTGGAGCAGATCGGCAATACGCCGCTGCTGGACCTGAGCAGCCTGGTCGGGCGACCACAGGTGCAGCTCCTCGCCAAGGCCGAGTGGTTCAACCCCGGCGGCTCGGTAAAGGACCGCGCTGCGCTGCGGATGATCGAGGATGCGGAGCGCAGCAGGCAACTGACGCCAGACCACATTCTCATCGACGCCACCAGCGGCAACACCGGCATCGGCTACGCTATGATCGGCGCGGCCAGGGGTTACCGCGTGCACCTGGTCATGCCCGCCAACGTCAGCCGGGAGCGCAAGGCGCTGGCGCGCGCTTACGGCGCGCAGATTATCGAGAGCGACCCGCTGGAGGGCTCGGACGGGGCGATCCGGCTGGTGCGCGCGATTGTAGCGGCCGATCCGCAACGCTACTTCTATCCGGACCAGTACAACAACGACGGCAACTGGCGTGCGCACTTCGACACTACCGGGCCTGAGATCCTGCACCAGACCGGCGGCCGGGTTACGCACTTTGTGGCCGGGCTGGGCACCACCGGCACGTTCACCGGCGTCGGACGGCGGCTGAAGCAGCACAATCCTGCGATACAACTGGTGGCCTTGCAGCCGGCCGACGAGCTACAGGTCATCGAAGGGCTGAAGCATCTGCCGACGTCGCTGGTGCCGGGCATCTACAAGCTGACCTCCCGGACCGCCAGGTGCCTGTCGAGGCCGAGGACGCCTGGCAGATGACCCGCCGGCTGGCAAAGCAACACGGGCTGTTCGTCGGCTTCAGCTCCGGCGCGGCAGTCTGGGGCGCGCTGCAAGTCGCAGGCGAAGTGGATCAGTGGCATGGTCGTGACCATCCTGCCCGACGGCGGCGAAATACGTCAGCTTGGGGTTGTTCGAGGAAGGAGACGGGTAGACAGGGAAACAAGTAGACAAGTAGACAAGAACAAGGAAACAAGGAGAACAAGGAAACAGAAAGAGAAGGGAGGTCAGAGGCAGAAGGTCGGAGGGACAGAAAATCAGCCAGGCCCAGCCCTATTCCACCCGCCAGTTGTTTGTTCCGAACTGATCACCGTTCACTGGTTACTGTTCACTTTCCTTGCAACCTGCAACCTGCAACCTGCAACTCATCATGCTCTACCATCTGATTTCGCGTTCACAGTTTGATGGCCAGCCGGCCGACGAGCCGTACTTCGCGGCCAGTCTGGCCGACGAAGGGTTCATCCATCTGAGCGCGACGCCGCAACAGGTCGCCTGGGTAGCCGCGAACCTGTATCCCGATGTGCCCGATCTGGCGGTGCTGGTGATCGACGAGTCGCTGCTCACGGCGCCGCTGCGGTACGAGAAGACGCCCGACGGTGTGTTTCCACACCTGTACGGCACGCTGGACCGCGACGCGATTGTTGCCATCGAACCGGTGTGGCGCATCACGGCGCAATGACACGGCGCCGATCAACCGGCGCGTAGCCGGAACTTCGACTCACGAGGTGTGATAAGACCATGACCAACCAAAGCCCGATCGTAGACAACAGCGCCTTGCGCGTTAACCAGGCGTCGATCATCACGCTGCTGGCGCTGGCTTTCCCGCTCAACCAGCCGTGGCTGGTCGTGTTCGTGGCCGCCGTAATGTGGATCGGCACGTTCGTGCCGCGCGCCGGCCTGTTCAAGCTGTTCTACAAACATGTCCTGAAGCCGCTGCGGGTGGTCCGTCCTGCGCCGCAGGCTGACGATCCCAAGCCGCACCTGTTCGCCCAGGGAGTCGGCGCGCTGTTTTTGACGCTGGCGAGCGGGGCGTTGTTCGCCGGGCTGAGCGCGCTGGGCTGGCTGCTGGTCGCGGTTGTGGTCGTTCTTGCAGCGGTCAACCTCTTCCTGGGCTTCTGCCTGGGCTGCTTCATGTATTACCAGCTTGCCCGGCGCGGCATTCACGCCGACCTGCCCTGGTGGCGCGCGACGCTGGGAGCCTGACGCAATGCTGGAACGATCGCTTGGCTTGCTTGCCTTTGCACTGACCCTGGCGGCCGGTGTTGCGCTCTGGCGGCTCTATGCTGCGCATCAAGTGCGGCGGCTGGGGCGGGTGCAACTACCTGAGGAGCTGGCTGGGCTTGCGCAGCCCGGTCAGGTCGCTGTGCTCTACTTCACCACCGCGACCTGCGCACAATGCCGTCTGCAGCAGGCGCCCGCCCTGGCGCAGGTGCAGGAACGCCGCCATGACCTGAGTTTGGTCAAGCTGGATGCCGTCGACCAGCGCGAGCTGGCCGATTTCTATCACGTAATGACGGTGCCGACCACCGTTGTGCTCGACCGTGCAGGGCGCCCGGTCGCCGTCAATCACGGCCTGGCAACGTCTGACCGCCTGCTGGCCCAGCTTGAACAGGCCGAGGCCGCACGTGCAAAACGATCTGAAAGGAAATAGTCCATGACACATATCGCAAACAACATCACTGAACTTGTCGGCAATACGCCGCTGGTCCGACTCAACCGCCTGGCCGAGTCCGAAGGGGCTGTGGCTGAGATACTGCTCAAGCTGGAGTTCTTCAACCCGGCCAGCAGCGTCAAGGACCGCATCGGTCTGAGCATGATCGAAGCGGCCGAAGCAGCCGGCAAGCTGGGACCGGACACGATCATCCTCGAGCCGACCAGCGGCAATACCGGCATCGGGCTGGCGTTTGTGGCCGCGGCCAAGGGTTATCGCTGCACGCTGGTGATGCCCGACACCATGAGCCTGGAGCGGCGCAAGCTGCTGCGCGCCTACGGCGCCGACCTGGTGCTGACGCCGGGCGCGGAGGGGATGAAGGGCGCCATCAACCGCGCGGGCGAGATGGCGGCGGCCGACGCGCGCTACTTCGTCCCGCAGCAGTTCGAGAACCCGGCCAATCCCGCCGTCCATCGCCGCACGACGGCCGAGGAGATCTGGCGCGACACCGACGGCAAGGTCGATATCCTCGTGTCCGGCGTCGGGACCGGCGGCACCATCACCGGCGTCGCCGAGGTCATCAAGCAGCGCAACCCCGATTTCGTCGCGATCGCGGTGGAGCCGGCCGACTCGCCGGTGCTCAGCGGCGGCCAGCCTGGGCCGCACAAGATCCAGGGCATCGGCGCGGGCTTCGTGCCTGGCGTCCTCAACACCGGGATCATCGACGAGGTCGTCAAGGTCACCAACGAGGACGCGATGCGCACGGCGCGCACGGTGGCCGTCACCGACGGCATCCTGGTGGGCATCTCCTCGGGCGCGGCGATCTGGGCGGCGCTGCAGGTTGCCCGCCGGCCCGAGAACGCCGGCAAGCGCATCGTCGCGATCATTCCGTCTTCGGGCGAACGCTATCTGAGCACTGCGCTGTTTGCCGATATACTGGACTGAAAGCGTAGTGCGTGTTGCGTAGCCGATGCCGGGCGACCTGACAGCGCACATACCACGCATTACGCATTACGCAATACGGGACTACGCCATGTTCAACAGTCTACGTGCCGACATCCAATCGATCTTCCAGCGCGACCCGGCGGCCCGCAGCACGGCCGAGGTGCTGTTGACCTATCCCGGCCTGCACGCGGTCTGGTTTCACCGGCTGGCGCACTGGCTCTGGGGTCACAACCGGCTGCTCTGGGCGCGCTGGGTATCGCACCTGAACCGCTTTCTGACCGGCATCGAGATTCACCCGGGCGCCAGCATCGGCCCCGGGTTCTTCATCGACCATGGCATGGGAGTGGTGATCGGCGAGACGGCTGAGGTCGGCGCCAACGTGACGCTCTATCACGGCGTGACGCTGGGAGGCGTCAGCATCGAAAAGGGGAAGCGGCATCCCACCATCGGCGACGGTGTGGTGATCGGCGCGGGCGCCAAGGTTCTGGGACCAGTGACCGTGGGCGAGCACAGCCGCATCGGGGCCAACTCGGTGGTGGTCAAGGATACGCCCCCCGAGTCGGTGGTGGTTGGCGTTCCCGGTCGCATGCGCCACCGCGAGGTCTCGCAGCAGCCGTCCGATCCCGACCGCGACCTGCAGCACAACATCATGCCCGATGCCACGGCGGAAGCGCTGCGGGCATTTGGCGACCGGTTGGTGCAACTGGAGCAGGAGATCGCCGAGCTGCGCAGCCAGCACGCCGGCGCCAACGGCCACGCCCAGCCGCCGGCCGAGTGGATGCCCGACAAGTATCTGGGACCGTTTGGCATCTGACAAGACGCCTGCCAGAGAAAACGGGCGTAAGCACCAAGACTGGCGCGAACACGATGAAGCGGTGCGTCCCTGTGCACCCGGGGAGTTGCGGAGAGCCTAGCTGCATCACGAGTCTGACGGATCGCCGAAGAGTCAGCGGGGCGCCAGCGCTGCCAGCAGCTTTTCGGTGCTGCCGGCAATCTCGGCCACGGCCTGTTCAAAGGCTTCCTGGTTGGCCCGCGATGGCTTGCGATAGCCGCTGACCTTGCGCACGAACTGCAAGGCAGCCGCGCGGATCTCCTCTTCGGTCGGCGCCTGGTCGTCAGGCCGCCGTAACTGCACGATGCTTCGACACATGAGTCACCCTATGGGCTGCATACAAAGTATAGATAACTTTGTAAACCGAATAGTTTACAAAATAGGTTAAGGCTATCAATGGCCGCGCAGGCGATCGACGGTCACGCGGACCGCAACCGAGTACACCCGCGCGAACTGTTCTGCCGTCATGCCGATGCGCTGCATGGCCACGCTGTATTTCTCAACGTAGGCCGGCACCTGGTCGGCCGGTGGCGCGCCGCCGTCGACCGCCGCCGTGCCGGTCAACACGACGATGTCGCCGCCCAACCCGTCGCCGTCCAGGTTCAGGGCAACCCGCGGACTGCGGGCGATGTGTTCCAGCTTACGTGTGCCAGGCCGGCTGTAGATGAGCAGGCTGCCTTCCTGCCACAGAAACCAGACCGGTCGCGGCTGCGGAGTCCCGCTGCCATCGACGGTTGTCAGCCAGCCGATGCGTTCCTCCGCCAGCCGCCGTGCAACGCGCTGGCCGTACTCGGTGTTCAAGTCGATCACGTCAATCCTCCACGCGTTCCAGATAGTCGGCTGCGCTCCACCCGGCGCCCTCATCGCCCTCAACCTGCCACCAGACCAGACCGGCTGCTTCCTCAGGTCCGCCGACAACCAGGAGAGTCACACCATCTTCGAAGCGGGTGATGATCTCGGCGTCAGTGGTCGCGGCGGCTCGTCCCATCAGCGGCGCGCCGTCGGTGCGCACTACAACCCGTGAGCCAACGCTGATCTGCGGTCGCGGCGTCGCGGTCGGCGTCGGAACCGCCGTTGCCGTGGGCGATGGCCGGGCGGCGACAGGCACAGGCGTTGGGTTGGCGGGCGTTGCTGCCTCGGCCGGTCTGGCGGTCGCTACTGCCGGTGCAACATCCTCTACGACCGGCTCAGCAGTTGCCGTCATCACGTCTGCCAGACCGCTGCCGATGCTGACCAGCATCCGCGGCACCACGCCTGCGGTGTTGTTCAGCCCGCGCAGCACGGTCGCCAGCGACTCGCCGGCCCGACCGGTCAACGGTTGGTTGCGGCCGGTAAATGGGATCAGCAGCAGCGTTGCCAGCAGCAGCACGATAGCCGCGGCAGCCAGCACCCGCAGCGGCCCGACGGAGCGGATGAAACGCCACAGGTAACGGACGGCGAAGTAGGCTGCGACCAGTGCCAGCACGGTGGGAATCACGGCCAGCAGCCATGGGACGGGACGCCGCGCGGCGACGTTGGCTGCGAATCCTACGAGCAGCGCAACGGGCAGCAGCAGTACCAGACCGATGACCAGCGACCGCCACGGAATGGCGGGCCGTGGTGCGGCCGGGGCGACCTGGACAGCAGCAAGCTGCCGGGTCAACGCTTCAATCCTGGCGTCGGCCGCGTCCAGTTCCTGCTTCTGCGCTTTCAGGGCCAGCGCCGCGTCTTGCAGCAGCCGGTCGTCGTCTGGCAGCGACTCCGGGGCCGTCACGCCGGGCGGCGCGCCGCCGAAGAGACGCGGCCAGCCGGCCAGCGCCAGCCCGACAAGCTCATCCGCCAGATAGCGGTACTGCTCGAGGGTGTAGGTCGTGTATGGATGCGCGTACCGGTTGCGCAGCTCGCCCAGCTCGGCGACGTTCCAGGCCGACGCCAGGTTCGGCAGCACTTTCTCGAACTTCTGAGCGAAGGCCAGGCTGGCGGCATCCTCCGGGCTGAGCTGCGCGTCGAGCGCGTTCTCCAGCGCAGTCTGAATGCCCAGCGCAGCCTCCAAAAAATCGGCCCGGCCGCGCGCCTGTTCATAGTGCTTGAGAAAGAGGGCGAGGCGACGCTTGGTTTCGTTGAGATCGATGGTGTCTTGCATGGGCTTCCCTGCCCGGCGGCATGCAGTCCGATGGTCGTACCCTCGTGGCACCTTGGGGCCCCTGTGGCCGGTCTCCGACCGAGCCACCGGCGGCTCGGTCGGAGACCGGCCACAGCGCTATCAAGAGGATACTGGCTGAACTACAGCAGGCGTTCGTGCTTTCCGTTCAGTTGCTCCAGCATCGCCAGCCGGCGCAAGCTGAAGGAGTTAGTCTGGTCGCTTAACTTTCCCGTTACCAGGTCGGCCAGCAGGCGACCCGCGCCCGGCGCCGCCATGATGCCGTGGCCGCTGAAGCCGGTGCTGACATAGAGACCCGCGATCTCCGGGTGCGGACCGATGATCGGTTTGTCGTCGGGAGTAACCGTGTACTGCCCGGCCTGCAAGAAGACCTGATCGCGCTTCAGGGTCTCGGCCACGTCCAGCCAGAAGGGACACAGCCGGTAGACGCCCTCGATCACCTCGTGAACGAACATCGGGTTGGTGCGCACGTCGTCCTGCGGCTCGCCCGGCGGCTCGCTCGCCTGCGCCCATGCCAGCGCTGCGCCCGGAGTTTCCGGCCGCCAGTGGGCGCCTGTGTCCTGATCGACGACCATCGGCGCATCCTGGGGGACCAGGGGGTGCTGGCCGATGGTGACCCGGTGGCGGCGAACGATAGCCAGCGGCAGCTCTACGCCAACCAGAGCAGCGATGCGCTTCGAATAGGGGCCGGCTGCGATCACCGCGCTTCCACAGAAAATCTGACCCTGGTCAGTCTTAAGGGAAACGACCCGCCCGCCGCGGACCTCGATGCCAGTCACCTCTGTCCGCAGCAGCACCGGCGCGTTCGACGCGCGGGCAAACCCGAAGGCCGCTTCGTGGGCGGCGAGCCAGCCGTCGCGCTGGCGAAAGGTGCCGGCGATGATCTCCTCGCTAGCGGCGAAGGGGAAGCGACGACGCACCTCATCCCCGCCCAAGACCTCCACGTCGTCCAACCCTGCGGCGTGCTGGATCGCCACCCGTTCCTGCATCCGGCGCGCGCCGGCCTCGTCCGTGGTCAGGAAGAGGTATCCCTGCTGGCGCAGCCCGATGTGGACGTCCGGCAGGCCGACGAACTCCGCGAAGCGCTCGTAGAAGGCGATGCTCTCGCGCATCATCGCGATGTTCTCCGGCTCGGCGAACTGGGCGCGAACCGCCTCCATGGAGCGGGAGGTGGTCAGGCTGGCCAGCGCCGGCAGCCGTTCGATGATGACCGGCTTCAGCCCGGCGCGGCTGAGGAAGAAGGCCGCCGCCGCGCCGCTGATGCCGCCGCCGATGATGGCGACGTCGGCAGCGCGGGTGTCTGGCTGAGTCATAGTTGGTATCCCTAACGCTCAGATCACCGTTGGGTCATGCTGAATGGGTAGTACGCGAGATGTTCGTTTCGGCAAGCCGCCAATGAAGCATCTCACATTGCATGAGGTGCGAGATGCTTCATTGGCGTTGGGTTCGATTAAGATCGTTGGCAAAATGACAAGGTGCGGCTGCAAAAGACACTGTCCGCTCGACCCATTCAGCATGACCAAGAACTTCCATGGTTCCGATGGCGAATTGTAGTTCATCCTGTCGTGGACGCAAAACCATTCAGGCGCTGGCTATTGTTGCTGCTGTTGGTCGATGCGCTTTGGCGGCGGAGGCGCGGCGGCGACCGTGGTCATCAGGACCTTCTCCTCGGCGTCCAGCGGGAGGTAGGTGGGCGAGACGCGCACGCTGACGCCCAGTTGGCTGGATGCCCGTCCACGGAAGACGCCGCGGGTCGGTGGCACATCGGCGTAGTCCCGTCCCTCGGCGACGCGGATATGCCGATCGCCGGCGATCAGGTTGTTGGTCGGATCGAAGCCGCGCCAACCCAGCCCCGGCAAGAACGCCTCGACCCAGGCGTGGCTGGCGTCCTCCTCCGAACGGTCGTGGCGCTGGTCCTTGCGCTGGTGAAAGAGGTATCCGCTGACATAGCGACAGGGAATGCCCAGCCCCCGCACCAGCGCGATCATGATGTGGCTGAAGTCCTGACAGACCCCGCGCCGCTCGGCAATGGCCTCGTCGATGGCAGAGTCGACGGTGGTGCTCTGCGGCTCGTAGCTGAAGGCTGCATACAGCGCACGGTTGACGTGCAACAGCGTGGACAGCGGATCGCCGGCCCGGTCCACGCGCAGCTCGCGGGCCAGGTCCTCCAGCAGCCGCGTCGGGCGAGCGAACAGGCTGGGCTGCAAGGTGTCCCAGAAGTCGCCGCCGGCTGCCGCCGCATCCAACTCGTTCCAGGCCTCGGGCGGCAGCGCTTCGGGCAGAGGTGGGAGCGGCTCGACCTCGACTGTCGCCTCGGCCAGCAGAAAGAGCTGGTCGTGCTGGCCGGGGATGTCGAAATGGTGAACGACGTTGCCCTGGTGGTCGAGGTAGCAGGCGGGTCTGGCTTGCGGCCTGACCGTCAGGCTGAACTCGGTGCAGCGTTGGTTGCCGTCGGAACGGGGCTGCATGCGCACTTCCATGATGCTCTCCCGGATCGGTGCGCTGTAGGTGTAGCGGGTGATGTGCCGCGTTTGATAGATCATACCAGGCTGGTGAGCTTGTCCTCAACCGAGTAGGCGATGTAGGTGTCGTGGACGCCGCTGTGGATCTGCGCGCTCAGGATTTGGACGGTGTCCAGGTGGCGACGCAGGCCGCCCGCGATCAACTCGTCGATCTGCTCGTAGTCCAGCATCGCCTTGAGGCGGCCGGCGCGCCGGATCAGCGGGTTGTTGCGGCGCGAGTCGGTCAGGTCGGCAATCGACTCCAGCGCGGCGCGCATTCGGCTGGCAGCGAAGTTGACCGAGAAGGGGAAGGTATCGTTGAGCAGCAAGAACTCGGCGACCTCGTCGAACTGCAGCTCGGCGCTGTACACCTTGCAGTAGGCCTCGAACGCGGTGCAACTGCGCAGCAGGCCCAGTAGCTCCAGATACTGGTCGGCGCCGTGTTGCCGTGCATCCACCTGGTCCTCGATGTGGGCGCCCAGCAGCGCGGCAACGTTGCCGGCGCGCTCGGTATACTGGCCAAGCTGGATGAAGTGCCAGCCCTCGCCGCGGTTCATGGTCGAGTCGGTGATGCCCTGGAAGAGGTGCGCGCCCTGCTTGACCGAGAAAAGGAACTCGCCCGACTGGCCCCAAATGCGGTTGATGTTGGTGGTCTGCACGTCCAGATAGAGCCGGTTGAGCTGTTCCCACATCTCGCTGCTGATCAGCTCGCGCACCTGGCGGGCGTTCTCCCTGGCGACCGTCATGTGGTGAACGATGGAGTGGCCGCTGTCGATGTCGAAGGCCAGGTAGTTGGTGATGTGGCGCGGCTTGCGGGGCAGGTCGTCGGGCGGGTCGATGTTCAGGCTGGCCAAGAGGGTCTCCCACGAGCGAGCCACCGCGGCCGGCGAGCGGTCGGGAATCATATCCAGCGTCACGTCCAACAAGCGCGCAGTGTGTTGCGCCCGTTCCAGGTAGCGGCTCATCCAGTAGAGGTGATCGGCAACGCGCGATAACATGGCCATCCTACACCTCCGCCTCGGTCAGCACCCAGGTATCCTTGCTGCCGCCACCCTGGGAGGAGTTGACCACCAGCGAGCCGCGCCGCAGCGCGACCCGCGTCAGCCCGCCCGGTGCGATGGTGATCTCGCGGCCCGAGAGCACAAAGGGGCGCAGGTCGATGTGGCGCGCTTCGATCTGGCCATCGACGAAACAGGGGGCGCAGGAGAGGTTGAGCGTCGGCTGGGCGATGTAGTTGCGCGGGTTGGCCAGGATGCGCTCACGGAACTGTTCGCGCTGCTCGGCTGTGCTGTGCGGCCCGATGAGCATGTCGTAGCCGCCCGACTCGCCGACCGCCTTCACCACCAGCTTGTGGAGGTTGGCCAGCACATGCTGGCGCGCGGCCGGGTCGGTCAGCAGGTAGGTCTCCACGTTGGCCAGGATCGCGTCCTCGTCCAGATAGTAGCGGATGATGGCCGGCACGTAGGCGTAGACAGCCTTGTCGTCAGCCACGCCGGTGCCGACTGCGTTGGCCAGGGTGACGTTGCCGGCCCGGTAGGCGTTGAACAGGCCCGGCACGCCGAGGATAGAGTCGGGGCGGAAGACCAGCGGATCCAGGAAGTCGTCGTCGACGCGGCGGTAAACCACGTCAACCCGCTGCAGGCCGGCCGTCGTGCGCATGTAGACGTGGTTGTCGTGCACCAGCAGGTCGCGTCCCTCAACCAGCGGAATGCCCATCTGCCGCGCCAGGAAGGTGTGCTCGAAGTAGGCCGAGTTGAAGACGCCCGGCGTCAGCAGGACGATGTTCGGGTTGTCCACGTGGGCCGGCGCCAGCGACGCCAGCGTGCCCAGCAGCGCCTGGCCGTAGTTCAGGATCGGCTGCACGCCGTAGTGGCGGAACTGGCCCGGAAAGACGCGCTTCATTACCTGCCGGTTGGCCAGCATGTAAGACACGCCGCTGGGCACGCGCAGGTTGTCCTCCAGCACCAGAAAGCGGCCGTCGTCCACGCGCACCAGATCGGTGCCGTCCACCGCGACGTAGACGCCGCGCGGCACGTCCACGCCCCGCATCTCGCGCCGGTAGTGGGGCGCGCTGTAGACCAGCTCCACCGGCACTACCTTGTCCTTGAGGATCCACCCGTCGTGGTAGATGTCGTGCAGAAAGAGGTTGAGCGCGGTCATCCGCTGGCGCAGGCCGCGGTCGATGACCGACCACTCGCTGCCGGTGATGATGCGCGGCAGCAGGTCGTAGGGAAAGATGCGCTCGGTGCCCTGTTCGTTGCTATAGACGGTGAAGGTGATGCCCTGGTTGAGGAAGGACAGGTCGGCGGCGCTCTGGCGGCGGCTCAGTTCGTTGGCCGGCAGCGAACGCAGATGCTGATAGAGCGCCTGGTAATGGCCGCGCGGCTGGCGGTCGCCGCCCAGAAACTCGTCGTAGGCAGGTCCGGCGTCGTAGTGTTCCAGCAAGTCAGGAGGTGCAACAGTGGCTGTGGACGACATAGGTTGCTCCGGTCGTAAGCGCTGTGGACGGATGACGGAATGGCTGCAACTCGTCGTCGAGGGGAGAGGCCGTCGCGGCCTGCCGGCAATGCTGCGCATTATAATCCCCGCCCGGTGGCAATGCAAGCGACCGACCTTCTGCGCAGTTACGCCAGCTTGATTCCCTGAGCCTGCAGCGCATCCCAGACGAGCAGCCGCAGTTCGGCGATCACCCGATCCTTGATCCTGGCATCACCGACCCACGCCAGCAACACAAAGCTCATCGTTGCAGCTTTGAACTCCAGCAGCGGCGCGGCCGGCGGCGGCTCCAGCATCACGTCGGGGTGTCGCCGGGCGGTTTCCACCAGTATCTGCTGCACGAGACGCGGCTCAGCGCCGCCGCTGACGCCGACAGGCACCCGGGCGCGCACAAACCGGTTGGTGCGGGTGAAGGTCTTCACGGTGCCGCTGAACCAGTCCTGGTTGGGAACGATGTACTCGACGTCGTCCAGCGTGCGCACTGTGGTGGAGCGGATGCTCAACTTGTCGATCTCACCCTCCGTTCCGGCGATCTCCACCCAGTCTCCCGGACGCACCGACCCTTCGAAGAGGACGATGATGCCTCCCAGGAAGTTCTTCAGCACGTCCTGCAGCGCGAGGCCGACGCCGATGGCCAGGCCGCCGGTGATCGCCGCGATGGTGGCGGTGTTGAGTTGCAGGACATGAAACACAGCGAACAACCCGATGGCGATCAGGCCGTACTGCGCCAGCGTCAGTATTGCGTCCAGCGAACCGCGGTTGGCCTGCTGGTCCCGCCCGGCAAGCGCGAGAATCAGGGCCTTGATGAGGCTGATCACCATAACCCAGATGTAGAATCCAAAGGTAGCCAGGAAGACTCCGCCCAGAGTCAGCCAGTTGTCTTCCAGTGGCACGATAGTCGCACCGGCCAGCGTATCCAGATTGACGACTGCGTCGAGCGCCAGGAGGCTCATGGCCACGGCGACAACCGGGCCGAACAGGCGGGTGCGGTAATAGGTCACGGCGGACTCGTTGCCGACCATGTACGCCAGCCCCATGGCCAGCCGGTAGACCATGAACACCCCGGCCAGGAAAGCCAGATCCAGCAGCAGGCCGCTGTACAACCCTGCTGCGACGAAGAGCAAGTATGCGGCCACCAGCAACGCAACGACCAAGACCGGCAGCACGATCTGCAAGCCCAACAGGTGGATACGTCTGCGCAAGCCCATCCGCCGGTTCACCGCGTCGGCCAACATCTCCCTGTTGGTCAGCAGGAGAAAATACGGGTCGTCCTCGTCCGGGTCATCGGTCCCCGCCAGATGTTGTTTGGCGTCTGCCTCCACCTGATCCCGGATCGTGGCGGCCTGCGTGTCATATCGGCGACGCATGGCACGGGTAACAGCGCGCGCCAGAAGCCAGGCCACCACCAGTGCCGCCAGTCCTGCCAGCAACTGGACCTGCACGGCCGGCCGGCCCAGCAGCTTAAGCAGGCTCAGCCAGAGGTCGAGCAGTGTCGGAAGCAACGTTGGCGAAGGTGTCATGGTACGTGTTCCTGTAATCCTACTGTCATTTCACGGCGTCCTATTGTACGTCGTTGGCCGCATGGACGGCTTCCACGAACGCCAGCACGGCCTCGGCCGGGTCAGCGCCGTCAACGAGAACGGCCTGGTAGAGCTGGTCGCCCAGGTCTTCCATCGCCGCAAACTTGCTGGTCTCGACGACCTGCGCCGCCACCTTGGCCTGTTCGCGGAAACTCTCGAGATTGGGATGCTCCGACAAGTCAACGATGACGCTGGCGGTGACATGGCCGCCGGCTCCCAGGAACTGCTGCTGGCTGGCGCGCAGGCTGAGAAAGCGTCCAAAAGCCAGCGCGCGGTCCACAGCGGAGTCGCTGGCGTTGGCGTTGACCATCGCGCCGCGTACCTGGAGCAACGGGCTCCCGGCCTGAAACGGCCCGTTTGGCAGGGGCACGACCCGTAGCTGATCGTCGCCCAATTCTTGCTCCAGCCGATCCAGCGACCAGGGTCCGCTGATCAGGTAGGCGGCTTCCCCGGCGGCAAAGGCGTCTTCGGCAGCCCTGCGGTCGAAGGTCAGGTCGACGCCCGGCTGCGCATCGTAGGTTCGCAGCGCCTCGAGCCAGGCTGCCAGGCCGTCGGTCTTCAGGACTTCGCCGGAATAGCTGTCAAAGTCGAAGCCGCCAAACGGGTCCATCCCCCAGTAGCCGTCGAAGAAGCTCACCGGCAGCGCGGCGCGCCGGTCGGCGTCCACGGTGAGCATCATGGCGTGCAGGTCGTTGGGCGGGTCGCTGATCATAGCAGGATTGTAGAACAGCGCCACCGTATCGAGGGACTCGGGGATGCCGTAGAGCCGGCCTGCGTAGCGCATCGATTGCACTGCCTCTGGCAGAAACTGTTGCAGCAAGTCCGGTTTGATTCTCTCTGTCAGGTCAAGGATCAACCCGTTCTCGGCCAGCCTGCCCAGCCAACGGCTGGACGCAAACAGCACGTCCGGGCCGGCCCCGCGCCGCGCTTCGGCAGCAAACCGGTCATAGATCTCGTCCGGTTCCACAGCGACGGTGCTGATTGTGTTGCCTGGACAGGTTGTGCCGAATTCGCTGGCCAGATCCTCGAACGTCCTGGCCGCGGCCTCATCCAACGAGTGCCAGATCGTCAGCGCGCCTGCCTCGGCCGGGCAGAGGTCCGCGGCTCCACTGGGCGGCGGGTGTAAGTCATAGGCTTCAGCGAAGTTCACCAGTGCCTGCTCGACCATCGCATTGGGCGTGATGCTCCCCTGGATCGCCTGCCGGTAGCTGTCAAAGAAGCCCAGCGCGCCGGCCTTCAGGTCTTCCCAGATGCCCTGATTGACGTACGAAACGGCTTCGGAAGAGCGGCTCTGGCTGGCTACGGTGAGGGTATTGGCCGGCAGTCCGGGGGTGAGTCTGATGCGCGTGTTCATCGGCACGCGCCCCAGATCGGCTCTGGCAAGAAAAAGCTGGTTTTGCGAACCGGTAAGGAACTGCGCCAGGTCGTAGGCCCGGCGCATCTCGTCGGCGCTGGAAACCGGGTTGAAAGCCAGGGCGTCGAGTCCCAGGAAGGGGCGCGGCGAACCGCCATTCGGTCCGAACGGCAACAGCGCAACACCCACGCTTTCATCACCCATGGCGGCCCGCAAGGTGGTGAGCTGGTCAGAGTCCGCGATGTAGTACGTGGCTTCGCCGTCGATGAATGCCTGCTGTAGCTCCTGCTGATCGTCGCCGAGGATGAAACCCGGCAGCGCGCGCGCCGTTCTCAGAAAATCCACCCAGTTCGTGAACCCGCCTTGCCCGAACACCAGACGCCTCTCCCTGTCGGCAATCCCGCCGTCGTAGGCGCCAATGCCCCAGTAGGACTCGATGAAACCGGGGTTCTGTGCCACTTTATCGCCGTCCTTGACCCGTTGCAGCAGTTCGGCGATGGTCTCAGGTGCAGATTCGACCATGTCCCGGTTATAATACAGAACGTTGGTGTGACCGGCGAACGGTAAGGCGTAGAGATAATCGCCGTCTGACACCATTTGCACGGCATTGGAAAAGTAGTTCGACAGATCGATCTGCAGCGGCTGCAGATCGCGGAGCAGGTTGCGCTCCGCTAGCTGATAGATGATGCTGGCATTGGAGAGGATGAGATCCGGTCCGAACCCCGCCGCGTTGCTGTCAGCATAGCGGGCGACAAAGGCCGACTCAGGAACGGCGACGCTGATCACATCGACGCCCGGATTGATCTCCCGGTAGGCCGCGAGCATTTCGCTCAGGATGGCTGCGTCGGCATCGGTCCACGTATGCCAGATCAGGAGACGGTCGCTTTGCGGGCCCTGCAGGTTGTTGATGTCCGTTGCGTCGCCCCCACAGGCTGCCACCAAAGCCGCAGCCAGGCAAAGCATCAGAAAACCTCGAATTCGGAACATGAGATACCTATACGATTGGGTCTATTGGTTCAGCGATGCACACCGAAGCCAACCCCTCACGGGTACGTTTGATGTGGAGAGGCAGCCCTTCAGGCTACAGAGGCCTGACAGTCCCGGGCTTGTGGCGAAGCGCGTGTCGCGCCAGCTGAAGCTCTGGTGATTGACATGGACTGTCAGTCCTGACTGACTAGTCACGATGAAAGGGTGACTCTGAGGCGTCGCCTCCGTGGCCGACAGAAGCGAATGTTGAACGACGAGACCGATGGATCAGCCAATCCGTCTTGTCTGAGCTAGGGGTTGACGCCATTATAAGGAACCCGCCAGCTTTGGTCAAACCCACCCGCCTGCACGACTTTCAAGGAGGTCCTCCATGGATTTCTCACTGTCCGACCAACACTTGCGCGCCCAGCAGGCCGTGCGCACCTTCGCCCAGCGCGAGGCCGCGCCGCTGATCAAGGACGCCGACCGCAGCCAGACCATGCCGCCGCAGTTGCTGCCGCGCATGGCGGAACTGGGTATTCTAGGACTCTGCATCCCCGAACGCTACGGCGGCCAGGGTTTCGACTACATCACCCTGGGGCTGGCCTGCGAGGAGTTGGAGGCGGTGGACACCAGCCTGCGCACGGCTATGTCGGTACACATCGGGCTGAACAGTCTGGCGCTGCTGCAATGGGGCAACGAGGCGCAGAAGCAGCGCTTTCTGGTTCCCCAGGCGCGCGGCCAGCGGATTGCTATGTTCGGCCTGACCGAGGCTGGCGCCGGCAGCGATGTGGCGGCCATGGCGTCCACAGCCCGCCGCGACGGCGACGTCTACCTGGTCAACGGCGAGAAGATGTGGATCTCGTTGGCCACCCGGGCGCATCACATCCTCTGGTTTGCGCGCACCAACCCGGAGCGCCCCGATCCTCACGACCAGCTTTCGGCCTTCGTCATCGAGACCGACCGGCCGGGCGTGACCCGCGGCGACCTGCACGGCAAGCTGGGCCTGCGCGCCGGCTCCACAGGCTGGGTGCACTGCCAGGATGTGCGCGTCCCGGTCGAGAACCGTCTGGGCGAAGAGGGGGAGGGGTTCAGGATTGCGATGTCGGCGCTGGACAACGGACGCTACACGGTGGCTGCCGGCGCGGCCGGGCTGATCCGCGCCGCGCTGGAGGCCAGCGTGAAGTACGCCCGCGAGCGCAAAACCTTCGGCCGCGAGATCGGCCGCCACCAACTGGTGCAGCAAAAGATCGCGCGCATGGCCCGCGACTACGAGCTGGCGCGTCTGGCATACTTGCGCGTTGGCTGGATGAAGAACGAGGGGCTGCGCAACACGCGCGAGGCGTCGCTGGCCAAGTGGTTCGCCGCCGATGCCGCCTTCGACGCGGCCAACGAGGCGATTCAAGTGCACGGCGCCTACGGCTACAGCGACGAGTACGACGTGGAGCGCTACCTGCGCAACAGCCGCGCCTCGGTGATCTACGAGGGCACCAGCGAGATCCACCAGCTCATGCAGGCCGGCTACGCGCTGGGCTACCGGCAGGACGGCGCCTTGCGCTGCGAGCTGCCGGCATATGACGCGCGGGTGTGGCAGGGGGAGGGTGGTGATCAGTAACCAGTGACCAGTAATCAGTAATCAGAGACCGGTCAGGGACAACAGCCGTTGTGTACGGACCACTGTCAAGTGATAACTGATAACTGGTCACTGATGACTGCTCACCGCGGCTTGCGCCCCACGAACAGCTCGCCGCCGCCGGAGTCCCAGAGTTCGTCGTCCGGGTCTACGATCAGTTGCGGCGCGAAGCCAGCCTCGGCCAGCAGGCGCAGCCAGGTGGCGCGGCTGAACACGCCGAAGACGTGGCGGTCGTGGACGGCCTGCATCGATCCGTCGCTGTGCAGCAGCAGATAGCCCATGTCCATCACATAGCGGCCGTCGGTCAGATCGGGGTCGCGCACCCACTCCACGTAGCGCAGGCCGCGACCGCTGCCGTCGGCCGCGTCGTGGCCGCCGTGGCGCGTGTAGGGGTGGAAGGTTTCCAACGTTTCGTCGGGGCAGAACAGCGCCGCGCCGCCCGGCCGGCAGTGGACGAAAGCGGTGGTCATCGCGGCCAGCAGGTCGTCTTCGGTGGTGAGGTAGGACACCGCGTCGTGAACTAAAACGGCGTCGAACTGGCGGCCGAGGCGCAGCGTGCGCATGTCGCCCTGGAAATGTTCGCACTCGGGATTGAGCGCCCGGCTGACGGCCAGCATGGCCGGCGAGAGATCGACCAGCGTCAGCTTGAAGTGCGCCTTCATGTGGGAGGCGTTGTTGCCGCCGCCGCTACCCAGCTCCAGCACCTCGATCGGCGGAGATTGGCAGGCATCCACCAGCACACGGTGATAAACGGCGGCCTCGCCGGCGTAGTCATCCGGCGAGGACAGCATCGGCCACCAGTCGGCCAGGTCGAAGTAAAGAGAGGGCAGGGGATCGCTCATCGCGCTTCGGTTGCGTAGCCGTTGCCTTCTTCGCGGACGGCCCTGAGTGTCCGTGAGCCGCCTTCATCCTCCGGCCACTCGACCTTGTCGTAGATCTCGCTCAACGGCAGTTCCACGTCAATGGACGGAATGACGGCGATGTTTTCCAGCCCTTGATACACGGTCAACAACCAGCGCGTGCCCGAATTCCCGGCGGCTGGGTCTTCGTCAGGCTGGCGCACATAGTGCTCGACCAGCGCCCGGTCCTGCGAGATCAGCAGATAGTCGGTTAGCGACTCGATCTTGCGGTAGTGGTTGAACTTCGCGCCGCGGTCGTATGCTTCGGTAGATGGCGACAAGACCTCGACGATCACCGATGGATTGAGCAGCGTGTCCTCGCGCGGATCGTCGAACTCCGGCTTCTTGCATGCCACAATGATGTCAGGGTAAGTGTAGAGACCCGATGCGCTGACCTTGACGCGGAGGTCGGCGCTGTAGACCATACATGGTCTCTTCTTCAATTCGCCGACCAACACTGCCGCAGTGTTGGTCGCGATCAAGACGTGGCGCGGACTGGCGCCAACCATCGCAAAGACCTCGCCGGCGTAGTACTCGCTCTTGTACTCAGCGGCGCGCTCCATTTTCAAGTATTCCTGGGGAGTCAGCATCACGCTGCGTTGTGCGGTCATAGGCGTCCTCTCCTGCCGCGCCATGCCTTACATCACTCGTCCTCGATGATGCGGAAGCTGGTGATGATCTCGGCCGTCGGCCGGATTGTCGCAGCCACCGAGCAATACTTGGTCTCCGACAGGTGGATCGCCTGGGCGACGTCCTTCTCCTTGAGGCCCTTGCCGTGCAGCACGAACTCCATGGTGATGCGGGTATACTGCCAGGGCGGTTCGGGCGCGTTCTCGCCGGCCACATGTACCTGCAAGCGGTTCAGCCGGGCGCGCTTCTTCTCCAGGATGCCGACGACATCGTAGGAAGAACAGGATGCCAGGCTGAGGAGCAGCAGTTCGGAAGGTGACAGGCCGATGCAGTCGTCGCCTCTGCCTGAGATGACGACGGAATGATTGCCGCTGTCGGTGCCGACGAATTGCTTCTTCTGAAGCCAGGTAAGCGTAACGTTCTTTGTCATGACGGGTTCTCCGGTTTTCTGGGGTACTTTGGTAGCCTGGTAGATTGGTAGACTGGTAAATTGGTCTCCCGAGCCACCAATCTACCAATTTCCCAATCTACCTCTTTACGATGTACCTGCAACCGGAGTGGTTACTCGTCTATCAGCTCTCGCTTGAGGATCTTGCCGGTGGCGGTCATCGGCAGCGCCGAGCGGAACTCGATGAAGCGCGGGTATTTGTAGGCGGCCAGGCCCTCCTGCGCAAAGGCCATGATCTCGTCCACCGTGGCGGTTTCACCCGGTTTGAGCACAATGTAGGCTTTGATCTCCTCGCCCATCTTCTCGTCGGGGATGCCCTTGACGGCCACCAGCGACACCTTGGGATGGGTCATCAGGTATTCCTCGACCTCCCTCGGATAGACGTTGAAGCCGCCGCGGATGATCATCTCCTTCAGGCGGTCCACGATGTAGAAGTAGCCGTCGCTGTCGATCTTGCCCATGTCGCCGCTGTGGAACCAGTCGCCGCGCATCACCTCGGCCGTGGCATCAGGCCTTTTGTAGTAGCCCTTCATCACCTGGTGGCCGCGGATCACCACCTCGCCGACCTCCTCGGGACCCAGCGCCGCGTGGCTGTCGCCGGCCGGATCGACGATGCGCATGTCGGTCAACCAGATCGGCTGGCCGATGGAGCCTGGCTTGCGCGGCCGGTCGAGCTGGTTGAAGCTGGCCACCGGCGATGTCTCGCTCAGCCCGTAGCCCTCCAGGATCGGCACCTGGAAGCGTTCCTCGAAGTTGTGCAGCAACTGCACCGGCAGCGCCGCGCCGCCGCTGACCGCCACACGCAGGGTGCTGCGGATCTTGTCCAGGTCGAAGGTCTCGGCGTCGGGATAGCTCAGCAGGCCCCAGTACATGGTCGGCACGCCGGCGAAGATCGTCACCCCGTCGCGCTGCATGATGCCCAGCACCGCATCGGCCGCAAACCGGGGCAGCAGCGTGATGGCCGCGCCCGAGCAGAAGCCGGTGTTCATCAGCACCGTCTGGCCGAAGGAGTGGAACAGCGGCAGCACCACCAGGCAGACGTCCTCCTTGTTCATGTGGATCATGTCGCGCGTCGCCACCGCGTTCATGACCATGTTGGCGTGGGTCAACTCGGCGCCCTTGGGGCTGCCGGTGGTGCCGGAGGTGTACAGGATCACCGCGGTCTCGTCGGGCATGGTCTGCACGGTGTCGAAGACCGGCGACTGGCCGGCCATGACGCGGCCCAGCGTGGTCACACCCTCGCCCTCGACCGGCGACGGCGCTGCCGGGTCGGCCGTGGCCACGATCAGGTGGCGGCAGTCGGGCGCCTGCCCAAAGCCCTCCAACGCCATCTGCGCCATCGGCAGTTCCGGCGTGCCCTGGAAAACGATCATCGCCACCGCGTCGCTGTCCTTCAGGTGATAGGCGATCTCGCGCCCTTTGAACAGCACGTTGAACGGCACAACCGTTGCGCCGAGCTTCAGAATCGCGTAGTAAGCGATGGGGAAATACGGGATGTTGAGGCACGACAGCGCGACCTTGTCGCCGCGCTTGACCCTGCAGGTGGCGCAGCCCGTTGGCCAGTTGGTTGGCCGCGCCGTTGAGCTGAGCGTAGTTCAGCTTCGTGTCGTTGAAGATGACCGCAGGGTTGCCCGGATTCGACAGGGCGCTGGACCCAGCAACATCGCCAGATTGAGCATGACAGACCTCCAGAGGGTGGTGGATGTGGGTTCGCCGATCGACGGGCGTATCTTAGCGTAGGAAGCGGGGGAAGGCAAATGAGGAACGGAAAGCAGGGGAAGAGAGGGAGAGGAAGGAAGGAGGGAGGGGGAGAGACCCGGCGGAGTTCGCATCCTGCTTCGAAAATAGCGACTGGCCGGCTCCAGCCCCAGAACCGCGGATCGGTCGGAGCGCGGATCAGAGGCATATCCACGGCGAAGGCGAGCTCCGATGTTTTCATTGGTCGGGGTGTCGGGCGGAGCCCGTCCCGGCGCCTGACTTGAAAATAGACGCTGCTGCTTCGAAAATAGCGACTGGCCGGCTCCAGCCCCAGAACCGCGGATCGGTCGGAGCGCGGATCAGAGGCATATCCACGGCGAAGGCGAGCTCCGATGTTTTCATTGGTCGGGGTGTCGGGCGGAGCCCGTCCCGGCGCCTGACTTGAAAATAGACGCTTTGGCCGGTCTCCGACCGTGCCGCCTCGATTTTCATCCATGTTTGTGCGAGTAGCGCATGGTCGTCTTAGATGCGAACGGCCTGGCGCGCGGGATGCAGGAAAAGTTCGACTTTTTGTATTGGTCAATCAGATGGTGCAATGTTCCGACACTCGGTTGACTAGCCCGCCAGAGGCTGAAGCCTTCTGGCTACAAAGTGGAAGGCCCTTCGGGCCTGAAGATCGTCGATTTCGCAGCCCTGGAGGGGCATTCACCTCGCTGCTCGCGCCCCGGAGTGGGTAGCCGGACGGCCTTGCGTAGCACCCCGGAGCGGAGTGCAGCGGGTGACCTCCGGCGGGCCGCGCAGAAGAGGCGCAGGCAGCTTGCACCATCTCATTGACCAATACAAGAAGTTCAACTTTTTCCGAAACGTCGAACTTCTGGACGCACCACGCCGGTAAAAAGCCGGTGATTGACAGGCCAGCTTGACAGCGAGACACCGGCGGGTTACACTGCCAGCACCACGCTTCACGTTCAGGAGTCCTCCCATGTCGCTACTCAACATCCATGACCGCCTCGCGGTATCCGCCGTCCTTTTTGCCGGTGTCTGCGCGGTGTGGGGCTTCATCAACTACCTTCGCGGGCAGGACATGACCAGCGGCTATTGGGGCGCGCTGGTGATCTGCGAGATCCTGATGATCGCCCAGGGCATCCTGGGCATCGTCCTGGCTCTGGAGGGCAATGCACCGCCGCGCGCCGTTGTTCACTACCTCTACGGCATCAGCGCGGTGATCTCGCTGCCGGCGGTCTACGTCTTTACCGGCGGTCGCGACACGCGCCGCGAGAGTCTGCTCTACGCGGTTGTCAGCCTCTGGCTGTTTGGCCTGGCGATCCGCGGGATCACCACTGGTTCTGAACAGCCAGCCACCACGCTGTGGCTTCAATCGCTGGTGGCCCTGCTCTGATCGGGTGCGTTGCGCGCTTCAGAATGGGGGAGTGCAACAACAGATGGCGAGACTTCAACCGGGTCTGCTCACAAAGCCCAGCACAAGCCCCGCCGTTTGGATCGAGAAACAACTTCCGTAGAACTAACCGTCGGTCGCGCCATCCGCGCCGGGCCCGACGAGGAAATACGCCGCCCAGGGGGTGTAACTGCTCTCCAGCACCTCGTCGCTGAGGACGTCGCCCGCGCTGTCGGTGATCACGCGCCGCCAGGCCACATCCATGCCGTTCTTGGCGTATTCGACCTGGCGCACTTCACCCTCGGCCAGGCTGGCGTCGGTCTGGTAAATCGGCGCGGGCGGCGGCGATTCTTTCAGAATCTCCGGACCGGTTACTACCACGTTCCAATCCGGCTTGGTGCCGTAGAAGTTGAACGTGAGCGTGCCCTTTGCCTCGTCCATCACCGCCTTGATGATGATGTGGTGGCCGGTGGTGTTGCGGAACTTGAAGTCCACCGTGGGGGTGTAGATGGTGGCATCCAGGCCGGGCTGGCCGTACCAACCGACCACGTAACCGTGGTTCCAGCGTTCCTCGATGGGGAAGCCGCCGTAGTAGGCGGCGCGGAACGCGGTGGTGCTGACCTGGCAGACGCCGCCGCCGATGCCGACGGCCGTCCGGTCGCCCCAGATGATCAGCGAGTCGGTGTAGCCGTTCTCGGCGTTCACGTCGCCGATGGCGTTGTTGAAGGAGAAGACGCCGTCCGGCGGCACAACGGTGTTGTCCACCGCGTTGGCAGCCGTGGCGATGTTGTGGACCCGGTCCAGGCTGGACCCTTTGAAGTTGGTGGTGCCGGTGGCGACAAGCTCTACGATGCCCATCTCGTCGATCTTGTGCATGTTGACCGCCGGCTCGACCAGCGTCAGCGGCAGCACCACGTTGTGGTCATCGCTCAGCGCAGCCTGGCGAATGGTGGCCAGCGTCGCGTCGACGTCCAGCACCCGGCCGGTCTGGCTGGGCGTCACCACCTTGATCTCGCCGGTCTTTGGGTCGTAGTCGAGGCGGGCATCGCGCGGCTCGCGCGCCAACTCGGCCGCCCATTCCTGCACCTGCGGGCGCAGCGGCTCCACATCCAGGCTGGCCAGCAATTGCATGCTGCCGTCCAACTGGGGCGTCAAGTCGAGGCTGGTCAGGTCGGTCAGCGTCTCTTGCGAGATGGTGAAGTTGGGCGGCGGCGCCTGGGCGTCCAGGTCTGGCTCAGCCGCGGTCAGGACAATGGGACCACTGAGCACCTGGCGCATGAACACCTCGGCCTGGCTGACGTCGGCCAACAGAGGAGTCTCTTCCTTGACCGCCAGGTCGACCGTGTCCCCGCCGTTGCTCAGCAGTGCGTCGTAGATCGCCGCATGGCTGGCGGCTACATCCAGCGCATAGCCGGTCTGGCTGGACGTCGAGACCACGTTTGTCCCGTCAACCCGCAGCGTCGCCTCGGCCGCCGGCCGGTTGATCTCGCGGGCGCGCGCTTCAAGCCAGGCCAGGCCAGCCGAGCGATCGACCGCCTCGTCCGCCAGCACCTCGCGGCCAAAGCGGTAGGTTGAAAGCTGTTCCTGCAGGTTCGCCTGAAGCGCGGCCACCCGGTCCGCGGGCTCTACTCCTGCGCCCGACCGCCGGCCGATCTGGTAGGCGGCCTCGGCCGCGCTGCGGGCATCGAAGTTCACACCCAGATCGGCAGCCGTCAGCGTCCACGTCTGATCGCCGTAGCGCACCACCACCGGCGCCAGCGGGTACGGGTCGAAGGCGACCTTCAGCCGCTCCTCGGCCTCCGCCAGGGTCAGCCCGCTCATGTCGATGCCGCGCACCGACACGCCGTCGTAGATGCGGTTGACATGCTGGCTTTGGTAGTAGTAGATGCTGCCGATGGCAAATACCGCCGCCATCCAGACAACAACCGTCAACAACACAAACAGGACGCGCAGCAAGGTTCCAAACCAGGACGATTTGGCTGGCTGTGACTTAATGGCTGGGGATGTAGTGGCTCTGGCGTTGGCCATGGGTGGTACTGAAAGTGCGAGCGACTCTTTGTTGGAGATGGTTGAAGCTATCGTGAAACGTGAAGGCGTGAAACGTAACGAAGTCGTGTCAAGCCCGTTGTCACATTTTACGGTTCACTTTTCAGTTGGAGTCCTACGGTTCTTATCTTACCAGACGGCGGGACTGCACGCAGTCGGCAGTGCTACAGTTCTCGCGACGCGTTCACACAGCGCTGAGCAATTCGACGCGGCTGGCGCCGTTCGCCTCGGATACCGTGACCTGCCAGAAGGGGGTCCAGGCTACCACGACCCGATCGACGTCCACGTCGGTGCGGCGCGGCTTGATCTCGAACGGCTGGATGTCGTCTACCGCCGTCTCCCAGCGCTGGCTGATCTCGGCGGTCTCCTGCGCCAGCTCCTTCTCCAGCGCAGCGATCTCCTCCTGATAGCGCGCGATCTGGTCCTGCGAGTCCTCCACGTCGCGCTTGGCGCGGGCGGTCATCTCGCGCTTCTTGGAGGCGGTGGACAGCATTGTGCCTGCCCGCCGCTTGCGGCCGCCAAACAGGCTGAGGATCGTGTCGCCGGCCGAGAACATCTCCTGCTGTTTGCGGGCATCGTAGGCTGCCTGATCGTCGGCCAGTTCCTTCTCTTCGCGCTGCAGCTTGGTCTCGATGCTGGCGATCTTCTTGTCATAGCTGGCGGCCAGCTTGTCCACCTCGGCGTCGCGCTGCTCGCGCGCCAGTTGCTGGCAGCGGATGCGGAAGGCGCGCTCGTCCTCGCCCGCCTGCGCAAAGGCGTTCAGCGTCGGGTTGGAGAGCAGCGAGAAAGTCCAGTTGCGATACAAATAGTCGCTCAGGTCCTTGGACAGACCGGACAGCTCGCGCGCGCTGTCGATGGAGTCGGGTACGTCGCCAAACACAGCATCCGGCTCGGGCTGGCCCTCCAGCGCGCTCACTTCCAGCTCCAACTCGACTGCCTGGTCCCAGCGCACCAGCCCGCTGCCCGCCGGCGGTTCCACGGCCAGAGCCACGTCACGGCGCTCGTTGACGCCGCGCTTGTCGTCCACGAAATGGACCGCGCCGACCCCCAGGATCTGCGCCTCGTAGCGCATCTGCTTGTCGGTGACATTGAGCTGCGTCCCCGTCTGTTTTTCCAGCGCCCAGCGCCTCGTACATCGACCGCGGCCGGCAGGTAGACCTGGGGCAGGTCGGGCGACAGCACCGGCTGCATCGTGCTGGTCGAGGTGGCATAGCTGGTCACGGCCGCGGCTGTGGGAACCGGTGGCGCAGCGGCCTCCGGAGCCGCCGGCGCGGGCTGGCTGGCCATCAGCGTCCTGACCTGGCTGCGGGTCAGCGGGCCGCGCAGGTAGCTCATGGCCCAGCGGGTTTGGAAGATGACCGGACTATCTTCGTTGATGTTGTGCATCAGGAAGACGCGGCTGCCCAGGCTGGGGATGATCTTGTCGAGCTGGCTGCGGTTGAAGCCGCTGCCGGCCGTAGCCGAGACGGTCTCCAGTCCCTCCAGCACACGCGCCTTGTCCCGCTCCGCCTGCAGCTTGCCGATGAACCAGGTGCCGGCGTTGGTCAGCCCCTTGTAGTCCAGATCGACCGGGTTCTGGGTCGTCAACATCATACCGACACCGAAGGCGCGCGCCTGCTTCATCAACGTCAGCAGCGGGCGTTTGCTGGGCGGCTCGCGGGTGGGCGGAAAGAATCCGAACACCTCGTCCATGTAAACCAGGGCGCGCAGGCTGGTAGTGCCGGGCTGGGTGCGCATCCAGGTTATCACCTGCTCCAGCAGCAACGTCACGAAGAACATGCGCTCGGCGTCGCTGAGGTGCGCGATGTAGAAGATGCTCATGTTGGGCCTGGCGTCGCCGCCGTAGAGCATCTTGTCGATGTCCAGCGGCACGCCCTGGATCCACGCGCCGAAGGCGGGCGAGGCGATCATGTTGTTGAGCGTCACCGCCAGCGCAAAGCGGTCCTTCTGCGGGAAGAAGGTATCGACGTCGAAGACGCCCAGTTGGCGCACCGGCGGGTTCTGGATCGCCAGGATCAGCTTAGGCAGGTCCAGGTCCTCGCCCGCGCGCCAGTAGTACTCGAAGATGTTGGCCAGCAGGATGTGCTCGCGGCTGCGCATCGGGTCCGCCTCGATGCCCACCAGCCCCAGCAGCGCGCTGACGGTGCCGCTGATCTGCTCGCGCAGCGCCTCCTGGTTGTCGTCCCAGTTCAGCTCAGGCGCGGCCAGCGAGCTGACGATGCTGACCGGCACGCCGGCATCGGAGCCGGGGGTGTAGATGACGAAGTCGGCGCTGTCCTTGAGCGCCCGGATGCGCTCCGGTCCCTGGTCCCACGAGGCCAGCCCGTTGCGCCAGTCGTTGGCCGTCTTGGCGGCGTACGCTTCGGGCGTCATCTCCTTGCGGCGGGCGTCGTCGGCGTTGATCCAGGGCAGGAAATCTTCGGGCAGCAGGTCGGGGAAGGCCAGCAGGAGGTTGGTGATGTCGCCCTTGGGATCGATGATGATGGCCGGTACCTTGTCCAGCGCGGCCTCTTCCAGCAGGTCGATGCAGAGGCCGGTCTTGCCGCTGCCGGTCATGCCGACGCAGATCGCGTGGGTGGTCAGGTCGCGGGCGTCGTACATCAGGGGCGTCTCGCCCAGGGCGCCGGCGGACAGGTCGTAGTCCTTGCCAAGGTAGAACGCGCCGAGTTTCTCTGCTACAGGCATGGGGATCTCCGAAAATCGTGGGTGAGCGGGTCGGGTCTGTCAAACGTGGCGGCTCGGGCCGCCATCGCCGCAATTATAGCATAAGGGCTGAGAAACATGGGAAGAGAATCAACGTCTGCACGAGAATCGTTTTGGCTATTCCTGATTGCCGCTTTCTCGCTCGTACGGTATAATCTGTTCTGACTCAGGACGTTTAAGGACTGACCATGCCCACACAATCCGTGACATTACATCTCTCCGAGCCGGTGTTTCTCTATCTTCAGCAGGTGGCGGCAGCCACCCGGCGCCCGCTGGAGCAGGTGATACGCCAAAGCGTCGAGGGCAATCTGCCGCCCTCGGTCTCCTCGATGCCGGCTGAGATGCAGGCCGAGTTACTGGCGATGCAAGCTTTGCCTGTCGAACAGCTTCTACGCATTGCTGCCGAGCAAGTTCCGCCGATGGATCAGGCGCGCCACCTGGAATTACTGGATGGGAACAGCACCGGCAGCATTACGGCGGCGGAGCGGGTAGAGTTGGCGGCGAGGCGCGAGGCGGCCGATCGCACGATGCTTCGCAAAGCCTATGCCTGGTCAGTTCTACGCTGGCGAGGTCATCCTGTCCCTGCCCTCAACGAACTGCCTCTAGAATAGCCGTGGCAACTCTGCCCAACACGCTGCGTCAGCACGTTTTCACACGGGCGGGACATCGCTGTGAATACTGCCATACCTCGCGTCGGGTGATCGGAATGCCGCTGGTTGTTGACCACATCATTCCGAAGGCTTTCGGTGGGACTGACGACACCGGCAACCTCTGCGCTGCGTGCTATCGCTGCAATGAGTACAAGGGTGCCAAGACTCACGACCTTGATCCTGTCAGCGGTGAAATTGTTCCACTCTTCCATTGGCCCGTGACCGACCGAGCTTCGCATTGCGCGATCCACAAATTGGCACAATTCCTGGGTTTCCCTCTTGAAGCGCGACAAAGCTCCGCTCGTTCCTATCCTGTTGCTGGCCTACGGCCTGCGCGTCTGGGGGCTGGGCGATCGCAACCTGTGGTGGGACGAGGGGTTCTCGGCCTGGATTGCCCAGCAGCCGGCTGCGCAACTTGTCGCGCGCACCGCGCAGGATGTCCACCCGCCGCTCTACTACCTGCTGCTGCACCTCTGGCAGACGGCGACCGGTGCCAACGACTTCGCCCTGCGCTACCTCTCGGTCATCGCCGGTGTCCTGGGCGTGGCCCTCATCTATCAGTTGGCGCGGGCGCTGGGCAACCGGCGCGCCGGCTGGCTGGCGGCCTTCTTCCTCGCCATCTCCCCCTTCGCCGTCACCTGGTCGCAGGAGATGCGCATGTACACATGGGCCGCGCTGTGGACCACGGCGGGCCTGTGGGCGGCCTGGCAACTGTGGCGTAGCGGCCGCTGGCGCTACTGGGCAGTCTACGTGCTGGCCTGCGCCGCAGCGCTCTGGACCCTTTACCTTGCGGCATCGCTGGTGTTGATCGCCAACATCGGCTTTGTGGCAGCCTGGTGGCGACGCCGGCGGGATGCGCGGCTGCTGGCCCAGTGGATCACCGCCCAGGCGGCGGTCGCAGCCCTCTTCCTGCCCTGGCTCCTGTTCATGCTGCCGCGCGCCTACTTCGGCTGGAACGCGGCCGAAGCGTTTTCGCCCCTCTTCTTCCTGCAACTCTATGCGACGACCCTGGCGGCCGGCGTCTCCGAGAATCTGGACCGCTACCTGCTGCCGACCCTCCTGGTGATGGCGATCGTTGTGGCGGTGACCGTGCCCCTGTGGCGCAGAAGCAGCGGTGACAACCGCCGCGCCGGGCTGGTCATGCTGCTGGCCGGGCTGATCCTGCCGGCCGCGCTGGTCTACCTGGGGGCGCTGCCCTTCGACTTGTTCTACGCCGTGCGCCTGGCGCCGCGCTACTTCTTCCCGCTGGCGGTCTGCTTCTACACCTTGCTGGCGCTGGGATTGGCGCTTCAGGCAGAACAGCGCCGCGCCCTGGCGGCCGCGCTGACCGGCGTTGTGGCCGTGACGGCGATCCTCGGACTGGCCAGCGTGCAGGGAGGCAGCGTCCGCCGCGACCTCTACGACTCGCTGGTGGCGACGCTGCAGGCCGAGCGCCAGCCCGGCGACGCGGTGGTGCTGCACAGCGACAAGGATTGGCCGATCTTTGCCGCGCAGTACCCCGGCCCGTGGACCGGCGTCCCCAACGCCTGGCAGATGGACGCGGGGAGCGCGGCCGGCCTCCTGGAGCCGATCTGGGACGCGGCGCAAGGCGTCTGGCTGGTGACAACGCCCGAAGCCGGCCAGACCGACCCGCAGGCGCTCGTGCGCGGCTGGCTGGAGGACCGCGCCGTGGCCACCCGCGCCTGGGACTACGGCGACAACACCCTGGCCTTCTTCGCTCGCACGGAGGGGCGCAGCGATCTGCTCGGCCTGAACCGGACCAGCGTTCACCCTGCCGCCGCGGTCGGTGTCGATTCCGCCGTCCGACGACCCGCTGGACTCGGTCTGGCTGCCGCTGCGCCGCTGCGCGGTCGGCGACACGGTTCACCTGGCCTTGTTCTGGCAAGCGCCGCCGGAGGGCGACCTGATAGTCTCGCTGCGCGGGCCGGTCGAACGCGAGGTCACGGTCGCGCCGGCCATTCTGCCTGACAGCGGCGGCCGCCAGCAGGTCGATCTGCACCTGACGCCCGATCTGCCGCCAGGCCGCTATCGGGTTGCCGTGCAGGCTGCCGGCGGCGAGGTCTTCCCGGTCGGCAGCTTCGCGCTGGTTGCGCCGCGCGCCGCGGCCGGCGCGGGCGCTGGGGAGATCGCGCGCCCGCTGGATCTGCGGCTCGGCCCGTCGATCCGCCTGGCAGGCTACGACCTGCCGGGGGACACGGTGGCCGCCGGCGACTCGCTGGCGTTGACGCTTTACTGGCAGACCGACGAGCCGCTGACGGCGCGCTACAAGGTTTTCACCCATCTGCTGGGCGAGGTCTTCAACGCGGACACGGGCAACTTCATCTGGGGACAGATCGACAGCGAACCGGGCGGCGGGGCAGTCCCGACCACCACCTGGCCGCCGGGCGAGATCATCGCCGACCGTTACCTCATCCCCGTGGCCACCGGCGCGCCGCCCGGCCGCTACACGCTGGAGATCGGTCTTTACGGGCTGGTCAACGGCGAGCGGCTGCCGGTCGCGACAGCCGACGGCCAGCCGTTGGGCGACACGATCGACCTGGGCAGCGTTACCGTGCGGCCGGCCGGGACGGAGTGAGAAAACAGGGGCGGAAACCGCTCGCTTGGCAGCCTGGCGGACTCGTGATACCATTTCGCCGCACCGAACAATCGCAAACTGGCCACATCTTGATGACCAAGGAGGAGACGTATGAAGACTTTTCTAGCGCGTATGACACTGCTGATCCTGGTGCTTGCCCTGGTGACAGCCTGCGGCGGCAGCGCCGCCGAGCCGACGCCGGCGCCCGCGAGTCCCGCAGAAGCAACTGCCCCATCTGAGGCGCCGACGGTAGCGCCGGCCGCCACGGCAACCCCTCTCCCTGAGCCGACGGCAACACCGACCGAGGAACCTACGGAGACGCCGACGACAGTGCCGGCCGCGCCGCCTACGGAAACCCCGACCGCGACGCCTGAACCTACGGTTGCCCCTGAGCCTACCGAGGCCGCCGCGGCCGCGGCGGTTGCTTCAGGGCCATGCTTCAACACCTTTTTCCCCATCGTCGACGGCGCATCGTGGACCTATAACACCAGCGGCGCGGGCGCATCCACCTATACCCGTTCGGTAACCAACGTGAGCGACAACGGGTTCACCCTGACCCACACGACCTCCGGCAGTTCGACCCCGCTGCGCATCGACTACACATGCGACGACGGCGGGCTGGTGTCGGGCACGCTGGCCGGGCTGCCCAGCATGGCCGGCTTCAGCCTGGAGGTAACCAGCTTCACCGGCACCAACTTCCCGCCGGCCGACCAGTGGGAGGTCGGCGCTTCCTGGAGCGCCACCTACACCGTGGAGGGCACGGGGACGGTGGAGGGGATCGACGTGGCCCTCAACGGCGAGATCACCACGGTTTACGAGATCGTCGGCGAGGAGAGCGTCGATGTCCCTGCCGGAACCTTCGACGCCTACAAGGTCGACTCCACCCGGACCCAGCGGTTGAACATGTCGATGGGTGGGACCTCGATGCCGCTGGAGGTGTCCATCTCCTCCAGCGACTGGTACGTCGAGGGGGTGGGCCAGGTCAAATCGGTGACCTACGGCGACTTCGCCAGCACCACGGAGCTGGTATCGTACGCAGGGCTCTAGCCTTCACCATCGCCATCGACCGGCGGGCAGGGTCCACGAGGCCCTGCCCGCTAATCCTTGGTCCCGATATGATTCACGTCATTGACTCAACTTTCAGTTTGCGGTAAACTGTCGCCGTCTGCCTGACCACGTTCTTCCGGCAGCGACTGGCAGACGGCGCATTCTTCTGATCATTCAGGAAAACCTCATTCGGAACCGGCCGCCTGCGGCGGGAATCATGTACCAACTGTGAGTAACGAACATCCCGGGTTTTGGTCTCTGTCTTGTGACAGGTTCCGGTACCTATTTCATTGAGGTAGTGTTCGCGTGACCGCACAAGCTGACATTAACTTTGAACGCGAACTTTGGGAGACTGCCGTCACTCTCCGTGGCACCATCGCGCCGGCCGACTACAAGCACTTTGTGCTGCCCTGCTGTTCCTGCGCTACCTGTCCCTGCGCTATGAGCAACGCCACCATCAGCTTGAGTTGATGTTGAAGGACCAGCGCAGCGAGTACTACACCGGCGATCCTCAGATCGACCAGGAAGATTCTCGAAGACCCGGTCGAGTATGATAGCCAGAATGTACTGGTGGTGCCGGAAGAAGCATCCTGGGACTTCATTCGCCGCCATGCCGCGCTGGCGACATCAAGCTACGACTGGACAACGCCATGAAGCTGCTGGAGGAGCGCCACCCTGCCAAGCTGCAAGGCGTCCTACCTCGAATATATGCCAACAGCGCGTTGGACGTGGATCAGGTAGCCGGTCTGATCAACCTCTTCTCCAAAGACATATTCGCCCAGCGCAATGGAGCCGATCTGCTGGGACGCACCTCGAATACTTCATCGGCAACTCGCCAGCAGCGAGGGCACTCCGGGGCGGCGAGTTCTTTACACCCCTAGCATCGTGCGCCTGCTCGTAGAGATGCTGGAGCCAACATCTGGCAAGGTCTTCGACCCGGCATGCGGCTCGGGCGGTATGTTTGTACAGTCGGCCCGTTTTACCGACAGCGACCAGGCGCTCTCTTTTACGGCCAGGAGCGCATCGAGACCACCTGGCGATTGGGTCGCATGAACCTGATCCTGCATGGGCTGGACGGAAAGATCGCGATCGGTAACTCGCTGCTGGGAGACCAACACCCTTCGCTCAAGGCAGACGTAGTGATTGCCAACCCACCTTTCAACCAGCGAACCTGGGGCGCGGACAAGGTCGATCCCAGGATGCCCGCTTGCAGGTGGGATACAGCCGGGCGCAGTTGACCGACAGCAACGCCAACTTCATGCGGATGCTGCACTTCCTGCACCACCTGGCCGACGGAGGTACTGCCGGCTACGTCATGGCCAACGGCAGCATGACCACCAACACCACGCAGGAAAAGACCACCCGCCAGGCGCTAGTGGACGGGGGCTTCGTCGATTGCATCGTCCAGTTGCCCGACAAGCTCTTCTTCCAGACAGGCATCCCGTGCTGCCTGTGGTTCCTGAGCAAGAACCGGGGCGGCACCCATGGTTACCGTTATCGCAGCGACGAAATCCTCTTCATCGATGCCAGGCAGATGGGGCAGATGGTCAGCCGCCGCCAACGGGCTCTGACCGATGACGAGATCCACCGCATCACTGACTTATACCGGCGCTACAAGCGCTATGATGTGCCAGACGATGAACCGGGCTTCTGCAATATTACCACGCTGGACGTTGTGCGCGAGCACGACTACAGGTTGACGCCTGGTATCTATGTCGGCACGCAGGCCAACGGAGAGGACGAAGAGGCCTTTGAAGACTTCATGCCACGTTTGATCGACGAACTGCGAGTGTTGTTTGGTGGAGTCGGATCGGTTACGGGGATGATATTGGAGGATTGGAGGACTTGGTGTGATTTCTGTAGCTTGCAACGAAGAATTCGAAGGGAGTTGGTCCACTTGGCCACGGAAAACCCTCTCTCAGTTGGTGGACCCTCAGCGTGGAATAACATACGGAATAGTGCAGCCGGGAAACCATGACCCGAATGGTGTACCCATTCTTCGCGTGAACAACATTCGCGATGGCCGCATTGATGTAGCAGATGTTCGCCGCGTGCGTCCTGCGATTGCACAGAAATATCAGCGTGCGAATCTTCGTGGACGTGAGGTCTTGCTGACTGTCGTTGGTACTATTGGTGAAACGGTAGTTGTGCCAATCAACATGGCGGGATGGAATATTGCGCGAGCCATCGCCGTGATCCCAGTTCTTGGTGAGGTAAGTTCAGAGTGGGTAAGGTTATGCCTCCAGAGCGCCGATCTTCAGGGCATGATGAGAGACTGGTGCAATACTACTGTTCAGCCGACATTGAATCTGGCTGATGTTGCCAAGTTGCCGATCCCAATCCCACCGCGAGAAATTAGGGAACGCGTTGTTAAGGTCATGAGCCGGCTGGATGACAAGATCGAGATCAACCGGCGCATCAACCGCACGCTGGAGCGTATGGCCCAGGCCTTGTACAAGTACTGGTTCGTGGATTTCGGGCCGTTTCAGGATGGCGAGTTTGTGAAGAGTGAGTTGGGGTTGGTGCCGAAAGGATGGAAAGTGAAGGCTCTGGACGAAATCGCGACATTCACCAACGGGTTGGCCTTGCAGAAATACCTGCCGACAGGCGATGAGTATCTTCCGGTGATCAAGATCGCTGAGATGCGGCGAGGCTTCACAGAATCTTCCGGAAAAGCAAGCCCGAACATCGACACGAGATTCATAGTCGATGATGGCGATGTTTTGTTCTCTTGGTCGGGAACATTGCTGGTCATGCTGTGGTGTGGGGGACGTGGTGCATTAAATCAACACCTTTTCAGAGTCACCTCTGACCAGTATCCAAAGTGGCTCTATTACTGGGCAACTCAGCATTATCTCGATGAGTTCCGGCAGATTGCTGCTAACAAG
>JAWKOJ010000011.1:0-155697 GCA_041391245.1 Caldilineales bacterium
GCGCTGCCGGCGGGATCTACTTTGACCACGAAGGCATCAGTACAGGGAGTTGATCCGCAGACCCCTCCGCCAAAGGTTGTGTCAAAGGCGCCTAGCGTTGTGGGGAAGTCGCTCGACGCCGTCTCACCTGAGACAAATGCGTTGGTGACTTCGTCGACCACGATCCTGAATCCCCACTCGTGGTTGCTGCCTCCCAGGAAGGTGCTGTACACCAGCGCGTTGCCTGTTGGATTCAGCTTGATCACGTAAGCGTCGGGGCAAGGATTAGTAGAACCTGGCGGGCCACATATTCCTCCACCAAATGTTGTATCGAACGCTCCCGGCGTTGTGGGGAAGTTGCTAGAACTGGTGCGCCCCGTTATGTAGGCATTGCCTGCTCCGTCCACATCGATATTCGGATAGTATTCAATGTTGTCACCTCCCAAGAATGTGGCATACTCAAGCGCACTGCCGTCAGGGTTCACTTTAGCGACGAAGTTATCCCAGTAACCGTTATGGTATGGATCGAATGCCCCTGGAGTCGTCGGAAAGTCGTAACTCAGCGTCGTACCAGCCACAAATGCACTGCCCATGTCATCCAAGGCGACGGCGTAGGATTCCTCAGTACTGCTGCCGCCCAGGAAGGTGCTGTAGATCAGATCCGTCGGGTTATCATCTGGACCTCTTCGAACTCCATCGGTCATCGGCGGATCGCCGGTGACATCTGGCGCGACATCGAAGACAAGTGAGTGTCCCTCGGTGTCTGTTCCGAGCACCTGATACGAGAACCCTGCCGCCGGCAGCGGCAAGGTAAGCGGCCCGGCCCCTGTTTCGATATGCAGGAGGCGACCATCCAGGATCATGTTGTCGACCCCCTCGATGCGCAGACGAATCGAGTTCATGTCCGCACCCGCGTACTGCTCCAACGACCAGGGCATCCAACCGGGCTGACCATCGCCAAGAATCAGATCGACGCCCGGATACAAGTCCTTGTAGCGGACGCCGCCGTACACGGGGACATCAGGGCGCCACCCGGCCGGATCAGCGCCCAGAAAGTAACTCACGTGCGTCTCCCTGGCGGCAAGCGGCTCCAGCACAGCCTGCCGGTTGGCGCCGACAAAGCTGATTTTCAGGTTGACGCCCGCTGCCGCGGCACTTTCTGCGTGTCCGGGCGTTGTCCAGCGCTGTGACCAGTCTTGGTTGCTTATCTCAGGAGTTGGCGCGTACTCCACCAGCGTGATCCAGATCGCGTTGTCGGCCAGCCACATGGCGCCTGGCCCACCCCATATTTGAAAGCCGGCGCCAGCCGGCCACTGACCCATGTTTTCGATGAACAGCAGGCTATCGGTTGTGGCGCTCTGGGCTTCCTGCATCGATCCGATCTCGACAGAAGTTGCCGGAACGACGACCGCGAACATCCCAACTACAGCCACCAGAAGTATTGTGGCTAGGCGTGAAAACCACCGATGAGTTGTCATGGCATGCCTCCCTATGAGCCTTGCTCCCCGCTCATTTGTATCCACGATTGTTGCGCCTGAACAGTTCCGGCGCATTCACCGTTGCTCCTACCTGTCTGGAGCTACATCAGCCCGCCGATGGTGCGTTTTCCTCCTCGGTAAATTGCCCTCCTCCTGGCAAGACGTAACCCCAGGGAACATCCTGTCTTACATTGTACATTATAGCACGAAATTGCCGGCTTTGCTCCCATGAGTTTTGTCAATTTCGCTGCGCAAGAGTATCCAGAGGCGTACACTCAGCAAACCGGAAGCGAGTCATATCAGAGCAAATGATCCCACCAGATTGTTACCTTGGCCCCCTGCCCTCGCGAGTTAGGCATCGGGCGAGCTCATCTCAGCATAGACCAGTTGTGCCAGGACATACGCCGCCTGGAAGAGGTTGAACACGAGGAGGTCGTGTAGAAGGCCATCGCGTGTTCCGGCCACAAACCCAGCACGTTGATGATCAGCGGGAGCTGGATCGATCCAGCAGGACCCAGAAGACCGCCGCCATCGCCGGGCTGGAGCGGGCCTGCCGGGCTGTCATGGCCCGATTTTCCGGCATCCGCAGCGAAAGGACAATGATCGCCCAGATGAGAACGAGGAAGATGAGGCTGCTGATGAACCAGAGGCTGTGGCCGTCAACTCCGTAGCTGCTCAACACGACCGGAACCAGGGCGGCTATGACCACCAGAAGTCCGAGGGTGACGACGCGCGGATCTGTCCAAGCTGCGACGCCTCGACCTCGGATCGACGAGTGACGCTGATCAGCGCGCCGAAGCCGACAAAGATGCCGGAGATCTCAGCGATTGCGATGTACAGGTCAACGAATTGGGGCATGGTGTGCCTCGGATGTGGACAAAGCGCGGGCCGTAAGGCGTCGCATTTTGGTGTGCGAGGTTTGAAGTTAATGCCAAAAAACAAACTCCTGCCGTGCGGCAGGAGTTCTCTGGGGGACCTGGTGGCGACGGGTGGGCTCGAACCACCGACCTAAGGATTATGAAGCCTTCGCTCTGGCCGCCTGAGCTACGTCGCCATATGGAGATGGCTGACAGGGAGCCTGTCAGCCATCTTTTTGGTAGCGGGGGCAGGACTCGAACCTGCGGCCTTCGGGTTATGAGCCCGACGAGCTGCCACTGCTCCACCCCGCATCACTGGTTGGTATTATACTCAGTTTTGCGATCTAGTCAAACTACCGGGGGCCGAAGAACTGCTGCTGCCATTGTTGCCAGTAGGGCGCCGGCTCTACTGGCTCGGGCGCCTCAGCTACCTGCGGGTCGTCGTCGCGTCCGATCACCCACACCGCAACCTCGTTAGGAAACCCCCAGCCCAGGTCGCGGTGCGCCCGTTCGATGACGTATTGGTCGGTCTTGACGTACTCTCGATAGTCGCGGTTGCGCTCAACCTGCTGCTGGGCAAGCTGCACCTCGTTCTCCCACCTCTGTACCTCATCTTGCAACTCGCGCGCTTTGATGACGCGGCTGGAGTAGCCGAACATGAACAGCGTCACGAAGACGATCACCACGGCGATGGCAATTTGCAACGGACTAAGATGGATGCGGGATGGCTTCTTCACCACAGATCCCTCGCGCAGGCTTGACCCTCAGACAGGAAGTCCCAGATGGCCGTCATCTGGGACTTGTTAAAGTATTCTCTGGTGCCGAAGGAGGGATTTGAACCCACACGAGCTAATGCTCACTACGCCCTGAACGTAGCGCGTCTGCCAGTTCCGCCACTTCGGCTCGAATGATGCAATTCTACCATTCGCAGGCTGCTTTGTCAAAACAACCTCACGGGTACATTAGCTGGCGCCGGCCTGCGTCTCGGTCGGCAGCATGTACCACTGATTTGCCGTGCGGAAGCGCTCCCACGGCTCGTTCAGCCGTCCCACCGACACATCGTGGACAGCGTCGCTCACACCGTAGTTGTACACGTCGAAGTAGAGCGGCAGCGCGGGGAGTTCGTCGGCGAAGATGCGCTGAAACTCGGTGTAGAGCTGGATCCGCCGGCCCTGGTCGGTGGTTGAACGACCCTCTTCCATGATCTCGTCAGCCCGCCTGTTGCTCCAGCCGGTGTAGTTCTGCCCATTGGCGATCTGCGTCGAGTGCCAGATGGGGTAGGGATCGGGGTCGCCCGCCAGTTGCCAGTGCGTCACAGCGGCCTGAAAATTGCGTTGGCTCAGATGATCGGCGGCCAGGCTGACGAGGCTGACCTCTTGCGGCTTGGCCCATACCCCGATTGCCTTCCATTGTTCAGCCAGTGCTGCCAGCAAAAGGGGATCGTCGCCCAGCAGGGTGAACGAGAGGGTCTGCTCGCCGCGGTCTCGCACGCCGTCGCCGTTGCTGTCCACCCAACCTGCTTCAGTGAGCAGGTCGGCGGCGCGCTGGACGTCCGTGGCCGGCCGGTCCGGCGCGGCGTAGGCCCATGTGCCCGGCATGATCGGCCCATTGGCCGGGATGGCCTGGCTGTTGACGGCTGTGGCCAGCAGTGACGGCACGTCCAGCGCGAGCCAGAGCGCCTGCCGGACCGGTTTTTCAGCCAGGAAGGCGACATTGGGGTCGGTGAGATTGAAGAAGAGCAAGGTCTCGTTAGCCAGCGGCGCCGACATAACTTCCATGGCGTCGCTTTCCTGAGCAGCAGGCAGGTCCTGGGGCAGGATGCGGCTGACCCCGTCCACCTCGCCGGCCTGGAACGCGGCGAACGCGCTGGCGTAATCGGGGTAGAAATGAAACTCTATCCCGTCCAACAGCGGCGCCTTTCCAGGCCAGTAGGGGTTTGGTTCCAGCCGGGCGCGGAGGGCGTCCATTGCGCTCAGTCGCCACGGACCAGCACCCACCGGCTCGAGATTCAGCATCGACTGCGGCATGTCAGCTACCGGCACATCCTTCCACAGATGTTCTGGCAGAATGCCAATCGTGGTTTCGGAAAGGAAGGATGCCAACGGCTGCTGCAGCTTGAAGCGCACCGTGGCGTCGTCTATCTTCTCGGCGCTGACGCTGCTCCACAGGTTAGACAGATAGATGGAGGCAGGCTGGCCGGTCTGTGCGAAGTCCTGTGACTGCAGCACGCCGATGGTGAAGATCACGTCGTCGGCCGTTATGGGCGCGCCATCGTGCCAGCGGGAATTGCGGCGCAGATGAAAGGTGTACTCGCTCTGATCAGCGCTGATCTCCCAGCTTTCTGCCAGCGCTGGAATCGGCTCGCCGCGCTCGTTGAGGGCAACGAGTCCCTGGAAGATCACCCCGGTCAGATCACGATCAAGGTCGTTGGCGAAGCTGAAGAGTGGATTGATGTTGCGCGGCACGCCCACCACGGCCTCGCGATACACCCCTCCCTTAGGGGGTGCATCGACGACGGTGATCTGGCGTGCGGTGGTGGTAAGGATGGCTGCCAGCAGCACAATGCCCAGAGCGGCGATGACAGCCTGCCAGCGAATTGCCCGTCCCAACGTCAATAGCCCTTTTACAGACAACGCCGCGTCAGCACTGTGTGCGGCGCGGCCGGTGAGCAGCAAGAATGACTGACGCAGGTCAGCCGATAGAGACGGTGATCAATGCGACCAGGAAGAATGCTGCACTGACGGCTACGGTCAGGTTGAAGACAGTTTTCTCGAAGCCGCGCCGGGTGGTCTTAAAACTCGAGTCGCCGCCGAACATAGCGCCAGCGCCCATGTTTTTTCCCTGAAGCATGACAAGACCGATCAGGGTGATGCCAAGAATAATCTGTACAACGTAAAGAACTGATGTCACGTTTTGTTTGCCTCCAAGTTAGCTGGCGAAGATTATAGCACGACCGCTGCGCGCCGCAAAATGCAGCGGCCTCCGTGGCGCGCCCATCCGTTCGTAGCAGGCGCTTCAGCGCCTCCGAACGGCGCTGAAGCGCCTACTACGAGCGAACGGGCCAGCCGGTTACGGCTGGCCCGTTCGTCAATTGTCGAACACACGCGGCTATTCGTTGGTGTGGCCGACGTAGCCGCTGTAGAACTCGTCCATGTTGGCCTCGGCTTCCTCCGTGACCTCGAACTCCAGCAACTCGCCGGGCCCTTGAGCGATGGCTGACTTGAGCAGGTCCATTTTTTCGGTCTTGATCTTGCCGAACACGGCCGCTTTGCCGTTCTCCAGCGACTCGCCAACGTACTCGATCCGTTCCTTGGGAATGTCGAAGTCAGCGGCTTTGCCGACAAAGGCGCCGGCTACGCCGCCCACCACACCGGCTGCGATGGCGGCGCCGACGGGGCCGCCCAGCACCGCGCCCACGACGATGCCGATCGCACCGCCTGTGATCGCGCCGCGCCGGGTGGTGAAGTCCTTGTACTCCTTGACGTGGACCTTCCCCTCGGCATCCTTGCTGACCAGAACTGCGTCCTCGACCTCGATCAGGTGATCCTTCTCGGCCTTCTGCATGCGCTTGACGGCCGCTTTGGCCTCTTCTTCGTCTTTGAAGAGGACGATTGCGATAGTGGTACTCATAATGTCCTCCTTATCCCTTGACAGAGCCGGCCATCAGGCCGCGCACGAAGTAGCGCTGCAGGCTGAAGAAGACGATCAGCGGCACCAGCATCGAGATGAAGGCGCCGGCTGTCAGCACCTGCCAGTCGTTGCCGCGCGATCCCACCATTTCGGCGATGCGCTGGGTCAGCACCTGAACATCCGGCTTCGATCCGATGAAGATCAACGCCAGCAGGTAGTCGTTCCAGACCCAGAGGAACTGGAAGATGGCAAACGACGCCAGCGCCGGCACCGACAGCGGCAACACCAGCCGCATGAAGATGGTGAAGTGCGATGCGCCGTCGATGAAGGCCGACTCCAGAATCTCGCGCGGCAAGGTGCTGATGTAGTTGAACAAGAGGTAGGTGGCCAGCGGCAGGCCGAATCCTGTGTGCGCCAGCCAGATGCCCAGGAAGGTTCCGTTCAGGTCGATCCCGACGTAGAGCTTCAGGATGGGAACCAGGGCAATCTGCAAGGGCACGACCAGCAGCGCCACCACGATAATGAACAACAGCCTCCGCCCCGGGAACCGCATCCACGCAAACCCATAGGCTGCGAAGGCGGCGATCAGGATCGGGATCACCGTCGCCGGGATCGACACGATGAGGCTGTTGAGGAAGGCATTGACGAAGTTATCACCCTGGACGGTGATCGTTGACCCGTCTGGTTGCTTGATCTCGAAGCTCTTGCCGCCCAGAACCGTCTGGTAGTTCTCCAGGGTGAAGTCGTGGTTGCCGGCGGTCCATTGCTTCTCCTGGACCACTACCCTGCCGATGCGCTTGTTGCCGATCCAGATGACCTGGGTGTTGCCGGATTGAATGCCGTCGCGCAGCTCCTGGAACGTTCCGCTGACGCCTTCGAAGGTCATGACGCCGTCGCGGTCCACCTCGGGACCGGGTGTAAACTCGGCCACCGTGACCCACTCCTGGTGCGGGAAGATCGTCCACCAGCCGGAGGTTTGGATGTCAAAGCGGCTGCGAAACGACGAGACCAGCAGGCCAATCGTCGGAATCGACCAGGCCAGGACGACCAGAACCAGCACGACGTTGACGAAGATCGCTCCCCAGCCGATTCTGCGTTTCTTCTTGCTTGCGGTTTGTGCGGTCATCAGAACGCCTCCGTTTCGCCGAACTGCTTCAGATTGTAGATCATGACCGGCACCACGAAGAGGAGCAACACGAACGCAATCGCGGTTGCATAGCCAGAGTTTCGTGCGGTGAAGTATTCCCTGTAGAACTGGGTGGCGATCACCTGGGTGTCAAACTGGCCGCCCGTCATCACCTGGACGACATCGAAGATCTTCAGCGTGAAGATGATCACAGTTGTCGTGACGGTGATGATCGTCCCTCGTATGTAGGGGATCATGATGCGGAAGAAGACCTGGACCTCAGTAGCCCCGTCCACGCGTGCCGCCTCTGTGATATCCGATGGGATGCCTTTGATGGCGGCTGAGAACAGCACCATGGCAAAGCCGGTCTGCAGCCAGATCATGACCACGACCAGGAAGAGGTTGTTCCAGGGTTGGTTGGACGCCGTCCACGCCTGGGGCGAGTTGCCCGTCAGACTGGTGTAGATCCAGTTCAGCATGCCGATGTTGGGGTTGACGTCGTAGATCATGTTCCAGATGACGGCAGCGCCCACCATCGAGATGGCCATCGGCATGAAGATCAGGGCTTTGGCGGTGCGCTCGAATTTGCTGCGATCCGCCAGCACTGCAATCAGCAGCCCCAGGACTATGGTGAACAGGGCGCCGAAGGGTATCCAGAGCAGGATGTTGTTGCGGAACGCAGTGAACATGCTGCGGTTGGTGAAGACTTCGACGTAGTTCTGCAGGCCGACGAAAACCTCACCGTTGCGGTCGAAGAGGCTTAGCCGGAACGTGGCAACTGTCGGATAGAGCAGGTAGACGAACAGGATCGCTACTGCCGGTCCAACGAACACAAACGGTTGGATCTTGGCGCGCCATTCGTCGTTCAGCTTCTCCACCAACCAGTTGGACACAAGATAGAGCGCGGCTACCCCGCCCACGCCCCAGACGATGGCGACGATGGCAACCACACCCTTGGGCGCGTTGCTGTCGCGCAGGAAGATGAAACCGAGGTAAAGTCCGATGAAGGTAACGATCGGGACGAAGAGGGAAATCAGGATGCGGAAGACGTTGGTCGCGAGCCAGTCCAGCGCGCCCTTGCTTTGCACCTCCTTATCTCCCACCGGACGGTGTTCGGTTGGTTCGGTGATTTGTTCCATCGTTGTCTCTCCTGGTTTGATCGTTCGAAAACCCTCGAGGCATCAGATGATGAGAATGGACAGGCATTCGTCGCCCGTCGCGGTATCGCCAAAACCTCTTGAGGCTCTTGAATTGAGTGCGTTTCGGCAATCCTCCGGCAGCACGCGAACGCATTACCGGTGGAAAAACGGGGTAGCCTCGTGCGAGGCTACCCCGTTGGTGGCGCAAGCGCTTACTGCTGTGGCCAGGAGGCGTCGATCTCGGCCAGGACGGTGTCCAGGTCGGCCGCGCCGGAGAAGTAGTCGGTCATGCCCTTCCAGAAGGAGCCGGAGCCAACGGCGCCCGGCATCAGGTCGGACCCGTCGAAGCGCACGCTGGTGGCATCGTTCACCATCGCAGCGATGTCAGCTTCCAGCGGGCTGCCGTACCAGTCGAGCTGGACGTCCTTCTGCATACCCAGGGCGCCGCCGGCTGCCAGCCAGCCGCGGATGCCCTCACCGGTCGAGAAGTACTGCATGACGGCGCGCACTTCGGGCCGATCCTCGGAGGCGGCCATGACGTCGCCGGCCACGAGGAAGGGCTTGCCGTACTGCGGGTCAACACCCGGCAGGTAGAACACGCCGTAGTCCTCGCCGTAGACTGCGTCCGGCGGGAAGAAGGAGGTGATGAAGTTGCCCTGCTTGTGCAGCCAGCAGCCCGGCGGATCCTCGAACATGGGGGTCGGGGCATCACCGAAGAAGGTGGTCACGATGGCGGGCGTGCCGCCGTAGACCATGTCGCTGTCGTTCCAGATGTTGGCGAAGGTCTCGATGGCGTTCTTCACCTCGGGCGAGGAGAAGGGCAGTTCACCGGCCACCCAGGCGTCGTAGTTTTCAAGGGAGGTCGTGCGCAGCATGAACTCCTCGGTCCAGTCGGTGGCAGGCCAGCCGGTGGCCGCGCCCGACTCGATGCCGATGCACCAGGGGGTGTCGCCGTCGGACACGATCTGGTCTTCGAGCGCCTGCAGCTCTTCCCAGGTGGTGGGAACTTCGTAGCCGGCGGCCTCGAAGGCAGCCTTCGGGTACCAGACCAGCGACTTGCCGTTGAAACGCTGCCAGACACCGTACTCGGTGCCGTCCACCGTGGCCATGTCACGCCACGACTGAAGATAGTTCTGGCTCAGCCAGGATTCGGGCACCATGTCCGTGACGGGTATAACCTTGCCCTGGCGGGCAAAGGTTGCCATCAGGCCGGGCTGAGGGAAGTCCACAACGTCCGGGGATCGCCGGCGTCGAAGCGCACGCCGATGCTGGCTTCGAACTCCTTGGAGCCCTCGTACTGGATGTCGATGCCGGTGGCGTCCTCAAAGGCCTTGATCGAGTTCTCGAACTTGACCGTGTCTTCGTCGGTGAACGGGCCGCTCATGGATACAACCGTGCCGCTGTAGTCGCCGTTGTAGGCGTTCGCCAACTCGGTCAAACCAACTGACGTCGCGCCTTCGGCGCTCGCGCCGACTGACTCCCCTACGGATCCGCCTTCACCTGAGCCCGTGCCGCCTACCGCGGCTGCATCGGTCGGCCAGGAGGCGTCGATCTCGGCCAGGACGGAGTCCAGATCGGCCGCGCCGGAGAAGTAGTCGGTCATGCCCTTCAGAAGGAGCCGGAGCCAACGGCGCCCGGCATCAGGTCGGAGCCATCAAAGCGCACGCTCGTGGCGTCTTTAACCAAACCAGCAATGTCGGCTTCCAGCGGGCTGCCGTACCAGTCGAGCTGGACATCGTTCTGCATGCCCAGGGCGCCGCCGGCTGCCAGCCAGCCGCGGATGCCCTCACCGGTCGAGAAGTACTGCATGACAGCGCAGACTTCCGGCCGGTCCTCGGTAGCGGCCATGACGTCGCCGGCCACGAGGAAGGGCTTGCCGTACTGCGGGTCAACACCCGGCAGGTAGAACACGCCGTAGTCCTCGCCGTAGACTGCGTCCGGCGGGAAGAAGGAGGTGATGAAGTTGCCCTGCTTGTGCAGCCAGCAGCCCGGCGGATCCTCGAACATGGGCGTCGGGGCATCACCGAAGAAGGTGGTCACGATGGCGGGCGTGCCGCCGTAGACCATGTCGCTGTCGTTCCAGATGTTGGCGAAGGTCTCGATGGCGTTCTTCACCTCGGGCGAGGAGAAGGGCAGTTCACCGGCCACCCAGGCGTCGTAGTTTTCAAGGGAGGTCGTGCGCAGCATGAACTCCTCGGTCCAGTCGGTGGCAGGCCAGCCGGTGGCTGCGCCCGACTCGATGCCGATGCACCAGGGGGTGTCGCCGTCGGACACGATCTGATCTTCGAGCGCCTGCAGCTCTTCCCAGGTGGTGGGAACTTCGTAGCCGGCGGCCTCGAAGGCAGCCTTCGGATACCAGACCAGCGACTTGCCGTTGAAGCGCTGCCAGACACCGTACTCGGTGCCGTCCACCGTGGCCATGTCACGCCACGACTGAAGATAGTTCTGGCTCAGCCAGGATTCGGGCACCATGTCCGTGACGGGTATAACCTTGCCCTGGCGGGCAAAGGTTGCCATCAGGCCGGGCTGAGGGAAGTCCACAACGTCCGGGGGATCGCCGGCGTCGAAGCGCACGCCGATGCTGGCTTCGAACTCCTTGGAGCCCTCGTACTGGATGTCGATGCCGGTGGCGTCCTCAAAGGCCTTGATCGAGTTCTCGAACTTGACCGTGTCTTCGTCAGTGAACGGACCGGACATCGAGACCACTGTGCCCTGCATCTGGCCGTTGTAGGCATCGGCCAGGCAGGTCAGGCCTGCGGATGCGGCGCCTTCGGCGCTGGCGCCGACGGAGGTCATCTCGCCGCCGGTATCGGCCGGTGCGGCGGTTGGCTGCTCCGCTGGAGCCGCTGTTGGCGCCTCTGCCGGAGCTGTCGTTGGCTCTGGTGCAGTGGTAGGAGCAGCAGTTGGTTCTTCAGCACCCCCGCCACAGGCGGCCAGAACAAAGCTGGCCAGCAGGACGAGGGTGATCAACACGAAAAATCGTCTCTTCATCGGTAAGTTTCTCCTCCATGGAGTTTCAAATCGAACGCGAATAGTTTATCGATGGTAGTGGGCAATGTGGCAAGTGACTCTATGGCTCATGCCTCCTTTCTCAGGGAACGTCTGTAACTGTCGTTCAGACTCTTTCCATCAAGCGCAGCGTCTGCTCTGCCTGGTCGTAGAGCGCCTGACGATCGACGGAACTTGGCAACGGACCGACCCGCTGCAGCTTCTGCGCGACGACGGCCTGTGCGACGTGGGCGCAGAAGACGGGGTCGTGCCCGTCGAGCAAGCTGACAACAAAACCTGCCCAAAAAGCGTCGCCGGCGCCCGTTGCGTCGACCACGGTCACGGGCAACGCCGGGATGTGGACGGTGCGTCCGTTGTCGGAAACGATCACGCCGTTCTTTCCCATGGTCAGGATCACCAATCTCGGGCCCCAGGCATGGAAGCGCTCAATGTAGGCTTCCGGCGCCAGGCCCTCGCCAAACAACCTGCTGGCGTCGTCCAGCGACGGCTTGGTAACGGTCGCCAGCGCGTACAACTCGTGCAACGCCGCCATCGCCTCCCGCTGATCCGGCCAGACCCGCGGGCTGTAGTTTGGGTCGAGCGAGATCAGCTTGCCGTGCTGCTTTGCCAGCTCGAAGGCCCGCATGACGGCGTCACGACAGGGGCGGCGGCTGAGCGCAAACGTTGAAGCGTGTACCAACCGGCTGCGCTGGATGGCCTCTTCCGAGACCTCTTCAGGCGTCAGCTCCGCATCACCGGCGCGGAACGCCTCGAAGTCGGGTGTTCCCGTGGTGCGGGACACGAAGATCACCGATGTGTGTACCCGATGATCCATCACCAGATAGTCGGTGATAACGCCGACCCGTTTCAACTCAGCCTTGCAAAACTTGCCAAAGGCGCCGATGCCGGTCTTGGCAATGATGGCCGATGCGCCGCCCAGTCGGGCCACGTTGCCGGCGATGTTGCCGGGCGATCCGCCCTGGTAGCGGCGAAAGGTCTCGGCCTCGCCCAGCGACGGCACATCTTCCTCCGAGATGAAGTCGATGAGGACCTCACCAATGGCCAGCAGGTCGATGTCGCCGTCTGGAATACGCAGATTCATGACGCCTGGCCCGTATAGATCGCTCTCAGATCGGCCGTCGTAAACTCGTTGGCCGGGTTGGGCTGGACGAAATAGGGCGGGATCGGCAGTCGCCTGCCATCCTGCCCGGCCGCCTGGCCGCTGATGATCTCATCCAGTGCAGCCGCGTAGCCTGCCGCGGTCCTGTCCCACGTATAGCGGGCCAACACGCGGCCGCGGCCTGCGTCGGAATAGCGCTGCCACGCCTGCGGGCTTTCGATGACCTGCATCACGCCGCGGGCGATGTCGTCCGGATTGGCTGGGTCGATGAGGACGCCGTAGGCGACGCCGTTCTCGTGAAGGCTTTCGCTGGGGCCGCCGTTCCTGGTGACGACGGCCGGCAGCCCGGCTGCCATGGCTTCCAGCGGCGCCAGGCCGAAGGGTTCATGGAAGGCCGGCAGGCAAAACAGGCTGTGTCGTCCGGTCAGATAGCGGTAGGCCGCGGCCAACTCTGCCTGGCCTTCCAGCGGGAACACGGTGACCTTATCCCACAGACCTTCCTCGTCGCAAAGCGTTGCCATTGCGTCCAGCAACTCTCGCGCCTCACCGGTGAAGCGGCTGCGCTGCGTCAGAGCGTTGTCTGCGCCGCGCACCACGATGCCAACGTTGGCCAGGCCCTGCAGTTCAGGATGGGCAGCAAAGGCGCGCAGCAGCGCGATGTGGTTCTTCTTGTGGTCCAGCCGGCTGGAAAGCAGGATGATCGGCAGGTCGCGCCGCCCCGGTGCGATGTCGCGCGCGATGACAGTCTCCAGAAACGCGGCGGTGGCCTCCTCGCGCTCGTTGCGGCTGGTGGCGTCGAACACAGCCAGGTTGACGCCGGGCGGAATGACGCTGAACTTGCCGTCGTCGGATGGATCGACGGCCGCGCGGTAGGCGGGGTGGCCGTACTGTTCGAAGCGCTCCTCGCGCGTGCTGGTGATGACCTTGCCGGCCCGGTTCATGGCCAGCCGCTCGCCTGCCAGCCGTTCGGCAAAATGGAAACGCCTGTTGAGCGGCGCCAGCGCCTCGTCGCTCAGATCCTCCGAACTGCTGCCCAGCAGCTTGTCCAGTTTCTGCGCTCCAGCGAGTGGCCGGTGAAGGTGAACGGGACGCCGGTGCGGTCCTCCAGCAGCGCTCCGGCCAGCCCGCCGTCGCCGTAGTGGTGGTCATGCCGTCCGGCAGCCGGCCCTCGCTGCGATAAAAAGCCTCGATGTTGGGGACCCACTCCCGGACGAGGTGCGGCCACAGCTCTTCCTTGGCGAGAAAAGCGTCGCCGCCGCAGGCGATGCGCACGATCCGCACGTTGGGATGGCCGTCGTAGCTGTCGAACTCGCTGCTGAACTCCGGCCAGGCCGGATCGACGATCCGCCGGGTCACGATGTCGATGCGATGGCCCTGCGCCGCCATTGCCAGCGCAGTTTCTTTGACATAAACCAACTGGCCGCCGAAGTCAGGATGCTGGGTCCAGTGGACGTCGGCGGGATCGAAGTTGCCCTGCGGATTGAGAAATGCGATATGCATGGCGATAGCGCTCTGGTAATGGCTAGTGCTTGAGCCGCGCAGTGGTGCTGCGCTCGACCACATGCACCGGCAGTTGCTGGCGCACAGGTACGGCGGTTGCACTGTCGATGCTTTGCAGCAGCAGATCGACGCTGCGCAAACCGGAGTCGAACAGCGGTTGGTGGACGGTGGTGAGATTGAGATACTCGGCCATCTCCACGTCGTCGTAACCGATCACCGACAGCTCGTGGGGCACCTCGATACCGCGCTCTTTGGCTGCCTGCAGCACACCAAAGGCCTGCGTGTCGCTGGCGGCAAAGATAGCAGTTGGCGGGTCGTCCATGTCCAGCAGCCGGTGCGCCATGATGCGGGCCGACTCACGTCCGTGCTCGCCCGCCAGATAGAAATCGGGGTTGAAAGCGATGTTGTGGTCCTTCAACGCGCGGCACATGCCTTCATACCGATCGCGGCTGGAGCGAAAGTTGAACGCGGTGTGGATTGGATCGCCGATGAATGCGATTTTGTTGTGTCCGAGCTTGATGAGATGTTCCGTTGCTTCGTATCCGCCGCTGACGTCGTCAACAATGATGCAGGGAAGCGTCGGGTGTGATGTGTCTACCAGGACGACCGGCACACCGGCGCTGGCCCAGCGGCCAACGTCCTCGTCGGCAGGCGCCAGCGAGATCACGATCAGGCCGTCGACGCGGTTGGCCGAAGCCGTGCTGCGGAAACATTCGTCGCGTCGGGAAGGGGTCTCCACGTTGTAGACCATCAGATCATATTCGCTGTCGGCAATCACAGATTCGATGCCGCGCAGCCGTTCAACTACAGAAGGACGGGTAAAGTAGACCGCAAGGACGCCAATTGAAAGGGTTTTACGGAGGGAAAGACGCTGCGCGATGGGGCTTGGATGGAAGTTGAGTCTTTCGATGACCTGCAAGACACGCTGGCGGGTCTCACTGCTGACGCGCGGGTTGTTGTTCAGTACACGCGATACTGTGCCAACTCCCACACCAGCTTCCTTGGCCACATCGTAGATGGTAACCGGCACTGGGGTGTTCTCCGTCGAACTTTCAAGACTATGGCGTTTGTGGAACCGGTTCCAAGTTTATCACAGGTAGGAGTCGTTGTCAAGCACAAATTCTGATTTTTTGAGCGCCTGACGTTGGGAATGGCCAGGTCCCCTCAGCACATGATCCAACGGGGATTACGGCGTTTGGACACGCCAAAGACTTACGACGTTTGGGGACCCATCAACACCTGAATGGTCATCGTCTTGCCCAGCCGCTGACATAGGGCCTCAAGCCGTTGCCTGTGCAGCGGCTGAAGTGTTGCCAGGTTATCAGTGGTCATGATCAGGGCGTCCTCGCCGTTGTCTACGTAATAGCGTCGTCGCCGTCCTTCGACATGGAACCCCAGGCGACGGTAGAGAGACTGGGCGCGGGTGTTGCTGGGGCGCACCTCAAGCGTGCAGGTGGCGGCGCCCAGCCGGCGCATAGAATCCAGCACGTGCAGCAGGAGGAACTCGCCCAGTCCATGACCTTGGAACTGGGGCGCAACCGCGATATTCATCAGGTGGGCCTCATCCACGATGATCCACGTTCCCGCGTAGCCGATCACCTTGTCACGGGGCGTGTCCGGCGCGTCACCTTTTGGGACTTCCCCCAATGTCATCACGATGAACTGTGCCAGTGGGTTATCCAGTTGCCTGGAAAACGCGCTGCGCGGCCAGGGATCCTCCGGAAACACCCGCTCCTCGATCGACAGCACCTGCGCCAGATCTGTCTCGCGCATGAGCCGGATCGTCAGTTTGCGCTTTGTCACGGTTCTTGCAGGTAGATGGGTGTAAGGCTGGCCGCTGGGTCCAGATCGCCGGCGCGCCATCGATGCCAGCCCAACGCAGCAACCGCTGCCGCCCGCCGCGTCGTTGCGGCCGGGGCGCGCAAGATCGACCAACCGGCCAGCGCCGCCGTGCTGTCTGTGTACGATGCCGTCGGCATCTCACCAACCAGGATCGTTGGCTCACGCAGCATCCCGGGCAGCGCCTGTACGTCGCTGAGCTGGTACTCGCTGCGCCATCCCTGCCACGTCCCGAGGTCGACCGGAAGGTGGCGCAACTCGTTGGATGTTGCGGCGTAGGTCGCCCAGTAGATCCGGCCGCGGCCTGCCGGAGCAACTGCGCACACCGGCCTGTCTGCGGCAACAAAGGGCAGAGCGCTCGCATCCAGCGTCGGCACGCCCAGCAACGGCAGGTCGTGGGCAACTGCCATCCCCTTGGCAAGGCTCAGGGCGACCCGTAAGCCAGTGAAGGACCCCGGTCCCAGGCTGACGGCCACGGCCTGCACGTCGCCGGGCGACAGGTTGTGCCAGGCGAGGATCTGGTTCAGCCGCGGCAGCAACTCAACAGTCTGGTTGTCGCTGGATGTCCAGTTCAGTTCGGCGACCAGCGTTTCGCCGTCCACCAGGGCGAGGCCGCTTTGGCGCGTGGCGGTGTCGAGGGCTAACAACATGGGACGGGCTTGAGGTGTTCGAGGGCGCGCGCCAGCGCGCGGGAGCGCGCACCGCCGGCGTGAAGGTCGATTCTGCGTTGGCTGTCGTCGATGGCGACAAGTTCGACACGCAACGCATCGGCCGGCAGCAGACGATCGATGCGCTCCGCCCACTCGATGACGGCAAAGCCGTCACCCGCCATCATCTCGGCCAGTCCAATGCTTTCGGCCTCGGCGACGGCCGCGTCGCCGAGCCGGTAGCAGTCGGCGTGATACAGCGTGGCTCCGCTGCGGGTCGCATATTCGGCAACCAGGATGAACGTGGGACTGGTGACCGCGTCGCTCACTCCAAGCCCGCGCGCAATGCCGCGCGTCAGGCAAGTCTTGCCCGCGCCCAGGTCACCAGTCAGCGCGATGACATCGCCGGGCTGCATCGCACGGCCCAGCGCTTCGCCTAAGCTTTCGGTCTCTTCTGCACTGTGAGAAATGAGGATGGTCATGGTTGATGTCGTCAGATTATACAACTGCCCGCGGCGATCGCCAATCGGGGACATCGATCCGGAAGGCGTGACCGGTTTGATCATGCAGGGCGCAGCGCAGATCACGTGGTCTGCTTCACGCATGAGGCATTCCGCATCACCAATCCCCGCACATGGCCTCACATTCCACCCGCGCATCACGCACGACGTTTTGCATTTGCCGCCACAATTCGTCGGTGGTATAGTGGCTGGCATGCGAGTTCTTGTGCTTTCTGACATCCATGCCAACCTGGCAGCGTTGGAGGAGGTGTTGGCCGATGCCTTCGCTTTCGACTGGGGCGGCCGGCGCGGCTTTGACGCTGTCTGGTCGTTGGGCGACGTGGTTGGCTACGGTCCGTTTCCCAACGAGTGTATTGAACGGCTGCAGGAGGCTGCCCCTGACCATCTGCGCGTGGCCGGCAACCACGACTGGGCCGCGCTGGGCAAGCTGGAGATCGACGATTTTAACCCGGAAGCCCGCCAGATGGTTCTTTGGACACAAGAAAACCTGAGCACGCACAGCCTGGAGTATCTGCGCAACGCGCCATCGTTTCCACAGGAGCGCGGCAAGTTCACGATAACCCACGCCAGCCCTCGCCACCCGATCTGGGAGTACATCACCAGCACCCGGATCGCGCGCGAGAACTTCGATTTCTTCGACACCCCGTATTGCCTTGTCGGACACACCCACGTCCCGCTGCTGTTTCGTCTAGCGTTCGATGCGAAAACGCGGCGCATGGGCTGCACCGGCCATCTTCCCAGCCCTGATATTGACATCAGCCTGGTGGGTGAGCACCGGCTGATCCTCAACCCCGGCAGCGTCGGCCAGCCGCGCGACAACGACGCGCGTGCCTCCTACGTGCTCCTGGACACCGAGCAGGAAGTTGTACGCTATCGCCGCGTCCGCTATGATGTCGAGATGACACAGGCAGCCATGCGCGCCGCGGATTTGCCGGAACGCCTGATCGCTCGCATTGCCTACGGCTGGTAGTAGGATAGCCCCTTATGGGCGTTCCGGGGTTTGTTGAACAACCAGCGCTGCGAATACGTGCAATCTGTGGGAGCGAATACGTGCTCCTGTCATTGCCCACCACGTTACGTTGTCGGAGGAGAAAAGAGATGAGACGAGTTTTGTATCTGGCGCTGGCTGCAGTCGTACTGGTCACGATGGCCGGGTGCGGCAGTGCTCCCGAACGCCAAACGATCGTTACTTCCGATGCCGTCGCACCGGCCGCGGAAGCGCCGCCGTCCCAGGGAGGTGTCTTCGAAGAGTCCGCTGCGGACTCTGGCTCGGTGGCGGGGCATGTGGAGGTTGCCCCTGACCCGCGCAAGATCATCTACCAGGCGTTTCTGAGCATCGTCGTCAAGGACCCTGAAGCCAGCCTGAAGGATATCGAAGCGCTGGCTGCACGGGCGGGCGGCTACGTTTCGCAGTCGCAGTTGAACCAGTACTACGGCGACCTGATGCGCGGCAACATTGTGATCCGCGTCCCGGTGGAAAGCTACCAGACCACGCTGGATGCCATCCGCGCGCTGGGCATTCGGGTGATCAATGAAAACAGCAACGCCAGCGATGTCACCGCCGAGTACACCGACCTGGAGGCGCAGTTGCGCAATCTGGAGGCAGCCGAGCGCGAGCTGCAGGCCATGTTGACCGAGGTGCGCGAGCGGCCCAACGCCAAACCCAGCGACATCCTGGAGGTCTACAACGCCCTCACCGAGAAGCGCGGCCAGATCGAGCAGGTCAAAGGGCGCCTGCAGTACCTTGCCAACCAGGTGTCCCTGTCAACCATCACTGCCGATCTGGTGCCGGACGAGGGCGAGAAGCCGGTGGTGGAGGAAGGCTGGCAGCCGCTGGTGACGGTCAAGAACTCTCTGCGCACCCTGGTGTCGGTGTTGCAGGGGCTATTCGACACTGTGATCACGCTGGTGATCGTTGTGCTGCCGATTGTGCTGCTGCTGGCTGTACCCATCGTGCTGATTGTTCTGCTGATCCGCTGGCTGCGCGGGCGGCGCAAGGCCAGCGCGTCGAGCGAGTAGACAACAAGAAGTCCGACTTTTTCCGAAAAGTCGGACTTCTGCGTTTTGCGGAGCGAGTCACGGGAAAGGCATCCGACTGTTTCCGCACAGGCGAACGTCAGGTCGTAGGGCGGGTTGCTATTCGGGAGTGGGCTGGGTCTGCGGCTCGGCGCCGTTGCCCTGGTCGTTTTGGTAGGTGTGGTACAACTCCAGCGCTTCCAGTTGCACCGACTGCTGGGCTGCTTTTGCCTTGGCTTCGCTGGCCTGGCGGGCGACCTCCATACGCAGGAACACTTCCTGCTGCACTGCGGCCGGATGCGGCACATGGATGAAATCGATGTTGCCGAAGGTCGAGGCCGTCTCCACGTTGACCGTGCCAAAGTCCAGCAGGTTCGCCCAGAAGTAGGGGATCACATAGCTGGCGTTCTGAACCTTGTCCCACGCTGCCTGCTTGACGTCCTCGCGCAGGCCCAGCGGCAGGGCATAAACGTCGATGATATGGGAACGCGTCAGAATATACTTGTCGTTGCGCCAGTTCTCGATGCGGAACCACATCCAGAAGATGCAGATGATCACCCAGATCGCCAGACCTCCCTCGATGAAGGTCGGCAGGCCCAGGCTCCTGACGAACTCTCCGGGGATGAGCACGACGATGCCCGTGATGATCAGCGTGATCAGCGGAATGGCCGCGGCCCGGACCAGGAACCAGGGATGTTTGCGGTAGACGACCGTGTCGGGCTGGTCCTCCGCTGTGTTGCTCCGCTTGGCTGCGCGCTCCTTTCTGACCTCTTCGCTTGCTTCGCGCGATATCAGGCTCAGCAGCCAGATGTATGCAGTTTCGGGGAAGCGCCACAGCCACCGGAAGAAGCGCCGGAACGGGCCAAAAACCCGGTTGAAGAAGGCGTCCAGTGGTTTCACCACGGTCGGGGTCGTCGTGCCCGCCGGGAGGACGCGCGGCGGAAAGGTGGGAATCAGCCGGATGTTGAGCTTCCGCAGCATCATGTGGCGCAGGTTTTCCCGTTCCTCGGCCTGGAGGAACGCCTTGCGCTTCTCCTGCAGGCCGGTGATGATCTCCTGCACGCTTCTGGGAGACGGCACCATTGAGAAGCGGATGACGCCTCCGGTCGCCGCAGTGCTGATGTTCAGATCGCCAAAGTTGAGAATCTTCCCGATCAGCCGCGTGCGCAGCTCGGTATCCTGTACCCGCTCCATCATTGCGTCGACCCGGTTCTCACTGATGAACAACACCTGGTCGCGCCGCACCACGTTGGGTTGTGATCACGTAGTAGTCGTTGAAGTAATCCACCAGGTACCACGTCAGCAGAAGGAAGAGGGGAACGAGCAACGTCAGTGCGTAGGTTTGGATGGCAACGTCGAACCTGAGGAGGCGCGCCGCGAGCGCCAGCAGAGCCACGAAGCCATACGAGACGATGAATGCCAGCACCACCCGCAGCCAGAGCCAGATCGAGTGCCGCCGCGTGACCAGAATCACCTCTTCGTCCTGCTTCAGCCAGGGATACTCCTTGCCGATAGGACCTTTCAGCACGGTGATGCCCAGCCGGGTGTTTTCCCAGCGCGCCCGGTCTGACAGGACCAGGAACTCCAGGTCGTCTTGCTGGATCGTCAGCCAGTCTGATCCGTCCAGCACCTCTCCGGCCAGCGGCGATTCTGTCGAGCGAACCGTGGCCGTGTAGCGGTCACCCGCCAGCACGGCGTTGACGCCGAAAACGTCGTTGACGCCTTCCCGCAGCAGATATTGTGGCATCTCGCGGCCGGCTGCATCGCGCGTATAGACATGGGCAGTGCCCACGGCCAGCACGAACAGCTTGGCGCCGTGCTCGCCCTGGCGAACCACGTCCAGCCCGGCAGGCACATGTTCCCAGCCGGTGATGCTCAGGAGGGCTTCCCAGTGCCCGGCGTCAAGACCCGCGAACAGGTCATCCTTTCCCAGCGCCGCGATCAGGCGCTTGCGCAGGTCGAAGTGGTGGGCGAGTTGCCGCTGAATATCGGGCACCCCATTCGCCAACCTGTCTACAACTTGATTGCTGATGCTCAACACCCTGGCGCGGGTTTGTGCAACCGCCGTCACCGTCTCCAGATATGGGAGGTTCCAAACCTTCAGCGTTCCGCCGGCGAAGTAGTTGCCGGCAGTTAGAATCGGGGAGGGCTCGGGAGCTGGCTGGCCGTTCTGGTCGTAGACTGTTCCGCGGCCGCCGCCTGTGACTCCCACCGTACCGCGCTCGGTGATGCGCACCTGTCCCCAGTCGATGATCCAGAGGCGACCTTCCTCATCGTCCCGCGTGCAGATCGTCTCGCCCGGCTTGAACTCACGGGCCTCGACGGTCGAGGCGAGAATGTCGAGTTGGCTGTCCTCCAGTGAGCGCAGCAGTGGGATACCCTGGAGACGGAAGGCGTTGGACGAGGTGAGCAGGTCCCATAGCTCAGGGTGGCGGGCCAGCAGCTCGTTCAGAACGGAGGCGTGAACCTGCAGGAGAGTCGACCGCTGTTCTGCGACGGCCTGCGTTGCATGTCCTTCGCCGCGAAACAGGCGCTCCTGCATTATCACCGCACCCCTGGTGCAGGTGCGGAACCACCATTCCCTGTTCTGCTCGTCGGCGATGAACTGGCGAATCTGGCCGGAGTACACGATGAAGGCGTCGTCCGACTCCATCGATTTGGTGAAGACCTGTGCGCCCTGGGGCAGGACAACCTGGGCGGCGTTGAGGGCCAGCCAACGGATGTCGCGTTCAGGCCAGTTTGCCAGCCGCGGCAAGGTGCGCAGAAAAGCCTGGATATCGTGCTGTTCGATGGTCATCGGTCTGCAGGTCGAGCGCGCTCTTGAACAAGGATCCGATCATTGCCGGGTGTTCCGATTCTACCACAACACGCCGCGAATTGCACATCCGTTCTGGCTGCCAGACCGGGATCATACAACCAGGTGGCAAAACTAGCGCAATGGTTCACAACCGTGATATAATCTCCACCAACGTGTGATCCGAGTTCGAACATTCACAAGGAGGTGATCCCTTGAACATCGTAGTGTGTGTCAAGCAGACCCCCGACACCGCAGAGCTTCCCAAGATTAGTGTCGCCGAAGTGACATCCGGCGATATTAAGACGACGCTGGTGCTAAACCCGTGGGATGAGTTTGCGGTTGAAGAGGGCTTGCAACTTCAGGACCGTTTCGATGGCGATGTTACAGTGGTGACGGTTGGTGAAGAGAAGGCAACCGAAGCGCTGAAGGACGCCATTGCGCGCGGCGTACAGAGCGCAATCTTGCTCAGCGACCCCGCATTTGCCGGTTCCGATGCCTGGGGCACGGCGACCATCCTGGCCGCGGCTATCAAGAAGAACGGGCCGGTGGACGTCGTTCTCGCCGGCAAGCAGTCGGTGGACGGCAACAGCGGATTGGTGGCGCCGGGGCTGGCCCGCAAGCTGGGCGCCACGCTGCTTACCAACGTGACCAAGATCGTCGATGTGGCGGACGGCAAGATCACGGTCGAGCGGCAGCTTGAGGAGGGCCGCGAGACCCTGACGGCCAGCCTGCCCGCCGTGGTTTCCGTCAGCAAGGAGATCAACGATCCGCGCTACCCGACCTTCATGGGCATCCGCAAGGCGTCCAAGGCGCAGATTCCTGTCTGGTCGCTGGCCGACCTGGGCATCAGCGCCGACAGCGTGGGCAAGGCAGGCGCCGCTGCTCGCTGGACCGATCTGCGCAAGCCGCCCGCCCGCTCGTCGCAGGTGGTGCTGGTCAAGGAAGCATCTGTCGAGGCCACTGCTGCCAGGCTGGCCGATTTGCTGATGGCCGAGAAGGTCATTTGATCTGGGAGAGGTGAAAAAATGAGTATATTGGTATACATCGAACAGTTCAATGGCACCGCGGCCCCGGTTTCCTGGGAAGTGTTGGGCAAAGCAAAATTGCTGGCCGGCCAACTGGGCGGCAAGCTTGCGGCAGTCGTCATCGGCGATGGTGTCGAGTCCGTTGCTCAGGAGGCGCTGACCTACGGCGCTGACGTGGTGCATCTGGTCGAGGATGCTTCGCTGGCAGCTTTTCGGATCGACCCGTACGCGGCCGTCGTCGAAGATTTGGTGAAGACCCACAGCCCCAAGGCGGTGCTCTTCCCGGCCACCACCCGCGGGCGCGACCTGTCGGCCGTGGTTGCCTGCGATCTGGGCGCGGGCCTGGCAGCCGACTGCAGCGACCTGGCTGTGGATGGCGGCGAGTTGACGGCAGTGCGCCCCGTCTTCTCCGGCAACATGATGACTACGGTACGCTTCGTTGGGCCGCTGGCAGTGGCCAGCGTTCGGCCCCGTTCGTTCCCGACGCCGGAAGCGGGCGCCGCGGCCGGTGAGATCGTTCGCTCCGGCGCGGTGCTGCCTGCCGGCGATATCCGCGAGCAGATCGACGCCTTCGAAGCCACCGCCGGCGGCGAGGTCAGCCTGACCGACGCCAAGATCATCGTCAGCGGCGGCCGCGGCGTGGCCAAGGACCCTGAGTTGGGCTTCAAGATGGTCAAGGATCTGGCGGATACGCTGGGTGGCGCGATGGGCGCCAGCCGCGCGGCCGTGGACGCGGGCTATATTCCCTACAAGCACCAGGTTGGCCAGACCGGCAAGACGGTGCGGCCTGACCTGTACATTGCCTGTGGCATCAGCGGCGCGATCCAGCATCTGGCCGGCATGGGCAACTCCAAGATCATCGTCGCGGTCAACAAAGACGCTGAAGCGCCGATCTTCCAGGTTGCCAACTATGGCATTGTCGGCGACCTGTTCGAATACGTGCCGGCGCTGACGGCTGAGTTCAAGAAACGCCTGTAACCGACGCACTCTCTTGATACGCATCACGGGCGAAGCCTGCCGGGCTTCGCCCGTTTGAGTCTCCAGGCTGCCGCGGCAGGTGACGCTCACTTTCCGAAAGTGATTGAGAATCGTCCCGGAGGTACCGTCACCTCGGGTCTGCTTTGAAGCGACCTGTGTTTCTTGCAGCAGCACACGTCGTTGCCGGGCATGGGGAACTCCGCGGAAGGTATCTATTCAACCAGGACTGACAGACCTTGTCAACCACCCGAGCTACAACTGGCGCGACGCTCACCCTGCTTCAAGACTGGGACTGTCAGTCCTCTTCGCCTGAATAGTTACACGTGAACAATATTTCCTTCTCCGCCGTGATATGCTGTGTCCCGGCAAGCCTGCCCGGTACGAAAGTCGATCAACAACTGCTGGATAATCTTCGGAGGAAAGAGAAAATGAAGAACAACAAATCACGATGGATACTGGTTGCGTTGGCCGGCCTGCTGGCGAGCGCAGGGCTGTTCCTGGCACTCAACAGCGCACCGCGCGCGGTTGAAGCTCAGGACACGACGGGAACCGCCGCAGTGCTGCCTCGTACGATCACTGTGGTAGGCGAAGGCACGGTTGCCATCGAACCGGATGTCGCGACTGTACAGATCGGTGTGGAGACGACCGGCGACAGCGCCGATGAGGCCAGCGCAGCCAATGTTGAGATCATGGACGCCGTTCTGGCTGCGATTACAAAACTCAGGATTCCCACCAGGGATGTCCAGACGTCAGGCTACAGCATCTACGTTGAGCGCCCGTCCGCGTTTGATGGAACGCCCGGCGACGAGGTGATCTATCACGTCAACAACAGCGTCACGGTTACGATCCGCGATCTGGCCAAGGTGGGTGATGTGCTGGACGCCGCAATCAGCGCCGGCGCCAACAACATCTACGGTGTGAACTTCAGCGTCAGCGATCCGACGCTGTGATGGCGGAGGCGAGGAGCAAGGCGTCTGCTGATGCTCTGGCACGCGCCGAGGAGCTGGCGGCGTTGAACGGCGTCGAGGTGGGTGAGTTGATCAGCATCAGCGAGGTCATCTCGGGCAGCGCCGTGCCGCTGGGCTGGCGTCAATGCACGCTTGCCGTTGCTCAAGGCGGCGGTCCCATCGCCCCCGGCGAACTGGAGATGACGGCTCAACTGCAGGTCGTTTACGCCATCGCCGCCCAGTAACGCAGAAGTCCGACTTTGCCAAAAAGTCGGACTTTTCTTTCGGCGAGATCTTGCTCTCGCGGAGTGGGCCGACCGTGCCACTTCCATTTTCATCCATGGTTGTGCGAACAACGCATGGAAGTCTCAGATGCGGGTCTGCAAGTAATGTACGCCGACATTAAACAGGCCACGTCGAAGCTCGACTTTGCCGGCAAGTTTGTTTCGTTTTGTCAGATCCCCAGATAGGCCGCCTGCACCGACTCGTCTTGCTCGACTTCCTTGGAGGGGCCGTGGATTTCGTTCTTGCCTTCGCTAAGGACGAAGGCGTAGTCGCTGACTTTGAGCGCCATGCGCACGTTCTGCTCCACCAGCATGATGGTCAGGCCCTCGTTGCGCAGCCGCCGCAACGACTGGAACAGGTCGAGCGTCAGGACGGGCGCAAGGCCCAGCGACAGCTCGTCGATCATCAGGATCTCAGGCTCAGCCATGATGCCGCGGGCAACGGCCAGCATCTGCTGCTCGCCGCCGCTCATGGTGCCCGACTTCTGCGACGCCCGCTCCTTGAGCCGCGGGAAGATGGTGAACACCTTCTCCAGGTTCTGAGCGGCTTTGGCCCGCGCCCGTTTGGGCGTCGCACCCATCTCCAGGTTTTCCTGCACCGTCATGCCGGTAAAAAGCTGGCGGCCCTCCGGCACCATGACCATGCCCAGCTCGGCCTTCTTGTGGCTGGGCAGCTTGCTGACGTCCACGCCGTCGAAGAAGACCTGTCCCTGCCAGGGCTTGATCTGGCCGACGATGGTGCGCAGCAGAGTCGTCTTGCCGACGCCGTTGGAGCCTACCAGCGCCGTGAGTTGACCCCGTTCGACCGCCATCGATGCGCCCCACAGGATCTGCAGCTCGCCGTAGCCAGATGTGATGTCGCGTACTTCCAGGAGCGCCATGTTATCCTCTTTCCTCTTCCAGCAGCCGCTCGGCCAGGTCGGGATCGCCCAGATAGGCCTCGATGACCTCCTGGTTGGCCTGCACTTCGGCCGGCGACCCCTCGGCGATCAACGTCCCGTAGTTGAGCACGATGATGCGATCCGAGACGTTCATCACCGCATGCATGATGTGCTCGATCATGATGATCGTCACGCCCTGGTCGCGGATGGCGCGGATGGTGTCCAGCATGTGCGACACCTCGGTGACGTTCAGGCCGGCCAGCACCTCGTCCAGCAGCAGCAGATAGGGCCGGGCTGCCAGCGCGCGCGCCATCTCCAGCCGTTTCTTCTGCGCCACGTTCAGGCTGCCGGCCAGCATATCGGCGCTTCACCGTCATGCCGACGAACTCCATGACTTCGCTGGCGATCTTCTCCGCCTCGCCCAGCTTGTGGTTCTCACGTCCGAAACAGGCGCCCACCATGACGTTCTCGCGCACGGTCAGGTCGTTGAGCGGACGCACGATCTGATGCGTGCGCGCCATGCCCAGGCTGGCGACCTTGTAGGTTGGCAACCCGGTCAGCAACTGGCCGCGAAAGGTGACTGCGCCCTTCGTGACCGGATAAACGCCGTTGAGACAGTTGAACATCGTGGTCTTGCCGGCGCCGTTGGGACCGATCAGGCCGAGGATCTGGCCCTCTGGCAGGTCGAAGGTCACGTCGTTGACCGCCGTCAACCCGCCGAACACCTTGCTGACGTTCTTGACTTCCAGAATCATTCCAGTATCCTCCGCAGCGTTGCAGATCTGGTGCGCAGCCAGCCGATGGCGCCCACAGGGATGAACAGCACGATGATCAGCAACAGCACACCGGCGACAGCCAACTGAATCTCCTTCACCTTCATGCCCAGCACCACCAGGTCACTGGTCAGCAGCGAGCCGCGCATAATCTGGTAGACTCCGGCGCCCAGGATGGGACCGAGCACCGTACCAGACCCGCCCAACATGACCATCACCAGCATCTCGATGGACATCTGGAGGCGAAAAGCGCTGCCCGGCTCGATAATGCCCTGTTTGAAGAAGAACAGCACGCCCAGGATGCCCGGAAAAAAGGCCGAGATGACGTAGGCCCAGGTCTTGGCCCGCGGCGCTACCACACCCATGATCTCGGCCGCGTCTTCGTCCTCGCGAATGGCCATCAATCCCAGGCCGAACTTGGATTTCTTGACAAAGTAGCTCGTGATCACCACGATCAGCGCAATGGCCGCCACGCTCCAGTAAACCATCCAGAGCGCCGTGGCCGGGCCGCCGTAGCTGCGGTAGACAGAGAAGTTCAGCTCCATGCCGTTGGGACCGCCCAGCGCCGGGATGTTGATCACCAGCGCTTTCATCGCCTCCAGGATGCCGATGGTTGCCAGCGCGAAGTAGGCGCCGCGCAGCCGCAGAATCGCCAGCCCCAACCCCAGGGCCAGCAAGGCCGAGACCAGGCCGCCCAGCAGCGCCGCCAGCCAGAGGTTCATGCCCAGGATATCGATAGCCCAGAAGCCGATGTAGCCGCCGAAGCCGAAGAAGACGATGTGGCCGAAGCTGACATAGCCGGTATAGCCAAGCAGGATGTTGAGGCTCGACGCCAGCCCGACGAACAACAGCACTGTGAACCAGGTTTCTCGCCGGATGGCTCCACCCGTCGCGCCGTAAGCGATGATCAACGCTACGACGCCGACGGCTATCCAGAAGCTCAGGTTACGCAGGTTTCTCATTGCTTCGCTCCAAACAAGCCCTGGGGGCGCACCAGCAGGATCAGCACGAACAGCACGAACTCGATCACAGGCACCCAGGTGATCTTGGTGAACACCGGCACGAGGCCTTCGATCAGCCCCAGAATGACGCCGCCCAGAAGTGCACCGATGGGATTGCCCAGCCCGCCCAGCACCACGATCACGAAGCTCTTCAGCTCGTAGGAACCGCCCGACAGAATAGTGAAAGGCAGGGCCATCGCGATCAGGCCGCCAGCCACTGCGGCCAGCATGGTTCCCAGCCCAAAACTGAGCGCCAGCACACGGTTGGAGGCAATGCCCATCAGCCCGGCCGAGGTGCGGTTGTCGGATACCGCGCGCACGTACTTGCCCGGCCGCGTCCGGTAAAGAAACAGGTACAACAACCCGGTGATGCCCAGAGCCAGGATCGCCGAGGTGAACCGCGTGCCGGGCACGGTGATCGGACCGATGGTGACGATGCCAAGGCTGTAGTCCACGTTGCGAAACGAGGTTGAGAAGACAGCCGTGCCGATGCCGATGATGATCATGTTGACCGAGAAGGTCGAGAGCAGGCTGGAAAGGTGCGGGGCATCGATGACCCGATGAACGGCGCCCCAGTAGATGATGACACCCAGAATCAGACCCAGCCCGGCCGCCAGGAGCAAGCCAATGAACGGGTTCAGGCCCAGGTTGGTATAGGCAAGATAGACAGTGAACATGCCGAGGGCCATGATCGGGCCGTGCGCCAGCTTGATGACATTCATGACACCAAAGATCAGGGTTAGGCCCATGGCCGCCAGTCCATAGACGACTCCCACCAACATGCCGTCCGTGACCGATGCGAGTAGCTGATCAATCATGTAGTGGCCTCCAGAACACACATGGCGACTGTGACCGGGCGCGGTCTACCGGCTGGATGTGGCGGCAAAACGCGGCCAGCCCGGATACAAGACCCGGCTTTCGTTCGAAAGCCGGGTCTGTGTTTCGGTTGTCAGCGGGTGATGGGATCTGCTGTTCGACCGGCTGCCGGCCAGACGACTTCTTTGACGAGGTTGCCGTCGGCGTCCTTCTGCCACTGCACGAACACCATGTCGTGGCCGACCTGGAGCCCGTGAGCGTCAGCGCCCGGTTCGAACTTGAGGTGGCCGTAGAAGGTCATCAGGTCGAGCTCGTCCATTGCCTTCTTGACCGCGGCATCGTCCAGTGAGCCGGCGTTCTTGATGGCTTCGGCGAGCACCAGCCCGGCGATGTAGCCGCCGGCGGCGTGGTAGGATGGCTCCTCACCGTAGGCATCCATGTAGGCATTGGCGAACTCGTCGCCGGTGGGACCGGCCCAGGTGATGCCGTCAGCAGCCGCGGCCTCAGCCGTGAACTTGGCCTGCGGCTCCCACTGGCTGGGGCCGATCACGCCCACCGCCGCGTCGCCCAACTCCGCGAAGGTCGGCTCAGGCGGCGCGACCAGCAGCGCGACCCACGGCACATCAACCTGCTTCTCAGCAAGCTGGCGGGCAAAGGTGCTGCCGTCCTGGAAGTGGCCCCCGCCGAGAATCGCATCGGGCTCCGACTGCTGGATCTTGTTGATGAAGGGAGCAAAGTCGGTGGTGGCTGAGTCGTAACCCTCGAACAGCACGATCTCGTAGCCCAGGCCCTCGGCGTATGCCTTGACCGACTCGGCGACGCCGGTGGAGAACTTGTCGTTCTCGTGGACGATGGCCAGCTTCTTGGCGTCGGGCGCATCGGCCTTGAGCATGTCAACGGCGCCGGTGAGGTATTTGCTGGCCGGCGTGTAGACCTGATAGACGCCGGTATAGCCCTGCATGTAGGTGTCGTCGCTGGCAGCGCCGGTGGTGACCATCACCTTGCCGTACTGCTCGGCAATGACCGATGACGCCGAGGTCAGTCCGCTGGAATAGGGGCTGATCAGGAAGTTGGCGCCGTCCTCAGTCGCCAGCCGTGTATAGATTTCCTGCACGCGGTCGGTGTTGGATTCGTCGTCGTAGGATTTGCCGGCGAACGTCAGCACGGTGCCGTCGGGAAGGGTAAGCCCGCCGGCATCGTTGACCTGCTTCATCCACAGGTCGAAGCCGTTGACCTGCCGGCTGGACTCCACGTTGTACTTGCCCGTGTTGGAGGCTGTATAGCCGATGAGCACTTCCTGGCCCGTCGCTGCCGGCGCTTCCGAGCCGCCGGTGTCAGCAGCCGTGTCGCCACCGCTATCGGCAGCCGTACCGGCCGTCGTGTCGCTGCCAGTCGTTGCAGGTGAGGCCGGACCGGCAGCGCAAGCTGACAGCAAAGCCATGATCATGAGAACTGAGACGAGGATGGTCAGTCGTTTCATGGGGTTTCACTCCTTTGTGATTGTGGGTTGAACGAAACGGGCGACGATTAGGTTGGTTGGTGCAAGTACCAAAAAAGTGCCCTATTCTAACACACGTTGTCAAGCTAGAATATGACATGTATCATAAGCAGACACAATTAGCCGGCATTAAACGTGAAACCAGCAGGCGATTCCGCAAGCAAAATAGCCGGCTCCGCAACAGGAGCCGGCTTGAGGATGACCGGATCGGCATCCCCCCATTTTCCTCGTTCTTGGTGTCCCTATCCCTGATATGGCTCAGCCAGCAAGGCATCGATCACCCGCTCGGTCTGAGCGTAGCCGCCTTCGCCGATGTGTTTGTAGCGAATATGGCCTTGCTTGTCGATCAGGTAGATGGTTGGCCAGTAGCGGTTGTTGTAGGCCCGCCAGGTCAGCCGCTCGTTGTCGATTGCGACCGGATACGGCACATCCAGGCGCACCAACGCTTCTTTCACGTTGTCCAGATCGCTCTCGTAGTTGAACTCCGGCATGTGGTTGCCGATGACGACCAAACCTGTATCCTTGTACTTCGTGCCATTCCCTCAACGAGGGAATCGTATGGATGCAGTTAATTCAGCCAAAGGTCCACATGTCCAGCAGGACAACCTTGCCGCGCAGATCGGCCAGCCGCAGCGGCTCGCTGTTCAGCCAGACATCGTTGCGCAGCTCTGGCGCCTCGCCAAGGCTGGGCAGCCCGTCCAGCACCCACTGTTGCTCGTCGGTAGGTCCGCTGGCTTCTTCGGCGGCACTTGCCTCGACAGCCGTCGGCTGCGACGTTGGCGTCTCCTTCTCCGGCGCCTCGACGGCCAGCGGGGTCGGTTCAGACGGGTGTGTTGCCGTCGCGGCCGGCTCCGCCGTGGTTGGCAGCGGCGGCGGAGCCGTTTTCTGCTCAATGGCGCTGGTAGGCGCAACCTCGATTGCGGCAGGCGCGACGGCTGTGACTCCTGCCGCAGGCGGCGATTCGGGCAGCGCGCAGGCAGTCACTGCCACCAGCAGCGCGGCCAGAGCAAGGCTCGTTCGGGCAATTCTCTTGATCATCCAGTACCTCTTTCACGGTTGAATCGACGGCGACCAGTTCGGCAGCGCTTGCCAGTCGCCTATCTGTCCGCTACAATAGAAACACGCAGATATTAAGCAACTCTTACAGCTGCAGGCGCTTAAGGCAGGCGTAAGAAATGTGCGCTAGACTAAAGTGATACGATAAGATCTGTATCGACACAGGAGCTTGAAATTGAGCGGACAGCATATCCTCGTAGTTGACGACGAACCCAGCATTCGCGAGGTCGTCAGTTTATATCTGCGGCGGGCGGGCTACACAGTTACCATGGCTGGCGATGGCAAGACGGCGCTTGAGGAACTCACCGACCAGTCCTTCGATCTGGTGGTGTTGGACCTGATGTTGCCACACGTCGACGGGCTGGAGATAACCCGCCGGCTGCGCAGCGCCGACGAGACGCCAATCATCATGCTCACCGCCCGGAGCGAGGAAACCGACCGCATCCTCGGCCTGGAACTGGGCGCCGACGACTATGTGACCAAGCCGTTCAGTCCGCAGGAGCTGGTCAGCCGGGTTCGTGCCGTGCTGCGGCGCACACAGCGAGCTTCACAGGTTGCCAGCGAACGTCCGTTGGTCTACGACAACCTGACGGTGGATCCGCAGAAGCGGCTGGCGCTGGTGTACGACGAGGAAGTCACCCTGACGGCGCGCGAGTTCGACCTGCTTTGGACGTTGGCCCGCCATCCCCGCCAGGTGTTCAACCGCGACCAGTTGCTCGACCTGGTGTGGGGTATCTCCGAATACATCGATGCCAGCACGGTCACCGTCCACGTCCGCCGTCTGCGCGAGAAGATCGAACCCGACCCCTCCAACCCGCGTTACATCCAGACTGTGTGGGGCGTGGGCTACAAGTTCGAGCCGTAACGCAAGCCATGGATATGAAGCTGATGACCCAAACATTGACCACCTCACCGCCGGTGTCGCGCCGGCTGCCGCTCCGTTTCCTGGGGGGCGTGCTGATTGCACTGGGGCTGGCCATACTGGCCTTCGTGCTGTTGATGCGCCCGCCCAGCGAAGAGATCCGCGCGATGGCGCTTTTCCTCTCTGTCACGGCCATGGTGTCGGTGGCCGCGGGCTACGGCGCCTATCGGCTGGGATGGATCAGCCGCTCGCCGCGCCTCGTCTGGTCTCTGTTGGCCGGCTACATCCTGGCGTCGGTGTTGACGTTTCTGAACGTCGGCTTCTCAGCGCGGCTGATGTTTGCCAGCCCGCACGATCTGACGCTGGCGGCCGTGCTGCTGCTGTTTGCAGGCGGTATCGCCGTCGCGCTGGGCTACTTCATCTCATCCACGTTGACGGAACGGATTGAGCAGGTGGCGTCGGCGGCAGCGGCTGTGGCTGAGGGCGATCTGACCGTCAGAGTCCCGGTGTCTGGCAACGACGAAATCGCCGGTCTGTCGCTCGCGTTCAACGAGATGGCCGGCCGGCTGCAGGAGGCGGACCGCAAGCAACGCGAGCTTGAGCAACTGCGCCGCGATCTGGTCGCATGGGCCGGCCACGACCTGCGCACACCGCTGGCATCGACGCGGGTGATGATCGACGCGCTGGCCGACGGGGTGGTGGACGATCCGGACACCGCCAAACGCTATCTGCAAACCTCGCAGCGGGACATCAAGACGCTGTCGCTGCTGATCGATGACCTGTTCAACCTGGCGCAGATGGACGCTGGCGGCCTGAAGCTTGAGCGCCGGCCAACTTCCATTTCGGACCTGATCTCTGACACCCTGGAGTCGTTTGCTGTTTTGGCGGCTCAACGGGAGGTCGCTTTTGCCGTGGTCGGGTCGAGCCGGGTGTCGATCCGGTGCTGGCCGACGGCCAGCAAGTTGCACGGGTGCTCTCCAACCTCGTCAGCAACAGCCTGCGCCACACGCCGCCCGGCGGAGAGGTGCAGGTGTCGGCGACGCGCGCCGGCCGCTGGGTCACCGTTCAGGTAGCTGACAGCGGCGAAGGCATTGCGGCCGCCGATCTGCCCCATGTTTTCGACCGCTTCTACCGCGGTGAGAAATCGCGCAGCCGCGCCACCGGTGGCTCCGGCCTGGGCCTTGCCATCGCCCACAGCATCGTGGAGGCCCACGGCGGCCGAATCTGGGTGGAAAGCGATCCGGGACATGGCGCTCACTTCTTCTTCACCCTGCCGGCCAGCGTCGGGTAGGACTTCGGGCTGTCTTCGCGGCGGCAGCCGATACCGGTCGACCGCGTCTTGCAAGCAACAAGCACGGCTACTTTGCCAACACGCCTGACCTGGGGTATGCTCTGCGTTGTGCACGATTTCCGGGCACACGCCAGATTGTTATGGAGACTTTTCGCCGGTGCGCAACCTATTCAGACGCTGGCTGAAATTCATCGTCAGCGCCGTACTGCTGGTTTTTCTGCTGACCCAGGTCGACCTGCGCGCGGTGCTGGGTGCGTTGTCCGACGTCAAGTGGGTTGGTGTTTGGGTTGCGCTGATGCTGTTCATCGCGGGCGTCTTCATCCGTGCGTTTCGCTGGCAAGTCCTGCTTCAGGGAATCAATTTGGCTGTGCCTTACCGCAGCCTGTCATCGCTCTATTTCGTCGGCTCGTTCTTCAATACCGTGCTGCCCACCGGCTTCGGCGGCGATGCGGTCAAGGCCGCCGAACTGGCGCACGCCAGTGGCCGCAGCGGCGAAGCCATCGGTTCGGTGGTCACCGATCGCTTTCTTGGCATCGTTGCATTGCTGTCCATGGGAGTGTTGAGCCTGCTGGTGGCCGGCGACTGGGTCAATCCGCGCATTACCTGGGCGATCACGCTCTTGTTTGCAGCATGTTTATTCGGCTATTGGTTGTTGCGCAAGCGCTGGCTGGTGAACAGGCTGGTGCGTCTCGTGCCGCAGCGTTGGCGTGAACCTATCCTCTCGTTCGGACGTTCACTGTACAACGGCCTTGAAGGATACAGCGGGCGAACTCTGGTCCTGGCCATGGTCGTGTCTCTGCTGTTCAACATGACCTGGGTGGCCGTCAACGTGGCGCTGGGCTGGTCGTTGGGCATCGATGTCTCGCTGGCCCAGTATCTGGTCTTTGTACCTCTGGTGTCGCTTTCCTTGTTGGTGCCGTCGGTGGGTGGCCTGGGCGTTCGGGAACTCACCTATGTTGGCCTGTTTGGCCTGATCGGCGTGCCGGAAGAGCGGGCCTTTGCTCTGGGGATCCTCATTTACGCTGTGACCTTCGCCGTCGGTCTGATCGGCGGCATAATCTATCTTCTGCAAGGCGCACACGGCCCGCGCGGCGAACGCCAGCCCCAGCCGACCGCGGTGGATCGCTAGCACGTGAACCCGGAACTCTCGATCGTCATCCCGCTCAAGAACGAGGAGGACAGCATCGCTCCACTGTACGAGGAGCTCACGGCTGTTCTGGAGGGCCTTGGACGCACCTATGAGGTGATCGTCGTCGATGATGGAAGTACTGACACCAGCCTGGCGAAGCTAAGTGCGATCCATGCCAGCGATCCTCGCTGGCGTATCATCATCTTTCGCCGGAACTTCGGCCAGACGGCCGGTTTTTCGGCCGGTTTCGACTATGCGCGCGGCGACGTGGTCATCACGATGGACGCCGACCTGCAAAACGACCCCGCCGGCATTCCGCTTCTGCTCGACAAGATGTACGAGGGGTACGATGTCGTCAGCGGCTGGCGCAGAGACCGACACGACTCCTATCTATCCCGCCGGCTGCCGTCGATGATCGCCAATCGGCTGGTGAGCCGCGCTTCCGGCGTTGCGCTGCACGACTACGGTTGTTCACTGAAGGCTTATCGCAGCGAAGTGGTCAAGGGCATTCGACTCTACGGCCAGATGCACCGTTTCGTCCCAGCGGTAGCCGCGTGGATGGGGGTTACAGTTGCTGAGGTGCCCGTGCCTCATCGTTCCCGCCGGTACGGCGCTTCAAAATACGGCATCGACCGCACCTTCCGCGTCATGCTCGATCTGATCACTGTGCGCTTCATGCTCGGCTACATGACGCGTCCGCTTCACATGTTTGGCGGAATTGGCATGCTATCGACCGGTCTCGGCATCCTGCTTGGCCTCTATCTCGTGTTCGTCAAGCTGGTCGAGGGACAGGACATTGGCAGCCGCCCGTTGCTGACCTTGTCCGTGCTGTTGGTGATCGTCGGCGTGCAGTTCATCGGTATGGGGCTGCTGGCCGAGCTAATCGTTCGTACCTACTACGAGTCTACCGGCAAGCGCATCTATGTGGTGCGCGAAATTCTCGATGGCGCGGCGGCCGAGCCGGGCGGCCAGTTCGCTGAACCCGCTGTGGCTGCTCCGATCCCTTCCAGCCCCGCTCCGGCCAACGGTCTCTGATCATCGCCCAACGGCGATAGATGCGCGCGTGCAAGCCCCCTCCCCTTCCCGTCGATTCTCTCAACGCCAGCAGGATCTGCTGGCGCTGTTGCTGATTTTCCTGGTCGCCGGCTTGTTTCGGTTCTGGCAGCTTGACCGCTTCCCGCCCGGCCTCTTCGGCGATGAAGCGGTCAATGGCCTCGATGCCATCGACGCGCTGGCGGGTCGCGCCCAGGTGTTTTACCCGGCTAACTTCGGGCGCGAGGGCCTGCACATGTCGCTGCTGGCGCTGTCCATTCACTTCCTGGGACCGACAGCACTGGCGCTGCGCGTGCCTTCAGCCGTGGCCGGCGTGTTGACGGTCCTGGCGACCTACTGGCTCGGTCGTGAGCTGTTTGCGCGTACGTGGCTGCGCGGCACGTTGGTTCCGTTGCTGGCGGCCTTGCTGCTGGCCACCAGCTACTGGCACGTTCACTTCAGCCGCTTCGGGATTCGCGGCGTCTTCACGCCACTGATGGCGGCGCTGGCGTTTGCTGCTTTCTGGCGCGGCGCAAACCTCGCAGCTGACCTGGTTGCTGCCGGCCGCAGCACGCTGCGCAGCGGGCCGTGCTGGGCGTGGTTTGTGGTCGCCGGTCTCTTCACCGGTCTGGGCGCCCACTTTTACACCGCCAGCCGGCTGATCCCGATCTTCCTGGGTGCCTTTCTGCTGGTACAGGCGCTGTACGTCCTGCTGATCGGGCGGCGATCTCAGTCCCTGGCTGCCAGCACACATCCGTCTCTGGTCACACGTGCGCTGGGGCCGGTAGTTGGCCTGTACGCGGTAGCAGCGCTGGTCTTTGCGCCGCTGGGCTTGTACTTCCTGCGCACACCGGGCAGCCTGACTCAGCGGGCCAGCGCGGTTTCACTGACAAACCCGGATATCGCTGGCGGCGATCCACTGGGCAGGTTATTGCAGGCGGCAAGCGCCAATCTGCTACAGTTTGTGTGGCCGGGCGCAGGTGACCTGGCGCGTTTCTACAACCTGCCGGGCCGGCCGGTATTTGATCCGCTAACGGCTCTCCTCTTGTTGGCCGGTCTGGCGCTCTGTTTGTGGGCGCTCAGGCGCGGGTCGTCGCCGCATCTCTTCCTGATCTTGTGGTTCCCGGCGATGCTGGCGCCGACCTTTTTGGCGGTTGATCGTTTTCCAACCCTGCCGCGCGCGCTGGGCGTCATCCCCGGGATCTATTTCTTCCCTGCGCTGGCTCTTGGCGCCGCGGCGCGATGGATCGCGGCCCGCCCGGCCCGTCGCCGATGGGGAATGGCTCTCGCCAGCGCCGCCGTTGTCGCCGTCGTCGCGCTCAATGGCTATCTGTCATGGCACGACTACTTTGGGCGCTGGGCGCCGGACACCGCGACGGTTGACGCCTTCGAAGGCGATATTGCAGCGGCGGCTTCCTGGGCAGCCGCCAACCCGGACCGGCAGATCTTCCTGTCCGCCGACATCTACCGCCATCCGTCGTGGGTCTACCTGCACCAGCACGCGCCCTTGTCCGAGATATTCACCTACACCGATCCCCAGGTAAGCTTCTTTGACGGGCGCAGCACGCTTCCGTTCACACCTGATCGGGAGACGACCTACCTCTTCACTGCCAATGCAGGACCTGCCCCACTTCTCAGCCAGTTCAGCGGTTTCGCCAACGCCCAGGATGACGGCGCAACGGATTGGTCTGGTCTGACAGTCTATCCACTTCCCGCCGGGGCCATCGACACCGGCCAGTTCTTGCCGGCTGACATCGCGTTTGCGTCCGGGCCGCGCCTGCTGGGATATCGGTTTGCGCCGGCCGACGATGGCTCGCTGACGCTGCTGCTGTGGTGGCAGATGGACGTGCCGCAACCGGGGCGATCTGGTGGCCTGCAGGTTCAGGCGGGTTGGCTGCCGCCGGACGGCGGCCCTCAGCTAGCCCAGGTCAGCGGTGAGCTGGCGTATCGACCGACTGAATGGGTGGCGGACAGCCAGGCGCTGTCCTGGCTGGCCATGCCGCAGATCGCAGAGATGCCTTCGGGCACGCGTCTGGCCGTGCGGTTGGTCGATCAGGCAACCGGCCAGCCGTTTGCTGCTCCGGGCAGCAGCAACGACGGCTGGTTGAGTCTGCCTCTGCCGTAGCCATTGGCCCGGGCCTTGCAGACGATAGAAAATCGTTGGCTGTAACGGATTCTGTGGATGTGCGGACGCCCTTCGCAACGACACCTCCATGCACAAAATTCGTTAGAACCACGAACATTCCTACGCTGTCTTGCCGTCAGCCCGGCGGAGTGAGCATTCCGCCATCACTGGCTGGCGCAGGTGGCCGGGATGACCGCACAGGCCAGGTCGGGCGCTGGGGCGGCTGTTGGGTCCACTGCCAGCCGCCCGATGGTTGCCGCGTCCCCTTGCAACTCACCTTCGCCGGTCATGTGCGCCAGCCGCTCCAGCGTTTCCCAGTAGTACCAGCCGACGACGATGCTGTAGTGGCCCGGCGGCAGATCGGCCGGCAGGGGGATACTGTGCGCGCTGAGGATCGCCTGCCCAGGCGGCCACTGGCTGGTAACTTGCGGCTCAAAGTAGGTGGGCGGACCGTCGGCCTGCGCCACTTTTTCCCCTTGTGAGTCGACGATGTGAACGAAGACGTTGTAGTCGCGCTGGGACGGACCGTAGCTCTGCCACTGCAGCAGGATCGGGACATTGTCGCCGGGCGCGACTCGTTCGGGCGCCTGCACGCCGGTCAGTTCGACGTTCCAGCCGTCGCCGCTGAACAGATCGCTGGTAGGCTTGAAACTGGGTTCGATCGCCGCCGCCAACCGCCCATCGTTCCGCTCCCACACGCCGGTCAGCACCATCGTACCGTTCTCTAGCACCTGCGCGTCGCCGCCGGCATCGCTGACCGGCCAGCGCTCACCCGTCTCCCACGTGGCGCCTTGAAATGCACCCACGCCCAGCGCCCATTCGCGCGGCAGACTCCAGGGCAGTTTGTCCGTGACAACCGTCTCGCCCACCGGCCATGCAACGGGTGGATACCAGATCGGCTGGATCAACGGACGCGGCTCTGTGCTGTCGACCGTTTCGCCGTCAGGTGACAGGAAGCCTGCGTAGAGTTGCAAGTCCTGCGGCAGCGGTTCCAGCGCCTGCCAGTAGAGCCGCACGCCGGTCTGCCGCCATTGCTCTTCGTCGACGACGTCGTAGCCGACGAGCTTGAGCGCGTGGTTGAACGTGATGTCGGTCGCGTGCTGAGGTTGGCTGGTCGCCTTGGCGAACGTGAAAAAGGCTGGCGGCAGCGTCGCATTTGCTATCTCTGGGCTGGCCGGGTCCAAACGGCGCAGCAACAGGTAGCCATCGGCGGCGTCCTGCACCGTCCAGTCGCCCGAACTGAGCAGCTCATCCACGACCGTGCGCATTTCAACAGGATGGATCGCCCAGCCGCTCTTCGCCGCCACATCCAACAGCACAAACCGGCTGTCGGCGATCACCGGGAAGCGATAGAGGCTCTGCCGATGGCTCAGGTGCGGGTGTAGGGTCGGCGTGGTAGACAGCGGCGCATCATCGGGTATCTGCGCAACAAAGCGCGCCAGCAGCCGATCGTGGTCTGTGGGACTGGCCCATGTGTACTGGAAATTGTGGCCAATGGGCGTGAAGCCAAGCGCGACCTGGCAGCCGATGCTCCAGGCCAGCAGATAAGCGATCAGAAACAGCATCCGACGGTGCGCCCGCCACATAGGTTGATTGTGCAAGCCGACCGCGGCGAGCCTGCCCAGCGAGCGCAGCCGCTGCCCGCCGATAACCGCGGCCGCGGCGACATAGGCAGCCAGCGGGGCTGAGTAGTGCAGCAGTCCACTGTACTGGAACGGATATGCGCTCAGGAGATTTGCCAGCAGCAGCGGCGCGGCCAGCAGCAGGATCTCAGGCGCGGCCAGCGACAGGAATCCAAAGGGCGCCAGGAGGACAAAGAGGTAGCGCAGCCGCAGCGGCTCGCCCACCAACTGCACGACCTGTCCAGGCCGCGTGACCATGCTGATCAGCACATCGCTGAAGCTGCTGCCCAGCGCGCCGTAGCGGGCGACATAGGGCGACTCTTCGGTCCCGTGGGCCTGCAGTGCATACGAGGGCACGATGACGAAGGTCGCCACATAGAACCAGGCCAGGCTGGCGATCACCAACAGCGCACCCACGGCGATTGGTGTGATCGTTCCCGCACTGGCGCCGCCGTCTGTCTTGCGGCGGCGCCACCAATCCAACCCGCCGACAGCCATCGCGTAAAGGCCCAGGGTGGTTGTCAAGAGCGCCATTCCTTCCTGCACCCCGGCCACCAACAGGGCCGTCAGGGCGAACCAGCCCCAGCGCCGTCGCTGGGCAGCCAACAGCGCCACGAGGACAATGGGTGTCGCCAGCGGCAAGGCGTGAAACTCGGCCACAGCAGCCGCTTGCAGCGCCGGGTAGAGCAGATAGGCGGCGGCAAACGCCAGCGCACCGGCAGCTATCCAGGAGGACGATCCCGCCGGCGCGCCGACAGGTCCGGAGGTGCGTCGCCCCGGGCGCCTCCGCAAACGGTCCAATGCGATCTCGAAGACCGGCCATGCCCCGATCGCCAGCAGCGCGGACTGTAATACCAGCAGTGCGCGTACGTCATCCCAAAGCTTGAAGACCAGCGACACCGGTGCGAAGATCGGCTCGACGTGGTCGGTGAAACGCCTGCTGGGCTGCTCACCCCGGGTATACTCCACAAAGCGTCCCTGGCTGGTGTTCCAGATCGCCTGGTCCATCTGACCAAGATCGGACGTATGGGTTCGGTGCGCGTCGTGCAGGCGGATCGAGACTACGGAAAAGTAGAAGGTGAAGGCCAGTATCATCCCCCACAACAGGAAAATGGCCCAGCGCGGACGGCGAAGCGGAAGGCTTGGTCGTGGCATGGATCAAGCCTCAGCCAGGCCGTAGAGCGCCAGCGTCTGCTGCACCACTGCATCCCACGAAAAATGGTCGCGCGCGTACAGGTAGCCGGCATGTCCCAGGCACGCCGCCAGATCTGCGTCGGCCAGCAAGCGGTCGATGGCGGCGGCCAATGCGCCGGCATCGCGTTGCTCCACCATCAGGCCGGTCGTTCGGTCCTGGACGATATCCGCAATGCCGCCGACCCGCGTTGCCACCACAGGTTTGCCGTAGCGCATGGCCTCCAGCGAGACCATTCCCAGCATCTCTGTGTCCCCGCTGCTGTCCACGATGGCTGGCAGAACGAAGACCTGGCAGGACTGGTAGAGGCGGTTCAGCTCCGCATCCGACACTCGTCCGGCGAAGGTGACGCGATCCTTCAGTTGTAGTGCGCGCACCCGGCTCTCCAGATCGGGGCGCTCGTGACCCTCGCCGACGATCACCAGGTGCGCGTCCGGAGCATCCAGCCTTGCCATGGCCTCGATCAGATAGGCGTGGCCTTTGCGGGCTACCAGGCGACCTACAGTCAGGATCATTCCCGGCTGAGCCGGCCAAGCCTGGTTCTCAGGCGGCATGGCGATGCCGTAGGGGATGACGCGCGGTGAGATGCCGGTGCTTTGCCGAACCTCCCGGGCGGTGTACGATGAGATGGCGGCAACTTCTGCGCACCGGCGGGCGAAGCTGCGCACCAACGGGCGGACGAAGGGGAATCGCCGTGACATCACGAGGTCGGCGCCGTAGAACGTGGCAACCAGGCGGCCACCGCCGGCCCAGCGAGCCACCACTCCCATGAGACCCTGCGGCATGGGCCAGTGGACGTGCAGGATGTCGTACCGACCCGACCGGCCCAGCCGCCAGGCGGCCAGCCCACCGGCCAGTAGATAGCCAGGCAGAAGCAGCAGGTAGCCTGGGTTGCGCCGGATCTTGTTGTGGGCGCTTCGTCGTGGGTCAGTGTCTCCCAGCGGGCTGGCGCGTAGCGAAAACGATGGACCTGGAGGCCGCCGATGGTGTGGCTGCCCTGGCCGCCGTACGCTGGCGCCAGGATATCGATGGCCAGTCCGTGTTTGTGCAGGATGTCCAGCAGCTCCACCAGCCAGGGCGAGTGAGGATCCCCTTCCCAACGCGGATAGTTGGTTGTGATGATGAGGACTTTGGCGGGTGGGAGTTGTCTTGCGTCTGCCATAGGAGTATAATGCCGTGTCCGTTGGAAGCACCATGTTCGCTGTGGCCGGTCTCCGACCGTGCCACCCGGCCACCCGGAGACCGGCCAGCGCACGTGGATTAGCAGCTACTCTATCCCAATCACCCACCGGTGTCAAAAAGCTATGCCGTCAGGAAACAACCGCCGCACCCGCGTTCGTTTGTTCGGGTTGCACCGGGCAAAGCATCGCCTGATCCGTCCGCTGCCTGCTGCAGACCGGTGCTCCACGACGGAGCGCCAAGACTGATGGGTTCGCAAAACAGACAACGCTGGCGCAGGCTGTTGCAGGCGGCAGCGATTGTGATCATTCTGGCGTTCTGGGCGCAGACGCTGGTCCGCAACTGGCAGGAGCTTTCCGATTTCGCATGGCAGGTGAGCTGGCCGTGGCTGTTGGCGTCACTGGTCGTGCTCATAGCACAGATGTTTCTGCTGGCGTCGATCTGGCGGCGTGAGCTTTGGTTGATGGGGGCGCCAGTCAGTTGGCGTCTGGGCGCGTCGCTGTGGTTGAAAACGCAGATCGCGCGCTATGTGCCGGGCGGTATCTGGGACATCGCCGGGCGCCTGGCGCTGGGACACGAGGCAGGGATCAGCGTGCGCGCGTTGTCCGCCAGCATTGTGCTTGAGATGGCGATGCAGGTGCTGAGTGCGTCTGTTTTCTTGCTGGCTGCACTGTTGGTGCGCACGGATGCACAGCCGAGCTTGCTTCTCCCACTGGCAGCGCTGCTCCTGCTGGTGTCCGTGGTGATTCTATCGCCGCCGGTGTTCCGCCGGCTGATCAACTTCGGGCTGCGGTTGCTCAGGCGCGAGCCGCTGGAGATGCGGGTAACCTATGTGGATATGTTGCTGCTGTTTGGCGCGAGTCTGGTGGGGCACCTGATGCTGGGGGTGGGATTTGTTCTGTTCGCGCGCGGCGTCACCGATATCACGTGGCAGCAGGCGCCGGGCATGATCGCCGCTTATGTGGGCGCATGGTTGGTCGGGTTCCTGGCGTTGGTGGTCCCCATGGGCATTGGTGTGCGTGAGGGCATCCTGGCGTTGCTGCTGCAGCGTCAGTTTCCTTTCGGCGTCATCGGCGTCATCGCGTTGGGCTACCGAACGTGGATGCTGATTCGTGATCTGATAGCGGCGCTGATCGGTGTCTGGCTGGGACGGGGAACTGTCTCGCTTGCTGCACCGCAAGCCACTCCTCCGGTGACCACTGGAAGTGCGTCTCTGAAGGAGTGAGAGCCAGCGTCCGCGTACGCCGCAGAGAACTCACTCCGGACGAAGTGATTTGATCTCCTGCTCCAGCTCCGTGAGCCTGTCTCCCTGGCTCACGATCAACTCAGTCACAAATCCGACAAGAATCAGTATCAGCCCCGCGATCAACAGGAGACCGGCGCCGATAAAGATCGGACGCCGCTGCGTGTTTCTGGTGAGCCACAAGCCCAGCAGGTAGAGGAATGTGGCACCTGAAACCAGCAGCGCCACCAATCCCAGGCCGCCGAAGAAACGCATCGGCGCGTTGCTGAACGTCAGCAGGAACCAGACCACCAGCACGTCGAGCAACGACACAGGGATGCGGCTCAAACCGAACTTCGACTGGCCGGCCTGACGCGGATACCAGTTGGTGGGCACCTCGCCAATGCGGAAGCCCTGGTACGCCGCGATGTGCAGCAGGAATCGATGCCAGTCGGAGCGCAGGGGCGGCAGTGCATCGATTACCTCGCGCCGGAAGGCCTTGATCCAGTTCATGTCGTGGATGTGGATGTTGAAGAGCCGGCGCGACACGATGTTGTAGATACCGGAGGCGAACACCTTGCCGTCGTTGCGCCCCTGCCGCCAACCCGCCACCACGTCGAAGCTCTCATTCAGCTTGTCGAGCAGTTTGGGGATGTCTTCTTCAGGGTCTGACTCCAAATCCGCTGGCAAAAAGATGATGACATCGCCGCGGACGTGGCGAAACCCGGTACGCAGCGCGGCGGTCAAACCCTGATTGCGCCGGTGGCTCACCAGCCGCAGGAAGGGGTACTGGCCTTGCAGAGAGCTGGCCAGCTCGCCGGTGCCATCGGTTGAGCCGTCGTCGATGAGAACCAGTTCACCGGCGTAGCCGCGTCTCTTCACTTCTTCCAGACCGACCGCGACTTTGGCCAGCAGCGTTGGGATATTCCCGACCTCGTTGCGCGCCGGGATCAAGACCGAAACAAGTGGCGGCGATGCAGCCGTCTCGATTGTAAGAAGCGACGGGTCGATGGAGGAATCGCTGACGAAGTTCATGGAAAAGGGACGGACGCCGGTTGGTTGATCGCGGCGCGCGATTATAACATTGCCGTCAGGTGCGGTCAACCGACCAGGCGACGCAGCGCCGCCACCACACGGTCCTGCTGGGCCTCAGTCATCTCAGGATACAGCGGGAGCGACAGAACGGTGTCCGCGGCCGCTTCAGACACCGGGAACGAGCCGCGGCCCAGACCCATGTCGTGCAGGGCCGGCTGAAGATGAAGGGGCAACGGGTAATGGACGCCCGATTCTACGCCGGCCGACTTCAAGCCTTCGATGACCGAATCACGCCGCGGGGTGCGGACAACATACAGGTGATACACGCTTTCAGTGCCGTTGTCGGCCGCCGGCAGCACAAGATCAGTGCCCGACAGCAGGTCGTTGTAGCGCTCTGCCAGCCGGCGGCGTCTCGTGTTGTTGCGGTCGAGGTAGGGCAGCTTGGCTGACAGGACGGCAGCCTGTAGCGCATCCAGCCGGTGACCGAAGCCAACCTCCTGGTGGACGTACTTTGACGACCTACCGTGATCGCGCAGGCTGCGCACGCGCGCTGCGATGGTCTCGTTGTTGGTGACAACTGCACCGGCGTCGCCCAGCGCGCCGAGATTCTTGCTGGGGAAAAAGCTGAAGCAGCCGGCCGCGCCGATGCTGCCGGCCCGTTGGCCGTGGTAGCGCGCCCCGTGGGCTTGCGCGGCATCCTCGATAATGGCCAGCCCGTGGCTGTCGGCGATTGCGCGCAGGCCAGCCAGCTCTGCCGGCCTGCCGTAGAGATGCACGGGGACGATGGCCCGCGTCCGCGGGGTGACAACCCGCGCCACCGCGCCGGGGTCAATGTTGAAGGTAACAGGGTCGACATCTGCGAACACGACCGATGCGCCGGTCTGGAGAATTGCCTCGGCAGTCGCGAAAAAGGTGAACGGGGTCGTGATGACCTCGTCGCCCGGCCCGATGTCCAGTGCGCGCAAGGTAAGTTCGATGGCTGCCGTGCCGGAAGCGACACCAACTGCGAACCGGCAGTCACAATAGGCGGCGAACGCGGCTTCGAACCGTTCAACCTCCGGGCCGCCGATGAACCGGCTGCTTGAAATCACACCGGCAACGGCGGAACCAATCTCCGACTCGACAGCCTTGTGCTGCGCGCCGAGATCGACTAACGGGATTCGATCGTCTTGAGCGGTGATTGTCATGGCAGAGATTCCTGAAGGCTCATCATATGCGCCCATTGGTCATCGGGCAAATTCCCCTGTTGCTGGTGCTGCCCAACGCCGCGAAGCGGAATTGAAAGGGCCGAACCTGTTTCTCCGGTCCGGCCCTCTCGTGCAAGTCTGGAAGTCGTTCGGCCTACGAAGGACTTCTCTGCGTCTTCAGTGAGCGACGTCCGGGCGGGCGCGCCTTGGGCGGGCGATGACGTTGCAGCTCGACCAACGCGCGCCGGGCATCGTCCAGCGTGATTCTGTTGCGGCCAGCAGCCAGCATCAGGTTAACGGCTTCCATGCAGTGCTGTTGCAGCAGGTAGGGCTTGCCGCGCGCGTGCAGGGCGATGTAGGCGACTGCCTCAGGAGCGATCTGGTAGATGCCCCGAATTGGTTCGAGGATCAGATCACGCGCTGCCTCGTCCGTAAGCGGGCCGAGTTCCACCTCGTTGAACAGGTTGTACCACGGGCTTTCGACGCGGTCCCAGGTCTTGCTGATGTTGACGCCCGCAACGACCGCGCCCAGGCTGTGGGCGTAGGAACGCATGAAGATGCGGCGCAACTGCTGCTGCGTCACTGGTTGAAAGGTGTTCATGACGTCCATTTCGTCCAGCACCAGCACGACACGCACAGTCTTCCGGGTCGTCTCTGCCAGCGCATCGAGAACGATGTCCAGGTCGCGGCCGAACTCGCGGTGGTCATACTCCGACCACTCGACGTCGTGGTAGCGCAACCGTGGCATCTCAGGTAGGTAGCCGGGCAGACGGTCGATTATCTCCTCCATCATGACGCTGAACAACTGGTCGCCATAGGTGCCTTCCAGGTCGATGTAGACCGGAACGAACATGAATTCGTCGTCTTCGGCACCCTGCAAGTAGTCAACCAGGTGAAGGAGGAGGCTGGTCTTGCCGATACGGCGCTCGCCGTGGATCATGATGCTGTTTTCGTGCAGCGTGTCCACGATGCGCGCCAGGATCTCGCTCCGGCCAAAGAACATCTCCTGTCTGGCAATCGGTTCTCCCGACACATAGGGATTGAAGCGCCGGCGAAGCGCCGCCCGGCGGCGCTTGCGTTGCCGGATGGTCAGCAGGGCTATGCCAGCCAATCCGGTCACGGCGGTCACTGTTGAGACGGCGATGACTGTCGCCAGCGAAACCGGCACCCGGCCAAGCAGCGGCGCGATCACCGACGGCACGACCTCAAGAGTGGTTCGCTCGATCGCTGACGTGTTCAACGCGTTGTCCACAGCCTGGACTTCGAGCGTGTAACGACCCGAAGGCAACGGGTCAAGCGTCCAATGTTCCTCCGAGATATTCTGCCAGGCAGTGCTCAGTTCCGGAATCCGCAGGCGATAATCGATGTCGCTGGCCGGGGTGGCAAGGTCCGACCCTTCCACTGCGATGCCGATGGGTGTTTGCGAGAGAAACTGAACCGTACCGCCTGCCGGCGACTTGCCGTTCACCGAGATGACTCGCACCGTAGGCGGTACCTCTTCAGGTTGGTGACGCACGATGCCGGTCTTGGTGCCGACCCAAACGGCGCCCGACGGGCCTCGGGTCAGAACGTGGACTTCGTTGTCGCTTAGTCCGGTGTCGCGGGTGTAGATGCGTTGTGCCATGGTCTCGACGTCGAGCTTGACCAGGCCTGCTCCGGTGCCCGCCCACAGGAAGCCATCATCCGGCGCGAGCAGGGCGAAGATCGGGCTGTCCAACTGCCTGACGAGGATCCATTGATCGGTCGCACTGTTCAGTGCGTATATGTCGCCGGCCGCGTCACCGGCCCAGATCGCGCGGTCCGTGCTGCTGCTGCCTGGCACGGCCATGCTGAGAATCTTGTTGGCCGCGCTACCGCCGAACCGGTACGAGGTCCACTGGCTGGCCCCGGGGTCCAGACGGTTGACTCCCGTGCTGGTGCCGACCCAGATACGGCCATCGCCGTCCTCGACAATGGCGTTTTGACTAACGATGTTGTCGGCCAGGCCGTTGTCTACGGTGAAGTTGGTCCATTGGCCGGATCGATCGTGCGCGGTGTACGTGAAGCGATGGACTCCGTTGTAGGTGCCGAACCACAGAGAGCCATCGCGGGCGACCAGTGAGGCGCGTACGACATTGGATCCCAGTGCTTCACCACTGACCCGCTGCCAGCTTGGCTGATGGCCCTCGGCGGTGTTAAGGACGTCCGCGACGCGCGCCCTGACGATGCCCTGCCGCGCTGTGCCGATCCACACCGTATCGGTGTGGTCTACCAGGACAGAGCGAACCATGTTCTCGGGAATCCCGCTGGCTTCAGCCGTGATGTAGTGTGCCTCGTTCCTGTCAACCACCACGACTCCCGCCGTGTCGGTGGCGAACCAGAGCCGGCCCGGTTCGTCGAGAAAAGCAGCCGTAGGTGACTCAAAGGCACGGCGCTCAGGGGTTGCCAGCGTTTGCCAGGTCTGCACATCCATAGGGTGGATGCCGGCAATCGTCGCCAACCACGCGGTGCCGGACGAATCGATCGCAATTCCTGCAACCGCGTCTGCCGCCAGCCCGTCGCGCGTTGTCAATGTTCGCCAGTTCTTGCCGCCCCAGAAGATGGACAGCCCCTCTGGGTTGAAGAGACTGATGCCGCTGCCGTTGGTGCCAATCCAGAGCGTGCCGCTGCTGTCTGCCGCGAGGGCGAGAATATTGTCTGACGCGATTCCCTCGGCGGACTGGCCGGGCGGCGGCATGCCGAAGTGCCACCAGTGATCGGTGTAGCACCACACACCATCGCCCGCAGTGCCTACCCAGAGCGCCTCGGGCCACTTGCTACGGGCTGGCGTGACCAGCAGCGCCTGGATGCGGTTTTGGAATGGGGCGCCGGTGATAAGTTCGATCTTGCCGGATGTGCCGTCGATTCGGTGGAGCGAGTCGCCGCCTGTCCAGAGCGTACCGTCACTTCCCTGGGCGAGCGCCAGTACCCTGGCCGGCAGGCCGCTTTGCTGGCGCAGTGAGACGGTAGACCAGGCAGTGCCGTCGTGGTAGGCAACGCCGCGGTCCGTTCCAGCCAAAAGTTCCCCACCGGTCGCCGCCAGCAGGGCATAGACAGGACCTGTTATCGACTCAACTTGTGTTATTCGCCATGCTGAATAAGGTGAATCGCGTTGGATCTGCGCCAATCCCCGATCGCCGCCCGCCCAGATTGTTCCGTCAATCGTTTGTGCAATCGCACGAACGGCGCTATCAGGCAAATCGTTCTCGATATCGAGTGAATGCCATCGGCCGTCAAAGTATTCGAGGCCGCTGTTGGTTCCCACCCAGATCTTCTGATCCTTGTCCACATACACTGTGTTGGTGTTGCTGGTCGTCGGACCATCCCCGCGAGATGTTGCATGTACTTCCCGTGACCGGACTTCAGCAGCCGAAATCCAGCGGGAGGAAGCCAGCGGTGCGGTGACAAGGATTGCCGCCAGGGCACACACTGTCAAGGCGGGTGCAACTCGCTGCGCCGTCAGGCGGCGCAATCGCGGCGCCGGTGAACTGACATCGCTGCGGCTGTCGTTGAGGACGTTGAGATATTGCATAGCATCGACGATTCCTCGTTGCACTAGGGCTGTATGGTCGCCCTTTGCTGCTCGTCCGGGCTTGTGAGCGTTCCCGTCTATAGCTATCTGACAGGGAAGAGAAACGTCTGAAAGGCCTCCTGTTCTGGTGCATCAACGCTGCGCATCGGAGCGCAGCGGGCCACGACAGTTGTCCTGAAGTGGTCTGGTTGGTTGAGAACGCCTCAGATTAAAATGTGGTGAATTCTTGTGTCGAATCGCTCGTTTTCTATTGCATACAAGCAGCAAATGCGCTATCATGAATGCAAGTCTGGCGGCGATATTGCTGCTCAGATCAAGCCAAATCTCTCAATACTGTACATAATATACCATAAGTTTACCAATAAATCAAGCCTATGTAAAGTTGATGCGGTCTTAGCGCCCGCATCCATCCGGCAAGCGATGGCGGTAATCGAGGCCAGGCGGTTGCGGGCTGTTTTGACCCAATGGAGTGCTTCAGGGAGGAGCACAAGATGTGCAAGTCACGAGTCACCGTTTTCATCGTCATTGCTTTCGTGCTTGCCGCCTTCGCATTACCCGACAGCGGCATTGCGGCATCGCTCAAACAGGGTTCCGTCACGTATGTTGTCCAGCGAGGTGACAACCTCTCCAGCATAGCGAGTCGGTACGGATCTTCTGTGAGCGCAATCGTTCAGGCCAACGGATTGACGACCACAGTGATCCGGCCTGGACAATCACTAATTGTTCCCATCGTGTCGGGGACGGGTTCTGGTGCGCCGGAGACCCGTGTTACATCCGGCAGCCCGGCGACCTCAGCATCCAGCGGCGGCAGCCACGTCGTACGCAGAGGCGAGTCCCTGTGGTCGATTGCCAGCCGTTACGGTGTGTCGATCAGCGCGCTCAGGTCGCTCAATGGCCTCAGCGGCGACGTGATTCTTCCCGGCCAGACGCTGTCGATTCCCGCTTCATCCGGGCGCGAATCGACTATTCAACCTGGTTCGATCCCCCCTCCCCAGGTTGCCCCGTCTGCATCGGGATGTTCGGGCAGCTACACTGTGAAGCCGGGCGACACGTTGTATGGCATCGCCGCGCGCTGTGGCGTGTCGGTTCGTCGCCTTCAGGAGGCCAACGGCATCACCGGCTCGTCGATCTACCGCGGGCTGACGCTGGTAATTCCAACTGGAAGCTCATCGGTATCTGGGAACCCTGCGTCACCACCACGGGCTATCCCGTCTCAAGTGCCGTCGTACTCTGCACCGGCCAGCGCTCCCCAGCAGGGGCCGGCAAGTCAACCGACCGTCGTCATACCTTTCCCGACGCCGGTGCCACCGTTTCCGCCCCTGTCCTATCCCACACCGGGCCCGTAGACAGACATACCGGCGCTGGTCCGGCGCCGGTATGTCTGTAGGCGAAACAGCGCGCTGCAATCAGTTCGCTGCGGGTACAACCTTGAGCCACACGACCTGAGCTGCGACGTTCGATTCGCGCCAGCCAGCGCCCGTGCCAACGCTGGCTGCCTGCAGTCCGTCCACTTCCTCGACAGCGGCCAGCTTGCCGCTGTCGTCTATCGTGACAAGGCCAGTCTGCGCCCAGCGAAATCGGCCTTGCAGGTCGCTCAGGCCAAGATCGATCAATGCTTGCGCGGCTTCGGCGCTTAGCTGGTCGCTGGCGGTGTCCTTGACAGCTACGGCCAGCAGATCGCCCGGCCCGGCTTGCTGCACGAAAGCAATCAGCGCGGGCGACGCGGCGGGATCTCCGTGGGTGTCGAAGCTGTCCACCGCTTTGATTTTGCCCGTCGCGCCGTCGATAATCGCCAGATTGTAGCCGCGCTTGTTGGGCGAGACATCGCGGCCGTTCAGCCAGATGTGGGCGTAGTTCCCCGCTTCCAGACCGGCGCTTTCGACCAGCAGGCTGAGCTGCGCGTTTGAGCCTGTCAGTGTGTCAACCGGGTATGTGTGGCCGAACCGCAACTCGATCCTGTTTTCCAGTTCGCTCAACGCTTCCGTCGGTAGCCTGAAGCTCAAGTCGCTCCATTCCGTCGGCAGCGACTGTTCTGCGGTTTGAAAGCCGTTGACGACGAGACTCAGGGTTTGGCCGGGCCCGGCAGCCGCAGCCCGGACTGCTGTGGTGTACGGTCCCGGCGCAACCGGCTCTGCGAAAAGCGCAGTCTCGCGACGCTGCGCCCACAGGCTCGTCGCGTCGCGCTGGTTTGACCCCAGCCCGCTCCATCCCTCGCCGCGAGCCAGCGGATCGGTGGCGGGCCTGATGGTGAGGTCATCTGCTGGCGGCGTCGCCTGCACCCGATAGAGCACGTGCACGCCGTCCTGTGCGACCAGGGTCACGGGCAGGTATTGTTCCACGAAGGTCACGAATTCGGGCGGAACCTGGTCGCGATGCACGACCACGAAGCGGATGTTCAGCGCCTGCAGCGCCTGGGCGGCATCTGCGGCAGCCTGGTTGAGCAGCGGATCGTCTGCCAGCGTCCGGTCACCGGCGCGCAGCGCGGCGAGCGCGTCCGCCATTTGCGCCTGGATGTGTGGGTGTCCATCGTCGGCATTCGCCAGCACCGTCAGCGGTCCGATCAGCGGCGCTTCCAGGAAGTAGCGAAACTTGAATTCAGGGTTGCGCGAGGTGTTGCCGCCCAGTATCGGCTTGCCGTGGCTGGTCTGCCACCACTGCTCCGACATGATGATAAGGTCCTGTTTGCCGAACACGCTGAAACCGTTGCGCCAGCCAACCGGCAGGTCGAGGACGGCGAAGTCGCCCGGTTCGGCTGCGATCGCGGCATAGATCGAAGGTGTCTGCATGTCGGCCATGGGCAGCGGCGCCGACAGGTTCTCGAACACCAGAAACGCGGCCAGCACCGCGGACGCACCAGGACGACGCGGCGACCTGCCTGCTTGCGATTGGCCAGCCTGCTCAGCAGCCAGTAACTTCCCATCGCGACCAGCGGCGCAACTGAGACGAGCAGCATGACGCTGAAGCGACTGGGATAGCGATTCCTCTTCAGAAACGGCAGGTTCTGCAACAGACGGAACAGCCCCGGAATGCCGGTGTCGTGCCCCATCCAACGCACGGACGGCCCCAGCGTCAACAGGAAAACACTGCGGCTGCAGCGACCCAGAACCAGGTCGTGCGTCGCCGGCGGTGGGTCCACGCTCCTGTCACGGTCAGTCCCAGACCGAGAATTCCCAGCGTCAGGTGTTGGCCCTTGTTGACCTGCCACTGCGTCCCGTCGGGCTGAAGCGCCGAGTCGTTGGACGCCCTGACCACGATGTCGCCCAGCAGCGGGTGCAACTGGGTCGGCAACGCATAGCCGGCCAGATCGGCCGAGAACACGTCGGCGAACCCGCCGCCTTCGACCAGGAAATCGCCTTCGGCGCGCATGTCGGGCAGCATGTTGGCCAGAATCGGCGTCAGGCCGGCGACAAACACGACCGCGATTAACGCCAGGTTGCGCAGCAGCCGCGCCAGGCCTTGTCTGCGTTGCCGCGGCGCATCCTGATCAGCGGGCCAAAAGAACTGGGCAAGCTGCCAGATCGCCACCAGCGCAACGAAGATGCCCAGAAACGCGGCATAGGTCAGCTCGGCGTAGGCTTGCAGAAGGATGAACAGAGCAGCCAGCAGCGGCTCGCGCAGACCCGCCCCCGGGCGTACACTGCGCAGCGTGAAGAACACCGCAAAGGGAATCCACTGCGAGCTAGCGATGTTGAACTGTCCCAGCGACGCGTAGAACAGTTTGCTGGACGAGAACGCATACAGGATCCCCCCCAGAAACGCGGCGCCGTCTAGGATAAGCCGCTGCCTGCCGCGCCGGGTGTCGCCCACCGAGCGCAGCACCTCCAGGCAGAGCAGATACGCGCCGTAGCCACCCAGCACGAAGGAACTGAGCAGCAGGAGATTGGACGCCACAACGATGCTGAACGCGCTCTGCAACGGTATGGAGAGCAGGCCGTTCCAGAGCGTCAGTGTGTAGAAGGCCAGGTTGATCCCGACCGGATAGAACATCCACTGGCTGGCGAAGGGGTTGATCTGGCGGTCGATGAGACTGTGCTTGATCCACCACAGGTTCCAGGCCAGCGCCGGGTCGTCGATGCCATCCCCGGGGACGTGGGTGGTGAGGCGGAGCGCCAGCGGCAGGGTGAGCAGCAAGCTCAGTAACGTGTAGATCACCAGCACCGTGAGGTGGCGGCGGACGAGTGGTCGCGGGGCGGGCATGGAGGTTTTATACCACCGCCCGGCGCATTTGACAAAGGTCTTCAGATTTGGCTTTACGTTTTTCGGTTCATGCGGTAAAATTGCTGCAACCTGTCCGTTTACAGAAAGCACCTTCGATTGAGCCTTTCCCCTACGTACCAGGCCGCCCTGGACTACATCTACAACTACGTAGACTACGAGCGCCGGCGCAACGTGGCCTACACCGAGGTTGCCTGGGATCTCGACCGGACTCGCCGCGTGCTGGCGGCGCTGGGCGACCCGCATCTGCGCTACCACATCGTGCACGTGGCCGGCAGCAAGGGCAAGGGATCAACAGCGGCCGGCATCGAGGCAGTTCTGCGCGCGGCCGGGTTGCGAACCGGCTTCTACACGTCACCCCACCTCCACACCTTCCGCGAGCGAATCCGGGTCGCGGGCCGGTTGATCGAGCGCGAGGAAGTGGTGGCGTTGCTGGAGCAGTGCAAGCCGGCCATCGAACGCGTTCCGGGAATCACGACCTTTGAGATCATGACCGTGCTGGCGATGCAGTATTTTGCGGCGCATCAGGTCGATTGGGCGGTGCTGGAGGTCGGGCTGGGCGGGCGGCTGGACGCGACCAACGTCGTGGTCCCCGATGTCAGCGTCATTACCCGCATCGGCCTGGAACATACCGCGCTGCTGGGCGACACTCTGGACGAGATCGCCCGCGAGAAGGCCGGCATCATCAAGCCGGGCGCGCCGGTGGTGGTTGGTCCGCAGGCGGACGAGGCGCTACGTGCGATTCTGGAGGTCGCCGCGCAACGCAGCGCGCCGGCGGTCGTTGTCGGCCGCGACTGGCGCTGGCAGGCGCTGTCAGCCAACCTGTCCGGCCAGGTGTTTACGGTCAGGCACGAGTCAGACGGGGCGGCGCGGCCGGGTAGCAACGGCGCGGCCAGCGGCCAGCCATTGCCGCGCGAGCTTAGCAGGCTGGCGATCCCGCTGCTGGGGGAGCACCAGTTGGCGAACCAGACGACTGCGGTAGCCGCCTTCGCCGAGTTGGCACGCCAGGGTGTCGCGATCGGCGAGCAGGTCATCCGCCGTGGTCTGGCGGCTGTCCGCTGGCCCGGCCGGCTGGAGGTGCTGAAAACCGGTGGCGCGGGCGACGCCGCGGTGGTGGTCGACTCCGCACACACGGTCGAGTCGGCCAATTTGCTGTGCGACGCGCTGGACACGTTCTTTCCGGGCCGGCGGCTGCAGGCTGTTTTGGGCGTGTCCAACGACAAGGATTCTCGATCGATTCTGGCTGCCTTTGCTGCGCGCGGCGCGGCGCTTCATCTGACGAGGTCGCGCCACCCGCGGGCAATGGATCCGGGCGAGTTGGCAGCAGCCGCCAGCGGATTGGTTGATGTCCGTGATGTGGCCACCTATTCGTCTGTCCCGGAGGCGCTGGCCGGTGCATTGAGCAGGGCCGGAGCAGGGAGCGTCGTTTGCGTCGCCGGGTCCCTTTTCGTTGCCGCCGAGGGACGCGAGGCGTGGCTCGCGCTGCACCCGGACGCGTTGCCTGCCGACGACTGGGCGCGGGAGGCCGAGCCGGCGGCGGCATCGTGGCAGGTCAGCCAGCAGCCGCCCGCGCTGCTTGTCCCCGCTGCAGGCCTGCCAGAAAACGAGAGGCAGACTGCGTGACCAGCTCATCCCCAGGAATCGCATGGATCGATACCCTGGCGCGGGTTCCTGACGGATCCGCCGACAAGCCGCGCGCCGACGGTGCTGGCCCGGCGCTCTATCCGGTGTTGCAACTGCGCTCGGACCTGGTGTTCCCGCGCATGGTGACGCCGCTGATGGTGGGTCGGGAGGAGTCGCTGATCGCCATCGAGGTCGCCATGGATCAGGACCACGTGCTGGTGGCCGTCGGCCAGCGCGATCCGTCCGACCAGGAGCCGTCCAGTGAGGACTTCTACGGCGTCGGCACCGAGGTCAAAATCCTGCGCCAGCTTCGTATGCCTGACGGATCCACCAGCATCCTTGTCCAGGGCCGCCAGCGTGTCAGGATCCTCCAGATGGTCGAGGAAGGGCCGTTCCTGAGCGCGGTGGTTGAGACGATCTGGGAGCCGGCAAGAGATTCATCAACGGCCAGCGGCGCGGAGCCGCTGATGCGGGCCGCGCTCAAGATGTTCGAGCGTTGCGTGGCGCTCAACCCTGCGCTGGGAGACGAGGCATACGTCGCGGCGCTGAACGCCAGCGAGCCCGGCTGGCTGGCTGACCTGATCGCGTCGGCGTTGAGCGCCGATCTGGCGGCCAAGCAGGAGATTCTGGAGACCTTTGACCCTCTGGAGCGCTTGCAGCGGGTGACCGTGTTGCTTGGCCGCGATCTTGATCTGCTGGAGCTGGAGGCGCGCATCCAGTCGCGGGTGCAGGACGAGCTGGACAAGTCGCAGCGCGAATACTTCCTGCGCGAGCAACTGCGGGCGATCCAGCGCGAGCTTGGCGAGAGCGACGAGCAGGGTCGCGAGGTAGCCGACCTGCGCCACAAGCTGCACGTGGCCAATCTTCCGCCGCCGGCGCGTGCCAAGGCGGAAGAGGAGTTGCGCCGACTGGCAGTGATGCCGCCTTTCGCGCCAGAGATCAGCATGGTACGTACCTATCTGGAGTGGCTGATTGACCTTCCGTGGCGTCAGGCAACCCAGGACAACATGGACCTGCAGCACGCGGCCAGGGTTTTGGCGGAGAACCACTACGGCCTGCCGGAAGCCAAGGATCGCATTCTGGAACACATCGCCGTGCGCAAGCTGGCCGGCGATAAGATGCGGACGCCGATCCTCTGTCTCGTGGGACCGCCGGGGACTGGCAAGACGTCTATGGGGCGGTCGGTGGCGCAGGCGTTGGGGCGCAAGTTCGTGCGGGTCAGCGTCGGCGGCGTGCGGGATGAGGCCGAGATCCGCGGCCACCGGCGCACCTACGTCGGGTCGATGCCGGGGCGCATCATCCAGGCCATGCGCACCGCGGGCACGGTCAACCCGGTGGTGATGCTGGACGAGGTGGACAAGCTGGGCCAGGACTGCGCGGCGATCCCTCGGCGGCGCTGCTGGAGGTGCTGGACCCGGAACAGAACCACGAGTTCTTCGACCACTATCTCGACGTGCCGTACGACCTGAGCCAGGTGTTGTTCATCACCACGGCCAACCTGTTGGACTACATCCCCAGCCCGCTGGAGGATCGCATGGAGGTGATCCGCTTCCCCGGCTATCTCGAAGAGGAGAAGCTGGAGATCGCCCGCCAGTTCCTGGTGCCGCGGCAGCTTGAACAGACCGGGCTGGCCAACCACCGCCTCGCGTTCCCCGACGATACGTTGAAGACGATCATCCGCGAGTACACCTACGAGGCCGGGCTGCGCCACTTCGAGCGCCAGCTTGCCAAGGTTTGCCGCAAGGTGGCGCGGCGGGTAGCCGAGGGCCGCGAGGCGCCGCGACGCATCACAGTTGCGCGCCTGCCCAAATACCTTGGACCGCCGGACTACGAGTTTGGCCTGCAGGAGGGCGGTGACAGTATCGGTGTTGCTACCGGTCTTGCCTGGACCGAGGCCGGCGGCGATCTGGTACACGTCGAGGTGACGCTGATGGTCGGCAAAGGCAACCTGCAGCTCACGGGTCAACTGGGCGAGATCATGCAGGAGTCGGGTCAGGCCGCGCTGAGCTATGCCCGTTCGCATGCACAGGATCTGGGCATCGATCCTGAGGAGTTCGACGATCTTGACATCCACGTCCATCTGCCTGAGGGCGCGATTCCCAAGGACGGCCCCAGCGCCGGGATCACCATCGCGACGGCGCTCATCTCCGCGTTGACCGGCCGAGCCGTCCGCCGTGACGTGGCGATGACAGGAGAGATTACCCTGCGCGGCCGCGTGCTGGCGGTGGGTGGCCTCAAGGAGAAGATCATCGCCGCGCACCGGGCCGGCGTCAAGATCGTTTTGTTCCCGAAGAAGAACGAGAAGAGCCTGGTGGAGTTGCCGCCGCGCGCCCGGCGCGGCCTGGAACTGGTGCCGGTCGAGGACATGAACCAGGTGCTGGAGCGCGTGCTGCTGCCTGCGAGTCCTCAGGAGGAACCACCGCGCAAGCGCCGGCGACGGGCAAAGCCGGCTGAAGACTCTGCCGGCGAGGAGGACTCATGACTGCAACAATTGGGCAACGGCAACCAGACAACCTGACGCGACGCCGTACCAGGCTGCGGTCTCGCTGGCCGCTGTTTGGCGTAGTGCTGGCGGCCGTCATGCTGCTGTCCTCCTGCGGCATTTTTGGGCAGCCTGGAGCCTCATCTTCGACCGACTTCCTCATGCAGACCCTGCCAGACGACTGGACGCCGATGACCGAACCGGCGAACGTCAACGGTTTTCAGACGGTGAGCATCGACGATGATGTAGCCGACGAGTACTTGCTGTTCTTCTATTACGACTCCCAGGTGGGATCCACCAACGGACCCATCGGCGGCATTATCTACGACGGCCAGGACGACACGGCTATCTACGATCCCGACACGGTGATTCCTATGCCGATGCAGCCGCTGGCCTTTTTCGTGCCCTATCGCCTGCTGCCTGACTGGACAACCGGCAAGGGGCAGGGCTATCTGGGCGATGCTAGCGTGAACTGGGAGGTGACCCCGGAAGACCCAAATACGGGTTTCGAAGCCGAGCTAATCGTCCAGGGGATCGGGGCCAACAAGGCTACAACCCGGCTTTCGTTGTTTCGGTGGCTCGGCCCAAAGAACGGCTACGGCGTGACCTATTTCCAGGGCAGCTATTCGATCACGATGCCTGACTGGACGCCCAACGAGGGCCAGCGGATCGACAAGGTGGTCACGCTTGAGGCGTTCAACGACCGCAGCAAGCTGTGCAGCCAGACTGACTGGACACGTCAGGACACATCCGCACAGTTCACCGCAACGCCGTCAAACGTCACGTTCTGTCTGGGCCCTGTCCCCGCACAGCCGACCTATCCCGAAGCCGTCGTGTTGGCCTGGCTGAAGGAGCAGAGTCCTGACTTCGCCTTGACACAGGACTCGCAAGATCAGTTGCTGCTGGTGGTTCCGAACCCGCCAGAACAGATCGTGTCGCTCAACTATCCCGGCACCGCGGCCGTCTCTGGTACTGGCAACACCACCAGATCCACGATGACGGTGGAGTCGACCATTGTTCAGGGCGGCGTCCAGCGGGTTGTCAAATGGCACTTGCGAGAAGTCATGGCAGCCGAGGGTGGTGGGACGACCCGCTGGCGCATCGATCTGGCGGAGTGAGCACGCCGAGGAAGCATTCATGGATTTCTTAACCTCCTCCGTCTACAAGACGACTCCTGATCAGGTTGCAGGCTGGCTGGCCGCAGGACAGAGTGTCTCGCTGGCGTTCCTGTCGGACAGCGCCGGTCCGCGCAAGATGGCCGAGACGCTGGTCGCGCTGGCCAATACCCACGGCGGCGCGTTGCTGCTGGGTGTCGGCGCCGGCGGGCAGCCGGGCGGCCTGCTTTCTGCCCAGGCGACGGAAAACCAGGCCGTGGCCGCGGCGCTGATGGCTGAACCGCCGCTGGTGCTGCCCTTGCCGGAGGTGATTCAGGTGGACGGCAAGGATATCTGTGTCGTTCACGTGCCCGCCGGGCTGTCCCAGGTCTACAGCGTCAAGGGGCAGTATTGGATGCGAGCCGAGCGCGAGAACCGTACCATGAGCACAGCCGAGCTGCGGATGTTGCTGGTGGCGCGGGGCGAGGCGCACTTCGAGTCCAGCGTTGTGCCGGGCGCCCGACGGAGCGATCTCGACGACGCGCTGGTCTCTTCCTATCTGGAACGGCTGGCCGGACTGACGGCTACGTCGGTGTGGGAAGCCCTGCTGACCCGCGGCTGTGTCAAGGCAACGCCGCAGGGCGAGTATGCGCCAACCTATGCCGGGGTGCTCCTTTTCGGGCGCAATCCACAGCAGTTCCTGCCCTCGGCCGAGATCGTCGCAGTGCGCTATGCCGGCCCTACCATGGGCGATGAGTTTGTGCGCGAGGACATCCATGGCACCCTGGCCGACCAGATTCGGCGGCAGAAACGTTCATATCTGCCAACATGCGCAAGGGAATGCGCATCCGCGGCTTCGCTCGCGACGAGGTGACCGAGTATCCGCTGGCCGTGGCGCGAGGCGGTTGTCAACGCTGTTGCTCACCGGGACTACAGCGTGCGCGGCGACGGTATCCGGCTGCTGATGTTCAGCGACCGCATGGAGATCTACAGTCCAGGCCGGCTTCCGGGCCACGTCACGCTGGAGAACCTGGTCAACGAGCGCTTCAGCCGCAACGAGGTAATCGTTCAGATTCTGAGCGATCTGGGGTTCATCGAGCGGCTGGGCTACGGCATCGATCGCATGATCGCCGCCATGCAGGAGGCAGACTTGCCCGCGCCGCGCTTCGAGGAGGCCGCCGCCGGTTTTCGCGTAACCATGTTTGGGCACGGGGCGAATCTTGTCAGCCCCAGCGCAGAGACGCAGCGCTGGGGCAATCTGATGCTGAATCCGCGCCAGGAGCAGGCGCTGGCGTTTCTGACGCAGAACGGGCGCATCACCAACCGCGACATCCAGCAGCTTAGTCCCGATGTCAGCCCGGAGACGATCCGCCGCGACTTATCGGATCTGGTAGACCAGGGGTTGCTCATCAAGATCGGTGAAAAGCGGGCGACGTATTATATTCTTCGTTAGGATTGGGTGGTATTTCGTATAGAAACAAAGCTGGCTGCGGCGCGCATCGCTTTGGAGTGACGACAACCTGGACGACCGCTCGACGGCGGCGTACCTGCGTTCAACGTTGTTGAGAAGCGTTGCGCCGGCATTCTGCGCCTCGCTTCGCCGAAGCAGATCCGCTGCATTAGTTTCTCGTGGGGGGACGATGGCGTCGGATAAGGTCTGCACAGCAGGCAGATTTCACGCGTCGCCTGCGCTTTGATGTATGTTCGGCTATCCGAACCGATATTAGCGCCATTCCCACGCTTTACCCACAATATCCCACACATATCCCACATTTTCACACATTTTGTTGCTTAAGGTAGCCTTGTTGACATATGTTATGGCAAGTGATATAATTTATTCGACATAACGGATTGTTACTGTCAATATGAGATGCATCATGGAGAGCAACATCGAACACCTCAATCTCTGGCCGAAGCCTCTGCGCGACCGCTTGCTGGGCGACGGCAATAACGACGAACTTGGATTGGCGCATGCTGTGGCTGAGCGCCTGCTGGCTGCATCCGGGTATCACACACGCAAGCAGTTCCAGTCGGCCAGCGCTGTCGATGGGTTGGCACGTGCCGCCGTCGATGCACTGGTTGCCACAATCAGCGCGCTGAACGACGACCCTGAGCGTACCGCGCTCTACCTCGATCTGCTGGAACGATGGCTGGCGCGCGAGCCGGTAGTCGGCGAGCTGTCGCAGTTAATCGACCCGCGCTTCGACAGCGAACTGGATCTGCCAATGCTGGCGCGGGAGTTCGTCGCGCTGGGCCAGGATCCCGCGCTGCCGCAAAACCAATCGCTGATGGAGGCGGCGATCGCGCGCTTCGTGGCCGAGTTCTACGAAGCGATGACGCGCCAGCCGTTGGTCAGCAACGCGCTCACCCCGCAACTGGTGGCTGAGCTGGCCGCGCGGGCCAATGCCCGGGTCGCCAGTCTGAGCGACTTTGGCGCCTTGCCGGCATCGATCCTGCGCAGAGTATCCATCGAGGCCGAACACGGCGCTGCCAATGGGATAGCGCTGACAGAGCACAGCGCGCTGGCTCAAGGCGGGCTGGCGATTTCGGGCACCGTGCTTGGCCATGTGGTGCAGGTCTACCAGAGCGCGCCCGGCCCGGCCAAACTGGAGGACGAAGACGTTGAGCGCGCACTTGTCGCCTACCTGCGCTGGGTTCGCAACGCGTACGATAAGGCGCGCCTCTACGGCTTCGAGAGTACGCCGGTAGCACGACCAACAGCCGTGCAGAAGTTGTCTGACATCTTCATCCCGGTGACGCTGCGCCGCCACTGGCCGCCGACGCGCCGGGAGGCAGAGCAGGCGCTGAGCGGGTTGAGCGGGCTGGATGCACTGGTGGCATGGCACAGCCTGACACAATCCCGTGCGCGGGCCGGATCGGTCGTAGCGTTCGACGATATGTTGGGGCTTTCCGAGCGGCTCGCGATTGTCGGCCCGGCAGGCACCGGCAAAAGCACGATCCTTGCCTATCTTGCCGCCGCGCTGGCCGATCTGGGCCTGAGCGGTGAGGGGACGCTGCTCACTCTGCCCGACAACGAGCCTCTGATCCCGGTGCTGGTGCCGCTGCGCTACTACCGCGACTACATAGAGCGCATCCAGCAGTCTGCCGGCACGACGCTGGCAGATCCCAGGGCCGGAACGCTGGCCGGGTTCATTCCCTGGTATCTGCGCCGCCGCAACCCGACGTTGGAGCTGTCAGAGGATTTCTTCGACCGTGTTCTGGCCGGCGGCGGTTGTCTGTTGATGATCGATGGTCTGGACGAGATCGCCAACCGCGAGCAGCGCGGGCAGGTGCGCCAGGAAGTCGAGAATCTCGTGCACGACATCTACCCGGGGAACCGCATGATCGTAACCGCCCGCGAGGCCGGCTATCGCGATGAGGCGGTATTTGGCGACGATTTCCTGCGGCTGGACGTGCAGCCGATGGATGACCTGCAGGTCGCGATCTTGGTCGATAAGTGGTGCCAGTGTCTCTTCCCGGAGAACGTGGCCGGGAACCGCGACAAGCTGGTACAATCGATTCACCAGATCAACGCGCTGCGCAACGACCGCAACTTGCCGCCCCTGATCAGCACACCATTGATGACCACCATGGTGATCAGCGTCCAGTGGGGCGAGACTGAGCTACCCCGCGAGCGCGCCCGGCTGTATGAGGCGTGTGTGCGGGCCATCATCCAGGCGCAGTACATCCCGGACGACCCAGCCCGCCAGCAGTTGATCAACTGGGGCGGGCCATGGGAAGCCCAGCGCGACTGGCTGAGCGAACTGGCGCTGGCGATGCACAAGGGCGGCCGCGGCAGCGCAGCGATCCGCGAGGAACGGGTGCGCGAGATTCTCTCGACGACGCTGTCCAGGGAGGAAACCGATGCCTTCCTCAAGGCTGTGCGCTACCGCGGCGGGCTGTACGAGGAGCGGGCCGAGTTCTTTCAGTTCATCCACCTGACCTTTCAGGAGTTCCTTGCCGCCCGGTTACTGGCCAAGCAGCGCAAGGCAGGCCGTACCGCAATCAAGAAGTTCATCGCCGACAGTTGGTGGCGCGAGGTGCTGCTCCTGACCTACGGATATCTGCAGATGGACTATCCACCGGCCGCAGGCGAGTTCCTCGGCTGGCTGTCCGGGCTGCGCGGCTCCGACGAACTGCGGCTGGCAGGCGCCGAGATCGCCGGCGCTGCCCTGCTGGAAATGGAGCGGCCGGACGACCGTCAACGGAAGCTGCAAGCCAATCGGCTGGCGCGGCTGCTGACTGACGCGGACCTGTCGGTTGCGCCGCAGCTGCGCGCGCTGGCTGGCAGAACTCTCGCGCAGTTGGGCGATCCCCGACCCGGCGTCGGGCTTGATGCTGATGGCCTGCCCGACATCCAGTGGTGTTCCGTAGAGCCAAACACCGATTTCGCGATCAGCAAATACCCGGTGACAGTGGCGCAGTTTCAGGCATTCGTAGCTGACGGCGGCTATACCGATGCGTGGCGCGATTGCTGGACTGAAGAGGGCTGGAGCTGGAAGGCTGCCGGTGATGGACCGTATCCGCTGCATGACAACTACGGCTACGCCAACCACCCGATGGTGATGGTGACATACTTCGAAGCTGCGGCATTCTGCCGCTGGCTGAGCGCCAGGCGCGGTGAGCAGATCGCTCTGCCGACGCAGGCGCAGTGGGAGTTGGCCGCCACCCGCAGCGGAGCACGTGCCTTTCCATGGGGCGACGAGCAGCCGACAGAGGATCACGCCAACTGGTCGGATTCGGAGATCTCATCGACCACTGCCGTCGGTATCTTTCCCAGGGGTATGACAGCAGAGGGCATTGCTTCGATGGCCGGCAACATCTGGGAATGGTGCGACGTTGGTGAGGAGTTGCTGGCCGCCAAGGTCTCGGACCCTGGCAGCGCCGGCGAGAAGAATCGAGCGGTGCTGGGCGGGTCGTACATGGACACCATAGACGCGATGCGCTTCGGCCACCGGCTGATGAGCGCCGCCAAGCTACCGCGATCTGGACTGCGGTTTTCGAGTGATCAAATCATGACTGACAACGCACGATCGACGCCCTATCGCTACTTCGACTTGCGCCTGGACGGCGTTGCGGACGGCATAACCGTTGCCGTGGCCGGCTCCCCTGCCGGTCAATCCAGCTCGTCGTTTCGAACCAGCCTGCCAGCAGAACTCGCACGAACTGAGCTTGACAACCTCTCGATTGCCGACCAGGTCGCGCTTGGCACGGAGCTGTGGCAGAGCCTGTTTGCTCACCCAGAGATCGACGGGCTGTGGCGGGCAAGCAACGCTTCCGGCAGCCCACTGCTTCGCCTGACGATTACCGATCCTGAGCTCGCCGCGCTGTCGTGGGAACAACTTTACGACCCGCGCACGGCCCGCTTCGTGGCGCTGAACGGTGATTCTGGCCTGATCCGGTTCACGCCGCTGCCGATCGCTTCCGCCAGCGCGCCGGCCGATCTGCCACTGCGCGTCCTGTTCACGGGTTGCTCGCCCGACGATCTGCCGAGTCTCGACGTCGAAAGGGAACGGAAACTGCTCGCTGAGGTTCTGCCATCATCGGAGATGACGCTTGCCGGCGGCGATCGTTCGGGGTCATTGAGCCAACTGGCGTCGGAGCTGATGCGCGGTGCCGCAGTCTGGCACTTCGCCGGTCACGGCGCGGAGCAGGCGCTGATCTTCGACGATGGTCGGGGAAAACCGGCGAGCGCAGATGCCTTCACGGTCGGCACGTTGCTGGCCGGTGCTGGTGTCCACGTGGCGGTGATCAATGCGTGCCGCGCCGGCGCGGGTGGCGGCGTTGCTGCCAGCATTGCAGGGGCGTTGCTGCGGGCGGGCGTTCCGGTCGTCGTGGCCATGCAATCGGCAATCTCCGACGTGGCGGCTGTCGCGTTCAGCCAGGCGCTCTATCAGTCCATCGCGCTGGGACACTCGCTGGAGCGAGCGACGACAGCCGGGCGCAGGGCGATATTCGCCCTCGGACAGTCAGCTGGCGCCAGTTGGTGGATCCCAGCGCTGTTTTCCCGCAGCAGCGGTCCCACGGTGCTCGTGACGTGCGAAGGTATCGATCCGGCCGCAAACCAGCCACCAGCCGCGTCCATCTCGGCCAGCCACGGCAGCGCGATCAGCCAGGGAGGGCTGGCCATCAGCGGGAAGGTTGGCGGCAGCGTCGTCGTGGTGTCGGCTTCCAAATCGTAAGAAATCGAGGCGTGGTTCGGTCTGGTAGAGGCGTCCGGCAGACTTTGCCGGGCGCCTCGCTGCGTCTGGGCACTGTCAACGGTAGCAGTCGCAGTCATTGCAGCGCTGCTGGACTTTGGCGATTCTTCCGTCACAAGGTATCCTTTCACCGTCGAATTCTCACGGCCACGCCCGAGGCGCGCGGCCTGCCACTTTCTGATCAAGAGGACACCCTGTGACCACCACGTTTGATCCAACTCCTGCTCGTTCTCATTTTCCGGCGCTTGGCTTGCAGGTTGCAGGCCAGCGGGCCGTTTTTCTCGACAACCCCGGCGGCACCCAGGTCTCGCAGCATGTGATCGACGCGATGGGGCGCTATCTGGCCGAGTGCAATGCCAACCGCGGCGGCGCGTTCGTCACCGCGCAGCGCAGCGACGCCATCATCGCCGACGCACATCAGGCTGTGGCCGACCTGTTGGGTGCGGCCTCGCCGCGTGAGATCGCGTTCGGTCCCAACATGACCACGCTGACGTTCAGCCTCAGCCGCGCGCTGGGCCGGCAGATTGGCCCCGGCGACGAGATCGTTGTGACCCGTATGGACCACGACGCCAACATCACCCCGTGGACCACCATGGCCGAGGACCGCGGCGCAACGGTGCGCTGGGCCGACTTTGACGTCGAGGACTACACGCTGGACATGGCCGGTCTGCGCGACCTGATCAACGAGCGCACCCGGATCGTGGCGGTGGGCTACGCCTCCAACGCGCTGGGCACGATCAACGACGTCGAGACCATCTGCGGCTGGGCGCGGGAGGCAGGCGCGCTTTCTTTCGTCGACGCGGTGCAATATGTTCCCCACGGGCCGGTGGATGTCCAGGCGCTGGGCTGTGATTTCCTGGCTTGCAGCGCCTACAAGTTCTTCGGCCCGCACATTGGCATCCTCTATGGCCGGTACGATCTCCTCGACGAGACACGTGCCTACAAGGTGCGGCCGGCGCATGACTACCCGCCGGACAAGTTCGAGACCGGCACTCAAAGCCACGAGGGGATCGCCGGCACGTTGGCCGCCATCGAGTACCTGGCATCGTTGGGTCGTGTCGCCGGCGAAGCCAACGACGACCGGCGCAGCAACCTCTTGCGGGCGATGGCAGCCATCGAGGACTACGACCGGTCTCTCAGCGCCGCCATTCTGGACGAGTTGGCGCCTATCGCTGGAATCCGCGTCCACGGCATCACCGACCGCAGCCGGCTGGCTGAGCGAGTGTCCACCGTCTCGTTCACTTGGGAGGGCCGCTCGCCGCGCCAGATCGCGGAAGCGCTGGGCCAACAGGGCATCTTTGTCTGGGACGGCAACTACTACGCTGGCCGTCACGGAGCGGCTGGGCGTGGAGAACAGCGGCGGCATGGTGCGCATCGGCGGTTCACTACAACACTCTGGACGAGATCAAGCGCTTAGGCGCGGCTTTGCATCGCCTGGCCTGAGGACAATCGCCGCCCGCTCCGGCCGGTCTCCGACCGAGCCGCCCAAATCATCACATGCAAGCTTTCACACGCAGCCAACACGAGCCAATTCCCCCACTTCGGACCATCGACATCACCGAGTTCTACCACCAGGGCCAGCCGGCGTTGTTGCTGCGCGACCCGCTGCGGCTGGGCGACAACCATGTCGTCCTGCCGCGAGCGCTGGCGCCGGCGTTGTCGCTGATGGACGGCACGGACGACCTGCACGAGCTGCACGCCGAGCTATTGCTGCGTTTCAGGATGAACGTCCCGGTCGATGTTCTTCAACAACTGGTCGAGGTACTGGACGATGTGTACATGCTGGACAACCGGCGATCCGCCGAGGCGCGCGAACGGGCGCTGCTGGCCTATCGCGCTGCACCGTATCGTCCGCCCATGATGGCCGGCCAGTCATATCCGGCCGAGCCGCGGCAACTGGCGCAGTTACTGGACGGCTATCTGGGAGCAGTCAACGGAGCTGGACCTGCCAGCGCGGCCGGCCGTGGCGTCATCAGCCCGCACATCGACTACCCGCGCGGCGGTCCGGTCTACGCGGCAGTCTGGAAGCGGGCCGCGGAGATGGCGCGCGCGGCCGATCTGGTGATCCTGCTGGGCACCGACCACTACAGCACAGGAGATCGCATCACCCTGACGCGCCAGAGCTACGCCACGCCCTACGGCGTGCTGCCCACAGACGTGACGCTGGTCGATGCGCTGGCTGCGGCAGTCGGCGAGGACGCGGCTTACGCCGGGGAACTGCGCCACCGTGGCGAACACTCGTTGGAGCTGGTCGCGACCTGGCTGCACCACATGCGCGGCGGCAAGCCGGTCGCCATGGCGCCGATTCTCACCGGGTCGTTCATGGATTTCGTCATGGGGCAAGGCGATCCTGCGGGCGACCGCCAAATCGGGGCATTTCTCAATGTGCTGAGCGCTGCCTTGGCGGGTCACAATGTGCTGGTGGTCGCATCGGGCGACCTGGCGCATGTTGGTCCGGCTTTCGGCGGCGCTCCGGTGGACGCAGCCGGCCGGCAAGGCATCGTCGACGCCGACCGCGGGCTGATGTCCGAACTGGCTGCCGGCCGCGCCGATGGCTTTTTCGGCGCCATCAAGCGCGTGCGGGATCGCAACAACGTCTGCGGCGTCTCCCCGTTTTACCTGATGCTGAAGCTGTTGGGCAGCGTAGAGGGGCAAACCGTAGCCTATGACCAGTGTCCCGCCGACGCCGGCAACACCTCGCTGGTTTCCGTCTGCGGCATGGTCTTCGGGTAGATCTACTGCGCGCGGGCGTCTGTGAGCCGCAGCCGTCGCCAGCGCTTATGCCGGCGGATTGCTGCACGATAGGGCCATGTGCTCGTTTGGGAGGACTTTCGGAACCCACACAAGGGGCTATCCTACAGAAGTTTGGGTTGCGGGCAGTCGTATTCGATGCTGCTGCGTAGCGGTACTGTCCCCAGCGGGTGGGTCGAAGGCGCTCGGTCGCTGGTTCCGGCACAGCCGCCAGTAATCTGGGCCACCATGCGTTGCCAGCCGTCCCGCGGTGGTTGGCTACGCATGGCTCTGCGCAGCAGCGCGCTGCGTATCGCGTTGTCGAGCGTGCAGCCGGGTGATTGGGACATAGCAGACCTCTTTCACAACCCTCACGGTTCAGCCGCAGACGCCGGGGACATTCCGAAGCCCGTGGCGCGTGTCAGCGTTCTTGCCACTACAGGCCCGCGCCCGTGCCCCGCAGCCGCGGGTCCAGCACGTCTCGCAGCGCATCGCCAACCAGGTTCCATGCCAGAACGAACAGCACGATGGCCAATCCGGGTATGACCACGATGTACCAGTACTGCGCCAGCGACGGTACCCAGTTGCGGGCAAAGCTGATCATCTGTCCCCAGTCGGCGTAGCCCCGCTGCGCGCCCAGGCCGAGGAAGCTCAGCGCAGCGAAGGTCAGCACGTACGAACCGATGTTCATGGTGGCGATGACAAAGATCGGGAAGATTGCATTGGGTAGCAGGTGCTTGGTCAGGATGCGCCGGTTGCCGGCGCCGACCACCCGGGCCGCCATGGTATACTCGTGCTCCTTGATCGAGAGAATATTGCCGCGGATCACGCGGGCGTAGGCCATCCACCCGAACAGGATGATCGCCATCATGCCGGTCAGGATCTGACGCTGCACCGGGTCCAGGGGCTTGGCCGGACTGTGGCCAAAGGTCAGCAGCGCCAGCCCTTTGGCTGCAATCATCAGCAGGCCAGCCTCGCCGCGCCCGTAGACCGTTTGCAGCACCGCGGTGAGTGTGATGGCAGCCAGCAGAAAGGGAAACGCCTGGAAGATCTCGGTGAACCGCATCAGCCCCTCGTCGACCCAACGGCCGTGATAGCCCGCCAGCGCGCCGACTGCGATGCCAATCACCGTAGTAAGAAGCGTGATCACCAGCCCGATGCGGAACGCCGTGCGCGTGCCCCACACGACTCCGTAGAAGATATCGTACTGGCCCTCGGTGGTGCCAAATGGATGCTCCGCGCTGGGCGGCTGCGGCGTCGAGGAGAAGCCGTCGCGCGGGATGATGTACGGATCGCGGGCGTTGGCAGGGGGCGGCGCAATCAGGGGCGCTGCGATGGCGATGACCAGGAATACCCCCAGCAGGGCCAGTCCGACCACGGCCGTCGGATTACGCAACAGCTTGCGCAGTGCCTGCACGGCGGGGCGGTCGCGCACGCGTGATACCGGCGGCTGCAGGGTCCAGGTTGTGGTCGGCGTATTGGTTTGCGTTGTCATAATCCAGTTCCATTGAGCAACAAGCGGGATTCGTAAAGTATTCGCCGGGGGCGCTGAAGCGCCTACTACGAGCAGGTTCTGGCGCCGTTCCGGGGCGCTGAGGCGCCTGCTACTACAGGTCCTAGCGCAGGCGAACCCGCGGATCGACGACGCCGTAGAGCACATCAACCACGAGGTTGCCCACAATCAGAATCATGCCGCTGAACAGGGTAATGCCCAGCACCGAGATGACGTCCAGCGACAGGGCCGCGTCGGCCATGAACGATCCCATGCCCGGCCAGTTGAACACCGTCTCTGTGATGACGACGCCGTTCAGCAGGCCGATGAGCACCAGGCCGCCCACGGTAATCACCGGGATCAGCCCGTTGGGGACGGCGTGCCGCCAGATCACCTTGCGCTCCGGCAGTCCCTTGGCCCGCGCCTGGCGCACGTAGTCGAAGCGCATCGTTTCCAGCATCGAGCTGCGCGTCACACGCAACATGAACGCCCAGTTGAGCAGCGCCAGGGTCAGCACCGGCAGCACCAGGTGTCGCAGCGAGTCGGCGAAGATGTCCATGCGCATGTTGAGCAGCGAGTCGATCGTGTACATGCGCGTGAACGAGTGGAAGCCCTCGGACTGCACCTCGCGCAGCGCCCACTCCGACAGCCGTTCCGGCGGAAACCAGTCCAGCTTGGCGTAGAAGATCATCAACATGATCAGCCCGAAGACGAAGGTGGGAATCGACCAGGCGATGATGCTCAGCACCCGCAACGCCTGGTCCGAAGCGCGGTTGTGGCGAACGGCTGCCACCACGCCCAGCCAGATGCCGATGCCCAGCATGGGAATCGCGGCCCACAGCGCCAGCTCCAGGGTTGCGGGCAGTCTGCGGCCCAGTACCGCAGCGACCGAACTCTTGCCCACCTTGGACCAGCCCAGGTCGCCGCGCAGCACACCGCCCTCGACCTCGCCGGTTGCGGCATCCTTGCGCCCGAACATCCAGTTGATGTACTGGATGTGGATCGGCTCATCCAGCCCGTACTTCTCGATGACCGACTCGATGGCTCCCTGGCGCTTGGGAATGTCCTGCACGTAGAGGGATGCTCGTTCGTACGGTGTCAGCGCCGAAAGCATCACGAAGATCAGCAGGGTGACCCCGATCAGCAGCAGCGGCATGATCAACAGTCTGCGCAGTATGTAGCCGGCCATGGTTCGTCTCCTTGTGGTGGTCTGGGCGCCGTTGGGCTCGTGAACCGTGATGTTGCTCTCTCACTCAGGTTGTGTCGCACGTTTCACGCCTCACGTGTCACATTCTGGCAGTTGGCGCAATGCTCGCGCCAACTGCACAGAACATGGCTCGGGCAGCCTACTGCTGCTTCGACAGCGCGTAGATCCAGTTGTACGGCGGCTGTGAGTACGCCGGGTTGTTGTAGAAACCGTGTATCCACGGCTGGAAGTGCCAGCGATCCAACACCTGGTACATCCAGATGTTGACGGCCTCTTCCTGCGCTTTGCGCTGCAACTCCTCGTAGATCGCGCGCCGGTCCTCGGTGTCAGTCGTCGTCGCACCCTTGAGCACCAGGTCGTCGAAGACGGCGGCCATCTCGGGGTCCATGTTGACGATACGGCCGTAGGCGCCTTGCGAGTGCAGGAAGGCATGGGCCCAGTTGTGCGGGTCGTGGTAGTCCTCCTGCCAGCCGCCGACGTAGATCGGCAGCTTGCCGGCCCGCCGGCTGTTGAGCAGCACCGGCCACGGCATGCCGACCACTACCACGTTGAAGTTCGGGTTGACCGCTTCGATGCCTGCTTTCAGGATCTCGGACGCCAGCAGCCGGGTGTCGTTGCCGGTGTTGTAGGCCATCTGGAAGTAGAAGCCCTTGCTCCACACGTCGTCGTCGTCCTCGCCGGCCGGGATTCCGTCCCCGTCCAGGTCTGCCAGCTTGAACTCCTCCTCGCACTTGGCGGGATCATAGGCAAACATCGGCGCTTCGCCCTCCAGGTAGCCGAGCATCCCTGCCGGGATCGGCCCCTGCGCCTGAATGCCGTCGCCTGACAGCGCGTCGTCGATCATCGCCTGGAAGTCGAAGCAGTAGTTGAACGCCCGGCGGATGTGGATGTCGTTGAAGAAGTTGGCCGGGATGCCGTTGCCGTCCAGTTCACCGCTGCCGATGAAGGGGTTGCCGCCTTCGACGTTGATGTTCCAGTTGAACTGGGCCGGCGTGATGGCCGGCGAAGGCAGGTCACGGTACGCCAGCACGTAGCCATCCGCGCTGCCATCAGTGCAGTCCTCTTCCTGATCGCACCAGGTGTGCACGTACGGCTCAAGCTGCGGCCGGTAGGGCGGCGGCACGTAGATGTAGTCGGCGTCGCCCGCTTCCAGCATTGCCAGGCGTGTGCCCCATTCGCTGATGTCCTTGATGACCACCCGCTTGATGCTGGCCGGTCCGCTGGGGCCGTCCTCCCACATCGGTTCGTCGCGCCAGTAGTCCTCAAAGGCGGTCAGGACGATCTCTTCGCCGGGCGTCCAGTGGTCCAGCATGTACGGGCCGGTGCCGTTGGCCTGATCCAGCAGGATCGTCTCTGAGGCGGCCGGATTGGCCCAGTTCTGCCAGGTCGCACAGTCGCCGTCCCAGTCGCCGTTCTCCACCATCCACTCCTGGTCCACGATGCCGCCCAGGAAGTTCTGCGCCAGCAGCGACAGGAACCAGGGCGTCGCAGTGTTGAGGTTATAGGTGACCGTTCCGGCATCGTCGTCGGCCACGATCTTTGACTTGACGGCTTCGCACACGGCCACCAGATCCTCTGGCGTCGCCTCGGCGTAGCTCTCCTTGCCGGACAGCGCGGCGGCGAAGTCCTCTACCGACGCCACGGCATACTCCGGTCCGAAGAACGTGTCGTAGCTCATCCAGTGCGGGCCGTCGATCCGTCCTTGCAGCAGCGCGCGATAGGTGGTGTAGGCCACGTCGTGGGGCTCCAGCGTGCCTCCCTGGTGAAAGCGCACACCGTCGCGCACGTTGAAGACCCACTGATCTCCCGCGTCGTTGACTTTCCAGTCGGTGGCCAGGGCGGGGATAAAGGAATCGGTGCGCTCGCGGTCGAACCACACCAGCCCCTCGTAGATGTTGGCCTCGATGGAAGAACCGGCGCTTTCGTAGGTCCAGGCCGGGTCCAGCGTCTCCGGCTCGCCTGCGCCGGTGATGACCACGTAGGTGTCGGCGTTCTTGAACGGCGGCGAGACGACCGGCAGCGACGGCGGCGCGGCCGTCGGCTCAGGCGTGGCCGTCACCACGACCTCGACTTCAACCGGCTTCTCCTTTTCCACCACCACCGTCTGGACGACCGGCACCTCCTGGGTGACGACCTTCTCCACGACTTGCGGCTCGGGCTGCGGGCAGCCGGCCAGAATCATGCTGGCAATGACGCCCATCGCGATGAGTGTCATCAGGCGTTTGTGGGACATGACATCTTCTCCTCGTAATTTTGTGAAATCGTTGATATCCGAGCGGGGCTGGTTGCGTGGTGTGTGGGGCTGCCACCTCCTTTCGCGAACAGATGCTGCCGAAGCAGCATCCATCCGCCCTATCTCTCACCTCAGTCAGGAACACATGCTTGACTGCCAGTATAGCAGCCGGGCCGCCGGCGCGCATCGTCTGAACGGACGACGCGGTGGACGGTTTGGGGGACTAGGGGCCGGGGGGATCACGCGGACGAGGGGCGTGCCGCGGGTTGGAGATGGCTACGCGAGCATGCGCAGCGCGCGGGCGCGGGCGACTGCCTGGCCGCGGCTGGTGGTGTTCAGCTTGCCGTTGATGTTGCGCAGGTGGCTGCGGACAGTGTTGACGGTAACGAAGAGCCGCTCGGCCGCTTCCTGGTTCGAGGCGCCGGCCGCCACCAGGTGCAGCACCTCCAGCTCGCGCTCGCTCAGCGGCTCGATCGGAAGCTCGCTGTCAGATGAGACTTGCGCAGGGCCGGTTGCTTCCAATGCCGGCGCCGCGGCAGGACCGGCTGATAAGCCGAACTGGCTCAGCAGATGCTCCACGTAGGTGACAAGTTGCGGGCCGATCCACTCCTGGCGCGCCATGCCCCAGAGCAGCAGCTCGGCCATCGGCTGGCCTTCGTCCAGGAACAGACGGACGTAGCCCTCCGGTTTGGCCAACGCGAGCGCCCGGCGCAGCGTGGCGAATGCCGTGACCGGGTCGCCCGCCGACTGGCGCGCCAGCGATTGCAGCACCAGCGTCTGCAGGACACTTGCAGTCTGCCCGCTGGTATCGGCCATTCGCAGCAGGTTGTCCAGCAGGCACTCCGCCTCCTGCGTGCGACCCTGGCCCAGCAACACGCGGGCCAGCGTCAGGAGGCCGGTCGCGCGCGAGTTGCCCAGCCCATCTTGTATCCGCAGCCCGCAGTTCTCGGACCAGCGCACAGCCTCGTCCAGACGCCCCTGTTGCAGCATCAGCCGCGCGCGCCAGGCAGCCACCAGATCACCGTCCCAGTTGGCGTGCTCTCTGCGAACCGCGTCTTCAGCGGACGCAACGTATGTCAGCGCCTGCTTGTGTTCGCCCAGCGCCTGCGCCAGCTGCGCCGCGGCCAGATAGCCGTCGCGCAGGAAGACAAAGTCGCCGCCGGCCTCAACCAGCGCCAGACCCTCCTCAACGTACCGGCGCGCCGTCGGGAGGTCGTTCCATTCCCGGTAGATGTGGCCGATGCCGATCCGCTCGATGCCGGCAAAGCGCCAGCGCGTCTGGCTGCTGATGTGATCCAGCGCGCGTTGGTAGACTGCCAGCGAGTCGTGGAGCCGGCCCTGGAGCTTGCGCAACTGGCCCTGGTAATGAACGGCGCTGAGGTAGGCCGCGATGTGGCCGGATGAACGGCCGAGCTCGACCGCCTTCACCAGCGCCGCGTCGGCCTCGGCCAGGTTGTTCTCCAGCAACTGGCCGTGGCCGTTGCACAGCCAGGCGATGGCCTGCAAGCGCAGGTTGTCGGCCGGGATGCGTGCAAGCGCCCGGCTGCTGCTGAGGACAGCCTGTCGCGGGCTGCCCAGAAAGCGGCTAACGTAGGCGCGCAGCAGATCGACGTCGATGTCCACTTCCTCCGGGCGGACGCGCCACTCTTCCTCGGCCATCGGTGTCGTCCCGCCATCGGGAGACGGGTTGTCGTCGTTGGTGGGGGTCTGGTTCTTGCTCAGCCACGCCTCCACCGGCTCCAGCAACGGCTCGACCGCCTCCAACTGGCCGTTGATGGCCGACATCCAGGCGTAGCCAAGGCTGAGCAGCGGGCGGGCGCGCACGATCTCCTCCGGCAGCGCGCTCAGCCAGCCCAACATCACCCGCGGCTGGCTGTGGGCGTCGTGGTTGCGGGCCAGCTCGCCGATCAGTCGACTCGCCACGCGGAAGTCGCGCCCCTCCAGTCCGTGGCCGATCGCCTCGTGCAGCATGCCGTTCTCCTGGAACCAGGCCGCGGCCCGACGGTGCAGGATCTTGACGTCGCTGCCGCTCTTCTCCAGTTGGTTGCGCAGCAGGCTTGCGAAGAGCGGATGGCAGCGATACCAGTTGCGCTGGTCATCGAGCGGGGACAGAAACAGGTTGGCCGCCTCCAGTTGTTCCAGGATCGCCTGGCTGCCGGCGCGCTCCGTGACCGCGTCGCACAGCGGGCCGCTGAGCCGCTCCAGAATCGCCGTCTCCAGCAGAAAACGCTGCGCATCCTCCGGCAACTGAAAGAGAACCTGCTCGGTCAGGTAGTCCATGATGTAGCGGTGGTTGCCGGTGAAGCTTCTGACGAACGCCTGGCGGTCGCGCCGGTCGCGCATCGAAAGCGCGGCAAGCTGCAAGCCTGCGATCCAGCCCTCAGCGCGCGCGTCCAACTCGGCGATTGACTCCGCCGGCAAGTCCAGCGCCATCACCTGGTTCAGGAAGACCTCGGTCTCTTCAGCCGTGAAACGCAGGTCGCCGGCGCGCAGTTCGATCAGGTGGCAGCGGGCGCGCAGTTGTGCCAGTTGCAGCGGCGGATCGGCGCGGCTGGCAAGGACAAGGTGCATCTGCGGCGGCAGAAAGTCGACGAGGAATCCGACCGCGCCGTGGATCGCGGCCGAGGTGATCAGGTGAAAGTCGTCCAGCACGAGGACGAAGGGGCCGAAACCGGCTGTCATCACGGCGTTCACCAGTTCGGCGACCATGTCGTCGGTCACCGCCTGGTCCGGGGAGATCGCCGGCCAGCCGGCGTTGGCAGGCGCGTCCTGCGTCAGGCCGGCAACCGCCGCGACCACGTGCGCCCAGAAGCGGCCGGGGTCGTTGTCGCGCTCATCGAGCGATACCCAGGCGACCGGCAGGCCATTCCTTCGGCAGCGCGCGGCCCAAACGCTCAGGATCGTTGTCTTGCCGAAACCGGCCGGGGCCGACACCACGGCCAGCTTGCGGTCCAGGATCGTGTCGAGCTGGCCGGACAGGCGCGGCCGGGACACCAGCCCGGGTCTGGCCTGGGGAACGTACAGCTTTGTACGCAGGAGTTGTGGATGGGCTGGTGGCCAGTGGGCTTCACCGGCCGGTCTCTTCTCCGCCACCGCGCTTCACTCCGTGCAGAAATCCAATCGTACATCGTACACCAGAACAGGTGGTCGCAGGTTCAACCTGCAGAAGCATGCATCATCTTGAGAGTCTCGCCCGCCTGTGCTAAAATCGCGTCTCATATTCCCCAAGAGGAGATCGTCCAATGCCTTATCGCCCCATTCACGAGCATGAGATACCAATCGTCGCCGGCATCCAGGCGCAGTCGTTTCGTTCCGACCCGGCGCGCTACGTTGAGTCCTACACGGAAGGCGCGCGTATGGGGTGGCGCGAGCTGCGCCTGTACGAGGGCGATGACGGCCAGGCGGTTGCGGCGCTAACCCTGTTTTTCCGCCGGGTGAGCCTCAACGGCGGTGATCTGGAGGCGGGGCTGGTGGGTAGCGTGGGCGTGCCGCCGGAGCATCGTCGCCGCGGCTATGGCCGCCACATGATGCAGGGCCTGCTGCACGAGTTGCACAACCGGCGCACCCCCGTTTCCCTGCTCTTTCCATTCTCAGTTGCCTGGTATCGCAGCCTTGGATACGGGCTGGCTAACTTGAGCTGGCACATCGAGCAGCCCATGCGTCTCCTGCCTGATTTCCCTGAGCGCCGGCATGTCCGCCGGGCAACGGTGGACGACGAAGCAGCAATGCGAGCCTGCCATGAGCAAGCCCGGTTGGATCCGGCCAACAACGGCTGGCTGTCGCGAACTGAGGCTGAATGGGCGAAGCGCGCCTTCAAGCTGGAGAACGAGCGAGCGCTGTTCGAAGTCGATGGGCAGGTCCAGGGCTACCTGCTCTACCGGTTGGACTGGGACGCGCTTGAGGTGATCGAGTGGGTTGCCACCAGCGAGCCCGCCTGGCGCGGCTTGCTGGCCTTCATCAGCGCGCAGGGCGAGCAGGCCAGGCAGCTAAAAGCCAATCTGCCGCAGCAAAACCCCGTTCTCTGGGCGCTGGGGGAACCCTACGATCGCACTGAGGAGGTTGTCGACTTCGTCTTCCGCCGCGGCGCAGTCCTGGTCAACGGCTACATGCTGCGTGTCGTCCACCTGCCGGAGGCGCTGCGCCAGCGCCGCTACCCGGTCGATGTGGCGGCCGACCTCATCGTGGAAGTCGAGGATCGCCAACTCCCCGACAACAGCCAGCCGATACGCCTCGTGGTAGAACACGGGCGCGCCACGGTCACCCCGCTGGATGAACCGCCCAATACACAGTCCATGATACGCACCGACATGGCCACCTTTTCGCAGCTTTACGCCGGCCTGCTGACCGCTGAACAGGCGCGCCTGGCCGGCGCATTGCATGGCGACGACGCAAGCTGTCGCGCGCTCACCGCTGCCTTGGCCGCCGCCCCCTGGCACATGTGGCCGGCGGATTGGTTCTAGGGCTCACAAGATGCTCGTGGGTCACCAGATAGTTGGACTTCTGACATGCCCGGTGGTATTATTCCTGGGTGGGAAGATCCACTTTCTGGCTGGACGAACAGCATCTACTTCAATCAAAGGAGATTTGTTTATGGCATACAAATTCGACGCAACAGCACGCTACGCCGAGTCCCACGACTGGGCGCGCGTCGAGGGAGATGTGGTGGTGTGCGGCATCAGCGACTACGCTCAGCATGCCCTGTCCGACGTGGTGTTCATTGAACTGCCCAGCGCGGGCGATACGGTGACGAAGGGGGATGTCTACAGCACGGTCGAGTCCGTCAAGGCGGCCGAGCAGGTCTACGCGCCGGTCAGCGGCGAGATCGTTGCCGTCAACGACGATCTCGAGTCGACCCCGGAGCTGATCAACGAGGATCCTTACGGCGCCGCCTGGATCATCAAGGTCAGGCCATCCGATCCGGGCCAGGTCGATGCACTGATGGACGCGGCGGCCTACGAGACGTTTCTGAGCGAGCACGAGTAACAGAGGAGGCTTCAATGCCATTCATTGCCAATACCGATGCGGATCGGGAGGCAATGCTGGCAGCGGTTGGCCTGGACAGCATCGAGGATCTGTTCCGCGATGTGCCTGAGCAACACCGCTACGCCACGCTGAACCTGCCTGAGCCGCTGAGCGAGTTGGAAGTCCTGCGCGAGGTCAGCGCGCTGGCTGGAGAAAACGACCACCTGGGCGAGCTGGCAAGCTTTCTCGGGGCGGGCGCGTATCGTCATTTCATCCCCTCGGTGGTCGATTTCCTGGCCGGCCGGTCAGAGTTCTACTCGGCCTACACGCCGTACCAGCCGGAGGTGAGCCAGGGCACGCTGCAGGCGATCTTCGAGTACCAGAGCATGATTGCGGCGCTGACCGGCATGGACGCTGCCAACGCCAGCCACTACGACGGCGCGACCGCCACCGCTGAAGCCGTCATCATGGCGCTAAATTCGGTAAAGGGGCCGCGCAAGCGGGTCGTCCTGTCGCCCGCGCTCAACCCGCAGTACCGCGAGGTCGTCCACACCTACACCCAGGGGATGGGGCTGGACATTGTGGGCGGCGATCTGACCGACCACGACTTCCACACCTTGCTGGAACTGGTGGACGAGAGCACCGCCTGCGTTGTCGTCCAGAACCCTGACTTTCTGGGGCAGCTGCACAGCGCGGCCGAGATGCAGGATCTGGCCGACGCGGTGCACGCGGCCGGCGCGCTGCTGGCCGTCTCAGTTGATCCCATCAGCCTGGGGTTGTTTACGCCGCCCGGCGAGTACGGCGTCGATATCGTGATGGGTGAGGGTCAGAGCCTGGGCAACCCCCTCAACTTTGGCGGGCCGTATCTTGGCTTCTTCGCCATGCGGTCGGCCGATGTGCGCAAGTCTGCCGGTCGCATCGCAGGTGAGACCGTGGATGTGGACGGCCAGACCGGCTATGTGCTGACGCTCAGCACGCGCGAGCAGCACATCCGCCGCAGCCGCGCCACCAGCAACATCTGCACCAACCAGGCGCTGATGGCGCTGCGGGCCTGCATCTATCTGGCTGCCATGGGCAAGCACGGGCTGCGCAGCGTGGCCGAGCAGTGCTACCACAAGGCGCAGTACGCCGCCACCCGCATCTCGATGATCCCCGGCTACCAGATCGTCGGCAAGCGACCGTTCTTCAAAGAGTTCGTGGTGCGCTGTCCCGCGCCGGCTCACATCATCAAGGACTACCTGTTGATGGAATGGGGCATCGTCGCCGGCTACGATCTGGTGGACGACTACCCGGAGCTGGGCGACTGCCTGCTGATGTGCGTCACCGAGATGAACACCCGCGAGGAGATCGACGATCTGGCCGAGGCGCTGGCTGCGGTGGGTGAGATGGTGGAAGACATGGAACTGGAGTTGGAACTGGAGCTGGAGGACGCGCGATGATCGAGCCAACTGTTTATGATCTGTCTTCGCCGGGTCGCCACGGTCCGCTGCTGCCGGTTCTGGACGTGCCGGAAGCGCCGCTGCCCGACGGCTATCTGCGCAACGACCTGTTGCTGCCTGAGCTGAGCGAACTGGACACCGTGCGCCATTTCGTGCGCCTGAGCCAGCGCAACATGGGCATCGACACCAACTTCTACCCCCTGGGGTCGTGCACCATGAAGTACAACCCCAAGATCAACGAGAAGACGGCCAGCCTGCCAGGCTTCACCGATCTGCACCCGCTACAAGGCCCCGATATGACCCAAGGCGCCATGCAACTGCTGCTGGAGCTGCAGGTCTACCTGGCAGAGATCAGCGGCTTCGACGCGGTGACCCTGCAGCCGGCTGCCGGCGCACGGTGAGCTGACCGGGGTGCTGATCATGCGCAAGTACCAGCTCGACCGCGGCGAGACCCAGCGCACCAAGATCCTGGTGCCCGACTCGGCTCACGGCACCAACCCGGCGACGACTACCATGTCCGGCCTGCAGGTGGTGGAGCTGCCATCGAGCCCGCGCGGCAACCTCGACCTGGAAGCGCTGAAGGCCAACCTGGACGACACGGTGGTCGGCCTGATGCTGACCAACCCCAACACGCTGGGGCTGTTCGAGGAACACATCCTGGAGATCACCCGGCTGGTGCACGAAGCGGGCGGCCTGGTCTACGGCGACGGCGCGAACATGAACGCCATCGTCGGCGTGGTCAAGCCGGCCGACCTCGGCATCGACGTCATGCACTTCAACCTCCACAAGACCTTCAGCACGCCGCACGGCGGCGGCGGGCCGGGCGCCGGGCCGGTGGGCGTGGTCGCCAAGCTGGCGCCGTTCCTGCCTGGTCCGTTGGTGACCGTCGAACACATCACAGACGACTTCGACGACGAAGAGGAGCACGTGCATTTCGACGAGGACGGCGACGACTTCCGCCTCATCTGGCACATGCCGTCGAAGTCCATCGGACGGGTGCGCAGCTACTACGGCAACTTCGGTGTGCTGGTGCGGGCCTACACCTACATCCGCATGCACGGCGCGCCGGGGCTGCGCCGCATCGCCGAGAACGCGGTGCTGAACGCCAACTACCTCAAGGCCCGCCTGCAGGCTGAAGGCTCCTATCCGGTTGCGTTTGGCGACCGTACCTGCATGCACGAGTTTGTCGCCCAGGGCATCCTGGAGGGCGCACCCGACATCCACACCATGGACATCGCCAAGCGGCTGATGGACTACGGCTTCCACCCGCCGACAGTCTACTTCCCGCTGATCGTGCGCGAGGCGCTGATGATCGAGCCGACTGAGACCGAGAGCAAAGACACGCTGGACGCCTTCGCCGACGCGCTGATCCAGATCGCCCGCGAGGCGCGCGAGGATCCGCAGTTGCTCAAAGACGCCCCGCACACCGCCCCGGTCAAGCGGCTGGACGAGGTGCGCGCCGCGCGGCAGATGATCCTGTGTAGGTGCTAAGAATTCCTACTCCTGCTCTTACTTCTACTCCTACTCGTCCTCGCATGTTAGCGATGCCACCCGGAGGAGTAGGAGGACGAGCAGGAGTAGGAGGTCGGGAACACGAGCGTTGGTTGGTTCGGTTAGCAGCAAGGAGGAAGAGATCGTGAAAGACCTGCACGTCAAGGACTGGATGACCCGCCGGGTCATCACCGTTGATCCCCGCACGTCCCTGCCCGATGCGCACAAGCTGATGCGCAACAACAACATCCGCCGCCTGCCCGTGGTCGAACGGGGCAAGCTGGTCGGCATCGTCACCCGCAGCGATATCCGCGAAGCCTCGCCGTCCGAGGCGACCACGGTGAGTATCTGGGAGATGCACTACCAGCTTTCCAAGCTGTCGGTCGGCGTCATCATGACCAAGGACCCGTACACGGTCACGGCTGACACGACCATCAAGGACGCCGCCAAGCTCATGTATGCGCACAAGATCGGTGGCCTGCCGGTGGTCAACGACGCCGGCGAGCTGCACGGCATCATGACCGAGTCGGACATCTTCCGCATTCTCATCGCCTGGTTCGACGAGCAGGAAGGCACCGCATAGCGGCTGCTCGCGGCGGTGCAGCGCGCCGGCAGGCTGGTACTACACGGTTCGTCTATCGATGATTTACCGCTTTGGCCGGTCTCCTGACCGAGCCAGTACAGCGATGTTGCCAGACGCGTCCTAAAGAAAGTAACCCGCTGCCCGGTCAAGATGCCAGGCAGCGGGTCAACTTTTTTCTCAGGCGCTAGGGGGGCGCGGCGTCAACCAAAGCCATGCCTCAGTCACATTCCGGGCACACCGGGCACTTCTCGATGGCCAGCGCGTAGATCTTCTCGCCTTCGTAGATGAAGCCGGCGTTGCCGCGCACGTGTCGCCAGGCCCGCAGGATCAGCGCGAAGGCGCAGGTCCCTTGCAGGTCGCCCGTCGGGTTCGTCGGCGTCACTGGCTCCGAGAAGCGCAGCGCGTTGCCGTTGACCGCGACGTTCACAGCGGCAGGAGGTATCTGTCCCGTGTTGTAGCTGGCGCTGCCCAGGCCGATGCGCGTCGGGTTGACGCCCTTGGTGTAGTCCAGGTCCCAACTGTGCACGCGGCCGTTTTCCTGTTCCGCGTGGACGTTGAAGGTCAGCGACAGCAGCGGCGACCACGGTACCACACCGCAGTCGTTGGTGGCCGGGGTTCCCAGGCTGTACACCACCTCCTTGTTGTCGATGTGTACCGTCAGGTCCAGGTGATCGACCGCCACCGGCACAGGATCGGGGTCAGCGCCGCTGCCGTTCCCGCCGTGATCCGGGAAGTTCTTGGTCGTGATCTTGTTGCCCTGCCAGTCGAACATCTCCATGCGCAGGATGTAGGTGCCTTCGTCCACCTCGAAACCGGTGTTCCAGGTCGCCAGCAGGGTGTCGCCCGGCGTGGTCAGGCCGGATGAGGCCGACATCATCCACCAGTGAGCCGTGTCCATGACCTCATAGAGATCCGGGGTGCCGTTGACCGGCTTTGGCCCAATCATGTAGTCCTCGAACGAGCCGAAGTACGGCGCACGTCTCACCATGAACTGGGTTCGGATCGGTGTGAAGGCCGCATCGGGCGGCGTGCCCGGACCGGTCTTCTCGGCGTACGACAGGCGGTAGTAGGTCTTCTGGGTACCGGTGCCTAGCAGATCGGCGCTGAACGCCCCGAAGAGGTACAGGCTGCCGCCGTAGGCCGCATTGTCCACCGGCGGCACGTGATACATGCCGCTGGCCTGGTCGATGTCCCAGACCGGGTCGGCGCCGATGCGCAGAATCGTGGCTGCCTGTTCGCCAGGCAGCGGATCGCCCGTGCAGCCGCTGCCGCAGACGATCTCCTCGTCGTCCAGGAAGAGGTCGATGTGGGCGTTGGTCACGTTCCAGCGGGTGCTGGTGTACGGGTCCAGGTAGATGACGTGCTCGACGCCGTTGATCACCTGGGTCACCTTGATCACGATGTCCGGCAGCTTGTCGAAGCGCAGCCGGCCGTTGCGTAGGTGCCACGGGTACCAGTCGAAGCAGCACTCGAAGTAGCCGCTGCAGTCCGTGTAGGTGGTGCAGACCAGTTCCTTGCTGTAGAAGCAACCCGGCCAGACAATCCACGGAGCCAGCTTGCTGGTCAGGGTGAGCTTGTCCAGGCGTTCGGCAACGGCGGGCGCGAGGGACTTCACTTCGCCGATTCGCTCGAACTGCATGGCAGGCAGCGGCGGATCGGGCTGCGGGTTGTAGCCGGCGGCCGAGCCTGCTGCCAGGCCGCGGACGTTCATGTTGACCAGGCTGTCGGCCAGCTCGCGCGGCGGCAGCGGCTGTGGGTTGAGGTTGACGTCGCCGCCGGGATCGCGCATCCGGGCCGCGGCCGCGGCCTCGCGCGGGTTGATCAGCTCTGGCGGCGGATCGGGCAACGGGATGCGCTTGAAGCGCGGCGGCCGCTCCTTGATCAGGTCGGGGATACGAACGACCTTGCGGTCCAGCAGATCGGGCAGCGCGGCGACGATGTAGTCCCACCAGCACCACTCCCGGTCGACGTCGAAGATCTCGACCTTGACGTAGGGTACGGGGCACGTCTCCGTGTGTCCGTCCTCGGTGTGTACCTTGCGTACGTGGCCCGAAACGCAGATGCGCTGCGGCCACCAGGGCCACCAGATGTACTTCATCAGGTAGACCTCGGCGCTGAGCCGTAGCGTATTCTCCTCGCTGGTCCAGTCGGCCGCGGCGTACTGCTGCCGATAGGTTGCCTCGCCGCGGAACTTCTTCGGGTCGTCAGCCGGGCTGACGACGACAGTGACATCCTGAGGCTCGCGAAGCTCTGTCGCGACCTCGAAACTGCCGTTCCGTCCTACCTTCGTCGAGCCGAGCAACTCACCTTGCGCGTCGAACGCATAGGCGTGCAGCCCCAGGTCCCGGGGAACTCCCCGCATCTCCTCCAGGTCCACCTGACCGACGATGCGGGCGCCCCTCGCTTTGGTGCTCTTTTGGCCGCCCTTGCTACTCTCACTAGCCATAGTCCAAACTCCTTTCTCATACAATCCAAGATGCGACCGGCGGCGGACTGGCAACGTCACGCGGCGCCGGCTAGCTTGACTTGCAGGCGCAATCTCCGTCTGCAAACCAATCAACGAGTTCTTCGGCGCAAATTACAGCATGCCAGGATTCCTGAGCGGCCGCGAGCAAGACGCGGACTGATTGACATCAACCTGCGACTATGGTATGCTCATCGCTGTCTCGCCTATTCGCTTGAAAGAAAGACGCAGCGGTCCACGCGGCGGCAGGCGCGAAAGCAGGAGGTAGAGAACGCCACGCACCCTCCGTCCCCGGTGGCCCGAGAACCAACTCTCCATCCGTCCCAATCAGTTCTTGAACTCGCCCGGAGGCAATGTTATGAATTTCAATGCTATGTTCAGCCGCGGTTTGCGTGCCGCCAAACTTGACGTAACGCTATACAACGAGGTTGAGGCCGACACCAGCCTGAACCGCGAGGCCCTGACCGTCGTGATCATCGCGGCGCTGTTGTCCTTTGTCGGCTCGCTGGTCGGCGCTCTGTTCTCTTCCGTCATCGGCAGCGCATTGGGAGCAGCAACCACCTTTGTTGGGCTGCTTGTGGCTGCCGTTTTCGTCGCAGTGTGGACAGTCATCGGCTACTACATCTGGTCGTATCTGACCTGGTTTATCGGCACCCGCTTTTTTGGCGGCACCGCCGAGCCGGGTGAGCTGATGCGGACCATCGGCTATGCCTACGCGCCGCAGTGGTTGAACGTGCTGAACTTCATCCCCTGCGTTGGTGCGATTCTCAGTCTCGTCGTCAGCATCTGGTCGCTGGTGGCGGGCATCATCGCCATCCGCGAGGCGCTGGACTTCGACACCGGCAAGGCGGTCATCACGGCGATCATCGGCTGGCTGGTGATCTTCGTGGTTGGCCTGATCATCTCCGGCATCTTCGGCGTCGGGATGTTGGGGCTGAGCGCTCTGACGAATTGACCTGGTTTGGTTGTTCTCTCAGGCGGTACGGTGACGCGGTCGCTGTACCGCCTTTTTCGTGCCGCCGTCTAGACGGATTTCCCACTTCGGTGGTAAAATGGGGGCGTAAAACCTTCCCAGTCCCCTCGTTTCTCAGCCCGAGATTGGAGCCATGCGCCAAGGCATCGTTCGTTTCATTCTGCTGGTTATCGTCCTCCTGTTGATCTTCGGCGTCTATCGTCTGCTGACGATCGAGCCGATCGACGCGGGGGCGTTCTTTGATCCCGATGCCGGGCCGCTGGTGCTGGTCGAGCCGGATGGCGGTGATGCTGCGCCGCTAAGGCTGGAGGCGTTTGAGGCCGCGCGGCTGGCGGCGCGACCGGGTTCTACACGCCGGTTTCGCTGGCCCAGAACGGCGAGTTGGTGGCCGCGGCCGGTCAGTTGTCCGACAGCGCCAGCGGGCAGGCTGCCAGCCTCGACCAGTTGTTGACGGAGTTCCCTGGCGCGCTTTGCGGTCGAACTGCACGAGCCAAGCCTGCAGTCGTTGGCGGCGCTGCTGCACACGGCCGACAGCCACGATGCCCGCGGCCGCCTGCTGGCCCTGGTCGATGACCAGCAACTGGTCGAGACGCTGCGCCAACAGGCGCCCGATCTTGCCACCGCCATGACTTCTGGCGAGACCGCCACGTTCCTTGCGCTGCGGCGGGTGGGTCTGGCTCCCTTCTACCGGCCGGTTGCGCCCGGCCTGCTGCTGCCTGCTGACCAGTTCACCCCGCGCGTTGCCCGGGCGGCGCAGTCCGGCGGCATGGCAACACTGGTGGTCGTTCCACCCGGTTCGGGCGACGCCTCGTCGTGGCTCGCCCAAGGGGCCGACGGCGTGATCGTTGGCCGGCCGCAAGCCTCTGCGTCCAACTGACGCTCCCTGGAGGAAGAAGATGTTCGTTCGTGATTTCATGACCCATGACCTGATCACTGCCGGCGTTGACGACCCCGCGGGCGCGACCTTGCAGCGGATGCGCGACCAGGGGCTGCGGCGAATGCCGGTGCTGGACGGCGAGGGCAAGCTGGCCGGCATGATCAGCGACCGGCGGCTTTTGCAGGCGCTGGCCGTGCCGACCCGCCGCGGCGAGTTCCGCCGCTCGGTGGCCAAGCCGCCCAATCTGACCGTCGGCGCGCTGATGAACCCGAAGGTGGTGACCACGTCGCCCGACGTACCGCTGGAACAGGCGGCGTCGATGATGGTCTTCAACCGCATCGGGTCGATCGTCGTCATGGAGGAGGGCGCGGCCATCGGCATTATCACCGAGACCGACATGTTCCGCATCTTCCTGCGGCTGCTGGGCGGCGAGGAGCGCGGCCTGCGGGTGACGCTGCGCGCCGGCCTTCCGGCATTCAGGCCGACATCCTGACCGACATCGCCCCGCCGGCGGCCATCTGATCAGCCTGGGCAACCTGACCGACGACGACAGCGTGTTGATGGCCTTCAAGGTGATCGACCTGAACGCCGAGGACCTGGAGGCAATTCTGGCCGAACTGCCGGTGGACGACCTCGACATCCGGGAGGTGTAGCTGTGGCGGATCACAACCGGGCGTGGCTCGGCCAGCGCGTCGATGTGCTGGACAAGGGGTGGATCGAACTGCAGGACGTGATGGGCGATGACAACGCCATCGTCGCGGCGCGCGCGCCTCGTTTCTGGGCGAGAGCAAGGGCAGCGAGCGCGACAAGAAGCTGCTTTTCTACCTGTTGCGCCATCGCCACACGACCCCCTTCGAAATGGTGGAGTTCAAGTTTCGCGTGCGTGCCCCGGTGGTGGTCTGGTGGCAGTGGGTCCGCCATCGAACCTGGAATTTCACGCGCAGAGTGGACGGTATACGCCGTTTCAGGAAGAGGACTTCTACATCGTCGCGGCCGATGGCTGGCGGCTACAAGCCGCTGACAACAAGCAAGCCAGCGAGGGATTCTGGAAGACGGCGGCTGGCTGTCCGAGGCGCTGGCCCGCCACTACGAGGAGGGCTATCGGCTCTACCAGCAGGCGCTGGAGGCGGGATTGCACGCGAGCAAGCGCGCCTCTTTCTGGCCGGCTTCGGCGTCTACTACACCTGGGTGGCCAAGATCGACGCCCACAACCTGATGCGCTTCCTCAGCCTGCGCATGGCCAACGACGCCCAGTTGGAGATCCGTGAGTACGCCTGGGCCATCTACGAGCACTTCTTCAAGCCGGCCCTCCCCTGGACGGCTGAAGCGTTCGAGCAGTTTGTTTTGCTTCCGCGGGGTTGTGGAGCCTGGCTCGTAGCTGCAAGGTGCAATACCCTTCGAGTGCCACGAGATCCAGACCCGCAGGGTCTTCCACCTTGTAGCCCGATCCGTTTACGGTCGGGCGAGTCCTCACGTATCGAACGTAACCGTCGCCTCCCAGCCGTTCCCCGTGTCTTCCACTGACAGGTTGTAATACGTCACCGCCTTGACGTGGGCCAGCGGGCCGCGGCCGGGGTAGCCGTGGGCCAGCGCGGTCAGGTCGAAGCCTGCCGCCGCGTCGCCGGTGATTTCTGCCGCAAAACGGGTGTAGGCCACGTCGCCCGTCTCGGAGTGGTAGAGCAGTTCGCTGAGCCAGGCGATCAGCAGCGCTTCCAGGTCGGGCGCCTGGCAGGTGACGCGGGTAGCGACCGGCGCCGCGGCGTTGAGATCGGCCCCTTGCAGCTCGAACATCGCCTCGGCCGCGTGCTCGAAGAGGACCGCTGGCGACTCTCCCCAAACCCGGACCGCCCAGTCGGCCGTGTGCTCAAGCTCCTGGTAGAAGCGGGTCACCGGTCTTCCTGCAGGATGCCGCGGGCAGCCGCTACGTCGCGCGCGATCTGCTCGCGCAGCGCGTCGATGCCGGGGAAACGCATCTCAGGCCGCAGATGAGCCACGAACTCCAGCGTGAGATGTTGCCCGTACAGGTCGCCGGAGAAGTCGAGCAGGTGCGCTTCCACGGTGCGCTGGCCGTTGTCGAAGCTGGGCCGCACGCCGATGTTGGTGACGCTGGCGCGCCGCTTCCCGCCCACCGTGGCCCAGGTGGCGTAGACGCCGTTGGCCGGCAGCAGCCGGTCGGCCGGTATGTCGAGGTTGGCCGTCGGGAAGCCGATGGTACGGCCGCGGTGCGCGCCGTCCACCACCTCGCCGTCCACCAGATAGAGCCGGCCAAGCTGCCGGGCCGCCGATTCCACGTCGCCCTTGGCCAGATCGCCCCGGATGCGCCCGCTGCGCACCTCGCCGTCGCCCAGCACCTGCGGCGCGATCGTCTCGACCGTGTAGCCATCAGCCGCGCCGAAGCCGCGCAGCGCCTCCACGTTCCCCTCGCGGTCGCGGCCCAGCGCGAAATCCGGTCCAACCAAAAGGGTCGTCAGGCTCAGCGTCTCGCGCAGCCGTGCCATGAACTGGCGGGCCGGCGTCGCTGCCGTCGCGCGCGTAAAGGGATAGACCACCGCGTAGTCTAACCCCAGGCTCTCGAAGATCGCCAGCCGCTGGTCGATGGTGGTCAGGTACTGATGGTCGGCGTCCGGCCGCAGCACGGCCGAGGGGTGGGGATGGAACGTCAGCAGGCCGGCCTGGCGGCCCGTGGCGCGCGCATCGGCGATCAGCGCTGCGATCAGGGCCTGGTGGCCGAGATGCACGCCGTCGAAGTTGCCGATGGTCAGATTGCTGGGAGTCGTGAAGGGTGGGTCTGGCAGGTCGTGATAGGTTCGCATAGCTGGTCAATGGTGCGGGCTCGACAACACCTTGAGCGGTTTCCAGGCCTGCCGGTCGGGCAGATAGCTGACGATGGCCAGCAGGCGGCCGGCAGAGTCGTAGGCGCGCACCGGCCCTTCGACCGCAGTTGACTGCGCCGGGATGCTTTGGCCGTGCAGAAGCTGCCCGACGGCATCCGGCTCCAAAACAACCGCAGGGAGGTGAGCCACGGCGCTGTCGGGCGGCAGCAGGAACTGCGTCCATTGGTCGCCCGCCGCGGCAAGCGCTTCCAGGGTCGTGGCCTGCGTCAGCGTGAAGCCGGCCACCGCGGTGCGGCGCAGCCCACTGAGATGTGCGCCGCAGCCCAGCGCCTGGCCCAGGTCGTGGGCCAGCGAGCGGACGTAGGTGCCGGCGCTGCACGTCACGTCAACCTGCACTGTGACGCCGTCGAACGACAGCAGGTCGATCGCGTAGATCGTCACCGGCCGCGGCGCTAACTGGACAGCCTCGCCGCGGCGGGCGCGCTTGTACGAAGCAACGCCGTCGCGCTTGATGGCCGAATAGGCGGGCGGGACTTGCATGATGCCGCCGCGGAATGGCGCCAGCGCCTGCTCCAGGTCGTTCCAACCAAGCGCCGGCGCGGGACGGGTCTCGGTCACCGTTCCCTCGGCGTCGTAGGTGTCCGTGCTGATTCCCAGCGTGATCGCGGCGCGGTACGACTTCGGCTGGCCGGTCAGGTACTCCAGCAGGCGGGTCGCCTTGCCGATGCAGAGCACGAGCACGCCGGTCGCCATGGGATCCAGCGTGCCGGCGTGGCCGATCTGGCGGATGCGCGTCAGGCCGCGCGTCCTGGCAACCACATCGTGGGAGGTCCACCCGCCTGGCTTGTCGATGACCAATACGCCGGCCGCGCCGTCGCTCATGGCTGGGACGGCGGGGCAGCCAACGCCGCCGCGTGGCGCGCAGCACCAGCGTCTCGGCCTCGGGGAGCGGCATGCGCAGCGTGCAGCCGGCGCGCGCGGATGCCCGCCGCCCCCAGCGTGAGCGCGAGCTGGGCCACATCCACCCGGCCCGCCGAGCGGAAGCCGACGTCGATGGGGCCTTCCTTGCGTTCCACCAGCACGACGGCCACCTCGACCTCATCGGCCGCGACCATGAAGTTGGCCAGCCCCGAATCGCTCTGTTCCACATCGTTGCAGGGCGCCCGCATCGTGAGCGGAATGGCCGTCCACGCGATCCCGTCCTCCAGCCGCGCCGCGGCCAGCGCGTGGCCCCAGAGACAGACGGTGTCGAAGCTGCGCTGCTCCAGCACTCCTTCGGTGACGGCGTGCAGTGAGCCGCCGGCCTCCATCAACTTCTGGGCGATCTCAAGCGTGCGGGCGCTGACGTTGGAGGTGCGGAAGCCGCGCGTGTCGGTGACCAGCCCGGTCAGCAGGCATTGGGCGGCGTGGGGGGGAATCGGCCAGCCCTGCGATGTAGCGAGATCGTAGATCACCTCCGCCGCGCTGGTGGCGGCCGGAACCACCACGTCGAGGCTGCCAAACATCAGGTTGGTGACGTGGTGGTCGATGTTGAGCAGCGGCAGGCTGTGCAGCAGCGGCTGGTCGTAGACCGTTCCCAGCCGCTCCAGGTCGCTGCTATCGATGGCGATCACCAGATCAGCCGGGCCGGCCGCCTGGGTAACCACTCCCTGCGAGCCGGGCAGAAAGCGCAGGTTCCTGGGTACGCCGTCCTGGCTGGCGGGCGTGACCTCCTTGCCCAGCGCGCGCAGAATCCACGTCAGCCCCAGCAGCGAGCCGATGGCGTCGCCGTCGGGCGCCACGTGGCAGATCAGCAGCGGCCGGCGGCTGGCTGCGATCAACTCGGCCGCCCGGCCGAACTGCGCACGGAGGTCGGCCTGTTCCATCACGCCTCGCCGGCCGCGGGATCTTCAGCGCTGGCGTCCGCTGCCTCCGCGTCGTGGGCCTCGATCGCCAGCGTGTCCAGCAGTTCGTTGATGCGGCGGCTTTCCAGCAGCGCTTCGTCGATGTGAAACGCCAGGTCGGGCACGTAGCGCAGCTTGGTCCGCTGGCCCAGTTGCGTGCGCAGGAAGCCGGTCGCGCCGGTCAAACCTTCAATGGCCTCGGCAGTCTCCCTCTCGTCACCCAGCGATGTGATGTAGACGTTGGCGTACTTCAGGTCAGGGCTGACCCGAACGCGCGTGATGTTGACCAGTGATAGGCGCGGATCGCGCAGCTCGAACGTGACCATTTCGGCCAGCTCGCGCTGCACGAGTTCCGCGACCCGTAGTTGTCTGCGTGATGACATGGGGTTCGTATTGCGTAGGGCGTACTTCGTGGCGTCGGTGTATTGTGGTTCTCAGCGGTGGCGTGGTACGCAATACGAATCACGCAATACGTGTCACGCCACGAACACGAACCCTCGCCCGTCTGTTCGCCAGCGAACGCCTACACCCTCACCTTGTGAAACGCCTCGATGATGTCGCCCTCGGCGATGGCGTCGAAGCCCTCGATGCCGATGCCGCATTCGAAGCCCGCCTTGACCTCGTTGACGTCGTCCTGGAAGCGCTTGAGCGAGTACATCTTGCCGCTGTGGATCTGTTTGCCGTTGCGCATCACCCGGACCAGGGCGTTGCGCTGGATCACGCCGTCGGTCACCAGGCACCCGGCAATGTTGCCGCGGCGCGGGATCCTGAAGATGGCGCGGATCTCGGCAGTTCCCAGAACCCTGTCCTCATAGACCGGCTCCAGCATACCCTTGAGCGCCTTGTCTACGTCGTCGATCAGTTCGTAGATGACCTTGTAGGTCCGCACGTCCACCTGGTTGAGCAGCTCTGAATGCTGCGCGGCCGGGCTGAACGGCACGTTGAAGCCGATGACGATGGCGTCGGACGCGCTGGCCAGCATCAGGTCGGAGTCGGTGATGTCGCCCGTCCCGCTGTGCAGGATCTTCAGGCGCAGGTCGTCTGTGCTGAGCTGGTTGAGCGACGAGATGATCGGCTCCAGGGAGCCATCCACGTCGGCCTTGATGATGATGCGCAGTTCCTTGACCTTGCCGGCCTTCATCTGTGCGAACACGTCTTCCAGCGAGACAGCCTTGCGAGCCGACGATTCGGTGCGCTGGCGTTCCGTCTCAGCCCGTGAGGTTGCCCGCTCGCGCGCCTCGCGGTCGCTTTCCATCACCTCGAAGGTGTCGCCGGCGGTTGGCACCTCCGGCAGGCCCAGGATCTCCACAGGTGTGCTGGGTGTGGCCGAATCGATGGCGTTGCCCTTGCTGTCGAACATGGCGCGCACGCGGCCGGCAATGCTGCCGACAACCATGGCGTCTCCCTGCTTGAGCGTGCCCTTCTGCACCAGGAGGGTGGCGGTTGCGCCGCGCGACTTGTCGAGGCTGCTCTCGATGACCGTGCCGATGGCACGCCCGGTGGGATCGGCCTTGAAACCCTCGATGTCCGCCAGCAGCAGGACGTTCTCCAGCAGCTCGTCGATGCCCTGGCGCAGCTTGGCGGCTACCGGGACACAGATCACGTCGCCGCCGTATTCTTCAACCAGCAGGTCCTCTTCAGCCAACTGCTGCTTGACGCGGTCGATGTTGGCATTGGGCTTGTCGATCTTGTTAAGTGCGATGATGATCGGAACGCCGGCCGCCCGGACGTGGGCGATGGCTTCCTTGGTTTGCGGCATGACGCCGTCGTCGGCGGCCACCACCAAAATGGCGATGTCGGTGGCCTGGGCGCCGCGGGCGCGCATTGCGGTGAACGCCTGGTGGCCCGGCGTGTCAAGGAAGGTGATCTTGCGGTCGTTGTAGTAGGTCTGATAGGCGCCGATGTGCTGCGTGATGCCGCCCGATTCGCCGGCCACGACGTTGCTCTTGCGGATCGCGTCCAGCAGTGTCGTCTTGCCGTGATCGACGTGGCCAAGGACCGTCACAACCGGCGGCCGCAGCACCAGGCGTTCATCGGGCGTCGCGTCGTACAGTCGCTGGCGCAGGGTCTTGGGCGCGGCCTTTTCCTGGGTCGCTTCGGCCACTTCATCGGGTACCTCGCGGGCGATGGGCCTGACCTTGACGCCCATCTCCTCGGCGACGATGGTGGCGGTGTCGTAGTCGATGGTCTGGGTGATTGGCGCCATGATGCCGAAGTTCATCAGCACCTTCATGACGTCGATGGGGCTGCGATGCATGATCTCAGCCATCTCGCGCACAGTGATGTACTCGGGCAGTTCGATTTCACTGGGCGGCGGCGCAGCTTCTGCCTGGCGCGGCGGGCCGCCTGGCGGCCTGCGTGACGGCGGCGCACCCGGCGCGCCTGCGGCGGACGCCGTCCGCCGCTGCTGCTTTGCGCGGGGACGCGGCTTGTTGCCGGCGCTGCCCTGGGTTGCACCAGAGGGCTTCTTCTTGGGCGCACCGGACGACTGCGGCCGCTGCTGCTGCGATTGACTTCCATTGCCAGATGGTCTGGCGCCTGATTTCTGCTCAGGGTTGGTCTTTGTCTTTTCTGCCATATGTGTGTTCCTCTTTCTCTGCCGGCCATCGGTGGCGCTCAAGGGGCAGATCGCAGTTCTGTGCGCACACCGAAATATCCCGCCGTGGCGGGATTCCATGGGTGCGAAAGCTGGTCGGACGTAACGAGGGGAGGAAGAATGCGGGGTGAGAGTGAGGTCAGGTGATCTGGCAGCGATTGCCCGGCCGGAAATCCTGCCGGGGTTCGTATCATCGACTCATTCCGCTTCGCTCCTGCTCGTGGCGCCCAGTTAGCTGAGTTCCCATTGCATGTGTCTGTCCATGGTGCTGCGCACGCAGCGCCTACGCGTCCGCCAACGCCGGCTCGTCTTGCTCATCCGGCAACTCCGGCAGGCTGGCAGCGTAGGCCCGCAGCGCAGCAACCTCATCCTCTGTCAATGTTGTCTTCAACGCCCGGTTGAGAGCGTTGCTCTTGAATGCTTTGGTCCAGCAGCGCTGGTCGGCGCAAAGATACGCGCCCCGTCCGGCCAGCTTGCCGGTCGGATCAACCAAAACACCCTGCTCGTTGGAACGAACGATGCGCACCAGCGTACGCTTGCTGTCCGTCCGCCGGCAGGCGATACATGTCCGTTGCGGTACGTGCCGCCGTCTGACTGCTGTCTTGGCCACCGGTATCAGTCGTCGCTAAACCCGAACCAATCGGACCGTCCGCGCCTGTCGCGTCCGGGACGCGCCTTGGACTTGTCCTTGCCGCCCTTCTTGGCCGGCTTGCCCTTGCTCTTTGCGGCCGGTGTGGCAACGTCATCGATCTCGGCTTCGTCGTCAAGGCCCTCCATGTCGTCGTACGCGGCATACTCGTCGTAGAAGTCGTAGTCCTCGTACGCGGCATATTCGTCGTACTCCTCGATGTCCGCGTATTCATCTACGAACTCCGCCTCGCCGGCCGGCAGCACTGTCTCGGCTGGCGCAACCACCGCCGGTGGTTCAGCGGCTGCCTGCGGTTCAGGCACGACTGGTTCGGCGGCCGGTGCATCCGCGCCTTCCTCGACATAGTCCTCGATGGCCGCGTATTCGTCGAACTCCACGAACTCCTCGGCGGTCTCGCTTTCATACTCGTCCGCGTATTCGTCCGCGTACTCGTCCTCGAAGCCTTCTTGTTCTTCGCCGTCGCCCAGCAGTTGCTCGGCCACCAGCAGAATGTCCTCAGACTCAGCCCGTGCCCGGGCCATAGCCAGCCGCGCGCGCTTCTTGGCCAGCTCCATGGCGAACTCTTGCAGCCCTTCGGCCTCAGCCTCGGCTTCGCTCTTGATGTCGATACGCCAGCCGGTCAGTCGTGCGCTCAGGCGCGCGTTCTGGCCTTCCTTGCCGATGGCCAGAGAAAGTTGGCGGTCCGGCACGACGACAATGGCCGTGCGATTCTCAATGGTGTCGTCCAGAACCACATCTGTGACCTTGGCCGGGCTAAGCGCGTTCGCGATGAACTGGGCCGGATCGGGGTTCCATTCAACCACGTCGATCTTCTCGTTGTTCAGTTCGTTGACGATGGCCTGGATGCGTACGCCGCGCATTCCGACGCAGGAACCCACGGGGTCCACGCCCGGCTGCATGGCTGCCACGGCTATCTTGGATCGCTGGCCCGGCTCGCGCGCGATGCTCTTGATCTCGACTGCGCCGTTGTAGATCTCCGGCACTTCTTGTTCAAGCAAGCGACGCAGCAGGCCGCGGTGGGTGCGCGACAGGCGGATCACCGGCCCGCGGCTGCCCTTGTCCACATCAACCAGGTAGCAGCGCAGTTTGCCGTTGGGCCGGTAGCGCTCGGTGGCAATCTGGTCTTCCTTGAGCAGCGTCGCCTCGGCCTTGCCATCAATGGTGCAGGTGACAGTGCCGCTGCCGTAGTCCACACTGCGGATCGTGCAGTGCACGATCTCACCGACCCGCCCCTGGTAGCGCTGCAGGATGGCGTCGCGTTCGGCCTCGCGAATGCGTTGGAGAATGACCTGTTTGGCAGTTTGCGCGGCGATGCGGCCGAAGTCTGTCGGCGTGCTTTCTACCAACACGACCCCGCCGATGTCCGCCGTCGTATCGATGGCGCGCGCATCCAGCAGGGAGATCTGCGTCTGGTCGTCTTCCACAGTCGCGACGACCTCTTGCTCGACGAAGATCTTCATCGCTCCGGTTTTCTGGTCCACCTGCGCGCTGACGTTGGCCGCTGTGTTGTAACGCCGCCGGTGAGCCGATACCAATGCTGCCTCTATGGCCTCAAACACAACCTGCGGCTCGAGCTCGCGCTCGACGCAGATGCTGTTGATGGCCATGATCATTTCGTTCTTCATACCCTCTGCGCACTCCTGGTGCTAATCATTGACAATCCTCGCTGTGCTGGCAACTGTCACCGGCACAGGTCATCTTCCATCAGGTCAACAAACCCCTTACAACAAGAAAAGTGGGGGATGCCCACTTTTCCACCGACACTATCTCGACCTGCGGATATTCTACCACAGGCGATGATGAGTTGCCAAATCGCTGTATAAAGTTTGAACTATGGATGGGCGGAGGCGCAGATCGGAGTCTGATCTTCGTGTCTTGGTGCATCCGCGGTTCTGTTGTTGGCGAGGAGAAATAACCGCGGATGGACAGAGGTGCGGATCGGGTTCTGATCTGTGTGGCCTGGTGCATCCGCGGTTCTGATGTTGGCGAGAAGGGAGAACCGCGGATGGACAGAGGCGCGGATCGGGTTTTGATCTGCGTGGCTCGGTGCATCCGCGGTTCTGTTGTTGGCGAGAAGGAGAACCGCTGATGGACAGAGGCGCGGATTGGGTTCTGATCTGCGTGGCTCGTTGCATCTGCGGTTCTGTTGTTGGCGAGAAGGGAGAACCGCGGATGGACAGAGGCGCGGATCGGGTTCTGATCTGCGTGGCTTGATGCATCCGCGGTTCTGTTGTTGGCGAGAAGGGAGAACCACAGATGGACAGAGGGCGGATCGGGTTCTGATCTGTGTGGCCTGGTGCATCCGCGGTTCTGTTGTTGGCGAGAAGGGAGAACCGCGGATGGACAGAGGTGCGGATCGGGTTCTGATCTGTGTGGCCTGGTGCATCCGCGGTTCTGTTGTTGGCGAGAAGGAGAACCGCGGATGGACAGAGGCGCGGATTGGGTTCTGATCTGCGTGGCTCGGTGCATCCGCGGTTCTGTTGTTGGCGTGAATAGAGAACCACAGATGGACAGAGGCGCGGATCGGGTTCTGATCTGTGTGGCCTGATGCATCCGCGGTTCTGTTGTTGGCGAGAAGGAGAACCGCTGATGGACAGAGGTGCGGATCGGGTTCTGATCTGTGTGGCTTGATGCATCCGCGGTTCTGTTGTTGGCGTGAATAGAGAACCACAGATGGACAGAGGCGCGGATCGGGTTCTGATCTGCGTGGCCTGATGCATCCGCGGTTCTGTTGACATCGTCGGCGATGTGTTACGGACGCAGGATAATCGGCTCTAGTCGCGTCGCCTTGAAATTTACGACAATGCCCAGAGGTGAATTCAAAGAACACATCCAGGTTTGTAGGTTGGCGAGTCGCAGGCTGGTTAAGCTGGATACGGCAACGGGAAAGACCAATATCTCGCGATTGACTTGCAGATGGGCAAGCTTAATGGTGCCCAAATCGGTGTTGCCCAGGAACACGTGAAACTCGCGGCGAGGCATCACGTCCAGCCCCCGAAGGCGGTACTCTTGGTAACAGGCATTGGAATAAATACGGTGAATGAAGCCGGGACCCAAAGCTCTGAAAACCTCCAACGCACCGGCTACTACTTCGTTCGTCACTTCAGCGAAAGGCAAACCCGCATAGTTGAAGTCTTGAGCCAGTAACCTGTCAGAGTCGATGGGCTCGTCGTGTTTGGTCAAAACCCGCCGTGCGAACTCAGGGTCAGGTCCTCCGAAACGGCAGAGCAGCCCTACGGGCTTGCCGACCGTTCGCAGATACGATAGAAGTTGTGCGAGGTGAATCGGTTTTATCGAATCCGCTACTTTCAGTTCCACAACAACCTGGCCGGCTACGAAAATGTCAAGGCGCTGTACTCCTACCAGGCGTTCCTTGTAATGAATTTCATACTCATCCTGCCGACTGCAGGGAATGCCTTGTTGACTGAGCAGATGCATCATCGCTCGCTCGTAAATATTCTCCGGGTACGTCTGTCCCAGTTGGTTGAAGACCGAGTAGTATGAACCAATGATCCGCTGTGTAAGCTCTTGGTGTAGCAATTCTGTCATCAGCTTCCCTCCTGAGGTGTTTAGGTGTGTGCAATCTCTCGGGACGCGGCGCCATCGTGCCTGTTCAGCGCAGCAGCCACGACCTTGGCGCCTTCAACGACCTCATCACCGTCGAAATACCAGTCCAGCTCGCAGGTTGATACCGCACCTGCCGGCAGACGCGCCGCCATCCGGTCGAAATCGATCTCTCCCATCCCCGGCAACAGGTGGTCGCGCAGGCCGATGACGTCGTGGAAGTGAACGCCGACGATGCGGTTGGCGAACATCTCCAGCCAGCGCGCGTGCCGGTGAAAGCCCAGGTTGTGCAGCACCTGGACGTGTCCGCAGTCGTACCAGAAACCGACCACGGCCGGATCGCTCTCATCAAGCAGCACGGTCAGCTCGTCGAGCGTCGGTATCTGCCAGTAGTTGACGCGCGACTCGATGCCGAGGCGGACGCCGCGCGGCCGAGCGTAGCTGGCAAGCTCATCCAGACTGCGGCGCGCGGCGTCCAGAGCCGGGCCGGCTACCTGCTGCCGGTTCGCTTCCACCGCTTGCCGCGCCGCGTTGTACACCGGGGTGCCGGCCTGTCCGCCCAGGTAGCGCTGCGCCAACGCCCATTCCAGGTGGCGCGCCGCCGGCGTCTCACCCAGGTGCAGGCAGACAGCCGTCGCGCCACACTGCACGGCCAGGTCGATGCTGCCATAGCCCTGCGCTACGGCCCAGCGACGGGCGTCTTCGTCAGGCGCGCTCAGCAGCGCCTCGGCCGGTGCGCCGAAAGGAGAAGGCCCGATGGGCGCCGGGAAGTGGACCGAGCGCACGCCAAGTTTCGGGAGGTCCGCGCCTTCCAGCATGGCCGGCGTGACGATGTGGCTCAACTCGATGCCGCCAAACCCCAGATCGCGTGCCGCAGCCGCGAACTCAGCCACCTGGTCGAAGCGGTGCTGCATCCACATGGTGGACAATGCCAGCGGCTGCAAGCTGATCTGCGTAGCTGGCACGGCGAGCGGCAGTGACTGGGTCATGGTACGTTCCTTTCTGGCTGCCCGTAGCGTCCTTGGATCAACACCGCGCCTGACTCGCCGGTGACAAAGTCGCCCAGCGCGGCAACTTCCGGGCTGGGGTCGTCGGGCGTGACAAAATAGATCGGCAGGACGGCCGGATAGCCGGGGACGTTGAGGGCCACCCAGTCGTGGCTCATCCCTTCCAGCGTCAGTGCCTTGACCCGGTCATCGAGCCAGCTTGCCGGCAGGAAGCCGATGGCCAGCGGGTCGTCAGCCACTGCGTCGTGAAGCTCGCGGTTGCCGGGGTACACCAGGGCCGTGGGAGTGAAGCGCCGCCGGCCCATGACGGCTTGCTGCAGCGCGTTGCGCACCCCGACGCCCGCCTCGCGGGTCACGACCTGGATCGCGCCGTGGCCCTCGCCAAGCTCAGACCACAGACGCGTCCGCCCGGTGAAGACCTGGCGCGCCTGGTCGAGACCGATGTTGTCCAGTGGGTTGTCCCGGTTGACCACCAGCACCAGCGCATCGGTGGCGATCTGCGTGCCGGTGAGACCGTCGGAAAAGGCAATCGGCGGCGTCGCTACCAGAAACGCCGCGTCGGCCCGTCCCTGCGCGACCAGCCACTGTGCGGCCAGCTCGCTGCCAACCGGTTCGAGGGTGATCGTGACGTGCGGGTTGGCCCGCGTGTAGGCATCGACCGCCAGGGCCGCGAGCGGCTGCGCGCTGCTGGAGGCTGCGACTGTGAGCGAGACAGGGACCGGCGTTGCCACGGCCGTGCCGCAGCCGGCCGCCAGCAGGGCAAAAAACAGCAGCAGCGCGAGTTGCAGCCCACGGGCAGGATGGACGGCAGGCATGACGATGCTCAGCGGCCACCCGCGGCGCGCTGTTCCCGGCGCGCCGCGCGCTCGCGCGCCCGCGCTTCCTGGTCGGGAGGCTGGTAGCCGGCCAGAAACGTTCGTTTGAACTCGGCAAACGTGCCGGCGGCGATGCTGGCGCGGATGTCTTCCATCAGCCGCAGCATGAAGTGCAGGTTGTGCAGCGTCGCCAGCCGCAGGCCGAGGATCTCGCCGGCCTTGAACAGGTGGCGCAGGTAGGCGCGGCTGAAGTGCTGGCAGGTGTAGCAGGCGCAGTCGGCCTCGACCGGCAGCGGCGAGTCGAAGTGTTGCGCGTTGCGGATGTTGAGCCGGCCGCGGCGGGTCATCAGCGCGCCGTTGCGCGCCAGCCGCGTCGGCAGCACGCAGTCGAACATGTCGATGCCGCGCGCCACCGCCTCCAGGATGTCCTCGGGCGCGCCGACGCCCATCAGGTAGCGCGGCTTGTCAACCGGCAGCAGCGGGCAGGTGAGATCCAGCGTCTCGGCCATCTGTTCCTTCGTCTCGCCCACCGCCAGCCCGCCCACTGCGTAGCCTGGGAAGTCCAGGTCGCTGAGGAAGCGCGCCGACTCGGCCCGCAGGTCGGAGAACACGCCGCCCTGGACGATGCCGAACAGCGCCTGGTCGGGACGCTTGTGAGCGGTCTTGCAGCGCTCGGCCCAGGCGTGGGTGCGCGCCAGTGCCTGCTCGTTGTAGGCGCGGTCCAGCGGGTCGGGACACTCATCCAGCACCATCGCGATGTCCGCGCCCAGCTTCTCCTCGGTCTCCATCACCGATTCCGGCGTGAAGCGGTGCAGGCTGCCGTCAATGTGCGAGCGGAACGTCACGCCATCGGGGTCCACCTTGCGCATGTGCGCCAGGCTGAACACCTGGAACCCGCCCGAATCGGTGAGGATTGGTCCGTCCCAGCCCATGAAGCGATGCAGCCCGCCCATCTGCGCCACCAGGTCAGCGCCGGGACGCAGGTATAGGTGATAGGTGTTGGAAAGGATGAGGCCAGCGCCCAACTCGTGGAGATCGCGCGGCGTCAGAGTCTTGATGGTGGCCTGGGTGCCGACCGGTGCAAAGAGCGGCGTCGGCACGGAGCCGTGGGGTGCGTGCAGCGTCCCCAGCCGCGCCGCACTGTCTGTCGCTGTTGTATGTAATTCAAAGGTGACTGCCATAGGCGGGATTATAGCCGCATCCCCGCACCCTTGGCGAAAACCGCAACCTGCTCACGCCAGTCTCTACTCTGCTGTGTTACAACGCGGCTCGGTTGGCGAACTCGATAGTGAGCGCATCCAGATCTATGACTGCCCTTGACCGAAGCAGAAAGTTCATTCCCAACAATCCGTTGATGGCGAAACCGTAGTCCATGATTCCGACATCGATTTCGAAGCCGCGCACCTCCCGTTCGCCGACCTGAATGCGGTCAACCTGGCGGATGAAGACGGCCTCGATGCCCCCGACGCCCTGCACATTGCGCAACCTATCCTGCGGCAGCGGTCGGATGCCTGCCCTGGCAGCGTACTCGGTTGAGATCAGCGTACTCCCTGAACCGGTATCGACAATCACGTCGGGAATTTCGATCTCAGCTCCCTGATAGGCAACTCTCACAGTGACGCACGGCAGATCATACTTCAACCGCAGTTGCATGGTTTCTCCAGGTGCTTACAGACCGGCTCTCCAGAATTTCGAGAGTCTCACGATCTGTGTGAACGAAATAGAACTCGCGATGCGGATGCCTTCGATGCAACTGGTCATAGCAGGTCATGGCGGATGTACCATCAGAGCAGACCTCTATGACGGCAATCCGGTCAAGAAATCGCTGGTTTGCGTCCGAATGCGCCTCCAGCGCCTCTATGACCAGCCATTGGTTTGGATATGCTTTGCGGACATCAGACCATCGCATGGTTGCCTCCCTGCGCAGTTGAATTGCTATCGGCACGATGTTGATGATGATTGTACGCACATCGGAGTCTGTCGGCAAACACCTGCCCGGGCGGCTCATCGTCATGCTTCAGCGTGCTGTGCATTGACCAACCAGAGCGATATTCGCTAGACCGCGACCGCGCTTAGCTCCTGCGCCACGTGTTCGAAGGTTGTCTCGCGGCGGAACTGCTGGGTGTAGAGGTCGTAGTAGTGACCTTTGGCGCGCAGCAACTCGTTGTGGGTGCCCATCTCGGCGATCCTGCCGCCCTCGATGACGATGATCCGGTCGGCGCGGCGGATGGTGGAGAGACGGTGCGCGATGACGACGCTGGTGCGTCCCTTGAGCAGCACCTCCATGCCGCGCTGGATCAGCGCCTCCGTCAATGTGTCTACCGAACTTGTTGCCTCGTCCATGATGAAGATCTCCGGATCGGCCAGCACCGCGCGCGCCAGGCTGATGAGCTGCTTCTGACCCACCGACAGCAGCGTGCCGCCCTCGCCCACCTCCTGATCGTAGCCGTCCGCCAGCGAACTGATGAACTCGTGGGCGCCGGCCACTTTTGCTGCCTCCTCGATCTCACGGTCGGCTGCATCCAGCTTGCCGTAGCGGATGTTCTCGCGGATCGTGCCGGAGAAGAGGTGCGGGGTCTGCAGCACCATACCGATGCGCGATTGCAGCGCGTGCATGGTCATCTCGCGGTAGTCCCGGCCGTTGATGCGCACGCGGCCCGCCTTCGGCTCATAGAAGCGGCTCAGCAGGTTGACGATGGTCGACTTGCCGCCGCCGGTCGCGCCCACCAGCGCGATGGTCTCGCCGGGGCGGATCGTCAGGTTGAAGTCGGCCAGCACCGGCTTGTCTTCCTCGTAGTAGAACTCCACGTCTTCGAAGCTGATCTCGCCGCGCACCGTGCCGGGGTCGATCGCGTTGGGCTGGTCGACGATGTCCGGCTGCGTGTCCAGCAGCGAGAAGACCCGCTCGGCCGATGCGACCGAGTTCTGCATCTCGGCGTAGACCCGCGCCATGTCCTGGATCGGCCACATCATGAAGGTGACGTAGGAGATGAACGCCTGGATGCCGCCGATGGTCAGGCCGGCCATCAGTCCGGTGGGGTTCAACGCCTCGACGCCGGCATACCAGATCACCGCCGCGATGGCGACCGACGAGATCACCTGCACCGTCGGCAGGAAGAGGGCCGAAAGCAGCGCAGCACGGTAGCCGGCGCGATACATGTCGCTGGTCAGGTAGTTGAACTCGCGCAGGTTCTCGTCCTCGCGGCCCAGCGCCTTGACGACCCGCACGCCGGTGGTGTTCTCGTTGTAGGCGCCGGTGATCTTGCTGTTGATGCGCCGCACCTGCCGGTATTGCACAAGGATCTTGCGCCGGAAGTAGATGGCCACGGCCAGCAGCACCGGGATCACGGCGATGACGATCAGCGCCAGTTGCCAGTTGATCAGCAGCATGAAGAACAGCGCCGTCAGGATGTTGAGCACCGCCCAAGTCACGTCCAGCAGCCCCCAGGTCACAAGCTGGGCGATGCGCTCCGAGTCGCTGGTGACCCGCGACATGATCCAGCCCACCGGCGTCCGGTCGAAGTAGGAGAACGAAAGCCCTTGCAGGTGGTCGAACATGATCTTGCGCAGGTCGTACTGCACCCGCTCGCCCAGCACGCCCGCCAGGTAGATGAACGCGAACACCGACATCGCCTGCACGATGATCAGGCCGGCGTACAACCCTGCCAACTGGCGCAGGCGTACGGGATCGCCGGCGACGATGCCCTGGTCCACGATCTGCTTGCTGATGTAGGTGAACAGCGAGTCCAGGCTGGAGACGATCGCGATGAAAAACAGGAAGCCGGCCACCCAGCGCCAGTGTGGGCGCGTCAAACCGGCGATCCGCCGCAGCGTGTTGCGGCTGACCTGGCCTTCGAACTCTTCTTCCTCGAACATGAACTCTTCGGCCATGGCTCACTCAACCTTGCCGTTGCCGGTCGTTTCAGTGGCCGACGCGCCGTTGGCAGCGCCCGCCAAGCCGCCCGCGCCGTCGCCGCTGATCTCATGCTGCAACTCGTCTTCCATGCGCGACTGCAACTGGTAGATCTGGCGGTAAAAGCCCGGCTGCGCAGCCAGCTCAGCGTGGGTGCCGTGCTGCAGGACCTCGCCCCCCTTGAGGACCAGGATCTGGTCGGCGGTCATGACGCTCTGTGTGCGGTGGGCGATGACAAAGGTCGTGCGGTCGGTCATCAGCCGGTCCAGCGCGCTGCGGATCTCGGCCTCGGTCTCCATGTCCACCGATGAGGTCGCGTCGTCCAGGATCAGGATCTTCGGGTTCTTGAGCAGCGTGCGGGCGATGGCAACGTTGCTTCTGGCCGCCCGAAAGCGTCACGCCGCTTCGCCTACCAGCGTGTTGTAGCCGTCGGGGAAGGTGAGGATCACATCGTGGACGGCTGCGGCGCGCCGCGGCGAATACTTCCTCGTCCGACACCTCGCGGCCCACGCCGTAGGTGATGTTCTCGCGGATGGTGCGCGAGAAGAGGAAGGGCTCCTGTTCCACGATGCCGATCTGGCTGCGCAGATAGCGGCGGGTGTAGTCGGTCAGCGGCCGCCCGTCCAACGTGATCGATCCGCCGGTGGTTTCGTAGAAGCGCGGCAGCAGGTTGACCAGGCTGGTCTTGCCCGACCCGGTTGTTCCCATCAGCGCGATGATCTGGCCCGGCTGGCCCGCAAAGCTGATGTCTTTAAGCACCCGCGCCTCAGTGTCGTAGGCGAAATCGACGTGGTCGAAGCTGATCTGGCCAGCCGGCGCGCCGGTTGGATGTAGGTCGCCGGCGTCCAGCGGCTCGCGGTCCTCCTTGATCACCTCATCGACGCGGTGGGTGGAGACCAGCCCCTGCGACATCTCGACGATCAGCCGGCCAAGGTTGCGGATCGGCCAGATGGTCCAGATGACCAGCCCCTGATAGGCCACGTAGGTGCCGACGCTGATGTCGCCGCGGATGGCCATGCTCGCGGCCAGGTAGAAGCCGGCGATCATCTGCAGGCCGCAGAGGATGTCGGAAGAGGGCCAGTAGGCCGCGTGGATCAGCAGCAGTCGCCGGCCGCGCCGGTACTTCTCCCAGTTGACGGCCTCGAACTTGTCGCGCTCGTACTGCTGGCGCGCAAAGGCCTTGACCACCCGCACGCCGCTGAGGTTCTCCTGCAGGTTGGTCGAGAGCACCGCCTCCTGTTCCTGATAGACCTCGTAGGCCTTGCCGATCTTGCGGAAGAAAAAGATCGACATAAGAAACACAAAGGGGATGACGATGACCGAGAAGAGCGCCAGTTGCCAGTTGAGCAGCAGGATCGCCGTGAAGTTGACCACGAACAGCAGCACCACCCGTCCGACGGCGGTAGCCTGATCGGCCAGGAAGCGGCGGATGGCGTCCACGTCTGAGGTGCTGCGCTGGATCAGCTCGCCGGTAGCCGTCTTGTCGTGGTAGGTGAACGGCAGGCGCTGGACGTGGTCGAACAGATAGTTACGCAGCCGGTAGACGGTGCCCTCGGCCGTGCGCGCCGCCCAGCGGCCGCTGAGAAAGGTGAACGACCCCTCCATCAGCGCCAGCCCGATGAACGCCAGCGCGACCAGCGGCACGGCCGAGGCCATATCCGGCACGCCCAGCACGTCGTCGATGTAGCGGCGCAGCAGCAGGTAGGTGGTCGTCTTGGCGATCGCCGCGACACCCAACGCCACCGTCGCGCCGATGAAGGTCAGGTGGAAGCCGGTCGCCAGCCGCCACAGGCTGCGCAGCCGGTTGGGCGTGACCGCGTTCTTAAGATCGTAGTCGGGGTTGGGAATCGAGACCGACACGGGACGCAACCTCCGTGGTTGAAAGAATGAAACAGGTGTTCGGCGCGGCTATTCTAGCACGAGTGGTGCGAATATGCCAGAAACCGGAGGCATCGACTCTCGGCACACCCGCTCCTCATCTGAAATCTCCAGTTCCAGCCGTGCAACCGGCACCAGTTTGTTCTCCAAAGACGCAGGGCGCATGACCGTGGGTTTCTCGAAACCTCAGGTCTGCTGTATCATAGCGACCACAAGATTTCTGCATGTCTTTGGTTGAAGGCTAACAACATCCACCCCTTATCTGACGGCTCCAGTTCCAGCCGCGCGTCCAGTGACGTATTGCGCTCGATACCTGGTTTCTCAAAACCCCAGGTCTGCTGTATCATGGCGGTCAGCGCAGGTCTTTGGACGATCTTCTTGAAATCGGCATGAGCCTCGACATCACGGACAGCAAACCAGTGCAGGTTGCCGTTGATGAAATGGCTGGCCGCTACGTGCCATACATTGACGTTGAACTAGCAGCCACCCTCAACCTTCACGGCATCCATCCATCCCCAAGAGCAGGAGCACCATGTCCAAATATCTAATCTCGTTTCCCAGTGCTGCGATGATCGTGCCCGACGGAGAGTTGGAAGCGGTTGGTCGCGACGCGCACGCAGTGATTGACGCGGCGAAGGCCGCCGGCGTTTACGTCTTCGGCGGCGGCATCGACGAATCCGTGCCGCCCGTGCTAGTTTCAGCTAACGGCGACGTCGCCCAGGGCGGCTACCCGTGGGCGCCCTCGCTCGACGGCGGCTTTACCGTGCTCGAACTGCCCTCGCGCGAAGAGGCTGTGGTGTGGGCCGCGCGCATCGCAAAGGCTTGCCGCTGCGACCAGGAGCTGCGCGTCTTCCAGTTCGACCCGCAGTCATGAGTGCGCAATGGCGCTAAGAGACGATCAATTAGCCCAGTGATGAAATGCCTGAATACAAGCCTGCCGAGGCGCCGATGAAGTGGCCCTGGAACGAGAAACCTGTTTGGGAGGCAACCCCGCCATGCGCTATCTGCGGACAGGGCAGCGCACATTCGTCTGCTTGAGGACAAGGAGAGGGCGCAGCAGTCGCCGCCGCCGCTGCGGCTGACCTATTCTGGTCCCGGTGGGTCGAGCGGCAGTGGCATTCTCGTTTCCCCGGACAGGGCGCAGCGGATCATGGCCGGGTTTTCACCACCGTACGTGGCGAGCCGCATCCGCGCGGCGGACTTCTATGACGATGCCGGCTACTGCCTTGAGTGTTCGGCGTTCTACTGCGTAGCTCATTGGAACGTCACCCTGTCCGGCGGTGGGCACTGCCCGCAGGGTCATTTCAAGAGCCTTGATCCACACTGGAGCCCGGCCTGGGATGATGAATGACCGCACCGCCTTGCGCCGCGCGAGGTTCAGCCACGCTGTTGCTGGCAATCCTGATAATCGCATCAGGTTGCCAGCCTTTGTTTGTTGGCAGACCGGTGACAGCCGAACCATTGACGGTGACGCTTCTTTTCCCCAACCCAACTACACAACTCCAGATGGGCCAGCGCACGCGGCTCATCGCCCGGGTGACGGATGCAGCCGGCCGGCCGGTGCAGGGCGCCGATGTGACCTTTGTTGTGGCGAGGCCGGACGGCGGCCAGATCGCGTCTGGCCGCTGCGGGCGATGCCCAGGGAACCTACCGCAGCGACGCCTGGAACGTCGCGCACCGCCTGCCGCAGGGCGACTGGCAAGTGACCGTCGAAGCGAGTACCGACAGCGCTGTGGGCCAGACGGCCGGCCGCTTTCCGGTCGTTAACTCGACCAGCGAAACGCTGCTGGCCAAATACGGCTTCTGGCTGGATCCGCCCAGCCTGCGCGGCATCCAGCCCACCATCGGCGCAGAGCAGGGTGATGCACAGAACGGCCGGCTGTCATGGGGCGGTGTCATGCCGGCGTTGCACATCTTGCCGGCCAACTGGGTGGAGCTGGCGTGGCGCGCCGGGGATTACAACCTGGATAGCCCGGAGGCGGTGCGCCGGTTTGTGCTGGAGGAAATCGGCGTGCTGGGATTTGCCCCCGTGCGCGCGATCGGGCCGTTCGAGCGGACGACCTTCCAAGCGCTGGGATGCATGGCAGGCCGTTGGCCGCAGCCAGTTCAGCTACGAGGACGTGGCCTGGCTGGTCTTCTACGCGCCCGAAGTTGACAAGACATGGTTCATCGGCACAACCGCGGTATTGCCGCCGGGCGGTATCAATCCTCATGCCACGCTGCGCGAGAGCTTCGACGTCGATCCGACTGTCCATGCGGATGGCGTCGCGCCCAGTCCGTTAGTCCAACTGCTGCCGGCGCCGGAGTTGCTGGAGCCGGCAATGGGCGCAAGGTTCAGCGGGACCGGGGATCCGGTGGTGCTGCGCTGGCAGCCCGTCAAGGAGTTGGCGCCCGACGAGTATTACCAGGTTGTTGTCGAGTGGGATTACATCGAGGGGATGTACTCGGAGCCGCTGGCGACACGCGACACCTGGATCGAACTGCCGCTGTCGCTGTACGAAACGCCCAACTGCCAGGCGTTCGACTGGCGCGTGCGGCTGATGCGCCAGACCGGCGTCAGCGAGGACGGCCAGCCGCAGGGCGAGCCGGTCAGCTACGACAGCCTGATGCCGTATCTGATCTGGGACTACCCGGATGGCCAGCGACCGGCCGACTGGAAGAGCTGTCCCAACGCCCAGTTCTGATCCATTCAGAGGAAGGAGTTTTCACGCGATGGAATCTTCGTCGCAACGACGCATCGACGGCCACCGCCTGTCCGAGTTCATCTACGGCACAGTCATGGGCATGGTCGCGATCGCCGGAATGTCCACCGAGCACCAGATGTCCTGGCTGGAAGCGGCCGCCATCATCGTCGTCGGTGCGGCTGCCATCTGGGTTGCCCACGCCTATTCCCAGGTGCTCAGCCGGCGTATTGCCGGCGGCCAGCATCTTCAGGCGCATGATCTTGCCGAGACGCTGCGTGGATCGTGGCCGATCGTAACAGCCGGGTTGCTGCTCATCTTACCGCTGCTGCCTGCCGCGGTCGGACTGTGGTCGGTGGATACGGGGCTGGGGTTATCCAGCGCATTAGGTGTCGTGATCCTGGGGGTTATTGGCGTGACGGCCGGCACCGTAACGCATGAAACCTGGCCGCGGCGCATTTTGCTGGCTGCCTTCACGGCCGGTCTAGGATTGGTGATCGTGGCCGTGGAGTTTGCAGTACACCACTGATCTGAATAATCGGGGGAAGATTGCCTGGCCGATTGGCGAGGCGTTCGGCGCGAAAGGCGCTGGCATATTGATAATCGCCTTGACGCCGGTGCGGGGCAATGGTAAGATAATCCATGTCGTCCCATAGTTTGCAACAATGTCAGACCACCCCCTGCCAGCCATAAGCCCGCGATCCGGTAGGCTTCACTTTGAACGGCCGGAACTGCGACGCCGCCGGTTTGCCCGCTGAACATCGACCTTCGCTGTAGCAACAACTGTATTCCATGCGCGCAATGTGGCGCCAGTAGTCTTCAAGGAGGAAGGAGCCATCCAATGAGCCAAGAGACAAAACCAAGGAATTCGAGCCTTCCTCGGATTCTGATCTTTGGTCTGGTCGCCGTGATCATCGTCCTGGGCCTGGGCTTGATCGCTATGGTGATTGCCTCGGCGGGCGCCGCCACAGTTGACGGTCAAGTAGAGCGGGTTGATGCGCTGGCCAACAGCAACAACGATTGCGTGGTATGCCATCGCAACACCACGCCCGGCATCGTGGAGCAGTACGGCCACAGCACCATGGCCGGCGCAGGGGTGAAGTGCCAGGACTGCCACGAGGTAGCGGCCGACTATCCTGACGCGGTGGAACATGAGGGCACCTACGTCGTCGGCTCGCCGACTACTGCTATGTGCGAGACGTGCCACCAGCAGGAGGTTGCGCAGTACTACCAGAGCCGGCATAGCCTGCCTGCCTACGTGGCGGTGGCCGGCTCCACCGAGTTGTCATCAGAGCACCTGGCAATGTACCAGGCCATCCCCGAGGGCAGCTTTGCACCCGATAAATCACGCAACGCCATCGCCGAGATGGAGGGGCCGGATATGACACCCTTCACCTGCGAGAGCTGCCACAACATCGGCGCGCCGGCCCCCGATGGTTCCGTTGGCCAGTGCCAGAAGTGCCACCTGCGCCATGAGTTCAGCCTGGAGCAGGCGCGCAAGCCGGAGACCTGCAACGCCTGCCACATCGGTCCCGACCATCCGCAGTGGGAGATCTACCAGGAGTCGCCGCACGGCATCGCCTACGCCACCATGGGACACACCTGGAACTGGGAGGCTGAGGCGGGGACGCTGGAGGTGTCCGACTTTCCCGCGCCGACCTGCGCCCTGTGCCACATGAGCGGCTTTGGCGCCCAGGGGACAACTCACGATGTGGGCGACCGGCTGACATGGTATCTGTTCTCCCCTATCAGCGAGCGGCGGCCTGTGTGGCAGGACAACATGGTGCGGATGCAGGGCGTCTGCCTGGAGTGCCACAACCGCGAGTTCGTGGACGATTTCTACGCCGCGGCCGACAAGGCCACCGAGCGCGTGAACGAGTGGGTCGTCCAGAGCGACGCGATGGTGGCGCCCTTGAAGGAACGAGGTCTGCTCACGCCCGCGCCCTTCGACGAGCCGATCGACTTCACTTACTTCGAGCTGTGGCATCACTGGGGACGCACGGCCAAGTTCGGCGTCTGGATGCAGGGAGCGGACTACTCCCAGTGGCACGGCGCCTACGAGGTTCTGAGCGATCTGGCGGACCTGCAGGAGATGGTGGATCAGAAGCTGGAAGCCGCCGGCGAAAGCGCAGGGCAGTAGCCATGTACTACCTCGCCGAGGCCCTTCCGGCGGCGCGGCGGCTGCGTTTGCCCTTCTCGCGCGACCAGGCCGTTCTGCTGTTGGTGGCTTTCAACGAGATCATGCTGGGTGTCGAGACCTTCCTCGCCCATCAGGTCAGCGGGACCATCGTGCCCAACGAGTGGATTCCGATCATCTTCGGTCCGCTGGCAGGCGCGCTTCTGCTGCTGGCGGGCGTCCTGGCAACCCGCCGCCGCATGCTGGCCACAGCGCTGGCAAGCGTCGTGTTCGTCGCCAGCATCGTCGTCGGGCTGGCAGGCGCTGCCTTCCACCTCTATCGGGCGATCCTGCCCTTTGCTCCGGCCGGCCAACAGATCACGGTTCCGTTGCTGGTCTGGGCACCGCCCATTCTGGGGCCGTTGACCTTCTCCCTGGCCGGGCTGATGGGGCTGAGCGCGGCGTGGCTGGAGGACCCGCCTGACAGCGGCACCCTGGTCTTCCTGCGCGGCCGCCGGCTGCACCTGCCCTACAGCAAGACCCGCGCCTATTTCTTCATGGTCAGCATGGGCTCGCTGGCCACTGTTCTCAGCAGCGTCTTCGACCATGCCCGCACTGACTTCTCCAACCCCTGGTTGTGGGCGCCGACCGGCGTTGGCGTTTTCGCAACGGTGGTCGCGGCCCTCATGGGCGCGACTGAACGGCCCAGCCGCGCCGACCTGTGGACCTACATCGCGGCGATGGTGTTGATGGTGCTGGTGGGGGTCACCGGTCTGCTGCTGCACATCGGCGCCGACCTGACGCCGAACATGGCCGTCGTGACCGAGCGATTCATTCGCGGCGCGCCGCCCCTGGCCCCGCTGCTGTTTGCGGATATCGGGATGATTGGTCTGGTGGTCCTGCTGGACCCGCGCGAGCGTGCCGGTTCCCTGGTGCGTCGTGGAGATAGACGGCAAGAGGGCACACACGAAGCGATTCCCGCCGCGTAGGTCAGATCTGAGCCTCCGTCACGCGCATGCGCCAGGCAGCGCCCCTGAAAAAAAAACGTGAGAACTTCGCCACGGAGGTTCTCACGTTTTTCGTTTCACGTTTCACGCTCTATCTTGCGGTTCCCCTTGCACGCGCTTTCTGAGACCTCGGTCAACTCAGCTCACCAGACGGGCGAACTTGCGCTTGCCGACCTGCAAGACGCGTGCCTCGGCAGCCGGCTCCAGCTCCAGGCGCACGTCCGACACCGTCTCGCCGTCCAGCTTGACGCCGCCCTGCTGGATCAGCCGGCGCGCTTCGCTGTTGCTGCTGACCATGCCCAGGTCGTTGAGCAGGGCAAGCAGCCCGACCGGCTCGGTCAGCTTGTGCTCCGGCATGTCCTCCGGCAGCTCGCGCTGCTGGAAGACCGTGACGAAGTGCTCCTCGGCGGCCCGGGCATCCTCCTCGCTGTGGAAGATGGCGACGATCTCCCTCGCCAGTTCCATCTTGACGTCGCGCGGATGGCGGCTGCCGTCGGCCAGCGCTGCCTCAATCGCCGCGACCTGATCGGGCAAGTAGCGGGTCGCCAGCTTGAAGTAGATGGGCATCGCGCTGTCGGGGATCGACATCACCTTGCCGTACATGTCGTTGGGCTCGTCCAGGATGCCGATGGCGTTGCCGATGCTCTTGCTCATGCGAATCTCGCCGTCGGTGCCGGGCAGGATGTCCGTCAGAATGGCGATCTGCGGCTTCTGGTCCATGGCGACTTGCAGCTTGCGGCCGGCCACCAGGATGTTGAACAACTGGTCGGTGCCGCCGACCTGCACATCGGTGTGCATGGCCACGGCGTCGTAGGCCTGCATCAGCGCGTAGAAGGTCTCGTGCAGGAAGATCGGGTCGCCCTTGTCGTAGCGCAGCGCAAAGTTCTCGCGGCTGAGGAACTGCTGCACGGTGAAGTTCTGGGCGATGCGGATCAGGTCCACCAGGCTCAGCTTGGCCAGCCACTCGCCGTTGTGGCGGATGACGGTCTGGTCGCGGTCGAGGATCTTGAACGCCTGGTCGGTGTAGGTGCGTGCGTTCTCCTCGATCTCCTCCTGTGTCATCAGCGGGCGGGTCTTGTTCTTGTCGCTGGGATCGCCCACCAGGCTGGTGTACGAGCCGATGAGGAAGGTGACCTCGTGGCCCAGGTCCTGGAACTGGCGCAGCTTGCGCATGGTGATGGTGTGGCCCAGATGCAGGTCGGGCTTGGTCGGGTCGTAGCCGCAGTAGACGCGCAGCGGACGGCCCTCGCGCTGGGCCTCGACCAGCCGCTCGCGCAGCTCGGCAGCCATCTGGCGCTTGGTTTCCTCGTCGCCATAGCTGGTGCCCTGCATCAGCAGGGCGACCTGGTCGTCGATAGGCATCTGGCGTGGATCGGTGGACGTGGTCATAAGGACTCTCCTGGGTTGTCATAACAAAAAGCGTGGCCATGCGCGCCACGCTTCGGGATTGTCTGCGAAAAGAAGATGGATACTGGCGCGCTCAACGTGTCCGGGCAGGGGCGTAGCCGCCCCCGGAGTACGAGTAAGTGGACAGAAGCGCGTACAGGGTAATCATCGTGGCCGGATGATACCACTGACAGAACGGTGGTGTCAAATCGTTTGGCGCCGGGCGGCGGTCCGCCATGTCCGCCGAATGAATTCGGCGTCTGATACCAGAAGCCTGCTCAAAGCAGGCTGGCGAGGCTGATTCCGTTCAGCTTGCTTCAGCATGCTTTGGTTGTCAGGCCGTGAATTCATTCATGCCAGGCTGGCTCAACGTGATCTGGATCATAGTGCAGCGTGGCACATTGTGCTAGAATAATGCCGGTGGCATTGCAGAATGCCGGGCGGGTATGCACGCTGATGAATTTCTACGCTGCTGGCATGGGCCGGAAGATTGTGGTGGGTTCGCCGAAAGATTAGTTCTTTCCAAACGGTCGATACATAGAGAGTTGCTTTCATGGACAGGTCGCACCTCAATACCGCATGTGCCTCATCATGTCTCACAACAGGCGTTCTTGTCGGGCTGGGGTTTGCCTGTGTCCTGCTGCTTTGTATGTCATGTTTTCTGGCCGACCTGGCCGACGAAAGCGATGTGACATTGGTGGAGACGGAAGTGGTTCTGTCATCTGGGGACTTCTCAGAGCTACATACTATGGAGGATTGGGAAGAAGAGTTTGTGGAACTTCTGCACGATGTGGGATGGGATTTTCGTCCTTACCTTATTTCGTTGGAGTCGGGTGTTTCATGTCAAGAGCCTGATCAGACGAATTGGTTAACTATGGTCTTTCAAGCCCGGGAGAGCAAGGAACTGGTTCCGTTTCTGAAAGATGCCTATGTATCTTACCACCCGGACACAAGCATCGCGTCAATCCTCATTGAGGAACAGGCATTGCGCTTGAAGCGCGATCCGGAAGTGCAATTGGCGCATCACAAGATTGACTTTGCCGAAGCGATTGAAATTGCCAATCTCAACGGAGGCGCCCAGTTCCAGCAAGAACTGAATCATGAGTGTTACATCGTCGGTTATTTGCGCGGTGATTCGTGGGAGATCCTTTATGCTCCACCGGGACCGAATACGGGACCCCATCTTAGTGTGCAGATAGACGCAGTTACAGGCAGAGTCAAGCGGTCAAAATGGAATCGGTATTGAGGTCAGTGAAGTCACACCTTTGGTACGTGTCGGAGTTGGATCCCGACAATCGACGCGCCGAGTTTCCAACAGTGCTGCACCTTCGCTTGTTCATTGCGCTTCCACAACGTGAGGGCTGCTAGAGGTGATGACCTGATCGTATGAGAGCAAAGGCTGTGGTATAATGTGTGTGAGGCATCAAGCATGACATCCCTGGACCCTGTGGTGATCCGTGAAGCGCTGGCCGGCTATCAGGCAGCCAACGACGTTATCGAGGCTGAGCGGCGCGCCAATCTGGCGCAAACGACATCGGCTGAATCGTGGGCGCAATGGCGCGATCTGGTCAGCAGCTTCAATGCCCGGACTGATTGGCACGAGAATCTTGACCGGCTTGATCTCTGGCAGGTCGAAGGGCTGCTTGAGATCCGCCGGGTGTTGGATCTTCTGGCTGACAGCCAAAAGGCATCATGAACGTTCAGGAAAGCGCTGCTTGGGAAATCCATACGTTCCTGGTGCATTCGGGAATTCCTTACGCTATCATCGGCGGCCTCGCCGTGCAGTGGTGGGGAGAGTCTAGGCTCACGAAAGACGTTGACCTCACGGTGGCAACTCCCTTGGACCAGCCGTCGCAATTCTTCATTCAACAGGTGCTGGAACGCTTTCCAGCTCGGCTGGACGATGCCCTTGATTTTGCCCGGCGCAACCGGGTGATCCTGGTTACTGCCAGCAACGGGTGTCCGGTAGACATCAGCATGGGGTTGCCGGGCTACGAGGACGAGGTGATGCGACGGGCAGTCGAGGTTGAACTGGCGCCGGGCAAGGCCGTCAGGTTCTGTTCTGCCGATGACTTGATCGTTCACAAGGCCATCGCGGGCGCTCGCAAGACGTTCGCGACATCGAGGGCGTCGTCTACCGGCAACGCGACCGTCTCGACGTGGTCTACATCCGTTCTTGGCTGAACACTTTTGCCGATCTGCTGGAGGATCAACAGGTTATCGAGCGATTTGAGCGGCCCTGGAAGTTGATCCACTGAGGTCGTGTCGTTCCAGCCCGCCGGTCCGGTTTGCTTTGACATTTGCATCTTTGTGGCTTACAATCCAGGTGCTGCCCCAACGGGCAGCATCTACTTTTTGATTCGGATGAGGGCTGTGCAGGACTGGCAGTCCTCCGAGGACTGCCAGTCCTAAGTAGTCCTAACGATTGAACTCAGGAGCCGTATCCGGCATGAAACCCGACAGACCGCAGACCGCCGTCGATATCCGCCAGGCGTTCCTCGACTACTTCGAGGAGCATGGCCATACGCACGTACCCAGCTCGCCGCTGGTGCCCATCGGTGACAATACCTTGTTGTTCGTGAACGCAGGCATGGTGCAGTTCAAAGACACCTTCCTGGGCGTGGAGAAGCGCCCCTATGCGCGCGCAACCACCAGCCAGAAGTGCATGCGCGTCAGCGGCAAGCACAACGACCTGGAGGAGGTCGGCCCGTCGCCCCGCCACCACACCTTTTTCGAGATGTTGGGCAACTTCTCCTTTGGCGACTACTTCAAGCGCGACGCGATCCAATTTGCCTGGAACTGCCTGACCGGCGTCTACGGCATCGAAGGGGAGCGGTTGGTAGCGACTGTGTACCGCGACGACGACGATGCCTACGGCGTCTGGCGCGACGAGATTGGCCTGCCGGCCGAGCGCATCATGCGCATGGGCGAGAAGACCAACTTCTGGTCCATGGGCGACACCGGTCCGTGCGGCCCCACCAGCGAGCTGCACTACGACTGGGGCGAGGAATACTGCACCTGTGGCCGGCCTGATTGCAGCGTCTTCCTGGACAACGGCTGCGAGCGCTGGCTGGAGGTGTGGAACCTGGTGTTCATGCAGTACAACCAGGCGGCTGACGGCACGCGCACCTTGCTGCCGCAGCCCGGCGTGGACACCGGCATGGGGCTGGAGCGGCTGGTTTCGGTGATCCAGGGCGCGCGCGCCAACTATGACACCGACCTGTTCCACCCGATCATGGAGCGCGTGCAACTGCTGCTGGATCACAGCGATGCCGAGCGCGACGCTCAGATCATCGCCTACCGCGTCATCGCCGACCATGCCCGCGCCATCACCTTCCTGATCGGCGACGGCGTGCTGCCGGGCAACGAAGGACGCAACTACATTCTGCGCCTGGTGCTGCGCCGAGCGGCTCGCTACGGCAAACTGCTCGGTTTCGACGAGCCGTTCCTGGCCGAGGTGGCGCAGGTCGTCATCGAGACCATGGGCCACGCCTACCCCGAGATCCGCGAGCGCTCCGACTTCATCCTCAACACCATCAACCACGAGGAAGAGCGTTTCCTGCGCACGCTGGACATTGGGCTGGCGATGCTGGAGGAACGGGTGGTTGAGCTGAAGGCTGTCGGCCAGCGCGAGCTACCGGGAGACGAGGTCTTCCGGCTGTGGGACACCTACGGCTTCCCTCTGGACCTGACCCGCGACCTGGCTGTTGAGCATGGCATGACCATCGACATGGCCGGCTACCGCCAGGCGTTGGAGGAACAGCGCCAGCGGGCGCGTGCCGCTGCCCAGTTCGGTGCGACTACTGAAGGACGCGACCTCAGCGCCTACCTGGCGCTGCTGGAGCAGCTTCCCGACGGCGGTGTCGACTACGTATATCTCGCCGACACCAAGGCTCACACGCGTGTCGTTGGTCTGATCTTAGCCGGCAAGTTGACCGACCACGTTTCCTACGGCCAGGAGGTCGAGGTGGTGCTGGCAGCCACGCCGTTCTACGTCGAGTCGGGCGGGCAGGTCAGCGACACCGGCGTCATCGTGGAGGATGCCGAACAGCCTGGCTGGCAGATCGACGTCAGCGATACGCGACGGCCGGTGGCAGGCATCATCGTCCATCGCGGCGTCGTGGCGCGCGGCGAGATTCGGCTGGGCGCGGCGGCGCTGGCCAAGGTGGACATGGAACGGCGCATGGACATCCAGCGCAACCACACCGCCACCCACATCCTGCACAGCGAGTTGCGCTATATCCTAGGCAAGCACGTTCGCCAGGCCGGGTCGCTGGTCGCGCCAGATCGCCTGCGCTTCGACTTCACCCACCCGACCATGCTGACCGACGACGAGTTACGCGGTGTCGAGCAGGCCGTCAACGATGCAGTCTTTGCCAACTATCCGGTATCCTGGCGCTGGACCAACTACAAAGCCGCGCTGGCTGAAGGCGCCATGGCGCTCTTCAGCGAGAAATATGGCGACGAAGTGCGGGTCGTGGAGATCGGACCGCGCGGCAACGGCTGGAGCAAAGAACTGTGCGGCGGCACCCACGTGGACAGCACCAGCGAGATCGGCATCTTCCGCATCGTCAGCGAGGGCAGCGTCGGCTCCGGTGCACGCCGCATTGAGGCGCTGACCGGACGCAAGGCGCAGGAATTGATGAGCGAGCGGCTGGACACCATGCAGCGCGCCGCTTCGTTCCTGGGCGTGCCGGAGGCCGAACTGGACCGCAAGGTGCTGGCGCTGTTGGACCAGATCTCCGGCCAGCAGAAGGAGATCGCCCGCTTGCGCGAGGACCTGGCGCGGCTGGAGTTCGAGGGCCTGCTGGAGCGGGTCGTCGAAGTCGAAGGCGTGGACGTGCTGGCCGTGCAGGTGGCCGCGGCCGACAACAACGTTATGCGCCAGATGACCGACTGGTTCCGCGACCAACTCGGCTCCGGCGTGGTCGTGTTGGGCGCCGCCATCGACGGCAAGCCTGCCTTTGTGGCCGCCGTGACCGACGACCTGATCAAGCGCGGCCTGCACGCCGGCAAGCTGGTGAAGGCCGTTGCCCAGAAGGTCGGTGGCGGCGGCGGCGGCCGGCCGAACCTGGCCCAGGCCGGCGGAACCGACCTGAACGGCCTGCGCGCCGCGCTGGCCGCTGTGCCCGAACTGGTGGCTGAACAGCTCAGGTGACAAAGTGACCGGCACTTTCCGAAAGTGCCGGTCACTTACGCACCGCTCCGTAGACCTATGCAAACCAACGGCGCAAACTTGACGGCCATCGTCGAGACCCCTGCCAACACCTCGGCTCCGGCCTTGCAGCAGATGCTGCGTTTCCATGGCGCGGGCCGCGCCATCTTTGTGCTGACGCCGCTGCGCCGTCGCGCCGAGCCTGCGCTCATCGGGCTGGCGCAACGAAACGCGCGAGGGCGGCTCGTCGCCCGAGCTGGGCCTTGTCCAGTTTCAGGCGCTGCGGCGTCTGGCCGACCAGCAGGGCGCTGAGGTCGCTGTGGTGACGCGCAATAGCCGGCTGCGCCAGCAGGCAGCCGACGCCGGTCTACCAGCCTTCGGCAGCATCGAGGGGGCGCAGAGCCACGTCTGGAACACAGCCAAGTCGCAGCTTGGCCTCGTTCCGGCGGCGCCACCGCGCAACAAGCATCGAGGCTGCAGCGGACACCCGCTCCGGCCGCCTCAACTCGCGCTTCCGCCGGGTTCGCATCGCCGACGGGGACACGAAGCGCTTGCCGGCGGCCCTCGAAGCGCTGGTGCTGCTTGTGATTCTTGTCCTGGGCATCGCCGCGGTCACCGGGTTGGTGGCGTTCATCGTGCCCGTGGCCACGGTGACCATGGTTCCCGCTCAGGAGCCGCGTGCTGAGACGATCACCGTCACCGCTGCACGGACGTCGAAACGCCCAACTACGGCGACAAGACCCTGCCGGCCCGCCGCATTGGCCAGCGCGCCGAGGTCGAGGGAACGATTCCTCACCACCGGCGCCGGCACCGCGCCGGAAGGATCTCGCCGAGGGTTCGGTAGTATTCACTAATCGCAACCCGGCGCCGCAGGAGATACCGCCTGGAACGATGGTCGCGATGTCCACCGGCAGCAATGTCAGCTTCGAGACGCAGGCGCCGGCCTCGCTGCCCGGCGGCCGGGGTGCGCAGGTGACCGTGCCGATCCGTGCTGTGGAGCCTGGGCCGGCCGGCAACGTGCGCTTTTCCATCAACACAGTCGAGGGGCCGCTGGCCGTGAGCCTAAACGTGATCAACCCGTCGGCCACCGGCGGCGGCACGGTCAAGGACGTCGCGGTTGTCGAACAGGCTGACAAGGACAAGCTACGCGCCGAGCTTGAGCAGCAAGCTAAGCAGAAGGCGTATCTCGCTGGGCGAGCTACTCAACGAGGGCGAGTTCGTGCCGCCGGAGACGGTCGGGACGCTCGTCGTGGATGAGACCTACGACCGCTTCACCGACGAGGCGGCTGACGAGTTGACACTGCGATTGCGGCTGCTGGCCACGGCACTGGCTGTCGATGGCGGCGCTGCTGACGAGATGGCCGCTCGTGCCCTGGGCGAGTCGATCCCCCGCCGCAGCCAGTTGCTGGCCGACCCGGTGACGACCAGCTATGGCCCGACCTCGCTTTTGGAGGACGGCGACGAATTGGCGATTCCGTTTGACGTCACAGCCAGCGGCGTTGTGGTGCTGGACGTGGACCCGGCCGCCGTGCGCGCTCGATCCGCGGCATGGCGCCCGACGAGGCAGTGGCCGTCTTGCAGCAGAAGTGGCGGTTGCAGACACAGCCGGAGCTTTCGCTGGGTCCCGACTGGCTGGTGCCGGTGTTGCAGCGTTTCGACTTCGACTGGCTGCCGATCTGCGCCTTTGACCGTGTTCCCTGGCTGCCCTTCCGCACGCATGTCAACGTGCGGTTTCAGGGGTGATGGCAGATTGCATATAGCATATAGCATATAGCATATAGCCTGCAGCATGTGTTATCGAGCGTGAGACATCAACGATGCTGACCCTTGTTGCCGCCCGCCCGCCATCTCCAATTGATCGACGCTTCAGCCACCAGCCATCAGCTACCAGCCACATGGAACGTGCCACCTGCACCCTGCCCCATCAAGGCTGCCTGCTGGCGCTGGACGTCGGCGACCGGCGCGCCGGCATCGCAGTTTCTGACGAGTTGCAGATGCTGGCCGCGCCGCTAACTGTGCTGACTCGCCGGTCGCGCCGGGACGATGCGCAGCGGTTGGGCAACATCGCTGGCGAGCGAACGGTTGTCGGGCTGGTGGTCGGGCTGCCGCTGCACGCCGACGGCAGCGAGAGTCAATAGGCGGGCCGTTGGCCCGCTACGGTCACCGAATCGGCAACGATCTGGATCTGCCGGTCGTGTTGTGGAACGAACATGGATCGACTCAGGAAGCGGCCGCATTGCTGCAGCAGGCCGGCCGCCGCGGCTCCTCGCCCGGGCTGGATGCGGAGGCGGCGGCGGTGATTCTGCAGGATTACCTGGACACACGACGAAGCGCCGATGATGCTGGCCCGAACACGGACTAGGCCATCGATACTCGCCATTCCCGCGGCTGGAATCCAGTAATCGCGGCGCGCGATTGCTGCTTGTGTACGCCCTGTGCGCATCTGAGGATGCGCACTCCACAGTCAGGCAAATCTACCAACCTACCAACCTACCAACCTACCAATCTACCAATTTACCAATCTACCAACCTACCAACCCACCATGACCACTCCGTCCAAGAACCGCTTCAACCAGCGAACCGTCGGTGCGCCGCCCGATGCAGCGCGCTGGAACCGGCGCGCCCGCCGGCCGCTCTACGCCGGTGAAAAGCCACAGCCGGCCGGCCAGCCGCGGCTGCCGTGGTATCTTAAGTTCCTTGACCTGCGCATCTATCTGCGGTTGGGCGTGCTGGTCGTGGCCATCGGTGCGGTGGTGCTGATGGGTGTCATCGGACGGCAGCACCTCACGCAGCAGTGGGAAGCGCGCACGGAGCAGGTGGAAGGCCTGGTGCGTCCCGGCCAGACGGCGGCTGAAGCGCTGAGCCTGGACAACCTGGAGGACACCCTGATCGGGCTGTATCTGCGCATGCAGCAGCCGGTGCTGGCGGCCGCGCCGGGCGAGAGCGACCGCCCTGTGCCCTTTACCATCGAGGCCGGCGAGCCGGCCCGCAGCGTCGCCGACCGGCTGGCCGAGGCCGGCCTGATCTCCGATCCCTCGCTGTTCAGCCTCTACATGCGCTACAACGGGCTGGACCAGGGAATCGAGGCGGGCGACTTCGAACTGGCCTACAACATGTCGATGCCGGAGATCGCCCAAAGCCTGCAGAACGCCATCGTGCGCGAGGTGACTGTCACCATTCCGGAGGGCTGGCGGGCCGAGCAGGTGGCCGAGCTGTTGGACGAACAGGGTATCGTGGACAGCGACAGCTTCATGGCCGCGGTGCGCGTCGGCGATCCGGTGGCGCTGGGACTGGGGCAATACGCGTTTCTGGCCGGCCGGGCAGGCAAGCCATCGCTGGAGGGCTACTTGTTCCCAGACACCTATCGCCTGCCCGCGCGCGCCAGTTCGGGCGACGTGCTGGCTGCTATGCTGAACAACTTCGACGAGAAGGTTGGCCCTGGCATCCGCGCCGCAGCCGCCGACTCGGGCATGAGCTTGCAGGACGCCGTCACGCTGGCCTCCATCGTCGAGCGCGAGGCCGTGCAGGCCGACGAGCGCCCGCTGATCGCCAGCGTGTATCGCAACCGTCTCGCCAACGCCTGTCCCGACGTTGGCGGGCCGTATCTCCAGGCCGACCCGACCGTGCAGTACGCCCGCGGCCGGCCTGGCGACTGGTGGTGGAAACCGCAGTCGGTTGAAGAATACCAGTTCGTCCAGAGTCCGTACAATACCTACCTCAACCCCGGACTGCCGCCGGGACCGATCGCCAGCCCTGGCCTTTCGGCGCTGGAAGCTGCCGTCAACCCGGCCGAGACCGTCTACTGCTTCTTTGTTGCGACCGGCGAGGATGGCCGGCACGTCTTCGCACGCACGCTCGCGGAACACGAGGCCAACGTCGCCATCTACGGCGGGCAGTAACCGTCACAAGCTACATCAGGCAGCTGTGGCCGGTCTGCGACCGTCACAAGCTACATCAGGCAGCTGTGGCCGGGCTCCGACCGTGCCACCGGTGACACGGTCGGAGACCGGCCACAGCGTTGAGTGATCCGAGGCGGCTCGGTCATAGACCGGCCGCAGCAGTGGAAGCCGGCTGGCGGAGCCCAGACCGGCCGCAGCTATCCAAAGAGTCCCACTGTTATTCAATCGTAAACAATTTTCACAGCGACGTGTGTTAGACTGAAGGTCCATGAAAACGTTTCCAGTACGCTGGCTCGCAGGGCTGCTGATGGGCGCGTTGCTCGTCAGTGCTTGCTACGGCAGCACCCGGCCCGTGATCAAGATTGGCTTGATCGCGCCCTTCGAGGAACTGTACCGCGATGACGGCTACGAGGTGCTGAACGCGGTCAAGCTGGCGGTCAACCAACGCAACGCGGCGGGCGGCGTCGCCGGATCCAGTGTGGCGTTGGTGGCGCTCAACGACAACGGCCGCGGCGACGAAGCGCAGACCCAGGCGGCCAAGATGGCCGTCGATCCGGACATTCTGGGCGTCATCGGTCCGGTCAAGGAGGCGAGCCTGCCTGCCGGCCCGGCGTTGACGGCGCGCCAGGTGCCGTGGATCTCGCTGACCGAGACCCCGCGCGCGCAGCTTGCTGGCGGTTTCAGCCTTGCCATGTCGCCAGACGCGCTGGTCGCCGCGGCGGTCGATGCGCTGCAAGCCCAGCCCGACGTTCAGGCGGTGCAGGTGTACACGGACTGGCCGGTGGCAGTTCCATCGGGCGCGGAGGCGGAGTCGCTGGCGTCGGCCGCGGCGATGACTGCGGAAGCGGGCCTGGGCGCAGTCTGGTTGGGCGATGCGGCTGGCGGCGCTCGTCTGGCGGTGGCCCTCGGGTCCGGCAGCGCGATCATGGGCGGCACGGAGGTCGGGTCGCACATCTTTCTGGGGCGGGCCGGAACGGACGCGGCGCCGGCTGCCTGGCTGAGCGCGGCGCCGGATGTGTCCGGGATGCCGCAGGACTTTGTGGCAGCGTACCGGGCGCTGGCTGGCGCCGTCCCCGGGCCGCAGGCGCTGGTGGCCTACGACGCTGCCAATATGCTGCTGGATGCCATCAACCTTGCCGGAACCGGGAGCAAGGCGCCCGATCGGGCAGCGGTCCAGCAGGCGTTGTTACAGTTGGGCATGGACGGCTGGGACGGCTCGACCGGCGTGATCCGCTGGGAGACCGGTTGCCAGCTTGAGGATGGCTGCGGTCGTCGCATGGATGGACCCGTCTACCGGCAGACGGTACGCTAGTAGTGCCGGGGAAGGTGCAAGGATGAAGGTACTGGTGCTCACGTGGGAATACCCGCCGTTCATCCACGGCGGGCTGGGACAGCATGTCAAGGAGTTGCTGCCGGCGCTGCTCGCGCTGGATCCGCTGCTGGATCTGCATATCGTTGCGCCGTCGTTCGATGAGCGAAGCTCTGTGGTATCGCGACAGAACCACTGTTCACTGGGTGCCGGCCAGGCAACTGCGCGCCACGTCGTACTACGACGATGTGGTCGCGACCAATCAGGCGATGGCAAACACCGCGCGCTCCGTCGCCGCGAGCGAGGGGCCGTTCGACGCCCTGCACGTCCACGACTGGCTGGCAAGCTGGGCTGCCTACGCCGTGCAGGATCTGCACGGGACGCCGCTGGTGGCAACGATTCATGCCACCGAGCGCGGGCGCTACCGGGGACACCTGCACGGCCACATGTCGACAGCTATCGACCATGCTGAAGCTGAACTATGCCGGCGCGCCGATCACCTGATCACGTGCAGCGGCGCGATGAAAAAGGAGGTCGAGCGCTACTTCGGCGTCGCACCGGCGCACGTCACGGTGATTCCCAACGGCATCGACGGCAGCCGTTTCGTTGCGCTGCGCCAGGCTGACCTGCGGGAATTCCGCGCTCGCTACGCCGGGCCGCACCAGCAGATCGTGTTCAACGTCGGGCGGTTGGTGTACGAGAAAGGCGCTGATCTACTCGTGGAGGCGATTCCGCTCCTGCTGGCCGACCATCCAGACACGCGATTTGTCATCGCCGGCCGGGGGCCGATGTTGCCCCGGTTGCAGAACCGCGTAGCTGAGTTGGAGATCGAAGCCAGCGTCATGTTCACAGGATTCATGGACGACGACGACCGCGACCGGCTGTATGTCGTGGCGGACTGTTGCGTGTTTCCCAGCCGCTACGAGCCGTTTGGCATCGTCGCGCTGGAAGCCATGGCAGCCGGGACACCGGTAATCGTCACCGATGTGGGCGGGCTGGGGACTGTGGTCCAGCACGAGCGGACCGGTCTGACGGCGCTGCCGGAGAACGTGGACTCGCTGGCTGCGATTATCGGTCAAACCCTGAGCGACCCGGCTGAGGCCGCGCGGCTGGCCGATAACGCGTTACATCAGGTCGACGAGTGCTTTTCGTGGCAGGTGATCGCCGGCTTGACGCTGAAGGTGTTCAGAGCGACGGCAGCCGTGGCACGTCTCGATTAGCGTCAGACCATCACCATCAAAAAAGGCGAGAGGCATTGGGCTGCCTCTCGCCTTGCTATTGGAGGTCCGCTGGCGAGCTACTTGCGGCCCGGCGGGTAATGGAGTGCCAGCAACTGTCCGCCCTGCACAAGCTCGGGATCGCCGACGTCATAGTGGAAGCCCGGACATCGAGCAGGAACCGTCCCTTTCGTTGAAGCGCCGCCAACACAACCTGTGCGTGTAGAGCCAGTTAGCGTCACGTTAACGGATTGTAAGGGAATAGTAACGAAACATCTTGCCGGCATAGAAAACGGGCGCCGAGTACTCGGCGCCCGTCGTCAACCGGTGAAGTCAGCAGAGCTACTGGCTTTCTTCGGCGTTGATCATCACCTGGGTCGTACCTGTGGATTGGTCCGCCTGGATGAGAACCGTGAGCTTGGCGTTGTCTTTGGTGTACGCCAGCGACACCATGTCGCCGAAGCTCATGGAACTGCTCTCATCCTTGGTCCAGCCCAGGCCTTGCAAGGCGTCGTCGTAGAACTGTTGCGCCTCTTCCACCGGCAGGTCGGTCTGCACGATGGCAAACTGGGAGGTGGAGGCTGTAATCGTGGCGCCATCGGGCAGCGGCAGCGATTCGCCCTCGAAACCGACGAGGCTGGTTCCGGTCAGGGCCTCTTCCGGCAATTCGACGGTGATATCGGTGTTGGTCTCAAGAAGCTCGAACTCAAGGTGCATGGTTCCGTCCTTGAGGGTTGGGTCCAGTTGGCCCGCGCCGCCGCCATTGACCGTGGCATCGAAGATGTACTTGGTGACGTAGTCGCCGTCCTTGGCGATCCAAACGTCGCCCTTGGCAGACACCGTGCCCGCAGATGGATCGAGGAAGGTGGCCAGCGCCTTCTCGTCGAAGGTGTAATGGCGGCTGTCAACGCCGGCGATCTTCTCGTCGGGCCGCTGACGCTTGAGGCTGTCAAGGTTGCTGAAGACCGTGCTGCTGTCCAGCAGGAACTCGGTCGACGGATCCTGGAAGGGCGATTGGTCGGAGGCGATACGCACCCAGCCGGTGTCCGGACCGCCGAACATGTACATGTCACCGCCGATTTGGTAGAACTCGAACCCCTGGAACGGGTTTTCGGGGTCCGCGTCCGCGCTTTCGACGTTCATGGTCATGTAGCGGGCATCGTTTTCGGAACTGTAGGCCGTTTCCATGGTAACCACGTCCTTGACCGGCGTGCCGTCGGTGCGCGTGCCCTCGCTTTGGAAGACGGTGCGAGCGCGATAGGACTTGAGGCCGCTGAGATCCGCCAGGGAGGTAACCGGCTCATCCGCGGTGTCTGCGGCGGGCGTGTCGGTGGCTGGCGCCGGCTCCGGAGTCGCAGTTGGCGGCGCAGGGGTGTTGGTTGGTGCGGCCGCCGGCGCCTCGGCGACCGGCGTATCCGTGGCGCTCGCCGCGGCCGGAGGTGGGGCTGAGCTGTCAGCAGGCGTTTCATCGCTGCCGCCACCGCAGGCGGCCAACAAGAGGGCGCTGATCAGCAGGATCAGAATAGCGATACGTTTCACTGGGTCGATCTCCTTTTGCAGTCAGAATTCGGGTTCGTGCAGCATCAATCAGCAGATGCTGTCCAAAGAATTAAACGCATAAACCGCCGGTCTTGGGTCATTTGCGGACCGCGGAGAGACTATGAATCTGCGCTTCCGCGTTTTCTGGCCCATCGTACAGCAGCGTCAGCGAGTCGGGCGCCGCGCCATCGAAGACAAACGCCTGCACCCCCGCGGCAAGCGGCCACGCCGCGAGCTCGTTGCCGGTCGCCCCCAGCAATCGCAGCGAGCCACCTGTTTCAGCCGCGGCCTCGATGCGCAGCGCCAGCGGCCCGTCGCCGGGAGCGACCACTGAAAAGCTGGTTGTGCTGCCTGCCGGCAGTGTCCGCCAGACAGGGCCTGTTTCGTCCACCTGTCGCGGCTGCCAGCCGGTTCCCAGGACGATGTAAGGCGCGCGCTCCGGCGGCTCGCCGACCTCGTAGACGGTGATACGGTCGTCGCTGTACAACGGCTGTTGGTCGCCGAAGATCTCGCCGGCCATCGCTTCGGTGATCTCTCGCTCTGGCCCACCGGGCATCTTGTAGCGGTCCAGCACCACCCAGCGGACGCCGAGCAGATCGTGCAACACCTGGATGCCTTGCCGGCTAAGGTCGAACTGGCGGGTATTGATGTCCTCACCCAGGAACCAGAACTGGCTGAGAACCGGCGCGCGCTCGCGCAGCGTGCGAGGATCGTCGCGCGTCACGTAGGCGGTGGTGAGCGGTTTGCCGTGGGTGATCTGATAGAGCAGGTAGCCGGGCCGCTCGAAGTTAGCCGGCAAGTTGTACACTGCTCCCTGGTCGGGGTTCTGTGCAAGTGTCGCATACCAGGCGGGTGTGTCGGGTTGGCTAACCGGGAAAGGCGCAGGCAGAAACTCGAAGACAATCAACACACCGGTGATCAGCGGTGTCAGGACGGCAATGGCGCGACGTGTGCCGGGTTGCCGGCCGGCCTGCAGGCGATCGACCACCCACAACAGGGCGAAGGCCGCTGCCACCCCCAAAAACAGCATTACCATCACGTCCATGCGGCTGACCGAACGGCTGAGCTTGATGAAGGGCACGGTCTCGTAGAGCAAGCGGTAGGGCAGCGGTATCTCGCCGCCGCCGGGCAGCAGGTCGGTGCGACCGTTGACCTTGAGCACCGGGCCGAGGGCCAGCAGGGCAAAGAACGCTGCGCTCACGAGGTAGAAACCGGGCCGTGCAGCCGGGCTGTCAGTTTGCACGGCCGCCCCGCCGCGCTGCGTTCGCGTAGCCACCAAGGCTATGCCAGCCAGGATCAGCACCGTGAACCCGGCGAAGACCGTGTATTCGCTGGGCGTGGCGGTGAAGGAAGCGGCGCGCGCCAGCGCGGCCATGCCCCAAAGCGGATGGAAGACCTGGGGCGTCACGAAGGCCAGCAGGTCGGCCGACAGCGCCAACGTTTCGGTGTAGTCGCGCACCAGGGAAGCGCCACCCCAGGTACGTGCACCCTGAACCATGGGGACCAGCAGCGGCGAAAGCGCCAGCACAAACAGGCCGCCGGCGCCGGCCACCATCGCCAGGCCGCGCCAGGTCAATCGCCGGCGCGCCAGCCAGACCAGCAGCGCAAGGGCCGTGAAGAAGAGACAGTACATCACATAATACCAGTCACAGAGGCCGACCAGCGCCAGAAAAAGGCCCGCCTTGGCCGCATCCGCCAGCCAGGCTGTGGGCGACGGCGGCCGGGCTGCCCGGTCCAGGCCACGCACGAGATAAAGCACGTAGAAGGGAATCCATTGCAGGGCGATGAGCTGCAAATGCCCCAGCGTGTGAGCGAAATGGTAGGGCGAGAAAGCGAAGATGATCCCGGCGATGAAGCCGGCTGCAAGAACGGTTCTCCGGCCGGCCCGCCGGCGCAGCGCGTAGACGGCCAGCAGAAACGCGCCATAGCCGCCAACCACGAAGCTGAAAAGCACCGCCCCGTTGAAGGCAGGGATGAGCCCGAAGGCCGTCTGCACGTTCATGAACATGAAGCCGTTGAAGGGCGCCATAGTCTGGAAGCGCAGGTCAGCGCCGGTCGGCGCGAAGAGTATGTCTGTGAAGTAGGGTGAGATGTGGCGCACCAGCCACGCCTCGCGCATCCACCACAGGTTCCAGAGGTTCTGCCAGCCGTCGAAACCATCCCCGGGGATGGCCGAGCCACGCTGGCGAGCCAGCGGCCACGTCATCGCTAATGCCAGGAGTGAGTAACCCAGGATGGCGGCGAGGTGCTGGCGCGGGCGGGGCGACATAGTGAACGGTGAACGGGAGGCAGTAATCAGTGATCAGTGGGCAGTGGGCAGTGGGCAGTGGGCAGTGAACTGAGAAGACAGTTTCTTGAGAGGGGGGTCCGTGTTGGCGATAGTTGATGGCGTGTGGATTGTTCTGGCGCCGTCGACTGCCTACTGATTACTGTTCACTGTTCACTGCTTACTGCCAAGCGCTCGGCGGACTCGGTCGAGGGTCGCCTGGCCGTCCGCCAGAGCCTGGTCGGCGGCTGCCTGGACGCGGGCAACGAACTGAGGGTCGTCGATGCTGGGGAGGTTAACCTCCACGTTCCAGACCGCACCCTGCAGGCCGGCGAAGGCCAGCAGCGCGCCGACGCCGCCATCGGTGCGGGCGTTGACGTTGCCCTGCGCCACGCCTTGCTCAGCCAGCGCGATGACCTCGGCGCAGGCCTGGGCAGTTTCCAGTGGGGTGAGGCTGGCGGCCTTCATGCCGGTCTGGATGGCCGCGTCGCGGGCGGTTTGCTCCTCGTCCGTGGTTTTCGGGAGGCGGTAGGCCGCGCTGACCTGGTTGTATGCTTCGGCGTCTTCTTGGACCAGGGCGGTCAGTCGGGCGCGCAGCGCCTCGGCGCTCAGCATGATCTCCTGCATCTGCGGTTCGACGTCGGCGTAGCGTTTTCTGCCGACGGTGAGTCGCGCTACCATCGCGACCAAAGCTGCTCCGGCCGCGCCAGACAGCGCGGCTGCGCTGCCGCCGCCCGGTGTCGGATCGCCGGACGCGAGTTGGTCGATGAAGTTGTCTAGGTGGGTCAGCGTTTCCATGGAGTTCCTGTGGGCCTTCAGAACCAGCGCCCCGGGAGATTGAGAACCGTCCCGGACGGTTGCACCGGTGAAAAGTCGTGATGTCGTGGGGCCATTGTAGACCAGGAACAGAGGATGTCCAAGTCGTGACCGCCGCACTGCTGCATTAGACTTGTGTTAGATATGTCGCAACAGAGAGGATGCACCGTTCGCGCTGGCTGCCACTTGTGGTATAATCCGTCCGCATCATGAATTCGCGAGCTTGTTTAGTGGGCTACCGCGTTTGGAGAGTTGAATGAGTGACAGGTTGTTGTACGGGCAGATACGGCTGGATCGCATGCAGGTGTTGCAGCAACACTTTGCTGCCGCAGAAGGCGCGCGCTTTCGGCCGCCGACCGATGTCTATGAGACCGAGGATGCGATCGTGGTGATCATCGAGGTGGCCGGTCTGCAGGAAGACCACTTCGAGATCTCGCTGTCGCAAGCGGATCAGGTTCTGACCGTCCAGGGCCGGCGTCAGTCGCACGGCGCAGATGCCGGACGGACGGTTTTTCACCAGATCGAGATACCGTACGGCGTTTTCGCGGTCGATGTGCCTATGCCGTGGCCGTTGCAGGAGGCCGAGTCTGCCACCGCGGACTATCAGGACGGCTTCCTGGTTATTACGCTGCCCAAGGCCCAGCCGCGCCATGTGCCGGTACGGGTGATAGGCGAGAGTTTACGCAGTTAAAGACATGAGATCGTCGCGGCCATCAGGCTGCGCGCAAAGAGATAGGGAGTTGTACAGTGCCTCTATTCGGCAAGTCAAGAGACCCAGAAGAAGAGTTTTTCAACAACGACGAGTTCGATGACGAAAACAGCGCGGACGCGTTTGGAGACCAACCCAATGCGCTGAACCTGCCAATGTTGCCGCTGCGCGGTGTTGTCGTCTATCCGATGATGTGGCTGCCGCTGACCGTTGGCCAGGAGCGCTCGATTCGCCTGATTGACGAGGCGCTGGTGGATGCTGAGCCGCGCATCATCGGCCTGTTCACCAGCAAGGACCCGGAGAAGGACGAGCCTGGCCCTGACGAGATCTACAGCACGGGGACCATGGCGGTTGTCCACCGCATGTTGCGCGCGCCCGACGGCACGATCCGCTTGATCGTCCAGGGGCTGGAGCGCATCCGTGTCCAGGAGTTTGTCCAGACCGAGCCCTATCTGGTCGCGAGCGTGCTCGAGCATCCCGATCTCATCGAGGACACCGTCGAGATCGAGGCGCTGATGCGCAACGCCCAGGAGCAGTTCCGCCAGTTCATCAACCTGGTGCCGCACCTGCCTGAGGAGCTGGAGATGGCGGCGCTCAACGTGGAGGACGCCCGCCAGTTGGTCTATCTCATCGCGTCCAGTTTGCGCCTGGACATCGAGGTCGCGCAAGAACTGCTGGAGATCGACAGTGTGACCGAGAAGCTGCGCAAGCTCAGCGGGCTGCTGGCCAAGGAACTGGAGGTTCTGGAGCTGGGGCGCAAGATCCAGTCCGAAGCCGTCGGCGAGATGGAGAAGATGCAGCGCGAGTTCTACCTGCGCGAGCAGATGAAGGCCATCCAGAAGGAACTAGGCGAGACCGACGAACAGGAAGCCGAGATCAAAGAGCTGGAGGACCGCATCACGGAAGCCGGCATGCCGGAGGAGGCCGACAAGGAGGCCCGCCGCGAGCTCGACCGGATGCGCAAGATGCCGCCCCAGGCTGCTGAATACAGCGTGATCAAGACCTACCTCGACTGGATGGTCAGCCTGCCGTGGCAGAAGAAGACTGACGACAACCTGGACATTGGCCATGCCCGCCAGGTGCTGGACGAGGACCACTACGGCCTGGAAGAGGTCAAGGACCGCATCCTGGAATACCTGGCGGTGCGCAAGCTAAAGCTCGAGCGCAAGGACGACGACCAGGAAGAGGTCTCCGTCGCCGACCAGATTCGCCGCGATCGCGAAGGGGTAATCATCTGCTTCGTAGGGCCGCCCGGCGTCGGCAAGACGTCGCTGGGTTTGAGCATCGCGCGGGCCATGGGACGCAAGTTCGTGCGCCTGGCCCTGGGCGGCATCCGCGACGAGGCCGAGATCCGCGGTTTTCGCCGCACCTACATCGGCTCCATGCCGGGGCGCGTCATCCAAAGTTTGCGCCGCGTGGAGAGCAGCAATCCGGTCTTCATGCTGGACGAGGTGGACAAGCTGGGCCGCGATTTCCGCGGCGACCCCAGCTCGGCGCTGCTGGAGGTGCTGGATCCGGAGCAGAACCGCGAGTTCCGCGACCACTACCTCGATGTGCCCTTCGATCTGAGCCAGGTGATGTTCATCACCACGGCCAACATGCTCGACACGATCCCGGAGCCGCTGCTGGACCGGATGGAGATCATCGAGCTGCACAGCTACACCACCGAGGAGAAGGTCAAGATCGCCCAGGGCTATCTGGTGCCGCGCCAGATCCGCGAGAACGCGCTGCGGCCCGAGGAGATCTCCTTCGATGAGGAGGCGCTGCGGCGCATCGTACGTGACTACACCCGCGAGGCCGGCGTGCGCAGCCTGGAGCGGACCATCGGCACCATCTGTCGCAAGGTTGCAACCAGGGTGGCCGAAAACGGCACAGGCGAAACGCTGGTCATCACCCCCGACAATCTGGTAGAGTTTCTGAAGAAGCCGAAGTTCTTCGACGAGGTAGCCGAGCGTACCGAGATTCCGGGCGTCGCCACCGGGCTGGCCTGGACTATGACGGGCGGTGACATCCTCTTCATCGAGGCGACCCGCATGGCGGGCAAGAAAGACTTCATGATCACCGGCCAGCTGGGCGACGTGATGAAAGAAAGCTCGCGGGCCGCGCTAAGCTGGGTGCGGGCCAACGCGGTTCGCCTGGGTATCGATCCTGAGGTTTTCGAAAGCTCTGATCTGCACATGCACATCCCGGCCGGCGCGGTGCCAAAGGATGGACCCAGCGCCGGCGTCACCATGGCGACTGCGCTGGTGTCGCTGTTGACCGGGCGGCCCGTCAAGGCCAACGTCGGCATGACCGGCGAGATCACCTTGCGCGGCAAGGTGCTGCCCATCGGTGGCCTGAAAGAGAAGGTGCTGGCTGCCCGCCGCGCCGGCCTGGACACCGTCATCCTGCCCTATCGCAACGAAAAGGACCTGGACGACGTGCCGGAAAGCGTACGCCAGAAGATGACCTTCGTCTACGCCGAGACCGTGGACGATGTGCTCAACGCGGCGCTGGAGCCGCTGCCCGCGCCGGAGCCGAGCGCCAATGGCCACCAGCCAGGTCCGGCCGAGCGCAAGGCGCCGGACGAGGCCGTGACAGATCCGGTCTGACGGAGCGGCCAAACGCTTTGATCATGGTCGAAAGAAGTCCGACTTTTCCGCGAGAGTCGGACTTCTCGCTTTCTCCGGCTTGTGCTAGAATCTGGCGCATCACACCTTACCTTCAACTGACCGCAGCTACGTCCCGACGGTTTGCACCATGACTGGATCCCCGCAACCAAACCTCGCAGATCTCGACCTGGATACCCGCTATTCTCCGGCGGTCATCGACCGGTTTGCGCGTCTGGTAGACCGGCTGCCGCTGCCGGCCTGGGCCTTTTACCTCGCGCTGTTTGCCGGGGGATATCTTCTGTTCGCCGCCGGCCGCTGGATCGCCGGCCAACGCGATCCGGGCTTCATCGCCTGGCCGGCTCCTGCGTTGGTCTGGGATGTCTCCATTCTGGCGCTGCACCAGTATCTGGATGGCTACGCGTTGACTTCGCTGCGCCGGTTCAACCGGGCGCTGGGCGCGAGCGAGGACGACTTGCAGCGGCTGGGCAACCGGCTGACCACGCTGCCTGCTCGCTATGAGATTGCCGGTGCTGGCTTCTGGGTATTGCTGGCGAGTGTGTTGACGGCCGTGCAGCTGAGCAGTTTTCGGGAGTACTTCGCACCGTGGGAACTGGCGGTCAGCATCCTCAGTTTCCTGATCGGGGGCGCGTTCTTCGCTCACGTCATCTACCAGTTGCGACTTGTCAGCCGGATCCACGCCAGCGCCAGGGAGATCGATCTGTTCGACCCCGAGCCGCTGTACAGCTTCTCCGGTCTGACGGTGCGCACGGCCATCGGCTTCGTGCTGATCCAGTATCTGGTAGTGCTGGCCCTGCCTTCCGAGATTCGCACCAGCACGGTACTGGTTCCCGTGGCAGCGGTGGTTGCGCTGGCAGTGCTGGTGTTCGTCTGGCCGCTGTGGGGCATGCACCGGCGGCTGGAGGCGCGCAAGCATGCCATGGAAGGCGATATCAGCGGCCTGCTCAAGAAATCGGTGGCGCGGGTGACCGACGCCGCCGTTACGGGCGTCGTCGAAGACCCGGAGACCCTGGAAAAAACGCTGGGCGCGCTGCGGGCCGCGCAGGCGACAGTCGCCGACCTGTCGACGTGGCCGTGGCAGCCGAGCGCCGTGCGCGGCCTGGCCACTGCGCTGCTGCTGCCGATCGTGATCTTCCTCTTGCAGCAGATGCTGGCGCGACTGGCGGGTTTCTAGCATCCGCTCCATCCGTTCCCAAAATCCGTTACTTGAGCCTCCACCAATGACACGAACCCTCATCACCCACGCCGACATCGTCACTCTTGACACCAGCGGCACGATTCTGCGCGACGCGGAGGTCGCGGTCGACGGGGACCGCATCGCTGCCGTTGGCCGCGCCCCGGCTGATTTCCACCCTGACGAGACGCTGGACGCGACCAACCGCGTGCTGATGCCCGGTTTCATCAATGCCCACACCCATGCGTCGATGACCTTCGAGCGCGGCTGGGCGGAGGACTTGCCGCTGGACCGCTGGTTCAACGAGCGGGTGTGGGTGGTCGAGTCGCAGCTCACCGAGGAGGATGTGTACTGGGGCGCGCTGCTGGCCGTGGCCGAAATGATCCGCGGCGGCACGGTTGCGTTCGCCGACCACTACTTCTACATGGATCGCGTCGCGGAAGCCGTCCAGGCTGCCGGGCTGCGCGCGTTGCTGGCGTGGTGCGTCTTTGGCGAGGAGGACAACATCGGCACCGATCTGGCCGGCACCGTGGACTTCGTGCAGCGATGGCAGGGCGCGGCCGACGGGCGCATCCGCACCGTGCTGGGGCCGCACTCGCCGTACATGTGCGAGCCGCGCTTCCTGGCGCGCACGGCGGCCGTCGCCGCGCGGCTGGGCGTCGGCATCCACATCCACCTGGCCGAGTCGCAGGAGCAGGTGGACAACTCCCTCAGGCTGCACGACCGGTCGCCGGTCGAAGTGCTGGAAACGAACGGCGTCTTCGACGTGCCGACTATCGCCGCCCATTGCATCTGCGTCAGCGAGGTGGATCAACAAGTGCTGGCCAGCCGCGGCGTCACGGTGGTGCAGTGTCCCAACTGCCACATGAAGCTGGGCATGGGCGTGACCCCTGTTCCGGCGCTGCTGGCCAGGGGCGTCAACGTCGCGCTGGGGACAGATGGGCCGGCCAGCAGCAACGACCTCAACATGCTCAAGGAGGCCCGGCTGGCGGCGCTGATCCAGAAGCTGCACCACCGCGACCCGGAGGTGATGCCCGGCGACCTGCCGCTGCGCATGGCGACCCAGAACGGCGCACGCGCGCTGGGCTGGCCCGACAGCGGCGCCATCGTGCCCGGCGCGCTGGCCGACCTGATCCTGCTGGACGCCGACCAGCCGCACTGGCGGCCGCGCCACGATCTGGTCGCCAACCTGCTGCACAGCGCGCAAGCAGGCGACGTGACCCACACCATGGTTGCGGGCCGCTGGCTGATGAAGGAGCGCAAGCTGCTGACGCTGGACGAGGAACGCATCCTGTGGGAGGCGGAACGGCGCGCGCGGGCGTTAGTGGGCGGGGACCTGAGCATCGTTCGTACCTACGCGGGGTGACGCGTCCACGCAGGGCAGAGAGGCAAAAGGGCAGAAGGACCCAGGGACAGAAGAACAGAGTGGGGGACCTTGCGACTACATCCCATCTCGTGCCACCCGCCCCACACATCCTGCTCCATGCATCCTGCCATCTCCCGTTTCCCCCCGCCTTTGACAGTCCGCCTAAAATCGGATAGAATTGATCTACTGCCGCCGGCTGATCGCCTTGGGGTGACGCTGGCGGCCTTGCATGTCGGCTGTCGGCAGACGTGGAGCACTGGCCATCCCATCGTGCGGGCCGCGAGCGTCTCGTCAGGCAAGGTCAAAGGTCAGAGACTACCCGGTCCCGCAGCGTAGCGGAGCGGAAAACAAAATACGCCGGAGGATTACCCCCTAATGAAATATTATCCTGCAGATCGTGTTCGCGTCATCGCGCTAGCCGGGCACAGCGGTTCAGGCAAGACATCGCTGGCCGAGGCAATGCTGTTCGACTCGGGCGCATTGACGCGCCTGGGGCGCACCGAGGACGGCAATACGGTTTCAGATTCTGACCCCGAGGAGAAGCGGCGCGGCATCTCCATCAGCCTGGCCGCCGTGCCGGTGGAGTGGCAGGGTTACAAGCTCACCGTGCTCGATACCCCTGGCTATGTCGATTTCATGGGCGAGGTCTACAGCGCGGTGGCGGCTGTCGACGCCCTGCTGTTGGTCGTCGATGCCGTGAGCGGCGTCGAGGTCGGCACCGAGTTGGCCTGGCAGATTGCACGCGAACACGAAGTCCCGGTCATCGTCTACGTCAACAAGATGGCGCGCGAGAACGCCACCATGGATCTGGCCATGTCCAGCCTGCGCGCGTCGCTGGACGGCAACTTCGTGCCGGTTCAGTTGCCCATTGGCAGGGAGGCCGGGTTTAACGGCGTCGTGGATCTCCTCAGCGGGCAGGCTTTTCTTGGTGTCGAAGGCAAGAAGGCGCCCGTGCCGGCCGAGATGGCCGACGAGGTCGAGGAAGCCCGTATCAACTTGATGGACGTGGCCGCCGAGGGCGACGACGACCTGTTGGAGAAGTACCTGGAGACCATGGAGTTGACGCCGGCGGAGGTAGGACGCGGCTTCCGCGCTGCAGTCCGCAGCGGCGCCATTGTTCCCGTCTGCTTCGGCGATGCGACCCACAACGTCGGCATCCGCCCGCTGATGACGCTGCTCACCGAGATCGTTCCCTCCTTCCAGAACGGCGCCGGGACGAAGGCGCTGGATGCACACGGCGAACCGATCGTGATCAAGCCCGATCCCACCGGCCCCACCACGCTGTTCGCGTTCAAAACAGTTGCGGACCCATTCGTGGGCAAGCTGACCTATTTCCGCGTCGTTTCCGGCGAAGCCACCATGGACGAAGGCCGCCTCTACAACCCGCGCGCGGCCGCTGAGGAGCGTCTTGGCCAGTTCTACGTCATGCGCGGCAAGGAGCAGATCAACGTCGACAAGCTGGCGTTGGGAGATATCGGCGCGTTGGCCAAGCTGGGCGACACGGTCACCGGTGACACGCTCTGCCTGCGCAACGCCCAGGTGCAGGTCGTGCCTCCCACCTATCCCAGCCCGCTGTTCGAGGTGGCGGTCATGCCCAAGACGCAGCAGGACTCGGCCAAGATGGGCCCGGCCATGTCGCGCCTTCAGGAGCAGGATCCCACCGTGCGCTGGCGTTTCGAAGGTGGCACCGGCCAGACCATTCTCTCCGGTATGGGCGACATCCACATCGAGGTTGCCGTACACAACCTGCAGGACAAGTTCGGCGTGGGCGTCGAGACAGCCGTGCCGAAAGTGCCCTTCAAGGAGACCATCTCCCGTTCGGCCACCGAGGTCTATCGCCACAAGAAGCAGACCGGTGGCGCCGGCCAGTTCGCCGAGGTACACATGGAGGTCCGGCCCATCGAGGGCGGGCAGGGCTTTGAATACGACACCAGCCGCATTTTCGGCGGCTCGATCTCCAACTCCTTCTTCCCCTCCATCGAGAAGGGCATCCGCTCGGTGCTGGAGCAGGGCGTTGTGGCCGGCTATCCGGTGGAAGGTGTGCGGGCCGAGATCTACGACGGCAAGATGCACCCGGTTGACTCCAAGGACATCGCCTTCCAGATCGCCGGGCGCGAGGCGTTCCGGCGGGCTTTCGAGAAGGCCGGTCCCGTGCTGCTGGAGCCGATTGCGGTGGTCAAGGTCACTGTGCCGGACGAGTATGTCGGCGACATCATCGGCGATCTGAACACCAAGCGCGCCATCGTGCTGGGCATGGGCCAGGAGCGCGGCAAGAGCGTCATCGAGGCCAAGGTACCGCAGGCCGAGATGCAGCGCTACGCGGCTGAGCTGCGCTCCCTGACCCAGGGGCGCGGCATCTACACCGTGGAACCATCCCACTACGCGGCGGTCCCGCAACATATCGCTCAGGAGATCATCGAAGCGGCCCGCAAAGAGCGGGAAGAAGAGAAGTAGTCCCGGCTGTCGCTCGTCCAAGCGCCAACTTGTGCACCACAAAGCCCCCCGAACCAGCCCGGTCGGGGGGCTTTTCGCGCAGCCTCGTACTGACTGTGCCAAGCTGCATCGTCCGCCTCACGTTTCACGCCCTCACCAGGCCTGCTTCAGGCGCCGATTCCGGTGATTGGCGACGGCGCGTTGTTTGGCGGCGGGGCAAGGACGCGCGCCAGGTCCAGACGCACACGCACCAGCGTTCCCGAACGCTGTCCGGGACGCGGCGACAGGATCAGCAGTTGTCCGCCAAGCCACTCCACGCGCTCGCGAATGCTGACCAGCCCCATCCCAGACGAGGGTGTGTCGTTGTTCTCCGAATCTTGCGGTATGCCCCGCCCATCGTCCTCAACCTCCAGAATCAGTCGGCTTTCATCAGTCCATATCCGCAGCCAGGTATACTCGGCGCGCGCGTGGCGTCGCGCGTTGGACAGCGCCTCCTGCACGACGAGGTAGATCGCGGTTTCCACCTGGCGGTTGGGGATCTCCGGCAGTTCACCGATCTCCGCGGTGACGGCGAAGCCCAGCCGCCGCTGCTGGTTGACGAAGCCGCGCAGCGCGCCGACCAGCCCGCGACTCTCCAGCATTGCTGGACGCAGCTCCAGCAGCGACTGGCGGATCGCAATGTTGACCTGTTGCACAATATCGTGCAGCAGGTCAAGTTCGGCCCCGATCTGTTCGGGCCGCGTTGCAGCGACGCGGCGGGCGACTTCCAGATTCATCAGCAGCGAGCCGACCAGTTGCGCTGCGCTGTCGTGCAGGTTGCCTGCCAGCCGCCGCCGCAGATCTTCCTCGGCCTGGATGATGCGGTCCCGTTCATCGCGCAGGCTGCTGTATAGCCTCGCGTTCTCGATGGCGATCGAGGCCTGGGCAGCCAGCGCCGACAACCACTCCATGTCCTCAACGGCAAAATCCCTGCCATCCTCGGTGTTCGAGACTATCAGGACGCCGAGGACATTGCCGCGTGCCTGCATTGGCGCGCACAGCGCGTTGCGGGTGGTGTAGCCGGTCTTCTTGTCCATCAGCGGTGAGAACGTTGGGTCGCGGGCGGGATCGTTGACAATGAGTGGCAGCCCGGTCTGTGCCACCCAGCCGGCGATGCCGTCGTCGATGGGAATCTGCGTCAGGACGAAGTTGCTGGCAGCAACGCCGTGGGCCACTGCCACCACGAACTCCCGCCAATGGGCGGCAATCAGCAGCAACGCTGCGCTTTCGGCGCCCAGCGCGTTGGCCGCCAACGCCGTTGTAAACTGCAAGACGACATCGATGTCCAGGCTCGATGTCACCGTGCGGCTCAACTCGTACAGCAGGCCGCTGCGCGTCAAACGACGCTGCAGCAAGTGGTTCTCCGTAGCTCGCAACGCCAGCCGGGCAAGCGCTGCCACCAGCGCCCCGGCAACGCCGGCCAGCGGCGAGCCCGGTTGCAGCGGTTCCGTAAAAATGAGGCTGATTCCACCAATCACTGTCTGTCGCTGGAGGATGGCGACGTGGAGTATCGGCAGTGTCGGGTGCGTGGCAGTGGACGGCGGTGGGGTCGTGGAGGAAAGCGCGCCTTCCTCTGGCAGCCACTCCTGAAGCTGGCCCAAGGCATCCTCCCATTCACGGATTGCCCGGCGCGCCTCGTCTGATACTGCGCCAACCTCGCTTCGCACCGGCTGGGCATGGGCAAGCAAAATGCTGCCGCCGGCGGCAGACGCAGTTTCTACCAACCACGGCAGCGCGTTCAGCCAGAACGCCGTCGGCCCTGCTTCAATTGCCAAGCGTGCCAATCGATCCAACTGCGGGTCGCTCATGGCCGTATTGTAGCTGCCTGTTTTGTTGTACGCAAGCAGCGTTTCCCGCCGGCTTCTCCCTGGTGACAGTCGATTCGCGCGTCGCGCGAACGCCGGTCTGCTGGACAGCCACCCCCGGTTGCGCTACACTCAGTCGAGATCTCTTTCCATGACACAAACCCCCGTTCGCAAGCTGCGCAATCCTGTGCAAGGGGTGTTGGTCGGCGGCGCCGATCCCGCCAGCTCCCCCCTTTATTCCTTCAGTGCGATACTCAAGATCGGCGCGGCGGCCGGCGTGGCCGATCTTGTCTTTGGCACGAGCGCGTGGATGGCCGTGCTGGTGCTTGTGGCAGCCATCTTTGTCTACGGGCAGGTGATTCGCTGGGTGCACGGCGGGCGGGGCGTGCAGGGCCTGGGCGAAGAGGTGTTCGGCGGCTGGGCCATCAAGGTCAACAGCGCCATCGAGACGGTGATGATCGCGGCCGCAGCCTTGGTCAGCCTGGCCGCGGCTGTGTCGTTGCTGAGCGACCTTTTCCCATCCTGCACACGCCGCTGATCTGGCGTATCTCTGGTCAAGATCTGCTCGCGGCCGCCATTGCGCTGGGCATGACGTGGGTTGTCAACAACCGGCCCCAGGTGCTGCCGCTGGCCTATCGCCCGGCGACTCTGGGCATCCTGGTGATGTTGTGGGCCATGGTCCTGGCTGCTGTGCTCTCAAATGGGCTGCGCTTGCCGGCCGTCGACTCCGGCGCGTTGACGTCGCCTGAGTTGCGCAGAGCGACGATGATCAGTTTTGCCAGCCTGCTTGGTCTCTTGACCGGCGCCGACATCTTCGCGTCCATGGAGCTGGCCTATGAGGGCCTGGAGCCGCAGCGCAGCCGCAAAGCGTTGCTCAGCCTGTTGATGGTCGCCGCCACCAGCCTTGTCTTTCTGTTGCTGGCCGGCCCGGCCATTGTCGCTCAGATCGATCCGGCGGACGCTTCGTCTGTCATCTACCAGGGCATCGTGGGGCTGCTGCCGGGGGCGGTGGGCATCGCGGCAGTGGCGGTGGGCGTGCTGGCCCTGCTGGTCGTGACTGCCTCGGCTATGTTGGCCATGCAAAGTCTCGTTCTTGGCCTGCGAGACCGCCGCTATGCGCCCGCGTTTCTTGGCCAGCGCAACCGGTCCAACGTTGCCAACCGGCCGGTGCGCATCTTGGCGGCGCTGGCCGTAGGCTGTTTCCTGCTCGTTGGCTCGCAGCCGGGCATCTACCTGCCGGTTTATGTGGTCGGGACGCTGCTGCTGCTGGCCATTGCCAGCGCCGGCGTCGTGCGTCGTTCCCTGCAGAGAGACGGCGATCGGCGCCACATTGGACCGCAATCGTTGCTGGCGATTCTGGCGGCAGCGGTGGTCTTCCTGGCTACCGCCGCGGTGTTGCTCACGGGACTGCGGAACGGCGCCTGGCTATACCTGGTGATTGTACCGGTTCTCTTCTTCGTTTTTCGCACCACCCGTCGCAAGATGGGCAGCCCAAATCCGTTGCAGGAAGAGCTTGGGCGAAAGGAGCAGGCAATGCACAATCTTGGGTTGCCCCCGTCCGGCGACGGGCTGAGGGCGAGGATTCCGTCTCCGTCGCTCTTGCCGGCCGACGAAGCCAGCGCCCGCGGGCGCGCACCGCGTTGGACAGGAGACGCCGCGACGATCCATCAGGTGGCCGTCGCGCTGGATGGCTCGGCCTTTTCCGAGGCTGCCCTGCCGGTGGCCGCGCGAATCGCGCACATGTTCGACGCCACCATGGTGCTGATGACGGTGCTGCCGGCCCGGGGCGCGCTGCGCATCCTTCCCAAGGGACGCAGCGCCGGCAATCCGTTGGAGGCCGGGCAGGTCGAGACCGAGCTGTATCTCAGCGAGTTGGCAGGAAAGTACCGGTCGGCCGGGGTTCGAACCGAATATTATCTGGCAGCAGGGCCGGTGGCGCAGGCTATCGAAACCATGGTTACAGAGCTTGATGCCGACCTGTTGGTGATGTCAACCCACGGGCGGTCAGGAATAGGCCGGTTCATGCTGGGCAGCAACGCCAGCGCAGCCATCCAGGTTTCCTCCCGCCCGGTGCTTCTGATGCGTCCCCAGGCGACGACAGCCGCGGCGCCGGTGGTGCGCAAGGTGCTGACGCCGCTGGACGGCTCCGGGTTCGCCGAGCGCGTCCTGCCCTGGATGCTGGCTGTGGCGCGGGTGGTCGATTGCGAGTTCATTCTGCTGGCGGTGCCGGAGGTGCCGGAGCCAGCCATGTACGGCGCGATGGCCGATGCCGTTGAAGACCTGCGCCAGCGGGCCGAAGCCAACTCGCAGCGCTATCTGACGCAGTTGGCCGAGCGATTGTCCGGTTTGGGGTTGCAGGTGCGCCCGGTGGTTGGCGGTTCACGCCCGGCGACGGCCATTCTTGAGTTGGCCGAGCAGGAACAGGTAGACCTGATCATGCTGGCGACCCACGGCCGCGGCGGCATGGATCGTCTGGTGATGGGCAGCGTCGCCGACCGCGTCGTGCATCACAGCACCTGCCCGATCTTTCTTCTCCCCGTGCGCGACGCCTAGAGTCTGTTGACATTCCGCAAACGGAGTTGTAAGCGCCCAAGAGCCCTGCATCTCAGGATGCTCACGCCGCGGGGGCCAAATGTCAACAGAACCCAGGCCCTTCCACCTTGGCGACAAGCACGCGTTGAAGCGGCGGCTTCGACAGGATCAACGGAAGCTGCCTGGTTGTGCGGCGAACGCCCTCGTCATCTGTCGGGCAGGAACGCAGTGATGAACATGAAGGGGAGGTGGACGACCTGTTCCCATGGGCCGCTCAACGCCCGGGCGCGGCGGGCGATACGGTCGATCTCCCGGGCGTCGGCCGTGCTGGCAGGCAGGCCGGCCAATAGATCGAGGCGTTCTGCGGCCGGTGGCGACAGCCGGTTCAGCAGCTCGACCTTGACCGTGAATCCGTGAGCGGCCAGCAAACCGGGCAGCTTGCGTCCCACCAGGGGATCGGCTCCTGCCTGGCGCAACCCGGCGATCCACAAGTCCTGGCTGGCAATCTCAGGCGGGTGCTCGACCATGCCACCGTAGTCCGGCTCGATGGCGACCAACGCGCCGCCCGGCTGAAGCACGCGACGCACCTCGGCCAGCGTCGCCTCCAGGGGCATCCAAAGCAGCGCAAGCTGGCAAAAGACCAGATCGAAGTACGCGGTGGGGAAGGGCAGTCGGCGTGCATCGGCGCAGGTGATGACTGCTCCGGCGAAGGGCGTTGGATCGTGGTGCAGCGCCGCCCAGTTGCGGTCCAGCGCGACCACCGGACCGTCGGCGCCCGCCACCAACTCCGGGGTCACGCTGCCAAAGCCGCAGCCCAGGTCCAGCACGGAGCGACGCCAGTTCAGGTCAGCCTGCTCCAGCAGCCAGCGGCGGGCCGGCGCCAGCCACTGGGCTTGCTGGCGCGCCAGGTCCGACGGTGGGAGGTTGGGACGGCTGGGATCGGTGGAGGTCATGTCAGGAGCGGCACGGTCTGAGACCGGCCGCAGCAGCCTCAGTGAAGTCACTTGAGCGCGCGTCGTTACCGCCCGCCGCCGGCGCAGGCGCAGGCGCACGCGCACCGGCGCAGGCGCAGGCACAGCTTCCGCCGCCCCCGCCGCCCGAACCGCCGCCCCCGCCTGACGACAGCACCTTGCTGACGCCGCGATCGACACCCGCCAGGTTGATGACGCCGCCCGTTCCGGCCGGCAGGGATCCTGGTGAGATGGCCGAGGCCAGGCTGCCGGCGGTGTTTTCCGCCCAGCCTGCAAAGCCGCGCGAGACATCGCCGAAGCTGGGTGCGCCGGACGGCTGCGAGCCGCCGCCCAGCGAAGGGCCGCCGCCGCTGCCGGCCGATGGGCGTATCCAGACCGGGTTGTAGTGCCAGGTCGGCGTGTCCCAGACGGTTGGCGCGCCCTCGTCCATCAGGATCCACTCCATGTCCTTGTCCAGCGCCTTCTCGCGCTCGCCGATGTCCTCGATGGCTTTGGCCTGCTCCACCGCGCGCTTGACGATAGCCTGGTAGTATTCCACCGTGTCGGAGACGTCGAAGCCCTTCATGCGCGCCGCAACCCCGAGCAGAAACGCCTTCATCGGTTCGTCGAAGTCGATCTCTTTCAGCGGTTTATCGGGGTGCTTCTCGATGGCGTCCAGAAAGCCCTGCTCGTAGGTGTGCAGTGCGACCCCGAGCGTTTGGGCGGCATCCTTGCGTTGTTTGGTTTTCTCACGCTTGCCGGCCTCCTTGGCAGCAGGCACGAAGTCAGGGGCCAGCGCCACCTGAAGCGGCGATGCCTGCACCTGGCGCAGCGCGCCCTTCTTCAACAGCCCGAAGATGATCAACGTCAGCACCTTGTTGAGGGGCAACTCCAGCAGCGCGGCCGCTTCCGGGGCCGTCAGGCCGCGCTTGATGCCGCCGCCTTCGACCTGGGCGATGGCCGGCAGGTACTTGCGCATGCGCCGTTTCTTGTAGCGCGACTGGGCGAACCATGCCAGCAGCGCGGTGGGGATCAGCAGCAGCGGCCCGGCCAGCGGCCGGGTGATCAACAGCCACAGGCCGCCGCCGCACAGCAGCATCCACAGGAAAAAGCCGGTGGCGCCGGTGGTGCGGAAGTAAAAGATCGAGAAGGCGACCAGAACCACCAGGCCGACGAGGATCTGGGCGAAGCCGCTGTTCTCGTACCAGAGCGCCGTCAACTGCAACAGGTTCTGGTCGATCACGTTGGTCATCACGTCCTTGGGAAACGAGATGCCGACCTTTTGCGGGCCGGTGAACAAGGTGTTGTTGAAGAGCCAGACCGCCACGGCCCGGTCGTCGACGATGCCTGTCTGAGTGTACGGGGTGTCCTGCCACTTCAACTCGTCAATGCTCACCCCCTCCGGCAGATGGACGGCGATCTCCAGATCGGTCGGCCCGACGACGAATTGGCTGTCGAACCAGGTTGGCGTGATCTGCAAAGAGGCTAATTCTCTGTTCGTCAGGTCTTGATACACCAGGTCCGGCATGGTGAACTCGACATGAAGCGTGCCTGACTGGCCGCTGGGGATGCTGCCGCCGCCCAGGTGAACCTCGACGCCCGGCTTGACGTACTCCGACGGGCGGATGTCGCTCAACGGGCGGCCGTCGATGGACGCGGAGAAGTTGCTGAGCTGGTAGTCCTTGGTCGGCACGCCGATGTCGACGATGTCGATGGTCGATCCCAGGTTTTTGAACTCGATGTCGTAGACCAGCTTGGCTGAGCCGTCCGGCTGGACGAAGACCTGGAAGACGACGCTGGGAACGCTGAACAAATAGTTTTGGGCGCGCGTTGCAACCGGCAGGACCAGCAGCGCTGCCAGGATGACCGCGATGGTGGCAATGCGCAGCCAGCGCTCGCCGCGTTGGGGGGTAACGGGTGGTGTTGTCATAATCGTGTTGTTTCTCTTGAAACGCTCAACGCTTCTGCCGGTTGACCTTCAACTTTTTCCGCAAAGCTCAACCTCTGGTGCTTCGGTGGCCAGACGCTCGACTTTGCCGAGCAAGCTGACCGTCGCGATCAGCGCGCCACGCCGTCCGACCAGCCGGCCGGCTCCTTGGGGCAGTCGGCGGCGCAAATGGCCAGTCCGGGACAGGTGGCGCAATGAGTCGGCTGTTCGATGCGCGCCCGGTAGCTGTCGAAGATTGCGTGCTGCCAGATGTTCGTCCAGGGATCGCGCACGACGTCGCCGGCCGAGCGATACGGGCCGCGCGGCGGGATCACCGAGCCGTCGGGGTCAATGCGCACCGCCAGGTCGCTGGAACAGCGTGCGCCGGCGCGTACCTGCTCGGCCAGCGAAACGGCGGGATCGCGCCGCACCGGCGGCTGCCACTGAAAGCGAACGCGCGCCGCGTCGGCTGCTCGCTCCACGTCGTCGGCGATCTCGGCCAGCGCTGAGGCGGGCAGTGCGCCGTCGTCGGCTGCGGCGTCAGGGCAGGCGATAGCATAGAAGGAGGCGTTTGGTACCTCCAGCTCGTGCAGCCGCGCCAGCGTCTCGTCGAAGGTTGCTACCGTGGCCTGGATCAGCGGGATCATGGCCACGTCGGCCAGCTCGGCGGCCGCGGTCTGTTTGAACAGCGCTTCAGCTGCGGCATGGTCGCCCGCGCCGAAGAGCGAGTCGTGCAACGACGGGTCGGCCGAGGCATAGAAGACGGTGATGTGATCGACGCCGACCAGCGCAAGGTCGCTGATGATCGACCCGACCATCAGATCGCTGGCCCGCCCGCTGACGCCGCAGATCAGCCCCAGCCACTGGGCGTGCTCGACCAGCGACACGATCTCCACCACGTCGGGGATCACGGGGACGCGAATAGTGATATGGGGCAGGCCGGCGCTCCACAGATGGTCCATGATGGGCAGCATGTGCACCGGCTGATCCAGCGTCAGGTCGGCCTCCAGCGGTGGGATCGGCTTCGCGGGCTGGGATTGCTGGGCGGGATCGCGCAGGTTGAACACCGGGTAGGCGCCTTCTGGAGAGATCAGGCGGTGGATCAGGTTGTCGACCGCGGCGATGTCGGAGGTGCGGCGGGCGATGCTGGCCGGCTCGAACTGCTTGTCCAGCTCGCGCAGAATCGCGTCGCGGCTGGCGCCTTGCAGCAGCCGCGACGCGATCAGCACGCCGGTGGCGGAAAGCTGGGCAATGGCCGTGCCGTTGCTGATCAACAGACCGCTGCCGCCCGGATCGACGCGCAGATGAAAGCGGTAGGTCTGCCCGTTTTCGGCCAGGCTGTATTGGCGCATGCCGGGCTTGAGCGCTTGTGGCTCGCGCGCCAGCCGCGGAACGAAGAATCGGTTGAGAAAGCTGGTTGTCATGGATCGCTGTCCTGGGCGGGCTCGGTCGGAGACCGGCCAGAGCACGGAGTCGGAAACCTGTCAGAACACGGGTCGGAGACCGACCAGAGCACGAGGTCGGAGACCGGCCAGAGCACGGGGTCGGAGACCTGTCAGAGCACGGGGTCGGAGACCGGCCCGAGCGGAAGTGCTATTGAATGGGCTCCATCACACCGTTGCCGCGGCGCGGGCTGTTGACCTGGCCGGCGGGCGGGACGAAACCGGCCGGCAGCAGGGTCAACTCGATGTCGGCGGTGAAGGGCGACTGGCTGGCCGCGCTCTTGCCGGTGCCGCAACTGCCGCTGCAGCCGGCGCATCCGCCGCCGTGGCCGTGTTCGGCGATGCGATGGCCGTCGCGCGCCTCACGCTCGATACGGCAGCCGCCGCCACAGAGCGGCAGGTCGGGGCATTCCCAGCACTTCTCCGGCAGGCCGGCCCAGCGCGGGTCCTCAACCCGGTCGCGGAAGGAGCGGAAGAGCGCGCCCTGCCAGATCTCCTCCCACGGGTCGCGCAGGATGTTGCCGGCGGCGACGTAGTAGGATTGGCAGGGCAGCACATCGCCGTTCGGCTCGATGCACAGCGAGTACTCGCCGGCGTTGCAGCGCTTGGCGCCCAGCTCCAGCTCCACCGGCGACATGCGGCAGTACTCGGTGGGCGTGTACCAGAGAAAGCGCATGCCCAGCTCCTCGGCCCGGTCGCGCACCCGGATCAGTAGCGCGGGCATCTCGGACTCGGGAATGGCCGTGCCGTTGCCGAAGCCGCCGCCCGAGTAGATCATGCCGTTCATGGCGAAGGTGCGGATGCCCAGTTCATACAAAAACTCGATGATCTCCTCGGCGTGGTCCTTGTTGGCCTGCATCAGCGTGGTGTTGGTAATCGTGTGCAGCGGGCTGTCCACGGCGTTGCGGATGCCGCGCACCGTCTGGTCGAAGGAGCGTGCGCCCATCATGGCGTCGTGGACGGCGGGCCGGCTGGAGCCGAGGGTGATCTGCACGTGGTTCAGTCCGGCTGCGGCCAGCTCGGCGACGTAGGGTTGGTGCGCCATGCGCCGGCCGTTGCTGTTCAGCCCGACGACGTGGCCCAGCCGGTCGGCGTGGGCGACGATCTCGGGCAGATCGGGATGCAGCGTCGCCTCGCCGCCGGTGAAGATCAGGTGCGGTACCCCAGTTCGTGTAGCCTGTTGATCACGTCGAACCAGTGCTCCTTGCTCAACGACGCCATAGGGTAGTGGCTCGGCTCGTTGTAGCAGTGCGGGCACTCGTTGTTGCAGCCATAGGTGATCGCAAGATCGACCTTGTAGGCGCGTGGACCGGCGTGCTGAACAGGTCGGCGCGCGGCAGCTCCGGCAGCGCGCAGGTGGGGCAGGCGTCGCCGGGGTCGGTCATGGCCAGCACCAGCGCGTAGATGCTGACGAGGTCGTCCTCCATCTGCGCGCTGCTGCCGTAGATGCGTTGCATTCGACGGCGGGCGTGGTCTCGTCTCTCGCCTTCCAGCGCCATGTGCGCGATCTGGGTCGCGGTTGTGTTGAGGTGGATGACGTCGGTCACGTCGCGGAAGAGCACGCCGGAGCCGTCAGGGTCGACCCGCAGGTGGACACGGCGCTGGTAGCCATGGGTGTCGGTGATGCGGTAGGTGTGGAGGCCGGGGGCAAGGTCTGGCTCGCCGGCTTCTCGTGTACGCAACGAGGAGGGAAAGGAAGGAAACGCGGGAAAGCCGACGGGCGAGCGTAGGCGTTGGCGCAGGTTGGTGCGGAGGTTTACCATTTCGGCTCCTCCTCGAACTGGTAGGTGGAGCCGCAGTGGGAGCAGTTGATGAAGATTGCGCCGGCCTTGACGTCGATCTCGTCCTTGGTGAGAGGCGCGCCGCAGACCTTGCACTTCATGTTTTCCAGGCTGACGTCGCCGCTGAGATCGATCTGCTGGACGACGGTGGTCTGTGAGGGTTGCGGCTTGCTGCGGGCCAGGAAGACCACCGCGCCGGCCGAGATCAGCAGCAGCACACCGATGACCAGCCGGGCCAGGCTGCCGGCAAAGCCGATCAGAAAGATGAAGCCGAGGACCGCCAGCGCCGCAGCGATGATGGCATAGAGGTATTTCATGGACACTCCTTGCGAGCGGATGGGTTACTGCTTGCAGTTTACTGGAAAAGGGGGGAACGGTCAAGAGGAGTTGGAGGGTTGGCATCTTTGCTGCAAAGATGCCAACCCTCGCTGCGTTACAGGTACAACACCACGCGGAAGCCGAAGTAGGGAAAGCGGTTGTTGAAGTTGCTGTGGAAGCGCGAGCCGCAGCGGGCCACCCAGCCGACGTCGTAGAACGAGCCGCCGCGCAGGATGCGCTTGCCGCCGCTGGCCAGCAGCTCGCGGCCGTCATACGGGTCGTAGGGGTAGCTGCGCAGGCTGGTGCTGGTCCATTCGTAGACGTTGCCGGCCATGTCGGCCACGCCGTAGCGGCTGTCCCCGCCGGGCGAGTATGCGCCAACGGGCGTAGTCGCGCCGATGCCCGACTCGTAGCTGTTGCACTTGCCGGGGTCGAATATGTTGCCGAAGGGATAGAGGCGCCGTTCGTCCGCAGCGGGACCCCAGCAAGCCGCCTTTTCCCAGTGGGCCTCGGTGGGCAGGAAGAACTGGCGGCCGGTGGATTTGCGCAGCCAGCGGCAGAAGCGCAGCGCATCCTCCCAAGACACCATGACCACCGGGTGATCCTCGTGGCCGCGGGGCGGCTTGCCCGATTTCCAGTGCCCCGGCGCGGCATGGCCCAGGGCTGTGACAAAGCGGGCATACTGCGCGTTGGTCACAGGCGTGCGGGCGATGTAGTAGTCGTCCAGATGGATCCGGTGCGGCGGCTGCTCAAGCTCGGCTGCATCCTTGTCGACCGCAGGGTCGCTGCCCATGGTGAACCTGCCCGCGGGGATCAGCATGAACTCCATGGCCAGCGGGTCGGTGATGACCAGCCAGTCTGACTTGTCAGCCGCGCCGGACGCGGTCACCGTGGCCGCATCCTTGGGCGGGGCGAGCGCAGCGGGTGCAGCGTCCGCCTCGGCCTCGACCAGCACCGTGGCGCCGGCCTCGTCCAGCGCCACCCGGCCGCTGCTGGTGAACCCGGACGCATGGACCCTTTCCGTGACGGCGCACGGCTCCTCGTTGCGGGTGGTGAAGCTGAGACTGCGCCCCTGGCCGACAAGCAGCTTGAACGGATCGTCCAGCAACGTGCGCCCGCGCAGGACACTTACGTACAGCAAGTCCTGGCCGCCATCGTTGGTTACGGTGACGGTCCAGACAACCTCGCTGCCGGCGGGCGCAGGGTTGGGTGCTGCCTCCAGCCGCAACGTCAACTCCGGCTCGCTGGCAAGCTCCAGCGTGGCGGTCTTGCGCGGCCGGGTGTCTTTCGTGTCAGCTTCCAGCGTGAAAAGCACGCCGTCGGGCGCACGCATGGTGAGCACTGGCGTGCCCCACTCGACGGTGTTGCTGATGGCCAGGCTGACGGCCTTGCGCGCCTCGGCCACGGCCGCGTCGACCGGGAGACCGTCGGCCAGCGCCTCGTAGAAGGCCCGCGACAGCTCGACCGCCGCCCGGTCGGTGATCTCGTATTGCATGGCCAGCACCGCCGGCAGGCCGCGCTGCACCAGGATCGAGGCGGTGCTGGAGAACAGATCGTGGTCGCTGCCGCGGGCGCCCTCGCAGGCGTTGAGGATGGCCAGCCGCAGCGTCCAGTGGTCGGCCAGCAGGCGGCCCAATTCGCTGGCCCGCAGCGGCCGGGCATTGCCCTGGTCGTCGCAGAACATGACCAGCCCCTCGCCGGCGGCGCGGTCGAAGGCGCCGTGACCGACGAAGTGGAAGATGTGCCAGGGGCCGCGGCGCATGGCCCGCTGCAGGTCGCGCCAGGTTGCGCCGGCCATCCAGACCAGCTCGGCAAGCCCGGCCTCCATCAGGCCGGCCAGCGCCCGCTGGACCCGCTCCTTTTCGGCGGCGATGTCCAGGTCGGGCAGGTCGTCGGGGCCGGCCACCATGCCCAGGATGCGCAGCGGCGGCGCGATGTGCAGCGCGCGCGGCGGATGGGGCAGGTCAATGTAGCGCACCAGGGGTGTATGCACCGACAGGCTGACGAACTGCCCGCGGCGGGTGTCGTAGAGGAACTCCCAGGGCAGCGCGGCCAGGTCGGGGGAGGCGAAGCGCAGCTTGAGGCGCAGGCCGTTGCCGGCGCTGACGGTGCGCTCCTGGCTGATGTCGGCCAGAGACTGCGCACATCGCCGGCCCAGCAGCGCGTCGGGGGGGCCGAGCCAGCGCGCACCTCCTCCTGCTCGGGGGTGAGCGCGCCGCCGCTACGTCCGCCCGACCTGAGGAGGCGCGATCTGCAGGTCCTTGAGACGGCCCGCCAACTGTTGTTCGTCGAAGGGGAAGCGCATCTGCGTGCGCGCCTCGCCGGCCGGCGACCGCCGGACGGCAACCGGATAGTCTCTCCCGTGCCCGATGCCGATGTCAGGATTTCGAAGTCGAGGTACTCAGGCGTCATACTCCACCTCGGGAGCAATGGTGCGCTGCCAAAGAATAGCACCGTTGACCTATAAGCGCAGGGATGAAAACTTGATTTGGGGGGTGGAGGAAGGAAGGAGATGAGGGAAAGGAGGGAAAAGAAAGCAAGCAGGGCAGGCCCGAAACTGGATCCGAATGGTCGCTGCGACACGCCGCGCCAACCCGGGTGCGATCCCTCCACCTTTGCGAGAAGCAATGATGCACGCCTGTATCCTGGACTCCTGCCGGCACGCCCGTTACGGCCATCAACGCCGCCAGCTTTGGTTCTGCTGCCAACTGGTTTTACTACCTGAGCGACGGCCAGGCTTCCAGCACCGTCAACTTCTGGGCACGCCCATACTATTCACCGGTGACGTTGAAGACTGTGTTCCAGTCGTTCGACGTAGCAACTTCCCCAGCAACTGACATTGTTACACCCTTCGCCATTCCCTCTTGGGGCGGCCTCACCACGGGCGTCTGGATTCTGGTCGTCTGCAACGATCTGGGCATCGGCAACTACTGCGGCTTTATCGTCGTCTAGCGCGACCGGCGCGCGTCAACCGTCCAACAGGGCCAGACTTCTGGCCCTGTTGCTGTTTTTGGCTGATACGGCCCAAGCATATCATCCCCAGAAGGTCCGGGACTATGTGGCCCTCACGCGGGGCTGAACACCCGCGGTGACAACTGGTGTGCCGGTCGGTGTGCAGACGGCCGGGCTGTCGGCCAGCAGCAGTGGCATGCCCATCGACCGGACGCGCAGCGAACCGGCGAGAAACTGGGCGGTGACGCAGGGGCCGTTGGCGACGGGCGGCGGTGGAAACGCACAGCCGGCCACGGTCAAGGCGCGAGCGTGACGACAGGCATCCCCATCACGGTGGCGCGGGCTGGGCACCGTCGGCTGCACGACGCCGCCGTGCGCACTGCACGACCGCGCCGGCATGGAGGAGAAATCCGGGCATGTCTACATCACCTCCAGCGCGCCGTTGTTGATGTTCACCGTCGCGGGCGACATCTCGATGCTGGCCGCGCCGTTCTCCAGGCTGATGCTGGCCGGTGACACCGCGACGCTCGCACCACCGCTCTTCCAGGCGAACGCCCTGGAGCGCGACAGTGGCGGCCGAAGCGGGGTGTGCGTGAGATCGATGGCTTGCTCGGAGAGGGTCACGGTGACGTCGCCGCTGCTCAGGGTGATGCCCTTGGGCGATAGCTCGACCGTGCGCGGGCCGGCCGGCGTGTTGACCGCCAACGTGCAAGTCCGGCGCGCAGGTCGTCAGCGTGAGGGGTCACGGCGCCGGTCCTGAGCATCACCGTGGTTAGCATGGCGGGCTGGAGCAGCGCCTCGCCCTTGAAGCCGCCGGCCCAGATGGGATAATCAGGATCGCCGGCCTCGAACTCGATCCAGACGTTGGCTCCGACCGGCGGCACCGCGAACAGACCCACGCCTGAGCCGGCAAAGGGCGCGCAGGGCAGCGCCCAGCTCGGTGGCATTTCGGGAGATTGCCGGAACAAGGGGCATGATGCGTCCCAGCATCAGGGGATCGATGTTGTTGACGACCTTGCCGCGATATTTGCCGTAGAAGGGTGCCATAAGAGGCCTTTCTGCGAGGCTGTCCGCAGGATGCATGGGTGGTGGTTCAACAGGCTGACGGCCTTCGAGGAGGCAGGATACCACAGGCAGGGCGGTGGGGCAAGGGTCGATCGTTTGTCCGCGCAAGGGCGCGATCAGCAGTGATGTCGCTCGAGCAAACCAAAGACTGGCGAACATTCAGTTTCGTACAACGTCTCTACCGCTGATTGACAGCCCGTATCACCTGTGGTAGATGCCCGCGCAGGTGACAGTCACTTTCGGAAAGTGACTGTCACTTTGTAACCACGTGGCTGTCACCTCATCGTCTACGCGACCGCCGCTCCTCTGCCCATGTTGCGCATCCACCTCTTCGGCTACCTGCGCCTGTTCTTCGACGACCGGGCCTTGACGTTTGTCGCCCTGCCCAGGGCGCTGCCGTTGTGGGCCTATCTGCTGCTGAACCGCGGGCAGCCAGTAGCGCGCGAGGCGCTGGCGTTCACCCTCTGGCCCGACTCGACCGAGGCGCAGGCCAGGGGCAGCCTGCGCCGCCACCTCTACGACCTGCGGCGCGCCCTGCCGGAGGCGCCGGCCGACGCTCCCTGGCTGCTGGTCACGCCGCAACACGTCCAGTGGAACCCGCGCGCGCCCTACTGGCTGGATGTGGCCGTCTTCGAACAGTTGGGCGGCAACGCGGCGCGCCTGGCCGAGGCCATCGATCTCTATGCCGGCCCGCTGCTGCCCGCGCTGGACGAGCCGTGGCTCTGGTTCGAGCGCGAGCGGCTGCACGGGCAGTATCTCAACCTGCTGCGCCAGTCGATCGCTCAACACTGCCAGCGGGGCGCGCTGGATGCGGCGCTCGTGGACGTGCAGCGCGGCCTGGCCGACGACCCGCTGCGCGAGGACTTCGTGCGCGAGCGGATCGCGCTGCAACACGCGCTGGGCGACCGCTCCGGCGCCTTGCAGACCTACCGCCGCTTCGCCCACGACCTGAAGGCCGAGCTGGGCGTGCCGCCCATGGCCGAGACCCAGGATCTGGCGCGGCTGGTGTTGCAGGACGTGCCGGCCAGCGAGGTGCTGGGCGACCCCGCGGCCGCGCCGCCCGCACCGCGGCCGGGCAACGCAACCGCCCCCGTGCGCAGCCTCATCGGCCGCGACGAGACGGTGGACGAGATCATGCGCATCCTGCTGGCCGCCAGCCCGCCCGCGGCGCGCCTGCTGACCCTCACCGGCCCCGGCGGCGTCGGCAAGACCCGTCTGGCGCAGGAGGTGGCCTGGCGCCTGGCCCAGCAGCCGGCCGGCCCGTATCCCGACGGCGTCTTCGCGGTGGCGCTGGCGGCGGTGCAGGATCCGGCGCTGGTGCTGGCCACCATCTCGTCCACGGTCGGGGCGCACGGCAGCGGATCGGCCCTGAGCAACCTCATCGACCACCTGCGCTACAAGCAGATGCTGCTGGTGCTGGACAACTTCGAGCACGTCCTGCTGGCAGCCGGGGAGATCAACGCGCTGCTGCACGCTGCGCCCGGTCTGCGCTTGCTGGTCACCAGCCAGGCGGCCCTCAACCTCTACGGCGAGCACGCGTTCGACGTGGCGTCGCTGGCGCTGCCTGACGCCCGCCGGTCGGTCCGGCTGCCGCTGGCCGAGCTTGCCGCTGTGCCGTCGGTTGCGCTGTTTTGCGAGGGCGCACGCGCCGCAGCGCCGCGCTTCGAGCTGACGGAGGACAACGCGGCCGATGTCATCTTGCTGTGCGCCCGCCTGGAGGGCATGCCGCTGGCCATCGAGCTGGCCGCGGCGCGCAGCAAGCTGTTCACGCCGGCCGAGATCGTGCAGCAACTGGACAACACCCTGGACGCGCTGCGCAGCCGCGCCGCCGACGTGCCGGAGCGCCACCGCTCCCTGCGCGCCGCGGTGGCGTGGAGCTACGGCTTGCTGGACGACCGGGAGAAGCAGCTCTTCGCCCGGCTGGCGTTGTTGCCGGGCGGCTTCACCGCTGAAAGCGTCGCCGCGATCCTGCTGGACGGCGACGACGGGCATGCGCTGGAGGCGCTGGAAAGGCTGCTTGACAAGAACATCGTCCGCCTGAGCGCGGTCAAGGCCGGGCCGCAGCCGCGCTTCTTCGTGCTGGCCGTGTTGCGGGCTTTTGCGGAGGAACTGCTGGCGGGCGACGATGCGCTGGAGGCGCTCTGCCTGCGCCGCGCCCGCTACTTCGCCGGGCTTGCCGGCCAGGCGCGGGCCGGGCTGGCCGGCAAGGAGCAAGGGGCCTGGCTGGACCGGCTGGCGGCCGAGGAGAACAACCTGCGCGCCTCGCTGGCCTGGTCGCTGCGCGCCGGCGCCGATGACGAAGCCGTCGGCCTGGGCGTGGAGTTGATCCTTGGCGCGCTGACCGAGTACTGGGTGCGCCGCGCCCGGCTGCCTGAGGGGCTGGCATGGCACCAGCAGGCGCTGGCGTTGCGCGAGCGCCTACCGCTGGGCGTGCAGTCCCGGCTTCTCCAGCGGACCTGCTGGTACGAGACCCTGCAGGGCAGCTACGACACCGCGCGCCGCTACGGCGATCTGGCCATCGAGCTGGCGCGGGCCGACGGCAGCCGCGAGCTGCTTTCCACCGGCTTGCAGATGGCGGGCCTTGTGGCCGGCCACCAGGGAGACTATGACCGGGCCGGCGGGTATTTCCGCGAGACCATCGCCGGGTCGGCCGCCGGGCAGGGCGAGGTGTCGCACAACCTGGCCGTCGCCTACAACAACCTGAGCATCGTGCTCAAGCACCAGGGGAGTACGAGCAGGCGGTCGCCATGCACCGCCAGACACTGGCCTTTCGGCGCTCCCAGGACGACCTCATGCGGCTGGCATCGACCCTGCGTGAGCTGGGCGACCTGATGACCCTGACCGGCAAGCCGGCCGCACGCAGCCGGCTTTTTCGCCGAGAGCCTGGCGATCGCCGCAACCTGGACGACCGGCGTGGCGTCTGGCTGGTGCTCAGCGGCGTGGCCAAGCTGATGCTGGCGAGCGGTGCGTGGAGCGAATGCGTCCAGCTATGCGGAGGCATCCTCGACGCCGGCCAGCGGATGGGACTGGTCATGCCGCCCGAGGAACGGCGGGCGCTGGAGATCGACCTCAGCCAGTTGCGCCAGCAGTTGGACGAGGCCGGGCTCGCTGCGGCCTGGGCCGCCGGCCAGCAGCTCTCCCTGGATCAGGCGGCCGGCCACGCCCAGTCCTGGCTGGCACGCGCCGCCGGTGTCCTCCAGCCTGACGACACTCCCCGCGAAATCGCTGTTTCGTAGAGATCGGGGGCCGAATTATCGACAGGATCGACGGGATCAACAGGATCTGCTGGCCCTCTCCGGCGGCTTGCAGGTCCTGCGAATCTTGTCCAAATGCCACCGCTCACCCGTCACTGCCGCGGAGGCCGGAGTGACGAATCGGTGACGATCGTTGCGTTCCAGCACGTCCCTTCCCATACCTCCGACACTCGCATTTCGCCGTCCTGCCTTCGCGTTCTTCGCATCTTCGTGATCCAGCCTCGCGCCGCGGACGTTTCCCGGACGCGCCGGTGCTACACTGCGGTCAGCATCGGTGCCAGCCCACCGAGCGGAGCGAGAGGCGCGACCGACGTTGAAGACGATCCCTGACGGAGCGGATGCCAGCCTGCCGGACGACACCACGCCTCACGCGTCTCCCGAGGATGACCGCGGCGCCGCGGCGCCGCGGACGACCCTGCCGGCAGCCCCGCAGCACTGGCTGGAGTTCACCCTGCCGGGGTGGATAACGCCCGATCTGGCGGAACTCCCGCCGGATGATGTTGGACTCGCCGACTCATAGCGACGAACCTGGCTGTTTGCCAGGGACGGCACTGTTCAGAAGGAACACACAGGAGGTCACAATGAAAGGTTTGCAGGGTTTGTTGGCAGGCCGGCGGCAGGTCGCCGCGGCCACACTGTTGGTCGCGGTTTTGGGTGCGGCCGGTCTCGTTCCCGCGTTCGCCGCGGCATTCGGCCAAATCGGCGTGTTTGCCGGCGTGCCCGCTGATCCCGGATTTCCCGAGGGCGTGCTGGTGCACGGCAACTCGGTCTTCGTCAGCGGTCCGGCGCGCTTCGGCACGGCCGGCACGGGGCCGTCGGCGATCCAGGTCTACAATCGCAAGACCGGCGCGCTCGTGCAGACGATCCCCGTGTCGGGCGAGGCGCTGGACTTCGAACACGCGCTGAGCAATATTGCCGTGGACGGCGCGGGCCGCATCTATGCGCTCAGCACGCAGCTTGGCTTGATCCGCTTCGCCAGGCAGGGCCAGGGCTATGTGCAGCAGGCATACGGCGATCCTGTGCCGGACCTGCCTGTGTGTTCCGCCGTGCCGGCCGGGACGGATTGTGCGCCTACAACCTTTGACGCGCCGCCCATCGTCAACGACGTGGCGTTCGACAGCGCTGGCAACGCCTACGTGACCGATTCCCTGCAGGCGACGATCTGGCGCTATCTACCCGGCGGCGGCGCGCCGCAGATCTGGTTCCAGAGCCCGCTGCTGGAAGGGGGCGGCTTCATTCCCTTCGGACCCAACGGTCTGCGCGTTAGCCCGAACGGCGCCAGCGTCTACTTTGTGTCCTCCACATCTCTTGGCAACCCCAATGCCGGGACGATCTATCGCCTGCCGCGCGTCGATCAGCCGTCCGCTCCGGACCTGGAGACCTTCCACATCTACGGCGCCGGTGAGTTGCCCGACCAACTGGCCTTCGGCGCGCGCGGCGACCTCTACGTCTCGCTGGCGCTGTCCAACCAGATCTCGGTGCTGGCGGCCGACGGCAGCGAAACCGCGCGCGTCAGCAGCCAGCCCGGCGACGCCATCCCGCTGGACAACCCGGCCGGCATCGCCTTCGACGCCCGCAGCAAATCGCTGCTGATCAGCAACCATGCACTGCTCAGCGGCAACTCCGCCAACTTCGCCGTGCTGCAGATGGCGGCCAACGACCCCGGTGCCCCGCTCTTCGAGCCGTCCCTGCCATAAACGCCGCGTCCGCAGAGTTGCCAACTTTTCCGAAAAGTTGGCAACTCTCGCCGATTGACAACATGATCGACCTGTGGTACATTCTCGCCACAATTGAGATTCTCATGCGTTGATGGAGACGAGTAGACGGGCGGGTGGCCGGTCAGCGAGCCTGGGACGGTGCAAGCCAGGCAGGATCACACCCGTCGAAAATCACTCCGGAGCAGCACGCGGAACAGTAATCAGTAAGCAGTAATCAGAAGTCAGTGATGGCAATTGCCTGGAACGCGGCTGAATGGCGTTCTGGCCACTGATTACTGATAACCGATCACTAAGTAAGTGTCGCCGGGCTCGTGGCCCGTTACCAACCACGGGGATGTGATGGCATCCCAACCGAGTGGGTGGCGTTGGTCGTTCGACCGATGGCCGCCAACCGAGGTGGTACCGCGGCAGCGCAAGCTCTCGTCCTCGATTTGAGGCGAGGGCTATTTATTTGTGACGAGGCAACCATGTTCAAACCCGTATCATCCAAACCAGATTTTGTCGCCCAGGAGCATTCGATGCTTGACCTGTGGCGTGAGACGGACGCGTTTCGCAAGCTGTGGGAGAAGAACCGCGGCAACGAGCGCTGGTCATTTATCGATGGCCCCATCACGGCCAACGGCTTCATGGCCGTCCACCACGCCTGGGGACGCACCTACAAGGACGTTTATCAGCGCTTCAAAGCCATGCAAGGCTACGACCAGCG